>NZ_JAGQFT020000004.1 GCF_018122625.2 Coralloluteibacterium stylophorae | reverse complement strand
GGCGGCACCGCTACAACCACACCCGCCCGCATCGCGCCCTCGGCGGCCTTCCGCCGGTTCGCTTCGCGATGGCACACTCACCCACTGCCTCTAGTTCTGGCTGACTCGAAAGAACGAGGACGCTTCAGGTACTCAGGGTGTGGCGTCAGGATCGGATCGGGGTGGTCATCGGCGTTGCATCGGTAGCTCGACCAGCGATACCCGCCCGGCGAGGCGGTCATGTGCGCCCGGACCGGGTTGAGCTCGATGTAGCGGTAGCACCGCAACAAGTAGTGCTCGCTATCGACGAGAGCGGATTTGAAGCGTCCTTCCCACAGGGTGCCGGTGCGCCGGTACCGGGCGTTGAAGCAACCAACGTAGCGGCGTCCGATAGCCTGCATCATGCGGGAGACGCCGCCGGCCTCCTCGGGCGTGACCAGGAGATGGACGTGATTGGTCATCAGCACGTAGGCATGGATGGCGCAGCGGTGCTTGACCGATGCCTCGCGCAGTTCCAGCAGGTATTGCCAATAGTCGATCTCGGCGGCGAAGCAGACCTGGCGGTTGTTCCCGCGCTGTACGATGTGCTGCGGGATCCAAGGAAGATCGAAGCGAGGAAGGCGGGCCATGAGGCATCGGGCGCAGGGCGAGGTGCGTGATCATCGGGGCAGGCAGCGACTTCGGCATCGCTAGGTCGCCTCCCGGCGTGGCGGCGGTCAGCGCCTTCAGAGGTAGGAAAAAATGAACCGGACCCCTTTGCCCGACCCCTTTTCCCTGGCCCCTTATTTCCCCTTTTACCTGCCTTTTGCCTTTGCTGCGGATCACCCCGTCACGCGAAAGCACGAATATCGGATCGCTCTTCGTCACGACTGTCCTGGCAGTAGACATCCATGATGGCCACTTCCCATGCCCGCCGTGCCGTATCGCCCGCCGATCTCGGCGACCTTATCCTCCACCCGCTTCCCATTCCGACGCAGGAGAAATGACATGCTCCGCTTTCTGATTGGCGCGATTCTGGCGCTGGGCATCGCTGTTCCAGCTGCTGCACAGGTGCACCCCTTTCCCTCCTCGTTCCGCACGGAAAATATCGCTTCGGGCGGAGCGACACTGCATGTGCGCGTCGGCGGGGAAGGCCCAGCCGTCGTGCTGCTCCATGGCATGGGCGACACGGGTGACATGTGGGCGCCGCTGGCGGAAGCGCTGGCACGCGACCATACTGTCGTCGTTCCCGACCTGCGCGGCATGGGATTGTCCTCGCACCCCGAGGGCGGCTACGACAAGAAGACCCAGGCGGGCGATGTACGTGAAGTGCTGTCGAAACTGGGGATCGACAGATCGATGGTCGTCGGGCACGACATCGGCACGATGGTCGCCTTCGCTTATGCGGCGCGGTATCCGCAACTTACCGACAAGCTAGTGGTGATGGATGCGCCCGTGCCGGGGATCCCTCCGTGGGACCAGATCGTGCGCAATCCGTTGCTATGGCATTTCGATTTCGGGGGGGCAGACGCCGAGCGGCTCGTCGCGGGACGAGAACGCATCTATCTCGACCGCTTCTGGAATGAGTTCGCCGCGGGCCCGGGCAAAATCGATGAAGCGACGCGCCAGCACTACGCTGCCCTGTATGCACGCCCGGGCGGGATGCGCTCGGCCTTTGCTCAGTTCCGCGCCATCCGCCAGGACGAGAAGGACAACCAGGCGGTGCTGACCCACCGCTTGGCGATGCCTGTTCTGGCGGTCGGCGGTGAGAAATCCTTTGGTTCAAACGAGGCCGTGGTGATGCGTAACGCCGCCGACAACGTCACCGAAGTGGTGATACCGGGCGCCGGCCACTGGCTCATGGAGGAAGCACCCGAGGCAACCATCGCCGCAGTCCGCACGTTCATCGATCAACCCGCTCCGCGCCCCTGAACGCCATCCTACATCGGACAGCTCCATGAACCCTCGACCACTGCGAACCAGGTGGGAATAAGGTGTGGAGTAAGGGGTCTGTGGAGTAAGGGGACGGGTTCATTCGCTGGCGGTGCTGCGGGGCGCACGGAGGCCGGTCACGCGGGCGCACGCGTACGGCGCGGAGCGTCAGCGCCTCGATCTGGGACTCGAAGCTCTCGGAGCCCCAGACTCTCTGCTGTTGCGTGGTCGAGCGTAGCGAGTCGTGTTCGGCCGGTCAGCGCCTTCCCTGACGAAGGCTTTGTACGCGGCCGCGCGCTCGACGTTGGTTCTCCCCAAGGCCTGTACTCAGGGTGTGGCGTCAGGATCGTATCGGGGTGGCCATCGGCGTTGTATCGATAGCTCGACCAGCGATAGTCCCCGGCGAGGCGGTCATGTGCGCCCGAACCGGGTTGAGCTCGATGTAGCGGTAGCACCGCAGCAGGTAGTAATCGCTATCGACGAGAGCGGATCCGAAGCGTCCTTCCCACAGGGTGCCGGTGCGCCGGTACCGGGCGTTGAAGCAGGCGACGTAGCGCCGCCGATTGCCTGCACCATCCGGGATACGCCGCCGATCTCCTCGGGCGTGTTCAGAGTCGAACGCGGTCGTTCATCAACACCAAGGTCCGACCGGTGGAACGACGCTTTTACCGGGCCGCCCGCTGCGACTCGCGAAGCGAAATGGCCCTACAGAGGTTCTCGCAGCATTCGATCATCATCTCCGTCAGCACCCGGACCTTTCGTTCGGGATGCCGGCCCGGCGGCCTCACCACGTAGATGCCAAGGCTCGGTGGCGGGTAGCGGGTCATCACCGGGACCAGCGCTCCCGATTGCAGATGGTCGATGATCAACTCCCTGGGAATCCCGGCGACGCTTAGCCCGGCGAGGGCGGCGGCGACGCACGCGACGGCGTTGTCGGCCTTGAACCGGCCGTGCGGCTTCAACGTGATCACCCTGTCGCCATCCAGCGCGAGCCAGGTCTCCGTTCCCTGCATCACGGCATCGTGGGTGCCGAACTCCTCGGGCGTCTCCGGTGCACCGTGCCTGCTGATGTATTCGGGTGTCGCGACGTACAGGGCGGGCGTATATCCGACCTTTCTTGCAATCAGATTGGAATCGCTGAGGTGGCCGATCCTGATCGCGCAATCGAAGCCCTCGCCGACGAGGTTCACGAATCGGTCGGTGTAGCACGCCCGCACCTGCAACCGGGGGTTGAGGCGCGCCAGGTCCGCGATCACCGGAGCGAAGTGGGTAGGACCGAACGTCAGCGGGGCGGCGATCCGGAAGCTTCCGCTCAGTTCCCCCGCCGGCTGCATAATTTCCTTGGCGGCGTCGACCTCCGCGCAGATCCTCGCGGCGTGGTCCCGGAAGATGATCCCCGCCGCCGTGAGCGCGGCCCCGCGCGTGGTGCGAGCGAGAAGCTGGATCCCAAGGCCGGCCTCCAGCCTTCCCAGCCGTCGGCTGACGATCGACTTGGAGACGCCGAGCCGGAGGGCGGCAGCCGTTACGCCTCCCGCGTCGGCGACCTCCACGAAAGTGCGTAACTCCTCGATGTGCATATGGGATTTCCGGTTATGCGGGAGCTGCGGGCCATATGACCCTGCAGCATCATGCCGGCTCGCGGGTGTATCCCCATCGGCCGGGCCCGATCAGGAAGGCGACGGCGCGGGAAGGTGATCATGGGCTCCTGGTCCGACCGAGCGGATCGGCCCGCGGCACGAGCGGCCCGCGGGACAACTTGCGGCAGCAGGGCCCGCGGTTCCCTTGGCATACCTTGCCCTCGGTAACCAGCCGACACCGGCGGATGCCTGCGAGCGGTAGCGAACGGCAGGCGGCGCTGCTCCCGCGCTATCCGGGCGGTCGCCGCGGCCGGCCGCTCATGCCCGGGCCGGAGAACCCGGGATCGGCCCCGTCACGCGAGCGCGCCCGCATCGACATTCAGCACGGCACCCGTGATCACGCTGGCGGCGGGGCTGGCAAGGAAGACGACGGCGTTCGCGATCTCGCGGGGCTGTGCGTAGCGCCCCAGCGACGTCATGCTGCGCTGGGCGTCCGCACTCGGTCCGTCCGCCGGATTCGCATCCGTATCGGTCGATCCCGGCTGCACGAGATTCACGGTGATGCCATTGGGGCCGAGTTCGCGCGACAGGCCACGGGTGAAGGACGTCAGCGCTGCCTTGGAGACGGCGTAGGCCGTCACTCCGGGAAACGGTACCCGCTCGCCCAGGCCGGAGCCGATCGTCACGATGCGGCCGCCATCGGGCAGGTGCGGAATGGCGGCTTTCGCGAACAGCATGGGCGCGCGCACGTTGACGTCCATCAACTTCTGATACGCGTCCAGGTCGAGGTCGGCGACGGTTCCGTAGTAGGCGATCGCCGCGCTGTTGATGAGGATGTCGAGGCCGCCGAGCGCCGATACGGCTTCATCGACGGCCCGCGCGATCGCTCCGGGATCCGCGCTGTCGGCCTGGATGCCGAGGGCGCGGCGGCCCGTTGCCTCGATGGAGCCCGAAACTGCACGTGCCTTCTCGACCGAGTGCTGATAGGTGAAGGCAACGTCGGCGCCGTTCTCGGCCAGCGCCAGCGCGATCGCCGCGCCGATCCCGCGCGATCCGCCGGCAACCAGCGCACGCTTTCCGCTCAAGTCGATCATGGTCTTTGTCCCTGCATAGGAGTCCGGCCCGGGCGCCGCACGCGACGCATCGATAACGATGGGAGGATCCCAGCGCCGGGGCGCGTAGTCTGGCGCCAACCATGGTCGTTGCTCAGTGTCGGAATCTGCCGAACTGTGTTGCCGAAACGGGAGCGCCCTTCGAGCGTGTTTGTGCAGCGATGACGAACGGCGTAGCGGCCTCCGATGTCTGCGCCGTGCCGAATATGCCGCCGACCTCCTCTGGCATGACAAGGAGAGGGGCGCGGTTGGTCATCGGCACGTAGGCGCGCACGGCACCGTGGCGCTCGCTCAATGCCCTTACGGGCAGTTCCAGCTGGGACTGGCAATAGTCGATAACGGCGGCGAAGCAGGCCTGGCGGTCATTCCCGCGCCGTACGATGTGCTGCGGGATCCAAAGAAGATCGAAGCGAGGCTGCGACTTCAGCGGGCGCTGATCATGCTCGCGTCGGCGCCGTTACCTTTTCGCCATCGACGTTCGTCGCCTATGCTGGGTGTCCAAAGGTGACACAACAAATGGACGCAAGGCATGACGATTGGCATCTGTACCTGGACGCTGGGGCTCGACGATCTGGACACGCTCATGGACAGGGTCACGGAGCTGGGGTTCGACGGTGTCCAGATCAACGATCTTTGGGAATCCTATTCGGTCGCGGACATCAAAGACGCGATCGAACGGCGCGGGCTGTCGCTGATCGCCGTCGACGCGCAACGTATTGCGCCCCAAGACGCGCCGAACCTCGAGCGTGGCCTCGAAGCCTATCGCCACGTCATCGAGGTCGCCAGTCAATTGGGCGCACCTTATGTGACGCTACCAATTCTATCGGCATGGGTTCAGGGGCTCGAGTCGCCGTTCGACGCGCTGGTCGAGGGGTGTCGTTCGCTTGCCGATTATGCAGCGCATGTCGGGGAGAGCGGCCCGAAACTGGTCTACGAAGTCGTCAATCGTAAGGAAGTGCCGATGATATTCACAGCAGAAGAGGGCAATCGGCTGCTGGCGGCCGTAGGCCGGAAGAACGTCGGCCTGATTCTCGATAGCTATCACATGCATCTCGAGGAAGACGATCCGGTAGCGGCGATCGAGGGTAGCCGCGACACGCTCTCGATTTATCATATCTCCGACTCAACGCGGGGTGGTATCGGCAGCGGCAACGTCGACTTTCGCGCGCAGTTTGAGGCTCTGGTATGCATCGGTTTCCAAGGGCCGGTGGTCATGGAGTGCCTGCCGCCGATGCACGAACCGAGCTCGCCGGTAACCAGTGAGGGCGATCGTAGTATTTTGGAGGAAGAATACGCTCGCTCGCTGGAAGTATGGCGCGATTACGCGGCGTCAGTTGCATGCGCCCGAGCCTACAAATAGGCAATGAATGCTCAGGCTCATTTACCGAAGTAGCTGCTGAGTGTGCGGAGGCCGGCCCTGCGGGCGCACGCGTAGAGGCCGAAGCGTCCGCGCCTCGATCTGGGACTTTGCTCGCTCGGAGCCCCAGGCTCTCTGCTGCTGCGTGGTCAGGCGTAGCGAGTCGTGTTCGGCCGGATCGGTGCATTCACGGACGAAGGCTGCGTAGGCGGCCGTGCGCTCGACATCGCTCCTCCCCGAGGCCTGATGTTCGGGGTGTGGTGTCAGGATCGGCTCGGACCGGCCATCGGCATTGCATCGGTAGCTCGACCAGCGATACTCGCCCGGCGAGGCGGTCATGTGCGCCCGGATCGGGTTGAGATCGATGTAGCGGTAGCACCGCAGCAGGTAGTAGTCGCTATCGACGAGAGCGGATCCGAAGCGTCCTTCCCACAGGGTGCCGGTGCGCCGGTACCGGGCGTTGAAGCAACCAACGTAGCGGCGTCCGATCGCCTGCATCATGCGGGAGACGCCGCCGGCCTCCTCGGGCGTGACCAGGAGATGGACGTGATTGGTCATCAGCACGTAGGCATGGATGGCGCAGCGGTGCTTGATGGATGCCTCGCGCAGTTCCAGCAGGTATTGCCAATAGTCGATCTCGGCGGCGAAGCAGACCTGGCGGTTGTTCCCGCGCTGTACGATGTGCTGCGGGATCCAGGGAAGATCGAAGCGAGGAAGGCGGGCCATGGGGCATCGGACGCAGGGTGAGGTGCGTGATCATCGGTGCAGGCAGCGACTTCGGCATCGCCAGGTCGCCTCCCAGCGTGGCGGCGATAAGCGCCTTCAGAGGTAGGAAAAAATGAACCTGACCCTGAGGTAGCGCAGCGTGCTCGCCGGCGAGGGCGACAACGCCAAGCGCCGGCGCGAGACGCACGCCACCGAGGCCGATGCCCTGGCCGCGGCATCGGCGGAATGGCAGCGGATCCAGCGCGGCGCGGCGACGCTCTCGCTGCGCTTGGCACGGGGCAGGGCAGAGCTCTCCCCGGAGCAGCGTGCGCGGCTGTCGGGATTCAAAGTCGATATCAACGGAACCAATTGGATCATCACGAAGGTCAGACACGCGGTCGATGGGGCCACTGGCTTTACGACCGAGCTGGATCTCGAGCGCGAGATGTAGGCGGCATTTTTGCAACGATAGATAACATCTATCGCTGTGCTCTTTCCCATTTACAAATTGAATGGTGAATTGGGTTGAATGTTAGGATGAATTGTCCCTTAATCAAGGTTTCTACAACAGGAGGTTGTTGAAACGATGATCAAGAGCATCGGATTCATTTCCATCGCCGTCGCCGCGACCGCGATATTCACTCCAAATCAGGCGTCGGCAGAAGCCATCCCCTGTGGCTACTGCGAAAGATCGTTTGAGTTCAAGCAGGCTGCTCAGAACTTCGGTGGCGGAGACCACCTGGTCTATAATTTGCACAGCAATAAGATCGAACGATGGATTATACCCCAGGGAAATCCGCCGACTAATCCATTCAATGACCAGCCTGGCGCGGGAATCTTGGCGGCGGATGGAGCCACGAAGGGCTCGGTGCCTCAGGGTGCAAGAAACGAGCTGCAATCTGGACATGAGGTTGTTGTTCTTGGTAACGGCACGCTGTCCCCGCGGTTTCAGGTCAATGCCGGAGATTTCGGAATTCCTGGAGGTGACAAGACCGCATACGACGTCATTCGCAACGACAACCTGAAGACTCAAATCTCGGACGCAGTTGCGGACTTTGAGACTATCGACGCCATCACTGGCCACGATTTCGCTACTGCTTACATGGATCTCAAAGGGCTAGCGACGACTTATCTTGGGCTGCGACAGCAGTTGAAGCTTTTGATAAAGGTCAAGATGAGTGATGGGAGCTATTTCTACGTCGAGGTATCGGAGGCGCATCCCTTTGGCGAGTTCATCGATGGTAGCGCCAGGACCGAGGGAGGTCAGCTAATCCCTGAAACCATTGACCAAGTTCAAGGCACTTGGGAAGGTGGTGCTACATCAGGAGATATGAGCATGGGTGGAATGGCGGGCCACATGGCAGCCCTCGGTGCAGAAATCTCATATAGCGGCTCTGGCTCTACACTAGTCGGCATCTCCTGCGGAGCGGGCGTCTGCGTTGTGACAATGATCGAGTGACGATCGCTGTGCCCCCGTTGGGGCCTTGCTCGGTCAAGATTTACAGGCCCTGCAATGCGGGGCCTTCCTGATGGATGGGACCAACGAATAAGGGGTCAGGTTCATTTTCGAATAAATAAATAAGGGGTCAGGTTCATTTTCCGAACAAGGGGTCAGGTTCATCTACTGATGTTGCTGCGTAGGCCGGCCGCGCGGGCGCACGCGCACAGCGCGGAGCGTCAGCGCCTCGATCTGGGACTTGAACCGTTCGGAGCCCCAAGCTCGCTGCTGCTGCGTGGTGAGTCGTAGGGAATCCAACTCCGTCGGATCGATGCCCTCGCAGACGAAGGCTGCATAGTCGGCCGTGCGCTCGACATCCCTCCTCCCCAAGGCCTGGTACTCGGGGTGTGGCGTCAGGATCGGATCGGCGTGGCCATTGGCGTTGTATCGGTAGCTCGACCATCGCTAGTCCCCCGGCGAGGCGGTCATGTGCGCCCGGACCGGGTTGAGCTCGATGTAGCGGTAGCACCGCAACAAGTAGTGTTCGCTATCGACGAGAGCGGATTTGAAGCGTCCTTCCCACAGGGTGCCGGTGCGCCGGTACCGGGCGTTGAAGCAACCAACGTAGCGGCGTCCGATCGCCTGCATCATGCGGGAGACGCCGCCGGCCTCCTCGGGCGTGACCAGGAGATGGACGTGATTGGTCATCAGCACGTAGGCATGGATGGCGCAGCGGTGCTTGATCGATGCCTCGCGCAGTTCCAGCAGGTATTGCCAATAGTCGATCTCGGCGGCGAAGCAGACCTGGCGGTTGTTCCCGCGCTGTACGATGTGCTGCGGGATCCAAGGAAGATCGAAGCGAGGAAGGCGGGCCATGAGGCATCGGGCGCAGGGCGAGGTGCGTGATCATCGCGGCAGGCGGCACCGGCATCGGCAGGTCGCGTTCCGGCGCAGGCGCTATCAGTGCATTCAGAGGTAGGAAAATGAACCTGACTCCTAGGCTCCGTATCTTTTTCGCTACCGCGATATTGTCGCTCACGGCATTTTCTGGAGCCGCTACGGAACTCGACTACGAGAAAGCTATCCTCCTCGATGCAGAGGACCTCGCGGAACAGGGAATTGCCGAGGCCTACGCTCGGGTGCTTCCCGAGCTCACGAAGTATGTAGCCACCCCGCTCGTAATCCAGGAACATATCGACAGCCACGCGCTTTCGTACGAAGTGTCCGTGGGTTCGCGGCGCTACCCCATATATCCGTCGTCTCATGGCGGGGACGAGTACGAGAGCTGGGGCGTGGCAACAGCGGCGCTGTTCGCGATCATAAACGAGCAGTTGGAGGATTCGGCCGTTGGGTTCTACGCTGTCAACAGCGGCAATGACCTGATGGGCATGTTTCTCACTCCTGCTGAAGCGGAGCGTGCTCAACGTGCTCTGCCTCGCAAAACAGAATGGCCCTACATGCCAGCGAATTGTCCGCCCTGGTTTGGGCAGCGTCACTAGGTTGGTGCCTAATCAGCCCATAACGGGTCGATAAGGGGTCTACTACTCACCCTGTTACGAGCCGCGGGGGCGCCTCGCGAGCGAATAAGGGGTCAGGTTCATTTTCCGAAGGTAAGGTTCATTTACTGATGTTGCTGCGTAGGCCGGCCACGCGGGCGCACGCGCACAGCGCGGAGCGTCAGCGCCTCGATCTGGGACTTGAACCGCTCGGAGCCCCAAGCTCGCTGCTGCTGCGTGGTCAGGCGTAGCGAGTTGTGTTCGGCCGGGTCGGCGCCTTCACGGACGAAGGCTTCGTACGCGGCCGTGCGCTCGACGACGGTTCTCCCCAAGGCCTGGTACTCGGGGTGTGGCGTCAGGATCGGATCGGCGTGGCCATTGGCGTTGTATCGGTAGCTCGACCATCGATAGTCCCCCGGCGAGGCGGTCATGTGCGCCCGGACCGGGTTGAGCTCGATGTAGCGGTAGCACCGCAACAAGTAGTGCTCGCTATCGACGAGAGCGGATTTGAAGCGTCCTTCCCACAGGGTGCCGGTGCGCCGGTACCGGGCGTTGAAGCAACCAACGTAGCGGCGTCCGATCGCCTGCATCATGCGGGAGACGCCGCCGGCCTCCTCGGGCGTGACCAGGAGATGGACGTGATTGGTCATCAGCACGTAGGCATGGATGGCGCAGCGGTGCTTGACCGACGCCTTGCGCAGTTCCAGCAGGTATTGCCAATAGTCGATCTCGGCGGCGAAGCAGACCTGGCGGTTGTTCCCGCGCTGTACGATGTGCTGCGGGATCCAAGGAAGATCGAAGCGAGGAAGGCGGGCCATGAGGCATCGGGCGCAAGGCGAGGTGCGTGATCATCGGTGCAGGCAGCGACTTTGGCATCGCTAGGTCGCCTCCCGGCGTGGCGGCGAACAGCGCCTTCAGAGGTAGGAAAAAATGAACCTGACCCCTTTGCCCGTGGACCGATATCGCGTCGGCGTCCGTCGCGCTTGTGCTCTGGTGCAGCAGAGCCGCGCAGGCTGGTACTACCGTCCGAAGGAGAAGGACGATGCGCCATTGCTGCGACGCATTGAGGAGATCGCCGCGACGCGCGTGCGCTATAGGCTTCTGGCGGATCTACGTGCTGCTGCGTCGGGAGGGCTGGCAGGTCAACCACAACGCGTCTATCGCTTGTACCGGCAGGCCGGATTGAACCTGCGCCGCAAGCGTCCGCGCCGCCGCAAGGCGGCGACGCATCGCCTCGAGCGCATCGTCCTGACGGCGCCGGATCAGTACTGGAGCATGGACTTCGTCGCCGACGCCCCGTTCGATGGAGGCCGCTTTCGGGCATTGACGGTCATCGACAACTTCACGAAAGAGAGCCTGGCCATCGAGGCCAACGGCCAGATCAACGGCGCGGATGTGGTCGAAGTGATGGAGCGTCTCAAGTGCCAGCGAGGCGTGCCGAAGCGGATTCAGACCGACAACGGCAGCGAATTTATCTCGCTTGCCCTGGATCGGTGGGCCTACGAGAACCACGTCACGCTCGACTATTCACGGCCAGGTATGCCGACCGACAACCCCTTCATTGAGTCGTTCAACGGCAGCTTCCGCGACGAGTGCCTCAACACCCACTGGTTCTTGTCGATCGAGGACGCGCGACAGAAGATCGACAGCTGGAGGCAGGATTACAATCATTTCCGGACGCACTCGTCGCTCGGGGACCTCACGCCCAACGAGTTCGCCAGCAGGTTCACCATCGTCACAACGGCCGAATTTTCCAGCTCAGGCCGGACCAGATGAGGGGAGGACGTCAATTGTCGCGCGGCGGAGGGAGTTGTTCAGAACTTCCCTAAACGCGAAATCGACGAAGCTGACGAGCAAGGGTTTGTGAGTCGTGTCACAACTCGTGACGCGCGCGGTCCAAGACCGCATCTCTACCGATGGGTTCCAGTCTAATCTCGCTATGCCGCAGGAATGGCGGCGCGCTTCAAGCGAAGGGATCTCAACGTGTACAGGGGAAAACTCGTAGCAGCCTTTCTGATCGCTTCCGCGGTCCTCCTCCTCGCTTGGCTGGTGAAGCATCGCGACCTAGACACTGCCTTGCCTCAGGGAGAAGCAGCGCCTGGCGTGTTGGAAGCTCCCGCAGCGGCAGTCAAATTGCCCGTGGAAGCTTCTACGCGACCTGCGGGTCATCAGGCTAAGCTGCAGCAACCAGCACTTACCCTGCCGCCGCGTTCTCGCGCTGGCATGCCGCTTGAAGGCGATCCTTTCGGGCCACGAAGCGCTGCGGAACAGGCTTGGCTAGACCGCGCCGGTTATCCAAATGCGGAGCAATGGGCCGCTTACGAACACGGATCAGACTACCTGCTAGAAGCTGCTGCTGCAAAAGGCGACACGGCGGCGGCAACAATGTTGGCGCTCCGGAATCTTAGAAATGGTGATCCGGATGCAAAGGAGCGTCTTCTCGAGTTGGGTGCCGATGGCTCATTGTTCGCCCTTGAGATGCTTTCATCTCACATCGCAGGGCCGATGCAGGGCAATTTGAGCGAAGCCTATGCCGTCTCTCGAGTTGCAGAGATGAAGGGCAATTTTGTCCTCTCATTGGCGCGTGATTACACGATGCCACGACAACTAACTCAGCAGGAGAGGGTCGCTGGTGAAGAGGCTGCTATACGCCTACTCAACAAGCTCAATGAGATCGCCCTATTGAAGACGGGGCGGGTGCCTCCGGTTGATCCGCGGCCCATTATTATCAGCGACGAGTGATGCAAAAATCTGACAAGGAGTGTTCATGAAGACCGTTATTGCTAAATTTGGGATATTGTTCATCGGAGTGGCGGGGGCTGCGTATGCCTGCAAGGAACTTCCAATGCCGCCGCTGCCCCCAATCCAGGTCACGCGTGCGGATCTCAGCAAAGCCACTGCTCTTGGATACGAGAATCCAGCAAATGCGGCGGCTCTCCGCAACATTGATTCTGCTGCTGGGAAGATCCTTGGTTCCGCTTGGAAGAATAATAGCTTCCAAGGCCATGTAGCGGTTCGCGTGTATTTCGGGACCGTGATGATCCCGATCAATAAGCCCTGCGGTGAGAAGGCGGCAGATTCGGCAGAGAAGGTCCAAGTTGCGCGTGTTGGCGGCGGCGGCGGCGGCGGCGGCGGCGGCGGCGGCGGCGGTGGTAGCCCCATCGGCAGCGGTTGCTATGGAGCCTGCAGTGGTAAAGTAGAAGTGGGCGAAATTCAGCAAACGTGATCGCTCTGTGACTGCTTGAGTCGATAGGTCGCCTGTTGTTGAGGAGCGAGAGAAGGAGGCGCGGCGAGAAATCGCCGCGCCTCTTTTTTCACGCTGATTGTTCATATCTCGAAGCTGCACACGGCACCCCCTGATGCACGCGAAGCTGCAGCGCACATCCAACGCCGCGTGATAGAGCGCGGTATAACCACCATATGAGTGCCCTGCAACGCCCACGCGCCGCCCGTCCATGCCGGTGGCCTGGAGCAGAACGCTCAAGGCCCGTTGCGCATCGTCCAGGCACTTCCTCATCAGCACGTCGCCGTCCAGCAACCGGTAGCTCATGGCGCTGTAGTGCTGGAGCCAGTCGTAGTAATCCGGCTCCACGCCCCGCACCGCGCCCCGCCGATCCTCGAAGGTGATAGCGTCGGGCGCCAGAACGGCGAGGCCCTGACGAGCGAGCGCCGGCCCGAACGCCTGGAACGGGTCTCCCACGTCGCCGGCCACCTCGCTTTTGCCGAAGTGGAACTCGCCATTGTGCTGGTGGAAGACCACGACCCCGCCGCGCGCGTCGTGGGTGCTCGGCGTGAACAGGAAAGCGGGGATGACGTCGCCTTCGAGTCCGTGGTACTCGATGCGCTCACGGACAAAGCCATCGCCCTGTCTGACATCGCTGCGTCGGAACTCCACCGGGACCGGATTCGCAAGCGCCAGACGTTCCCGAAGCATCGCGCTGATGTTGGTCATCACCGGCATGGTAGCAGCCGGAACTCGTGCGAAACGGCGGTAGTCATCGCGGCCCTTCGTCCCCGCGCCTGCTGCGCGCGCGCAGATCCAATCACGCACGAACCGTCTTGACCGTGCCGCTGAAGCCGTAGCAGACTCGCCCCCAAGGAGCCTAGAAACTCCGCAAGCAGCGGTCCCCACCTCCGTCAAACCGGTGGGTTTTTTGTGCCCGTGTTTCTCACGGGTGCAGACCGACGCGATGCCTGCGTCGGGAGGGCGGCTAATACAACACCCTTCGGGGAAATACGCCCGCCGTCTGCTTGCGGTTTCTAGCCTCCCGACTTCCCGTCCGCCATCCCCGGCGGGCGGCCACTCATGGAAGGAGGATGGGCGATGTCGAACCGTGAACCGAACGAGCCGAACACGATGGGTTACTTCCTGCCGGAAGACAGCCAGTTCCGGCTGAAGAAGCTGCGCGAGCACATGGAATTCCTCTCGCACCTGGCGCAGCCGCGTACGGCGGACGAGGGCCGCGAGTGGGCGCCGGAAGTGCGCATGGACGAGCTGGCGGTCTGCCTGGAGCTGCTGGCCGAGCAGGCCGGTCTGGTGCTGGCGGAGGTCTCCTGGATGGGATCACCGCAGAACGAGGGGTACGCCTCCGAATCGGAGCGGGAGGCCGCATCCGCCGGGGATGAGCCCGGCGAAGCGCCCGACGGCGTGCGCTTCGGCATGACCCTCGACCAGATCGACGAGCTGGCCCGCCTGGTCCAGACGATCTCGGCCCACGGCGACGCGATTGCAGCCGGCAGCGACGGACTGGCGCCGCAGACCCTGCCGTTGCTGGGCGAGGCGATCTTCGACGGCGCGGAAGCGGTACGCGCGATCCTCGACCAGGTCGAGGCGCAGCGCATCGGACCGACGTCGGCGCCGCGGGGCGGCGTGCGCGAGGAGCGGGCCGTGTATGGCCTGACCCCCGAACCGTCCGTGCGCGGCACGCCGCGCCAGCTCGTGGCCCGCGTCGACCTGGCGGCCATGGACGCATGGCGCTGCGGCGACCATGGAGGCCGCGCGGGCATGTCTCGCCTCCGTCCGCCGCGCGGTGCGGTCGCGGTGCCGGTGGCTCGCTACGGTGCCGGGCCGGCATAGACCCTCGAAGACCGGGTGGGGCGAGGCGCCGTCGCGAAGTCCGCGACTGCGCCGCGCCCCACCCAATCCTCTACTTCTGGCCGGACCAACTTAGCGGGAGGACGTCAGCCCTGATCGAGCAGGGCAGCGGTCTCGACCTTCCATACAGGTCGTTAGAACTTCTCGAAAGCGGCCGTTCCACTGCGGGCGACGGAATCGTCGCCAATGTCCCCGGGGCGGCATTCTTCTTGAATGCACAGCGCGAGTACCAGGCGGTGTTCGTTCTGGCGGCCACTCCGGGCGACACGAGCCCGCGCTGCGTGGCGCCCGCTCGCGCCCAGGCCAGCCCTGCGCCCGGGTCGCGGCACGGGCGCGCATGGCGCGGCGGAGCCTGGTCGGGGATCCCGGCTCCTTCGGCTTCGAGACCAGTGGGCTCCGGGCGCAGGCCCGCATCACCCCGCGTCGCGCTCGAACTCGAGTGAGTAGACGCGCTCCGTCCGGAACCTGACACCGGTCACCTGACCCGCGTCGTTGCGCAGGACTTCGATGAGCATGCCATCGCCCTCGTAGGCGTCTTCGAACAGCGGCAAGAGCAACTCGGCGACAGCCGGCCGGTCGGCGAAGCGCAGCTCCAGCCCTGCACCTGCGGGGCGCAGTGTCAGGCGCGATCCCACCTCGTCGCTGCGATAGCTCCCGGCGACGGCGCTGGACCCGGCGCTGCCCGGCGCCGCCGGAACGCGGCGTGACAGGATCGCCACCGTCCCATCGGGGCGGCGGCGCTCGACCCTGCCATCGCCGAACACCAGTTCGCTCGACCCCAGCATGTACCGGCCAGGCTCGAGGTAAGCCAGCGTCGCACCGCCTTCGACGCCGAGTCCGCCGTCCTTCTCGACGATCTTGAGAATCTCGTAGCGCTCGTCGCTGGCATAAAGGCCGGGACGTGCGGCGCGCTCGGCGGGCGGGGGCGCGCCGGCCCGAAGACCGGGCGCGGCCGGCAGGTAGAGCTGCGCGATCCGGCGGGCCTGGGTGTCCGGGCCCACCGTCCTCCCGTTGCACAGGATTGCCATCGCCAGCCCCGCGTCCGGGTAGCGACCCGCCCACGCCTGATAGCCGTTGGTGCCCCCGTTGTGGAAGATCTCGCGGACGCCGCGGTACTCCGCCAGCATGAGGCCCCGGCCATAGCCGATGCGGGTCCCGTCGACGAGGATGACGGGCTCCTCGAGCTTGCGGGTGACGAACGCGCCGAGTCTCGCGTCGCCGAGTGCGGTCACCCAGGCGAGCAGATCCCGCACGTTCGTCAGCATGCCGCCGGAGCCGTAGGCGTCTTCCATCGGCGAGCCATCGATGAACCCGCCGGGATCGCCGCGGCGATAGCCGGTGGCGCGGCCCGGCACGAGCCGGAGGTGATCGTCGCGCCACGTGGTGTGGGCCATGCCCAGCGGCCCGAAGAGATGCTCCCGCGTATAGTCGGGAAAGCTGCAGCCAGTCGCGCGCTCGACGATGATCGGCAGGAGGTTGTAGCCGCTGTTGGTGTAGGAAAAGCGCGTGCCCGGCGGATGGTTGAGCGAGCGCTGGCGGGCGAGCATGGCCAGGGCATCCATGTTCGAGTAGACGCGCGAATAGCGCGGCCAGCCGGTAAGCGCGACGAGGTCGCCCCATTCGCGCAGGCCGCTGGTGTGGGTCAGGAGGTGGTCGATCGTGATCGTCGCGCCATGGTCCGGAAGTTCGGGCAGGTAGCGGCGGATATCGTCGTCGAGGTGCAGCACGCCCGCCTCGACCAGCTGCAGCACGGCGGCGGCGGTCACCTGTTTGGCGACGGAGCCGGATTCGAAGACGGTGTCGGGCGTGGCCGGTGCGGGCTGTTCGAGGTTCGCCATCCCATAGGCGCGGTACAGCGGCGGGCTTGCCTCGTGCTGCAGGCCGATCGCGCAGCCGGGTACCGGGCCGTTCCAGGGTGCGAACGCGGCGTCGATGGGGTCGATGGGTGACGCGGCGGCTGGCAGCATCGCCACGATCGGCAAGACAGCGAGCGCTCTCGTCTTGATGGCACCGTCCTCCGTCCGGGCCTGCAACGTAGCGCGAGCCCTTGCATTACGCAACAAGTTGCGCAAAGGTTTGGACGATGCATGGAGATGACGATTTCGTCGCCGGTCTCGGGCCGGCATTCCTGGCGCACATGCTGCGCCGCGTGTCCGACCGTCTGGTGGAAGCCGAGACCGCCTGGCATGAGGAGGCGGGCCTCGCCAGTCCTCCACGGACCTCCTCGACCCTGCTCGCGCTGGCGCGTCATGGCCCGCAACCGGTGACCGGCCTCGCACGCCTGCTCAAACAGTCGCACCAGCTCGTCCAGCAGTGGATCAGAACGCTCAGCGCCGCAGGACTGGTGAAGGCGCGCGCCGACCCCGCAGATGCGCGGCGGTCGCTGATCGCACTCACGGCACGAGGCCAGCGTCACGTCGCGGATCTGGAGCTGACGCTGGCGGCATGCGAACAGGCGACGACGGCGTTGCTGGCCGCCGTGGCGCCAGATCTGGAAGCCCAGCTTTGGCGGCTCGAGCAGACACTGTCGGGGTCCGATTTTACCGCCGACATCCGCCGTGCCTACCGATCGGCAACGAAGGAGTGACGGGCCCGGCGCGCCGTGGCTAGCCGCAAGTCGCAGTGACAAGAGGCACGGGTGGTGGGCGCGAAGCCGGCACAGTATGGGGCGATCCAGGCCTCCGGATCGACGCAGATGGCAGATGTCTCGGTCGTGACCCACATCGTCGCCGGTTCCATGGCGCTCGTTGCCGGCGCGGTGGCGCTCTACAGCGCCAAGGGGGCTGGCCTGCACCGGGCGAGCGGCATGGCCTTCGTCTATTCCATGCTGATCATGTCGGCGACGGGCGCCGTGATGGCGGCTTTCCGATCCGAGGGTCTCTCGGTTGTTGCCGGTGCGCTCACGTTCTATCTCGTCGGCACGGCGACGCTTGCGGTCCGCCGCCGCGGCGCCGGAGCGCGGTGGGTCGATCTCGCTGCAATGCTGGCGGCCTTCGTCATCGGCGCGGTCAGCATCCAGCAAGGGCTGGAGGCCGCGAGGGATCCCACCGGGATGCGCGATGGATTCCCTGCGCCGCCCTACTTCGTCTTCGGCGCGGTGGCGCTCATGGCCGCTCTTCTGGACCTGCGCATGGTGCTGGCGAATGGCGTCGGGGGACGCCACCGTCTTGCGCGGCACCTGTGGCGGATGTGCTTCGCACTGTTCATTGCCGCTGCCTCGTTCTTCCTGGGCCAAGCACAGGTCTTTCCGGAGCCCATCCGTAACGTCGCGCTTCTGGCGGTCCCCGTGCTGGGGGTTCTGCTTACGATGCTGTACTGGCTCTGGAGGGTCCTGCTCGCCAGGCGCGTGCCGGGGGCCGCACCTGGCAATTCCCCGAAGCCGGCACCGCCTCGCGGAGCGACGTAGCCAGTCGTTGCGGCAGGTAAAGCGGCATCCGTTCATTGGGCCTGGACGGCCAGATTCATCCGCGGTCGTCCGCAGGGGCCGGGGTCGCGGGGCGACGGCACGATCCGGCTGTGGTCCAGGCGGCACCTTGCCCACCGGGAGCGGGCTGTAGCCGGGATCGGATCCGATGATTCGGGTCGGCTGCCAGAAGCGCAGCAATGGGAACGGTGCGCGGACGTCGGTCGACGCAGACTGCGGGTCGCCATCCTGGAACCGGATCAGCGCTGAATCCGGCCTGCCCGTGGTGCCGTGCTCGCCCCCGGCGCGGGACGGCGGGTCGGCAACGAGCGCCTCATGCCCTCCGCCAACCTCGCGCGCGGGCGCGGGCCTGTTTCCGGGGCCTGGCTCTCCTGCACGTGGTGGACCGGCCTCCGCCTGTTCGTCCTGCCCTGTTCCGGCTGGTGGGGCTGGTGGGCCGCGCGGTCCGCCGCAACCGTCACCCGGCAGCGGGCAGCTGGGGCGCTTGCCCATCCGCCAGCAGCGCATCGGCGATCTCGAGCATCGCGCGCAGGCGGTCCATGTGCCGCAGGTCGTGGTGGTAGCCCACCCAGACGTCCCGCGCCGGCGGTGGCTCCGGGGTGGCGATGCGCTGCAGGCCGGGCATCGCGTCGCCCAGCGGCCTCGGCAGCACGGCGAGGCCCACGCCCTGCAGGCACATCCGCGCCTGCACGCTCCGGCTCGTGCTGGTGAACACGCGCCTCGACGTCGGGAAGGCGTCGAGCAGCCAGGCGACGTCGGGGAAGTGGGACTGCGCCGTGTTCATCAGGATGAGCCCGACCGCGTCCGGGTCGTCCTGTGCGATGCGCGCGGTGTCGGCCGTGCCGTAGACGCCGTAGCCGATCCGCATCAGGCGGCGCTGGACGATGTCCGGCTCGCTGAAGGGCACGATGCGGAAGGCCACGTCGGCGTCGCGGCGCGAGAGGTCGAGCAGGCGATAGCTCGCGATCAGCTCCGGCACGACGGCGGGATGGCGACGCCCCAGTTCGGCCAGGACGGGCGCGAGCACGTAGCCGGCGAACCAGTCGGCCGACGAGATGCGCAGGATGCCTTCGAGGCGGTCGTGGTTGCCCGCCAGGCGCCGCTCCATGGCGAGCGCGGAGTTCTCCATCGACTCCGCCAGCGCCAGCAGCGCATCCCCGGCATCGGTGAGCACCAGCCCGCGCCGGGTCCTGCGGAACAGGGGTTGCTGCGCCTCGTCCTCGAGCGCCCTGACGCGGCGGCCGACCGTCGGATGGCTCACGCCCAGGCTGCGGGCGGCCTCGCCGAACGAGCCGCCGCGGGAGACGGCCAGGAAGATCCGGACGTCGCTCCACTCCATCGCCATGACCGCCGTTCAAAAACGTACGCGGAAGATGCAGGAATGGCAGTCCACAGACAATCGTGCTGGGACCAGCATGGCGCCTCGCTCATCGGCGGCCCGCGCGGGACGCGCGCCGGCCCGCGCAGGCCGCCCCATCCGGAACCCAGGACATGCACACGTTGAAGGACAAGGTCGCCCTCGTCACGGGCGCCTCGAAGGGCATCGGCGCGGGCATCGCCCGCCGCCTCGCGGCCGACGGCGCCAGGGTCGTCGTCAACTACGGCTCGGACGCGGCCGGCGCGGACAGGGTGGTCGCCGACATCGAGGCGGCAGGCGGGCAGGCTGCCGCGGTCGGCGCGGATGTCAGGAACGAAGCCGAGGTCGAGGCGCTGGTCCAGGCGGCCATCGACCGCTTCGGGCGGCTGGACATCGTGGTGAACAACGCCGGCATGTACCAGTTCGCCAGGATCGAGGACACCACCGAGGACCTCTTCCGCAGGCAGTTCGACCTCAACGTCCTCGGCCCCCTCCTGGTCGCCGGCGCCGCAGCGCGGTACCTCGGCAGGGGCGGCAGCATCGTCAACGTCGGTTCCTTCGTCACGCGCGTCCTCCCGGCCGAGAGCGCCATCTACAGCGGCACCAAGGGTGCGATCGACGCCATCACCGGCGTGCTCTCGCGCGAGCTCGGCCCGCGCGGCATCCGCGTCAACGCGGTGAATCCCGGGCTGGTCGAGACCGAGGGCTCCCATGCCGCCGGCGCGATGGGCTCGGACTTCCAGGCCTGGAACGAGGCGCAGACGCCGCTCGGCCGCATCGGCCAGGTGCAGGACATCGCGCCGATCGTCGCCTATCTCGCGTCGGATGCCGCGGGCTGGGTGACGGGCGAATGCATCGTGGCCTCCGGCGGCATGCGCTGAGGCGGCGGTGCCGCGCACTGGCCGTCCTGCGCGCTTGCGCTCCGCGACGACCGGTCGCTGCGGAGCGGCCCAGCATGCGGCCCGCGCGCACGTCCGGCGCCTGCGCTGCGCGCCTCACCCCCATCCCGACCTTCCCCCGCAGGCGGGGAAGGGGCAGAAGCGCCTTTTCCTTCCGGAGGAAGGGCGGGATGGGGCGCGAAGCGCTGCGTTCGGCCGCGATCGAGCAACAGCCGTGGCTGCGCCACGCCCCTCTCCCCAACCCTCCCCCACGAGGGGGAGGGAGCCGGGCGTGCTTCGTAGGCCCGGGTTGGCGAAGCTGCGCGGCACGCGACACACATCAGGAGGAAGACGATGCAAACCATCGGACTGATCGGCGGCATGAGCTGGGAATCGACCCTGCCCTACTACCGCCTCATCAACGAGACCGTCCGCGACCAGCGGGGCGGCCTGCACTCGGCGCGGCTGCTGCTGTTCAGCGTCGACTTCCACGACATCGAAGCGCTCCAGCACGCCGGCGACTGGGCGGCCGCGGGCGCGGCGATGGCCGATGCCGCGCGCGCGCTGCAGGCCGGCGGCGCCGACTTCCTCGTGCTGTGCACCAACACCATGCACAAGGTGGCCGACGCCATCGCCGCGGCCACGCCGTTGCCGCTGCTGCACATCGCCGACTGCACCGCGGATGCGCTGGCCGCGGCCGGCATCACCCGCGTCGGCCTGCTCGGCACGCGCTTCACCATGGAGCAGGACTTCTACCGCGCGCGGTTGGAGGCGCGCGGCATCGAGGTGATCACCCCGGACGCCGACGCGCGTGCCGAGGTGCACCGGGTCATCTACGAGGAGCTCTGCCAGGGCGTCATCCGCGACGGGTCGCGCGCGGCCTATCGCCGGGTCATGGCCGCTCTCGCCGACGCCGGTGCGCAGGGCATCGTCCTGGGCTGTACCGAGATCACGCTGCTGGTGTCGCAGGCCGATGCCGCGGTGCCGCTGTTCGATACCACCGCGCTGCATGCCCGCGCCGCCGCGCTGCGCGGCCTCGCGTCCTGACGCGGGCGGCCCCCGCACGCGCGGACGAGGCCCACCCGCAGCCCACCCATCCAACGCCCAACACAGGGCGCCGCTGCGATCGGATACCCATGCATAGCCAGGCATCGCCCACCGTCGTCCACGTGCGCTATCGAGGTGCGCGCCACGACCGCTTCGATCGGCATTACTACGTCGATGTCCACCTGCCGCTGGTGATGGCGGCGTGGGGTCGCTACGGCCTGCTCGGCCTGGAGGCGTTCTTTCCGGCCAGCGGGTCGGAAGGAACCGTCGCCCTGTGCGAATGCATCTTCCGCGACGACGCCGCGCTCGACGCCGCCTTCGCCTCGCCGGAAGCCGCCCGCGTCATGGCCGACGTGCCGCGCTTCACCGCGATTGCGCCGACGCGGTTCCGGCTCCTCCCGCTCTGATCCGGCACGGAGATCCGCAGGCGATGGATGTGGAGACGCACACCGCGGAGGCGACGGCCGCCGATCCGCGCAGATGGCTCGCGCTGGCCGTGCTGCTGACCGGCACGCTCCTGCCGCCGCTGGACTTCTTCATCGTCAACGTGGCGCTGCCCGCGATCCGCGCGGACCTGGGCGCCTCTGCCGACGTGTCGCAGCTGGTGATCTCGGTCTATGCCGCGGCCTATGCCGTAACCTTGATCCTGGGCGGGCGCCTGGGCGATCTGCATGGCCGCAAACGCGTGTTCCTGGGCGGCATGCTCGGCTTCGGCATCGCCTCGACGCTGTGCGGCCTGGCGCCGTCGCCGGGCGTGCTCGTCGCCGGACGGCTGCTGCAGGGCATCTCGGCGGCGGTCATGGCGCCGCAGTCGCTGGCATCGATCCACGCCCTCTTCCCCGCGGGCGAGAAGAGCCGCGCGCTGAGCCTCTATGGCGCGACGTTCGGCCTCGCGTCCGTGGCCGGACAACTGCTGGGCGGCGTGCTGGTTTCGGCCAGTCCGTGGGGACTCGGTTGGCGCAGCGTGTTCCTGGTCAACCTTCCGGTCATCGCGCTCGCCGTCCCGGCTGCGCTGGCGTTGATGCGCGAGAGCCGGCCCGAACGCGCGGCGCGCCTGGACGTGAGGGGAGCGCTGCTGCTGGCGGCCGGCCTGCTCGCCCTGGTGGTGCCGGTGATCGAAGGTCGGGAGCACCGCTGGCCGTGGTGGTGCCTGGCCCTGCTGGGCGTGAGCGGTCCGCTGCTGCTCGTGTTCTGGCGCCATGAAGTGCGGCAGGAAGCCGCCGGCGGGACGCCCTTGATCCTGCCCTCGCTGCTGGCCGTGCGCGGGCTGCGCCGCAGCCTCGCGTCGACCTTCTTCTTCTACGCGCTGGCGGCGTTCTTCCTCGTGTTCGCGATCTACGAGCAGGCGGGCCTGGGCCGCGACGCCTTCGCGGCCGGGCTGGCGATCCTGCCGCTCGGCATCGGTTTCCTTCTCGGCCCGCTGTGCAGCCCGCGCATTGCGGCGTACCTGGGCCCGCGTACCGCCGCGTTCGGCATGGTCCTGGAAGTCCTCGGCCTGGTGATGGCCGCGACGCTGGTCGGTGCCGGCGCACCCTCCTGGCTCGCGCTGCCGTTGTTCGCCATCGGTGCCGGGCAGGGCATCGCGCTGCCGGCGCTGGTGCGGTCCAGCGTGGATCATGTCGACGCGCGCTGGGCGGGGCTGGCGTCGGGCCTGGTGAATGCCACCCTGCAGATCGGCGCCGCGATCTGGGTGGCGATGATCGGCGGCGTGTTCTTCGCCATCGCGCCCGACGGCGCCGGTGCGCACGACGTGCGGCTCGGCTTCGCGGCCGCGTCCTTGGCGATCGCCGCCGCGCTGGCGGTGGCGGCCGCGCTGGGCGGGAAGCGCAGGCCGTCCGCAGCGGGGCGAGCTGACGGCATGCCCGCGCCTGAGCCCCAGGTGCTCACCTCGCCCGGTGCAGCTCGGGATAGGTCCACCACCACGGATAGTTCGTTTCGCCCAGGACCAGCTCGACGATCTCCGGATAGATGATCTCGGCGCGGACGCTGTTGGACAGCAGCACCACGCAGCGGTCCTCGACCTGCTGGCAGATCGCGATGTTGCCGGTCCACTCGTTGTGCCCGCCCTTGGCGAAGGCCGGCCCGCGCGGACCCTGCCATGCCTCGACGCCGAGCCCGGCTCCGAGGCCGATGGCCGCGGTGCGCGGATCGCGCGTGGTGCTGGCCTGGATCGTGGGGAACTTGTAGGCCGTGCGGATCGGCACGGCAGGCCGGATCCACTCCGCCCGCATGGCGCGCGACAGGCCCTCGCCCGCCAGCATGCCGCGCCACATGCGCGCCTGGTCGGCGATGGTCGTGTCCATCGATCCCGAGGCGCTGACCGTGCTGCGCTCGTCGTGCGGCTCGAACGATCCGTCCATGGCGTAGCCGTCGGCGAGCCGGCCGGCGAAGTCGGCGCGCCACTGCATGTCGCTGTCGGGCATGCCGAAGCGGTCGAAGATCCGGCGCTGCATCTCCGCCTTCACGTCCAGGCCCAGTCCCTCTTCCAGCACGAACTGCAGGAGGTAGTAGCCCTCGCCCGAGTACGCATAGCCGCGCCCCGGGCTGAAGTGGAAGCGCAGCGCCTGTTCCGGCTCGAGGAAGCGCAGGTTCGCGAGCCCCGAGGAATGGGTCAGCAGGATGCGCGGGGTCAGCAACCGCCACGCCTCCTGTCCCTCCAGCGTCGCCCAGCTGCGGTCGCCCTCGTCGTAGGCGGGCAGAGGCTTGTCGAGGTAGTCGGAGATGGGACGGTCGAGCCCGATCCTGCCCTCGTCGACCAGCTGCAGGACCATGTAGGCGAAGGCGGCCTTGGTCAGCGATGCGCCGTACATGATCGTGTCGGTCTCGAGCGGTTGGCGCCTGGCGACGTTGCGATGGCCGAACGCCCTGACGTGGGTGATGTCCCTGCCGTCGATCACCGCGATGGCCAGCCCCTCGACGTCCTCCGTCCTCATCAGGCGTTCGATGCGGGCATCGAGATCGGCGGCCTCGATGGCCGGCGGCGCGGAGACGACGGGGGCGCCGCTGGCCAGTGCCGTCCAGGTGGCGAGCAGGAACGCGGTGACGATCGCGGGGAGTTTCATCGGTCGGTGCTCCTGGTGGATTCGTGATGCCGTCGGGGTGGGCGCAGGCACGTCAGCGCCAGCGCCCGGCGAGGAAGAAGCAGCCGAGACCGGCCGAGATCAGGAGGAGGCCCGGGACCAGCGCCCAGCCGAAGCGGGCGGGTTGCCACTGCGCGCCGCTGCCGACGAGCCGCCACAGGCGCACGCCCTCCGGGGTAGCCTCGGTGAATTCGGGGCCCCGCATCTGCGCGATGTACCGCGTCGCCGCCGCCGCCCGGACCGGCTCGTCGCCCTCCGCGCCGTCCTGCGGAAACACCTGGTCGGAGACGTAGGTGAAGGTCGCGACGTCGCGACCGCGGTCCACCATCGACAGGCCGACAAAGCCGCCTCCCAGCGCCAGCGCGACGAGCCCGGCCGTGAGCCAGCGGCGCGGGATGGCGCGGCGCCTGTGCGACTGGGCCAGCATCAGCGCCCGCAGGCTGTCGATCTCGCGCAGGCGCTCGAGTTCCGCGGGGAACAGGATGTCGAGCATCGCGTGCGGCGCGATGCCGTAGGCGCCGGCGAGCCTGTCGTAGATCTCGCCCGACGGGATCGACTTCCCGGTCTCCAGCTTCGACAGGTAGGACTGCTCGATGCCGGCCCGGGCCGCGGCTTCCGGCTGCGTCCATCCGCGCTGCACGCGCGCATGCCTGAGGTAATCGCCGAACTTCATTCCGTCCCCCTCCGCTGGATGCCGCCATCCACGGGCATGACAGCCGGGAATTCAAGCTGAATATCGAGGAATAGGGGAAATCGACCGATGCTTGCCGGCTCCGCCTGCGGCTGCCGGCGTCAGCGATGGAAGCAGGACTCCTGCGCACCTCCTGGCGGAGCCGGTGGAGATCGGCTCGCTCCGTCCACTGGTCCCATGGCCGGCAGCAGGCGGACCACGACCCCGTCGGGCCGGCTACAGCAACAGCATGCGCCGGCTGCGTTCGCCCTTCGCCAGGCCGTGGAACACCACGCTCCCGCTCTCGTCATCCCACTGCAGCGCGGCGCCGGTGTAGGGGTCGGTCAGCGGGGATGCGGCGACGGCGGACGCGGCCTGGCTTGCAGCGATGCCCTGGCTGCGCAGCGTCGCGGCCAGCAGGGCGGCGCGGCGGACGCCCTCGAGATCCGCCGCGCGCACGCCGTAGTCGGCATACGCCGGCCTGGCGATGTCGACCAGGATGTGTCCGGCCGTGTTGTAGGGGTGCAGCAGGGTCCGCCAGGCGGACACCTCGGCGGCATTGCGGCGCTCTTCCATCACCTGCGGAACCCGACCGAGATCCTCGACATCGTAGGCACGGGCGACGTCCAGCAGCGCGGTGGCCAGGAGGTTGCTGCTCGCCTGCGGCTGGAAGAACCGGGGAGCCAGGCGATCGATCAGGCCCATGTCGGCGAGCGACAGCTGCACGGCGTGATGGACCGTCGCCTGGCTCAGCCGCCAGTCGCCGGCCAGCGGCCGGTACAGCGCGCGCTCCTCGCGGTCGATCGGCTCCCGCCACGAGGGCGGGATCGCGGCTGCCTGCTGCTCGGCCGGCAGGGCGCGCAGGGCGAGGTTGCCCAGCGCGAAATGCCGGTCGATCGCGTTGACCGCCATCATCTTGGCGATCAGCCGGTCCGAGGAGCGCAGCACCATGCGCCAGAACGCGAGGTCCTGCTGCAGCACGTCGCGCACGCCTGCCGCATCGCCCGCCGTCGCCTGCCGCCAGGCGTCGAGCAGCAGGAGTTGCTGGCCGTCGAGCAGGCCCTGGTAGCCCTGCAGCGGTGCGGATGCGTCGATGGGCACGAGTCCGCGCCACTGGCTGCGCTCGATCAGTTCGCGGTAACGCGCCAGCAGCCAGGTCTCCGAGGCCTTCCAATCGGACACGGCATCAGGCGCGCGCTCGAGCTGCTGCGCGCACTCGGCGCCCTGGTACATGCAGGCATCCGCAAGCGCGGCCACGGCATCCGAGCGCGCGTTGCGATAGGCACGACGCTCGCCCTCGAACACCAGGTCGTCGGCAGCGGCGTCGCCGGGGCCGAGCCGCTCCAGGAAGTCCATGCGGGTGGCGCCCTGCGCGACCGGATCCTGCCCGTCGGCCACCAGCAGGCCCAGTGCATACACGTAGCCGTTGTCGGCATCGGCCACGTCCGGCCGCTCCTCGATCAGCGCCCGCATCGCGACGGCATCGGCCGAAGGCGGCTCGTCCGAGCGGTTGACCACCAGCAGCACCACGTACAGGCCCAGCACCAATGCGACGCAGCCGGCGGCCAGCCAGCCCATGATCCGCAGTCCCTTCCGGACGTCCATGTCGTCTCCCCTGTCGATGGATCGTTGGCCGCCCTGCGTGCGGCGCCACTCCCACGATGCCTGGCGATCATCCAGATCGACGGTCGCTACCGTGGTCGGGTGATCGCCTCTCTGGATACAGAGATTACCTGGCGAGCGAAGACTGCTGGGCGTATCCGGGCTATGGAATCATGATGGACACGGAGCGCGCCGGCCTGATCCACGACGTGTCGGAGACGGCCGAGGAGTTCGTGTTCATCGAACCCACAGCACGCGCCGACTGACCTGCAGGGCGTCGCGGCGGGGCCTTGTCGGGTCGCGGCCGCGGCTTGGGACCGGTGGATCATGTGTGGAGCGAGCGGCCGACCACGCCCTCCGCCGACAGCGGCGAAGGAATGCTCGAAGGAGAGGGCCATGGGCATCGGACGGATGCTGTGCATCGCGTCATTGCTTCTCGCCGGCGCGACGGCCGCTCAGGAACGGGTGCAGCGCGTCGTGGACGCGGCCGGCATCGTCGCCGCGGTGGGTGACGGTGAGGAGCAGCTTAGGAAGCTGCGCAAGGACGGTTTCGTCGAGTGGGCGCGCGCCGTCGACGTGGACGAGAAGGGGCTGGATGCGGAGGCGATCGCGATCGACCTGTTCGAGTTCGACCTGGTCGCAGTCAAGGATGCGGCCGCAACTGCCGCGGCGTCGAAGGCGTGGCCTGCAGGTGTCGTGAACTGGGTCGGCTACAGCGTGGGCGCCGAAGACGACCCTGTCCCGAACGTAAGGCTCACGTTGCGGCGCGGAGTGCTGATTGGAACGATCACGCTGCCCGGAGCGAGCTACTCGATCCGGCCTCTCTCCTCGGGCGGACACGCGCTCATAAAGCGGGACTCGAGCCGGATGGACGAGGGCGACGACGACGTTCTCTACCGGTGACGGTAAACGACGTGCAACGTATGGCCGGCGTGCCCGCGGGCTGGTCACTGATCCGCCGCATCCCCCGCCAGCCCCGGCCGCTCCCACGGCGGCTGCGTGCCGAAGCGGTCGGCGAGGAAGTCGACGAAGCGGCGCACGCGCGGCGGTTGCAGGCGCGAGGGGGTGACGGCGCTGATCTGGGTGGTGGGCGGGCGCCAGTCGGGGAGCACCACGACCAGCCGCCCGCTGCGCAGGTCGTCGGCCACGTGCCACAGCGAATGCAGGGCGATGCCCTGGCCGGCCAATGCGGCCTCGCGCATCACCTCGCCAAGGTTGCTCTCGAAGCGGCTGGCCATGCGCACGCGTGCGGTGGCGCCGTCGGGGCCGACCAGCGTCCATACGTCCTGGCGGCCGTCGCGGCCCATCAGCAGCACGCCGTCGTGGCCGGCGAGGTCGTCGGGCGTGTGCGGCACGCCGCGCTCGCGCAGGTAGGCAGGCGCGGCGCAGAGTACGCGCCGGTTCGCCGCCAGCCGCCGCGCGACCAGGCCCGAGTCCTCCAGCGCGCCGATGCGGATGGCGAGATCGAAGCCGTCGCGGACCAGGTCGACCAGGTCGTCGCTGAGGTGCGCGCTGATCCGGAGCTTCGGATGCAGGCGCTGGAACTCCGGCAGCAGGGGGGCGACGTAGAGCTGGCCGAACGAGGCCGACAGCGTCACCCGAAGGGTGCCGGTGACGTGCGCGGCGCCCTCGCGCAGGTCCTCGCCGAGAGCTTCGAGCTCCTGCACCAGGACGCGGCCGCGTGCGGCCAGGGCCTGGCCCTCGGGCGTGGGATGCAGGCGGCGCGTGGTCCGGTGCAGCAGGCGCACGCCGAGGTCGCGCTCCAGCCGCTTGAGGCGCTGGCTGGCCACGGCGGGCGACAGGTCGAGGCGGCGCGCGGCGGCGCTGATCGAGCCGGCGTCCAGCACCCGCAGGAACAGGGCGATGTCGCCGATGCGGTCCATGGCCATTGTCTGCGAACCGTTGAAGGTGATTCACGATAGCAGCGGTTTCTGTGGGGAAGCGGCAGGCGCACGATCGCGCCTTCCTTCCCGCAAGGCGATCCCATGCCCGCTGCCCCGTCCGCCTTCCGGATGCCCCCGGCGCTCTATGCCCTGACCATCGGCGCCTTCGGCATCGGGACCACCGAATTCGTCCTGATGGGCCTGCTGCAGCAGGTCGCCGGCGACCTCGGCGTCTCCATCCCCGCCGCCGGCATGCTGATCAGCGGCTATGCGCTGGGCGTGTGCGTCGGCGCGCCGCTGCTCACGCTCGCCACCGCGCGCCTGCCGCGCAAGGCGGTGCTGGTGGCGCTGATGGGCATCTTCACCCTCGGCAACCTGGCCTGTGCGCTGGCGCCCGACTACCTGACGCTGATGGCCGCGCGCGTGCTGACCTCGCTGGCGCACGGCACCTTCTTCGGCGTCGGTGCGGTGGTGGCGACCTCGCTGGTGCCGGCCGAACGCAAGGCCTCGGCGATCTCGATCATGTTCGCCGGGCTGACGGTGGCCACCCTGCTGGGCGTGCCGGCCGGCGCGTGGCTGGGCCTGCACTTCGGCTGGCGCGCGACGTTCTGGGCGGTGACCGCGATCGGCGTGGTCGCGCTGGCGGTCGTCGCGCACCGGGTGCCGGCCACGGCCGGCGCCGGCACGCCGGTGCGCTGGCGCGAGGAGATCGCGGTGCTCGGCCGCACCCAGGTGCAGCTCGCGCTGGCGATGACGGTGGTCGGCTACGCCGGCGTGTTCGCGGTCTACACCTACATCCAGCCGCTGCTGGTGGACGTGGCCGGCTTCGCCCAGGCCGCGGTGTCGCCGGTGCTGCTGGTGTTCGGCGCCGGGATGATCGCCGGCAACCTGCTCGGCGGACGCCTGGCCGACCGCCGCCCCACGCCGGCACTGGTCGGCTCGCTGCTCGCGCTTGCCGTGGTGCTGGCGTCGATGGGCTTCGTGCTGCATTCGCAGGTCGGCATGATCGTCTTCGTCGGCCTGCTCGGCGTGGTCGCCTTCGCCACCGTCGCACCGCTGCAGCTGCGGGTGCTGAACCAGGCCCGCGGCGGCGGCCAGAACCTCGCTTCCAGCCTCAACATCGCCGCCTTCAACCTCGGCAACGCGGCCGGCGCGTGGCTGGGCGGCGTGGTGGTCGCCGGCCCGCTCGGCCTGACCGCCACGCCCTGGATCGCCGCGCTGGTGACCGTCGCCGGCCTCGGCATCGCGCTGCTCAGCGTCGGCATCGAGCGGCGCGGTGCGTCCGTCGTCGCCTGCGCCCCGGCGCGCTGATTCCCCATCCACCGACGAGCGCTGCCCATGGACACCCGCTTCCTCGGCCGTTCCGGCCTCGCTGTTCCCGTTCTCGGCTTCGGTGCCGGCACCTTCGGTGGCAAGGGCCCGCTGTTCTCGGCCTGGGGCGACACCGGCGCCGACCAGGCGCGGCGCATGGTCGACCTGTGCCTGGAGGCCGGGGCGAACCTGTTCGACACCGCCGACGTCTACTCCGACGGCGCGTCGGAGGAGATCCTCGGCGCGGCGCTGGCAGGCCGCCGCGACCGGGCGCTGATCTCGACCAAGACCGGCCTGCGCCTGGGCGACGGGCCCAACGATGCCGGCGCCTCGCGCATCCGCCTGCTGCGCGCGGTGGACGCGTCGCTCAGGCGCCTGCGCACCGACTACATCGACCTGCTGCAGCTGCACGCCTTCGATGCGATGACGCCGGTCGAGGAGACCCTGTCGACGCTGGACGCACTGGTGCGCGCCGGCAAGGTCCGCTACCTCGGCGCGTCGAACTACGCCGGCTGGCAGCTGATGAAGTCGCTGGCGGTCGCCGATGCGCACGGCTGGCCCCGGTTCGTCGCCAACCAGGCCTACTACTCGCTGGCCGGGCGCGACTACGAATGGGAGCTGATGCCGCTCGGGCTGGACCAGGGCGTCGGCGCCGTCGTGTGGAGCCCGCTCGGCTGGGGCCGGCTGACCGGGAAGCTGCGCCGCGGGCAGCCGCTGCCGGCGCAGAGCCGGCTGCATGCGACCGCCGCGTTCGCGCCGGCGGTCGACGACGAGCGCCTGTTCCGCATCGTCGATGCGCTCGATGCGGTCGCCGCGGAGACCGGGCGCACGGTGCCGCAGGTCGCCATCAACTGGCTGCTGCAGCGCCCGACCGTGAGCACGGTGCTGATCGGCGCACGCAGCGAGGCGCAGCTGCGCGACAACCTCGGCGCGGTCGGCTGGGCGCTGGATGCCGGGCAGGTGGCGCGGCTGGATGCGGCCAGCGCGGTGGAGCCACCGTATCCGTACTACCCCTACTGGCGCGGGCAGTTCGCCGAGCGCAGCCCGGTGCCGGTGTAGGTCGTAGGGCGGCGCAGGCCGCTCCCGCCTCGTGCATGGGCGCATGCGGAGGCGTGATCGCGGCGCGGGGTCGCGGCTGAAGCCGCTCCTACAAGGTGCTCGGAGCCCCGGGTGCATGACGGCGTCGCGATGCGGATCCCGCTAGCGTCGGCGGACGGCACGTGCACGAGGAGAGCGACGATGGCGGAGGCGCACAAGCGGACGCTGGAGCAGGCCAACGCGGCGGTCTCCAGGGGCGATTTCGAGGGCTTCCTGGTCCACTGCACCGAGGACACGGTGTGGCACTTCCTGGGCGAGAGGACCTTGCGCGGCAAGGCCGAGGTGCGGGCGTGGATGGCGGAGGCCTACCGGCAACCGCCGCGCTTCGAGGTGCATCGCATGATCGCCGAGGGCGACGCGCTCGCCGCGCTGGGCGAGATCACGCTGACGGACGCGGACGGGAAGGACGCGCGCTTCGCCTACTGCGACGTGTGGCGGTTCGAGGAGGGCAAGCTGGCGGAGCTGCGCGCCTACGTGGTCGCCCAAAACGGGTAACGCCGCGGCGCCGGCCGTGTCCTCGCGGGAGGGGCGATGCGGTGCCGCGGGCAGCTCCCTGGGTTCGCGGCCGCGCGAGTGCGGTGCGGGTCAGCCCGCGTCCGCCGCCGCCAGCGCATGCGCCTCGGCCTCCTCCAGCACGCGCACGCCGACGCCCTCGTGCTTGGCCCGGCGCTTGGCCGCCGCGGCGAAGGAGGCGACGTCCTCGGCGCGGGTGAAACGGCCAGGGGCGATCTCGGCGACGCCCATGCACAGGGTGGTGAGCGGGAAGGTCGCGGGACGGCCGCTGCGATCCTCGCCCTGCAGCACGCCGCGGCGGACGTCGTCGGGATCGAACAGCTGCACGGCGGCCTCGTTGAACGCCGCGACGATGCGTTCGCAGCGTTCGCGCCAGTCGCCGCTCTGGAACAGGATCACGAAATCGTCGCCGCCGACGTGGCCGACGAAGTCGTGCCGCGCGTCGACGTGCCGGCACTGGATCTCGGCGGCCAGCCGGATCATGCGGTCGCCGCGGAAGTAGCCGTACTGGTCGTTGAAGGGCTTGAAGTTGTCGAGGTCGCCGTAGGCCGCCACGAACGGGCGCCCCGCGGCGAGCAGGCGCTCGATGTGCTCGGTGATCGGGATGTTGCCGGGCAGGAAGGTCAGCGGGTTGGCGTAGCGCGCGGCCTCGATGCGCAGCTCGGTCACACGGCGCACCAGCGACTCGCCGGTACCCAGCCCGCGGTAGCGGCCCTGGTCGGTGATGACGAAGCCGTCGGCGAGGTAGCGCTGGTCCTCGCCGCGCAGGACGTCGGCCATGTCGGCGATGCCGTCCGACAGCTCGGCGAGGATCGGGTGCTCGTGCATGAAGCCGCTACAGGACCGGTGCGCGTGCAGCTCGCGGGTGAACGGGCGCGCCATGCGCTCGTTGAACACCTGCCGGTTGATCAGGCCCAGCGGCCGCGCCTGCGCATCGATCACCGCCAGCGCATGCAGGTCGGGATGCCGCTGGAACAGGCGCTCGACGTCGTCGTTGCTGTTGGCCGGCGTCAGCGCCGGCGCCTCGACCAGCAGGTGCGCCGCGGCGATGCGCCGCCCCGGCGCCACCCGCGAGGCCTGCGGATGCAGGGCGGCGCCGCCCGCACCCAGCGCGAGCACTTCCGCCGCCGGGGTGCGGCAGGGGCTGCGCTGCGGGCGGCCGAGCAGGAAGCCCTGCGCGTAGCCGATGCCGAGATCCTTGACCAGCTCGAGGTCGGCGGCGGCCTCGATGCCCTCGGCGACCAGCTCCGCGCCGAGCGCGGCCGCGACCTCGACCAGCGCCTTGACGATCGTGAGCTTGCCGGCGCTGCGTGCGATGCCGTCGATGAGGAAGCGGTCGAGCTTGACGAACTCCGGCGCCAGCTCGTGCCAGAGCTGGAAGTTGGAATGGCCGGCACCGAAGTCGTCCAGCGCCAGGCGGATGCCGGCGGCGCGCAGGTAGCCCAGCGCGTCGGCGAGTTCGGCGGGATCCTCGACGATGTCGCGCTCGCTGAGCTCGATGACGTAGCGGCCGAGGTCGCGGCCGCCCGCGGCGAGACTGTCGAGGACCTGCTGCGGACGCAGGTCGGCGTGCAGGATCGCGCGGCTGCTGAGGTTGACGAACAGCAGACCGGGCTCGGCGGCGTCCATCAGCGTCGCGCCGCGGCGCGCGGCGAGCAGTTCGACCTCGCCGAGCCGGCCGCGGGTGCGCGCCTCGTCGAGGATGCGCAGCGGCGAGTCGGTGAAGCCGGCCACCCGCATCAGCGCCTCGTGCGCGAGCACGCGCGCGTCGTCGAGCGCGAAGATCGGCTGGTACAGCGCGAACATCGCGCCGGGCGCGAGGGCCTGCGCGACGGGATCGCTCCGCTGCCTGCCGGGTGCTGCCTGGGTGGTGGTGATGTCTGAAGCCATGGATGCGCAGGAAGGGCGGTCGAGGGCGGCGTCCGGCAGGCGGCCGCACGCGGGCACGACGCGTCCTTCGTCGCCGCGCGCCATGAGACGCGGCGCGAATGACAGTCTCGTGGCATCGCAGCGCTGGCGATGTTGCTCCGCGTCATCCGCGGCCCCCAGAATGCGGCGCATCCGCCCGCCGCGCCCGCCGCGCGGCGGCCCCCCACGAGCGCGGAGTGGTTGCGACATGGCGAGCGAGTGCATGCGGGACGCCGGAACGCAGGCGACGTGCCGCCGGGGCGTGGGCCGCAGCGGTCGCGGCGGGGAGGGCACGGGCGCTTGAGCCCGGCGCCGGAATCCCGCGCCAGCCGCACCGCCCGGGCCAGCCTGTGGGTGACCTCGGGCAAGGTGCTCGCGCGCGGCATCGACTTCCTCCTGCTGCTGGTCCTGGCGCGGGTGCTGAGCCCGGAGGATTTCGGCCTCGTCGCGATGGCGATGACGCCGGTCCTGATCGTCGAGGCCATCCTCGAGGTGCCGGTGGTGCAGGCGATCCTGCGCGTGCGCGAACCGGTCGACGCCACCTACGACACCGCGTTCACCCTGGCGGTCCTGCGCGGGCTGGCCCTGGCCGTGGTGCTGGCCGGGATCGCCTGGCCGCTGGCGGAGTTCTACGACGAGCCGCGCCTGCCGCTGCTGCTGTGCGTGCTGGCGATCGCGCCGGTGCTGCGCGGCACCCTGAGCCCGCGGATGGCGGTGTTCATGAGGGACATGGATTTCCGCCGCGACTTCGTCCTGGAACTTGCGGGCAAGGGCACCGCCTTCGTCGTCGCGGTGATCGTGGCCTTCGCCACCCGCAGCCACTGGGCCATCGTCGCGGCCACCCTGGCCACGCCGCTGACCATGAACCTGCTGTCCTACCGGATGGCGCCGTACCGGCCGCGGCTCGGGCTGTCGCAGTGGCCGCAGTTCGCCGACATGCTCGGCTGGAACAGCCTGGCGCAGCTGATCTCGGCGGTGAACTGGCAGTCCGACCGTCTGCTGCTGCCGCGCTTCGTCGACACCGACACGGTCGGCCGCTATTCGATGGCGTCCAACCTCACCGGCATTCCGCAGCAGGCGATCGTGCTGCCGATGACCCGCCCGCTGATGGCGGCCTTCAGCCAGGTCGAGTCGACCGCCGGCCTCGCCGGCGCCTACCGCAAGGCCTCGGCCGCGGTGTTCGCGGTCGCAGCTCCGATCCTGCTGGCGATGGGCCTGCTGGCCGAGCCGCTGATCCGCCTGGCGCTGGGCCGGGAATGGCTGGCGGCGGCGCCGCTCCTGCAGTGGCTGGCGATCGGCACGCTCGCCAGCCTGCCGGTGATGCCGATGGCGCCGCTGGCGATGGCGATGGACCGCACCCGCCTGGTGACCCTGCGCATGTTCGCGGAGCTGGTGGTCAAGCTGCCGCTGCTGCTGTGGGGCCTGATGCAGTACGGCGCCGAGGGCGCCGTCGCCGCGCGCAACGCGTCGATCGTGATCGCCGCGGTGGTGGCGATGCTGCTGGTGCGCCGGCTGACCGGGCTGGGCGTCGTGCGCCAGATCCGGGCGCTCGCCCGCAGCATGCTGGCCCTCGCGGCCATGGCCGGGGTCCTGGTGCTGCTGGCGCCCCCGGTCGGCGAGGACATGACGGCGCTGGTGCTGCGCACCGCGCTCGCCGGCGCCGCGGGCGTCGCCGCCTACGGGCTGATCTCGATCCTGCTGTGGATGGCGGCGGGCCGGCCTCCGGGCATGGAGGCCACGGCCTGGGCCCAGGCGATGCGCAGGCTCAGTCGACGAGGCTGATGTTCGGGATGCCGGTCATGCTCGACCGGTAGATCGCCTCGATCTTGAAGTAGTTGCCGCGGTAGAGCCGGACCTTGCCGCCGAGGATCGCGCCGGCGATCGACACGTGCAGGCGGTCGGTGTGGATGCGGCCGTAGCCGGCGACCGTGCGCAGGAAGTCGCAGCCGTTGGACATGTGGTTGCCGGCCTCGGAGACGTCGATGTTCTGGGGCGGGAGGTCCTGGCCGGCGGATTCGCGATCGCGCCGGAACAGGTAGCCCACGCGCTCGTCCGCGCGCGGCGCGAAGCCGTAGCGCTCGCCGATCGCATAGAGGTACAGGGCCATGTCGTGGCAGAACGGGGCGTCCGGGCGGCGCTCGCGGCTCTGGAACTCGTCGCGGCGGTAGAGCGTGCCGCGGATGCCGCGGTGCGGGACGAAGCCGTAGGTCGACGGCAGCACGATGAGGCTGTCGGTGAAGCGCGAGATGTAGCGGCAGATGGCGTGGCCGAAGCCGTATGCGTCGCTCCACGCGCCGCCGCCCCCGTACAGGAACAGATGGCGACCGCGCTGCAGCAGCAGCGGCGTGAGCGTGTAGCGCCCGCCGCGGAAGCCGACGTTGACCTCGATGTGGCGGATGCCGTGATCGGCGAGGAAGCGTTTGGTCGCGAAGCGGATCAGGCCGTCGCCGAAATTGCCGGGGTTCGGGATGTAGACGACCCGGCGGCCCTCGGCCTCCGCCTTGATGCGCGCGGCCAGCGCATCGAACGGCCGCAGCAGGGCGGCGCGCTGGTCCGGGTTGTCCAGGGCGGGATCGAGCGCCGGCCGTGGCGCCGCGCGCTCCGCAGCGCTCGCCGCAGGGAACAGCATCGCGGCCGCAGGCGGTCGGGACGGGGCATGGGCGCTACCTGGCGAGGGCGGATGCATGGCGGATCCCGGCAGTCGTTCGTGGTCGGCAGCGGCCGTCGGGGCGGACCGGCGCTGGGCGCGGATGCTGCGGGTCGCGCGGCCGTGCAGCACCGCGCAACCGTGGATCGCAAGGCTGGCGCGCCGGAACCGTCGCGGACGACGGCATGCCAACAGCTTCGGAGCTGGCGGGAACGCAAGGCTTCACGAGTGAGCGAGGCGGTCGACGCGCGACCGCTGACCTCGTCGGGCCCGGGGGGAGGCCCTCGCACCCGATACTTCCCCTGCCCATGTCGCAGTGCAACGCGAAGAGGCCGAAACCGAGAACTCCTTCTCAGCTCGAGTTGGGCTTCGTGGACATCGCATGAAACCGCCGCGGCACACGCCACGACCGTGCGCAGCCGCATGGTTGCTGCGTCGGCGGCGCCGCGATCCTGCCGCAGGGGCACGGGCGAGATGCCGGCCGGACGGTGCGGCCGGCAGGACCGGATGGCATTGTGCGGCGCACCATGGGTCGCACGGCGCGGCCGCTGCGTCGACCTGCCGCGGCCGGAAGCACGTCGATGCCGGAGCGGCGCCGCCGCGCGACGGTCAGGCCGGCTCGACCACCACCGGGATGCCGGCGATGCGCGACTTCCACTCGCGCGGGCCGGTCTCGTGCACCGAGCTGCCGTTCGAGTCGACCGCCACCGTCACCGGCATGTCCTGCACGGTGAACTCGTAGATCGCCTCCATCCCGAGGTCCTCGAAGGCGACCACGCGCGAGGCCTTGATCGCCTTCGACACCAGGTAGGCGGCGCCGCCGACGGCCATCAGGTAGACCGACCTGTGCGCGCGGATCGCCTCGATGGCCAGTGGGCCGCGCTCGGCCTTGCCGACCATGCCGAGCAGGCCGGTCTCGGCGAGTACCCGTCCGGTGAACTTGTCCATGCGCGTGGCGGTGGTCGGGCCGGCGGGACCGACGACCTCCTCGCGCACCGGATCGACCGGGCCGACGTAGTAGATGAAGCGGCCGCGGAAGTCGACCGGCAGCGGCTCGCCGCGGTCGAGCATGTCGACGATGCGCTTGTGCGCGGCGTCGCGGCCGGTGAGCAGCTTGCCGTTGAGCAGGATCACCTCGCCGGGCCTGAAGGTCGCGACCTCCTCCGGCGTGATGGTGTCGAGGTCGACCCGGCGGCCCTTCGAGGCGTCGTAGGTCAGCTCCGGCCAGTCGGCGAGCGACGGCGGCTCCAGCGCCACGGGCCCGGAACCGTCGAGCACGAAGTGCGCATGGCGGGTCGCCGCACAGTTCGGGATCAGCGCCACCGGCAGGTTCGCGGCGTGGGTCGGGTAGTCCTTGACCTTGATGTCGAGCACGGTGGTCAGCCCGCCCAGACCCTGCGCGCCGATGCCCAGCGCATTGACCTTCTCGTAGAGCTCCAGGCGCAGTTCCTCGGCGCGGGTCGAGGCGCCGCGCGCCTTGAGGTCGGCGATGTCGATGGGCTCCATCAGCGCCTCCTTGGCCAGCAGCATCGCCTTCTCCGCGGTGCCGCCGATGCCGATGCCGAGCATGCCCGGCGGGCACCAGCCGGCGCCCATCGTCGGTACCGTCCTCAGCACCCAGTCGACGATGGAGTCGGACGGGTTGAGCATCGCGAACTTCGACTTCGCCTCCGAACCGCCGCCCTTGGCGGCGACGATGACGTCGACGGTGTCGCCCGGCACGACGGTCATGTTCACCACCGCCGGCGTGTTGTCCTTCGTGTTCTGGCGCCTGCCCGCGGGATCGGCCAGTACCGAGGCGCGGAGGCGGTTGTCGGGATGGGCGTAGGCGCGGCGCACGCCCTCGTTGACCATGTCCTCGACGCCCATCGTCGCGTCCCAGGTCACGTTCATCCCGATCTTCAGGAACACGGTGACGATGCCCGTGTCCTGGCAGATCGGGCGGTGGCCTTCGGCGCACAGGCGCGAGTTGATCAGGATCTGCGCCATGGCGTCCTTCGCCGCCTGGCTCTCCTCGCGCTCCCAGGCGGCGGCGAGGTTCCGGATGTAGTCGACCGGGTGGTAGTAGCTGATGTACTGCAGGGCGTCGGCGACGCTCTGGATGAAGTCGTCCTGCTTGATCGCGGGCATGGCGTGGATTTCAGCGGCTGGCGAAGGGGTCCGCATTGCTGCGGAGCCGCATAGTGTGCCGCCGATGCCGCCGCCGGGCATCCTGCATCTGGTTCCCGGTCGCGGAAGCGCCCCCCTCAGCGCGCGTCCTCGATGGGCACGTCGTGGTCGCGCAGCCAGGCCTCGAGCGCCTGCCGCTGCGCACGCACCGTCTCCGACTGCACGGCGGCGGGCGTCATCGCGAGGTAGCGCTGGAAGGTCACGCCCTGGCCGTTGCGCGCATCCGCGCTGGCGCCGGCCTGAAGCAGTTCCAGGGCGAGGTCGGGTGCGTTGATCTTGCCGGCGATGTGCAGCGGCGTGTTGCCCATGCGATCGGCGCGGTCCGGATCGGCGCCGGCGGCGAGCAGCATCCGCAGCTGCGCCCGGCGCTCGCCCATGACCGCCGCCGCCAGCGGGGTGGCGCCGGTGCGCCCGTGCGGCGCGTCGGGATCGGCACCGGCGCCGAGCAGGATCTCCAGGTAACGCGGATCGTCGGCCATGGCCGCGGTGTGCAGCGCGGTGTTGCCGTCGATGCCCGGCAGCGCCGGATCCGCGCCGGCATCCAGCAGCGCCTGCAGGCTCTCCGGCTGCTGGTTCAGGATCGCCCACTGCGGCAGGGTCACCGCCTTGTCGCCCTGCGCGTCCAGCGGTGCGTCGCGTGCCAGCTCGCGCACCTGGGCCGCGTCGCCGTCGCGGACGGCGGTGGCGAGCGCGGTCACCGCGGGATCGGGAAAGATGTCGCGCACGTCGGGCATCGCGGCTCCTTGTCGGCTGCAGGCCAGGCAGGCGAGCAGGATAAGCCAGCCCATCCGCGGGGCGCGGCGGGTGCCGACGGAAACCGGATGGGTCGTGATCAAGCGGAAGACCAGCGCCGGGCGGCCGCGTCACCGCGGCCGGGTGGGGAGATCAGAACGCATCGCCGGCGTCAGTTCCAGGGCTCCTGGCCGCCGAGCGCATCCAGCACCGCACCCATCAGGTGCGAATTGATGCTGTGCACCAGCCCCTTGCCGGGAATGGCGTGCTCCCACCAGGACATGGGGTCGGGATTGTCCAGCTCGATCTTGTGCCCGACCGCGTCGGCCATCACCCAGCGGGTGGGGATGTCGTGCTCCTGCTTGTCGGTGAGGATGTCGTCGGCGACGGCGTAGCGGCGGATGCCGCCGTCCTCGGCCTGCTGCTTGGCGGCGGCGGGATCGACCCCGATGCGGCGCAGGGTCGAGTCGGTGAGGCCGGCGGCGTTGAAGGTGACCGCGGCGCTGTCGGTGGCGATCGCCGCGCTGGAGGCGAGGCCGCCGCCGAGCGAATGGCCGGTGATCACGAGATCGTCGCCGAACGCGAGCTTGGCGTCCTTGGCCAGCGCCACGGCCTGGTTGTACTGCGAGGTGTCCATGCCCAGGCCCTGGCCGAGGTTGGCGGCCCAGTCGCGCAGGCTGGTGGCGTCGGTGCCGGCGAAGGCCAGCACGTGGTCGCCGTCGCCGTTGGTGTAGATCGCGGCTCGGAAGCCGGTGCTGCTGTCCTCCAGCGCGGCCGGATCGATGCCCGCGGCCATCAGCTCGCCGTCGTCGAGCCGGTTCCAGCCGGCGATGCCGCTGCTGCCCAGTTCGTAGACGTCCTGCGCCATCTGCGCGAGCTCGAGGTCGACCGCCTGCGCGTCCTGCCCACGCACGCGGGCGTCGAAGGACGGGCCCTGGTTCGCCGCGGTGCCGGCGGCGGCGACGTCGAAGCCGCCCTGCAGCGCCTGCACCTGCGGGTGGTAGCTCGCCTCGGGCGCGTAGCGTCCGGCCGCCTGCAGCGGCGCGGGCGGGACGGTGTCCGCCGTGCCGAGAAGCGCGCTGCGCGCGGCGGCGCCGGCGACGTCGTCGAGGCGGGGCAGGGACGATGAGCTGGACTGGACGTGCATGACGGCCTCGCGGGCGGGTCGTGACGGTGGATCCCGACGCTAGGCCGATGCCGCGTTGCGCGACAGCTGGGGCCGACCCTAGCCCTCGCCGCGCACGCGGCTATCCTCGGACGGTCCCGCGTTCCGGATCCCGCCATGACCCAGCCGTTCCCGCTCCGCCGCGCCGCTCCCGGCGCCCTCTTCCTGCTGGCCGCGCTGCCGCTGCTGGCGGCCGCCGCCGACCGCATCACCGGGCGGAGCTTCGCCACGCGCTCGGAGGTGATCGCCCCGCACGCGATGGCCGCGACCTCGCATCCGCTGGCCACCCAGATCGCGCTCGACACGATGCAGGCCGGCGGCAGCGCGGTCGACGCGGCGATCGCGGCCAACGCCGCGCTCGGCCTCATGGAGCCGACCGGCAACGGCATCGGCGGCGACCTGTTCGCGATCGTCTGGGATCCGAAGTCGAAGCGCCTGCACGGCTACGACGGCTCGGGCCGCTCGCCGCAGGCGCTGACCCTGGCCGAGTTCGAGCGCCGCGGGCTCACCGACATCCCGCCGTTCGGCCCGCTGCCGGTGAGCGTGCCGGGCGCCGTCGACGCCTGGTTCGCCCTGCATGGACGCTTCGGCCGGCGCCCGATGCGCGAGAACCTGGCGCCGGCGATCCGCTACGCCCGCGAGGGCCACCCGGTCGCCGAGACCGTCGCCTACTACTGGGGGCGGTCGGTGCCGCGGCTGTCGCCGTATCCCGGCTTCGTCGAGCAGTTCACGATCGACGGTCGCGCGCCGCGCACCGGCGAGATCTGGAAGAACCCCAACCTCGCCGACACCCTGGAGACGATCGCCCGCGGCGGTCGCGACGCCTTCTACAAGGGCGAGATCGCGCGCACGATCGACGCCTACTTCCGCGCCAACGACGGCTTCCTGCGCTACGCCGACCTGGCCGCGCACCACGGCGACTGGGTCGAGCCGGTGAGCACGAACTACCGCGGCTACGACGTGTGGGAGCTGCCGCCCGGCGGCCAGGGCATCGCCGCGCTGCAGATCCTCAACATCCTGGAAGGCTACGACTTCTCGGAGATCGCGTTCGGCAGCACCGAGCACCTGCATCTCTTCACCGAGGCCAAGAAGCTCGCCTTCGCCGACCGCGCGCGCTGGTACGCCGATCCGGCCTTCGCGCCGGCGCCGGTCGACTGGCTGATCTCCAAGGACTACGCGGCCGAGCGTCGCGCGCTGATCTCGCGCGACGCGGTGCTCGGCACGGTGCAGCCGGGGACGCCGCCGGAGCTCGACGAGGGCGACACCATCTATCTCACCGTGGCCGACGCCGACGGGATGATGGTCTCGCTGATCCAGTCCAACTACCGCGGCATGGGCAGCGGCATGGCCGCGCCGGGCCTGGGCTTCATCTTCCAGGACCGCGGCGAGATGTTCGTCCTCAAGGAGGGCCACCCCAACAGCTATGCGCCCGGCAAGCGGCCGTTCCACACCATCATCCCCGGCTTCCTCACCCGCGACGGCGAGCCGCTGGTGAGCTTCGGCGTCATGGGCGGCGCGATGCAGCCGCAGGGTCATGCGCAGATCGTGATGAACCTGGTCGACTTCGGCATGAACCTGCAGGAGGCCGGCGACGCGCCGCGCATCCACCACGATGGTTCGACCGAGCCCACCGGGCAGAACGCGCCGATGACCGACGGCGGCGTGGTGCAGCTCGAGACCGGCTTCGACTACGAGGCGGTGCGCGGGCTGATGAACCTCGGCCACCGCGTCGAGTTCGCCCTCGGCCCCTACGGCGGCTACCAGGCGATCCGCCGCGACCCCGACAGCGGCGTGTACTACGGCGCCTCGGAGAGCCGCAAGGACGGCCAGGCGGCGGGGTACTGACAGGTCCGCAGGCGCACTGGGGAGAGTCGCGATGTTCAGCAACGCCATCGACGCCGACGCACTGCGCGGGCAACTCGCGCGGCATCGCCGCGCACAGGTGCGCGAGGTCCTGCAGCCGGATGCGGCCGAACGACTCGCGCGCTGCCTCGAGGATGAGGTGCCGTGGCGGGTCGCCGAGCGCGCGGGAGGGACGCCACGCCATCATGCGCCCGAGGTGCTCGCAGCGGATTCTCCCGAGTACCGCGGGCTGCTCGCCGCCGCCCATGCACAGGCCGGCACGAGCTTTCAGTTCGTCTACGACAGCTACATGCTGGTGCGGGCTGCGCGCGAGGGTTGGGACCGCTCGCTCGTGCTGCACGTGGTACTGGAGTTCCTGAACTCGCCGCAGTTCCTCGCCTTCGCCCGCTACATCACTGGCGACGACGGCATCGTGCGCGCCGATGCCCAGGCCACGCGCTACCGCCCGGGACAGTTCCTGCTGCCGCACAGCGACGAGAATCGCGGCGACGATCGTCGCTATGCCTATGTGATCAACCTCAGTCGGCAGTGGCGGGCGGACTGGGGCGGTCTGCTGCAGTTCCTGGACGCCCGGGGCGAGGTCGAGGCGACGTTCCTGCCGCTGTGGAACAGCCTCAGCCTGTTCAAGGTGCCGGCCGAGCACCTGGTGAGCCTGGTGGCGCCATGGGCCGCGCAACCGCGGCTGGCGATCACCGGATGGTTGATGGGCCCACCGCGACCATAGCGTTCCGTAAGCTCGCGAGGGTGCCACGCGCTGCGGGAGAATCCCGCACGGGGTGGTGCGCCCGCCCCACTGTCGTTTCGCTTCCGGAACCCTCCATGGCCTTCGATGCCTACGCCCTGGTGCTGGCGATGCTGCTGCTGGGCATGGCCTTCGCCAGGCTGCGCGCCTTCCCGGCGAACGCGCCGGAGGTGATCAACCTGGTGGTGCTCTACGTCTGCCTGCCGGCGGCGGTGCTGCTGTACGTGCCGCGGCTGGAGTTCGACCTCGGCCTCATCGGGGTGATCGCGATGCCCTACCTGCTGCTGGTCGCGGTGGTGGTCGCGGTGGCGCTGCTGGCGCGGCCGCTGCGCCTGGGGCTGGGCGAGCGCGGCGCGCTGCTGCTGTGCCTCGGATTGGGCAACACCAGCTTCCTCGGCTATCCGCTGACGCGTGCGCTGCTGGGCGACGCGGCGCTGCCGTACGCGGTGGTCTACGACCAGTTCGGCAATGGCATCCTGCTGGCGACCTTCGGCCTGTGGGTGCTGGCCCGCTACGGCGGCGATCGTCCGCCCGCCGCCGGCGAGATGCTGCGCCGGATCCTCGCCTTCCCGCCGCTCTGGGCGCTGGTGCTCGGGCTCACGGTGATGCCGGTGGAGCCCTGGCACTGGCTCGCCGGCGGCCTCGAGCGGCTGGCCGACGCCATGCTGCCGCTGGTGATGCTGGCGATCGGGCTGTCGATCCAGCTGCGCATGCCGCGTCGGGAGATCGGCCCGCTGGCGGCGGGGCTCGTGCTCAAGCTCGCACTGCTGCCGCTGCTGGCCCTGGCGCTGTCGGTGCCGCTGGGACTCGATGGCGTGGTGCTGCAGGCGACCGTGCTCGAAGCCGCGATGCCGCCGATGATCACCGCCGGCGCGCTGGCCATCGCGCATGGCCTGGCCCCGCGCCTGGCCGCGGCGCTGGTCGGCTACGGGCTGCTCCTGGCGCTCGCCACGCTGCCGGCCTGGCGCTGGCTCGTGCAGGCGGCGACGGCGGGTGGCGCTTGACAGCGGTCCACCGTCGCCCGCCTGCTAGACGGTGCTCCCGCCCTGTTTCCGACCGCTCGCGCATGCGCTCCGCATCTCTGCTCGTTCTCGTCCTGGCACTGCTGGGCGGCTCCGCCCAGGCGCTGCCGCCGACGCCGCGGCTGCCGCCGCCGGAGCGCTGCGAGGCGATGGATGGCCGCGCGCGCGAGGCCTGCCTGCTGCGCGCGCGCGGCGCCGAGGCCGGCCGCAGCCGCGACCTCGCCCGCTTCAACGGTGCGGTCGACCGCTACCTCGCCAGGCTCGAGGCGCGCCTGCTCGCCACCGGAGAGGTGCGCGACCAGCTGCTGTCGGCACGCATCGGCGCCTGGATCGCCAGCCGCGCGCGCGCGCTCGACGGCGCCGGATCGCCGCTGGACGGGCTCAGCGGGTTCCGCCCCGACGAGCGCGGCGTGCTGCTGGAGGCGGTCCAGCGCCGCGGCCAGGACGACGCGCTGGTGCAGTGGATGCTGGCGACCGACGCGCTGACCCTGGCCTATCCCTCGCTGCGGCGCGCGGCGATCGCGCGCCTGCTCGAACTCGAGCCGGACAACCTGGCCGCGCGCCTGCTGGCGGTCGACGTGGTGCTGCCGGGCGAGACGCTGGATGTCGCCGCGTCGACGCGCTTCGACGCGCACCACTACGAGCGCCTGCGCGTCTATCTGGAGGCCTTCGAGCGCCATCCGCCGTCGCGGGCGCTGGCGCGGATGGCGCCGGATGGCGGCGTCGAGGTCGACGTGCTCGCCGCGACCCTGGCCATGGGCCTGTGGAGCGACGATGCGACGCCGATGTACCAGGCGGTCGTGGCGCGCTGCGCGCCGGACCTCGGCGGAGCCACCGGCGCGCCGCGCGCCGCCTGCGAGCGCGTCGGGCGCGAGCTCGCCGAGCGCGGCGACACCGTGCTGGTGCGCGGGATCGGCCTGGCCATGCAGCAGCGCCTGGCGGCGAGCGAGGAGGAGGTCGACGCGCTCCGCGCGCAGCGCCGCACCCTGACCTGGCAGAGCCTGCGCAGCGCCGGGCTGACGCCGACGCCGGCCGGCGATGCCGCCCGCTTCCGCGCCTGGATGCGCCAGGTGCGTGCGCCGGGCATGACCGAGATCGAGCTGATCCGCAGCCTCCTGATCGAGGCCGGGGAACCGCTGGAGCCGCCGGTCTACTGGCGCCCGCAGCCGCAGACCCTGCGCCGCGTCTAGACCACCGGACCTCCTGTAGGAGCGGCTTCAGCCGCGACCGGGCGGTCGGAGCGGCCAGCAGCTGCGGGAATCGGGAATCGGGAATCGGGAATGGTGGGCTGGGCGTCCTGTGGGAGGGGCTTCAGCCCCGACGCCCCGACGCAGCGCCGATGCGCGCTCTGTGGCGGTCGCGGCTGAAGCCGCTCCTACGGGTTCCGAAATCGTCGCGACCGTCTGCAGGCGCCGATCCCCGCTTCACCACGCCTGCCCCACCCGCGCCACCACCCAGGCGTCGACCCGCACGACGCCGGCGCGGCGCAGGGCGCGGGCGCAGGCGGCGAGGGTGGCGCCGGTGGTCATGACGTCGTCGATCAGGGCGACGTGCGTGGGCGGGGCACCGATCGACGCGGGCACGGCGAACGCCTGGCGCACGTTGCGGGCGCGGGCGGCGGCGGCGAGTTCGGACTGCGCCGCGGTCGCCTGCCGGCGCAGCAGGAGATCGGTGCGCAGCGGGATCCGCAGCGCGCGGGCGACGGGCACGGCGATCTCCAGCGCCTGGTCGTAGCCGCGCTGGCGCAGGCGCGCGCGGTGCAGCGGCACCGGGACCAGCGCCTCGGGTCGCGGCAGGCCGGTCTCGAGCGCCGCGCCGGCGGCCGCGGCCAGCAGGTCGGCGAGCACGCGCCCGGCAGCGAGGTCGCCGTGGAACTTCAGGCGGGGCAGCAGGCGGTCGAGCGGCGCCGCGTACAGGAACGGCGCCAGCGTCGCGGCGAAGGGCGGCGGCCGGCGTAGACAGCGGCCGCAGCTCGCCGCCGGCTCGTCCGTCGGCAGCGGCAGGGCGCACCCGCGGCAGGCGCCGTGGTTGCGCGGGAGCTCCGCCGCGCATGCGGCGCAGAGGTCGGGCCCGGGCGCGGGCTCGCCGCAGGCCAGGCAGCGCGGCGGCAGCAGCAGGCGGCCGAGCCGCTGCGTCCAGCCGTCAACCGCGGAAGGTCCGTTTTCGTTGACAGTCATGGCATCCGTTTCCAGACTTCCGCCTCTTTATAGCTGCCGAGGGCCCGCCATGGCCGCGCACCGCCACGAAGCCACCCCGCTGCGCCACGACTGGACCCGCGCCGAGATCGAAGCGCTGATGGACCTGCCGTTCACCGAGCTGCTGCACCGCGCCGGCAGCGTGCATCGCGAGCACTTCGATCCGGCCGAGGTGCAGGTCTCGACCCTGCTCTCGGTCAAGACCGGCGGCTGCCCCGAGGACTGCGCCTACTGCCCGCAGGCGCAGCGCTACCACACCGGGGTCGAGGCGCAGAAGCTCATGAGCCTCGACGCGGTGCTGGACAAGGCGCGCGCGGCCAAGGCCGCCGGCGCCTCGCGCTTCTGCATGGGCGCGGCCTGGCGCAGCCCCAAGGACCGCGACATCCCCAAGGTCGCGGCGATGATCCGCGAGGTGAAGGCGCTCGGCCTGGAGACCTGCGCCACCCTCGGCATGCTCTCCGGCGAACAGGCGCAGGCGCTGAAGTCGGCCGGCCTGGACTACTACAACCACAACATCGACACCGCGCCGGACTTCTACGGCGAGATCATCCACACCCGCGAGTTCCAGGACCGCCTCGACACGCTGGAGCACGTGCGCGACGCCGGCATGAAGACCTGCTGCGGCGGCATCGTCGGGATGGGCGAGTCGCGCGCGCAGCGCGCCGGCCTGCTGCAGGCCCTGGCCAACCTGCCGGCGCATCCGGACTCGGTGCCGATCAACCGCCTGGTGCAGGTCGAAGGCACGCCGCTGGCCGGCACCACCGAGCTCGATCCCTTCGAGTTCGTACGCACCATCGCCGCCGCGCGGATCATGATGCCGCGCTCGATGGTGCGCCTGTCGGCCGGCCGCGAGACCATGTCCGACGAGCTGCAGGCGCTGTGCTTCGCCGCCGGCGCCAACTCGATCTTCTACGGCGAGAAGCTGCTGACCACGGCGAACCCGGAGGCCGAGCACGACATGCGGCTGTTCCGCCGGCTCGGCATCCGCCCGATGCAGGTGGTCGAGGAGGCCGGCACCGTGCACGCCGACATCGTCGACAGCGCCCGCCACGGCTGCGCGGCCTGAGGCCGCGATGGCGCGCCCGCGACTGCGCGACCGCATCGCCGCACTCGCCGCGGCGCGCGCCGACGCCGGTGCCGTCCGCGTGCAGCGCCGGGTCGACCGCCGCGAGGGCACGCGCGCGGTGGTCGACGGGCGCCGGCTGCTGAACTTCTGCAGCAACGACTACCTCGGCCTCGCCGAGCATCCCGAGGTGCGCGACGCTCTGGTCGCGGCGGCGCCGCTGCACGGCGTCGGCGCCGCCGCCTCGGCGGTGGTCTGCGGCCACCACGCCATCCATGCGCGCCTCGAGGAGGCGCTGGCCGACTGGCTCGGCGCGCAGCGCGCGCTGCTGTTCGGCAGCGGCTACCAGGCCAACCTCGGCGTGCTGCAGGCCCTGCTCGGCGCCACCGCGAAGGACGGCGAGGCGCTGTGCGTGCAGGACCGGCTCAACCACGCCAGCCTGATCGACGGTGCGCGCCTGGCCGGCTGCGCGCTGCGCCGCTATCCGCATGCCGACGCCGAGGGCGCCGGGCGACAGCTGCGCGCGAGCCCGGACGCACCGGCGCTGATCGCCACCGACGGCGTGTTCAGCATGGACGGCGACATCGCGCCGCTGCGCGAGCTGGCGCTGCTGGCGCGCGCGGAGTCGGCCCTGCTCTACGTCGACGACGCGCACGGCGTCGGCGTGCTCGGCCGCGAAGGCGCGGGCAGCGCCGCGGCGGCCGGGCTCGGGCGCGGCGACGCGCTGCAGCTGGTCACCTTCGGCAAGGCGCTGGGCGGGCAGGGCGCGGCGGTGGTCGGCGACGCCGCGCTCATCGAGCACATCGCCCAGCACGCGCGTGCCCACGTCTACACCACCGCACCGTCGCCGGCCCTGGCCGCGGCCATGCTGGCCTCGGTCGCCGTCGCCCGCCGCGAGCAGTGGCGCCGGGCCAAGCTGCAGGCGCTGATCGCGCGCTTCCGCCGCGGCGCGGGGCAGCTCGGGCTGCCGCTCGCGGAGTCGTTCACGCCGATCCAGCCGATCCTGCTCGGCGACAACGCCGCCGCGCTCGCCGCCTCGCGGGTGCTGGAGGAAGCCGGGATCTGGGTCGCCGCGATCCGGCCGCCGACCGTGCCGCAGGGCCAGGCGCGCCTGCGCGTCGCGCTCTCGGCCGCGCACGGGGAAGAGGACATCGACATGCTGCTGGATGCGCTGTGCCTGGCCTGCGCCGGCGCACCGAAGCCGATCCAGCCGGCGCACCGGCTGCTGGCGGAGGGTTGAGATGGGACTGATCGTCGAACGCCGCGGCCGCACCGGCGCACCGCCGCTGCTGCTGGTCCACGGCTGGGCCATGCACGCGGGCATCTTCGCGCCGCTGCTGGCGCGACTGGAGGACGACTTCGACCTGCACCTGGTCGACCTGCCCGGGCACGGCCGCAGCCGCGGATCCGCGGCGAGCCTGGATCCCGAGCGCTGCGCCGAGCTGCTGCTCGCCGAGGCGCCGGACGATGCGCTGTGGCTGGGCTGGTCGATGGGCGGGCTCACCGCGCTGGCCGCCGCGCTGGCGCAGCCGCGGCGCGTGCGCGGCCTGGTGATGCTGTGCGCGACGCCGCGCTTCGTGCGCGGCGCGGACTGGCGCCACGGCGTGTCGCCCGAGATCTTCCAGGACTTCGGCCAGGGGCTCGCCACCGATTTCCACGGCACGCTGGAGCGTTTCCTCGCGCTCGAGGCCTTCGGCGCCGAACACATGAAGGACGCGCTGCGGGCGCTGCGCGCGGAGGTGTTCGCGCAGGGCGAGCCGGCCGCGGCGGCGCTGGCCGAGGGCCTGCGCGTGCTGGAGACCTGCGACCTGCGCGCGCGCCTGCCGGCGCTGGCGGTGCCGAGCCTGTGGCTGTCGGGCCGGCGCGACCGCCTGGTCGATCCGCGCGCCATGGCGGCCGCCGCGGCGCTCGTCCCCGATGCGAACTCGGTGCGGCTGGAGCACGCCGGGCACGCGCCGTTCCTGACCCACGCCGGCGAGGTGGCGGATCACCTGGTCGATTTCGCCCGGGCGCTGCACGCATGAGCGGGCGCTACGACAGCCGCCAGCTCCGCCGCGCGTTCGGTCGTGCGGCGGAGGGCTACGAGGCCGCGGCGATCCTGCAGCGCGAGGTCGAGACGCGCCTGCTGGAGTCGCTGGAGTACCTCGACGACCGCGTGCCGGCGCGGGTGCTCGACATCGGCGCCGGGCCCGGGCGCGCCAGCGCCGCGATGAAGAAGCGCTGGCCGCGCGCCGAGGTGGTCGCGCTGGACCAGGCCCTGCCCATGCTCCGCCAGGCGCGCCGCCGCGCCGGCTGGCTGCGCCCGTTCCGGCGCGTGTGCGGCGACGCCGCGGCGCTGCCCTTCGCCGACGCCGCCTTCGACGTCGCGTTCTCCAGCCTGTGCCTGCAGTGGGCGCAGGACCTGCCGGCGACGCTGGCCGAGATCCGCCGCGTGCTGAAGCCGGGCGGGCTGTTCCTGATGTCCTCGTTCGGGCCGCAGACCCTGGTGGAACTGCGCCAGGCCTTCGCCGCGGCCGACGGCGGCGCGCCGCACGTCAGCGAGTTCGCGCCGATCCAGCGCCTGGGCGATGCCCTGGTCGCCGCCGGCTTCCGCGATCCCGTGCTCGACCAGGACACCTTCACCCTGACCTATCCCGACGTGCCGGCGCTGATGCGCGAGCTGCGCGCGATCGGCGCGACCAACGCGGCCAGCGACCGTCGCCGCGCGCTCACCGGCAAGGCGCGCATGCGCGCGGTGTTCGACGCCTACGAAGGCGAACGTCGCGACGGCGTGCTGCTGAGCACCTGGGAGGTGGTCTACGCGCAGGCCTGGAGCCCGGCACCGGGCGCGCCGCGGCGCGGCGCCGGCGGCGAGATCGCGAGCATCCCGGTGGCCGGGATCCCGATCCGGCGCCGCGGGGAAAGCCGGTGAGCGCATCGCGCGAGGCGCTCGCGGCCATCGTCCTGGGCCTGCTGTCGGCGCTGTTCTTCACCGCCACCTACGTCCTCAACCGCGCCGCGGCGGTGGACGGCGGCGACTGGCTGTGGACGGCGGCGCTGCGCTATCTGCTGACGCTGCCCATGCTGTGGGCGTGGATGGCATGGCGCGGGCGCGGGCGACCGCAACTCGGCGCCGCGCCAGTCGTCGCCGCATTGCGCGCGCGGCCCGGCGGCTGGCTGCTGTGGAGCGGCATCGGCTTCGTCCTGTTCTACGCCGGCATGTCCTACGCGGCCGCGAGCGGGCCGTCCTGGCTGGTCGCCGGCACGTTCCAGGTGACCGTCGTGGCGGGAATGCTGTGCGCGCCCTTCCTCTATCGCGACGCGCGCCGGCACGTGCCGGCGTCGGCCTATGCGGTCGGCGGCCTGGTGCTGGCCGGGGTCGGCCTGATCCAGCTCGGCCACGCCGGCGGTGCGCTGGATGCCGGTGCCGCGGTCGCCTTCGCCTGCGTGCTGGTCGCCGCCTTCGCCTATCCGCTCGGCAACCGCGGCCTGCTGCTGCACCTGGAGCGGGACGAGGTGCGCCTGGACGCCACCCAGCGCGTGTTCGGCCTGACCCTGGCGAGCCAGCCGGCGTGGCTGCTGCTGGCTGCGGTGGCGCTGTGGCGCAGCGGGCTGCCGGCGCCCGGGCAGGTCGCGCTGGCGGCGGGCGTCGCGGTGTCGGCGGGCATCGTCGCGACCATCCTGTTCTTCCGCGCGACCGGCATGGTCGGCGGACGCCCGGCGGCGCTGGGCGCGGTCGAGGCGATGCAGGCGGCGGAGATCCTGTTCGCGGTGCTGCTGGGCGCGCTGTTCCTGGGCGAACCGTGGCCGCGCGGGCTGGCGCTGGCCGGCGCCGTGGTGGTCGTGGCCGGCATCGTCGCCTTCGCGCGGGTGGCCGCGCGCGAGGCCGCGGCCGGCGCGGCCGCCGAACGCGTCCTGCGCGGCGACCGCGGCGCCTGAGCCGCAGCTCAGCCTTCGACCTGGGCGGTCCAGTCCGGCAGGTTGTAGTAGTTGCTGACCCGCGCGATGCGGCCGTCGCGGATCTCGAAGAAGGCGCCGGCCGGCAGCACGTAGGTCTGCCCGTGCGCCGGCGGCAGGCCCTCGTCGGTGGCCTTGTAGGTGCCGTGGACGACGAATTCCGCCGCGGCGCGGCGGCCGTCGTCGCTGGCCATCACCACGATGTCGGCGAGGCGCTCGGCGTAGCAGCGGTCCATGTGCGCGAGGAAGGCCTCGAAGGCGTCGGTGCCGCTCTGGCGCGCGCCCTGGTTGATGTCGTGCACGACGTCCGGCGTCAGGCGGTCGAGCATGCCGCGCCAGTCGCCGGCGTTGAACGCGGCGTAGTAGCCCTGGACGAGGTCGATGGCGTCGGTGCGGGTCATGGCGTCTCCGTCGTGGCGGGCGGCGCGTCGAAGCCGATGACGCGCTGCCACAGGTTGATGAGATGGTCGCGGTGGAAGAAGTAGACCTCGCGCGCGAGGAATCCGCCACGCGCGCGCCAGGAGCGGAAGCGGCTGGTCGGGGTCGGCGAGCCGACCGCGTCGATGCCCGCCTCGCGCGCCAGGCGCAGGCCGCGCGCCATGTGCAGCGGATCGCTGACCACGATCGCGGTCGCCAGCCCGTTGTCGCGCATCAGCCGCGCGGCCTCGTGCAGGTTCTCGCGGGTGGTGCTGGAGGCGGTCTCGATCAGGATGTCGTCCTCGGCCACGCCGCGCGCGCTGGCGAAGCGGCGCGCGACCTGGCTCTCCGCATAGGCCGCGCCGGCGCCGTAGCCGCCGGTGAAGATCAGCCGGCGCACGCGCCCGGCGCGGTAGAGGTCGACGCCGTGGCGGATGCGCTCCTCGAACACCGGCGACGGGTTGATGTGGTAGGCGGCCGCGCCGAGCACGATGGCGACGTCGCGCGGCGTGGTGTCGTCCTGCTCGCCGACCCACAGGATGTACAGGGCGACGCCGGCGATCCACAGCAGGCCCAGCACGAGCAGGCGCAGGATCCAGCGCCCGCCGGAGGCGCGTGTGCCGCGCGCGCGCCTGCGCCGCCGGCTCATGCCGCGGTCCCGCCGGTGCGCCACGGCAGCGCGTCGAGATCGACGTTGCCGCCGGACAGGATCAGGCCGACGCGGCGCCCGGCGAAGCGCCCGCGGTGGCGCAGCACCGCCGCGAGCGTCACCGCCGCCGACGGCTCGATCGCCTGCTTCAGGCGCTCCCACACCAGGCGCATCGCGGCGACCACCTCGTCGTCCGACACCAGCAGGATGTCTTCGACGTGCTCGCGCACGATGGGGAAGGTGAGGGTGCCGAGCTCGGCGCGCAGGCCGTCGCAGATCGTCTCCGCGTGGCGCCCGGTGACCCGCGCGCCGGACACGAAGGAGGCATGCGCGTCGGCCGCGCCCTCGGGTTCGGCGGCGAACACGCGGATGCCGGCGTCGTGGGCATGCGCGGCGATCGCGGTGCCCGAGAGCAGGCCACCGCCGGACACCGGCGCCAGCACCGTGTCCAGCCCGGGCGCCTGCGCCAGCAGTTCGAGCGTGGCGGTGCCCTGGCCGGCGATGACGCGCGCGTCGTTGAAGGGATGGATGAGCTCGCCGCCGCTCTCGCGCAGGACCTCCGCGGTCGCCGCGTCGCGCGCGGCCTGGCTGGTGTCGCAGGGCACGATGCGCGCGCCGAAGTCGCGGATCGCGGCGAGCTTGATCGCCGGCGCGCTGCGCGGCACCACCACCGTGGCCGGGATCCCGCGCAGGCGGCAGGCCAGGGCGATGGCGGCGCCGTGGTTGCCCGAACTCTGGGTCACCACGCCGCGCGCGGCCGCAGCCTCGTCCAGCGAGAACACCGCATTGGCCGCGCCACGGAACTTGAACGCGCCGATGCGCTGCAGGTGCTCGCACTTGAAGTGCAGCTCGCAGCCGGCGATGGCGTCGAGAGAGCGCGACCGCAGCACCGGCGTGACATGCGCCAGCGGCGCGATGCGGGCGGCGGCGGCATGGATGTCGGAGAGCGTCGGGGCGCGGTCGGCGTGGGGCATCGGGCGTCGGAGTGGGACCGGGACGGCGTGCTAGCTTAGTGGCCACGCGCGTCGGCCGGGTGACTCGTGGCTGCCCGGGATGCGGCGCGCCACCCCCTCATGCATTCCGAGCCCGTATGCCCCGCGACGACGGCAGCATCCATCTTTCCGACTACCGCGCGCCGGCCTGGCGCATCGTCCACGCCGACCTCGAGTTCGACCTCGACGCCGGCGCCACCGAGGTCACCGCCCACCTGCGCCTGCAGCCCGATCCGGAGCAGCCCGACGCGCCGCTGCGCCTGGACGGCGAGGACCTGCAGCTCCTCGACCTGCGCATCGATGGCGCGCCGCTGCCGAGCGACGCCTACCGCGTCGACGCCGCGGGGCTGCACATCGAGGGGCTGGACGGCGCCTGCACGCTGACCTCGAGGGTGCGCATCCGGCCGATCGCCAACATGCGCCTCGAGGGGCTCTACGCCAGCCGCGGCGCGCTGTTCACCCAGTGCGAGGCGGAGGGCTTCCGGCGCATCACCTGGTTCGTCGACCGCCCCGACGTGATGCCGACCTGGCGCATCACCCTGCGCGCCGAGCGCGCGCAGTACCCGGTGCTGCTGGCCAACGGCAACCCGGTCGAGGCCGGCGATCTCGGCGACGGTCGCCACTTCGCGACCTGGCACAACCCACATCCGACGCCGGCCTACCTGTTCGCGGTGGTCGCCGGCGATTTCGGCTGCGTGGAGTCGCGCCTGGCCCGCGCCGACGGCCGCGAGGTCGCGCTGGCGGTGTGGGCCGCGCACGAGGACGTGCCGCGCTGCCGCTACGCGCTGGGCGCGGTCGAGCGCGCGCTGCGCTGGGACGAGGAACGCTTCGGCCGGGTCTACGACCTGGACGTGTTCAACGTCGTCGCCGCGCAGGACTTCACCATGGGCGCGATGGAGAACAAGGGTCTCAACATCTTCAACGCACGCTACGTGCTCGCCGACGAGGACACCGCGACCGACGCCGACTACATGGGCATCGAGTCGGTGGTCGGCCACGAGTACTTCCACAACTGGTCGGGCAACCGGGTGACCCTGCGCGACTGGTTCCAGCTCTCGCTCAAGGAGGGCCTCACCGTCTTCCGCGACCAGGAGTTCACCTCCGACCTCCACTCGCGCGCGGTCAAGCGCATCGAGGACGTGCGCCTGCTGCGCGCGCGCCAGTTCGCCGAGGACGCCGGCTCGCTCGCGCATCCGGTGCGCCCGCCGAGCTACCGCGAGATCAACAACTTCTACACGCTGACGATCTACGAGAAGGGCGCGGAGATCGTGCGCATGCTGCACACCCTGCTCGGCGAGGCGCGCTTCCGCGTCGGCATGGACCTCTACTTCGCGCGCAACGACGGCCGCGCGGCGACGGTGGAGGACTTCCTCGCCGCGCACGCCGAGGCCTCCGGCCGCGACCTGTCGCAGTTCGCGCGCTGGTACGCCCAGGCGGGAACCCCGCACGTGGAGGTGAAGGACGACTTCGACGCCGACGGCGGCACCTACACGCTGGAGATCGCGCAGCGCACGCCGCCGACTCCCGGGCAGCCGGACAAGGCGCCGCTGCACCTGCCGCTGCGCTTCGCGCTCTACGACGCCGAAGGCCGCCGGCTGAAGGTGGACCCGCGTGCCGACGACGGCAGCGGCGACCGCATCGAACTCACCGCGGCCCGCCATCGCCTGCGCTTCCACGGCCTGCCGTCGCGGCCGCTGCCGGCCTTCAACCAGGGCTTCTGCGCGCCGGTGAAGCTGGCCTACGACTACACGCCCTCGCAGCTCGGCCTGCTCGCGCGCTGCGAGCGCGATCCCTTCAACCGCTGGGACGCGCTGCAGCGGCTGGCGACCGGGGTGCTGCTTGAGCACTTCACGGACGCGGCCGCCGCGGGCGCGGCATTGCTGGCCGCGCTCGGCGACCTGATCGACGACGAGGGACAGGATCCCGCCTTCGCCGCCGAATGCCTGCTGCTGCCGGACTTCGACACCCTGGCCGAGGCGGTGCCGAGCATCGACGTCGACGCGCTGATCGGCGCGCGCAACGACCTGCTCGACCGCATCGCGCTGGAGCACGTCGAGCGCCTGGACCGCCGCTACCACGCGCTCGCCGCTGCGGCCGCCGGCGGGCTGGAACCGGCCGCGATGTCGGCGCGCCGGCTGCGCAACGTGTGCCTGGACCTGCTTACCAGGCTCGATCCGGGAGCCGCGCTGGCGCAGGCCCAGTTCGACGCCGCGCGCAGCATGACCGACCGTCTCGGCGCGCTGCGCTGCCTCGTGCACCACGATGCGCCGGGGCGGCAGGCGGCGCTGGACGCCTTCGCCGGACGCTACGCCACCGACCCGCTGGTGACCGACAAGTGGATCGCACTGGTGGCCTCGCGGCCGCATCCGGACGCGCTGCTCGACGTGCGCGACCTGTTCGCCACCCAGCTGTGGACGCCGACCAATCCCAACCGCGTGCGCGCCGTGCTCGGCAGCCTGTCGCGGATGAATCCGCTCGCCTTCCATGCGCCCGGTGGCGAGGGCTATGCGCTGCTGGCGGAGAGCCTGCCGGAGCTCGACGGCATCAATCCGCAGGTCGCGGCGCGGCTGCTGGCCGGTTTCGAGAGCTGGCGCCGGCTCGCGGGCGCGCGCCGCAACCGGGTCGAGGCGGTGCTGCAGGGGCTGGAGGGCCGGCTGTCCTCGCCGGACTCGCTGGAGATGCTGGCGCGGCTGCGCGCCTGAACGGCGGCATGGCGCAGGAGTTAACGGCAGTTCCACGGCCGTGTGCGAAAGTGTTTCGCACGCTGACGGGGGACATGCCATGAAACGCGTATTGCCGGTCCTCGCCGCCGCCCTCCTGCTCGGCGGTTGCGCCACCTACCACAGCAGCGACTACGGCTACCGGCGCGCCGTCTACAGCGACGGCAGCTACTACTACCCCGAGGCCGACGGCTACGGGGACTACTACTACGACCGCCCCCGGACCATCGTGCGCGAGTACGGCCACGGCTGGGGCGCTCCCTACGGTGCCTGGGGCGCCTGGGGCCCGAGCTACGGCCTGTCCTGGTCCAACTATCGGGGTTGGGGCGGCGGACTCGGCTACGGCTACTACGGCGGCTGGCCCCGCTACTGGGGGCCGGGCTACGGCTGGTACGACCACGGCTACCGCTATCGCCACCGGCCCTACGACCGGGACCGGCACGACCGCGACGACCGTGACCGCGATCGGCCGTCGCGCCCGCGTCCGGGCACGGTCGTCGGCCAGCCGTCGCGGGATGCCGACGTCGAGCGTTGGCGTCGCGACCTGGTGCCGCGGCGCGTCGAGGCGCAGGACCTGCGGCGCACGCCGGCGCGGCCCCGGATCGAGCGGGCCGTGCCGGCGCGCAGCGTGCCGGCGGCGACATCGCGGCCGCGCACGCCGGTCATGCCGATGCGGTCGGATGCGCCGCGGGTCACCGCGCCCGCGCCCCGGCGGGTCTCCGCGCCTGCGGTGCAGGCCCGGCCCGCGAGCCCGACCCCGAGCCGGATGAGCAGCCGCTCCCGGGTCGGTGCGCGCACCCAGGAGCCCTGAATCGAGCCCGTGCGCCGGGATGTGACCGGAATCACGTCGCTGGCGCGTCCGCAGGCTTGCGTCAGAATCCCGACGCGCGCATGCTTGGCCCGCGACTGACAAAGCGCGTCGCATTTGGACATTGTGCGACGCAGCCTGCGAGACGCAGGCAGTTCTGCCCGGTGCCCGATCAGGTCCTTCGGATTCCCCCTGTTCCTAAGACCGTCGGGCACCGGCTTTTTATTGGAGGCACAGACGAAGGCCCGGATCCGCAAGGACCCGGGCCTTCGTCTGTGCGCTGCCGTGCGGCGCCGGATCTTCGCCTGGCGCGCGCGGACAATAAAAAAGGCCGGGAGTCCCCCTCGACTCCCGGCCCGTGCATCCCCAAGGTGCGCGCGGTCAACCCTGTTCCAATCTGACCAACGCCCCCCGGCGCCTTGCCACCCTGGGTGCATGGCTAATGCAGCAGGAACCGTGCCAACCGGAATGCGCCCGTTCCGGGCTCTCCCCGCTGCGAACAGCGTCAAAAAGCCGGCATCGCCGCGGGCGGCGGCGGCAGGCGGCGGACGGCACAATGAGCGGCCCGCGATGCGGGCGACGAGGTGAACCATGCAGTCCTACGACGTCATCGTCATCGGCGGCGGCCACGCCGGCACCGAGGCGGCGCTGGCCGCGGCACGCGCGGGTGCGCGCACCCTGCTGCTGACCCACAACATCGAGACCGTCGGGCAGATGAGCTGCAACCCGGCGATCGGCGGCATCGGCAAGGGCCATCTCGTGCGCGAGATCGATGCGCTCGGCGGCGCGATGGCGCGCGCCGCGGATGCTGCCGGCATCCAGTGGCGCACGCTCAACGCGCGCAAGGGGCCGGCGGTGCGGGCGACCCGTTGCCAGGCCGACCGTGGCCTCTATCGCGGTGCGATCCGGCGCGCGGTCGAGGCGCAGCCGGGCCTGCACCTGTTCCAGCAGGCGGTCGACGACCTGATCGTCGAGGGCGGCCGCGTCGCCGGCGTCGTCACCCAGGGCGGGCTGCGCTTCGCCGCGCCGGCGGTGGTGCTGACCGCCGGCACCTTCCTCGCCGGCCGCATCCATGTCGGCCAGGCGCAGTCGGCGGGCGGGCGCGCGGGCGATCCCCCGGCGACCGTGCTGGCCGAGCGCCTGCGCGAACGCAGCCTGGGCGTCGGCCGGCTCAAGACCGGTACGCCGCCGCGCATCGACGGGCGCACGCTCGACTACGCGGCGATGGAGCGCCAGCCCGGCGACGACCCGCGGCCGGTGTTCTCCTTCCTCGGCAGCGACGCCGACCACCCGCGCCAGGCCGACTGCTGGATCACCCACACCTCCGAGCGCACCCACGACATCATCCGCGCCGGCCTCGACCGCAGTCCGCTGTTCTCCGGCGCGATCGAGGGCGTCGGCCCGCGCTACTGCCCCTCGATCGAGGACAAGGTGGTGCGCTTCGCGGACAGGACCAGCCACCAGATCTTCGTCGAGCCGGAGGGGCTGGACGTGGCCGAGATCTATCCGAACGGGATCTCGACCTCGCTGCCCTTCGACGTGCAGCTCGCGCTGGTGCGTTCGATCCGCGGGTTCGAGAACGCCCACATCACCCGCCCCGGCTACGCCATCGAGTACGACTTCTTCGACCCGCGCGGGCTGAAGGCCTCGCTCGAGACCAAGGCGATGCCGGGCCTGTACTTCGCCGGCCAGATCAACGGCACCACCGGCTATGAGGAGGCCGCGGCGCAGGGGCTCGTCGCCGGGCTCAACGCCGCGCGCGCGACGCAGGGGCTGGCGCCGTGGACGCCGCGCCGCGACGAGGCCTACATCGGCGTGCTGATCGACGACCTGATCACCCACGGCACCACCGAGCCCTACCGTATGTTCACCTCGCGCGCCGAGTACCGGCTGCAGCTGCGCGAGGACAACGCCGACGCGCGGCTGACCCCGCACGGACGCGCGCTCGGCCTGGTCGACGACGCGCGCTGGGCGCGCTTCGAGGCCAAGCGCGAGGCGGTCGAGCGCGAGACGGCGCGGCTGCGCGGGCTGTGGGCGGCGCCGGGCAATGCGCTGGCGCGCGCGATCGAGGCCGCCGCCGGCGTCGCCGTCTCGCGCGAGAACAGCGTGCTCGACCTGCTGCGCCGGCCCGAGCTCGACTACGCCGCGCTGATGCGCGTGCCCGGGGTCGGCCCGGGCGAGGCGGATGCGCGCGTGGCCGAGCAGATCGAGATCGCGGCCAGGTACGCCGGCTACCTCGAGCGCCAGCGCGTCGAGATCGCGCGCCAGCAGCGCAGCGAGACGACCGCGATCCCCGCCGGCTTCGACTTCGCCGCGGTGCGCGGCCTCTCGGCCGAGCTGCAGGGCAAGCTCGTCGCGGTGCGCCCGGAGACGATCGGCCAGGCGCAGCGCATTCCCGGCATGACCCCGGCGGCGATCTCGCTGCTGCTGGTGTACCTGGCGCGCGCGGCGCGCCAGGTCGCCTGAATCCGCTGCGGCCTATTTCTCGATGCGCCAGTTGATCGAGGCCTTGTTCTCGATCGTCCCGGATTCGATCTGGATGTCGAAGGCGCGGGTCAGCAGATAGCGGAAGGTGAGCACCTGGCCGGTGCCGAGCAGGGACACGCCGTAGCTGACGTAGAGCCGCGGCGAGATGAACTTGCCGACGGTGAGGGCGCTGCCGCCGAGCGCGCGCGAATCCGACACGCCGGCCTCGTCCAGCCCGAGCCGGGCGCCGACCTTCTCCGCGAGCAGGTTGCTGCCGGCCGACAGCGCGGCGGCGGCGGCATTGAGCTGCTGGCTCTCGTCGTCGCTGGCCGAGCGCAGCGGGCGGCCGAGCACGAGGTAGGACAGCGCCTCGGACTGGTCCATCGCCGGATCGGAGAACACCTCGCTGGTGGGCTGCAGCGCGGTGCCGCGCACGGCGAGGCCGACGGTGATGCCCTGGTCCTCGAAGGCACGGGTGGCGCGCACGTCGAGCGAGGGGTTGTCCAGCGGCGAGCCGGCCCAGCCGAGGCGGCCGCGCTCGATGGTCAGGTCCTGCCCGTAGGCCTCGTAGCGGCCGGTGACGTTGAGGCCGCCGCTGGCCAGCATCTCCCGGCCCGGTTCCTGGCGCACGCGCAGGGTGCCGTCGAGCTTGCCGTCGAAGCCGAAGCCGGACAGCCGCACGTCCTCGCCCATCGCCAGGGTCAGCTCGATGTCGAGCGGCGCGGCGGCGCCCTCCTCGGTCTCCTCGACCGGGTCCAGCACCACGACGTCGGGCGACGGCGAGGTGGTGCTCTCCAGGCTCTCCAGGTCCAGCCGCAGGTAGGGCACGGCGACCGTGCCGCGCACCACCAGCGCCTCCTCGGTGGCGCGCACGGAGACGTCGGGCGAGGCGCGCGCGCGCAGTTCGTCGGTGTTGGCGACGGTGACGTTCTCGCCCTGCACCGTGACCGCCAGCGTCTCCATCGGCGCATCCAGGCGGAAGCCGCCGTCGACGCGGAGCGTGCCGTCGCCGGACCGAACCGAGCCGTCGATGCGCATCGCGCCGTCCGCATCGGCGACCAGGGCGACGCGGCCCTCGCTGGGCGCGATGCCCAGCGCCGGCAGCTCGGCGGAGAAATCCACCAGCTCCAGCCGGCCCGACGGCTGCGGTGCGCCGAGGGTGCCGCCCAGCGCGAGCCGGCCCTGCACGCGGCCGTTCGGCGAGGCGATGTCGGGCGAGAGCAGTTCGAGGAAGGTCAGGTCCTCGATCGCCAGCGTGAGCTCGCCGTCCAGCGGCGCATCCGCGCCCATGCCGGTCGCGACGCGGCCCTCGATGCGGCCGCCGCCGCTCAGCGCGAGTTCGAGCGTGGCGTCCAGCGACTGGCCCTGGATGCGGCCCTGCAGGGCGAAGCGGTCGTAGCCGATCACCTCACGGCCGCGCTGCGCGCGCAGGCGCACGCCGCCGCCGTCGGAGGCGATGGCGACGCTGCCGTTCCAGCCGCTGCCCGCCGGCGCGATGTCGGCGTCGATCCGCAGCGTGCCGTACGCCGTCATCGGTGCGCCGCGGTCGCGGGTGAGGAAGGGATCCAGCAGCGACAGCGGCACGTCGCGGCCGGTGATCTGCGCGCTGCGCGGCCAGTCGGCCTCGGCGCAGAGCGAGCCGCCCAGGTCCTCGGGTTCGAAGCAGCTGCGCTCCAGGCGCAGGCGCTCGCCGCGCTGCGCGAACTCGGCGGGCGCCTGCAGCGACCATGCCGCGCCGGTGGCCGGATCCACGCGCAGGGTTTCCATCCGGCCGCTCCAGCCCGCGTCCTGCTGGCGCAGGTCGGCGGCGAGGTCGAAGCCGAGCGTGGGCCCGCTGCCCGTGGCGCGCACGCGCGGCGCCTGCAGGCTGCCGTCGACCCCGATCCGGGCCTCGTCGAAGGCGATCGCGCCGGTGTCGAGGCCGGCGGCCGTCAGATCGAGGGAGCCGCCACCGCCCTGCCACGGCAGGTCGCCGCGCAGGGTCAGGCTGTCGGCGCGGTAGTCGCCCCAGCGCAGGCCCTGTCCGTCGAGGTCGGCGCGGATCGACGGCGCCTCGGCGGTGCCGGTGATCCGCGCGCTGCCGCGCAGGGTGCCGGCGCTGGCCGGCAGCAGGTCGGCCAGATCGAGCGGGCGCAGCGCGAGGTCGAGGTCCAGGCGCGCGCCGAAGCCGCCCTCGGCGCGCACGCGGCTGTCGCCGAGCGCGAGGTCGAGGTCGAGCTGGCCCTGCTCGTCGCGCCAGTCGACGTCGAGGCTGGCGCGCAGCGGCTGCCCGCGCAGGGTGCCGCCGAGGTCCGGCAGCTCGGCGCGCGCCTCGAGCACGCCGGCGTCGTCCTGGCTGCCGCTGGTGGTCAGGGTGCCGCGCAGGCTGCCGGGGAAGTCGGGGGCGAAGTAGCCGGGGTCGAGGCCGTCCAGCGCGGCCTCGAACTCCCAGGCCAGGGTCGGCGCCCAGCGCACGGTGCCGGAGCCGGTGAGGTCGCCGCTGGGCGTCTGCGCGGCCAGGGTCTCGATGCGTGCGCTCCCGGCATCGCCGCCGCCACGGACCTCGAGGTGCGCGGCATCGCCGGCCCGCGTCAGGTCGGCGTCGCCGGCCAGGGTCCAGGCCTCGAGCGTCCCGCCGACGCTGAACGCGCCGCGCTCCAGAGTGACCGCCTCGCCCTCGGCACCGACGTAGCGCAGCCCGGCCAGGCGCAGCACCGCATCCAGCGTGGGGACCTCGGGCTCGAGGTCGACCCGGCCCTCGAGCGTGGCGCTGCCCTCGTACAGGCGCAGCGCCAGCGGCGCGGCCTCGATCGCACCGTCGACCCAGGCGAGCGTCGAAGGCGCGATCTCGACCGCGAGGTCGCCCTGAGCGACGTGGCCGCTGAGCTCGGCGCGTCCGCCGGTGCCGCGGGCGTCGAGCAGGATGTCCAGCGGCGTCGGCGTGGCCGCGTCGGCGGTGTCGGGCTCCAGGTCGGGCGTCGCCGGGGCGGCGGCCGCAGCCGAGCCCGGCGGCGGCGCGAACAGCGCCGGCTCGAGCTCGGGCGCCTCCAGGTGCAGGGTCCACTGCGGCCGGGTGGTACCGCCGTCGACCAGGTCGACGTCGAGCGCGACCGGGCCGGGCGCCGCGCCGGTGAGGTCGAGGGCGAAGCGGTCGAGGTCGCCCTCGGCGTCCAGCGCCAGCGTCACCGGCTCGCGGTCCGGGTGCGCGGGCAGGACGAGGTCCGCATCGAGGCGCGTGCGGTAGTTCTCGCGCGGCGCGTAGTCGGCATCCAGGCGCAGGCGGCCGCGGTCGCTGTCGACCTCGACGTCGGCCAGGTGCAGGGCGCCGTCGGTGATGTCCATCGCGCCGGTGAGGCTGCGCACCTCGACCAGCGGCGCGCCGTCCTGGACGATGCGCAGGCCGTCCACGTCGAGTGCCTCGGCGCGGATCGACAGCGGCAGGTCGAGCTCCGGCAGGAGTTCCGGCCAACCCTGCGGCGGCGTCTCGGGCTTGTCGTCCGGGCCCGGCGTCAGTTCCAGCACCGCGTCCTCGACCTCCAGGCGACGCAGGGTCAGGGTCCGCGAGAACAGCTGGCGCAGGGCCGGCTCGAGGTGCACGCGCCGTGCGGTGAAGAGGATCCCGCCGTCGTCGTAGCGCACGTCGTGGAGCGTCATCGGGCCACTGATCGGGCCCTCCGCGCGCCCGATCTCGAGCGCGCCCGGCGGCAGCGCCGCCGCGGCACGGGCCAGCGCGAAGTCGCGCCCGCCGCCGGTGCCGAGCAGCCACCACAGGAAGGCGGCCAGCGCCAGCAGCAGCACCGCGATCACGCCCGCGGTCCAGAGCAGGATCCGGCGCGCGCGGTGCCGCCGCGGCGTGGACGCGGCGGCCGGCGCCTGCGGAGGCTGCGCGCTCACAGATCGGTCCCGATGTTGATGTGGAGCTGGAACGCCGACTCCGGATCGTCGAGCCCGTGGCCGATGTCGACGCGGACCGGGCCGACCGGCGAGCGCCAGCGCACGCCGAAGCCGACGCCGACCTTGGCGTCGAAGTCGTCGCGGCTGTTGAAGGCGTCGCCCGCGTCGACGAACACCGCGCCGCCCCAGCTCTCGGTGATCATGCGTTCGTACTCGACGCTCGCCACCGCCAGATGCTTGCCGCCGATGACGAGGTCGCGCTCGCGTTCCGGGTCGTACACGCGGGGGCCGATCTCGCGGTAGGCGTAGCCGCGCACGCTGCGGTCGCCGCCGGCGTAGAAGCGCATCGACGGCGGCAGGTTGTCGAAATCGTCGCTGGTGGTGGTGCCGATGCGCCCGCGCACGAGCACGCGGTTGCGTTCGCCGAAGCCACGGACCCAGTTCGCGCCGACCTCGAGCTGGCTGAAGGCGACGTCGGAGCCGAGGAACTCCGGGCCGCTGCGTACGTCCGCGCTGAAGCCGAAGCCGTTGCGCGGATACAGGCGGTCGTCGGCGCGCGCGTACTGCGCGCTGAGTTCGGGATAGAACAGGTTGGCGAAGCGGACGTCGTCGACGATCTCGAAGCGTTCGCGCTGCAGGTGCATCGAGGCGACCAGGTTCCAGTTGCCGATGCGGCCGTTGCGGCTGCCGATGATCTCGAAGGTGCGGAACGGGATCGTCACCGTGTCGCCGGTGGTGACGTCCTCTTCCTCGCGCAGGTTGGCGGCGAGGGTCCACCAGCCGTTGACCCAGGCGAAGGCGGGAATGCGGTAGCTGGTGGCGATGCTGCGGCGGTACTGGGCGATGTCGGCCTCGGCCTCGAGCTTGTGCCCGCGATCGTTGACGTAGCGGCGGTTCATGCCGAGGCGCACGCCGGCGCCGCTGTCGGTGCCGTAGCTCAGGCCGGCGGAATAGGCGGTGCGCTTGGCCATGGTCAGGTCGACCACGATCGGCACCTGGCCGCCCGGCTCGGCGCGTTCCGGCGCCGGCTGCACGTCGACGAAACCGAAGTAGTCCAGGTCCACCAGCGCCGAGTTCAGGGTCAGCAGGTGGCGCTGCAGGTAGGGATCGCCCGGCTCCCAGGTCACCAGCTGCTCGAGCAGGCCGGGCCGGAACACGTGGCCGTTGAACTCCGCCGCGCCCATCTCGTAGCGCTGGCCGCTTTCCCACACCAGCTCGATGTCGGCGCTGTGCGAGGCGCGGGTCACCAGGACCTGGTGGGTGACCAGGCGGTGGTCGAAGTAGCCGCGCTCGTTCATGACCCGGTTGATCCGGGTCTTGCCGGCCTCGTACCGGCGGTGGTCGAGGACGTCGCCGGGGCGCGGCTCGAGGTTGACCAGCGGCGGCGCGAGCGCCGGGTCCTCGGTCGCCTCGCCGTTGATGCGGGCGATGCGTCGGGTCACCGTCACCGGCTCGCCCTGGTCGACCGTCACCACCACGCGCACCTCGTCGCCGCTGCGCTGCTCGTCGATCTCGACCTCGGTGTCGTAGTAGCCGTAGGGTTCCAGCGCGGTGCGGACCTCCTCGGGCGCCACGCGCAGCAGGTAGGCCAGCCGGCCCGGACGCAGGTCGCGCCGCCGCGCCTCGTCGAGCTTGTTGAGCGACAGGCTGTTGACGACGTTGTCGCGCTCGGTCGCATCGTCGATGCCGCGCACGTCGACCCCGACCAGCTCGACCGCGGAGGCCGGCGTTGCACCGGCGGCGAAAAACAGGACGGCGGCGGCGGCCGGAATGCGACGGAGAGACGGCATGCGTTCAAAGAATACGTGCTCGATGTGAAGGCCGCGGCGGCCAGCCCCGCCTTGAATCAAGAATGGTTCTCGTTCAAGATCTGCCGTCCCCGCGCGGCACCGCAGGCGCGCGAGGCCCACCCACCTCCCGTCGTCGGCGCGGGGCACAGGAGCGACGCAGCGGCATGAAGGCGGGCAACCCGCAGCGCCGGGCCTACTGGCTCAAGACGCTGCACCAGTGGCACTGGATCAGTTCCGCGCTGTGCCTGGTCGGCATGCTGGTGTTCGCCTTCACCGGCATCACCCTCAACCATGCCGGGCAGATCGGCGCCGAGCCGCAGGTGACCACGCGCGAGGCCGAGCTGCCCGGACGCATGCGCCTCGAGCTTGCCGATGCGGCAGGGGACGTCGCGGCCGAGGCGCCGCTGCCGCCGCCGCTGCGCGACTGGCTGGCGGACGAGCTCGACGTCCACGCCGGCGCCCGCGCGGCGGAGTGGAGCCCGGACGAGATCTACCTCGCCCTGCCGCGTCCCGGCGGCGACGCCTGGGTCGCGATCGACCTGGCCAGCGGCGCGGTCGAGTACGAACGCACCGACCGCGGCGCCATCGCCTTCCTCAACGACCTGCACAAGGGCCGCGACACCGGTCCGGCCTGGGGCTGGTTCATCGACGTCTTCGCCGTCGCCTGCCTGGTGTTCTGCATCACCGGCCTGGTGCTGCTGCAGCTGCACGGCGGCCAGCGCGCGGCGACCTGGCCCACCGTCGGCCTCGGCCTGCTGGTCCCGGTCGTGCTGATCCTGCTCTTCATCCACTAGGAGATCCCGATGCGAACGCTCGTCACCGCCGCGCTGTGCGGCCTGCTCGCACCCGCCGCGCTGGCCGCGGAGATGGAGGTCAGCGTGGAGATCCCGCGCATCGACGTCGCCGAATACCACCGCCCCTACGTCGCGGTCTGGGTCGAGGACGACGCGCGCAAGGCCGTGGCCAACCTCGCCGTCTGGTACGACGTCGGCATGGACAACCGCGAGGGCGAGAAGTGGCTGAAGGACATGCGCCAGTGGTGGCGCCGCAGCGGCCGGACGCTGAGCCTGCCGGTTGACGGCGTCACCGGCGCGACCCGCGCCGCCGGCACCCACACGCTCGCCTTCGACGACGCCGACGGGCCGCTCGCCGGGCTCGCGCCGGGCGACTACACGCTGGTGGTCGAGGCCGCGCGCGAGGTCGGCGGCCGCGAACTCCTGAGCGTGCCCTTCCAGTGGCCGCCGAAAGCGGCGCAGACCCTGAGCGAGCAGGGCGAGTCCGAGCTGGGCGCGGTCCGCGTCCGCCTCGCCCCCTGATCCGACCTCTTCCGTCCCACTTCCGAGGATCCACCATGAAGCGTTTCGTCGCCCTCGCCGCGCTGGCCGCGGCCACCGCCCTCCCGCTCTCGGCCCACGCCCACAAGCTGTGGCTGCAGCCCTCAGCCACGGTGCTGTCGGGCAACGACTGGATCACGGTCGACGCCGCGGTCTCCAACGACCTGTTCTACTTCAACCACGTACCGCTGCGGCTCGACAGCCTGGTCATCACCGCGCCCGACGGCAGCCGCCTCGAGCCCGCCAATCCGCATACCGGCAAGCTGCGCAGCGTCTTCGACCTGGAGCTGAAGCAGGAAGGCACCTACCGCCTGGCGATCGTCAACGACGGCGTGTTCGCCAGCTACCAGCTCGACGGCGAGCGCAAGCGCTGGCGCGGCCGCGCCGAGGCCCTGGCCGCGGAGCTGCCGGCGGGCGCGACCGACGTGCAGGTGTCGGAGACGGTCGGCCGGGTCGAGACCTTCGTCACCGCCGGTGCGCCCACCACCGAAACGCTGGCGCCGGGCGGGCGCGGCCTCGAGCTGGTGCCGACCACGCATCCCAACGACCTGTTCGCCGGCGAGGAGGCGCGCTTCGCGCTGCAGCTCGACGGCCAGCCCGCGGCCGGGCTGGAGGTGACGATCGTCCCCGGCGGCACCCGCTACCGCGATGCGCAGGACGAGATCACGGCCCGGACCGACGCGCAGGGGCGCTTCAGCGTGACCTGGCCCGAGCCCGGCATGTACTGGCTCGAGGCCTCGACCAGCGACGACAGGACCTCGGTCGAGCAGGCCGCGCAGCGCCGCGTGAGCTACGTCGGCACCTTCGAGGTGCTGCCGCAGTAAGGACGCGCACCGCACCGCCGCGCGCGGTGCGGCGCGGCCGGCCATGCATCGCCTCCTCGCACTCCTGCCGGTCCTCGCGTCGCTCCTCGTGGGCTGCGCGACGGCGCCCGCCGCCGATGCCGGTGCCGCGCCGCCGGTGCTGAAGCGGATCGCGGGCGAGGCGATGGGCACCACCTGGTCGGTCCAGGCGGTGGTGCCGGCCGGCGTCGACACCGCGACCCTGCGTGCCGCGGTCGAGGCGGTGCTGGACGGCATCGACCGCGACATGAGCGCCTGGCGCAGCGACTCGGCGCTGTCGCGCTTCAACCGCGCGCCGGCCGGCAGCCGCGTGCACCTGCCGCCGGACCTGGTGGCGGTGCTGGACTACGGCCTGGCGCTGGCGGAGGACACCGGCGGCGCCTACGACCCGAGCGTGGGCGCCCTGGTCGAGGCATGGGGTTTTTCCACCGGCACGCGGCGGCAGGCGCCGCCCGATGCCGCCAGCCTGGCCGCGGCGCGGGCGCGCGTCGGCTGGCGCCGGCTGCGCCTGGATGCGGCCGGGGGGACGCTCGTGCAGCCCGGCGGCGTGACGCTCGACGTCAACGCCATCGCGCCGGGCCATGCCGTCGACCGCGTCGCCGCGCGGCTGGCCGCGCTCGGCGCCAGCGCATGGCTGGTGGAGCTGGGCGGCGAGTTCGCCGCGCACGGACGCAAGCCCGACGGGCAGCCCTGGCGCATCGCGGTGGAGCTGCCCCCGGGCGCGCAGGCCGACGACCTCGCCGCCGCCATCGTCGAACTCGACGACCGCGCCGCCGGCAGCTCCGGCGACTACCGCGATTACTTCGAGTACGCCGGCGTGCGCTATGCGCACACGCTGGATCCGCGCAGCGGTGCGCCGGTCGTCCATGCGCTCGCCGCGGTGACCGTGCTCGACGCCACCGCGATGCGCGCCGATGCGCAGGCCGCGGCGCTGATGGTGCTGGGGCCGGACCAGGGCTGGGCGTGGGCGCAGGCGCGCGGTCTCGCGGCGGTGTTCGTGATCCGGCGCGACGCCGGCTTCGACGTGCGGATGACGCCGGCCTTCGAACGGGCGCTGGCGCGATGAGCGACCGCGCCGCGCGCCTTTCCGTGGCTGGCAATGCGCTGGTCCTGCTGCTCCTGGCCGGCGTCTGTGCGGCGCTGGCGGCCTGGCACGGCGATGCGCTGTGGCGCGCGCCGGCGCCGGGCCTGCGCAACGGGCTCGCCGCCGCCGCGGCGGTGGCGGCCTGGGCCGGGCTCGTCGTCCTGCAGGCCGTGCTGCGCCGGCGGCGGACGCGGGCGCGCACGGCCACCGCGGGCCATGCGGCGGTCGCCATCCATTTCGCCAGCCAGACCGGCTTCGCCGAGGACCTGGCCTGGCGCAGCGCCGCGGCGCTGGGCGAGGCCGGCACCACGGCACGCGTGGCGCCGCTCGATGCCTTCGATCCCGCCGCCGCCTCGACGCCGCGCACGGTGCTGTTCGTCGCCGCGACCACCGGCGAGGGCGATGCGCCGGACGCAAGCGCGCGTTTCCTGCGCCGGGTGATGGCGGCACCGGCGGATCTCGGCCGCCTGCGCTACGGGCTGCTCGCGCTCGGCGACAGCGGCTACGCCGATTTCTGCGGCTTCGGGCGCCGCCTCGACGCCTGGCTGCGCGAGCACGGTGCGCAGCCGCTGTTCGACCGCATCGAGGTCGACGATGCCGATCCGGGGGCCCTGCGCCACTGGCTGCACCACCTGGGCCAGCTCGCCGGCGGCGTGCATCTGGCCGACTGGGAGGCGCCGCGCTATGCGCCGTGGCGCCTGGCCGGGCGCCGCCTGCTCAACCCCGGCAGCGCCGGCGGGCCGGCCTTCCACATCGCGCTCGAGCCGGCCGACCCCGCGGGTGCGCCGACGTGGCAGGCGGGCGACATCGCCGAGATCGGCCCCGAGCACCCGCCGGCGCGCGTCGCCGACTGGCTGGCGGTGCACGGCCTCGATGCCGCGGCGCCGGTGGAGGAGGGTGGCCTGCGCCGCCGCCTCGACGCGGTGCTGGCCGCGCGCGTGCTGCCCGCGACGCCGCCCGCCGACCTCACGCCGCAGGCCCTGGTCGACGCGCTGCCGCGCCTGCCGCATCGCGAATATTCGATCGCCTCGCTGCCGGGCGACGGCCGCCTCGAACTGCTGGTGCGCCAGCAGCAGGGCGCGGACGGCGCGCTGGGCGTCGGCAGTGGCTGGCTCACCGCGCACGCCCCGATCGGTGGATCGATCGCGCTGCGCGTGCGCCGCAACGCCGGCTTCCATCCGCCGCCCGCGGCCAGCCCGCTGCTGCTGATCGGCAACGGCACCGGCCTGGCCGGCCTGCGTGCGCACCTCAAGGCGCGCGCGGCGGGCGGCGCCGCCCCGGCCTGGTTGCTGTTCGGCGAGCGCAGCGCCGAGCACGACCTGTTCTTCGCCGAGGAACTGCGCGCCTGGCAGGACTGCGGTGTGCTCTGGCGCGTGGACCTGGCGTTCTCGCGTGCGCCGGCGGGGCGTGCCTACGTGCAGGACGTGCTGGCCGCGGCAGCCGAGCCGCTGCGGGCGCAGGTCGACGCCGGCGCCGCCATCCTGGTGTGCGGCAGCCTGCAGGGCATGGCGCCTGCGGTGGATGCGGTGCTGCGCGACGTGCTGGGGGATGCGCGCGTGGACGCGCTCGCGGCCGAGGGCCGCTACCGCCGCGACGTCTACTGAGCGCGCGCGGCTCAGGCCGCGGCGTGGAAGCGCCAGCGGTTGCCGCCGTCCATCTTGGCCCGGTACATCGCGGTGTCGGCGTTGCGCATCAGCGTCTCGGCGTCGCGGCCGTCGCGCGGATACACGCTGATGCCGAGGCTGAAGACCATCTTCAGGCGGTGCCCGTCGATCACGAACGGCGCCGCCGCACCATCCAGCAGCTTGCGCGCGGCGACCGCGGCGTCGTCGGCCGCGGCGATCTCCGGCATCAGCACGATGAATTCGTCGCCGCCCTGGCGGCAGACGGTGTCGCTGCGCCGCACCTGTGCCGCCAGGCGCCTCGCCACCTCCTGCAGCAGGCCGTCGCCGACGGCGTGGCCGAGCTCGTCGTTGACCTGCTTGAAGCGGTCCATGTCGAGGAACATCAGCGCCAGCGCATTGCCGTGGCGCTCCGCCCGGCGCAGCGCCTGCTCGAGGCGGTCGGTCAGCAGCGCGCGGTTGGGCAGCCCGGTCAGGTAGTCGTGCTGGGCCATGTGCGCCATGCGCTCGTGCAGCGCGCGGGTCTGGCTGATGTCGTGGAAGACCATGACCGCGCCGACCACCCGACCCTCGCGGTCATGCACCGGTGCGGCGCTGTGGTCGATCGCCAGCCGTGAGCCGTCGCGGCGGACCAGGTCGACGTCGGCGGCGACCTCGACCGTGCGGTTGTAGGTGATCGCCTCGCGCAGCGGGTTCACCGCCCATTCCTCGGTCTGCCCCTCGTAGAGCGGCAGCACCTCGTCGACGCCGCGGCCGAGCGCGTCCTCCCCCCAGCCACTGAGCGCCTGCGCCACCGGGTTCAGGTAGGTCACGCGGCCGCCGACGTCCACGGTCGCCACGCCGTCGCCGATCGAGCGCAGCGTGACCTCGGCCCGCTCCTTCTCACGGAACAGTTCCTCCTCCATCGTCCGGCGCTCGGTCAGGTCGTTGACCAGGATGAAGGCGCCGACGACGGCCCCGTACGGGTCGCGATCGGGCTTGCAGATCGCGTGGATGTAGCGACCCGTCGTGGGCAGCTCGTGCTCGTAATGGACGACGTTGCCTTCCAGGCACTCGGCAAGATTGGAGACCACCACCTCGGCCAGCTGTTCTCCAAACACCTCCTGCGGACGACGTCCGTAGAGATCACGCGGCGTGCGGCCGTACCACTCCTCGTAGCGGGCGTTGTTGAAGCGGTAACGCATGTCGGCATCGACGTAGCCCACCAGCGCCGGAATATTGTCGGTGACGGCCTGGAGCTGGTGCTGGGCGTGGCGCCGCCGCTCCTGGGCGGCGCGGACCGAGGTCAGCAGCAGGCTGACATAGAGCGGCGCGACGACGGTCATCGCCGCGTAGAAGAAGGTCTCCGGCGTGGTCAGCGTCGACGGCGCGGCATCTCCGGTCCAGCCGCGCACGTTCGCCAGGTGCAGGCCGACGACCACGGTCAGCGTGGCCGTGCACAGCAGCGCGGTGCCGAAGGTCGTGGCGCGGAAGGCGACCAGCAGCAGCGGCAGCGTGATCATCACGAACGGCTGGTTGAGCAGCTCGATCGCGAGCGCCGCGACGAGCACGACCAGGACTGCGAGCAGCACGAACTCCGGCCTCCGGGTGCGCCGTTGCGTGACTCCGGGCGCGCGCGCCAGCAGGAGCGGAAGCACCAGCAGGATGCCCGTCAGGTTGGAGGTCCACCAGGTGAAGAAGATGCCGGCGGTCTCGGGGTCGAAGCCGCGCCCCAGCACGGCAACGACCGCCGCCGTCAGCGCCGGCAGCACGAAGCCGACGAGCAGCATCGACCAGGTGAAGCCGGAGATGCCCGGCAGCACGCCGCGGCGCACGCCCATCCGTTTCAGCACCTGCAGGCTCGCCACCACCTGGACCACATTGACCAGGGTCAGCGGCAGGGCAATCCCGATGCCGATGCCGTGCAGCCCGGTCGCGGCGAGTTCGCCGCCCGCGGTCGCGGCGATCGCCAGCCAGCGGCGGGCGGGTGCCATCTCCAGCGTCAGCCCGATCAGCAGCGGCGTCGACAGCCACAGGGTCGCATGGTCGACGTTGAAGGCGGACAGCCAGATGCCGAGACTCGCACCGCCCGCACCGGCCGCGGCGAATGCGGCGGCGGTCAGCAGGTCACGCGTGGACCATCGATGGCCGGATGGGAACATGACGACGGAAGGCCTTCGGCTCGACTCCTTCTAAGCGACGCACCCTGCCACGACAAGTCCTGCGCAGTCGGCTACTGGGTCGCAGAAAGCTGGGCGACATCGGCGACCGCGCCGAAGCGGTCGCGCAGGCGCTGCAGCAGGGCGAGGCGGTTGCCGCGCACCGCGCGGTCCTCGGCCATCACCATGACCGAGTCGAAGAAGGCGTCGACCGGCGCGCGCAGCCAGGCCAGGCGGCGCAGCACCGAGACGTAGTCGCGCGCGGCGAGCGCCTGGTCGGTCTCGCGGATCGCGGCCTCGACCGATTCGGCCAGCGCCTGCTCGGCCGGTTCCGCGAGCAGGCCGCGGTCGACCTGCGGCGGCACCGCCTCTCCGGCCTCGCGCGCCTTGCGCAGGATGTTGGCGATGCGCTTGTTGGCCGCGGCCAGCGCCTCGGCCTCGGGCAGGGCGGCGAAGGCGGCGATGGCCTCAAGGCGACGATCGAAGTCGGTGAGCGCGGCCGGTCGCGTCGCCGCCACCGCCTCGAACTGGAGCGTCGGCACGCCGCGATCGGCGTAGTAGCCGCGCAGGCGTTCGATCACGAAGGCATGCAGTTCGGCGGCGTCGGCCGGCTGCGGCTGCGCGGCCACGGCCTGCGCCAACGCCTGGGGCAGATCCAGTTCGACGCCACCCTCGATCAGGGTGCGCGCCAGCCCCAGCGCATTGCGGCGCAGGGCGAACGGGTCCTTGTTGCCGGTGGGCCTGAGCCCTGCGGCGAAGCCGCCGGCGAGCGTGTCCAGGCGCTCGGCCACCGCCAGCAGCTGGCCCAGGCGCGACGGCGCGATGCCGTCGCCGGCGTTGCGCGGCATGTAGACCTCGTCGAGCGCCTGCGCGAGATCGGCGCGGCGGGCGTCGGCGAGGTCGGCGAGGCTGTCGTCGGATTCGGCGTAGACGCGCCCGGCGATGCCCTGCAGCTCCGGGAACTCGCCGACCAGGCGCGACTGCAGGTCGGCCTTGGACAGTTCCGCGGCGCGGCGGGCGAGGGTCGCGTCGACGTCGAAGGCCGGCGCCAGCGCCACCGCCAGCGCGGTCACCCGCGCGACCTTGTCGGCGTGGCTGCCGAGCTTCTGCTGGTAGGTGACCGATGCCAGGCCGGCGTTCATCGAGGCCAGGCCCTGCCTGAGGTCGGTCTCGAAGAAGAAGCGCGCGTCGGCGAAGCGCGGGCGGATCACGCGTTCGTAGCCCTTGCGCACCTCGGCCACGTCCTTCGACTCGATGTTGGCCACGCCGACGAAGTGCCCGCGCATGCGCCCGGCCTCGTCGAGCACCGGGAAGAACTTCTGGTTGGTCTCCATCGTCAGCACCAGCGCCTCGGCCGGCACCGCCAGGAACTCCGGCTCGAACGCGCACAGCACCGCGCTCGGCCATTCGACCAGGCAGTTGACCTGTTCGAGGTTGTCGGCGGTGATCCGGGCGCGGCCGCCGGCGGAGGCGGCGGCCGCCTCGACCTCGGCGGCGATGCGCGCGCGGCGCTCGTCGGCGTCCACCAGCACCTTCGCCCCACGCAGGGCATCGACGTAGTCCTCGGGGCTGCCGACCCACACGCTCTTGCCGTTCATGAAGCGGTGGCCGCGGCTCATGCGGTCGGCGCGCACGCCGAGCACCTCGCCGTCGACGACGTCGGTGCCCAGCAGCATCACCAGCCAGTGCACCGGGCGGGCGAAGGCGATGTCGTGCGCGCCCCAGCGCATCGGCTTGGGGATCGGCATCGCGGCCAGTGCCTCGGCCACGATCTGCGGCAGCAGCTCGCGGGTTTCGGCGCCGCGACGGAACACGCGCGCCATCAGGCGCTCGCCCTTGTCGGTGGCCTTGACCTCGACCGCGGAAGGATCGGTCCCGCAGCGCTGGGCGAAGCCGAGCAGGGCCGGCGTCGGGTTGCCGTCGGCGTCGCGCCCGGCCTTGGCCGGCGGGCCGAGCTGCTCCTCGTCGACGTCCGCCTGGCGTACCGCGACCGCCGGCACCAGCGCGCCGAGGCGGCGCGGCGTGTACAGCGAACGCGCGCCGTCGCGGTCGAAGGCGAGCCCCCGCTTCTCCAGGCCGGCGAGGATGCCGTCGAAGAAGGCCTGCGCCAGGCCCGGCAGGGCGGCGACGGGCAGTTCCTCGGTGCCGAGTTCGATCAGGAGGGATTTGCGATCGCTCATCGCTGCGCGGGTCCGGTGGGAGGGAAGCGGGAACAGGGATGCGCCGCCGGGCGGCGCGGCCGCGCTCAGGCGGCGGCGGGTGCGGGCTTCAGGCCGGGGAAGCCGAGCGTCTCGCGCTGCGCGAAATAGGCCTGGGCCACGGCCTGCGCCAGCCGGCGCACGCGCAGGATGAAGCGCTGGCGCTCGGTGACCGAGATCGCGCGGCGCGCATCCAGCAGGTTGAAGCTGTGCGAGGCCTTGCACACCTGCTCGTAGGCCGGCAGCGGCAGGCCGGCCTCGACCAGCTTCATCGCCTCGGCCTCGCAGGCGTCGAAGCGGTGGAACAGCTCGGCGACGTCGGCGTGCTCGAAGTTGTAGGCCGACTGCTCGACCTCGTTCTGGTGGTAGACGTCGCGGTAGGTGACCGGGGTGCCGTCGGGGCCGTGGGTCCACACCAGGTCGAACACGTCGTCGACGTTCTGCAGGTACATGCACAGCCGCTCGAGACCGTAGGTGATCTCGCCCAGCACCGGGCGGCACTCCAGCCCGCCGGCCTGCTGGAAGTAGGTGAACTGGGTCACCTCCATGCCGTTGAGCCACACCTCCCAGCCCAGGCCCCAGGCGCCGAGCGTGGGCGACTCCCAGTTGTCCTCGACCAGCCTGAGGTCGTGCACCTGGGGGTCGATGCCCAGTGCCTTCAGCGAGCCGAAGTAGCGCTCGACGATGTCGTCGGGCGAAGGCTTCATCACCACCTGGTACTGGTAGTAGCGCTGCAGGCGGTTGGGGTTCTCGCCGTAGCGGCCGTCGGTGGGGCGGCGGCAGGGCTGCACGTAGGCCGCGTTCCACGGCTCGGGCCCCAGTGCGCGCAGGAACGTCGCCGGATGGAAGGTGCCGGCGCCGACTTCGAGATCGAGCGGCTGGATCAGCACGCAGCCGGATTCGGCCCAGTACTGGTTGAGGCGCTGGATGAGGTCCTGGAAGGTGGGCGCGGCCATGGCAGGGGAGCGGGTGGACAGCGGGCTAGTATAGCCACGGCCCCGCGGACGCCCGGCGGACGCGGTGTAGAGTGCCGCGCCGGCGCCACCCGCGCACGGCGGATCTTCGACTTACGAAAGGGGATGGATCGACCATGAGTCATCGCAGGGTCGCCGCGGGACGCGGCGCAGGCTGGATCGTCGACGGCTTCGACATCGTCCGGCGCAATCCGGGCACGTTCGCGCTGATCGGGCTGGTGTTCGGCGCCATCGTGTCGGTGCCGCTGCTGGGCGCCATCGTCAGCCTGCTGTCGCCGGTGTTCTACGCGGGCTATCTCTCCGCGGTGCGGACCGAGGACCGCGGCGGGCGCGCCCAGGTCGGCCAGGTGTTCGACGGCTTCGCGAAGCCCGGCGCGTTCCTGCGGATGCTGCCGATCGTGTTGGTGAGCATCGGCGTGGGCGTGCTCGCGCTGATCGTGATGGTGGCGTTCATGGGCGGCGAGCTGATGGCGCTGGCGCAGGCCGGCACCACCGACCCGTCGCCGGAGCAGCTGGCCGCGCTGGCGGGCCCCTTCCTGCAGAGCCTGGTGGTGCTGCTGCCGATCGGCCTGCTGTTCGGCTGGACCAGCTTCTTCGCCCAGCCGCGGGCGATGCTGGGCGAGGTGTCGGGCCTGCGTGCGCTGGGCGACGGCTTCCGCGCGCTGTGGAGCAACCTGCCGGCGCTGCTGGTCAACCTGCTGTGCTGGATCGTGATCGGCGTGGTGCTGACCATCGGCATCGGCCTGTTCAGCCTGCTCGGCGCGGCGCTGGGCAGCCTGCTGCAGTTCGTGGTGCAGTTCGTGATGAACATGCTGCTGATGGCGGTGGTGGCCGCGATCTACGTGCCGTCGATGTACAGGGCGTGGCAGGAGGTGTTCGGCGACGATGCCGCGACCGAGGTGCCGCCGCCGGCGCCGCAGGGCTACACCGCGTTCTGAGACGCCTGCCGCGGGGCGCCCGCGTCCCGCGGCCGTTTCAGGCGGCGAAGCGCAGCAGCAGTTCGATCCAGGCGCCGAGCAGCCAGGCCACGCCGGCGAGCAGCGCGCAGCCCTGCATGCCGAGCCAGGGCAGCACCCAGCGCGGCAGTCGCGGGTCCGCGCCCTCGCGCAGGAGCACCCGGCTGCCGGCGACGATGTCGTGCAGGGCACGCCGCTCCGGCGTCCACGCGGCCAGGGCATGGCCGAGGTTGAGCGTCGCCCAGGACAGCGCACCGGCGAAGAAGCGCGCGGCGGCACGCACCGGGCGCAGGCGGGCGCCCGCGGCGTCGGCCGCGCGGATGTCCAGCGCGCGCTTGCCGGGCGTGGCGCCGCGGGCGCCGGATTCGAACAGCACGAACCAGGGCGCCGCCACCAGCGTCCACGCCAGCATCGGCACCGCGAGCGCGACGAGGAGCGCGTCCTGGAAGCGGACAACGGCGCCGGCGACCACGGGGTCGCGCACGATCGCCAGCGCCAGCAGCAGGTTGCCGGCGGGATCGGGCGTTCGCATCGCGTCCTGCATCGTCAGCGCCAGCGTCACCGCCAGCGCCGAGCCGGCCGCGAGCAGGCGCGGCCACGCCGCCTGCAGCGGCAGCCAGGCGAGCAGGGCCGCGGGAACCACCAGGATCAGCGCGTCGATGCTCCAGGCCGCGTAGCGGCGCCAGAAGCCGGCGGGGCGCAGCGCCGACGCGCGGTGCGTCGGGTCAGGACGCGGCGGCATCCGCGTCCACGCTGCGCGGCCGCACGAAGCGCGCGGCGATGATGCCGGCCTCGTACAGCAGGCACATCGGGATCGCGAGCAGCAGCTGCGAGACCACGTCCGGCGGGGTGAGCACCGCGGCGACGACGAAGGCGCCGACCACCACATAACCGCGCGCCGCCTTGAGCTGCGGAATGTCGACCACGCCCAACGCGGCCAGGATCACCACCGCCACCGGCACCTCGAAACTCGCGCCGAAGGCCAGGAACAGCACCATGACGAAATCGAGGTAGCGGCTGATGTCGGTCATCATCGCCACGTCCGCGGGGGTGACCGCGGTCAGGAAGCCGAACACCGTCGGCAGCACCAGGAAATAGGCGAAGGCCACGCCGCCGTAGAACAGCAGCATCGCCGAGACCAGCAGCGGCGTCGCCAGCCGGCGCTCGTGGCGGTACAGCCCCGGGGCGACGAAGGCCCACAGCTGGTACAGCACCAGCGGCATCGCGAGCACGATCGCGACGAAGAAGGCGAGCTTGATCGGCGCGAAGAACGGCGAGGCGACCTCGATGGCCACCAGCTGGCTGCCGGCGGGCAGCTTCGACACCAGGGGCTGCGCCAGCCAGGTATAGAGCCGCTGCGCGAACGGCAGCAGGGCCACCAGCACCACGACCACCGCGATCACCGCCTTGAGCAGGCGGGTGCGCAGTTCGAGGAGGTGCGAGAGCAGGCCCTCCTCGCGGTCGTCCTCGGCGCTCATGGCGTTTCCCTGCGCGGCACCGGCGCGTCCGCGGCGTCCGCGGCGTCGTCATCAGGCGCGTCCGTCGTACCGCCGGCGGCGGCGTCGCGGCCCTCGCGCCCCGCTTCGTCGGGGAGGGTCTCGAGCGCGGTCGGCGCCTCGCCCGCGGTGGCGGCGGGGCCGGGTTCGGCCGGGTCCGCCGCGTCCTCCCGGCGCACGCGCTCGCGGCGCTCCGACAGCGCATCGCGTGCCGAGCGGCCGGTGGCGCGCAGCGCGTCGGCGTCGGCGCGCAGGCTGTCGCCGAGCTGGCGCGTCTCCTCGCGCAGGCTGCGGGTCTGCTCCTCGATGCTGCGCTTGATCTCCTCGGCGGCGAGCTCGCGTTCGAGTTCCGACTTCACCGAGTACCACTGCGCGCGCGCCTTGCGCACCCACAGCCCGCAGAAGCGCGCCGCCTTGGGCAGGCGCTCGGGGCCGAGCACGATCAGCGCGACCACCGCCACGATGAGCAGCTCGCTGAAGCTCAGGTCGAACATGGTCGCGCGATGCGTGTCGCCTTCAGCCGCGCGGCGGGATGTCGGTGTCGCGCGACGCCTCGCGGCGGCGGGCGTCGTCCTCGGCCTGCCGCTGGCTGTCGATGCGCGGCGCCGGCTTGTCGCCGTCGGCGTCCTTGTCGGCGTCGTGCATGCCCTTGCGGAAGCCCTTGATCGCGCTACCGAGATCCTCGCCGATGTTGCGCAGGCGCTTGGTGCCGAAGATCAGCAGCACGACGGCCAGGACGACGAGCCAGTGCCAGATGCTGAAAGAACCCATGGGAGGTCACGTTGCGAATCGGGAAGGACGTCGAGGATACCCCAGGCACCGCGCCAGGACGGTGAATCAGTAGCCGTCCCCGGCCGGCGCCGGATCGCGGCGCAGCGGCTCCTCGGGCAGCTCCTCGACCGGCGGAACCGGCTCGAAGCCCTGCTGGGAGGGCGGCTGCGGAGTGATGGTGCGCGGTGCGGCCGACGGACCCTGCGGATAGGCCTGCGGCGCGGGCGCGGCCTGCAGGGGCTGGGTCTGCGCGCCCTGCACCGGATAGGTCTGGCTGCCGGCGGGCTGCGGCGCCGGCTGCGCCGGCGTGGGGGCCGGGGCCGGCGCGGACGTGCCGGCGGCGACCGCCGAGTACTCCTCGAGGCGGTCGCGGAAGTCGACGATCGGGGTGGAGCTCGGCCCGACCCGGTTCTCGAAGATGGCGCGCGGGGTGGTGTTGGCGCCGTAGACCGCCTGGTTGGCGCGGTGGTTGATCGACATCACCGCGCCGTCGATGGCAAGCCCGGCGAACAGGCCGCGGGCGCGGGCGTAGGCGTAGATCTCGGCCTTGAGCTGCTCGTCGGTGGAGGCCTGGGCCATGCGTCCCACCGGCCCGGCGGCCACCGCGGCGTCGGCGCCGAGGGTGAACTTGCCGTTGACGATGGAGTCCACGCCCCGCTGGCTGCGGAACACCAGGACCAGGTCGCTGGCCTGCACACCGGCCTGGAAGCCGATGCTGCCGCCGGTCAGGGTGATGAAGCTCGGGTTGGACCAGGTGCCGTCGCGCATGCGCACCGAGATCAGGCCGTGGCCGCGGCGGCCGCCGATCACCAGGCCGGCCTTGACCACGTTCGGGAACACCGCGATCGCCTGCGCCTCGCGCAGCATCGCCTCGGGCAGCGCCTGCTCCGGGACCATCATCATGTTGTCGAGGACGATCACCGCGTCGCTGGCGCGCTGGTCCTCGCGCGCGCCGGCGAAGGCGGCGCCGGCGAAGGCGAGCAGGACGGTCAGGACGACGAGGCGTGCCGCAGGGCGCATGGAGTTCTCCGCTGATGGGATGGAGCCGGTCGATTCTCGCGTGCAGCGGTGAATCGGGTCTGACGGGGAGTATGCCGGGATCGCGCAGGAGGCGGGCCGAGGCGGGTGCGGAGCGCCGGGCACAGGGCACAGGGCGGTGCAGGGAGTTCATGTCCGGCGTCGCATCCAGGCCGGGCCCGGGCCGCAGCGCAGACGCGTCGCGCGCGTCGAGCCACTACACTGCCGCCCCGCCCCGCCAGGAGTCGCATCGATGTCCCATGCCGGCACCGCCGTGCTGCTGGTCAACCTCGGTACGCCGGACGCGCCCACGTCCGCGGCCGTGCGTCGTTACCTGTCGGAGTTCCTGCACGACTACCGCGTGGTCGATCTCACCCGCTGGCTGTGGTGCCCGGTGCTGCACGGCGCGATCCTGCCCCTGCGTTCGCCGCGGGTGGCGAAGAAGTACGCCTCGATCTGGCGCGAGGACGGCTCGCCGCTGCTGGCCCTGTCGACGCGGCTGACCCGCGAGGTCGCGCGCCTGCTGCCGGGCGCGCAGGTGCGCCTGGCGATGCGCTATGGCAATCCGTCGGTGCCCGAGGTCCTGCGCGAGCTGCGCGAGGCCGGGATGCAGCGCCTGCTGGTGCTGCCGCTGTACCCGCAGTATTCGCAGAGCACCGCCGCGTCGGTGCTCGACCGGGTCAGCGGCGAGTTCCGCCGCTGGCCGCGCGTGCCCGACCTGCGCTTCGTGGCCGACTACCACCTGTTCCCGGCCTGGGTCGACGCGGTGGCCGCCAGCATCCGCGAATGGCGCGAGCGCGAGGGCGCGGGACAGGCCCTGCTGTTCTCCTACCACGGCCTGCCGCAGCGCTTCGCCGACGCCGGTGACCCCTATCCGATGCAGTGCCAGGCGTCGACGCGGGCGGTGGTGCAGGCGCTGGGCCTGGACGACGACGCATGGCGGCTGACCTACCAGTCGCGGTTCGGCCGCGAGGCCTGGCTGGAGCCGGCGACCGACGCCACCCTCGTCGCGCTGGCCAAGGCCGGCGTGCGCGACGTGGACATCGTCTGTCCCGGCTTCGCCGTGGACTGCCTGGAGACGCTCGAGGAGAACGCGATGCAGAACGCGGAAATCTTCGAGGCTGCCGGCGGCGGCCGCCTGCGCTACATCCCGGCGCTCAACGAGGACGCCGCGCACGCGGCGGCGCTCGCGGCGCTGCTGCGCGAGCACGGCGCCGGCTGGCCCGGGCTGTGATGCGGGACGCGGCGCTCGACACGCCGCGCGGCCGCTTCGCCGCCCTTCGTGGCGGCCGCGTGGGCGCGCCGCGGGTGCTGGCGCTGCACGGCTGGCTCGACAATGCGGCGAGCTTCCTGCCGCTCGCCCCGCACCTGGGCGACATCGAGCTGGTCGCCCTCGACCTCGCCGGGCACGGCCGCTCCTTCCATCGCAGCGCCGAGGCCGAGTACGGCTTCCTCGACTACCTGCTCGACGTGGCCGCGGCGCTCGATGCGCTGGCGTGGAGGGATGCCGGCCTGCTCGGCCATTCGCTCGGCGGTGCGGTGGCGGTGCTGTTCGCCGCGGTCGCGCCCGCGCGCGTGCGCCGGCTGGCCCTGGTCGAGTCGGCGGGTCCGCTGTCGGGTGACCCCGCACAGGCACCCGAGCGCATGCGCGAGGCCTTCGAGCGTCGCGTGCGGCCGTCGCGCGGGCCGCGCGTGTTCGCCGACCTCGACGTGGCGGTGCGGGCGCGCATGCAGGCCAACGGCCTGTCGGAGCCGGCGGCGCGGCTGCTGGTCGAGCGTGGTACCCGCGCGGTGGACGGCGGCTTCGTGTGGTCGAGCGATCCGCGCCTGACCTGGCCGAGCCCGCTGCGCATGGACGAGGCCAGCGTGCAGGCGGTGCTGCGCGCGATCACGGTGCCGGTGCGGGTGGTGATGGGCAGCGAACACCATCCGTCGCTTGCACCGGCGCTGCGCGAGGCGCGGCTGGCCTGCCTGCGCGAGGTGCGCGTGGAGGTCGTCCCCGGCCATCACCACCTGCACATGGAGACGCCGGAGCCGGTCGCGCGCTGCCTCGCCGACGTCTTCGCCGAGGCGCCGGACGACTAGTCGAGCAGCTGTGCCAGGCGCGCCTTCAGCGCGAGCCCGTGGGCGTGGAACCAGCGACGCTGCTCGCGCCAGTCCGGGCAGCGCGCCTCGACCTCCTGCCAGAACGCCGGCGAGTGGTTGGCCTGGATCAGGTGGCAGAGCTCGTGCACCAGGACATACTCGAACGCGGCCGGCGGGCCGAGTACCAGGGCGAGGTCGAGCGAGACGGCGCCCGACGGGCTCAGCGAACCCCACAGCGACGACAGCGGCTTGAACGCGATGCTGCGCGGCGGCCGCGGCAGGCCGTCGAGATAGCGCGGCAGCCAGCGTCCGACGTCGGCGCGCGCCTGCGCGCGGTAGAAATCGAGCAGGGCGCGGCGCAGCGGGGTGGCATCGATCCCCGACGGCGCGGTGGCCACGAGGGTGCCGTCGGCTTCGAGGCGGATGCCGACGAAACGACCCTCGCGCCACGCCACCGGCAGCTCCACGCCGCGCAGCGGCAGCGGTCGGGCGTCGCCGGGAGCGAAGGGCTGCGCGCGTCCGGCGGGCGCGAAGCGCAGCAGCTGCGCGGCCAGCCAGTCGCGGTGGTCCTGGGCGAAGCGCAGGCCGGTGCCGTCGGCGACGCCGCGCGGCAGGGTCAGGCGCGCGCCGCGCTCGTTGACCACGAGCTTCATCCGCCGCGCGCGCGGATCGCGCACCCGCGCGATCTCGATCACCCGTCCGCAGGCCAGCGTCAGCGGAAAGCTGTCGCGTTCGATCGGACGCGCTGCGCGGCGGAACTGGGGCATGGGCTGCGGTGCGGAAGGGGGCGGGAGCCGCGACGGCGGCATCGGCTGCCAGCATCGCAGAACGCGGCGGCCGGCGCGTGCACGCCGGCCGCGCGCGGGCTCAGGCTTCCGCGCGGCTGAGCTTCATCGACGCCTCGAGGGTGGTCCAGAGGTTCTTGAGCTCGCCCGACATCAGCGCGAAGCGCGCATCGAGCTCGGCGCGCTGGTCGTCGCGCTCGCTGTTCTCGAGCGACTCCACCGCACCGTCGAGGAACTTGAGCTTGCGCACGATGAGGTCCTCGCCGAGCACGAAGGAGACGTGGTCGTCGAGGGTCAGCGCCAGGCGCGTGCACTGCTTGCCGACCTCGAGATGCTTGGTCACCTCGTCGGCGTCGAGCTCCTGGCGCGTGCACTTGACCACCGCGCCCTTGTCGGCGGCGTCCTTGAGCTCGCACTCGTCGCCGAGGCTCAGGCCCTCCGGCAGCGCCTCCCCGGCCAGCCACGCGGTGAGCACGTTGCGCGGCGCGGTCTCGGCGTTGAGCGGCAGCGCCGGGAAGCTGCCCAGCGCCTCGCGCAGCTCGGACGCCACGCTCTCGGCCTGCTTGCGCGAGGAGGTGTCGATCGCGATGAAGCCGTGCTCGAGGTCGAGGTAGGCGTCGGTACGCAGCGGCCGGACGAAGGCGCGCGGCAGCAGGTCGAAGACGATCTCCTCCTTGAGCTTCTTCCGCGCGCGGCCGCCGAGGCGGCGGCCCTGGGTCTCCTCGATCTCGTCGATCTTCTTCTGCACCGCGTCGTTGACCACCACCGACGGCAGCAGGCGTTCCTCGCCGCCCATGGTCAGCCACACGCAGCGCTCGACCTTGTGGGTCAGCGCCTCGGCGTCGCGGCCCATCGGCGACACGAAGCCGCGGGAGGACAGCTCGGTCGCGCCGACCGGCTTGAGCCGGTGCTCGGCAAGGCGCTCCTCGAGGTCGTCGAAGGTGAGCGTGGTCGGGAAGCGGAAGAAGCAGAGATTCTTGAAGAACATCGGGATCGGGTGCTCCGGTTGCACGGCCTTGCCACGCGCGGCGCGAAGGCTGCGCGCAGCGCGGCGCGGATGAGGGTCAGGATTCGGTGCGGGCGTCGATGGCGGTGTCGCCCCCGAGCCAGGCATGCGCATCGGGCGCGGTTGTTGCGCCGCTGCGGCGGCCGAGCGCGGCGAAGTCGAACAGGCTCGCGTCGGCCAGCTGCGAGGGGCGCACGTCGGCCAGCGCGCGCGCGATCTGCTCGACGCGGCCCGGCGCCTCGCGCTCCCACTCGCGCATCATCCTCTGCACCTGCTTGCGCTGCAGGTTCTCCTGCGAGCCGCACAGCGTGCACGGGATGATCGGGAAGCGCTTCCATTCGGCATAGGCGGCGATGTCGTCCTCGCGGACGTAGGCCAGCGGCCGGATCACGGTGTTGCGGCCGTCGTCGGAGCGCAGCTTCGGCGGCATGCCGGAAAGCTTGGCGTGGTGGAACAGGTTCATCAGGAAGGTCGCCACCATGTCGTCGCGGTGGTGGCCCAGCGCGATCTTGGTGAAGCCCTCGGCCTCGGCGTGCGTGTAGAGCGCGCCGCGGCGCAGGCGCGAGCACAGCGAGCACATGGTCTTGCCTTCGGGGATCACGCGCTTGACCACCGAGTAGGTGTCCTGCTCGAGGATGCGGTAGGGCACGCCCAGCGACTCGAGGTACTGCGGCAGCACGTGTTCCGGGAAGCCCGGCTGCTTCTGGTCGAGGTTGACCGCGACCAGCTCGAACGACACCGGCGCCTTCCTCCTCAGCTGCAGCAGGATGTCGAGGAGCGTATAGCTGTCCTTGCCGCCGGACAGGCACACCATGACCTTGTCGCCGTCCTCGATCATGCCGTAGTCGGCGATGGCCTGGCCGACCTGGCGGCGCAGGCGCTTGGCGAGCTTGTTGTTCTCGTGCGCGCGACGGGCGTCGGGCGCCGGGGCGACGGCGGACATGGGCGGGGATGCGCGGGTGCGGCCGGCTAGTGTAGCGGCGGCGCCCGCCGGCCGCCGCACGCCGGCAGCGACCGGGCGACGGCGCTAAGCTTGGGCGCCATGTCCGCCCCCACCGATACGGCCAGCATCACGCGCCGGCTCACCGAGCTGCGCATCGAGCATCGCGACCTCGACGCCGCGATCGAGCGGCTCGCCCACGACGCCGCCGCCGACCAGATCGCGCTGCGCCGGCTGAAGAAGCGCAAGCTGCTGCTGAAGGACGCCATCGGCCGCCTGCAGAGCCGGCTGATCCCGGACCTCGACGCCTGACCCGCCGCCGCGGCGCGGCGCTCAGCCGGCGGCGGGCTCGCCGGCGGCGGTGCGCGCCGCGTCCGGCGACAGGCTCATGATGGTCGCGCGCATCTCGCGGCTGAGGATCAGGCGCGCGTCGCGGGCCCAGCTGTCGAGACGCTCGTCGAAGACCAGCCGGCCTTCCTCGTTGGCGCGCACCAGGCCCATCTCGCGCATGCGCTGGATGAAGCCGCGGAACAGCGACTTATCGAAGAACTCCGGCGCCGCCGGCGCGTACAGCAGGGACAGCCGCTGCGCGGTGAGCTGGCACAGCGTCTCCAGCTCGGCGGGGGTGAGGCTGCCGGGCCCGTTCTTCACCAGGATGGCGATGGCGATGTAGTAGCGCTCGAAGGCCTGCTGCAGGCTGTGCGCGATGGCGCGCAGGCGGAATACCTCGTCGGTCTGCCCCGGCTCGCGGCTGAGCCATTCGCTCTCGCCGTCGCTGCCGGGCACCGAGGTCAGCAGGCCCTCGCGGATGAACACGGCGATCGTCTGCTCCAGGCGCTCGACGAAGCCCTCCTCGCTCCACGGCAGGAACAGCTCGCCCTGGATGAAGGGATACAGCGCGCGGCCCACGCGCAGCACGCCGGCGCGGCTCATGCGGCGGTTGTTCTGGAAGCAGCAGGCGATCCACGCCGCCGCCACGAACAGGTGCAGCACGTTGTTGCGGTAGTAGCTCTGCAGCGCGGCCGACTCCGCCTCCAGGCTGATGACGTCGCCGAGCGGATGCCGCACCCGGGTCAGCACCTCGATCTTCTCGCCGTAGGCGATGATCTCGGCCGGGGTCAGCGCGGTCACCGTCACCCGCTCCGAGTACGGCACCGCCGCCAGCAGCGTCTTGGCCAGCGCGAGCTGCGCCGCCAGGTCGCCCTCGCTCATCGCCCGCCGCGGTGTGGCCAGCAGGGCGAGCGCGAGCAGGTTGACCGGATTGACGTCGGCGGTGCAGTTGATGTGCACCACGATGCGCTCGGCGATCTCGTCGACGACGGTGCCGAACCAGGCCGGCTTGCCGTCGGGATCGGCCTCGCGCCAGTCGGGCGCGTGCCGCTCCAGCACCTCGTCCAGCCGGATCGGTGCGCCGAAGGACAGCGCGACCTTGCCGTAGCGCTTGCGCAGGATGCCGCCGATCCCGCGCAGCAGCGCCCACACCGTCTCCTTCTGCTTGGGCCGGCCGGTGAGCTCGTCCATGTAGCTCTCGCCCTCCATCAGCTTCTCGTAGCCGATGTAGACGGGCACGAACACCACCGGACGCCGCGGCGCGCGCAGGTAGGCGCGCACCGTCATCGCGACCATGCCGCCCTTGGGCGCCAGCATGCGCCCGGTGCGCGAGCGCCCGCCCTCGACGAAGTACTCGAGCGAGAAGCCTTCGCCCACCAGCTGCGCGACGTATTCGCTGAGCACCGTCGAATACAGCACGTTGCCGCGGATCGAGCGGCGGATGAAGAACGCGCCGCCGCGGCGCAGCAGCGAACCGACCACGGGCATGTTGAGGTTGACGCCGGCCACGATGTGCGGCGGCACGATGCCGCGCCCGTACAGGATGTAGGACAGCAGCAGGTAGTCGATGTGGCTGCGGTGGCTCGGCGTGTAGACCACCTCGTGGCCGGGCGCGACCTCCTTCAGCGTCTCCATGTGGTGCACGGTCACGCCGTCGTACATGCGGTTCCAGAACGGCGTCAGCAGGATCGACAGCGAGCGCACCAGCGGGTGCGAGTAGTCGGCGGCGATCTCCCACGCGTAGGCGTGCGCCTTCTTCCACGCCTCGGCGTGGCTGGAGCCGTCGCGGCGCGCCTGGTCGGCGATGGCGCGGCGGACCGGTTCGGAATCGAGGATGCGGTCGACGAACAGGCGCCGGTGCGAGAGGTCCGGGCCGATCACCGCCGCGCGGATGCGGCGGTAGTGCGCGCGCAGCACGCGCCCGAGCTTGCGCACGGTGCGCTCGGGGTCGAGCTGCTCGGCCAGCGCCTCGCGCGCGGTGAACGGCGCGGAAAACTGCACGATGGTGTGGCGGCCGTTGAGCAGGATCGCGAGCATGCGCCGGAAGCGGCCCACGATCGCCCAGTTTTCCGAGAACAGCACCTGGAACCAGCCCGACTGCCGGTCCGGCGCGCGGCCGACGAAGATCGACACCGGCACCAGCTGCACGTCGAGGTCCGGATGCGCGCGGTGCGCGTCGAGCAGGCGCGCGAGGCCCTCGGAATGCGTGCGCCGCGACGGCCTGCCCGAAACCGGCGCGCGCCGCTGCGAGAGCACCGCATAGCTGCGGCGGCGGCCGAGCGCGTCGTGCGGCAGCGGCGACATCGGCGAGGGCAGGCCCGCCTCGCGGCAGGCGCGGTCGAGGATCAGCAGGTTCGACAGGCCATGGTGCTCGAGCACGTAGCACACCGGCCGGGTCGCATCGAGCAGGGCCTGCGGCCGCTCCGGCTCGCTGCGCAGCGCGATCCACGGCGACAGCAGGTCGGCGGCGATGCGCTGCCACAGCTTGGGCCGCGGCGGCGGGGTGGTGTAGCTCGGTCGCACCGGGACCAGGGCCTGCGCCTGGTCGTCCAGCGGAAGGGAGGGCTGGTCCACGCCGTGCGGCTCCTGCTGGCTGGGCTGCTGCATGGGTCAGCCGTTGCCGGCGCCGGCCGCGTTCGCGGCACGCGCGGTGGCGGGCGCCGGTGCGGCGTCCGGCTCCGCATCGGCCGCCGTCTCCGGTGGCGCGCCGTCCACCGGTTCGGCCAGTCGCTGCTCGGCGCTGGCGATGATCTCGCGGCTGTACCAGCGGCCATCCTGCTCGACCATCGCCATGTCGAAGCCCAGCGGATGCCCGGCGAGCTCGTAGTCGACGTGCACGGTCGCGGTGTCGGCGGTCTGGTCGACCACGTGCGTCTCCAGGCTGGCGAAGGTGGCGTCGAGGTCGAGGCCGTACACGGCCAGCGTCTGCCGCACGCCCTGCGCGACCGTGCCGCCGCGCCCGAGCGCCTGCTCGAAGTCCAGCGCGGCCACGTCTTCGGCGGTCTCCAGGTCGAGGGCGCGCGCGGTGTCGACGGTGACCGCGACCGCCTGGCGCGCGCGCTCGCGGTCGAACAGGGGCGCCTCGGTGGCCCAGGCGGACAGCGCGCCGACGATGCCGGCCGCGTGCTCCTTCTGCGCGGGACCGAGGGTCTCGCTGCGGTTGATCGCCACGTTGGCCAGGCCCGAGAGCATGCCCATCACCAGCGGGCCCTGGGTCGCGAACTCGTTCTCCCACTGCGCAAGCTGCGGCTCGACCTCGGCATAGAGCGTCTCCTCGGCGTCGGGCGCGGTCAGGTCGCGCATCGTCTGCGCGAACTCGGCGCGGTCCTCCGCGCTCGGCGCCGCGCGCGCGGCGCGGTCCTGCTCCCAGCGCATGGCGACCCGCTCGCGCAGCGCCGGCGGCAGGGCCAGCTCGGAGAACTGGCGCAGGTCGTTGGCCCGCAGGCTCTCGGCCATGGCCTGTACCGCCGCCTCCGGCGTGTGCGTGACCCCGGCGACGGGCTCGGCCTGCTCGCGCTGGCAGGCGGCGAGGACCGCGGCGAGGGCGCCGGCGGCGAGGAGCGGGGCGATGGCGGGCGAGCGACGCATGGGCGGAGGCTCCAGTGGACCGGCCGCACAATCTACCAGTTCGCCCCATGCGCCCCCGTCGCGGCGGCGCACACAAAAGCGGGAGACCCTTCGGTCTCCCGCAAATCCGGCAGGGCCGGAGGACATGCGTGTTTTCGGCACGATCGGCCGGGCATGGCGTCCCGGGCGACCGCGTGCAAGGTACTTGCCGCGAGTACCTCAGTCAATATCTCGGAATGCGACGTAACTTACTGTTTCAGTGAGTGTCGACGCTTTCCAGCGCATCGAGCTTGGCCGCGCGACGCGCCTCCGCCGGCAGCGACCAGTCGTTGTCGAACAGCGCCGGCTCCCAGCCGCCGTAGCTGGGGTTCGGCAGGATCCACCAGCGGCTGCCGATCCAGCCGGCGTGTTCGGTCACGAACTGCGCCTGCGCGTCGCGGCCGTGGCCGACGCTGCCGAAGTCGGTGACCTGGTCGCCGACCTGCAGCAGCACGCGGTACTCGCGCGCCACCGCGCGGCGGCGGCAGCCCTTGTCCGAGCCCGGCTGCGTGCAGCCGGCAACCTCGCGTCCCTTCCCGTAGAACACGCGCCCTGCTTCGCCCACCGGAAACCCCAGCGCACGCAGGTTGGCGAGCGTCGGCGCCGCGAGGTCGGCGTCGCGGTTGGTGATGTAGACGATGGTGATGCCGCGCTCGCTCGCGGCGCGGGCGAAGGCCAGCGCTCCGGGCACCGCACGCGCCGCCTCCTCCCGCACCCAGGCGGCCCAGGTCGCATCGTCGTACTGCAGGCCGTCGCGCACCAGGCGCGCCTGGTAGGGCGAGTTGTCGAGGACGGTCTCGTCGACGTCGACCACCACGGCGGGCGGCAGCGCCGTCGCGTCCGCGGCGCGGTCGCCAGGCAGCAGCGCGTTCCACTGCGGATCGGCGAGCGCGGCATCCAGCGCGTCGGCGGCGCCGCGCCAGGTCTGCTCGGCCAGCGCGCGGTACTCGGCGCTGGTCTGCATCCAGGCCACCGCGTTGAGGTTGTCGTTGGCGTCGGACGCGGGAGAGCGACGTAGCTCCGGCGCGGCGCTGCAGGCGGCGAGGACGAGGAGCAGGGGCGTGGCGAGAAGGCGCATGGCGGCGGCCTCGGCGGAAACGGGGCCGCGGAGTCTAACCGGCGCTCAGCGCGGCGCGACGTAGCCGCCCGGCACCCCGTGCGGCGACAGCACCAGCTGCCACAGCTGCGCGCGGCGGCTGCGGAACGCCGCCATCGAGCCGGCGAGGTAGTAGTGCCACATGCGCCGGAAGCGGGCGTCGTAGCCGGGCAGCCGCGGCCAGGCGGCGTCGACGTTCGCGCGCCAGGCCTGCAGGGTGCGGTCGTAGTCGGCGCCGAAGTTGTGCCAGTCCTCGACCACGAAGCGACCCTCCAGCGCACGCGCGACCTGCGCCGCCGACGGCAGCATCGAGTTGGGGAAGATGTGCCGCGCGATCCACGGATCGGTGTGCGCGGTCGAGCGCTCGCCGCCGATGGTGTGCAGCAGGAACAGCCCGTCGGCCTCCAGGCAGCGGCGGGCGACGTCGAAGTAGGTCGCATAGTTGCGCACGCCGACGTGCTCGAACATGCCGATCGAGAAGGCGCGGTCGAAGCGCTCGTCGAGGTCGCGGTAGTCGGCCAGCCGGATGTCGACCGGGAGGCCGGCGCACAGCTCTCGCGCGTATGCGGCCTGCTCGCGGGAGATGGTGACGCCGACTCCGGTCACGCCGTAGCGCTCGGCGGCGAACTTCAGCGCCTCGCCCCAGCCGCAGCCGATGTCGAGCACGCGCATGCCCGGGCGCAGGCCGAGCTTGCGGCAGACCAGGTCCAGCTTGGCCACCTGCGCGGCGTCGAGGCCGTCGGCCTCCCGCCAGTAGCCGCAGCTGTACACCAGGCGGCAGCCGAGCATGGCCTGGTAGAGATCGTTGCCGAGGTCGTAGTGGCGCTCGCCGACCTGGCGGCTGCGCCGGCGCGTCTGCCGGTTGCCGACACGCGCCAGCAGGGCGTCGGCGACGGTGCCGATGCCGCGGACCCGCTCGTCGAGGCGCGCGGCGAGCAGGCGGTGCAGGGTGTGGTCGAGCGTCGCCGAATCCCACCAGCCGTCGACGTAGCCGTCGCCGAGGCCGAGCGAGCCCTGGGCCAGCACGCGTCGGTACAGGCGCGGATCGTGGACCCGCATGTCCCAGGCGCGCGCACCGTCGGTGCGCACGTCGGCGAGCGCGAGCATCGCCCGCACCCGGCGCGCGTAACGGCTGTCTCCGGCCATGCGTCCCCCGCGATGTGTCGGACCGGCCCGAGGCTAGCGCGGCGCGCGCGGCCGGAACAGTCGCGCCATGTGCATGCAGCGTCCGGCGGGTGACGATCAGTCGTCGAACAGCGCCGCGATCGCCGCCAGCTGCGCCTTGCCGCGCTCGCGCTTGTGTTCGGCATCGCGCTCCGGATCGTCGCCGTCCCGGAACAGGTCGCCCGCCGGCAGCTCGGCGAGGAAGCGGCTCGGCGTCAGCTTGATGACCTCGCCCCACTTCCGCGCCTGCGCCGAGTGCGACAGCCACAGCGCCTTGCGCGCGCGGGTGATGCCCACGTAGAACAGCCGCCGCTCCTCGTCCAGGCGCGCCTCGTCGATGCTGGCCTCGTGCGGCAGCACGCCGTCCTCGACGCCGACGATGAACACCGCATCGAACTCCAGGCCCTTGGCCGCGTGCAGGCTCATCAGCCGCACCTGGTTGCCGGGTTCGCCGCGGTCGGCATGGGTCAGCAGCGCGAGCTGGGCGGCGAGTTCGCCGGGGCCGGGCCGGCCCTTCATTCCCGGGGCCGCCTCGAACCAGCTGGCGAGATCGTCGAGGTTGGCGCGCCGGCGCTGGAACAGCGCCTCGTCCTTGCAGCTGGCGCGGAGCGCGCCGAGCATCCCGGAGCGCTCGATCAGGCTGCGGCACAGTTCGGCCGGCGTCAGCCGTTCGCTCTCGGCGCGCAGGGTGCGCAGGATCGAGGCGAAGGCGTCCAGCCCGGCGGCCGCGCGCGGCGTGAGCTGCTTCAGCAGGGTCAGCGATTCGCAGGCGCGCGACAGCGGCATGTGCGCCGTGCGCGCGAGTTCCGCCAGCTTCGCCAGCGACGCCGAGCCGACCTCGCGCTTGGGCGCGGCGATGGCGCGCAGGAAGGCCGAGTCGTCGTCGGGATTGGCCAGCACCCGCAGCCAGGCCAAGGCATCCTTGACCTCGCCGCGGTCGAGGAAGGCGGTGCCGCCGGACAGGTGATAGGGCACGCGCAGGCGCTGCAGCGCCTTCTCCAGCGCGCGCGACTGGAAGTTGCTGCGGAACAGGATCGCGAACTCGCCCCAGGGCGTCTTCTCCGACTCCTGCCGGAACGCGATCTCCGCGGCCACGCGCTCGGCCTCGTGCTCGGCGTCGCGGCACGGCCACACCCGGATCGGCGGGCCGTCGGGATGGGTCGACCACAGCGTCTTCAGGTGCTCGTGCGGGTTGTTGGCGATCAGGGTGTTGGCCGCGCGCAGGATCCGCGCCGAGCAGCGGTAGTTCTGCTCGAGCTTGATCACCCGCAGGCTCGGGTAGTCGGCACCCAGGCGCAGCAGGTTCTCGGGATCGGCGCCGCGCCAGGCGTAGATCGACTGGTCGTCGTCGCCCACGCAGGTGAACAGGCCCTTGGGCCCGGCCAACTGCCTGAGCAGCCGGTACTGCGCACCGTTGGTGTCCTGGCACTCGTCGACCAGCAGATAGCGCAGGCGTTCGCGCCAGGCGGCGGCGAGCTCGGCGTCGCCCTCCAGCAGGCGCACCGGCAGGCGGATCAGGTCGTCGAAGTCGACCGCGTTGAAGGCCGCCAGCCGCGCCTGGTACAGCCCGTAGACCGTGGCCGCCTCGACCTCGCGCGGCGAACGCGCGAGGGCGGCGGCCTCCTCCGGCGACAGCGCCTCGTTCTTGGCCTTGGACACCAGCTGGCGCACGGCCTCGACCACGTCGGGCTTCACCCCCTTCGGGCAGAGGTCCTTGATGATCCCGAGCTGGTCGTCGGAGTCGAAGATCGAGAAGCCGCGGCGCAGCCCGGCCTTCGCGTGCTCGATCTGCAGGAAGCGCAGGCCGAGCGCGTGGAAGGTGCACACCGTCAGCCCCTCGGCGCGGTCGCCGGGCAGGCGCTTGGCCACGCGCTCCTTCATCTCGCGCGCGGACTTGTTGGTGAAGGTGATCGCGGCGATGTGCCTTGCCTGCATCCGCCCGGAATCGACCAGGTACGCGATCTTCTCGGTGATCACCCGCGTCTTGCCGCTGCCGGCACCGGCGAGCACGAGGAGCGGACCATCGACATGCGCGACGGCCGCGCGCTGCTGGGGATTGAGGGACATGGCGCAGGAGCGACGATGGAACAGTGGGCATTGTCGCAGGGCGCAGGGCGTCCGCGAAGGACGGCTGCGACGATCCGGACCGTGCCTTCGTAGTGGCAGACGGGCCCGCGGCACGGCGCCCGCAACGCGCAGTGGGATATGGCCCGGCGCAGGGCCCAGTCATTTCACGGAGGAAGAGACGATGAGACCGATGCATCTCGCGGGCTGCCTGCTGCTGGGTCTGCTGATGGGCCCGGGAGCGCAGGCGCAGGACGACCAGGCGCTGTCGGCAGTGGATTTCGCGCGCGAGGAGAAGATCGCGCGGGGCTACCCGAACGAGCGCTGGCGGCTCTACGGCATGCGCGAGTACGCCGCGGAGCGCCCGGAAAGCGCCGCGACGTTCTTCCGCAAGGCGGCGCGCTTCGGCGACAAGCACTCGCAGCATCGGCTCAGCCTGATGTACTGGTTTGGCGATGGCGTGCCCCGGGATCGGGCGGAGGCCTATGCCTGGAGCGATCTTGCCGCGGAGCGCGGCAACCACCCGCAGCTCATCGTGCGCCGCGACCTGATGTGGACGCATCTCGAGGCCGCCGACCGGGCGCGGGTGCAGGACATCGGGGCGCAGCTGTATGCCGAATACGGCGACGATGTCGCGATGCCGCGACTCGAACAGGCGATCCGCCGCCACGTGAGCACGCTCGTCGGCAGCCGGCTGGGCTTCACGGGTTCCCGCGTCGACTCCGTGGCGGCGCCGGCGAACGGTGACTTCATCGCCGGTTCCATTGGCAGCGTGCGCGTCGTCGGCGACCTGTCGACCGACTACAGCGCGATCTACGACGAGGCCAGGATTGACGTGCGCAGGTACATGAGATCGCAGGGCATGCCGATCCCTGGCGAGCCGCAGGGCCGGGTGGAGGTACGTTCGTTGCGTGAGGTGCAGGCGGCGACGCTCCTCCAGGAGGGCGGTGTCGTGCAGAGCCGCGCCTGGCTGGCCGGCCACCCCGACGTCAACTGGCGCCAGCGCGGGGAGGCCTCGCTGGAACGCGGCGACTACAACGACGCGCTCAAGTACCTGGTCCGCGCCGCCCGCTACAGCGACAAGCCGGCGCAGGCGCTGCTCGGCGAGATGTACTGGGACGGGCGCGGGGTGCCGCAGGATCGCGTGCTCGGCTACATCTGGACCGAACTCGCGGCGGAGCGGCAGTACCGGCCGTTCGTCGCCCAGCGCCTGCACTACTGGGAGCGGATGACCGAGGCCGAACGCGTACAGGCCGCCGAACGCCGCGAGGTCATCGCCGACGAATACGGCGATGCGCAGGCGAAGGCGAGGCTCGTCCGCGTGCTGGAGCGCCACCGTCGCTACGTCGGCGGCTCACGGACCGGGTTTTCCGCCTACGGCAGGGTCGTGAGCTGGGACCCGGAGGGAGGTCGGGTGGCGTACAACAGCGACGAATTCTTCGAGCCGAAGTACTGGGAGCCGGAGCGCTATTTCCAGTGGCTCGACAGCCTGTGGCAGGCGCCGCCGAGGGGGCGCGTCGACGTCGGACCGCTGCGCGAAGGGACACCCGACGAGCCCTAGGCATCCGTGCCCGTAAAGCGTCGCCAATGGCCGGATTCCCGTCCCTTCCCTGGCCCAGCGCGGCCTCATGACGGGGGAGAAACAGGCAGCACATGCCCCGGCGGGCGACGCTGATCGCTCCGATGGAACCGCGGGGGCATGGGGGCCGTGCGGCAAGGGCCATCGTCAGGGGCGGATGGCAGCGGATGCCGATCGTGCGTAGGGGCTGCGCGCCGAGCGACTGCCGCGGACGATCCTTCCGAGCAGCATCGGTACGGCCCATGTGCCATCCGAGGCACATCGCGGCGGACGCGTTGTGCAGGGAAGGTGACAGCCCGCGTCCGCACGGACCTGCTGTCCTGCAGCGCATCGGATGCCGCTTGCCTGCACCACCCTGCGCGTTTGCGACGCTGCGCTGCGGCAAGCCCGCCGTGGCACGGCCTTTGCGCCGGCTCCTTGGGTCCATTCCGGGCCGGAGGAGGACTGACATGTCGAACCATGTGAACGCCAGGCGGATTCCAGGGTGCATGGCCGGTTCGCGCGCACGCGCCTGCGTCGCCGTGCTCGCCTGCGCCATCGCGCCCGTGGCCGGGGCCGTCGAGTTCGAGGCGGGCGAGTGGACGCTGGACGTCGGCGGTTTCGTCAACGCCTACTACACCTCGGTCGACTGCAGTGGCGACGTGGTCGGTGGGGCCGCACTGGCCTCGCCGGCGCTCGGCTGCGGCGGCGAGGACAGTCGCACCACCATCGGCAACGGCCTGCTGCCGAACGCGCTGGTGACCAAGGCCTCGTCGCGGCAGGGTGGCTACGACATCGGCGCCACCATCGCGATCATGGCCCACACCGCCACCTCCAGCGCCATCGCGCCCAACAGCGGCGTCGACGTGCGCCAGGCCTTCTTCACCATCGGCGGCGACTTCGGCACGATCAAGCTGGGCCGCGACTACGGCATGTTCGGCGCCAACGCCATCCTCGGCGACATGACCCTGCTCGGCGTGGGCATGCCGATCCAGGCGACCCAGCGCGGCCGCGTCACCCTCGGGCACATCGGCGCCGGCTACGCCTGGCTCGGCAACTACGGCCAGATCGCCTATTCCACGCCGGGCGAGAGCGGCTTCGGCTTCAGTGCCGCCCTGGTCAGCCCCGTCGACAACGATGGCGCCTACGTCTCCGACGACGGCCCGCAGGTGCAGGCGCAGCTTTCCTGGACGAGCGATGCCTTCGAGGCCTGGGCGGTCGGCAAATACCAGAAGTTCAAGACGCCCGACGACGTGCTGCCGGGCGATGCGTTCACCATGGCCGGGGTCGAGCTCGGCGCCTCCTACACCGGCGGCCCCTTGAAGGTGCTGGTGAACGTGCAGCAGGGCGACGGCCTCGGCATCCTGGCCGACGGCGACCAGGGCGATGTCGAGGCCCTGCACTGGTTCGCGCAGACGACCTGGGCGCTCGACGAGCAGTGGACGCTGGGCCTCAACTACGGCGTCAGCAAGAACCGCGACGCGCCGCTGGGCGATGCCACGCTGGAGAGCAACCGCAATGCCACCCTCGGCGCCTACTTCAAGCTCACCGAGAGCGTCACCCTGGCCGGCGAGGTCTCGCAGACCCGCTCCGAGGACTACGGCGGCAACGAGGCGAGGATGAACGGCCTGGCCTTCGGCGGGATCATCTTCTTCTGAGCCGGAAGACGCGGCCGCGGGACGCCGTCGCGACGGCCTCCCGCGCCGTCTCGCGCCTGGCGATCCGGACCGCACGATCCAAGGTGCGGCGGGCCGCGCGAGGGACGTCGTGTGACCCGGGGGCGACTAGGCACTGTCGTCATGGCATGACTTCCTGGCGTGTCCGACTCGGGCCGCGAGGCCCAGACTCGGCTTCCTGGACACTGGAACCGGAGGTCCTCGTGCAAGCCCACGCATCGCTGATCCTCGCCCTGGTCTTCGCTGTCTCCCTGCCCACCCAGGCCGGCGACCAGCCGCCACAGCGCGATTCCGGATCCGGATCGCGAGGTGCTCACCAGCGCCGGTTTCCTTGCCGCGCATCCGGACCTGCAGTGGCGCAACGAGGGCGTGCGCGCCTGGCGCGAGGGCGACCGTGCGCGTGCGCTCGAACTGTTCCTGCGCGCCGCCCACTACGGCGACAAGGCGTCGCAGGCGATGGTCGCAGAGATGTATTGGCTCGGGGAGGGTGTGGGCCGCGACCGTCCCCGCGCCTATGCCTGGATGGATCTGGCCGCGGAGCGGATGTACCGGCGCTTCCTCGTTCGCCGCGAGCAGTACTGGGCGGAGCTGGACGAGGCCGAGCGCGAGCGGGCGCTCGCTGTGGGCGAGGACATCTACGCCGATTACGGCGACGCAGTGGCCAAGCCTCGACTGGAGCGTGTGCTGGCGCGCGCGCGACGCACCGTCACCGGTACGCGCACCGGCTTCGTCGGGACCCTCCAGGTCCAGGTGGTCGGACCCGGCGGCACTCCCATCGTCATCGACGGCGCCCGCTTCTACGACCCGCAGTACTGGGAGCCCGAACGCTACTGGGCGTGGCAGGACGACGTATGGCAGGCGCCGCCGAAGGGGCGGGTGACGGTGGGTGAACTGGAGCGGATCGCAGGCCCGGACGGGCGGCCTTCGGACTGAGCCGGCCCGGCCGGGCCGGACGCCGGATCTGCGCGATACTGGCCGTCTCTCCGCCGTCCCCGTTCGACTGCCTTGGCCAAGCTCTACTTCTACTACTCGGCGATGAACGCCGGAAAGACCACGACGCTCCTGCAGAGCGCCTACAACTACCGCGAGCGCGGCATGCGCACGCTGATCCTCACCCCCCAGCTCGATGACCGCTACGGCAAGGGCGTGGTCGCCTCGCGCATCGGCCTGCGCGCCGACGGGCATGTGTTCGGCCGCGAGGACGATCTGCAGGCGATCGTGGGCGAGGACATCGCCGCGCGTGGCGCGCTGCACTGCGTGCTGGTCGACGAGGCCCAGTTCCTGACCCGCGCCCAGGTCTGGCAGCTCGGCGAGGTGGTCGATGCCCTGCGCGTGCCGGTGCTCTGCTACGGCCTGCGCACCGACTTCCGCGGCGAGCTCTTCGAGGGCAGCCAGTACCTGCTGGCCTGGGCCGACGAGCTGACCGAGATCAAGACGATCTGCCAGAGCGGCGCGAAGGCGACCATGGTGGTGCGCGTGGATGCCGAGGGTCGCGCGGTGACCGACGGGCCGCAGGTGCAGATCGGCGGCAACGAGCGCTACGTCTCGGTCAGCCGTGCCGAGTTCAAGAAGATCGTCGCCGGCGAGGCGCGCATCCAGCCGGCGGCACCGGCCTAACTCAGCGCTGGCAGCGCGGGCACCACACGCTCGCGCGCTGGCCGATCGCCGCCTCGCGCAACGCGGTGCCGCAGGCCTTGCACCGCTGGCCGCCGCGGCCGTAGACGAACAGCTCCTGCTCGAAGTACCCGGGCGCGCCGTCGGCGTTGAGGAAGTCGCGCAGGGTGGTGCCGCCGCGCGCGATCGCGTGCGCCAGCACCGTCTTCACCGCCCCGGCGAGCGCGCGGTAGCGCTCTCGCGACACCCGGCCCGCCGGGCGCAGCGGCGCGATGCCGGCGCGGAACAGGCTCTCGGCCGCATAGATGTTGCCGACGCCGACCACGATCGCCTGGTCCATCAGGAAGGTCTTCACCGGTGCCGCGCGTCCGCGCGAGCGGGCGAACAGGTAGTCGCCGTCGAAGGCCGCCTCCAGCGGCTCCGGCCCCAGCCTGCGCAGCAGGGGATGCACTTCGCCGATCGGCTGCCACAGCAGGCAGCCGAAGCGGCGCGGATCGGTGAAGCGCAGCAGCCGGCCGGAATCGAGCGCGATGTCGACATGGTCGTGCGGCCCGACCGGCGTGTCCGGCGGGAGCACCCGCAGCATTCCCGACATGCCCAGGTGCAGCAAAGCGCTGCCGGCCTCGGTGTCGAGCAGCAGGTACTTCGCGCGCCGACGCACGGCGTCGATGCGTGCGCCCGGCAGATGTGCGGCCACCGCCGCGGGGATCGGCCAGCGCAGGTCGGGCCGGCGCAGCGTCACCCCCGCCACGCGCCGCCCGGTCAGGTGCGGCGCCAGCCCGGCGCGGGTGGTCTCGACTTCGGGAAGTTCGGGCATGGGGGCGAACGCCGGGAAGGCGGTTGGGTGAGGCGGCGATCGGGACCTGGAGCAGATGGGCGCGTGAACGGCGATCGGCAAGGGTTCCACCACGGGCACTCCGCTCCAGCGGCCGCCGCGACCTGCCGGTCCCCGGTCCCGCTTCACCAAAACGCGGCACGCCCCTTGCAAAGCTCACCTCACTGAACACCCCGGCCGCCATACGCCCGCGCAGGGATGGCATGGGCAGGACCGAGGCCCCATCATGACCGCTCACGCTTCGCGAGATCCGCAATGTCCTCCGCCTTCTACGACTGGCTGACCAGTGGCTTCACCGGCTTCGGCTGGGTCGGCATCCTCGTCACCTTCCTGGTGTTCGTGCAGCTGACCATCTTCTCGGTGACGCTCTACCTGCACCGCAGCCAGGCGCACCGTTCGGTGGACTTCCATCCCGCGCTCGCGCACTTCTTCCGCTTCTGGACGTGGCTGACCACGTCGATGATCACCAAGGAGTGGGCCGCGATCCATCGCAAGCACCACGCCAAGTGCGAGACCGACGAGGACCCGCACAGCCCGCACACCCGCGGCATCCGCAAGGTGTTCTGGGAAGGCGCCGAGCTCTACCGCGAGGCGCGGGCGAGCCGGGAGGACATGGAGAAGTACGGTCGCGGCTGCCCGGACGACTGGATCGAGCGGAACCTCTACGCGAAGCATTCGAACTGGGGCCCGACCCTGATGCTGCTGATCGACGTCGCCCTGTTCGGCGTGGTCGGCATCGCGGTGTGGGCGGTGCAGATGGTGTGGATCCCGTTCTGGGCCGCCGGCGTGGTCAACGGCCTCGGCCACTGGTGGGGCTACCGCAACTTCGAGACCGCCGACAAGGCGACCAACCTCACCCCCTGGGGCGTGTGGATCGGCGGCGAGGAGCTGCACAACAACCACCACACCTTCCCCAGCTCGGCGAAGTTCGCCCTGCGCAAGTGGGAGTTCGACATCGGCTGGGTCGTCATCCGCGGCCTGGAGAAGCTCGGGCTGGCCAGGGTGCTGCGCGTGGCGCCGAGCCTCGACGTGCGCCCGAACGTCGCCATGCCGGATTCGGAGACGCTCAAGGCGCTGCTGTCGCACCGCTTCCAGGCGATGACCGACTACTACCGCAGCGTGCTCAAGCCGGCGCTGCGCGAGGAGCGCGCCGGGGCGGGAGCCGGGCTCGAGGGGGTGCCGCGGCGCGTGCGCCGGGCGCTCGCCAGCGACGGTCGCTGGCTCGATGCCAAGGGCCGCGAGCGGCTGCAGGCCTGGGTCCAGGCACACCCGCGCCTGGCCCTGCTGGTCGAGTACCGGACGCGCCTGGCCGCCGTGCTCGAGGCGCGCCAGAGCGACGCCGCGGCCTCGCTGCACAGCCTGCAGGAGTGGTGCCGGGAGGCCGAGGCCACCGGGATCCGCGGGCTGCAGGAGTTCTCCGCCCGGCTCAAGGGCTACACCCTCGCGCCGGCCCGCGCTGCCGCCTGAGTTCCGCCGCCGAACCTGAGCGGACGCCGCGCCCGTCGCGGCGTCCGGTCGTTTCCAGGCTTGCATCGACGCGCCCGCGCGCGCACGCTCACGCGATGCGAACGCGACCCAACCCCGTGCATCCAGCGCCCGAGGCCGATCCGCCGCGCGTCGAGGCCGCGGCCGAGGGCGGAGCCGACGCGTTCGATTTCGAGATCGCCGCGCCGCCGGAGCGGGTCTTCGCCGCCATCGGCGACATCAAGCGCTGGCGCGAGTGGATGCCGGGCGTCGACGGCGTGGAATGGCTCAGCCGCGGCATGCTCGGGGTCGGCAGCCGCTGGCGCATCGGCCGCGTGCTCAACGGCGACCACGTCGAGCAGGCCTTCGAGGTCAGCGACTGGGAGCCCGGCCGCGAGCTGGGCCTGACCATGATCGGCAGGCGGGCCGGCTACGGTCCGCGCCACTACGGGCTGAAGCTGCTGCGCGGGAGCGAGAAGGACACCACGCGCATGCACGTGGAGCTGGCCTGCGACGACGAGCCGCTGCCGTCGCCGCCCGTGCTCACCGACGATCCCGACCGCCACCGCATGCTCATCACGAGCCTGGAGGCGCTGCGGCGGTATGTCGAAGGCGCCTGAGGCCGCGCGTCGGCGCCGCCTCGCCGGGCCGATCCTGCTCGCGGCGTTCGCCGCCGCGGAGGCTGTCGCCGCCCGGGCGCCGCAGCCGCTGCCCCGGACCCCCGAGGATTACCTGCGCCGGATCGACGACGACGGCGACGGGCGGATCTCCCGCGAGGAGTACGTGGCCCACTCGATGCGCGCCTTCGAGACGATGGACCGCGACGGCGACGGTGTCCTCGCCGGCGCCGAGCTGCCCTTCGCCGAATCGGCCCCGGTTTCGCGGGAGCGGCGCACGCAGGCGCTGGAGCGCGTGTTCGACCGCCTCGACAGCGACCGCGACGGCACGCTGGACGCCCGCGAACTCGCCTCGCCGCTGCGCTGACCCTGCGCCGCCCGCCGCAGGCGTCCGGCCGGGTCTCGCCGCCGGGTCAGTGGGTCATGCGCAGCATGCGCGCGTGCTGCGCCGTCTCCGCCATGACCGCATCGAGCGTGACCAGGCCGCGTCCGCGCAGCACCGCCAGCAGACGCAGGAACGCCTCGGCGGTGGCGACCGCGTCGCCCATGGCGGTGTGCCGTGCGCCCGCGGGAATGGTCACCTCAAGCCGCCGGCACAGCGCATCGAGCGAATGGTCCTCGGCGGTGCCGAACACGGCTGCCGACAGCAGCACGGTGTCGAGCACCGGCTGCCGGAAACGGCAGCCGCAGGCGGCCTCCGCACGGCGCAGGAAGGCCATGTCGAAGGCCGCGTTGTGCGCCACCAGCACGCTGTCGCCGGCGAAGCGGTGGAAGCGGGCGGCGGCGTCCGCCACCCGCGGCGCACCGGCGACCGCGTCGTCGTCGATGCCGTGGATCGCCGTGGCGCCGGCAGGGATCGGCCGTCGGGGATCGACCAGGGTCTCGAAGGTGTCGCCCGCCACGACGCGGCCGTTGACGATGCGGACCGCGGCGATCTGCACGATCGCGTCCTGCGACGGCAGCAGCCCGGTGGTCTCGGTGTCGAACACGACACAGGCGAGCGCGTGCAGGGAGGCCTCGCCGGCGGGGTCGCCGCGCCGGCGCGAGAGCAGCTCGAAATCATGGACGATGCCTGCGCGCGCCGCCGGGACCGGGCGTCCCGGCGCGCGGTCGAGGACAAGCAGATAGCCCGGCCCGTCCGCCCCCTCCCACTCGGCGCCGGGCAGCAGGCGCATCCATGCGTCCAGCGGGCGCTGGGCCAGGGTCCGGCAGGTGAAGCGGCGGACCGGGTCGGCGCCCGCGTCGGCGAGCAGCTGCGCGCGGGCGTCGACCACGGCGCCGGCGTCCAGGTGCGCGCGCAGGTCGCGGTCGAGTCCCGGCCCGGGGTCGGCGCCGACGCAGTCCAGCGCCAGGGCGTTGTGCAGGACCACCCGATGGTCGCCGCTGCAGGCCAGCACCGCCAGCGGAAGGTGCGCCAGCACGGCCTCCAGCCGCGTGGTGTCGAGCGCCAGCCGCGTCGTCTCGCGGGCGATGGCTTCGGCCTCGGCATCGCGCGCGGCGGCGAGGCGCCGGCTCAGGGCCGCCGCCGCGGGCGCGAGATCCCCGAGGTAGCGCGCCGCCGCCTCGTCGACGGCGGTGTCGACGCCGCCGTGGGCACGGACGCGCAGCGCCCCCGCCAGGGCCTCGATCGCGCGCGCGACATGGGCGTCGAAGAGCAGCCACACCGCCGCCACCAGCACCAGGATCAGCACCCCGGCGACCACCGAGGCGACCAGCAGCGCCCGGGTCGCCTCCGCGCTGGCTGCGCGCGCGGACGCGAACGCCGCGCCCACCGTCATCGCCGCCACCGCGCCCAGACCCAGCAGGGCGAAGAACAGCAGGATGCGCAGCCGCAGGCTCATCCGGTCACGCTCCGCAGGCGCCCCGCAGCAGCGCATCGTCGACCGGCAGTGCGATCCAGCGCGCGCCGGCGAGCCCGCCGTCCGGGGCGAACGCCACCTCGTCGGTCAGGTCCGCCCGGCGCGCGCCCGCGCAGTCGAGGACCACGCCGAACTGCCGTGACGGCTCCCAGCGTCCCAGCAGCAGCACCCGGGTGAGGACCTGGTCGGGCAGCGCGGGGTTGCGCCGGTCGAAGCGGTGATCCAGCGCGATCAGCCGGTTGACCTGCGGCACCACGTAGGTCCAGGGGCGATACCAGGCGCGCAGGCGGTTGGTCGATACCACCTCGACCTCCTGCGGCAGGTTCGCGGTGACCCGCTCGAACCAGGAATATTCCAGCCAGATCGCCATGGCCAGCATGCCGGCGCCGGCCGATGCCGGCACGACCCACTTCGGCAGGCGCCGTCGCAGCAGGACGTTGAGCGTGAGCGCGATGCCGGCGAGGGCGAAGCCGGCGGCGAGGATGGCGACGAACTCGAGCAGCATCCGGGGCTCCTTCAGGTGAATGCGGCGCGGCCGTGGCCGAGGGCCGCCTGCATGCCGCGCACGACGACGAAGGCGTCGCGCAGGTGGCCGCGCTCGAAGCCGGACAGTTCCGCCGGCGCGAGATAATTGTCCGGCGCATGGCCGCTGCGCACCAGCCGCGCCTGGTGTGTCAGCCGCAGCGAGGCGATGACGTCGTAGGCCTCGACCAGGTCGCGCGCGCCCGAGGCGCTGACCACCCCGGCCGCGGCCGCGGCCTGCAGCCTGCTGCGGGTGCCGACGGACGCGATGCGCCCCTGCAGCGCGTACAGGCGCGCCAGGTCCACCACCGGCACCACGCCCGCGTGCTTCATGTCCAGGCGCCTGCGGTGCGCACCGGTACGTATCGTCGACAGGCCGCGCAACACGCCCAGGGGCGGCGCGTGCTGCAGGGCGTTGGCGATCATGTGCGCGACGAACACCGGGCGTGCCGCCGCCGCCGCGAGCGTCTCCGCCTGCAGCGGGGCGAACAGGGCGGTGGTGCCGGCGACCGGGCGCAGGTCGAACATGACGCTCGCCAGCATGCGCGCCTCCGGGTCGGGCTGGGCGATCCACCGGTGGAAGTAGCGCCGCCAGGCGCGCAGCGGCTGACACCAGCGCGGGTTCATCGCCATCATGTCGCCGGGGCAGTGCAGGTAACCGGCACGGTGCAGCCCGTCGCAGACGAAGGTGGCGAGCCGCTGGAAATAGCCCAGATCCGCCTCGCGCGCGGCATCGTCGATGAACAGGCAGTTGTCCTGGTCGGTGACGCCGGACTGCTCCTGGCGCCCCTGCGAGCCGCAGGCCAGCCAGACGTAGGGCACCGGCGGTGGGCCCAGCTCGGCCTCGGCCAGTGCCAGCAGGCGGCGGGTCGCGGCGTCGGCGATGTCGGTGATCAGCCGCGTCGCCACGTAATGCGGCGTGTTTGCCTCGACCAGCTGCACCAGCAGGCGGGGGATCGATGCGGTGGCCGCCGCCATCGCCACGGCGTCGGCGGCGGCCTCGACCTGCGCCACCAGCCCGGACGCCAGCAGGGCCTGGTAGCGGGTCAGGTCGGTCCGGGTGACCACGCCCAGCAGCCGCCCGGCCGCAACCACCGGCAGGTGGCCGATGCGCGCCTGGAGCATGGTGTGGAGGATGTCGGCGCCCAGTGCCGTCGGCGCGACCGCGAGCGGGTCGCGGGTCATGACCGTGGCCACCGGCGTGCGCGGGTCGCGGCCGTCCGCGAGCACCCGACGGGTGAGGTCGCCGGTGGTGACGATGCCGAGCAGCCGCGTCCCGTCCACGACCGGGACGCAGGAGATGTCGTGCCGGCGCATCACGCCGGCGACTTCGGCGACCGGGTCCTGCGGCGTGCAGGTCACCGGCTCGCGCAGGACCAGGTCGGCGGCGCGTGCGGCGGCGAGCCCGATCGCCTCGACGCCCCGGTCGTCGCTCCGCGCCACGCGGCCCGCGAAGAACGGATGGCGGTGGACGAGATCGTCGAGCAGGTCGTCGGGCACCTGCAGCAGCACCGAGGCCTGCAGCGCCCGCACGGTCGTGGCCGCCGCGCCCTCGCGGTGCAGGCCGCGCCCGCCGAAGCAGTCGCCGGGGCCCAGCCGCGAGACCAGACCGCCCTGCGCATCGCGGATCTCGATCGCGCCGCGTACGACGATGTGGAGGCGCCCGCTCTCCGTGTCGGGGGCGGGGACACGGTCGCCGGCGGCGCAGGTGGCGCGCCCGCAGCGGCGCGCGAGGAGGTCGATGTCGGCCTCCGGCAGGAGGTCGAATGGGGGCAGGGTGCGCAGGAACGCGATGTCGTCGGGTGTCGCGGCCACGCAGTCGCACTCGGGGTGGGGGCAGACACGCTGCGGCCCGCCCCCGTGCTCGGGGACGGGCCGGTTCCGGGGCGGGCGGACCTCAGTGGTGGCCGGTCGCCACGCCCGCGCCGCGCGGCACGCGGATGCTCTCCACCAGGCCGCGGACGTGCTCGGGCACGGGCCGGGTCAGCTTCATCGTGATGTAGGCGGCGACGAAGTTGAGCACCGCCCCGACCGCACCGAAGGACGGCGGCGCGATGCCGAACAGCCAGTTGTCCGGCGTGTTCTCGAGCATGTTGGTGCCGGGGATGAAGAGCCAGCCCAGGTAGGTGAAGATGTAGAGCACGGTGGCGCCGAGGCCGACGAGCATGCCGACGATGGCGCCCGTGGAGTTCATGCGGGTCGAGAAGATGCCCATCATGATCGCCGGGAACAGCGAGGACGCCGCCAGGCCGAAGGCCAGCGCGACCACCTGCGCCGCGAAGCCCGGTGGATTGAGGCCGAGGTAGGTCGCGATCACGATGGCCACCGCCATCGACACCCGCGCCGCCATCAGCTCGCCGCGCTCGGAGATGTCGGGCTTCAGCGTCGACTTGATGAGGTCGTGGCTGATCGCCGAGGAGATCGCCAGCAGCAGCCCGGCCGCGGTGGACAGCGCCGCGGCGAGGCCGCCGGCGGCGATCAGGCCGACCACCCAGGCCGGCAGCTGTGCGATCTCGGGGTTGGCCAGCACCAGGATGTCCTGGTTGAACTCCACCATCTCGTTGCCGGTCCAGCCGCGCGCGGCCGCTTCCTCGGCGAAGCCTTCGTTGGCGGCGTTGTAGTACTGGATGCGGCCGTCGCCGTTGACGTCCTCGAACCGCAGCAGTCCGGTCTGCTCCCAGGTGCGCATCCAGTCCGGACGCTCGTCGTAGGCGATCGGCGCGGCCTCGACGCCGTCCGGGTAGATCGTGGTGATGATGTTCAGGCGCGCCATCGAGCCCACCGCCGGTGCCACCGTGTAGAGCAGGGCGATGAACACCAGCGCCCAGCCTGCGGAGCGGCGGGCATCGGCCACCTTCGGCACGGTGAAGAAGCGGATGATCACGTGCGGCAGGCCCGCGGTGCCGATCATCAGCGACAGGGTGAACAGCACCATGTTGAGCGTGGAGCCGTGGTGGCCGGTGTAGTCGTTGAAGCCGAGTTCGAGCAGGACCTGGTCGAGCCGGGCCAGCAGCGGCAGGCCCGATGCCTCGTGCGTGGAGAACAGGCCGAGCTGCGGCAGCGGATTGCCGGTGAGCTGCAGCGAGATGAACACCGCCGGGATGGTGTAGGCGATGATCAGCACGCAGTACTGGGCAAGCTGGGTGTAGGTGATGCCCTTCATGCCGCCGAGCACCGCGTACACGAACACCACCGCGGAGGCGATCATCAGCCCGGTGGTGGCATCGACCTCCAGGAAGCGCGAGAAGGCCACGCCGGCGCCGGTCATCTGGCCGATGACGTAGGTGATCGAGATGATCAGCAGCGCGGCCACCGCGACCAGGCGCGCCCCGCGGCTGTAGAAGCGGTCGCCGATGAAATCGGGCACGGTGTAGCGGCCGAACTTGCGCAGGTAGGGCGCCAGCAGCAGGGCCAGCAGCACGAAGCCGCCGGTCCAGCCCATGAGGTAGGTGGAGTTGCCGTAGCCGACGAAGGCGATCAGGCCCGCCATCGAGATGAAGGAGGCCGCCGACATCCAGTCGGCCGCCGTCGCCGCACCGTTGACGACCGGGTGCACGCCGCGTCCGGCCGCGTAGAACTCGGAGGTGGAGCCTGCGCGGGCCCAGATCGCGATGCCGATGTAGAGCAGGAACGAGCCGGCGACGAAGATCAGGTTGATGGTGAACTGGTCCATGGTCGTCGGGTCCTTATTGCTCGTCCACGCCGTACTCGCGATCGAGCCGGTTCATGTACCAGGTGTAGAAGAAGATGATCACGATGAAGGTGTAGATCGAACCCTGCTGGGCGAACCAGAAGCCCAGATCGGTGCCGCCGATCGGGATCCCCGCCAGCAGCGGGCGCAGGAGGATGCCGAAGCCGAACGACACGAGCGCCCAGACGCCCATGCAGATGAAGATGATCCTGAGGTTCGCCTTCCAGTAGTTGCTCGCCGATGTCTGTTCGCTCATGTGGGTCCCCGCGTTCGAATGCTGTTCTTGATGGTCTGGCGCCGACGTTGGCGGCTGCGCCCGCGTCGCGCCCGTCCGTGCCGGACGCGGCCTGGTCCGCCGCGCACGGTCGCGTACTGATGCTGCGCCGCGTCCCGCGGCAGTCCCCGGTGCGTGCGTGCAGCCGTCGTTGTCCCGCCGGACCGGCCGGCTGCCCGTCGGCGACCTGGCCGCGGCCGTCAGAAGCTGTACTTCACGTGCGTGTGCAGCCGGCTCAGGTCGCCCTCGCGCTCGTCCTCGAGGAAGCGCTCGCCGTAGATCAGCTCCGCCCCGACGTCGAGCTTCGGCAGCGGCGAATAGATCAGGTTGGCGTGGACCGAGTACGCCTTCTCGGTGACGCCGTAGCCGGTGTAGTCGACCTCGTTGTCGAAGGTCGCCATCGAATACATCAGGTTGCTGCGGAGCTTCGGCGTGAATGCGTGGCGCCAGGCGACGAAGCCGCCGGCGCCGTCGAGCGCATGGATGTCGCCGTTCTCGTCCTGGACCACGTCGCTGCCGAGGCCGAAGGCGAGGTAGCGGCCGATGCCGCTGCCGGCGTTGAGTGCGTAGCGGATGTCGTCGCTCGCGCCGATGTTGAAGCGGCCGGACACGCTGACCGCCGCCCCCGCCTCGTCCTCGTCCTCGTTCTTGAACTGGCGCAGCAGACCGGCGACGGTGAAGTGGCCCCAGTCTCCCTTGGTGATCCAGCGCGCGGTCAGGTCGGGCAGCACGTTGTCCTCCGTACGCACCGAGGGCCCGCCGAGATAGGGCGTGATCGTGGTCTCCGGATTCTCGACCGAGACCGACCACGCACCGCTGGTGTAACGCAGCTGGGCCTGGCGCGAGAAGATCGTGCCGTCGGTCGGGCCGACGAAGTCCACCGCCTCGGGCAGCGCCGAGACATCCATGAAGTTCGACCAGGTCTGGCCGGCGAGCCACTCGTTCCAGCTCACGTAGGCGTGGCGCAGGGTCAGCCCGTGGGTGTTGGTGTTGGTCGTGTTGCCGAGGATGGTGCCGCCGCCGAACATGTCGGCCTCGATGTAGGCCTTGACCTTGTCGCCGCCGTCGGTGACGTGGTCGACGCTGAACCAGAACCGCGAGAACTGCGCGTGCGAATCGGTGTAGGGATCGCCGCCCTCGGCGTCGTCGCCGCCGACCGGGATCGCGCCGGGCAGGTAGAACAGGCGCCCTGCCGAGCCGTCGACCATGCGCCCGTCGCTGGTGTCGGTGACCATCGCGTCGAACTTGATCATGCCGCCGTAGGAGAAGCTCGTGCCCGGGCTCGCGGAGGTGAGGATGGTGGTGTTCTGGATCGGCTGGGCGCCGGCCGGCAGCGGCGAGACCGCCGGCGAGGTCGCCGCGGCGGTCGCCGAGGTCCCGGCCGGGGAGGCGGTGGGCGCCGGGCTCGGTGCCGGCGTCGCGGCGCGCTCGGCGACGAGCTGCTCGACCATGCGTTCGAGTTGCGCGATGCGCGCCTCGAGTTCGCGTTCCTTGGCCGTCTGCGCCATCGCCGTCCCCGGCACCGCGAGCGCCAGCGTCAGCGCTGCGGCGAGCGGCCGCAGGCGTGAACGCGCAGGAATATATGCCCTGGACATGGTGTCTCCCCTCCCTCGGTCGCCGCTTATATGAATTCGTGAACCCGCGCTGACGGCGCGGCCCGGTCGAGCTTGCGGCGTGTGTCCACGGCCCGGCCATTCTTCTTTGGTCGAAGTGAAGGCGGTCTTCGACCAAAGTCGAAGCCGCGCCGCGGGCGGGTTCCCGGCCCCAAAAGGCACACTTGTGGGAGCCGCCGACGCTCCCGCGTCGTCCCCATTCCCGAGCCAGGAGCCCCCATGTCCGATGTGATCGCCCCGCGCGAGGAGTTCGCCGCCGCCGCCCTCACCCGCGCCGACGACTACGCACGCCTCTACCAGGAATCGACGCAGGATCCGGACGCGTTCTGGGGCAGGGTCGCCGGGCGCCTGGACTGGAACCGCGCGCCGACGCGGATCAAGGACGTCAGCTACGACCTCGCCGACTTCCACATCCGCTGGTACGCCGACGGCGAACTCAACGCCGCGGTCAACTGCGTCGACCGCCACCTCGCCACGCGTGGCGACAAGGTCGCGCTGATCTGGGAGCCGGACGATCCGAAGCAGCAGGCGCGCCGCATCACCTACCGCGAGCTGCATGCCGAGGTGTGCCGGCTCGCCAACGCGCTGGAGAACCTGGGCGTGGTCAAGGGCGACCGCGTCACGCTCTACCTGCCGATGATCCCCGAGGCCGCCTACGCGATGCTGGCCTGCGCGCGCATCGGCGCGATCCATTCGGTGGTGTTCGGCGGCTTCTCGCCGGACTCGATCGCCGGGCGCATCGCCGACTGCGGCAGCAAGCTCGTCATCACCGCCGACGAAGGGCTGCGCGGCGGCAAGCCGATCGCGCTGAAGAAGAACGTCGACGAGGCATTGAAGAAGCCGGGAACGCAGAGCGTGGAGACCGTGCTCGTGGTGCGCCGCACCGGCGCCACCGTCGACATGCAGATGCCGCGCGACCGCTGGTACGACGCGGTAGTCGAGGGCCAGCCGGCGACACACCAGGCGCAGCCGATGAACGCGGAGGATCCGCTGTTCATCCTCTACACCTCCGGCTCCACCGGCAAACCCAAGGGCGTGCTGCACACCACCGGCGGTTACCTGGTCTATGCGAGCTACACCCACGAACAGGTGTTCGACCTCAAGGACGACGACGTCTACTGGTGCACCGCGGACGTCGGCTGGGTGACCGGCCACAGCTACCTCGTCTACGGGCCGCTGGCCAACGGCGCGACCTCGCTGATGTTCGAGGGCGTGCCGAACTACCCCGACGTCTCGCGCTTCTGGGAGGTCATCGACAAGCACCAGGTGACCCTGTTCTACACCGCGCCGACGGCGATCCGCGCGCTGATGCGCGAGGGCGAGGCGCCGGTGAAGAAGGCTTCGCGCGCCAGCCTGCGCGTGCTCGGCTCGGTCGGCGAGCCGATCAACCCCGAGGCCTGGCGCTGGTACTACGACGTGGTCGGCGACGGCCGCTGCCCCGTGGTCGACACCTGGTGGCAGACCGAGACCGGCGGCATCCTGATCACGCCGCTGCCCGGCGCCACCGACCTCAAGCCCGGCTCCGCGACGCTGCCGTTCTTCGGCATCCAGCCGGCCCTGGTCGACGCCAACGGGCAGGAGCTGGAGGGCGCGGCCGAGGGCAACCTGGTCATCAAGGACTCCTGGCCGGGCCAGATGCGCACGGTCTACGGCGACGACCAGCGCTTCATCGACACCTATTTCAAGACCTATCCCGGCCGCTACTTCACCGGCGACGGCTGTCGCCGCGACGCCGACGGCTACTACTGGATCACCGGCCGCGTCGACGACGTCATCAACGTGTCCGGGCACCGCATCGGCACGGCCGAGGTCGAGAGCGCGCTGGTCGCGCATCCGAAGGTGGCCGAGGCCGCGGTCGTGGGCTTCCCGCACGACATCAAGGGCCAGGGCATCTACGCCTACGTGACCCTCAACGCCGGCGAGCAGCCGGACGACGACCTGCGCAAGGAACTCGTCGCCTGGGTGCGCAAGGAGATCGGGCCGATCGCCTCGCCCGACCACCTGCAGTGGGCGCCCGGCCTGCCGAAGACGCGCTCGGGCAAGATCATGCGCCGCATCCTGCGCAAGATCGCGGAGAACCAGCCGGACCAGCTCGGCGATACCTCGACGCTGGCCGATCCTTCCGTGGTGCAGGCGCTGCTGGACGAGCGCAAGGTCAAGTAGAGTCGACGCGGGCCGGCGCTCCCCGGCCCTTTCCGCGGCCGTGGACGGCGGTCGCCCTGCACGTGCAACGGCCGCCCATGCCCACGATCCTGATCGCCGACGACCATCCGCTGTTCCGCGAGGCCCTGCGCGGCGCCGTGGTCCGCGACCTGCCCGCGGCGGACATCGTCGAGGCCGAAACCGCCGAGGGCCTGTTCGCCGCCGCCGACGAGCATCCGCATGCCGACCTGGTGCTGATGGATCTCGGCATGCCCGGCGCGCACGGCTTCAGCGCGCTCGTGCACCTGCGCGCGGCGCAGCCGCAGCTGCCGGTGATCGTCGTCTCCGCGCGCGAGGAGCCGGCGACGATCCGCCGCGCGATCGACCATGGCGCCGCGGGCTTCATCCCGAAGTCGGCGGACACCGCGAGCATCCACGCGGCGATCGGCGCCGTGCTCGACGGCGACACCTGGATTCCCCCGCAGTCGGCCAGCGCGAGCGGCGTCGGCCGCGAAGAGGCGGAGATCGCGCAGCGCATCCGCGAGCTGAGCCCGCAGCAGTTCCGCGTGCTGAGCATGCTCGGCGCCGGCCTGCTCAACAAGCAGATCGCCTACGCGATGGACGTCTCCGAGGCGACCGTGAAGGCGCACATGACCGCGGTGCTGCGCAAGCTCGGCGCGTCCAACCGGACCCAGGCGGTGCTGCTCGCCGGCCGGCTCTCGCTCGACGGCAGCGTGAGCGCCGGCGACGAGGCCGTCGACGACCCCTGACCCCGAGGGCATGGCGTACCCTGCCTTCGATCCGCTGCGCGCCGAGGCGCGGGCGCTGTGCCATGCATGGTGGGCGCGCTGGCATCGCGACCGGGCCGGGCTGCTGGTCGAGCTGCTTGCCTGGATGCTGTGCGCGGTGGGTGCGGGCATCGTGCTGCACGGCTTCGCGCCGACGATGCGCAACATCCTCTCGTGGTTGCCGTCGCATGCGCTCGTGGCCGTCGTGGGCACTGCGACGCTGGTCTGGTGGCAGGCTGATGCACGCAGCCGTCGACGTCTGGCCGCAACCGGGGAAGGTTGGCTGGCGGCCCTGCCGCAGACGGCCGACCGCGTGCCGGCCGCACTGTGGCGGGCGGCCTGCCGCGACGCCGGCACCTGGTCCGGCGCGTGGCTGGCCCTCGTCTGCATGGCTGCTGCGCAGCGCGATCTCGAGGGGCCGGAATGGGACGCGGCATTCACGCTCGGCGCCGTCCTTCTCCTGGTTCCGCCGCTGGCGGCGCGACACGTCCTGCGCTCGCGGCCGCGTGACGGCGGCGCTGCGCCACGTGCGCCTTGGTCGACCGTCGGCCGGGCGCTGCCACCGGCGATGGCATGGCAGCTGGCCCGGGCCCGGGGCGCCTGGCGCGGGCGTGGCCTCGCCTTCAGGCTCGCGCCGGTCCTGCTCCTGGTGCCTGCGGGCATGGCCGGACTGCCGCAGCTCGCGGCGCTGGCGGGCCTGCTGGTCGCGGCGGGACTGCTTTCCCTGTGGTCGGAGGCGCTGCGCACCATGCTCGCGGCCGCCGAGCTCATGCGTGCGCAGCCGCTCGGCCCGGCGCAGCGGCCGCTGCCCTAGCTGCGCCTGCCCACGGTCATCCTGCTGGCGGGGGAAGCGGCGATCCTGCTGCCGCTGGCCTGGGCCGGTCCAGCGGGCCTGGCGCCCCTGGCCGCGTTGACGCTCGCCGCGGCGGCGCAGCTGCAGGTCGCCTGCGTGCGCGCCAGCGCCGCGGATGGCCGTCCGCCGGCGCTGCGCCAGCTGCTCCACGCGGTGCTCGTGTTCGGCCTGCTGCAGGTGGCCGAGCCGCTGGCGGCCGCGAGCTATGTGCTGCAGTCGGCGTGGCTGTGGACGTGCAGGCCGGCATGAGTGCGCTGCTCGAGGTCCAACGCGTGCGCGTGCGCCTGGAGGGCCGCGACGTCCTCGACGACCTGTCGCTTGCGCTCGAGCGCGGCGCGCTGGCGACGCTGGTGGGCGCGAACGGCTCCGGCAAGACCCGCCTGATCCACGCCGTCGCCGGGCTCCAGCCGCTGGCCTCGGGCGCGATCCGCATCGACGGCGTCCCGCTCGCCGCAGACCCAGGCGCCGCGCGGGCGCGCCTCGGGTTCGCGGTCGATCCGTCGCGCCTGCCCGCGCCGCTGTCGCCACGGCAGTGCCTCGAGCTGTTCGCCCGCAGTCGCGGTCTGGCCCGCATCGATGCGGAGACGCTCGCCTTCGCCGAGCAGGTCCGGCTGGCGCCGTGGCTGGACACGCCCGTCGGCGCCTGCTCGCTCGGCACCCGGCAGAAGCTCGCGATCGCGCTCGCCCTCGTCGGCACGCCGCCGCTGCTGCTGCTCGACGAGGCGCTCAATGGCCTGGATCCGGTGGCGGCGGTGGACACGTTCGACCATCTGCGCCGGCTCGCCGACGACGGGCGCTGCGGCGTGCTGCTCGCTACCCACGGACTCGAGCTGGCAGTGGACCGGGCCGATCGCCTGCTGCTGATCGAGGCGGGGCGGCTCGCGGCAGACTGGGATGCGCAGGCGCTCGCGCAGGCGCGTGGGACGGGCGGCATCGCAGGGGCGGTCGTCGCCCACCTGCGCGCGGCGCAGGCGGCGCGCTAGACCACGACCTTGCGCTGCGCGGCGAGGAAGGCGCGCAACGATGCGGGCTTGAGCGGCTTGGTCAGCAGCGCACAGCCGCGGCTGCGCGCGGCGCGCTTCACCGGGTCGCTGCCGTCGGCGGTGACCAGCGCGGCGGGAACCTGGTCGCCGCAGATCGCGCGCAGCCTGTCGACCGCAGCCAAGCCGTCGATGTCGTCGTGCAGGTGGTAGTCCACCAGCAGCGCGTCGGGCATGCGCGCGGACGCGGCCTCGACCGCGGCGTCCACAGTCTCCGCGGCGTGCACCTCCACGCCCCAGCGCGTCAGCAGCGCCACCATGCCGGCAAGGATGGCGCGATCGTTGTCCAGGCACAGCACGCGCATGTCGCCGAGATCGCCGCGCACCGCCGGCGTCTGCCGCGGCGGACGCGCGACCACCGGCTTCAGCGCCAGCGGCACGCGCATCGAAAACACGCTGCCGCGCCCGGTGCGCGAGCGCACCGCGATGGGATGGCCCAGCAGGTGCGACACGCGCTGGCAGATCGACAGGCCCAGCCCGAGGCCGCGTTCGCCCCAGGGCGAGGCCTGGTCGAAGCGGCGGAACTCCTCGAACACGTGGCGCAGGTGCTGCTCGGGAATGCCGGGGCCGGTGTCCCACACCTCGATCAGCGCCGCACCCGAACGCAGGCGCACACCGACCACGATCCCGCCGTGCTCGGTGTAGCGCAGCGCGTTGGAGACGAAGTTCTGCAGCGCGCGGCGCAGCAGGCGGCGGTCGCTGGTCACGGTGACGTCGCGACGGCGCACGCGCAGCGACAGGCCGCGTTCGGCCGCCAGCGGCGCGTACTGCTCCGCGATGCCGCCGAGCAGCTCGTCGAGGCGGAAGTCTCCGACCTCGGTCTCCAGCGCGCCGGCCTCCAGGCGCGAGATGTCGAGCAGGCCGTCGAGCAGCTCCTCCGCCGCGCGCAGGGAGACGTCGACGCGCTCGCCGAGCCGGCGCTGCTCGGCGACGTCGTCGGTGACGCGCAGCGCCGAGGCGAACAGGCGCGCGGCGTTGAGCGGCTGCAGCACATCGTGGCTGAGCGCGGCGAGGAAGCGCGTCTTCGAGGTGGTGGCGGCCTCCGCCTCGCGCGTGCGCAGCGCAACGCGCTGCTCGAGGTTCTCGTTGGCTTCGCGCAGCGCGCGCTCGACGCGCTTGTAGTCGGTGACGTCGTTGTAGGTGGTGACGTAGCCACCGTGCGGCAATGGCCGGCCCTGCATCTCGATGGTGCGGCCGTCCGGGCGCACGCGTTCGAACAGGTGCGGCGTGCCGGCGCGCATGTAGGCGATGCGCTTGTCGATCTGTTCCTGCACGTCGCCGGCGCCGAGCTCGCCGCGCTCGCCGTTGTAGCGGATCAGGTCGGCGACCGGACGTCCGACGTAGAGCATGCCGTCGGGGTAGTCGAAGAGCTCCTGGTAGCGGCGGTTCCATGCCACCAGGCGCATGTCGCGGTCGACCACGCTGACCGCCTGCGACATGTTCTCCATCGTCGCCGAGAGGATCTCGCGGTTGAAGCGCAGCTCCTGGCTGGCCTCGTCGAGCAGCGCCATCACCTCGCCGATCTCCATGCCCGAGCCGCGCAGCGCGGTGGTCAGGGTCAGGCGCGCCGACGCGGCGCCGATGGAGGCGGCGAGCAGGCGTTCGGTGAACTGCACCAGCGCGCGGTCGGCGGCCGTGCCCTGCGGCACCGTGCGCGCGCCCTTTGCTGCGAAATGGTCGGCGAAGGCGCGGCGGGCGTTGCGTTCGCCGACCACGTGCGCGGCCAGTGCCTGCAGGTCGCCGACGCTGAGCCCGCCGCGCCACACGCCGCCGGCGAGCGCCGGACGATGGGCGTAGGGATCGAGGAAGGGCGTCGCCGCGAGGCGGTCCTCGAAGCGCGGGCTGTAGCGGGTGGAAAGAACCAGGAAGGTGCCGATGTTGGCCAGCAGCGACCAGAACGTGCCGTGGGTGATCGCATCCCAGCCCTGCAGGCCGAACAGGCTCTCCGGCCGCAGCCAGCGCAGGCCGAGCGGGCCGTCGATCAGCCAGGCGTCGTCGACGCCGAGCGCGCGCAGCAGGGTCGGCAGCATCAGGGTGTAGGCCCACACGCCGATGCCGGCGACGAGGCCGGCCAGCGCGCCGACGCGGCTGCCGCCGCGCCAGTACAGCCCACCGATCAGCGCCGGCGCGAACTGCGCGACCGCCGCGAAGGCGAGCAGGCCGTAGGCGGCCAGCGTCTCGGTGCCACCGGCGAACCGGTAGTACAGGTAGGACAGCGCGGCGATCACGACGATCGCGATGCGTCGTACCCACAGCACGCGGGTGGCCAGTGGCAGCGCGTTGCCGCGCGCGTTGCGCAGCAGCATCGGCATGACCAGGTCGTTGCTGACCATGGTCGCCAGCGCCACGCTCGCCACGATGACCATGCCCGTCGCCGCCGAGAAGCCGCCGATGTAGGCAGCCAGGGCCAGCGCGATGGAATCCTGCGCGATCGGCAGCGCCAGCACGTAGATGTCGGGCTGCGCGCGTCCGGCCAGCAGCGCCTGCCCGGCGGCGCTGATCGGCAGCACCATCACGCACACCAGCACCAGGTAGCTGCCGAACAGCCAGCGGGCGCGGCGGACGTTGGCCACGTCCTCGCACTCCACCACCGCCAGCTGGAACTGGCGCGGCAGGCAGACCAGCGCGACGAAGGCGAGCAGGGTCTGCGCGACGAAGCCCTGCGGGATGCCGGGCACGACCATGCGCCGTCCGGCCTCCAGCAGCCGCTGCGTCAGGCCCTCGCCGCCGGGCAGGTGCGCGATCGCGAACACACCCACCGCGACGAAGGCGACCAGCTTCACCAGCGACTCCAGCGCCACCGCCAGCACCATGCCGTGGTGATGCTCGGTGGCGTCGAGCTGGCGCGTGCCGAACAGGATCGCGAACACCGCGAGCAGGCCGGCGACGTAGAACGCCGGGTCCGACAGCACCGGGCGCGGTGCGCCCTCGCCGGTGGCGGCGGCGGTGAGCACCTCGAGGCTCGTCGCCACCGCCTTGAACTGCAGCGCCACGTAGGGGATCGCGGCGACCACCGCGATCATCGCCACCAGCGCGGCGAGCGCCGGCGCACGGCCGTAGCGCGAGGCGATGAAGTCGGCGATGGAGACGATGTTCTGCTCGCGCGCGATCAGCGCCAGCCGTTCGAGGATCCGCCAGCCGAAGATCAGCAGCAGCAGCGGTCCCAGGTAGATCGGCAGGAACCCGAGGCCGGTGCGCGCGGCGGTGCCGACGGCGCCGTAGAAGGTCCACGACGAGCAGTACACCGCCATGGCGAGGCTGTAGACCAGCGGGCGCATCCACGCCGGCGAGGGCCTGGCCTCGGTGCGGTCGCCCCACCAGGCGACGCCGAACAGCACGCCGACGTAGAGCGCGGAAACCAGCAGCAGCGTCCAGTCGGTGATCAAACGTGCGCTCCCCGGTACGACGCGTCGAGTCTAGCGCGGCACCAGCAGCGCCCGAGCCGCGTCGGCCGCCTGCATGCGCAGGTCGGGCACGGCGGTGCTCTCCCAGAGCGTGCCGATGCGCAGGCTGCCGAGCAGGCGCAGGTTCGGCGCGGCACGTCCGCGGGCGTCGAGGGGGCGGCCGTCGAGGTCGGTGGCCAGGCCGAGGCCGAGCGGGTCCGGCTGCACCATGCCGTCGGCGAGGAGCTGGGCGAGCAGCGGGTCCGCCGTGTCGCGCAGGTCGGCGGCGATGCCGGTGGCGTTGACCACGTGGGTCACGTCCAGCGCGAACGGCCCTCCGCAACCCTCCGCCTCGGCCCGCACGCCGCCGTCGATGCGAGTGAGGTGGCGCAGCCGGCCGCGATGCAGGCGGAGGCGCCCGCCGGCGAGGTCGCGCGCGATCAGCGCCTGCGCCGGGGCCGCGATGCGGTGGCGGTGGATGTCCCAGTGCCGACGCGCGTGGCGCAGGAAGCGGCGGCGGTCGGCGTCCTCGAACCCGCGCCAGATGCTCTGCACGTGCGGACGCACCGCGTCGAGCACGTCCTGCCACGGCCGCCCCTGGCGGACCGCCTCCCCGGCCAGGCCGCGCAGACCGCGCACGACCGCACGCAGCGGACGGCCGACGAGCGCCGAGGCGTCGATCCCGTCGCCCTGATGCCCGCGGTCGGTATGCGGCAGCGGCAGCAGGGCGTGCCGCGCCAGGACGTGCAGCGGCCCGCGGTGGCCGCGGGCGTCGAGGCCGAGGGCGACGTCGACCATGCTCAGGCCCGCGCCAACCACCAGCACCGCGGCCTCTTCGGGGATGCCCGCCAGCGCGGCCTCGTCCCAGGCCTCGACCAGCCGCGCGGGCGGCACGTCGGGATCGCGCGTGCCCGGCAGCGGGCGCGGGCGGTTGCCGGGCGCGAGGATCGCGCCGGTCGCGCGCAGCCGGGCGCCGGATTCGAGTTCGATCGAGAGGGTCGCACCGCCGTGGCGCAGCGCGATCGCCCGCCCGCGGTGGACCTCCAGGCGCGCGGGGCTCGCCGCACGCGCGGCCGTGAGCCGCGCCTGCAGGTAGCGGCGGTACGAGGGGCGTGGCACGAAGCGGTTGGCGAGATCGGCCGCGGTCGCGGTGCCGACCGGGTCCTGCTCGAGCAGATACGCGACAAAGTCGTTCGGCCGCTCCGGGAACGCGCTCATGCGCCCGGCAACGACGTTGAGCAGGTGCTCCGGCCGGTCGCCGGCGTAGGCGACGCCGGCGCCGAGCTCGCCCGCGGCCTCCACCAGCACGATGCGCGCACCCGCAGGAGCCAGCGCCAGCGCATGCAGCGCCGCGATGACGCCGGCGGCGCCCCCGCCGATGATCGCGAGTGCGGCGGGGTCGGCGGGGTCACAGGCGTGCTCGGGCATCGGCGGATTCTACGTGCGCCGTGGGTGCCGTCCGGAAACGACGAAGCCCGCCGGAGGGCGGGCTTCGCGGGTGGCGCGATCGCCGGTCGCGGCCGGCGTGACGTCAGGTCACTTGATCTTGCCTTCCTTGTAGATCACGTGCTTCCGGACGACCGGGTCGTACTTCATGAACTCGAACTTGTTCGGCGTGTTCTTCTTGTTCTTGGTCGTCGTGTAGAAGTGGCCGGTCCCCGCGGAGGAGATCAGGCGGATCTTGTCGCTCTTGCTGTTGGCCATGGCTGCAGGCTCCTCAGATCTTCTCGCCGCGGGCGCGCAGTTCGGCGAGAACCACGTCGATGCCGCGCTTGTCGATGGTGCGCAGGGCATGGGTGCTCACGCGCAGCTTGACCCAGCGATTCTCGCTGGCAACCCAGAAGCGGCGCTCGTGCAGGTTGGGCAGGAAGCGGCGACGGGTCTTGTTGTTGGCATGCGAGACGTTGTTGCCGGTCTGCACGCCCTTTCCGGTTACTTGGCACACGCGGGCCATACGCACCTCGATCGGGATTTCGGTTGATCCCCCTTTGGCCAGGGAGACATCGGCCCCGCACCAGGCGAACCGCCTGGGCGCACGATGTGGGAGTGGGATTCGCACCGCCGCTGCGCCGGAACCGTGCTTCCGGACGCATCGGGCCGAAACGGCATACCGGAGCGAGCCGCGCATCATGCCCGGCTTTTCCTTCCGCGGCAAGTGCTTGCGCCGGTGCTAGTCGGGCGTGGCGGGGTCGCGGGGGCGCGCCCCGCGGTTGCGGATGTCGAGCCAGAGGCTGTAGGCGGCGGTGAAGGCCGGAAACAGGTTCTGCAGCACCCCGACGGAGTCGCGCTTCGCCGAGAACAGGAAGTAGCTCAGCGTCATCAGGCTGCCGACCACGCTCATGTACCAGAACAGGCGCGGGATCACCGGCCGCCCGGCCCGGCGCGAGGCCAGGAACTGCACCAGCCAGCGCCCGCCGAACAGGGCCGCGCCGGTGTAGCCGATCAGCTTCCACGGCGTGACGTGCAGGCCGGTGAATCCGAGCCAGACGATTTCCTGGTTCATGGCGCCCCCAGCTCGCGAACCGCAGTGCGCCGGCTGCGAGCGATCAGCCAGGCCACGCCGCGCAGGTCGCGCAGGCCGACCCAGGCGCGCTGCAGGTTGTTGTACTTGGAGCAGCCTGCGGCGCGCGGTCGATGGCGCACCGGGACCGACTTCACCTGCCAGCCGGCGCGCTGCATGAGGGCGGGGAGGAAGCGGTGCATGTGGTCGAAGTAGGGCAGGTCGAGGAAGGCCTCGCGTTCGAACAGCTTGATGCCGCAGCCAGTGTCGGGCGTATCGTCGCGCAGCAGGCGGCTACGGATGGCGTTCGCCCACTTCGAGGCCCAGCGCTTGCTGCCGCTGTCGCGGCGCTCGGTCCGCCAGCCGGCGAAGAGCTTGAGCGTCGCCGGCGCGGCGTCGCGCTCGCGCAGGAGCAGGGGGATGTCGGCGGGGTCGTTCTGGCCGTCGCCATCGAGCGTGGCGATCCAGGCGCCGCGGGCGGCGCGCACACCGGTGCGGATCGCGGTGCTCTGCCCGGACTGGCTGGCATGGACGAGCACGCGCAGCTCCGGGACCTCGGCGCGGAGCGCATCCAGTATAGCGAGGGTGCCATCACGGCTGGCGTCGTCCACGTAGACGATCTCGAACCCGATCCGTCCGCGCAGCGCCGTCACGATCTCCCCGACCAGCGGCCGCACGTTGTCGGCCTCGTTGAAGACCGGCACCACCACCGACAGCGCCGGGGCTGCGTCCTGCGTCATGCATCCTCTCCGTAGTACGTGCGGCACCACTCGACCACGCCGGGCAGGCCCTCCTCGATCGCGATCCCCGCGCGGAAGCCGAAGGCCGCCTCGGCGGCGGCGGTGTTCGCAGCGGTCTCGAGCATGTCGCCGGGCTGCATCGGGCGGTAGTCCTTCACAGCGGCGCGGCCGGCGGCCTGCTCGATCACCGCGATGAAGCGCTCGAGCTCCACCGGCACGCTGTTGCCGAGGTTGAACAGGCGGTGCGGCGCCACGCCGGCATCGTCCGGCGGATGGTCCAGCGCGCCCAGCACGCCGCCGACGATGTCGTCGATGTGGGTGAAGTCGCGGCGCAGGCGGCCGTGGTTGAAGACCTGGATCGGGCGTCCGGCGAGCACCGCGCGGGCGAACAGCAGCGGCGCCATGTCCGGGCGCCCCCACGGCCCGTACACCGTGAAGAAGCGCAGGCCGGTCGTCGGGATGCGATAGAGGTGCGCGTAGCTGTGCGCCATCAGTTCGTTGGCGTGCTTGGTCGCCGCGTACAGCGACAGCGGCGCGTCGACGCGCTGGTCCTCCGAGAACGGGGTCGTGGTGCCGGCGCCGTAGACCGAGGACGACGAGGCGTACACCAGGTGCCGCACCGCGTGCCGCCGGCAGGCCTCGATGACGTTGCCGAAGCCGACCAGGTTGGCCTGCAGGTAGGCCTGCGGGCGCGTGATGGAGTAGCGCACCCCGGCCTGTGCGGCGAGGTGGACGAGGTGGGTCGGCCCGACCTCGTCGACCGCGGCATCCAGCGCGGCGGCATCGGCGATGTCGAGCACCCGCACGGGCAGGTCCGGGCACAGCGCAGCCACGCGGTCGCGCTTGAGCGACGGGGCGTAGTAGGCATCGAAGCTGTCGAGGCCGAAGACGGCGTCGCCGCGCGCCTGCAGGGCGCGTGCGACGTGCGCGCCGATGAAGCCGGCTGCGCCGGTGACGAGGACGCGCCTCATGCGACGCGTCGTCCGGCCGCGTCGCGGCCTGCCTGAGGTGTCCGCCGCGTCGCGCACGTGTCACTCATCCTCGGCGCCCTCCTCGTCGTCGATCTCGTCGGCCAGCGCCGGCGTCACGCAGCCCTGCCGCATCGCCGTGCCCGGCACCAGCAGCCAGCGCCTGCGGTTGGACTCGCCGATCGCCACGACCTGCGTCGCGTCCGCGCAGGGGCTCAGCGCCTCGTCGAGCACGAACAGCCAGCGTCGCTGCGGCGCCTGTGCGAGCCACGGGGTCGCGTCCGTCCACTGGTCCTGCCAGTCGCGGCGGAAGCCGAAGGTCCGCGTGGGACGGTCGGCCTGCAGCAGGTGTTGTTCCCTCCAGCCAATCAGTGCGAGCTCCGCGTCGGGGCCGATGTGGGCACCGGCTTCGCGCATCAGCCGTCGTGCCGAGCTGCTGGCGTCGACCGCCGGCGCCAGGCCGACGCCGTAGACCGTCCACAGCAGGGCGATGAAGCTGACCACGGCCGCGCCGATCCGGCGGAGCCGCAACGTGGCCAGGAGCACGAGGCCGGCGACGCCCAGCCCGAGCAGCCAGGCCATCAGACGATGCATCGAGTCCAGGGACATGCCGCGTTCGGTGGCCTTCTCCACCGCCCAGCGCGCATCGGCCAGGCCGCTGGCGCCGGCGGCGGCGAAGAGCAGCGAGAGCAGCACGATGAACGCCGCCAGGATCCAGTGCACGCCTCGCCGGCGCAGCAGGCCGGGCAGCAGCGGCGCGGCGGCCACGCACAGCGCCGGCAGCACCGGGAAGATGTAGACCTCCCGCTTGCCGGGACTGGCGGTGAAGAAGAGGAGGGTGAGCAGGCTCCACCCCAGCAGGACGACCAGCCGTGCGTCGCGGCGCTTCAGCCGGCGCCACCACGCCGGCAGCAGCCACGGCAGCAACAGCGCACCCGGAAGCCAAAGGGTGAAGATCACCTCGAGGTAGTACCAGGCCGGCTGCACGTGGTGCCAGGCATTGGCGTAGCGTTCGCCCGTCTGCTTGAAGAGGATGTTGTCGGCGTAAGCCTGCATCGCCGGATCGCTGCTGGTCGCCACCGCCACCAGCATCGGGACCAGCCACACCCCCGCGCCGGCCACGAAGGCCAGCGCGAACCCCGCCCAGCACCAGCCGCCAGCGGCGGTCGTCGTGGCGCGCGGCGCGAAGCGGCGGGTCGCGGCCCACGGCAGCAGCGCCAGGAGCGGCAGGAATCCCACGCCCTTGGTCACCGTGCCCAGCCCGGCGGCGAAGGCGCCGAGGCAGAACGCCGGCCAGTCCGGTCCGCGCAGCAGATGCCGCAGCAGCCCCCACAGCGACAGCGTGGTCATGAACACCAGCAGCATGTCGATCTGCGCACGCTTGGCCTGCAGCCCGAACTGCAGGCAGCCGAGCAGCGCGAAGCCGGCCCAGACCGCCACCCGCGGGTTCCACAGCCGGCGTGCCAAGTCCACCGTCAGCCACAGCGTGCCCAGCGCCGCCAGCAGCGAGGGCAGCAGGAACGCCACGCGCAGGTCGCCGGTCAACGCGTAGCCGGCCGCGATCGTCCACATGAACATCGGCGGCTTGTCCGGGTAGATCTCGTTGCCGCGGTGCGGGACCAGCCACGACCCGCTCTCCACCATCTGCCTGGCCGCCAGCGCGAAGCGCGGCTCGTCCGGCGGCGACGGATCGCGCAGGCCCAGCCCGGCACCGAGCGCGGCGAGCGCCAGCAGGAGCAGGAGCAGGACGAGTCGCGGATACGACCAATACCGGACCACGGAATGCATGCGGATCCCGGAGGGAGCGAGAACCGCGGGAGCGTGGCAGGCCGGGGATCGGAAACCTGTCGGAACGTTCCGACCCCGTTCCGACGCCGCTGCATGCCCACTATCGTGTAGGCCGCGGCGGGCGGACGTGCGAGCGGAGGAGCGGCAGTGCGGCTGTTGATCGTCGAGGACAACCGAAGCCTGGTGGCCAACCTCTTCGCCTACTTCGAGGCGCAGGGGCACATCCTCGATGCCGCCCCGGACGGCGAGACCGGCCTGCACCTGGCCACGACCCAAGCCTACGACGCGGTGGTACTGGACTGGATGCTGCCGCGGCTCGACGGGCACGAGGTACTGGCGCGGCTGCGCGCCGCCGGCAACGTGGTGCCGGTGCTGATGCTGAGCGCCCGAGACGAGCTGCCGGACAAGATTGCCGGCTTCCGCGCCGGTGCCGACGACTACCTCACCAAGCCGTTCGCGATGGCGGAGCTGGAGGTCCGCCTCGAGGCCCTGGTGACGCGCGCCAGCGGGCGCCGCGCGCGCGTCCTGCAGGTCGGCGACCTGCGCTACGACAGCGGCTCGCTCGAGGTCGTGCGTGGCGGCCGCGTCCTGCACCTGTACCCAGCGTGCCGCAAGCTGCTCGAGCTGCTGATGCAGGCCAGCCCGGCGGCTGTGTCCCGGCAGCGCATGGAGCAGGCGCTCTGGGGCGACGAGCCGCCGGACGGGGACGCGCTGCGCTCGCACGTGTACGACCTGCGACGGGTGGTCGACGCGCCGTTCGAAATCAAGCTGATCCACACCCTGCCGCGGATCGGCTACCGCATCGCCGCACCGGAGGGCGGCGCCCATGGCTAGGCGTCGCAGTAGCCTGCAGCGCCAGATCAGCGTGGGCCTGGTGCTGTACGTGCTGCTGCTCAGCGCGGCGCTCGCCGCGCACGGCCTGCTGGTCAACGAACAGGCGGAGCGTCGCGTGTGGCAGTCGCTGCTGAACGTGGAGATGGACCATGTCGTGGCGCGCGTGCGCGAGCGTGCGAACCCTCCATGGGCGCCGGCCACCGGCCTGCGCTTCTACGCCGACCAGGCCATCGCCGCCTCGCCGCCGCCGGCGCTGATGCGCTTCGGCCCAGGGCTGCACGACAACGTCGTCTTCGACGACAACGAGTGGGTGGTGCTGGTGCGCCTCGTCGGCGACGGCCGCTACATGCTCGCGCTCGACATCGACGGCTTCGAACAGGACGAATGGCGGCTGGCTGCGCCCCTGCTCCTGCTGGCCGCGCTCATGGCGCTGCTGCTCGCGCTGTTCTCGATCTGCGGTGTGCGACGGCTGGTGCGCCCGCTGGCGGCGCTGGCGGAGCGGATCCTGGAGCTGCGCCCCGACCGCACCGGGCAGCGCATCGAGGTCGGGCGCGGGGGCAGCAGCGAGCTGGTGGTGATCGCCGAGGCGCTCAACGCCTACCTCGAGCGCAACGAACGGTTCGTGGAGCGCGAGCGCGTGTTCATCGACAGCGCCAGCCACGAGCTGCGCACGCCGATCGCGGTCGTCGCCGGCGCCGCCGACCTGGCGCTGGCGCGGCCGATCGACGACGAGGCGGTGCGCGCACCGCTGCAGCGGATCGCGCGCACCGCGCGGGCGATGGAGCAGCTCGTGGTGCTGCTGCTCGTGCTCGCCCGCGACCCGGCACGGCTGAGCGCGGCCAGCGACCGCTTCCGTCTCGACGAGCTGCTGCCGGAGCTGGTCGAGGACCACCGGTTCCTGGCCACCGGCAAGAGCCTCGAGATCGAGGTGGCCCTGCACGCATCGTGCGAGCTCGTCGCGCCGGTGCGGATCGTCCAGGCGGCGATCGGCAACCTGCTGCGCAACGCGATCGAGAACAGCGATCGCGGCCGTATCCGGGTGGAGCTGCATCCGGCCGGCGTGGTGGTGATCGATGATCCGGGCCACGGCATGGCGCCGGAGGAGGTGGCCGCCATCTATGCGCGCATCGCGCGCGGTGGCGGGCGCGAGAGCAGCGACGAAGGCATTGGCCTCGACCTCATCGCGCGGCTATGCGAGCACCTCAGCTGGCGGCTGGTGATCGATTCGGGCCACGGCCGCGGCACCCGCGCCACGCTCGATCTCGGCGCCGCGGTGGCCTAGTGGGCGCCCGCGCGGCTCAGGATGAGCGGGCGCGCAGACGCTCGAGCACGCCTTCCAGCGTGTCCAGGCCGTGGTAGTGGATCACCAGCCGGCCCTTGCCGCCCTTGCCGTGCTGCACGGCGACGCGGGTGCCGAGGGTCTCGGACATCTCGCGCTCGAGCGCGGCGATGTCGGCGTCGGGCAGGTTCTTCGGCTTCGCGGCCGGCTGCGGGATGCCCTGGGTCAGGCGCTGCACGCGCTGCTCGACCTCGCGCACGGACAGTTCCTCGTCCGCGGCCTCCTGCGCCAGCGCGACGGCCTGGCGCTCGGGCAGGGTGAGCAGGGCGCGGGCGTGGCCCATCTCGATGCGGCGCGCCTCGACCAGGCGCCGGATCGGCTCGGGCAGTTCCAGCAGGCGCAGCAGGTTGGACACCGCCGACCGCCCGCGGCCGACGGCCTCGGCCGCCTGCTGGTGGGTCAGGCCGAATTCCTCGATCAGCCGCGCCAGCGCCTGCGCCTCCTCCAGCGGGTTGAGGTCCTCGCGCTGGATGTTCTCGATCAGGGCCATGGCGATCGCCGCACGGTCCTCGACCTCGCGCCTGACCACCGGCACCTCGGTGAGACCGGCCTGCCTGGCGGCACGCCAGCGGCGCTCGCCGGCGATGATCTCGTAGCGGTCGGCGCCGACGGCGCGCACCACGATCGGCTGGATCAGGCCCTGGCTGCGGATCGAGCCGGCGAGTTCGGCGAGCTTCTCCGGATCCATGCCCGTGCGCGGCTGGTACTTGCCAGGCTGCAGCGCGTCGATCGGCAGCGTCGCCAGCGCGTCGCCGGTCCCGGCGGCCTCCTCGGGCGCAGGCCCGGCGGAGCTGCCGAGCAGCGATTCCAGGCCTCGGCCGAGGCCGCGCTTCTTGACGGCCATCAGTGGACCTCCGTGGTCGGCTGCGCCGTGCGCTCGCGGCGCAGGATCTCGCCGGCGACGCCGAGGTAGGCGACGCCGCCGCGCGAGGCGCGGTCGTAGCCCAGGATCGACTGGCCGTGGCTCGGCGCCTCGGCCAGGCGCACGTTGCGCGGCACGATGGAGCGGAACACGCGGTCGCCGAAGTGGGTGATGAGCTCGCCGGACACCGCGTTGGCGAGGTTGTTGCGCACGTCGAACATGGTGCGCAGGATGCCCTCGATCCGCAGTGCGGGATTGAGGCGCTTCTTCACCGCCTCGATCGTGTCGACCAGGGCCGAGATGCCCTCCAGCGCGTAGTACTCGCACTGCATCGGCACGATCACGCCGTCGGCGGCGCCCAGCGCGTTGAGCGTCAGCAGCGACAGCGACGGCGGGCAGTCGATGATGATGTAGTCGTAGCGCTCGCGCAGCGGCGCCAGCGCGGCCTTGAGCCGCTGTTCGCGCTGCGGCAGCTCCATGAGGCGCACTTCCGCGGCGGTGAGGTCGATGTTGGACGGCAGCAGGTCGAAGCCTTCCGGCGCGGCCACGACCGCCGCTTCGGCCGGGATCTCGCCGAGCAGCATCTCGCAGGCGGAGTTCTCGATCTCGCGCTTGTCGACGCCGGCGCCCATGGTGGCATTGCCCTGCGGGTCGAGATCGATCAGCAGCACCTTGCGCGGCGCCTGCGCCAGCGCGGCGGCGAGGTTGACCGCGGTGGTGGTCTTGCCGACGCCGCCCTTCTGGTTGGCAACGGCGAAGATGCGCCCCTTGCTCATTGGTCTTGATTCGTCCGGTCGTTGAGGCGCGTGAGCACCACGAGGTGCCGTTCCGCGTCGAGGCCGGGCACCGCCAGGCGGTGAGCCGCGGCCACCTGCCAGCCCTCCGGCAGCGCCGCGATCTCGTCGTCGGGATGTCGCCCCTTCATCGCCAGCAGGCGTCCCCCGGGTGCGATCAGGTGCCCGCCGACGCGGACGAGCTCGGCAAGCGTACCCAAGGCCCGCGCCACAAGACAGCCGAAGGCGCCGCTGCGCGGCAGGGATTCGGCGCGGCTCTCGGCCACCCGGGCATTGGCCAGGCCCAGCTCGCGCAGCGCCTGGCGCATGAACCGGGTCTTCTTGCCGTTGGATTCGACCAGCGTCACATCGACGCCGGGGCGCACGATCGCCAGCGGGATGCCGGGCAGGCCCGGCCCCGTGCCGATGTCCACCAGTGCACCGTCGGGGACGAAGGCATGGAAGCTCAGCGAATCGAGCAGGTGCCGGGTCACCATCTCGCGCGGGTCGCGGACGGCGGTGAGGTTGTAGGTCGCGTTCCAGCGCGCCAGCAGGGCGAGATAGGCCAGCAGCCGCGGCGCGTGCGCGCGGTCGATGCCGAGCGCATCGAGGCCGGCTTCGAGTTCGGGCTGGAGGTCGGCCGTGGCGGTCAAGGCGGTGCGGGAGCGGTGAAATCGGCCGCGCAGTCTACTAGAGCCCGGTCGCCCGCCCGGCCCGGGCAGCCGCGGACCCTGCGGCGGCAAGGCCCGACGGCGGACGCGGAAGGCTCAGCGCGTGTGCAGCGCGCAGCGGATCACGCGCAGGCCCATCCCGGCCACGCGCCGGTTCAGGGCGGCCTTGAGCGCCTCGGCGAAGGAACCCGGCGCGCGCACGGCGCCGTCGGCACCGAGTTCGGCCAGCACCGCATCGGCGTGCTGGCGCATCAGCGTGTCGACCTGCTCCAGTGCGCTGCCGGCCTGGCGCGGGTCGAGGATCTGGAAGTAGAGGTCGGCGCCGGTGGCCTCGCCGCCCGGGGCCGACGCCGGGATCCGCAGGTGGTGGTCGATCAGCGACACCCGGTGCGCGACCCGCTCCACGCCCGGCAGCAGCAGGTGGACGCCGGCGGGCAGGGCGCGTCCGTAGCGGCCGAAGCGGTGCACCACGTCGACCCGGCCCTCGGGAACCACCCGCACCGAGACGGCGAGGGCGAGCAGCAGCGCGACGGCGAGGAAGGCGACGAGAATGGCCATGGGAATCAGTGACATCGCTTCTGGTGTGGAGACGCCACGCGAAGCGATGCGGGCAAAATGAATGTGGTTTAACGAATAAATTACCTTCTGCCGCGTCAATCATGGCTGAACAGGACTGTCAAGCCGCGGCCTGCTGTTCATATCGGCGCGCTGTGTGCCGGCCGCAGGGCCGCCGGTCGGAAAGCTGCATCCGCCGGCGATTCGCGGCCGCCCCGGCGCCGCGGGCGTACCATGGGCGGTCCAGCAGGAGCCCCCTCATGAACCATCTCGCCATCCGCCCGCGGCGCATGCGCCGCGACGCCTTCTCGCGCCGCCTGATGCGCGAGAACGTGCTGACCACCGACGACCTGATCTATCCGGTGTTCGTGCACGAGGAGGACGGTCGCGCCGCCGTGCCGTCGATGCCCGGCGTCGAGCGGCTGTCGATCGACGAGCTGCTGCGGGTGGCCGAGGATGCGGTCGGGCTCGGCGTGCCGGCGCTGGCGCTGTTTCCGGTGACGCGGCCGGACGCCAAGTCGCTCGACGCCGCGGCGGCCTGGGACCCGCAGGGCATCGCCGCGCGCGCCATCCGCGCGCTGAAGCAGCGCTTCCCGGACCTCGGCGTGATCACCGACGTCGCCCTCGATCCCTACACCACCCACGGTCAGGACGGCCTCGTCGATGCCGACGGCTACGTGATGAACGACGCGACCGTCGAGGCGCTGGTGAAGCAGGCGCTGAGCCATGCGGAGGCCGGTGCCGACGTGGTCGCGCCCTCCGACATGATGGACGGCCGCATCGGCGCGATCCGCAGCGCGCTCGAGGACACCGGCCACGTGCACACCCGCATCCTCGCCTATGCCGCGAAGTACGCCTCGGCCTTCTATGGTCCGTTCCGCGACGCGGTCGGCTCGGCGGGCAACCTCGGCAAGGGCGACAAGTTCACCTACCAGATGGATCCGGCCAATGCCGACGAGGCGCTGCGCGAGGTCGAGCTGGACCTGGCCGAGGGTGCCGACATGGTCATGGTCAAGCCGGGCATGCCCTACCTCGACGTGGTGCGCCGGGTGAAGGACGCCTTCGGCGTGCCGACCTATGCCTATCAGGTGTCTGGAGAGTACGCGATGCTCAAGGCCGCCGCCGGCAACGGCTGGCTCGACGAACGCGCTTGCGCGCTGGAGGCGCTGCTGGGCTTCAAGCGTGCAGGTGCCGACGGCGTGCTGACCTACTTCGCGCTCGATGCGGCGCGCTGGCTGCGCGAGCGCTAGTCTCGCGGGTGCATCCCGCGGCGCCGCGCGGGCGGCGCCCCCCAACGCAAGGAGAGATGTCCATGACGCAACCGCTCCGTTTCGCCGTCATCGGCCAGCCCATCGCGCACTCACTCTCTCCCACCATCCATGCGGCCTTCGCCCGGCAGCGCGGCATCGTCCTGGAATACACCGCGATCGAGGCCGGGCCCGAGGCGCTGGCGGAGACGCTGGAGCGCTTCGACGGCCACGGCGCCAACATCACCCTCCCGCACAAGGTCGCGGCATTCGGCCTGTGCGCGAGCACCACCGAGCGCGCGCGCCGCGCCCGCGCGGTGAACACGCTGACCCGCACCGCCGAGGGCTGGGAAGGCGACAACACCGACGGCAGCGGCCTGGTCCGCGACCTGACCGAGCGCCGCCGCCTCGACCTGCGCGGGCGCCGCGTGCTGCTGCTGGGCGCCGGCGGCGCCGCGCAGGGCGTCGCGCCGCTCCTGCTCGATGCGGGCATCGACGAGATGGTCGTGGTCAACCGCAGCCCCGAACGCGCCGACGCCCTGTGCAGCGCGCTGGGCGATCCCGCCCGCGCGCACTCGCGCTACTGGGACGACCTGCGCGGCCTCGGCGACTTTGAGATGATCGTCAACGCCACCTCGGCCGGGCGCGCGACGGGCCAGTTCGACATCCCGTTCTCGCTGCCGTCGCCGCGCTGCCTCGCGGTCGACCTGTCCTACGGCGAGGCCGCGGTGCCGTTCCTGGCGTGGGCGCGCGCGGCCGGCTGCGTCGACGTCGTCGACGGCCTCGGCATGCTGGTCGAGCAGGCCGCCGACAGCTTCGCGCGCTGGCACGGCGTCCGCCCCGACACCGAGGCGGTCTACGCCATGCTGCGCGCCCGCGAGGACGCGCTGGTGACCGCGGACTGAGGTCCCGCTGCCGTTCGTCGCCTTGCGATGACCCGGCGTCGCGAAGGCGGCGTGAAGGTGATGGAGCGCACGGTTCTGCCCCGGGCGCGTCCCTATCGTCGCGCGGCCTCCCGAGAGTCTCGCGCCAATGGATTCCCTCCGATCTGCCCCCGCTCTGGATCCGGAGCGCTTCCTCGACGCGCGGTACGGGCTATCGCGCCGCCAGCAAGGCCAGTTCCGACCGGTCTCGGCCGGCAGCGGTTCGGCGATCGACGTCGTCGCGCCGAGCCTTCCCGGTGTCGCCCTGGAGCCAGCGGCCACGGGCGGCACGCCGTCGTTCGCAGTGCGCGCGCTGAACCGGCTGACGTTCGGCCAGAGGTCGAGCGACCTCAGCCTCTTCAAGGCGCTCGGCTCCTCCGACAGCGAAAGGCTGGCCAACTGGGTGGATTGGCAGCTTGCGTGGGACGAGATCGACGACAGCGCGCTGCAGGCGAAGCTCGATACCGCCGGCTACGTCACCCTCGACAAGTCGCGGAGCGCGCTGTGGACGGAGCACCTGCGCTCTTCCGACTATAACACGCGGATGCGCCCCGGGTGGGAGGTGCAGCGTGCCAAGTTCGTGCGTGCGACCTTCTCGGAGCGTCAGCTGCTGGAGGTCATGACCGACTTCTGGCACGACCACTTCAACGTGTACGGCAGCTCCTACGACTACGCCCCCATGTTCCCCCGCTACGACCGCATCATGCGGAAGTACGCGCTGGGAAATTTCAAGCAGATGCTCGAATCCGTCGCGACCAGCAACGCGATGCTCTACTACCTGGACAACGTCTACAACAGCAGGTCCGGGCCGAACGAGAACTGGGCCCGGGAACTGCTCGAGCTTCATACGCTCGGCTCGGCGAACTACTACGGCTTCATGAACCCGTTCGAGGTGCCGCCGGATGCCGACGATCCGTCCTTTCCGGCCGGCTATACCGACATCGACGTCTACGAAACGGCTTCTGCCTTCACCGGATGGACTGTGAAGAACGGCCACTGGCAGTACCCGGCGGAAGACGACGGCAACTTCGTCTACCGCGCCGCCTGGCATGACACCGGTCCGAAGTTCGTACTCGGCATGTTGCTCAATCCGGAGCAGCCGGCGATGGCGGATGGGCGGCAGATCATTTCTCGCCTCGCACAGCATCCTGCGACTGCCCGCTCGATCTGCAGGAAGCTCATCAGTCGTCTCGTGGGCGGGGCCGCCCCGGGCTCGCTGGTGACGAGCGCGGCGCGGGTATTCCGCGCCAACGTGTCCTCGTCAACCCAGTTGGCGAAGGTCGTCCGCCACATCGTCCTGTCCACGCACTTCCGCAACACCTGGAGCGAGAGCGTTCGACGGCCGTTCGAGAGCGTCGTCGCGGCGATGCGCGCGATATCGCCAGGCTTCACCATCCGCCTCGACCACGCCCGCAGCAACGACCTCATGTGGCGCATGGGCTTCACCGGGAACGTCCCCTTCGCCTGGCCGGCTCCCGACGGATGTCCGGACGAGAAGGAGGCGTGGCTGGGGTCGAACTCGCTCGCGATGAGCTGGAAGCTCCTGAACTGGATGACGGAGGCAGCGGACGGAAGCACTGCCCTGCTCCCCATCGTCCAGATCTCGCGATCCAAGGTCGCCAAGTGGACCGCGCCCGCGCTCGTGGATTACTGGTCGAAACGCCTGCTGGGCTTCACCCTGACCTCATCGCGCCGCTCGGCACTGATCCAGTTCATGGCGCAGAACGGGTCATCGTCGTACGTGATCGAAGACACCGACGCCTGGTCCGGCAACGACCTCAAGCGCCACTACAACCACCAGAGGCTCAAGAGCATGGTCTCCCTGATCATGATGAGCGTCGACTTCATCCGCCGCTAGGAGCCCAACCATGTCGACCGTCTCGCGCCGGGACTTCCTCAAGGGCTGCGGCGCCGCGTTCGCGCTTGGCTCCATCAGCCCAGGCATGCTGATCGCGGCACCGTCCTCGGATCAGCACGACACGCTCATCCACGTCTTCCTGCGCGGTGGATTCGATGGGCTGAATCTGGTTCTGCCCGTGAGCGGGGATGATCGGGTGCATTACGAACAGGCGCGGCCGTCGCTGTCGATCGCGACCTCGGGCGCATACGGGGCCCTCGCGCTGACGACCTCCAGCGGACAGGCCACGGGATTCGGGCTGCATCCCTCCGCGCAGGGCCTGCATGACATCTGGAACGACGGCAAGCTGGCTATCGTGCACGCTGCGGGGCTGCGGACCGTCGAGTCCCGCAGTCACTTCGACACCCAGGCCTATCTCGACCTCGGCACGCCCGGCAGCAAGACGACCGCCTCGGGGTGGATCACGCGGGCCTGGGCGAATTCCACGGAAAACAAGGCGGCGGCCGATCTGCCGCTGTTGGCGGTGATGAACGGCCTCCCGCAGAACCTGATGGGGGCCACCAACGCGGTCAGTCTGTCGAGCCCCTCGGACTTCCAGCTCAACGCCGGGCCGTGGCAGTGGCAGCAGACGCGGAGCAACTCGCCTGCGGGGCTGGTGGGCGTCAACGAGACGCTGATCAAGCTCTGGCAGGGCAGCGGTCCGCTGGCGCGTGCGGGCCAGGCCGCGGATCACGCGCTCAAGGTCGTACAGGCGGCGGCGATCCCATCGGCACCATCGGGCTGGCCGACGTCGACGTTCGCGAAGCAGCTCTGGACGGTCGCAGAAGGTATCCGCACCGGGCTCGGTGTCCGCTTCGCGACCATCGACCTCGGCGGCTGGGATACGCACGAGGGGCAGGGTACGGCTGGCAGCGGCTACCACTACTGGCAGAACAAGATCGCCGAGCTGTCGGCCGGTCTGTACGCCTTCTACGAGGAGCTCGAGCGCGACGGACGTCTCGGAAGGGTGACCGTCGTGGTGCAGTCCGAGTTCGGTCGACGTGTCCGCCAGAACGCTAACGGCGGCACCGACCATGGCTACGGCAATCCGTTGCTGGTGATCGGTGGCAATGTCAACGGCAGGCGCTTCTTCGGCCGCTGGCCGGGGCTGGATCCGGAGATCCTCTCGCCCTACTACGGGGACGTGCCGGTGACCACCGATTACCGACAGGTGATGGCGGAGATCCTGGCGCGACGCCTCGGGGTGCACAGCTCGCGATTCCCGGCGATCTTTCCTGGCTATACCAGCCACACGGCGATCAACGTCATCAATCGCTGATGGACTGCCGTTCCGGCTGCGCTGCGTGCTGCATCGCGCCGTCGATCTCCACGCCCATTCCCGGCATGCCGGAGGGCAAGCCGGCGGGGGTGCCCTGCGTGCAGCTGGATGCGGCCGGGCGCTGCCGCCTGTTCGGCCATCCGGAGCGGCCGGCGGTGTGCGGGTCGCTGCGGCCGCAGCCGTCGATGTGCGGACGCTCGCGCAGGCAGGCGCTGGACTACCTCGGCGCGCTCGAGGCGGCCACTGCGCCCACGCCCATGCCGAGGTAGCGGTCCTTCAGCCGCGCGTAGTGGGCGGCCGAGTAGTGCAGGTTCTCGATCTCGCGGTCGGAGAGCAGGCGCACCTTCCTGGCGGGATTGCCGAGCCACAGCTCGCCCTCGCCGACCGTCTTGCCCGGCGGCACCAGGGCGCCGGCGCCGACGAAGGCGTGCCGCTTCACCGTGACCCCGTCGAGCAGGCTGGCGCGCATGCCGATGAGGCAGGCGTCCTCGATGGTGCAGGCGTGCAGGATCACGCCGTGCCCGACGGTGACGTCGGTGCCGACGATCGTCGGGATGCCACCCGGGCGCGTGTACGGTCCCTCGTGGGTGACGTGCACGATGCTGCCGTCCTGGATGTTGGTGCGTGCCCCGATCTCGATGCGGTTGACGTCGCCGCGCAGTACGCAGCCCGGCCACACCGAGACGTCGTCGGCCAGCTTCACCCGGCCGATCACGGCCGCCATCGGATCGACGTAGACCCGCTCGCCGCACTGCGGCAGGTGCTCGAGGAAGGGGCGGATGGGTGGCATGGCGGGCTCGGCGGTGACGGTGCGGGCGATGCTACCGGGTCCAAACGGGGCGGGCGGGGCTCGGGGCTCGGGAATCGGAGATGGCGACGCACCCGTGTGCGTGCCCGCTTCCCATGCGCCATGCCCGGCCGGATGCCCCTCGCCCGGTGCCTCCACCCTTGAATTGCCCCGCCTTCCCCGCCACCTTCGGGCGATGACGACCCCAACGCCCAACCCGCTCCTCGCCGCCGGCGCACTTCCCGCCTTCTCCGCGATCACCCCGGCGCATGTGCGGCCGGCGGTGGATGCGGTCCTCGCCGACTACCGCTCGGCGGTCGAACGGCTCGTTGCCGACCCGCAGGCGCGCAGCTTCGAGACCCTGATGGCGCCGCTCGAGCGCTGGGATGCACGACTGGAGCACGTGTGGTCGCCGGTCGGCCACCTGCACGGGGTCAAGGATTCGCCCGAGCTGCGCGAGGTCCATGCCGATGCCGAGGAGGCGCTGACCGACTTCGCCACCGAGCTGGGCCAGAACCGGGCGCTGTTCGAGGCGGTGCAGGCGCTGCGCGGGAGCGGGAGTTTCGCCGCGCTCGACCGCGCCCAGCAGACCCTGGTCGAGGACAGCCTGCGCGATTTCCGTCTCTCCGGCGTCGCCCTCGAAGGCGACGCGCGCGCGCGCTTCGCCGAGATCGAGAACCGGCTGTCGAAGCTGTCCACCGAGTTCGGCGAGGCGGTGCTCGACGCCACCGACGCCTGGACGCGGCCGGTGACCGCGGCCGAGCTCGCCGGGCTGCCGGACTCGGCGCGCGCCATCCTCGCGCAGGCGGCGAAGGACAAGGGCAGCGACGGGCATCTGGCGACACTCAAGGGCCCGGCGGTGCAGGCGGTGATGACCTATGCCGACGACCGCGACCTGCGCCGCGAGGTCTACACCGCCTCGGCCACGCGCGCCTCCGACCAGGGGCCGCACGACGCGAAGTACGACAACTCGCAGCGTATCGAGGAGATCCTCGCCCTGCGCCACGAGTCCGCTCGGCTGCTCGGCTTCGAATCCGCCGCGCACCTCTCGCTCGCCGACAAGATGGCGGTGATGCCCGAGCGCGTGCTCGGCTTCCTGCGCGAACTGGCGGCGAAGGCGAAGCCGGTGGCCGAACGCGAGCTGGCCGAACTCGCGCAGTTCGCGAAGGACGAGCTCGGCCTGGACCGGCTGGAGCCATGGGACGTGGCCTGGGCGTCGGAGAAGCTTCGCGCCAGGCGCTTCGACTTCAGCGACGAGGACATCAAGCCCTACTTCCCGCTCGACGCCGCCATCGCGGGACTGTTCACCGTCGCCGAGCGCGCCTTCGGGGTGCGCCTGCGCGAGCGCGAGGGCGTCGACCGCTGGCATCCCGACGCGCGCTACTACGACGTGCTCGACGCCGACGGCAGCGTGCGCGCCGGCTTCTACGTCGACGTCTACGCGCGCGACGGCAAGCGCGGCGGCGCCTGGATGGACGTGTGCCGCGGCCGCATCCGCGGCGACGTCGAGGATCCGCAGGGGCCCGAGCAGAAGCCGGTTGCCTACCTGGTGTGCAACTTCGCGCCGCCGTCGGGCGGGCGCCCGGCGCTGCTGACCCACGACGACGTGCTGACCCTGTTCCACGAGTTCGGCCACGGCCTGCATCACCTGCTGACCGAGGTGAGCTGGCCGAGCGTAGGCGGCATCGGTGGCGTCGAGTGGGATGCCGTCGAACTGCCGAGCCAGTTCCTGGAGAACTTCGCCTGGGCACGCGAGACGCTCGACCTGTTCGCGCGCCACCACGAGACCAACGAGCCGCTGCCGCAGGCGCTGTACGACAAGATGCTGGCGGCGCGGCACTTCCACGCCGGCCTGTTCCTGGTGCGCCAGCTCGAGTTCGCGCTGTTCGACTTCCGCGTGCACCTGGAGTTCGACCCGGCGCGCGGCGCGCGTGCGCTGGAGATCCTGGATGCGGTGCGCGAGGAGGTGGCGGTGATCCGGCCGCCGGCGTGGCACCGCTTCCCGCACGCGTTCACCCACGTTTTCGCCGGCGGCTACGCGGCGGGCTACTACAGCTACCTGTGGGCCGAGGTGCTGTCGGCGGACGCGTTCGCCGCGTTCGAGGAGGCCGCGGCCGCGGGCGGGCAGGTGCTGGACGCCGAGACCGGCGCGCGCTTCCGTCGCGAGATCCTCGCCGTCGGCGGCTCGCGGCCGGCGCTGGAGAGCTTCGTCGCCTTCCGCGGCCGTGAGCCGGAGCCCGGGGCGCTGCTGCGCAGCTACGGTCTGGCCGCCTAGCCCGCGGAGCCGGCGCCTTCCGTAGGAGCGGCTTCAGCCGCGACCGCGCCCGGTAATCCAAACGACGAGGTCGCGGCTGAAGCCGCTCCTACCAACAGCCGCGCGCATGCCGGTTCCGTCGGTCCAAGGGCGGCTGCAGCGGCGACATCCTGCGTGCACGCCGGCCCTGGGATGATGCGCGGCCCCCTGCCGAGGATCGAGTATCGATGAGGCCCGCACGGCTGCTGCCCCTGATCGTCGCCTGCGCGCTGTTCATCGAGAACATGGACTCGACGTCGATCGCGACGTCGCTGCCGGTGATCGCCGCGGACCTCGGCACCGAGCCGGTCGCGCTCAAGCTCGCGCTCACCACCTACCTGCTCGCGCTGGCGGTGTTCATTCCCGCCAGCGGCTGGGTCGCCGACCGCTTCGGCGCGCGCACCACCTTCATGCTCGCCATCGGCACCTATCTCGCCGGCTCGCTGTGCTGCGCGGCGAGCGGCACGCTGCCGGAGCTGGTCGCCGCGCGCTTCCTGCAGGGCAGCGGTGGCGCGCTGATGGTGCCGGTCGGGCGCCTGGTGCTGCTGCGCACGGTGCCCAAGAGCGAACTGGTGCAGGCGCTGAGCTGGCTGACCGTGCCGGCCCTGGTCGGGCCGATGCTGGGGCCGGTGCTCGGCGGCTTCATCTCGACCTACGCGCACTGGCGCTGGATCTTCCTGATCAACCTGCCGATCGGCATCGCCGGCATCTGGCTGGCGCGCCGCTACATCCCCGACCTCCGCCAGCCGCCGCCGCCGCTGGACTGGCTCGGCTTCGCCCTCTCCGGCGGCGGCCTGGGCCTGGCGATCTTCGGCTTCTCCACCCTCGGCCAGCACCTGGTGCCGACGACGCTGGCCGCCGGCTGCCTCGGCGTCGGCCTGGTCGCGCTCGCGGGCTACTTCGTGCACGCGCGCCGGCATGCACATCCACTGATCGACCTCGGCCTGTTCCGCCTGCCGACGCTGCGCGCGGGCGTGCTCGGCGGTTCGCTGTTCCGCATCGGCATCGGCGCAACGCCGTTCCTGCTGCCCCTGATGCTGCAGCTCGGCTTCGGCCTGAGCCCGTTCGAGGCCGGCCTGCTGACCTTCGCCTCGGCGGCCGGCGCGCTGTTCATGAAGACCATCGCCGCGCGCGTGCTGCGCACCTTCGGCTTCCGCCGCATCCTGGTGGCCAACGCGATCGTCGCCTCGGCGATGCTGGCCGGCTACGGCCTGTTCCGGCCGGACACGCCGCATGCGCTGATCATCGCGGTGCTGCTGGTCACCGGCTGTTTCCGCTCGCTGCAGTTCACCAGCTTGAACGCCATCGCCTACGCCGAGGTCGATCCGCCGCGGATGAGCCAGGCCTCCAGCCTGGCCGGGATGCTGCAGCAGGTCTCGCTGGCCACCGGTGTGGCGCTCGGCGGTTTCGCGCTGCAGACGGCCGGCGCCGTGACCGGCACGCCGGCGCACGCGCTGGTCAATTTCGAGATCGCGTTCGCGGTGGTCGGGCTGGTGTCGGCGACGTCGGTGCTGATCCTGTGGCGGCTGCCCGCGGATGCCGGTGCGGAGATGGCCGGGCGCGGCGAGGCGGGCAGGGAGATCGCGCCGCAGAAGGCCGAACAGCGCTCCGCGACCTGAGCGCGATCACGTCATGGTGATGGCGCGCGTCCTGCAATGGGCCGCGGTGCATCCGCATGCGATGCGTGCACCGACCAATCCGAACACGAGACGGAGGGCTCACCAGATGCCGGAGAAACGCACCCGCGAGCGCGCGGCCAAGGACAAGCGCGAGGGCAAGTCCGCCAGCACCCAGGCGGGCGAGTACGTGCGCGAGCAGATCGATCACGTGCGCGAGGGCAAGCACGGCGCGCGCAGCAGCAAGCAGGCCATCGCGATCGGCCTGTCGGAAGCGCGGCGCGACGGCGTCGACCTGCCGCCGCCGAAGAAGGGCGCGTCCAAGAGCACCCGCAAGAAGGCGACCCAGGATCGGGCGGCGAGCAGGAAGAGCAGCAAGACCTCCGCCAAGCGCTCGCGCGCGACCACCAAGGCGCTCAAGCGCGAGGGGCATTCCGCGGCGTCGAAGAAGTCGCTGTCGAAGCAGGCGCGGAGCGCGGCCGCCAAGCGTTCCGCATCGAGCCGCTCCGCCGCCGCGAAGAAGGCAGCGAAGACGAAGGGCGCCGGCACGCGTTCGGCGGCGGCGAAGAAAGCGGCCACGACGCGCGCAGCCAAGAGTGCCGGCACGCGCAGCACGGCGAAGAAGAGCGCGGCAAAGAAGGCGACTGCGAAGAAGGGTGCGGCCAGCAAGAGCGCCGCGAAGAAGGGCACGGCGAAGAAGAGCGCCAGCCGCAAGAGCGCGGCGAAGAAGGCGACTGCGAAGAAGGGCGCGGCCAGGAAGAGCGCCGCGAAGAAGAGCGCGGCGAAGAAGGGCGCCGCGAAGAAGAGCGGCAGGACCGCCGCGCGCACGTCGTCTGCGAAGAAGACAGCGAAGTCGGGTACGAAGACGTCGACGGCGAAGAAGTCGACGGCGAAGAAGTCGGCATCCGGGCGCTCGACCGGCACCGCGACGGCCAGGAAGCGCTCGCGCTGACGCGGACGCCGCGGCACCGGTCGCCTGCGATCAGTGCCGCGGCGAGCTGAAGGCCCAGTGCGAGCGGGTGGCCTCGCCGATCGCCGCCTTGATGGCGAGGCCACCGAAGGTCACGTCCCACTGCCGGCAAACCGTCTCCGGACGGTCCAGCGTCTCCGCCAGCGTGGCCGCGAGGTCGGCCCGACCGAGCGGCGCGCGCGGCAGCTGCGCCGACAGCGCGATGCGGCCCACCGCCGGAGTGTCGGTCAGGGGGCCGGCGCGGAGGATGGTGTAGTCCAGGCCGCTGGCGCGCAACGCGGCATCGGCCTCGGCGCGGGCGCGAAGGTAGGCGGCGGCGACGCCGTGGCCGTGCCCGTGCCTGTCGGCCCCCAATGCGCCGACCAGCACGAAACGGCGGATGCCGGTGCGGCGCACGGCGGCGATGAGCCGAAGCACGCAGTCGCGGTCCATCGCGTGCCGCTCGAGGCGATGGTCGTCGGGCCCTGCGCCGGCCGCGCAGACCACCGCCTCGCAGCCGGCGGCGGCCCCGTCGATCCCATCGCCGGCGTCGAGGTCGACCACCACCGGCTCGACTCCGAGCGCCTGCAGCGCAGCCGACTGGCGTGGATCGCGGACCAGGCCGCGTACCGCGTGGCCACGCGCAAGCAGGAGCGGGTGCAGCAGTCGCGCAGTCCGGCCGTGCGCGCCGGCGACGAGGACGTGCATGCGGACCTCCGGACGGGCGGGAGGATCGAGGCTAGCCGCTCCTCCGGCGCGGCGCGTGAAGCGCGCTGCTAGTGCGCCTTGCGACGGAAGGTCACGACCCGGTAGACGTAGGCCAGGACGATCAGCACCAGCACGCCCTTGGACACCGGGTCCATGTAGTCGGCGACCTTCTCGTACTGGCTCTGCAGGAAATAGCCCGCGAGCGCGAGGGCGGTAGCCCACAGGGCGCTGCCGAGCGTGGTCCAGAACAGGAACTTCGCCAGCGGCATCTTCGCCACGCCCGCCGGCGCCGAGATCACGGTCCGGATCGCCGGCACGAGCCGGCCGAGGAACACCGCCAGTACGCCATGCCGGCGGAAGCTCTGCACCGCACGGTCGGCGTCGTCCTCCGACAGTGTCAGCCAGCGGCCGTGGCGCCGTGCCATCCAGTGCAGGCCCTTCTCGCCGAAGCGGTGGCCCAGCCAGTACCAGGGCAGGGTGCCGGCGACGGTGCCGGCGACGCCGGCGACCACCACGCCGACGATGTTGAGATCGCCGCGGGCGGCGACGAAGCCGGCGAGCGGCATGATCACCTCCGACGGCACCGGCGGGAACAGGTTCTCCAGCAGCATCAGCAGGGCGATGCCGATGTAGCCGAGATTGGCGATGACGTCGGTGATCCAGTCGAACATGGGGCGGCTCCGGCAGGTGCCGGTCACGCTAGCCGCGCGAGTGCGCGCAGGCCGTGAGCGGCCGTCCACTCCAGCCGATGCAGCAGGTCGCCCCCCGCGGGCGCGCGCCAGACGCCGGCGGCGGCGAAGCCCAGCCGCGCGAGCAGGGCGAGCGAGGCGACATTGCCCGGCGCCACGACCGCGAGCACCCGGTCGAGTCCGAGCCGCCGGTGCGCGTCGCGCAACACGGCCGCCGCGCATTCGCGGCCAAAGCCCCGGCCCTGCCAGGGTTCGAGGAAGGCGAAGCCGAGATCCGGCGCGTCCAGGCCGTCGCGCCGCAGCAGTCCGCAGATGCCGATCGGGGTGCCGTCGTCGCGCAGGGCGACGCGGTCCAGGCCGAAGCCGTGGCGCGCGTGGCTGGCCATCGGACCCTGCGCGATCCAGCGCAGCGCGTCGGCGCGGTCGCGGACGCCGCGGTCGCCGATGAAGCGCAGGAACGAGGGCGCGTTGAGCAGGGCGACGACGAAGTCCGCATCCGTCGGCCGCAGCGGCGCGATCCGCGTGCGCGGGGTGTCGATGCCGTCGGCGGCGCTGCCCATGCCTGGCTCAGAAGGTCGACAGGCCGGTCGCCTCGGCGAGCCGGTACCACGCTCGTCTCAGCCAGGACTCGTCGGCGTAGGCCGCGTACGGCAGGCTCAGCCGACGCCCGTCGGCATTGCTCCAGGCCTGGTCGAACCAGGCTGCAGCGTCCACGAACGCGGGCGTGTTCGCGTCGCCGATCAGGCGCACCGAGGTTTCCAGGTTGAGGTCGTCGAGGTTGCGGCGCGTGTAGTTCGCCGAGCCCAGCAGCAGCACGTCCACGCCGTCGTCGCGGTGCTTGAGCAGGAACTTGGCATGGCACTGCTCTCCATGCGTATCGCACCAGCGCACGGGGACCCCGGCGGCGTGCAGCTCCGCAGCGACCTGGCGGTTGGGGATGCCGTTCTTGCTGCGCCCGAAGGCGTCGCGGTTCGGATCGAGCAGGACGCGCAGGGCGACGCCGCGGCGCTGTGCGGCGAGGAGCTCGCGCACGAGGTCCCGGTGCGCGATGTAGAACACGCCGACGTCGATCCGGTCGCCGGCCTGCGCGCGGCGCAGGCTGTCGAGCAGCGCCTCGCGGATGCCCGACTCGGTGAGCACCTGCAGGCGCACCGCGGCGTCGGCGTCCGCCGCGTCCGCAGGCTGCGGACCGGGAATGGCCACGCCCGCCCAGTGCGCGACGGTGCGCTCGGTGGCGAGCAGGTCGATCGCGGCCGCGCCGCTGAAGCGCAGGGCGACGTTGCCGTGCGCGGCGCTGGCGCCGTGGGGATTGGCCGAGGTGACCAGCGCGGCCCAGCCCTCGCCGTCGTCGGCGACGAGGGTCTTGCGGTGGTTGGCGCGAAAGTTCGCCAGCGCCAGCCAGCTGCGCAGGGTGACCTCGCCGGCGCCGAAGGGGTTCGGCAGCCAGCCGCCGCGGGTATCGTTGCCGAGCCAGCTGCAGCAGGGATGCCACAGCCCCGACCACAGCGGGTTCGATGCGCGCAGGCGGTCGAGGTCGGTGGTCACCACGCGCACGCCGACCGCCTCCAGGTCGGCCAGGTGCCTGGCCTCGACGCCGCCGTACACCGTGTTCACCGGGTCGGTGATCAGCACGATCTCGATGTCGGGCAGCGCCTGCCGGCGACGGATCAGGGCGTCGGTCAGCTCCCGGGCGAGTGGCCGCAGCGGCCGCGTGTCGGCACCGGCGAAGGTGTTGAACAGGAACATGTCCACCACGATCAGCCGCTGCGCGTGGTCGATCATCGCCAGCGCCTCGTCGAAGATCGCCTGCTCGCTGTGGCGGTTGCCGTCGGGGTCGGTCCAGGTGGTGTCGGCGAGGAAGCGGACATCGCCGACGGCGCGCAGCGGCGCAGTCACGGCGAGGCCGTCGGGAAGGGGCTTGAACGCCTGCCACAGCGCCGAGGCCAGCCACAGCAGGGCGAGGACGGCGACGAGGCGCCACAGCCAGCGCCGGCGCGGCGGTCGGTGCAGCGATCCGCGGTAGTGCAAGGCGTGCGTCTCCGGATGCAGGCGGGCCTGCGGGATCGGCGATTCTGGCCCAGGCGGGGGGCGCGATGCGCGCGCCGGTCGGGCCCGCGCATCCGGCCGTCGCCGGCTCAGCCCGCGTCGAAGGCGCGCAGCACGGCGACCGAGCGCTCGACCGCGGCGTCGTCGATGTCCAGGTGGGTGACCAGCCGGATCTGCGGCAGGGTGCCGACCGACAGGCGCAGGCCGTGCGCCTCGACGTGCGCGCGGAAGGCCTCGAGCCGCTCCGCCGGCAGCTCGATGAACACCATGTTGGTGTGCTGCGCGGTCACCGCCAGGCCGGGCGCATCGCGCAGCCCGGCGGCCAGCCACGCGGCGCGGCGATGGTCGTCGGCCAGGCGCGCTACGTGGTGGTCGAGCGCGTGCAGCCCGGCGGCGGCGAGCAGTCCCGCCTGGCGCCAGCCGCCGCCGGCGACCTTGCGCCAGCGCCGGGCGCGCTCGATGAAGCCGGCCGCGCCGAGCAGGACCGAACCCACCGGTGCGCCCAGGCCTTTCGACAGGCAGATCGAGACGCTGTCGACGTGCCGGGTGATCTCGCGCAGCGGCACCCCGAGCGCGACCGCGGCGTTGAACACGCGCGCCCCGTCCAGGTGCAGCGCGAGCCGGTGCCGCGTGCGGAAGCCTGCAGCCTCGGCGAGGTAGTCGAGCGGCAGCACGCGGCCGTGCCAGGTGTTCTCCAGGCACAACAGTCGCGTGCGTGCGAAGTGCGGGTCGAGCGGCTTGATCATCGCCGCCGCGACATCGAGCGGGATGCGGCCGTCGGTGCCCTGCGGGATCGGCTGCGGCTGGATCGCGCCCAGCACCGCCGCGCCGCCGCCCTCGTACCGGTAGGCGTGCGCGTCCATGCCCACGAGGTACTCGTCGCCGCGCTCGCAGTGGCTCATCAGCGCCAGCAGGTTGGACTGCGTGCCGCTCGGTACGAACAGGCCCGCCTCCAGCCCGGCCTCCGCCGCCAGCCGTCGCTCGAGCGCGGCCACGGTCGGATCCTCGCGGTACACGTCGTCGCCGACCTCGGCCGCGGACATGGCCTCGCGCATGGCGCGGGTGGGACGGGTGACGGTGTCGGAGCGGAAGTCCATGGGCGAGCCGGGAATCGGGAAGCGGGAATGGGGACCTGCACCGCGGCATGGTAGCGGCGGCCGGTGCACCGAACGCGGCCTTCGAGGGATGCGAGCCCTGCGACTCGCGGCAACCCTCCATTCCCGATTTCCCATTCCCGAATCCCGCCTTCGCGAACGCAGGGATCGCCACCTTTCCGACCTCGCCCTCCGCCCGCCACAATCCCGGCCATGAAAATCGCCACCTGGAACGTCAACTCCCTCAACGTGCGCATGCCGCACCTCAAGCAGTGGCTGGTCGAGGCGCAGCCGGACGTGGTCGGGCTGCAGGAGACCAAGCTCGACGATCCGCGCTTCCCCGATGCCGACATCGCCGCGCTCGGCTACCGCAGCGTGTTCTGCGGGCAGAAGACCTACAACGGGGTGGCGCTGCTGTCGCGGGTGCCCGCCGGCGAGTGCGTGGTCGCCATCCCTGGCTTCGAGGACGAGCAGAAGCGCGTGATCGCGGCCACCATCGACGGCGTGCGCGTGGTCAACCTGTACGTGGTCAACGGCAAGGCGGTCGGCGATCCCAAGTACGACTACAAGCTGCGCTGGCTCGCCGCGGTGCGGGACTGGCTCGCGGAGGAGATCCGGGCGCATCCGGAACTGGTGGTGCTCGGCGACTTCAACATCGCCCCCGACGACCGCGACGTGCACGACCCGGCGGCCTGGCACGGGAAGATCCTGTGCTCGACGCCCGAACGCGACGCGCTGCGGGCGCTCCTCGACCTCGGCCTGCACGACAGCTTCCGCCTGCACCAGCAGGAGGCGGGGCATTTCTCGTGGTGGGACTACCGGCTCGGCGGCCTGCGCCGCAACCTCGGCCTGCGCATCGACCTGGTGCTGGTATCGGAGGCGCTGCGCGCGCGCTGCGCGGCGGCGGGCATCGACCGCGAGCCGCGGACCTGGGAGCGGCCGTCCGACCATGCGCCGGCGTGGGTGACGCTCGCCCGCTGACGGGCGCGAGCCCGGGGCGCCGTGAAGGATCGCGTGAAGACCTGTGCCCGGATGCGCCGGCGAGCCGGGTACCATTCGCAGTCATTTCCGCGTCGGAGCGCGCCACGTCTCCCAGCCCCCAACAGCGCCATGTCGCCACGCCCGCAGCCGGAGACGGCGTGCGGCACGCGCGGCTGCGTGCGCAGACGCAGGCGCCGCACGAACGGGCGGAGGCGCTGGCCGACGCCCTCGGCGCCACGACCACGCTCGACGGTTACCGCGCCTTCCTGCGGGCGATGCATCGCTTCCACCGCCGCGCCGAGGCCGGACTCGATCGCGCGGAGGCCGAACGTCTGCTTCCGGGTTGGGCGCCGCAGCGGCGTGCGTCGCTGATCGCCGCGGACCTGCGTGCGCTGGGCGACGCCGATGACGACGCGCCGCTGCCGGCGCTCGCGATCGACGGCGCGGGCGCTGCGCTGGGCCTGCTGTACGTGGTCGAGGGCTCGGCCCTGGGCGCGCGCATGCTGCTGCCGCAGGTGCGCGCGCTGGGCGCGCCCGCGGACCGCGCGACGTCCTTCCTGGAGCGCCATGCCGCCGCGCCCGAGCGCTGGCGCGCCTTCCTCTCGCGCCTGGACGCGGCGGCGCTCGATGCGACCCAGGAGCATGCGCTGACGGCCTCGGCACGGGGCGCGTTCGCGGCGGTGATCGAGCATCTGCAGGAACAACAGGAACGGCGGGACGCGCGATGAACAGCGACCAGACGACGATGAACCTCGAAGCGGAGCTGCGGGCCTGCGCCCGCGCCCCGATCCATCTTTCGGGTGCGATCCAGCCGCACGGCTGGCTGGTCGCGGTGTCCATGCCCGAGTGGACGATCCGGCACGTCTCGCTGAATGCGACCGAGCTGTTCGGCGTGCCGCTGGACGAACTGGTCGGCAGCTCGCTGGCGAGCTGGCTGCCGCGCGAAGTGCTGCACTCGCTGGGCAACGCGGTGACCGCCGGCGGCGGCGAGCAGGCCGGGCAGCAGCGCGCCGCGCAGGCGAACTTCGGCCCCAGCGCGCGGCTGTGCGACATCTCGGTGCACCGCGCCGGTCCGCACCTGCACGTGGAGATCGAACCGGCCGAGCATTCGCACCTGCGCACGCAGTCGCCGCTGGTGCTGGCGCAGGCCATGATCGGACGCCTCGCCGGCACCCGGAACATGACCGAGTTCCATGCCCGCGCCGCGCAGCAGATGCGCGCGCTGCTGGGCTTCGACCGGGTCATGATCTACCGCTTCCTGCACGACGGCTCGGGCAAGGTCATTGCCGAGTCCAGGCGTGCCGGGCTCGACAGCTACCTCGACCTGCACTACCCGGCGTCGGACATCCCGCCGCAGGCGCGCGAGCTCTACCGCCGCAACCGCGTGCGCCTGATCCCGGACGCGACCTACGAGCCGGTGCCGATCGTGCCCGCGCGCGACCACGAGGACCGCCCGCTGGACCTCAGCTTTACCGCGCTGCGCAGCGTCGCGCCGGTGCACCTGGAATACCTGAAGAACATGGGCGTGACCGGCTCGATGTCGGTGTCGGTGCTGTGCGACGGCGAGCTGTGGGGCCTCATCGCCTGCCACCACGCCACGCCGCGGCGCCTGCCGATGGACGTGCGCGCGGCGGCGGACCTGTTCGGCATGTTCTATTCGATGCAGGTCGCCTCGCGCGAGCGCGCGGCCGACTTCGACTACGAATCGCGCGCGCGCATCGTCCACGACGAGGCGATGGTGGGGCTGAACGCGGCCGAGGACCCCTTCGGCGTGCTCGCCGAGCACCTGGACCTGCTGCAGCGGCTGGTGCCCTGCGACGGTGCCGGGCTGTGGCTCGGCGGCCGCTGGCACGGCAGCGGCAGCATGCCGCCGGAGGCGGCGATCCCGGGGATCGTGCGCGCGCTCGCGCAGGGTGGCGGCGACGAACTGCCGGCTTCGCACCGGCTCGCCGACCTGCTCGACGAGGCCCATGGCTGGGCGCACGCCGCCGCCGGCGCCCTCGCGATTCCGCTCGGCGCCGCGCCCGGCGACTGCCTGCTGCTGTTCCGCCGCGAGCTGGTGGAGACGGTGACCTGGGCCGGCGACCCGAACCGGCCCTACCAGACCGACAGCAGCGGCAAGCTGTCGCCGCGCGCGAGCTTCGGCGCCTGGAAGGAGACGGTGCGCGGCCAGAGCGCGCCGTGGACCGCGGCGGAGCGTCGCGTGGCCGAGCGCCTGCGCAGCGCCCTGGTCGCATTGCGCTCGCTGCGCTCGGACGAGGCGAGTTCGGCGCGCGTCGCCGCCGGCGAGAGCCAGAAACTCGTCATCGCCGAACTCAACCACCGGGTCAAGAACCTGCTGGCGCTGATGCAGTCGATGATCCTGCACAGCGCCGACACCGCCGGCGACGTGCAGGAGTTCGTGGAGACGCTCGAGGGCCGCATCCGCGCGCTGGCCTTCGCGCACGACCAGTTCGACCAGCGCGCCCAGGTCGGCGAGCTGCGCACCCTGGTCGAGGCCGAGCTGCGCCCCTACCACGGGCGTCCGGGTCGGTTCGAGATCGAGGGACCGACGGTGCTGCTCGATGCCAAGGCGCGCTCGGCGCTGGCGCTGGTGCTGCACGAGATGGCGACCAATGCGGCCAAGTCCGGCTCGCTGTCGCGGCCGGAAGGCCGGCTGCGCGTGAGCTGGGCGCTCACCGCGGGCGGCGACTGCCGCATCGCCTGGCAGGAGAGCGGCGGACCGGCGGTGTCGCCGCCGGCGGCGGAAGGCTTCGGCTCGACCCTGATCCGGCGCGCGATCCCGCACGAGCTGCAGGGCGAGGCCGAGGTGCGCTACCTGGCGGACGGCGTCGAGGGCGAGTTCGTGGTGCCGGCGCGCTACCTGCGCCAGCAGGCGCCCGCCGCCGCCGCGCCCGCACCGGAGCGTGCGCTGCCGGCGGTGGTCGAGGGCCTGTCGGTCCTGGTGGTCGAGGACAACATGCTGATCGCGCTCGACACCGAGCATGCGCTGCGCAGGCTCGGCGCGCGCAACGTCGAGATCGCCGGCAGCGTCGAGGAGGCGATGCGGATCCTCGACGCCGGCGGCATGCAGGCGGCGGTGATCGACGTGCACCTGGGTACGGAGAGCTCGAAGGAGGTCGCCGAGCGGCTGGCGCGCGAAGGGCTGCCGTTCGCCTTCGCCACCGGCTACCACGACCGGGTCATGATCCCGCCCGAGCACCGCGAGGTGCCGGTGATCCGCAAGCCGGGCACGGTCGAGAAGCTGGCGGAGGTCCTGGGCGACCTGCTGGAGGGGGCGGGCCGCACGCGCGGCTGAGCAGGCCGGCGACTTCATGATGCGTTGCCGCAACGCCCCGCTATAGTCTGGCGCTTCTCCGCCCGACGAGTCGCCGCATGCCAAGCCCCGCCCGCGTCCGTGCCGTCGCGCACCTCCTGATCGCCCTCGCGGTCTGCGCGGGCGCCGCCGGGCCGGCGGCCGCGTTCGGCCTGCAGGATGTCACCGAGCGCGCCCGCGAGCTGGCGGCCGAGCCCTACGCGGCGCCCGAGGCGACCATCAGCGACGCCCTGGCCGGCCTCGACTACGACCAGCTCCGCGACATCCGCTACCGCCCGGAGTCGATGCTGTGGCGGGCCACCGGCCTGCCGTTCGAGGTCGCCTTCTTCCACGCCGGTTCGCAGTACCGCGCGCCGATCCGGATCAACGAGGTCAGCGCCTCGGGCGTGCGCGAGATCCGCTACGCGCCGTCGCTGTTCGACTACGGCCGCAACCGCCTCGCGCCGGAAGCCCTCGAGGGCGCGGGCTTCTCCGGTTTCCGCGTGCACGCGGCGATGAACACGCCGGACTACAAGGACGAGGTCTTCAGCTTCCTCGGCGCCACCTACTTCCGCGGGATCGGCAGGGACCAGCGCTACGGCCTCTCCGCCCGCGGCCTGGCGCTCGATACCGCCGAACCCAGCGGGGAGGAGTTCCCGCAGTTCCGCGAGTTCTGGCTCGAGCACCCGGCCCGCGAGTCGGAGGCGATCACGGTGTATGCGCTGATGGACTCGCGCCGGGTCACCGGCGCCTACCGTTTCGTCGTGCGCCCGGGCGCCTCCACGGTGATGGAGGTCAGCGCGCGGCTGTTCCTGCGCGAGCCGGTCAGGGTGCTGGGCATCGCGCCGCTGACCAGCATGTTCTTCTTCGGCGACAACCAGCCGCCGCCGCGCGAGGACTACCGGCCCGCCGTGCACGATTCCGAGGGCCTGTCGGTCCACGCCGGCAGCGACGAATGGCTGTGGCGGCCGCTGGTCGACCCGGTGCACCTGCAGGTCTCGAGCTTCAGCACCACCAACCCGCGCGGCTTCGGCCTGATGCAGCGCGACCGCGCGTTCTCGCACTACCAGGATCTCGAGGCGCGCTACGAACTGCGCCCCAGCGCCTGGGTCGAGCCCAGGGGCGACTGGGGCGAGGGCGTGGTGCGGCTGGTGGAGATCCCCTCGCCCGACGAGACCAACGACAACGTGGTCGTGTTCTGGATGCCGCGCGCGCTTCCCGATGCGGGCGCCGAGGAGCCGCTGGCGCTGGACTACAGCATCAGCTGGCAGATGCAGGAGGAGGCGCGCCCGCCGGATGCCTGGGTGCTGCAGACCCGCCGCGGCACCGGGTACGGCCCGGTCGGCGAGAACGAGCATGCCTTCACGGTCGATTTCGTCGGCCCGGCGCTGGAGCCGCTCGATGCCGAGGCGCACGTCAGCGCCGACCTGTGGACCAACGACAACGGCCAGATCGTGGCGCAGAACGTGTACCGCAACGAGGTCACCGGCGGCTGGCGCCTGCATCTGCGCGTGCGTCACCTCGACCTCGCCCGCCCGGTCGAGATGCGCGGCCTGCTGCGCCTGGACGGCGAGCAGGTGTCGGAAACCTGGAGCTACCTGCTGCCGCGGCAGCAGTGAGCCGCCTCGCCCCATCCCGATCCGTCCGAACGAGGCCCGCCCTGAGCACCCCCGCCCCCCACGAGAGCGACGCCGTGCGCGACATCCGCGCCCGCCTGGACGCCGCGGCCGACCTTGCGCCGGTGCGGGACGAGGACGCGGCCGGGCGCCCGCTGCTGCGACTCGGACCGCGCCTCAACCGCGGCACGATGGTGGCGCGGACGTGGCCGCTGCGCACGATCTGGACCAGCCCGTTCAGCCGCCGCGGCGATCCGGTCGTGGATTCGCCCGACCCGCGCGGGCCCTGGCAGACCCAGGCGCGGCTGCGGCGCACCGTGCTGACCATCCTGACCCTGCTGGTGACCGCCTGGGGCGTGGTGGCCATGGCGCAGGCACTGCCCTACGGCGGCCGCCAGCCGCTGGAGATGGCGACGCTGGCCATGTTCGCGGTGCTGTTCCTGTGGCTGTCGGCGGGCTTCTGGAGCGCGGTGGCGGGCTTCGTCCTGGCCCTGATCCGCGGCGACGGCCTGTCGATGTCGAAGCAGGGCCACGAGGCGGGGGCGATCGCCGCCGACGCGCGCTGCGCGATCGTCATGCCGATCGCCAACGAGGACGTGGCGCGGGTGTTCGCCGGCCTGCGCGCGACCTACCGCTCGGTCGTCGAGGCCGGCGTGCTCGCGCACTTCGACTTCTACGTGCTCTCGGATTCCGGCGACCCCGACACCCGCGTCGCCGAGATCGACGCCTGGCGCCGCGCCTGCGCCGACCTCGACGCGCACGGCCGCCTGCACTACCGCTGGCGCCGGCACCGGGTGAAGAAGAAGAGCGGCAACATCGCCGACTTCTGCCGGCGCTGGGGCCGCGACTACCGCTACATGGTGGTGCTCGACGCCGACAGCATCATGACCGGCGACTGCCTGGCGACCCTGGTGCGGATGATGGAGGCCAGGCCCAACGCCGGCATCATCCAGACCGTGCCGCACCCGATGGGGCGCGAGACCTTCTATGCGCGCGCGCAACAGTTCGCTTCGCGCGTGTACGGGCCGCTGTTCACCGCCGGCCTGTGCTTCTGGCAGCTCGGCGAATCGCACTTCTGGGGCCACAACGCGATCATCCGGGTCAGGCCCTTCATGGACCACTGCGCGCTCGGGCGCCTGCCGGGCCGCGGCTTCCTGTCCGGCGAGGTGATGTCGCACGACTTCTGCGAGGCCGCGCTGATCCGCCGCGCCGGCTGGGCGGTGTGGATCGCCTACGACCTGGAGGGCAGCTACGAGGAGCTGCCGCCGAACCTGCTCGACGAGCTCGGCCGCGACAAGCGCTGGGCCGGCGGCAACCTCAAGAACATGCGCTTGCTGTTCGCGCGCGGCATCTATTCGGCGCACCGGGTGATGTTCGTGATCGGCGCGCTCGCCTACGTGTCGTCGCCGCTGTGGCTGCTGTTCCTGGCGATCTCCACCGGTCTGCTCGCGCACCAGGTCAACACCACGCCGGTGTACTTCACCGAGCCCAACCAGCTCTATCCGGACTGGCCGCACTGGGATGCGACCGCCGCCATCTCGCTGTTCACCGCGACGATGGTGCTGCTGTTCGCGCCCAAGGTGCTGGCGCTGCTGATGGTGGTGTTCCGGCGCTCGAAGGAGTTCGGCGGGCGCATGCGGCTGGCGCTGTCGATCGTGCTGGAGACGGTGTTCGCCGCGCTGCTGGCGCCGGTGCGGATGCTGTTCCATACCCAGTTCGTGATCGCCACGATCCTCGGCATCAAGGGCAAGTGGACCTCGCCCTCGCGCGACGACGCGGCCACGCCGTGGGGCCTGGCGATCCGCCAGCACTTGCCGCAGACGGTGATCGGCATCGCCTGGCTGGCCTACGCCATCCACCTCAATCCAGCGCTGGCGCTGTGGCTGCTGCCGGTGGCCGGCGCGATGGCGCTGTCGATCCCGCTGTCGGTGGTGTCGAGCAGCGTCACGCTCGGCCGCGTCACCCGCCGCTTCGGCCTGTTCCTGGTGCCCGAGGAGACCCGGCCGCCGAAGGAGCTGGGCTGGATGCGCGAGGAGCTCGCGCGCGCGCAGGCGCGGCCGGAGCCGGCGTTCGAGGACGCGGTCGGCGACGCCACCCTCAACGCCATGCTCTGCGCCGGGGCCAACGGGCGCCGACGTGGGCTGGACGCCCCGCACACGCGGCTGCCGGCGCTGGTCCAGACCGGCCGCGGCGACGGCCTGGGCGCACTCGATGCCGGCGCGCGCGGCGCCCTGCTCGGCGACCCGGGGGCGTTGTGGCGCCTGCACGCGCTGCAGTCCAGCCACCGCCCGCAGGCGGCCGCGGCGCCGGCGGAAGGCTGAACCCGCCGCCGGCGCGCCGCATCACTGCGGCGTCAGGCAGCGGTCGAAGAAATCCGCGGTCAAGCGCAGCCGGTGCAGGCTGTCGCTGCCGCGCAGGCCGTGCTTGGCGCCGGGATAGGTCATCAGCTCGAACGCGGTGCCCTGCTTCTGCAGCGCGCTCATCAGCTGGGTGGAGTTGGTGAACAGCACGTTGTCGTCGGCCATGCCGTGGATCAGCAGCAGCCGCGAGGTCAGGCCCGGCAGGTGCTCGAGCACGCGCGCCTCGCGGTAGCCGTCCGGATTGGCGTCCGGAAGGTCCATGTAGCGCTCGGTGTAGTGCGTGTCGTAGAGCGCCCAGTCGGTGACCGGCGCGCCGGCCACGCCGCAGGCGTAGTCGTCGGACGCGCGGGCCAGCAGCATCAGGGTCATGTAGCCGCCGTTGGACCAGCCGTAGACGCCGATGTGGGCGTCGTCGACCCAGGGCTGCGCGCGCAGCCAGGCCACGCCCGCGCGCTGGTCGTCGACCTCGACCGTGCCCTGGCGCCGGTGCAGCGCCGACAGGAAGGCCTGGCCGCGCCGTGGCGTACCGCGGTTGTCCAGCGAGAACACCACGTAGCCGTGCTGGGCCAGGTACTGGTTGAAGTCCGGCGCCCAGGTCCGGCGCACCGTCTGCGCGGCCGGGCCACCGTAGACCAGCACCACCACCGGGTACTGCCCGGCCGGGTCGAAGCCGGTCGGGCGGATCAGGCTGTAGTGCAGCGGCGTCTCGCCATCGGCCGCGGTGATCGTGCCGAACTCGACCGGCCGGTGCGCGGCGCGGAAGCGCGCGTAGGGATGCTCGGGGTCGTCCAGATCGTTGTCGACCAGGGTGTCGATCACGCGGCCGTCGGCGCGGTGGAGCACGGTCTGCGGCGGGGTCTGCGGATTCGACCAGCTGTCGACGTAGACGCTGGCGTTGTCGGCAAACTCGATCTCGTGCCAGCCCGGCTCCTCCGTGAGCCTCCGCGGTTCGCCGCCGGCCAGCGGCAGCGAATACGCGTGGCGCTCCAGCGGCGAGGCGCGGGTCGCGCTGAAGAACACGGTGCCGGCCTCGGCGTCGATGCCGAGCACGTCCTCGACCATCCACTCGCCCTCGGTGAGCTGGCGGCGCAGGCGGCCGTCGAGGCCGTAGACGTAGAGGTGCTGGAAGCCGTCGCGCTCCGAGCCCCACAGGAAGGTCTCGCCGCCGGCGAGCATGCGGAAGATGCCGTTGAGGTTGATCCAGGTGTCGCTGGTCTCGCTCAGCAGGGTGCGCTGGGTGCCGGCGTCGAGGTCGGCGAGCACGAGGTCGAGCCGGCGCTGGTCGCGGCTCTGGCGCTGGAAGGCGAGGCGGTCGCCGTCGATCCAGTCGACGCGGGCGAGGTAGATGTCCGGGTCCGGACCGAGGTCGACCGGGCGGATCGCGGCGGTGTCGCCGGCGTCGACCATGGCGATCACGTTCAGGCCGATCGCCACGTTCGGATCGCCCGCCGCCGGATAGCGCTGCTCCACGACCTCGGTGCGGTCGGGATAGATCTCGTAGCGCTTCTGCACCGGCACGCCGGACTCGTCGATGCGGGCGAAGGCGATGGCCGAATCGTCCGGAGCCCACCAGTAGCCGGTGTGGCGGTCCATCTCCTCGTCGGCGACGAACTCGGCCACGCCGTTGCCGACGGTCTCGCTGCCGTCCGTGGTGAGGCGGATCTCGCGGCCGGAGGCCAGCTCGATCACCCACAGGTCGCGGTCGCGCACGAAGCTCACCCAGCCGCCCTGCGGCGAGACCTTCGGGTCGGTGGCGAAGCCCTCGCCGTGGGTGAGCCGGCGCACCGCGCCGTCGCCGCGCGTGGCGAGATCGTAGAGGTAGAGCTCGCCGCCGAGCGGGAACAGCAGCCGGCGCGCGTCGGGCGCCCACTGGTATTCGACGATGCCGGAGTAGGCGGCGATGCGCTGGCGCTCGCGGCGCGCCTTCTCGGCATCCGAGAGCACTTCCTCGCCGGGCAGCACGACCTTGGAATCGACCAGCATCCGGGTCTGGCCGGAGGCGATGTCGTACTCCCACAGGTCGAGCCGGTTGCGGTCGTCGTCGCGGCCGCGCAGGAAGGTCACGCGCGAGCCGTCGGGCGCGATCCTCGGCTTCATCAGCGACGGGCCCGACAGCGAGGCGTCGCCGGTGATCGCCTCCAGCGTGAGGCGCTCGGGTTCGGCGGCGGGCGGGGCGGCGAGGGCGGAGGCGGCGAGGGTCATGCAGAGCAGCGGAAGGGCGAAGCGCATGCGGGGTGGAGTCTCCGGTCGATGGGCGGTCAGGGCCTGGGCGCGTTGCCGAACATCGCCTTCTGCGCCTCGGGGCTGCTGCTGGCGTGGCGGGGCGCGAGGCCCTCGCCGCGGGCGTAGGCGCGCTGCGTCGCCGGACGCGCGGCGATGGCCTCGAACCAGCGCTTCACCTCCGGGAAGTCGGCCAGGTCCTGCGCCTGCTTCTCGTGCGACACCACCCACGGGTAGGCGGCCATGTCGGCGATGGTGTAGTCGTCGCCGGCGATGAAGGCGCGGCCGGCGAGGCGGCGGTCGAGCACGCCGTACAGGCGCGCGGTCTCGCGCACGTAGCGGTCGATCGCGTACGGGATCTTCTCCGGCGCGTACTGGGTGAAATGGTGGTTCTGGCCGGCCATCGGCCCCAGCCCGCCCATCTGCCAGAACAGCCACTCCAGGGCCTGCACCCGCGTACGCAGGTCGCGCGGCAGGAAGCGTCCGGTCTTCTCCGCCAGGTAGAGCAGGATCGCGCCGGATTCGAACACGCTCACCGGCGCGCCGCCGCCGGGCGGGTCATGGTCGACGATGGCGGGCATCCGGTTGTTCGGCGCGATCTTCAGGAACTCCGGCCGGAACTGCTCGCCGGCGCTGATGTCGACCGGGTGGATCGCGTACTCGAGGGCGGTCTCCTCGAGCATCAGCGTGATCTTGTGGCCGTTGGGCGTCGGCCAGTAGTGCAGGTCGATCATGGTCGGCATCCGGAAGGGCGGCCTGCGACTTTACACCCCGCCGCCCGGGCCGCTGCCGGCGCGCTGCGGTCCGGAGCGCCGACGCTGCAGTGCACCATCGGCGCGCGGCGCGGCTATGCTCGATGCGCGCGCAGGGGGCGCGCCGGTTCGCCCGACGGAGAACCATATGGACTGGATGATCTATGGCGCCAACGGCTACGCGGGGCGCCTCGTCGCGGCGCAGGCGGTGCGGCGCGGCCTGCGCCCGGTGCTCGCCGGGCGCGGCGACGCGGTGCGGACGATGGCGCGCACGCTGTCGCAGCGCGACCGCGTGTTCGCGCTCGACGATGCGCCCGGGATGGCGCACGCCCTCGACGGGATCGGCCTGGTGCTCAACTGCGCCGGTCCCTTCGCCCGCACCTGCCCGCCGCTGCTGCGCGCCTGCCTCGAGCGCGGCGTGCACTACCTCGATCTCAGCGGCGAGATCGACGTCTTCGCCCATTGCCATGCGCTGGACGCGGAAGCCCGTGCCCGCGGCGTGGTGGTGCTGCCGGGGGTGGGATTCGACGTCACCGCCACCGACGGCGTCGGCGCCCGGCTGCACCGGGCGGTGCCGGCGGCGACGTCGCTGGTGCTCGCCTTCGAGACGCGCGGCCGGCCGAGCCCGGGCACCGTCGGCACCCTGATCGAGGGCCTCGCCGCGGGCGGACGGGTGCGGCGCGCCGGAGCGCTGTGCGAGGTGCCGCTGGCGGCGACGCTGCGCGAGTTCGCCTGTCCGCCGCAGGCGCAGGGGGAACCGGAGCGGCGTCGCTGCGCGATCAGCGTGCCCTGGGGAGACCTCTACACCGCCGGGGTATCCACCGGGATTCCCGACGTCGAGGTGTTCATGGCGACGCCGCCGCGGCGCGCGCGCTGGATCCGGCGGCTGCGGCCGCTGGCCGTGCTCGCGCGCGTGCCGGCCCTGCGCCGGATGCTGCACCGCCATCTCCTCGCGCGGCTGCGCGGGCCGGACGCGGAGGCCCGGCGCCGGCACGGCGCCATGGTCTGGGGCGAGATCCGCGACGCCGGCGGCAATGCCGCCAGCCTGCGCCTGCGCCTGCCCAACGCCTACGACTTCACCGTCGAGGCGGCCCTGGCCGCAGTCGGCCGCCTGCGCTGCGGCCTCGCGCACGGGACCGGCTTCCATACCCCGACGACGCTGTTCGGCGTGGACTTCGTGTTCGGACTGCCCGGCGTCGAGGCGGTCTGAGCGGCCGCTGGCAATGGCGCCGCACCCTGCCTAGGCTTCGCCGACCTTTCCCTCGGATCCTTCCATGCGCACCCTCGCACTCGTCCTCGGCGTCCTTCTCCTGGTGGCCGGAGGCCTGATCTCGGCCGGCATCGTCAACGTCCAGATGCAGGAGCAGGTGGCCAAGCTGGGTCCGCTGGAGATCAACCGGACGAAGACGGAGACGCCGGAACCTGCCATTGGCTGGGTGCTGCTCGGCGCCGGCGCGCTCTCGCTGGTGGTCGGGCTGGCGATGCGCAGGCGCTGAGCGCGATCCGTTACCGCCCGGGGCGTAGCCGGCGCGTCACGGCTATCCACGCCGGCGTCGCTTGACGTGTCCGCGCGCGAGCGGAGTAAATGGCGTGGATGGAAACCGATGCCGTCACAGGGGGGGTGACCGGCGGGGCGGGCACGGGCGGCCACCCACGACAGGGCGGCCACGTCGTGATCGTCCTCGCCGTGGTCGCGAGCGTGCTGGTCGCGCTCGCCCTGCTGCTGTGGCACACGCGCGCCGCGCGGCTCGAAGCCGGCGCGCACGAGGCCATGGCCGTGGCCGCGGGGCTGGAGCGCCAGATCGACCTCCAGGTCCGCAACCTCGACCGCGCGATGCGCGGCCTGCGCGCCGACGCGCTGCGCTTCGAGGCACTGCGGCCGGACGCGGCCGCGGAACTGACCGCGCATTCGGCCGGCGAGGTGGTGGCCCGCAACGACGAGCTCGCCGAGCTCCGGGTCGCCGGCGGCGCGGACTGCGCTGGCGCCCAGCGGCAGGAAGGGCTGGCGATCGGGCCGCCGGAGCGGCATGCCGTGGGCGCCGTCCTCCCGCTGGCGCTGGCCATGCCGGGCGGCCGCTGCGTGCTCGGCCTGCTGCGGGTGGCGCGGCTGGACGAGGCCCTGCGCACGGCGGAGCTGTCGGGCGGGCTGGCCACGCTGATGCTGGAGGGCGGCACCGTCGTCGCCCGCTCCGTGGAATCGTCGCGCTATCTCGGCGCCGATCTCTCCGCAACGCCGCTGTTCACCGAGCAGCTTCCGGCGGCCGGGCGGGGCAGCGGCGAGATCACCAGCAGCCTCGACGGCGTGGAGCGCGTGTTCGCCTACGTGCACATGCCCGAGTACCCGTTCGTGGTCGCCGCGGGCCTGCCGCGCTCCGCCCTGCTCGCGCAGTGGTGGACCTTCGCTCTGGCCGCGGCGGTGCTCAGCGCGCTGATGCTGGCGGGCTGGGGCCTGCTGGCGGCCAGCCTCAGGCGCGGCGCCCGGCGCCGGCGCGCGCACGAGGCGCAGTCGCTGGCGCAGTCGCAGCGGGTCGCGGACGCCGAGGCCGGCGAGCGCGCCGCGCAGGCGCAGTACCGCTTCCTGTTCGAGCGCCATCCGCTGCCGGTGCTGGTGTTCGACCGCGAGGACCTGCGCATCCTCGAAGTCAACGATTCCGCGGCCGTGCACTACGGGCACGGCCGCGAGGCCATGCGCACGCTGAGCCTGCTCGACCTGCTCCCTGGCAAGGAGCGGGAGCCGGCGCGGCGGGCCATGGCCGCGCCCGTCGACGATGCGATCTGGCGCGGCTCGCTGCGCCGGCACCTGCGTGCCGACGGCAGCGTGGTGGTCAACGAGGTCTACGGCAGCGACCTCGACTTCGACGGCCGGCCGGCGCGCCTGCTGCTGATGATCGACGTCACCGACCGCCTGCGCGCCGAGGCGGAGCTCGCGCTCAGCGAGGAGCGCTTCCGCCTCGTCGCGCGCGCCACCAGCGATGCGATCTGGGACCTCGACGTGGACTCCGGCGCACTGTGGTGGAGCGAGAGCTTCTTCCAGCTGTTCGAGCATGCGCCGCAGAGCGTGGCGCGGAACCTCGACGGCTGGGAGGCGCTGGTGCACGCGGACGACCGTGCGCGCGTGGCCGCCAGCCTGGAGGCGGCGATCGCGGATCCGCAGGTGAGCAACTGGGAAGCCCGCTACCGTCTGCGCTGCGGCACCGACGGCTATGCGCAGGTGGTCGACCGCGGCTTCATCCTGCGCGAGGCGGGCGGCCGCGCGGTGCGCGCGGTGGGCAGCGTGTCCGACATCAGCCAGCGCCTGCGCGACGAGGCCGACCTGCGGGTCCTGCGCAACGCGGTGCATTCGGCGGAGGACGGCATCGCCATCGCCGACGCGGCCGCGCCGGACCTGCCGCTGGTCTACGTCAACCCGGCCTTCGAGCGCATCACCGGCTATGGCGCGGCGGAGGTGCTGGGCCGCAACTGCCGCTTCCTGCAGGGCGCCGATACCGAGCAGCCGGCGCGCGACGCACTGGCGCATGCGGTGGCCTCGCAGCGCGAGGCGCGGGTGCTGCTGCGCAACTACCGCAAGAACGGCGAGATGTTCTGGAACGAGCTGCTGGTCGCGCCGGTGCGCGACGAGTCGGGCGCGATCACCCATTTCCTGGGCATCCAGAACGACGTGACCGAGCGCCAGCGCATCCAGGAGCAGATCGCGCACCGCGCGACCCACGACGAACTCACCGGCGTGCCGAACCGGCAGCTGCTCATCGACCGGCTGGAGCAGGCGATCCGCCTGGGCGAGGCGCAGGCGCATGCGGTGGGCGTGGCCTTCGTCGACCTCGACGACTTCAAGCTGATCAACGACAGCCTCGGGCATGCGGTCGGGGACGAGGTGCTGCGCACGGTGGCGGCGCGGCTGCTGGCCAGCGTCGGCCCCACCGATACCGTCGCCCGCTTCGGCGGCGACGAGTTCGTGCTGCTGGCGTCCGACCAGCCGCAGGGCGCGCTGGGCGAGGCGCTGGAGCGCGCCTACGCGGCGCTGGCCCAGCCGATCGAGGTGCAGGGCGCGCAGCTCTACGTCACCCCCAGCATCGGCTACGCCCGCTATCCGGACCATGGCGCCGCCGCCGACCTGCTGCTGCGGCGGGCGGATCTGGCCATGTACCAGGCCAAGCAGCGCGGACGGAACTGCATCGTCGCCTACGAGCAGGCGTTCGACCGCGGCGCCGGCGAGCGCCTGCAGCTGGTCCTGCAGCTGCGCGAGGCGCTGCGCCAGGAGCAGTTCGTGCTCGCGTTCCAGCTGCAGTTCGACCGCAGCGGCACGCCGGTGGGCGTGGAGTCGCTGCTGCGTTGGAAGCACCCGGAGCGCGGCCTGCTGGCGCCGGGCCATTTCATCGGCGTCTGCGAGGAGAGCGGCCTGATCGTGCCGATCGGGCGCTGGGTGCTGCGCGAGGCGGCGCGGCGCTGGCGGATGCTGGCCGATGCCGGCTTCGGCGACCTGCGCGTCGCGGTCAACGTCTCGGCGATGCAGTTCCAGCAGGGCATCGCCGACGACGTCGCCGCGGTGGTGCGCGAGTTCGAGCTGCCGCGCGGCGTGCTGGAGATCGAGCTCACCGAGAGCGTGGTGATGTCCAATCCCGAGGCCGCCGTCGCCAGCATGCAGCGCATCCGCGGCGACGGCGTGTGCATCGCCATCGACGACTTCGGCACCGGCTATTCGAGCCTGGCCTACCTCAAGCGCCTGCCGCTGCACCGGCTGAAGATCGACCGCGCCTTCGTCCGCGACCTCGGCACCGGCGCCGACGACGAGACCATCTGCAGCGCGATCATCCGCCTCGCCCAGAGCCTGGGCCTGAAGGCGATCGCCGAAGGCGTGGAGACCGAGGCGCAGTGGCGCTGGCTGCAGGACTGGGGCTGCGACGAGGTGCAGGGTTTCCTGTTCGCGCGGCCGATGGGCTTCGACGACCTCCTGCGCCAGCTGCGCCTGCGCGGCGGCTGAAGGCGCCGCGGCCGCCCGCGGGAGGGGCGGGTAGAATCGGCGGATGGATGTCTCCCACCTGCTCGACGCGCTGAACCCCGCGCAGCGCGAGGCCGTCAGCGCCGAACCGGGCCACGCCCTGGTGCTCGCCGGCGCCGGCTCCGGCAAGACCCGGGTCCTGACCCACCGCATCGCCTGGCTGACCGAGGTCGTCGGCGTCCCGCCGCACGGGATCCTGGCGGTGACCTTCACCAACAAGGCCGCGGCCGAGATGCGCCAGCGCGTCGAGGCGCAGATGGACGCCGGCCCGCTCGGCCTGCGCCGCGGCATGTGGATCGGCACCTTCCACGGCATCGCCCATCGCCTGCTGCGCCTGCACTGGCAGGAGGCGAAGCTGCCGGAAGGTTTCCAGGTCATGGATTCCGACGACCAGCTGCGCCTGGTCAAGCGCGTGGCCGCCGACCTCGACATCGCCGAGGACCGCCACCCGCCGCGGCAGATCATGTGGTGGATCAACGCGCAGAAGGACGAGGGCAAGCGTCCGCAGCACATCCAGCCGGCCGGCGGCGACCTCTACGGCCAGACCCTGCTGCGCGCCTACGCCGCCTACCAGGAGCGCTGCGACCGCGCCGGCCTGGTCGACTTCGCCGAACTGCTGCTGCGCGCGCACGAGCTGCTGCGCGACAGCGAGGCGCTGCTGGTCCACTACCGGCGCCGCTTCCGCGAGATCCTGGTCGACGAGTTCCAGGACACCAACGCGGTCCAGTACGCCTTCGTGCGGCTCCTGGCCGGGGACGGCGGGCATGTGATGGTGGTCGGCGACGACGACCAGTCGATCTACGGCTGGCGCGGCGCGCGCGTCGAGAACGTGCAGCAGTTCCTCGAGGACTTCGCGGGCGCACGCACCATCCGCCTCGAGCAGAACTACCGCTCCACCGCCAACATCCTCGGCGCCGCCAACGCGGTCATCGCCCACAACCCCTCGCGCCTGGGCAAGAAACTGTGGACCGACAGCGGCCAGGGCGAGCCGGTCGACCTCTACGCCGCCTACAACGAGATCGACGAGGCACGCTACGTGATCGAGCGCATCCGCCAGTGGGTGCGCGACGGCGGCGCCTTCGGCGAGTGCGCCATCCTCTACCGCTCCAATGCGCAGTCGCGGGCCTACGAGGAGCAGCTCATCGCCGAGAGCGTGCCCTACCGCGTCTATGGCGGGCTGCGCTTCTTCGAGCGCGCCGAGATCAAGGACGCGCTGGCCTACCTGCGCCTGGTCGCCAACCGCGCCGACGACGCCGCCTTCGAGCGCGCGGTGAACACGCCGCCGCGCGGCATCGGCGGCAAGACCCTGGACGAGGTCCGGCGCCTGGCGCGGGCGGAGTCGCTGCCGCTGTGGCAGGCCGCGGTGCGGCAGAGCGCGGGCGGCACGCTCGCCGCGCGCGCGCGCAACGCGCTGCGCGGCTTCGTCGAGCTGGTCGAGGCGCTGTGCGCCGACTGCGGCGACGCGACGCTGTCGGAGCAGGTCGACCACGTCATGGCCCGCTCGGGCCTGCGCGAGCACTACGCTGGCGAATCGAAGGGGCAGCTCGACTCCAAGGTCGAGAACCTCGACGAGCTGGTCTCCGTCGCCTCGCGCTTCGCGCGCGCCGAGGACGACGAGGGCATGCCGGAACTGGTCGCCTTCCTCGCCTACGCCTCGCTCGAGGCCGGCGAGGGCCAGGCGGAGGCCGGTGCCGAGGGCGTGCAGCTCATGACCCTGCACAGCGCCAAGGGCCTGGAGTTCCCGATCGTGTTCCTGGGCGGGCTCGAGGAAGGCCTGTTCCCCAGCGTGAAGTCGGCCGAGGAGGGGCGGCTCGAGGAGGAGCGTCGCCTGGCCTATGTCGGCATCACCCGCGCCCGCGAGAAGCTGGTGCTGTCCTATGCCGAGTCGCGGCGCATCCACGGCTCGGAGATGTACGGCGTGCCGTCGCGTTTCCTGCGCGAGATCCCCGGCGAATTCCTCAACGAGGTGCGGCCGCGGGTGAACGTGTCGCGGCCGGTGTTCGCCGGCCGCTTCGCGCAGCCGGCGCTGGCCGAGGCCGCCGCGTTCCAGCTCGGCCAGGCGGTGACGCATCCGGTGTTCGGCCTCGGCACGGTGATGGACTGCGAGGGCTCCGGCCCGCATGCGCGCATCCACGTCAACTTCGAGGACGCCGGGCCGAAGTGGCTGGTGCTGGCCTACGCCAAGCTGGAGGCGGCGTGAGCGAGCGCGCTCGAGGCGCGCCGCCGCTGGACCGCCGGGGCGTGCTGAAGGCCGCCGCCGGCGCGGCGCTGGCCGCCGGCCTGGCCGCCTGCGGTGCCGATCCGGCCCCCGCCACGGCGCCCGCCCCGCGCACCGCGCTGCGCTGGCGCATGGCGCTGGCGTGGCCGCTGGATTTCCCCGGTCTGGGCGAGGGTGCAGTGTGGCTGGCCGAGGCGATCGGCCGCGCCTCCGGCGGCCGCCTGCAGGTCGAGGCGCTGGGCGCGGGCGTGGCGGTGCCGGCGTTCGAGGTGTTCGATGCGGTCGCGCGCGGCGCGGTGCAGATGGGGCACGCGGCGAGCTGGTACTGGGAGGGTCGCGCGGCGGCCATGCCGCTGTTCACCGCGGTGCCGTTCGGACTCGATGCCGCCGAGACCGACGCCTGGCTGCACGAGGGCGAGGGCCTGGCGCTGTGGCGCGAGCTGTACGCCCATTTCGGCCTGCACGTGCTGCCGGCCGGCAACACCGGCATGCACATGGCCGGCTGGTTCCGTCGCGAGGTGCGCGGGCTGGCCGACCTGCAGGCCCTGCGCATCCGCATGCCCGGCCTTGCCGGACGGGTGATCGCCCGCGCCGGCGCGCAGGTGCGGTCGGTCGCCGGCGCGCGCCTGGTCGAGGCGCTCGCCGACGGCGAACTCGATGCCGCGGAGTGGATGGGGCCCTACAACGACCTCGCCCTCGGCCTCGATGCCGCCGCCGGCGTCTACCACTATCCCGGCTGGCAGAAGCCGCAGATGACCGCCGAGTGCCTGGTCAACCGGGAGCTCTGGGCGGCCCTGCCGGGCGAGCTGCAGGCGGTGGTCGAGGCCTGCTGTCGCGCGCTGGACGTGGGCATGCGCGCCGCGTATGCGCGGCACAACCAGGACGCACTCGGGCGTCTGGTGCAGGACGGCAAGGTCGCGCTGCGTCCGCTGCCGGCCGAGGTGCTGGCCGCGCTGCAGGGCGCGGCCGCGGACGAACTCGACGATCTCGCCGCCGCCGATCCGTTCGCGCGCCGGGTGATCCAGTCCCAGCGCGGCTTCCGCGCGCGCAGCCGCGACTGGCGGACGCTGTCGCAGGACGCCTATGCCGAGGTGCGCGACTGAGCGCGCGCGGGCCTCAGTCCCAGCTGTAGAGCTCGTAGAGCACCGGCGAGACCGGGGCGGCGCCGTCGGCCTGGTCGAGGCTGCCGTCGCCGTTGCTGTCGACCAGGGTGTAGGGCACGCCGTTGACGGGCGTCACCTTGAGCATGGTGATCTGCCCGCCGACGCGGTACTCCTCGACCACGTCGCCGTTGTCGAGGGTGCGGATGGCGACGGTGGGCGCCGAGGCGTCGTCGGGCCGGTTGCGCACGGGGCCGCCGGTGAGCCGGTCGCGCGCGCGGTCCTCGTCGGACACCGCCTCGTCGACCTCCTCCGCCACCGATTCGCCGGGGATCTCGACGTTGCGCGGCAGCGGGGCGGCGGGTTCGACGCCGGGATCCTCCATCGCCGGCGGCGGCAGCGGTTCGGGCAGCGGCGGCTGCGCGGCGGCGAGCGGGGCGACCAGCAGCAGGGGAACGATGAGGGCACGCATGGCGGGCGGTCCGGAAGGCGGGTGGGCGAGCATTGCAGCCGATGCGTGCAGGCGCGGGCAAGGGCGACGGGGCCGCCACGTCGCGCCGCTACACTAGCGGGCATGCCTCGCCTCGTACTGATCGACGGGTCCTCGTACCTGTATCGCGCCTTCCATGCGCTGCCGCCGCTGACCAACGCACAGGGAGAGCCGACCGGCGCCCTGTTCGGGGTGGTCAACATGCTGCGCGCGACGCTGAAGGAGAAGCCCGACTACGCCGCCTTCGTGGTCGACGCGCCCGGGCGGACCTTCCGCGACGACCTCTACGCCGACTACAAGGCCAACCGGCCGCCGATGCCGGACGACCTCGCCGCGCAGGTCGGGCCGATGTGCGAGATCGTCGCCGCGCTGGGCTTCCCGATCCTGCGCGAGGCGGGGGTGGAGGCCGACGACGTGATCGGCACCCTCGCGGTGGCGGCCTGCCGGCAGGGCATCGAGGTGACGGTCTCCACCGGCGACAAGGACTTCGCGCAGCTGGTGCGGCCGGGCATCACCCTGGTCAACACCATGACCGGCAGCGTGCTCGACCCGGCCGGCGTGGTCGAGAAGTTCGGCGTGGCGCCGGAGCGGATCGTCGACTACCTCGCGTTGATGGGCGACAGCGTCGACAACGTCCCCGGCGTGGAGAAGTGCGGGCCGAAGACCGCGGCCAAATGGATCGACGCCTACGGTTCGCTCGACGGCGTGATCGCCGCGGCGCCGGAGATGAAGGGCAAGATCGGCGAGAACCTGCGCGCCGCGCTCGGACGCCTGCCGCTCAACCGCGAGCTGGTCACCATCCGCACCGACGTGGCGATGCCGCTGGGCCCCGCTGAGCTCGTCCTGCGCGGGCGCGACGCCGATACGCTGCGCGGCCTGTACGCGCGGTACGGTTTCACCCAGGCGCTGCGCGAGCTCGATGGCGGCACCGCGGCCGACGCCGCGGCCGAGGGCACGCTGCGCAACACCGCCGCCGGCTACGCGCGCAGCGGCGGGGGGCAGGCCGAGGCGGCGGATCCCGCGCTCGCCGCGAAGGGCGAGTACCGCTGCGTGACCACGCGCGAGGACCTCGATGCCTGGACCGCGCGTGCGAAGGCGGCGGAGCTGGTGGCCTTCGACGTCGAGACCGATGCGCTCGACGCCCTGCGCGCACGCCTGGTCGGGCTGAGCCTGGCGGTGCAGCCGGGCGAGGCCTGCTACATCCCGCTCGCCCACGACTACCCGGGCTGCGCGCCGCAGCTGGACTTCGACGAGGTGCTGGCCGCGCTGCGACCGGTGCTGGAGGACCCGGCGGTGGCCAAGGTCGGCCAGCACGGCAAGTACGACCTGCACGTGATGCGGCGCCACGGCATCGCCGTGCGCAACTACAGCCAGGACACCATGCTCGAGTCCTTCGTGCTGAATTCGACCGCCAGCCGGCACGACATGGATTCGCTGGCGGCGCGCTACCTCGGCTACACCACCACCCGCTACGAGGACGTCTGCGGCAAGGGCGCCAAGCAGATCGCCTTCTCGCAGGTCGAGCTCGAGCACGCGACCGGCTACGCCGCCGAGGACGCCGACGTGACCCTGCGCCTGCATCGGGCGCTGCATCCGCGACTGGAGGCCGAGCCGGCGCTGCTGGCGGTGTATCGCGACATCGAGGTGCCGCTGATCGAGGTGCTGGCGCGGATCGAGGCCAACGGCGTCCTGGTCGACGCCGAGGAACTGCGCCGGCAGAGCCACGACCTCGCCAAACGCATGCACGAGGCCGAGCAGAAGGCGCATGCGCTGGCCGGCCGCGCCTTTAGCCTCGAGTCGCCCAAGCAGCTGCAGGCGATCCTGTTCGACGAGCTGAAGCTGCCGGCCCTGGTCAAGACGCCCAAGGGCCAGCCCTCCACCAACGAGGAGGCGCTCGAGGCGATCGCCGACCAGCACGACCTGCCGCGCCTGATCCTCGACTACCGCGGTCTGGCCAAGCTGCGCGGCACCTACACCGACAAGCTGCCGGCCTCGATCAACCCCGACACCGGGCGGGTGCACACCAGCTACCACCAGGCCGGCGCAGCGACCGGGCGCCTGTCCTCGTCGGATCCCAACCTGCAGAACATCCCGATCCGCACCGAGGACGGCCGCCGCATCCGGCGCGCCTTCGTCGCACCCGAGGGTCGGCGGATCGTGGCCTGCGACTATTCGCAGATCGAGCTCCGGATCATGGCCCACCTGTCCGAGGACCCGGGCCTGGTGGCGGCCTTCGAGGGCGGCATGGACGTGCATCGCGCGACCGCCGCCGAGGTGTTCGGCGCCGGCTCGCCGGAGGCGGTCACCGGCGAGCAGCGCCGTGCGGCCAAGGCGATCAACTTCGGCCTGATGTACGGCATGAGCGCCTTCGGCCTGTCGCGCCAGCTCGGCATCGCCCGCGGCGAGGCGCAGGACTACATCGCCGCCTACTTCGCCCGCTATCCGGGCGTGCGCGACTTCATGGAGCGCACCCGCGAGCAGGCGCGCGAGCGGGGCTACGTCGAGACCGTGTTCGGGCGTCGGCTCTACCTCAACGACATCACCTCGCGGAACCAGGGCCTGCGCGCCGGCGCCGAGCGCGCGGCGATCAACGCGCCGATGCAGGGCACCGCCGCGGACATCATCAAGCGCGCGATGGTCGAGGTCGACCGCTGGCTCGACGGGCAGGGCGCGCGCGCGGCGATGATCATGCAGGTGCACGACGAGCTGGTGTTCGAGGCCGACGAGGGCTTCGTGCCTACGCTGGTGGCGGAGGTCACCACGCGCATGCAGGCGGCGGCCGCGCTGCGGGTGCCGCTGGTGGTCGATGCGGGCGTCGGGAACAACTGGGACGAGGCGCATTGACCCGCGCCGCTCGTCGGGTGCCGCGGCGCCATTCCGCCATTTGCCGACACCCATGCAACACAGCGGCGACGCGCGCGAAATACACGCATGGAAACGTTTTCGACGCAATGAATCGCCGTTGAATCCAACAGTTTATTAACGGGTTCCTTCACGATTCGTGCAGCCGCCGGCTGTTGAACTGCACCTCGACGGATGCAAGGTCCGTCGCGGATCTCCATTCACTCCCCTTGGATGGAATCCCCGGAAGGCCGGTCCCTCCCCAGACTGTCCTTCCACCGAGCCCCGCAGGCTACCCCCTGGCCTGCGGGGTTTTTTTATGCGCGCGAATCGGGCCGCGCGTGGCGGACGACGGACACCCCGCTCACGGCGCGCCTGCTGTCATGGCCGCTCCCGCGCGTGAGCGCGCGTCCCATTCGAGGTGTCCATGCTCAAGCTCGCCCTGATCCTGCTGGTGATCGGACTGATCGCCGGCGCACTCGGATTCACCGGCGTCGCCGGCGCTGCGATCGGCATCGCCAAGGTGATCTTCTATATCGCGATCGCGCTGTTCCTGATCTTCCTGGTGCTGATGCTGCTGGGCATCAACCTGTTCACCTAGCTCAGGCTCAGGCCAGCTCCGCCAGCCAGTCGCGCGGGCGCAGGTAGTCGCCGAGTCCGGCTTCCGGCGAGCCGGGCTGCGGACTCCAGGCGTATTCGAAGCGCACCCGCGGCGGCAGGCTCATCAGGATCGATTCGGTGCGGCCGCCGGACTGCAGGCCGAACAGCGTGCCGCGGTCGTAGACCAGGTTGAACTCGACGTAGCGCCCGCGCCGGTAGAGCTGGAACTCGCGTTCCCGCTCGCCCCAGGGCGTGTCGCGGCGCCGCTCGACGATCGGCAGGTAGGCGTCGAGGAAGCCGTCGCCCACCGCGCGCTGGTAGCCGAAGCAGGCGTCGAAGCCGTCGGCGTTGAGGTCGTCGAAGAACAGCCCGCCGACGCCGCGGGTCTCGCCGCGGTGCTTCAGGAAGAAGTACTCGTCGCACCAGCGCTTGTGCGCGGCATAGCGCGCCTCGCCGCCGAAGGGCGCGCACAGCGCGCGCGCGGTGCGGTGCCAGTGCAGCACGTCCTCGTCGATCGGATAGAAGGGCGTGAGGTCGAAGCCGCCGCCGAACCACCAGACCGGCGCGCGGCCGTCGGGCCGCGCCTCGAAGTAGCGCACGTTGGCGTGCGTGGTCGGCAGGTAGGGGTTGCGCGGGTGGAACACGAGCGAGACGCCGCAGGCGGTCCAGGGCGCGCCTGCGAGTTCGGGGCGGTGCGCGGTGGCCGAAGGCGGCAGGGTGGCGCCCTGCACCTCGGAATAGCCGATGCCCGCCTGCTCGAACACGGTTCCCTCCTTCAGCACCCGCGAACGCCCGCCGCCGCCTTCGGGCCGCGTCCACGCGTCCTCGGCGAAGCGCGCATCGTCGAGGCCTTCGACCGCCGCGCAGATGCGGTCCTGCAGCGAGCGGAGGTAGGTCTGGACGGCGGCGAGGTCGGGCATGGGCTTCTCGGGTGAGGCGGGAAGGGTGGGGCGGGAAGCGGGACTCGGAAATGGTGGCGGAGCGTGGGCTTGTGGCCTCGGGCTTCAGGGCTCAGGCCCAGAGTTCGTGGCCCCGAGCCCGTCCCCGCGGCCCGCCGCGGCCGGAGCGAAGCGTCGTGGACGCGGGAAGAGCGCCAGTTCCCTGTTCCCGGTTCCCCGTTCCCGCTTCATCCCCCAGCTCAATCCTTCAACGCGCGCTCGAACAGCTTGTAGATCCGGCGGTACTCGTCGAACCAGGCATCGGACTCGACGAAGCCGTGCCGCTCCAGTGGATAGGCGGCCATCTCCCAGTTGTCCTTGCGCAGCTCGATCAGGCGCTGCGACAGCCGCACCGAATCCTGGAAGAACACGTTGTTGTCCATCATGCCGTGGGCGATCAGCAGGTGGCCCTGCAGCCCCTCGGCGTACTCGATCGGCGAGGAGCGGTCGTAGGCCTCCGGGTCGATGTCGGGCGTGTTGAGGATGTTGCTGGTGTACTCGTGGTTGTAGGCGGTCCAGTCGGTGACCGGGCGCAGCGCGGCGCCGGCCTCGAACGCCTCCGGCGCACGGAACATCGCCATGAAGGTCATGAAGCCGCCGTAGCTGCCGCCGTAGATGCCGACGTTGTCGCGGTCGCCCTGGTGCTCGGCGACGAGCCAGTCGATACCTTCGAGGTAGTCCTCGAGCTCGGGATGGCCCATGTTGCGGTAGATCGCCGTGCGCCAGTCGCGGCCGTAGCCGGCCGAGCCGCGGTAGTCGAGGTCGAGCACGATGTAGCCGGCGTCGACCAGGACGTTGTGGAACAGCTGCTCGCGGAAATAGTTCGGGTAGTTGGCGCTGGTGTTCTGCAGGTAGCCGGCGCCGTGCACGAACATCACGATCGGGTAGCGGCGGCCCGGCTCCATCGTCTCCGGCGTGTAGAGCTTGCCCCAGATGCTGCCGGCGCCGTGCTGCGACGGCACCTGGACGAACTGCGGCTGGATGAAGTCGTAGGCCCGATAGTCGGTGGTGCGGGTGTCGGTCAGGCGCCGTGCCTGGCCGCCCGCGGCCGGCACCACGGCGAGCTGCGGCGGCACGTAGCTCGACGACCAGTGCACCAGGAGGTCGTCGCCCTGCGGGGCGAGGGTGTAGCTCTCCACGCCGTCGAGCGCGGTCAGTTCGCGCACCTCGCCGCCGGCCAGCGGCGCATCGCAGACCTCGTAGTCGCCCGGCCACTCGCGGTTGCAGACGAAGAGCATGCGGCTGCCGTCGGCCGACACGTGCGGCTGCGAGACTTCCCACTCGCCGCGGGTGAGCTGGCGCGGCGCGGCGCCGGCACGCTGGGTGTAGAGATGCGAGTAGCCGGACTCCTCGGACAGGAACCACAGCGTGTCGTTGTCGGGCAGCCAGCCGAACTCGTTGAACGACCAGTTGATCCAGGCCGCGTCGTGCAGGCGGTGCGCGGGCACCAGTTTTCCGCCGGCCAGGTCGACCGTCGCGATCCAGCGGTCCTTGTTGTCGACCGCACGCAGCATCACCGCCACGCGGGTGCCGGCGTCGTTCCAGCGGATGCCGTCCACGCGCACCGCACGGTTGCCCTCGAGCGCGGGTTTGCCGGCCTTCTCGCGGAGCGCGGCCAGCGGGTCGGTGGCGATGCCCGGCAGCGGGTCCAGCGCCAGCGGCGTCTGGGAGCCGGTCTGCAGGTCGACCAGGACGAGCTTCTGCCCCTCCGGGGCGTTGCGGCCGACGCGGGTGCGCGCGTCCTCGGATTCCTCGTAGCCGGACTCGGTGACGTAGATCGGCATCTTGCTGCCGCGCCCGCCGTCGGCCTTCTCGCCCCTGTCGGTGACGACCACCAGCCAGCGCCCGGCCGGCGACAGCGCGTGCTCGGCCGCGGCGACGTCGGCGCCCAGGTACACCGGCCGCGGCGCGCGCGTCGGATCCACCGCACGCAGCGCCTCGTCCCGCTCGCGCTCGGCCTCGCGGTTGGTGCGGCGGTCGGCGAGCGTCGAGCTCAGGCGCAGCTGGCGCTCGCGCAGATAGTCGGCCTCCGGGGCGGCGGCGGGATCCTTCTCGGCGCGGATCTCCGCGCGCGGGGCGGCCGGGCCCTCGGCGCTCCAGCCGTACCAGGTATCGCCGCTGCGCCAGATCAGGCCGCGACCGTCGGCGGTGAAGCGGACGTCGGCCGCGCCCTCGTTGCTGCGCCAGACCTGGGTCAGCGCGCCGTTGCGCAGGTCGCGCAGGAACACGTTGCCATCGCGGACGAAGGCCTCGCGGCTGCGGCTGGCGTCGTAGACCGGATCCGGCGCGTCGATGGTCGCCAGCGCGGCGTCCTCCACCCGCGCCGCACTGCCGCCGGCGGCCGGCTGCGTCCAGACGTCCTCGATCGGCGAGCCCGCGCGCTTGAGCCGGTAGTAAACGCTGTCGCCGTCCCAGCTCCACCAGGCGTCCTCGACCGGCGGGCCGATCCAGTCCGGGTCGGCCATGGCCTGTTCCACGTCGAGGTCGGGCGCCTGGGCGTTCGCCGCCAGGGGCAGCAGGAGGGCGAGGGGCAGCAGGGCGGACACGGCGTTGCGCATGGGCAGGATCCGGATGGGCGTGATCGAACCGGCAAGCCTAGCAGCCGCGACGGCGGCGGTTGATGTGTCGGAAGGCCCGGCGCACCGCCGCGCGCGGCGGGCGGGTGCGACAACGGGTCGCACCCGTGTCCACGCGATGACTTCACGCCGCCCACCTACAATGGCCGCCGGACTTTCCGGAGCATGCCGGTGGATCTCGATCCTCTCCTGCTGTCGCGGATCCAGTTCGGGTTCGTCATCTCGTTCCACGTGCTGTTTCCCGCGATCACCGTCGGCCTGGCGAGCTGGCTGGCCTTCGTCGAGTGGCGCTGGCTGCGCACGCACAACCCGCTCTGGCGCGAGCTCTATTTCTTCTGGACCAAGATCTTCGCCGTCACCTTCGGCATGGGGGTGGTGTCGGGCATCGTGATGAGCTTCCAGTTCGGCACCAACTGGTCGGGGCTGTCCTCGGCGGCCGGCGCCATCCTCGGCCCGCTGCTGAGCTACGAGGTGCTGACCGCCTTCTTCCTGGAGGCGTCCTTCCTCGGCGTGATGCTGTTCGGCTGGAATCGGGTCAAGCCGGGCCTGCACTTCCTGGCGACCTGCATGGTCGCGCTCGGCACGCTGATCTCGACCTTCTGGATCCTCTCGGCCAACAGCTGGCTGCACAGCCCGGCCGGCTACACCCTGGTCGACGGCGCCTTCCATCCGGCTTCGTGGATGGAGGTGATCTTCAACCCCTCGTTCCCCTACCGCCTGGCGCACATGGTGCTGGCGGCCTTCATCAGTACCTGCTTCATCGTCGGCGGCACCGCGGCCTTCTACCTGCGCCGCGGCCGTCACGTCGAGGAGGCCACGCGCATGCTGCGCCTGGCGGTGGCGTTCGCCGCGATCACGGTGCCCGCGCAGATCGTCGTCGGCGACCTGCATGGCCTAGAGGTCCACGAACTGCAGCCGAGCAAGCTCGCGGCGATCGAGGCGCACTGGGAGCGCGAGGAGGAAGGCGCGGGCGTGCCGCTGGTGCTGTTCGCGCTGCCCGACGCCGAGGCCGAGCGCAACCGCGCCGAGCTCGCCATCCCGCGGCTTGGCAGCATCATCCTCACCCACAGCTGGGACGGCGGGATCGCGCCGCTGAGCGAATTCGCGCCGGAGGACCGCCCGCCGGTGTGGCCGGTGTTCTGGGCGTTCCGGGTGATGGTGGGCCTGGGCTTCGCGATGCTGGGCCTGGTCGCCTGGTCGCTGTGGCAGTGGAAGCGCGGGCGCCTGTTCGACACGCCGCTGCTGCTGCGGGCCTGGTCGTGGATGTGGCCCAGCGGCCTGGTGGCCGTGCTGGCCGGCTGGATCACCGCCGAGATCGGCCGCCAGCCCTGGGTGATCTACGGCCAGCTGCGCACCGCGGATGCGGTCAGCGCGGTATCGGGCGCCGCGGTCGCGGTCTCGCTCGCGGCGTTCGTGCTGGTGTACCTGTTCGTGTTCGGCATGGGCGGCTACTACATCGGCGTGATGGTGCGCCGCGGGCCGGCACGCGTGCATCCGCCCGAGCACGACGCCGAGCGCAAGAGCGCATCGCGCCCGATGTCGGCCGCCGACGACGAGCCGCTGGAGGTGGACGCATGAACATGGACATGGACACCGTGCTGCCGGTGGTGTGGTTCGGCGTGATCGGCTTCGGGATCCTGATGTACGTGCTGCTGGACGGCTTCGTGCTGGGCATCGGCGTACTGGCGGTGTTCGCCGAGAGCGACGATCAGCTCGACATCAGCATGAACACCGCCGCGCCGATCTGGGACGGCAACGAGACGTGGCTGGTGCTGGGCGGCGTGGCCCTGTTCTCGGCCTTCCCGCTCGCCTACTCGGTGCTGCTGTCGGCGCTCTACCTGCCGGTGCTGGCGATGCTGCTGGCGCTGATCTTCCGCGGGGTGGCGTTCGAGTTCCGCTTCAAGGCGATCCGCTGGAAGCGGTTCTGGGGCGTGTGCTTCGCCGCGGGTTCGCTGGTGACGGCGTTCGCGCAGGGCACGATCCTGGGCGCGGTGGTCGAGGGCATGCCGCTGCAGGAAGGCCGCTACGCGGGCGGCGTGTTCGGCTGGTTCAGCCCGTTCTCGATGCTGACCGGGACCGCGGTGGTGTTCGGCTATGGGCTGCTCGGCAGCACCTGGCTGATCCTCAAGACCGAAGGCCGCACGCAGGAGATCGCCTATGCGCTGACCCGGCCGCTGGTCGGCGTCACCATCGCCTTCATGGGCCTGGTCAGCACCTGGCTGCCGTTCCTGGACTCCGACATCATGGCGCGCTGGTTCGAGGGCACCAATTTCCTGTGGCTCTCGCCGATCCCGCTGCTGGCGGTGGCCAACGCGGTGGCGCTGTGGGTGGCGGTCCTGCGCAAGGCCGAGGTCGCGCCGTTCGTGCTCGCGCTGAGCTTCTTCGGGCTCGGCTTCGTCGGCCTGGTCATCGGCATGTGGCCCAACCTGATCCCGCCGAACCTCGACATCTGGCAGGCCTCCTCGCCGGCCTCCAGCCAGGGTTTCGTGCTGGTGGGCCTGGCGATCCTGCTGCCGGTGATCCTCGGCTACACCTGGTGGTCCTACACGGTGTTCCGCGGCAAGGTGACGGCGGACGTGGGGTATCACTGATGTGGGTGAGGCGGTTGGGGTGAGGCGGTTGGGGTGAAGCGGTCGGGGTGAAGCGGGAACGGGGAACCGGGAACTGGAGGGTGCGGTGACCGGGGGCGTCCTTCCCTGGACGATGCCCCGTTCCGATCCCGATCCCCGATCCCCGAATCCCAATTCCCGTTCCCCGTTCCCCATCCCCTCCCGCTTCACCCGACCGCTTCACCTCCACCCCCTTTCCCGCCAGAATTCCCGCCTGTCACACACGCCTGAGAGCACGCCATGCAGGCGTACGTCTACAAGAGCCGCAGGAAGGCGGACACCTACGTCTACCTGCGCGAGCGCGACGGCTTCGCCGTGCTGCCCGAGCCGGTGCTGGCGCAGCTGGGCGCGCTCGACTTCGTGCTGGAGGTCGCGCTGACCCCGGAGCGGCGGCTGGCGCGGATCGACGCCGCGCGGGTGCGCGAGAGCCTGGCCGCACGCGGCTACCACCTGCAGTTCCCGCCGCCGCCCGGCGCGCCACGTGACTCCGACTGAGGCGCCGCGCCCGCGTCGAGGGCTGGCCGCCGCGGGCGCCGGCCTGCTGCTGGCGCTGCTGCCTGTGGTCCTGGCGCACCCGGCCGCGGCGCTGGCGCTGGTCCCCGCGCAGGCCGGCTTCGCGCTCGCCTGGGGCTGGCTCCGGGGTACCCGCCGCGGCCCCGACGGCGCGACACGCTGGCTGCGCGACGCCGCGGCGCTGCTGCTGCTGTGGGGCGGCGGCGCCTGTACGCTCGGCGCGGTCGCGGCCTGGCCCGCCGGGGCGCTCGCGGACGGCGGTCGGCTGTCGGCGGCGCTGGCCCTGAGCGCCGTCGCCGGCCTGGCACTGGTCGCGCTCTGGCGGCTGTGGCCCGCGTTCACGCGGGCGAGCCGCGAGGGTGGCGGCCTGGCGACGCTGCTGGAGGCGGTCGGCGAGACGGATCCGGCCTCGTTCCGGGGTCTGGCGGCGGCCACCGCGGTGCTGGTGGTGCTGGCGCTGGTCGACCTGCTCGCCTGGCCGGCCACGACGGCCTGGCGCCTGCCGCTGGCCCTGGCCCATCTCGTGCTGGCGCCGCTGGCGCACGGCCTGGTGCATCGCACGGGCGCCGCGCCGGCGCAGCCGGCGGCGGTGGCGCCGCCCGAGGCCGACGCCGAGCCGGCACCGGCGCCCACCGCGGCGGCCATGGCCGATCCCGACGCCGAGCTGTATCCGGCCGCGCGCGCGGGCCGCATCGAGCGCGCGCTCGATGCGCTGGCCGCCGGCGCCGATCCGCACGCCCTGCCGGCGGAGGACGAACGCGACCAGCGCACCCTGGCCATGCTCGCCGCGCTGCACGCCGACCTGCGCCTGCTGCGCGAGCTGATCGCGCGCGGCATCGAGGTCGACCGCCGCCACGGCGGCCTCACCGCGCTGCTGGTGGCGACCCGGGACAGCTGGCATGGCCGTCCCGAGGCGGTCACCACCCTGCTGGCGAACGGAGCCGATCCGCGCCTGACCGACGCCCACGGGCAGACGCCGCTGCACCATGCCGCGCGCAGCAGCGATCCGGGTGTCGCCGCCCTGCTGCTGGACGCGGGCGCGCCGCTGGACGCACTGGACGCGGACGGTGCCAGTCCGCTCGCTGCGGCCTGCGCCGCGGGCAGCTGGCGGCTGGCCCGGTTCCTGCTCGAGCGGGGGGCGCGGCCGGAACCGGTCGGCGGCCGTCCGGCGCTGCTGGGCGCGGCCGCGGGCGACGACGATGCCGCCGGGGTCGCCCTGCTGCTGCGCCACCGTGCGCGCGTCGATGCGGCCGACCGCGACGCGCGCACCGCGCTGATGGCGGCCTGCGCGGCCGGCAACCTCGACATCGTCGATGCCCTGCTCGACGCCGGCGCCGGCGTCGACCGCCGCGACGCCGCCGGCCGCACCGCACTGATGGAGGCCGTGGGCTGCGGCCGCATCGAGGTGCTGGAGCGCCTGCTCCGCGCGCAGCCGGATCCCGACGCGGCCGATGCCGGCGGCCGCACCGCCCTGATCCACGCTGTCGACCGCGGCGCCGGTCCGGACGTCCTGCGGCGGCTGCTGGAGCACGGCGCCGATCCCGCGCTGGCCGATGCGCAGGGCCGTCGCGCGATCGAACACGCGCTGGCCTCCGGCCGCTGGCACCAGGTGGCGGTGCTGGATCCGGGCTTCCCGCTGCCGGCGAGCCTGGCGGACGCGGCGCTGCCGGATGCGCGCGCACCGGAGCTGCTGATCGACGAGGCGCTGGCCGCCGGCCGCTTCGACCTCGCCTCGAGCCTGCTCGAGGCGCAGCCGCCCTCCGCGCGCGTGGACCTGCTGTCGGGCCTGCTGCCGGCTTTCGCGGGCGAGGGCGACCCGGCGCGGCTGGACTGGCTGCTGGCGCGGGGGGCCGATCCGGAGCGGCCACTCGAAGACGGCGACGACGCGCTGTTCCGCCTGCTCGGGCGCGGCGGCGCGGCGGCGCCCGGCATCCAGCGCCTGCTCGACGCCGGCGCCGCGCCGGCCGGGCGGGGCGGGCTGATGCGCTACCTGGCGGCCTGCTTCGAGCAGGAGCACGTCGCGCGCGGCTATGAGCAGCTCGCGCTGGCGCTGCTCGAACGCGGCGCGGACCCCTTCGGCGGCGCCGGCGACCCGCCGCTGTCCCTGGCGGTGCGCCTGGGTTGGCTGCGGCTGGCCGAGGCCCTGCTGCAGGCCGGCGCCTGGACCGAGGCACGCGACGGCGCCGGCATGACCGCCCTGCACCTGGCCTGCGGCCTCGGCCGCGGCGCCGCGGTGCGGCTGCTGGTGCGCTACGGCGCCTCCCCGCAGGCGGTGGCGCCGGACGGGCAGAGCCCGCTCGGCATCGCCCTCACCGACAGCCGCCGCGACCTCGCGGTGTGGCTGGAATGGCGCGACTGGCCGTTGCCGCCGCGGCCGCTGCGCGGCGACGACGTGCCCGCCGCGGCCATGGCCGGCGACGCCGGCGCGGTGGAGCGCCTGCTCGATCTGGGCTTCGCGGTCGATGCGACCGACGCGCAGGGCTGCACCGCACTGCTGCGCGCGGCCGGCGGCGGCCAGCTCGCCCTGGTCGAGCGCCTGCTCGCCCGTGGTGCCGATCCCGCCCATGCCGCGCGCACCGGCGCCACGCCGCTGTCGGCGGCGCTCACCGCCGGCCACGCCGCGGTGGTCGAGCGCCTGCTGGCCCACGGCGCCCGGGTCGACCAGCGCCTGCCGGCCGGGGTGACGCCGCTGATGCTGGCCGCGGCGCTGGGCCAGCCGGACATGGTCGGACGCCTGCTGGCACACCAGGCCGATCTCCACGCCCGCGACGAGCGCGGGCAGACCGCCCTGCACGTGGCCATGCTCTACGCCTTCGGCGCCGGCCAGCGCGCGCGCGTGCTGGCCCTGTTCGACACCCTGCTGCTGGCCGGCGCGGACGCCGGCGCGGCCGCGGACGAAGGCCACACGCCCCTGCTGCTGCTCCTGGGCTCACGCGCCGAGCCCGACGCGCCGCACGACGAGGAGGTGCTGCTGGCCGCGCTGGAACGCCTGCTGGAGGAGGACGGCGTGGACCTCGACGCGCGCGAGGGGAGAGGTTTCGGGCCGCTGCACGTGGCCGCCCTGCACGGCCTGCGCGGCGTGGCCCAGCGCCTGCTGCGCGCCGGGGCCGACCGTGCCGCCCGCGACGCGCTCGGGCGCACGCCCTACGAGATCGCGATCCAGCGCGGCTTCGTCGACGTCGCCGCCGAATTCGAGCCGGTCCGCTCCAGCGTCTCGCTCGCCCGCTTCCTGCGCACGCCGGAACGGTGAGCCGTCATCGTTCCGACGCGGACCGGCTGAATACTCCCGGCTCCCGGGCTCGCCATCCCCGGGGACGGCTCTTACACTCGCAGACCGCCCTGCGGGCGGAGCCAGGTCCCGGCCGGACGCGCGCATCCCCCGGGTGCCGCCGCATCCGGGTTCGGGGCCGGGTCGCCGCCCGCCGCCAAGAACGGAGCGCGCCTCGCGGCCGCGCGTCCACCTGATCCACTCGATGGACATCCTCAGCCTCCTCGTCGACTTCTTCTCGGACTACGGCTACCTGGCGGTCTTCCTGATCCTGCTGGCGTGCGGGTTCGGCGTGCCGATTCCGGAGGACGTGACCCTCGTGGCGGGCGGCATCATCTCCGGCCTCGGCTACGCCAACGTGCACCTGATGTTCGGCGTGTGCATGGTCGGCGTGCTGCTCGGCGATTCCACGATGTTCCTCATCGGCCGGCACTTCGGCGTGCGCGCACTGCGCTGGCGCTGGGTGAACTGGCTGCTGACGCCGGCGCGCTACGCCCGGGTGCAGCAGAAGTTCGAGCGCTACGGCACGCGGCTGCTGTTCATCGCGCGCTTCCTGCCGGGGCTGCGCTCGCCGATCTTCCTGACCGCGGGCATGACCCGGCGGGTGTCCTACCTCAAGTTCCTGATGCTCGACGGCCTCGCCGCGCTGATCAGCGTGCCGATCTGGGTCTACCTCGGCGACTACGGCGCCGACAACCACGAATGGCTGCTGCTGTGGCTCAAGCGCGGGCAGACCGGGCTGTACGTGGTGCTCGGCGTGGTCGGGCTGGCCATCGTCTGGTACCTGGTCCGCAAGCACCTGCGCCGGCGCTCGCTGCGCCGCCGGCGCACGCGTCAGGCCTGAGGCCGGCGCGGCGCGGCCCGCCCGTCCGCCTCGGCCGCCATGTCGGCGGCGAACAGCTCCTCGAGCTGGATCTGGGCGTCGCGGGTGGAGGCCACCAGCGCGCCGTCGTCCTCGTAGAGCGCCTGCTGCCGCGCCAGGAGCGCCTCGTCGTGGTCGTGGAAGCGGCGCCGGCAGCTCGCCGCGCGTTCGGCCGGCATGCCGAGCGCGGTGAGGACCCGCTCGCCCATCTCGAGGCTGGAGTGGAAGCTCTCGCGGACCTGCTCCGCACCGAGGTCCATGAGCCGGAACGCGTGCTGGCGGTTGCGCGCCCGCGCCAGCACCCTGAGGTGCGGGTAGTGGCGCTTGACCAGCCGCGCCACGCGCAGGTTGGAGTCCGGGTCGTCGATGGCGACCACGAACACCTCGGCGCGACCGACGTCGGCGGCGCGCAGCAGCTCGATCCGCTCCGGATCGCCGTAGTGGATCGGGTTGCCGTAGCGGCGCGACACCGCGACCTGCTCGACGCTGTGCTCGAGCGCGATGAAACCGATGCCGGCCGCGCGCAGCATGCGCCCGATCAGCTGGCCGACGCGGCCGAACCCGGCGATGACCACCCGCGGCGTGGCGAAATCGTCCGGCAGCGGCTCGGCGGGCGGCGGCGCCTGGCGGCTGCGACGCCGCAGCCAGCCGCCGACCGCGATCAGGGCCAGCGGCGTCGCCGCCATAGACAGGCCGACGATGGCGATCAGGCGCACGCGCATCGCCGCGTCGATCAGGCCGGCCTCGAGCGCCTCGGAGAACATCACGAAGGAGAACTCGCCGCCCAGGGCCAGCGCCGCGGCGAGCATCAGTGCGCCGCGGCCGTCGAGGCCGAACAGGCGCCCGATGGCCCACAGCAGCAGCGCCTTGGCGGCGAGCAGGCCGAGCACGCCGCCGGCGATCAGCCACGGCTCGGCGGCGATGGCGGCCAGATCCACGCTCATGCCGACGGCGATGAAGAACAGCCCGAGCAGCAGGCCCTTGAACGGCTCGACCTGGGATTCGAGCTCGTGCCGGAACTCCGAATCCGCCAGCAGCACGCCGGCGAGGAAGGCGCCCAGGCCCATCGACAGGCCGGCCTGCTCCATCAGCCAGGCGTTGCCGACCACGACCAGCAGCGCGGTGGCGGTGAGGAGCTCGCTGGTCCGCGCGCGGGCGACGATGCGGAACACGTAGCGCAGCACATAGCGTCCGCCGACCACGACCAGGGCGATGACCCCGACCGCCAGGCCGACCTCGTGCCACGACGGCGCCAGCTGCGCGGCGGCCTTGGCCGAGCCGAGCAGGGGGATGGCCGCCAGCAGCGGGACGGCGGCGAGGTCCTGGAACAGCAGGATGGCGAAGGCCAGCCGGCCGTAGGGCGAGGTGAGCTCGCGGCGCTCGGCGATGAGCTGCAGGCCGACGGCGGTGGACGACAGCGCCAGGCCGAGCCCGATCACCAGGTCCGTGCGCCAGCCGAAGCCGCCCAGCAGCGGGACCATGCCCAGCACCAGGCCGCAGGCCAGTACCTGCAACGCGCCGGCGCCGAACACCGCGCGCCGCATCAGCTTCAGGCGGGCGAGGGACAGCTCCAGGCCGATGACGAAGAGCATCATCACCACCCCGAGTTCGGAGGCGGCCATGACCCGCTCGGGATCGCCGACCACGCCCAGCCCCGAGGGTCCGATCGCGATCCCCGCCACCAGGTAGCCCAGCACCGCGCCGAGCCCGAAGCGGCGGAACAGCGGCACCATCACCACCGCGGCGATGAGGAAGACGAGCGCGAGTTCGAGGGAGTCGCCGTGCATCCGCGCAACGATAGCGGCTGGACCCGGGCTCCGGAACGAAAACGCCGGCCATGGCGGCCGGCGTCTTCATGCGGCGGATGGGGTGCGCGTCAGCGCTTCATCGAGCCGAAGAACTCGTCGTTGGTCTTGGAGTTCTTCATCTTGTCGAGCAGGAACTCGATCGCGGCCAGCTCGTCCATCGGGTGCAGCAGCTTGCGCAGGATCCAGACCTTCTGCAGCAGGTCCGGCTCGATCAGCAGGTCCTCGCGGCGGGTGCCCGAGCGGTTGATGTTGATCGCCGGGTAGACGCGCTTCTCGGTGATGCGGCGGTCCAGGTGCACCTCGGAGTTGCCGGTGCCCTTGAACTCCTCGTAGATCACCTCGTCCATCTTCGAGCCGGTGTCGACGAGCGCGGTGCCGATGATGGTCAGCGAGCCGCCCTCCTCGACGTTGCGCGCGGCGCCGAAGAAGCGCTTCGGGCGGTGCAGGGCGTTGGCGTCGACGCCGCCGGTCAGCACCTTGCCCGAGGAGGGCACGACGGTGTTGTAGGCGCGCGCCAGGCGGGTGATCGAGTCCAGCATCACCACCACGTCGCGCTTGTGCTCGACCAGGCGCTTGGCCCGCTCGATCACCATCTCGGCGACCTGCACGTGGCGCGCGGCCGGCTCGTCGAAGGTCGAGCTCACCACCTCGCCGCGCACGGTGCGCTGCATCTCGGTCACCTCCTCGGGCCGCTCGTCGATGAGCAGCATGATGAGGTGGGTGTCCGGATGGTTGGTGGTGATCGCCGTGGCGATCTGCTGCAGCATCATGGTCTTGCCGGCCTTCGGCGGCGAGACGATCAGCGCGCGCTGGCCCTTTCCGATCGGCGCGATCAGGTCGAGGATGCGGCCGGTGATGTCCTCGGTGGAGCCGTTGCCGCGCTCCAGGTGGAAGCGCTTGCGCGGGAACAGCGGCGTGAGGTTCTCGAACAGGACCTTGTTCTTCGACGCCTCCAGCGGCTCGCCGTTGATGGTGTCGAGCTTGAGCAGCGCGAAGTAGCGCTCGCCCTGCTTGGGGTCGCGGATGCGGCCGGTGATGTGGTCGCCGGTGCGCAGGTTGAAGCGGCGGATCTGGCTCGGCGAGATGTAGACGTCGTCCGGGCCCGCCAGGTAGCTGGCGTCCGGCGAGCGCAGGAAGCCGAAGCCGTCGGGCAGGATCTCCAGCACGCCATCGGCGGCGACGCCGTCGGGCGCGCGGGTGAGGATCTTGAGCAGGGCGAAGATCACGTCCTGCTTGCGCATCCGCGCCACACCCTCGTGGATGTTCAGCTGCTCGGCGATCTCCAGCAGCTTGTGCGCGGGCATGCGCTTGAGGTCGGCCAGCGAGTAGGCCGGGAAGTCCGGCGGCAGGGTCGGCGCCGGGCGCGGATCGTAGCGCTCGCCCTCGTCGCCGCTCGGCTCGCCCTGGGAGGCGCGCTCGGCGCGCTGCTGCTCGCGGCGCTCGCGGCGGTCGCGGAAGCGACGGTTGCGGTCGCGGCGGCCGCCGCGCTCCTCGCGGTCGCCGCCGGCATCGCCGCCGTCGCCGCCGGAATCGCCCTGCGCGTTCGCGCCGTTCGGGGTGTTCTGCTGGGGTGCCGCCGCTGGCGCGCCCTCGGCGGTGGCCTGCGCGGCGGCGGGTTCGGGCTTCGCCGGTGCGGGCGCGGCGGCCCTGGGTTCGGCTGCTGGCGCGGCGGGCGCGGCGGTCTCGGCGCTGGGCGCGGGCGCGGGCGCCTTGGCCGGCGCGGCCTCGGCATCGGCCTTGGGCTCGGCGCGGCGCGCGGCGGTCTTGGCCGGGGGCGCGTCGGCGATCGGCAGTTCGGCCTGTGCGGAGGTGTCGGCCCGCGGCTTGCGCGTGCGCTTCTCGGCGACTTCGCCGGTCGGGGTATCGGTTTCGGACAAGGGATGCACCTCGCGGATGCGAGCGTGGGAGGGGAAGAGTTCGGAGAGTGCGTTGCGACGCGTTGCGCCGTGCGGGGCTCGGCAGAGGAGCGCGACGGGCACGGTCCACTAACGCTACCACCGCCGGTCCGTCATCGACAAGACGCGGCGCGGCGGCCACGGCGGCCGTTCAGGCGGGCGGGCCGGGCGGGAGGACGGGGAAGGCGGCCGCCGGCGCGGTGCGCGGGCGGCCGCGTGCGCTCAGAGCGCGCTTTCGACGAACTGCGTCAGCTGGCCCTTGCCGAGGGCGCCCACCTGGCTGGCGGCGACCTTGCCGTCCTTGAACATCAGCAGGGTGGGGATGCCGCGGACGCCGTACTGCGCGGGCGTCTGCTTGTTCTGGTCGACGTTGACCTTGACCACCTTGACCCGGCCGGCGTGGGTCCGGGCCAGATCGTCGACCAGCGGGCCGATCATCTTGCAGGGGCCGCACCACTCGGCCCAGAAATCCACCAGGACCGGCTCCGACGACTCCAGGACCTGGGTCTGGAAGTCGCTGTCGCCGACATGCAGCACGCTGTCACTCACGGGAAACTCCTGTGTTCGGGGAGGGATCGGAGCCGCTGGCGGCACCGGAGCGGGCGATGGCCCGGGCATGCGCTAAACTGGGGAGGTTTACGCGCGCTTTCAAGCAGTGCACGCGGCATGCGGCGCCACCCGAGGGGCCGCCCGGCACGCCCTCTGCGGGTGCGGCCGCGGGGACCTGCACGGTCCGTTCCGACGCCGCAACGGCGGCCGCGATGCCACGCGGCCGGGCGCGCCCCGTCCCGTCGACCATGACGGACTTCCTCCTCCAGCGCGGGCCGCATCGCTCCCCGCGCGACCGATGCGACACATCATGTCCGACAAACCACTGACCGACGTCTCGTTCTCCTCCTTCGACCTCCATGCCTCGCTGCAGTCCGGCCTCGAGGCCGCGGGTTTCACCCGCTGCACACCGATCCAGGCGCTGACCCTGCCGGTCGCGCTGGCCGGCCGCGACGTCGCCGGCCAGGCCCAGACCGGCACCGGCAAGACCCTGGCCTTCCTCGTCGCGGTCATGAACCGCCTGCTGACCAGGCCGGCCCTGGCCGAGCGCAAGCCCGAGGACCCGCGCGCGCTGATCCTGGCGCCGACCCGCGAGCTGGCGATCCAGATCCACAAGGACGCGGTCAAGTTCGGCTCCGACCTCGGCCTGCGCTTCGCCCTGGTCTACGGCGGCGTCGACTACGACAAGCAGCGCGCGCTGCTGCAGGAGGGCGTGGACGTCATCATCGCCACGCCCGGACGGCTGATCGACTACGTCAAGCAGCACAAGGTGGTCTCGCTGCACGCCTGCGAGCTGTGCGTGCTGGACGAGGCCGACCGCATGTTCGACCTCGGCTTCATCAAGGACATCCGCTTCCTGCTGCGGCGCATGCCGGTGCGCACCGAGCGCCAGACCCTGCTGTTCTCGGCGACGCTGTCGCAGCGCGTGCTCGAACTCGCCTACGAGCACATGAACGACCCCGAGAAGCTGGTGGTCGAGACCGAGTCGGTCACCGCCTCGCGCGTGCGCCAGGTCGTGTACTACCCGGCCAACGAGGAGAAGCTGCCGCTGCTGATCGGCCTGCTGTCGCGCTCCGAGGGCGCGCGCACCATGGTGTTCGTCAACACCAAGGCCTGGGTCGAGCGCGTGGCGCGGGCGCTGGAGCGGGCCGGCTACCGGGTCGGCGTGCTGTCGGGCGACGTCCCGCAGAAGAAGCGCGAGACCCTGCTGGCGAAGTTCCAGAAGGGCCAGCTCGAGCTGCTGGTCGCCACCGACGTGGCCGCGCGCGGCCTGCACATCGACGGCGTCAGCCACGTCTACAACTACGACCTGCCGTTCGACGCCGAGGACTACGTGCACCGCATCGGCCGCACCGCACGCCTGGGCGCCGAGGGCGACGCGATCAGCTTCGCCTGCGAGATGTACGCGATGGGGCTGCCGGACATCGAGGCCTACATCAAGCAGAAGATCCCCTCCGCGCCGGTCGAGCCGGAGCTGCTCAAGCCGCTGCCGCGCCCGGAGCGCGAGAAGGTCGAGGGCGAGGAGGCCGAGAGCGTCGGCGAGATCTTCCGCGAGGCGCGCGCCGAGGCCGAGGCCACCGGACGCCGCCGCGGCGGCGGCGGGCGTGCCGGCGGTCGCGGCGAGGGCGCTCGTGGCGAAGGCGGTCGTTCGCGCGACGGTGCGCGGCGTCGCGGGCCGCGCCGCGAGGACGCGGCCGCGCCGGTCGCGGAAGGCGGTCGCGATGCGGCGCTGGCACAGGCGCGGATCGAGGCCGCCGAAGGCGCGCCGGCCGCCGCCGCGACGCCGGCGGAGCCGAGCGTGGAGGCCGCGGAGGGCAGCGAGGGCGGTGCACCCAAGCGCAGGCGTCGGCGCGGCGGCCGTGGCCGCAAGCGCAACGGCGAGAACGGCGCCGGCGCCGGCGCCGAGGCCGCGGCCGATGCCGGCGAGACCGCGGCCAAGCCCGCCGAACGCGCGCCGCGCGGCGGCGACCGGCCGCCGCGTCCGCGCACGCCGCGCGCTGGCACCGGAACCGCGCCCCAGGCCGAGCCGCGCCCGCAGCGCCAGAAGGACACGGCCGCACCGGCTGCGACCGAGGCGCCGTCCCTGATCGGCCGCCTCAAGCGCGGGCTGCGTTCCATCTTCGGAAGCTAACCTCCGCACGCGGCGGCGGTACCATCGGGCGTTTCCCGTCCGAGACCGCCGCCGCATGTCGAAGTCGCCCCGTACGCTCGCCGCTTCCGTCTTCCTCGCGCTGTCCGCGCCCGCCGTGGCGCAGACGCCGCCGCCGCAGGACCGGCCGTACCCGGGCACGCTGGCGATCGAGGTCGACGCCACCGACCTCGACCGCCGCATCTTCCACGTCCGCCAGACGATCCCGGTCGCGCCGGGTCCGCTGACCCTGCTGTACCCGCAGTGGATCCCCGGCAACCATTCGCCGACCGGCCCGATCAACAAGATCGCCGGCCTGCACGTGCGCGCCGACGACCGGGCCCTGGCCTGGTCGCGCGACCCGGCCGACGTCTATGCCTTCCGCGTCGACGTGCCGGAAGGGGTGTCGGAGCTCGAGCTCGAGTTCGACTTCCTCTCCCCGACCGCCCGCGACCAGGGCCGCATCGTGATGACGCAGGAGATGCTCAACCTGCAGTGGAACACGGTGGCGATGTATCCGGCCGGCTACGAGGCCGACGACATCCGCATCCGCGCGAGCGTGGCGTATCCGGCGCAGTGGACGGCGGCGACCGCGCTGGAGGTGGCCTCGCGCGAGGGCGACACGATCCATTACGCGCCGGTGGCCTTCGAGACGCTCATGGACTCGCCGATCTACGCCGGGCGCCACGCCCGCGTGATCGATCTCGATCCGGACGGCGCGAGCCCGGTGCGGCTGAACGTGTTCGCCGACGCGCCGCGCTACCTCGAGGCCAGCGACGAGCAGATCGCCAGGCACCGCAGCCTGGTCGAGCAGGCCGACCGCCTGTTCGGCGTGCGCCACTTCGACCACTACGACTTCCTGTTCTCGCTGTCGGACCGGCTCAGCGGCAACGGCCTCGAGCACCACCGCTCCAGCGAGAACGGCAAGCAGCCGGGCTATTTCACCGACTGGGACAACCTGCCGGCGCGCGACCTCCTCGCGCACGAGTACGTGCACTCCTGGAACGGCAAGTTCCTGCGCCCGGCCGACCAGCTGGTCGGCAACTACAACCGGCCGGTGCAGGACAGCCTGCTGTGGGTCTACGAGGGCCAGACCCAGTACTGGGGCTACGTGCTCACCGCGCGCGCCGGGCTGTGGAGCAGGCAGCAGGCGCTGGACACCTTCGCCCGCGTCGCCGCGACCTACTCCATGGACCGCCCCGGCTTCTCCTGGCGCTCGATCCAGGACACCACCAACGATCCGATCATCGCCCAGCGCCGGCCGCAGCCCTACCGCAGCCAGCAGCTGTCCGAGGACTACTACGTCGCCGGCGCACTGACCTGGCTGGCGGTCGACGCGAAGCTGCGCGAGCTCAGCGGCGGCAGGCGTTCGCTCGACGACTTCGCCGCGCGCTTCTTCGGCGGCGACGACGGCACGTGGATGCCGCCGCGCGGCTACCGCTTCGAGGACGTGGTCGCCGCGCTGGAGGCGGTCGCGCCGCACGACTGGACGACCTTCCTGCGCAGCCGGCTGGACGCCAACGCACCGCCGCTCGACGGCCTCGCCGCGGCGGGCTGGCGGCTGGTGTTCACCGACACCCCGGGCGACATGGACAAGGCACTGGCCGCGGCCTACAAGGTCGCCGACTTCACCTATTCGCTGGGGCTGACGGTCTCGGCGGAGAGCAGCGAGGTTGGCGCGGTGCGCTGGGACGGACCGGCGTTCCAGGCCGGGCTGGTGCCGGGCAGCACCCTGGTGGCGGTCGACGGCGAGGCCTACACGGCCGAGCGCCTGGAGACGGCGGTGCGCGCCGCCGCCGCCGATCGGCAGCGCACGATCGACCTCCTGATCAAGGACGGCGAGCTCTACCGCACGGTGCGCATCGACTACCACGAGGGGCTGAAGTACCCGCACCTCGAGCGCATCCCCGGCGCGCCGGACCGGCTCTCGAAGATCCTCGCGGCCAAGGGCTGAGGCCCGGTCGGCGGCGGGCGCGTCGACTAGACTTGCCCGCCATGCCGCGCCCGACGATGCCCGCCACCTTCCATTCCTCCGCCGCGGGCGGTTCCGCATGAGCCTCCTGCGCTTCGACGGCGTGGGCAAGCGCTATGCGGGCGGCCACGAGGCGCTGGCCGACGTCAGCTTCCGCGTCGAGGCCGGCGAGATGGTCTTCGTCACCGGGCATTCCGGCGCCGGCAAGAGCACCCTGCTGCGCCTGGTCCACCTGTCCGAGCGGCCCAGCCGCGGCGCCGTGCTGGTCGACGAGCGCAACCTCGCCAAGGTGCGCGGCGCGCGCGTGGCACACCACCGGCGCCGGGTGGGCACGGTGTTCCAGGACCATCGCCTGCTCGCCGACCGCACCATCTTCGAGAACGTCGCGCTGCCGCTGGTGATCGCCGGCACGCCGCGCGCGGAGATCGGCAAGCGCGTACGGGTGACGCTCGAGAAGCTCGGGCTCGGCGGCCGCGAGCGTGCGCGGCCGGTGGAGCTGTCGACCGGCGAACAGCAGCGCGTCGGCATCGCCCGCGCGGTGGTCGCGCAGCCGCCGCTGCTGGTCGCCGACGAGCCGACCGGCAACCTCGATCCGCAGCTCGCCGCCGAGGTCATGCAGCTGTTCGCCTCGCTGCCGGCGCAGGGCACCACGGTGCTGGTGGCGAGCCACGACCTGGCGCTGATCAAGCGCATGCGCCGGCGCGTGCTGGTGCTCGACCATGGCCGGCTGATGGACGACATCGCGCCCGAGGAGCTGGCCGCGTGAGCGCGGTGCCCGAGCCGCGGAAGAAGCCCGGCGGCGCGCGCCAGAAGGATCCGCGCGCGAACGCGGGCGAGCGCCTGCGCGCCTGGCGCGAGCAGCACGTGTTCGGACTCGTCTCGAGCCTCGGCCGGATCGCGCAGCGACCCTGGGCGACCCTGCTCACGGTCGGGGTGATGGCGGTCGCGCTCGCCCTGCCGCTGGGGCTGTGGCTGTCGCTGAAGAACGTCGAGCGCTTCTCCGGCCACCTGCGCGACGCGCGCGAGATCGGGGTGTTCCTGCATCCGGAGGTGCCGCTCGACCGCGCCCGCGCGCTGGCCGGCGAGATCGCCCAGCGTGCCGATGTCGACGAGGTGCTGGTGACCACGCCGGAGGACGGCCTGGCGCAGTTCCGGCAGATGGACGAGCTGGCCACCGCGCTCGATGCGCTGGACGGCAATCCGCTGCCGGCGGTGCTGACGGTGGTTCCGGTCGCCGATGCCACCGACGGCGGCGCCGCGGTCGCCGCGGCGATGCAGGTGCTGCCCGAGGCCGAGATCGTGCAGCACGACGCGGTGTGGCGCGAGCGCCTCGACCGCTGGCTCGCGTTCGGCGAGCGGGTGGTGATCGTGGTCGGCCTGCTGCTGGGTCTCGGCACGCTGCTGGTGGTCGGCAATACCGTGCGCCTGGACATCGCCGCGCGTGCCGAGGAGATCGGCGTGCTGCAGCTCCTGGGCGCGACCGACCGCTTCGTGCGGCGCCCCTTCCTGTATCTCGGTGCCTGGTACGGCCTCGGCGCGGGCCTGCTCACGCTGGCGATCCTCGCCGGCGCGGGGCTCGCGCTGCGGCCGACGCTGGCGGCGCTGGCGACGAGCTACGGCAGCGCCTTCGCGCTGGAAGGGCCGGGTGCGGCCGGCGCCGCGACTGTGCTGGTCGTCGCAGTTGCGCTGGGATGGGTGGGCGCGCGGCTCGCCAGCGGGCATCATCTGCGGCTTCACCGCCCGGTCGAACTGTAGATGCCGTCCGCCACGCTCGCCGCGCCGGCATCGCTCCCGCCGATGGAATCCGCCAGCTTCCGCCATCTCGACGTCGATGCTCCGCGCGTGCTCGTGGTGGACGGCTCGCGCGTGGTGCGGCGGATGATCGAGAACGTGCTGCGCAAGGACCTGCCGGGCGTCGAGGTGATCGGCTGCGACAACGGCATCGACGCCCTCGTCGCCATCGCCGATGCGCCGGTGCACCTGGTGACCACGGCGCTGTCGCTGCCGGACATGGACGGGCTCGAACTCGCCCGTCGGGTGCGCGAGCATGCGCCGCAGGCCTACGTGCCGATCATCGTCGTCTCCGGCAACGCGCAGGAGCACCTCGAGCAGCGCCAGTTCACTGCCGACGTCACCGACTACTTCGACAAGTCGCTCGGCTTCGGCGCGCTCGCCGCCTTCATCCGCGGCTACGTGCGTCCGGAGCGCGAGCCCGACGGCAGCGTGCTCTACGTCGAGGACAGCCGCGTGGTCGCCACCGCGACCTGCCGCATGCTCGAGCGCCACGGCCTGGGCGTCGTCCACGCGATCAGCGCGGAGGATGCCCTGGGCCGGGTCGAGGCGATGCGCCGCGGCGAGGCCGAGCAGGTCGACCTGGTGCTGACCGACGTCTACCTGAAGGGCGCGCTCAGCGGCGGCGACCTGCTCGCGCGCCTGCGCGGCGAGTTCGGCCTGTCGAAGTCGGAGCTGCCGGTGGTGGTCATGACCGGTGACGCCAACCCGGTGAACCAGAGCGCGCTGCTGCGCGCCGGCGCCAACGATCTGGTGCAGAAGCCGATCGAGGAGCGCCTGCTCATCACCAAGCTGCTGTTCCAGCTGCGCCTGGCCCGGCTCGCCCGGCAGCGCGTCGCCGAGTCGGCATGAGCAGAAGCCGGGTGCGGCTGGAGGCGTCGTGGAAGGCGCGCCTCGAGGACTATCTCGCGCGCGAGGACATGCAGGCACTGGGCGCCTGGCTGCGCGAGGAGAAGGCGCGCGGGCCGGTGTACCCGCCGGCTCCCGACATCTTCGCTGCGCTGGACGCGACGCCCTTCGACGCGGTCAAGGTAGTGATCCTGGGGCAGGATCCCTATCACGGGCCCGGCCAGGCGCATGGCCTGTGCTTCTCCGTGCAGCCGGGCGTCCCGGTGCCGCCCTCGCTCAACAACATCTACGCCGAGCTCGCGCGCGACCTCGGCCTGCCGCGTCCCGACCACGGCTGCCTGCTGCCGTGGGCGCGCCGTGGGGTGCTGCTGCTCAATGCGGTGCTCACGGTGCGCGGCGGCCAGGCGGGCAGTCACCAGGGCCGCGGCTGGGAAGGTTTCACCGACCACATCGTCGAGGTCCTGGCGCGGGAGCGCGAGAACCTGGTGTTCATGCTCTGGGGCAGCTATGCCCAGGCCAAGGCGCGGCGCGTCGACCTGTCGCGGCACTGCGTCCTGCGCGCCCCTCACCCTTCGCCGCTGTCGGCGCACCGCGGCTTCATCGGCTGCGGGCATTTCTCCAAGGCCAACCGCTGGCTGGAGGTGCGCGGCCTCGGCGCGGTCGACTGGCGGCTCCCGCCGCGGGCCGAGGTCGCCGGCTTGCTTTCGCGCGACTGAAGCTCCAGTTCCGTTCGACTGTCCTTCCACGGCCGTGGGCGTAGACTTCGGTTGTTCCAGATGCGGTTGAAGCTGAACGCTTCGACGCGCGACTGTTCCATGGATGAAAACGTGTGGAACTTTCCCGCGCCTTAGCACTCCCATAGACCGACTGCTAAGATCCGACGCCATGAACCAGACTGCCCTGCTTCCCGCCACCGGCATGGTGGCAGACAGCTTCCCCATTCCCAGCGCGCTCGGCTCGCTGGACGCCTACATCGCCGCGGTCAACCGCGTGCCGATGCTGAGCGTCGAGGACGAGCAGGCGCTGGCGCGCGACTACCACGAGCACGAGAACCTCGAGGCCGCGCGCACCCTGGTGATGTCGCACCTGCGCTTCGTGGTCCACGTGGCCCGCGGCTACAGCGGCTACGGCCTGCAGATGGGCGACCTGATCCAGGAGGGCAACATCGGCCTGATGAAGGCGGTGAAGCGCTTCGACCCCGAGGTCGGCGTGCGCCTGGTGAGCTTCGCGGTGCACTGGATCCGTGCCGAGATGCACGAGTTCATCCTGAAGAACTGGCGCATCGTCAAGGTCGCCACCACCAAGGCGCAGCGCAAGCTGTTCTTCAACCTGCGCAAGTCGAAGAAGCGCCTAGGCTGGATGAATGCCGAGGAAGTCCGCGCGGTGGCCCGCGACCTCAACGTCGAGGAGCGCGAGGTGCTGGAGATGGAGGCGCGCCTGTCCGGCCGCGACATCGGCTTCGACGCGCCCGCGGGCGACAGCGACGACGACCACGCGCCGCCGGCGCCGGTGGCCTACCTGGTCGACCAGCAGGACGATCCCTCGCTCGCCTACGAGCGTGAGGACGAGTCGGAGAACCAGCTCGAACTGCTGCGCGACGGCCTGGCCGAGCTCGATGCGCGCTCGCGCGCGATCATCGCCCGGCGCTGGCTGGACGACGAGAACAAGGCGACGCTGCAGGAACTCGCGGACGAGTACGGCGTCTCCGCCGAGCGCATCCGCCAGATCGAGGCGAACGCGCTGAAGAAGATGCGGGCGCTGTTCGCGGCCTGAGCCGCGGCACCTTCCGCAGTGGAAGGGCTCCCTCGTCGGGAGCCCTTCGCGTATCCGGGGGGCACCGCCGCCCTGCGCCGCTCGCGCGCGCATGCGAAACTCGCATCCCTTCCCCGCGAGCCCCGTCATGAGCACCCTGGTCCAGTCGTCCACGCCCGTTCCCGCCTCTCCCGCCAACGGCGGCAGCCGGCTGGTGTGGTGGCTGCTCGGCGGCCTCCTCGCGGTCGGCCTGCTGGTCGTGCTGGCCATCGGCGGCCTGCTGTCCTGGGCCTGGGGTGCCTACCGCGAGCAGGCGCAGGCGGCGCTGCAGGCCGAGCCCGCGGTGGCCGAGCAGATCGGCACCATCCAGGACATGTCGCTGGACCTCGTCGCCACCGGCGACGCGCCCGGCTCCGAACTCGTCTTCGAGGTCCGCGGCGACCGCGGCGCGGGCACCGTCACCGCCGATTTCGAGACGGTCGACGCCGATCACGAGCGGGTCGCCAGCGGCAGCCTGGTGCTGACCGACGGCAGCCGGTTCGAGCTCGGCGAGGTCGACGCCGACGCGGCGTGGAGCGACGGCGATGCGCCGCTGGACTTCCGCGCCCAGGCCGAGGCCGCCATGGCTGCCGATCCGGCCATCGCCGCCGAGCTCGGACGGATCCTGTCCAGCGAGATGGACGAGGACGCGAGCATGGCCCATCCGGGCGCGGACGTATTCGTGTTCGACCTGGTCGGCGAGCGCGGGCGCGGCCGCGTCGTCGCGCCGTTCATCACCGTCGACGCCTACAGCGAGTGGCTCGGCGAGGGCACCCTCACGCTCGAGGACGGGCGCGAGCTCGAGGTCGGCAGTCCCTATCCGGACGCGCAGGCGCGGACCGGATCCGGCCTGGACATCGACGCGCTCTACGCCGAGGGCATGCGGATGTTCCAGGAACAGGCCCAGGCCGCGCTGCAGGCGGACGCCGCGGTCGCCGAGCACATCGGCGAGATCATGGTGCTGGAGATGGACGCCGACGCGACCGAGGCCGCGCCGGGCGAGGACACCTTCGTGTTCGACATCGCCGGCTCGCGCGGCAGCGGCCGCGTGGTCGCCGACTTCATCACCATCGACGCCGACACCGAACAGCTGGGGCCGGGCACGCTGCGGCTGGACGACGGGCGGGCGATCCGGCTGCCGTCCTCGACGCGGCTGTAGGCCTGCTCATCCCGCGTCGGCCTCGTCGGTGCCGGCGCGTGGCGCGGCGCCGAGGATGATGCGCGCGTTGCGGCGCCAGCTGACGTAGGCCCAGGCCCAGTCCACAAGGACCACGATCCGGTTGCGGAAGCCCGCGAGGAACAGGACGTGGGCGAACAGCCAGACCCACCAGGCCAGCGCGCCGGTCAGCCGGCGCCCGGCGATGACCGCGATGGCGCGGCCGCGGCCGATGGTCGCCATCGAGCCGTAGTCACGGTAGCGGAACGGTGGCGGCGCGCGTCCCTCCAGCCGCGCGCGGATCGCGCGGGCGACGTGGGCGCCCATCTGCTTGGCGGCGGCAGCGACCCCCGGCACCGGCTCGCCGTCCTGCTCGAGCGTGGCGAGGTCGCCGGCGACCGAGATCTCGGGGTGGCCGGGGAGGCTGAGGTCGGGTTCCACCCGCACCCGCCCGGCGCGGTCGCGCCCGCCCGGCAGACAGCTCCCGAGCGGCGAGGCGGCCACGCCCGCGGCCCAGAGGATCGTGCGCGCGTCGATGCGGCCGCTCTCGCCGAGCGCCACGCCCTGCGCGTCGACGTCGGTCACCGGGCTGTCCAGGCGGACCTCGACCCCCAGCGACTCCAGCTGCCGGCGCGCCGCGTCCGACAGCGGTTCGGGATAGCCGGCCAGGATCCGCGGGCCGGCCTCGACGAGGACGACCCGGGCGGAGCCCGCGTCGAAATGGCGGAACTCGTGCGCCAGCGTGTGCCGCGCGATCTCGGCCAACGTACCGGCCAGCTCGACGCCGGTGGCGCCGCCGCCGATGACCACGAAATGCAGCCAGTGCGCGCGCGCCGCGGCGTCGTGCTCGCGCTCGGCGCATTCGAAGGCGAGCAGGATCCGGCGGCGGATCGCCAGCGCATCGTCGAGGGTCTTGAGTCCCGGCGCGTACCGGGCCCAGTGGTCGTTGCCGAAATAGGCGTGGGCGGCGCCGGCCGCGACCACGAGGTGGTCGTAGTCGAGGCTGCCGCCGCCGGCCAGCGTCACCCGCCGCGCGTCCGCATCGATACCGGCGACCTCGGCCATCAGCACTTCGGCATTCCGTTGCCGGCGCAGCAGCCGTCGCAGCGGCATGGCGATGCTGGGCGCGGCCATGCCGGCGGTGGCGACCTGGTACAGCAGGGGCTGGAACAGGTGGTGGTTGGCGCGGTCGACGAGGGTGACGCGGACAGCGGCGTCGGCGAGGCCGCGCACGGCCTCGAGTCCGGCGAAGCCGCCGCCGATCACGACGACGCGGGGTGGCTGCTGCTGCATCGATGGCTTCCAGCGGACACGGACCGACAGCGATAGCACGTCGCCGGCACGCCGGGTGTCGAGGCGGGCTCAGTAGAGATCGACGGGATCGACGTCCAGCGACCAGCGCACCCGACGCGCGGCGGGCAGTGCGTAGAGCTGCGGGATCCAGCGCCCGAGCGCGCGGTGCAGGGCCGGGCGCGTCGCCGCCATCAGCAGCAGCTGGCCGCGGACGCGGCCGGCGCGCCGCGCCATCGGCGCCGGCATCGGGCCGTGCACGGCGACGCCGGCGTCGCCACCCGCGGGATCGGGCGCAAGGATGCCGCGCGCGGCCCCGAGGAAATCGCCGACTGCGGCGTCGGTGAGGGCGTCGGCGCGCAGCAGGGCCATGTGCGCGTAGGGCGGCAGGCGCGCGGCCTCGCGCTCGGCGAGTTCGAGCGCGGCGAAGGCCGGGTAGCCGCCGCCCAGCAGCGTATGCAGCAGCGGGTGCTCGGGATGGTGGGTCTGCAGCAGCACCTGGCCCGGCCGGTCGGCGCGGCCGGCGCGGCCGGCGACCTGGATCAGCAGTTGCGCCAGGCGCTCGGGGGCGCGGAAGTCGGCGCTGTGCAGGCCTTCGTCGACCCCGACCACGGCGACCAGCGTCAGCCGCGGCAGGTCGTGGCCCTTGGCCAGCATCTGCGTACCGATCAGGATGCCGGGGCCGTCGCCGAGCGTGGCCAGGTGCTGCTCCAGCGCGCCACGGCGCTGGGTGGTGCCGCGGTCGATGCGCAGGCGCAGCGCATCGGGGAACGCCTCCGCCAGCGCGTCCTCGATGCGCTCGGTGCCGGCGCCCTGCGGCTGCAGGGCGAGGCTGGCGCAATCGGGGCAGGCCCTGGGCGCGCTCGCGCGCGCACCGCAGTGGTGGCAGATCAGGCGTCCGCCGCGCGCATGCACGGTCATGGGCGCGTCGCAGCGTCGGCACTGCGCGCTCCAGCCGCAGTCGTGGCAGAGCAGCACCGGCGCGTAGCCGCGCCGGTTCTTGAACACCAGCGCCTGCTCGCCGCGCTCGAGCGTGGCCCGCAGAGCCTGCAGCAGTTCCTCCGACAGGCCGGCCTCGAGGCGTCGCTTGCGCACGTCGATGACGCGCACCGCCGGCGCACGCGCGCCGGTCGCGCGCTGGCCCAGGCGGTGATGCGCATAGCGGCCGGACAGCGCGTTGTGCAGCGACTCCAGCGCCGGCGTGGCGCTGCCGAGCACCACCGGCACCGCCAGCGCGCGCGCGCGCACCAGGGCGATGTCGCGGGCGTGGTAACGGACGCCCTCCTGCTGCTTGTAGGACGCGTCGTGCTCCTCGTCGACCACGATCAGGCCAGGCTCGGGCAGCGGGACGAACACCGCCGATCGCGTGCCGATGACCACCCGCGCCTGGCCGCGGGCGCAGGCGGTCCACACGCGGGCGCGCTCGCCGTCGGCGAGCCCGGAGTGCAGCACCTCGACCGGCACGCCGAGGCGGCGCCGGAAGCGGGCGAGGGTCTGCGGCGTCAGCCCGATCTCGGGCACCAGCACCAGCGCCTGGGTGCCGCGTTCGAGGCAGGCGGCGATGGCGTCGAGGTAGACCTCGGTCTTGCCGCTGCCGGTGACGCCCTCGAGCAGCATCGGCGCGAAGCGGCCCAGCGAAGCGCGCAGCGCGTCCGCGGCGGCCTGCTGTTCGTCCCGCAGCACCGGCATCTCGCCGCCTGCCGAAGGTGCACGCGTCGCGAACGCCACCCGCTCCGCATAGCCACGCCGGTGCAGCCCGCGGGCCGCGGCTCGCCAGCCCGGCGTCCCGGCGTCGAGCACGGCTTCGGCCACGGCGTCCGCATCGATCCGGTCCGCCAGCGCCCGCGGACGCGAGCCGGCACGCAGGCGTGCCCGCGCCCGGCGGCCGTCCTCGGTGAGGCGCCAGCCCCAGGTGGCGGTGTCGGGCAGCGGCTCGCCGCCGCGCAGCGCCACCGGCAGGGCGGTCGCGAGCACCTCGCCCAGGGGCTCGTGGTAGTAGCGCGCGATCCAGTCCAGGGTCGCCAGCAGCTCGCCGCCGAGCAGCGGGTCGGCATCGATCACCTGCAGCGCCTCGCGCAGGGTCGACGGCGTCTCCGCATCCGCCGGCGCCACCGCAGCCACGACACCGATCTTCTCCGCCGGCCCGAACCGAACCCGCACGCGGCACCCGACCAGGTCCGGCGTCGCCGGCGTCCCCTCGGGCGGGAGGTAGTCGAACAGCTGCGGCAGGGGAACGGGCAGGGCGACGCGCAGGAGCGTCGGAGACGGGTCGGACATGCGTCCAGTCTAGTCGCCGCTCGGGCCGGCGCCGGCCGGGCCGACACGGTCGCAGTTGCCGGAGATTCCTCGCCGCTGCGTCACGAGTGGCGGGCAACTCCCCGTCCCCAAATGGAAAAGATCCTTATCCACACGATCTGTGGATAACCATGTGGACGAAGCGGGGGAAAGCGGCCCCAGGCGGGGTAGACGTGGGCTCGTTCACAATCTGGACAAATTTTAGCCATCGCGTGCTTCTCCTTGCGTTTCAACAGGTTGCTTGTGCATGCCGCGTTTCCGCAGCGTGAAACGCGCAGCGCGGCCCGCCTTTCCGGAGTTCGTTCCGGCTTGTGTACAACCGCGATCCGCGGAATCCCGCGCCCCGCCTGGGAGAGCAGGTTTCCGCGTCCAGTCAAGTCCGCGTGCGGCGCCGCGCGGCGCTAGAATCGGCGCGCCGCCCCTCGCAGTCGCGCATGTCCGACACCCTTCCGCCCCGGTCCATCCTCCCGCCCCGCCAGCCGCAGTACCCGGCTGACCCGGCGGGGTCCACGCGATCGAGGCGGGAGGCCTAGTGGTCGCCCAGTTCCCCCCGGTCTCGCCCGCCGCCTTCGCCGCCTTCGTGCGCGGCATCGAGCGTCGCGGCTACGTCTTCGCCGAAGCCCACTGCGGGCAGGCGCCGCGCGCGCACGCGGCGCTGGCTGCCGCCCTGGTCGAGCTGCGGGCGCGCGCCGGTGCGCTGGCGATGGCGGACTGGCCGCTGGCGTTCTGGTCGCGGCTGATCGCCCAGCCGGAGCTGCGCGGGGCGCCCCTGGCCGCGCCCGACCCGGCCGTCGCGGCGCTGGCCGCGATCACTCCCGGACCGCGTGCGGCCCTGCTGCTGCGGCTGGTCGCGGGACTGCCCCTGCATGAGGGCGCCCGCGCCATGGGCGTGTCCGAGAAGGCATACCGGCACGCGCTCGCGCGCGCGCTGCAGGACCTGCGGTCGGCCGCGTCGGGAGACGCGGAGGGCGAGCTGCAGGCCCTGCGCGACGCCCTGCAGGCGCGCGTGCGCGATCTGCCGCAGGACGTCCGCGACCATCTGGCGCGGGTACGCGAGGCGGTGGCGCGGGAACGCCCGCTGCCGGCGCCCGCCCCCGAGCCGGCACCGGCCCCCCGCCGCGAACGCGACGCCGCACCGCGTCCCGGCATGCGCCTGGCGCTGTGGCTGGCGCTGGCGGCGGTCGCGGCCGCCTTCGCCTGGACCTTCGTGCCGCCCGCCGTGCCCCCGTTGCCGCCGGGCGCGATGCAGGCCTTGCCGGCGGAAACGCCGGTGCGGACGCTGACGCCTGAGGCCGAGCTGCTGGCCGACCCCGACTTCGAGATGCATGCCGATCCCGACGGCGCGCGCCTGGCGCAGCGCCTGGACTTCTTCTCCTGGTACGCCGCGGAAGGCGCCGTGGCCGCCGACCCGGCCCCGGAGGACGACGATGCGCCGTAACGCCTTCTGCTTTGCCGCGCTCTGTGGCCTCGGCCTCGCCGCGGGCGTGGCCGCGCAGGGCGGAGCGCCGGCCTGGACGGACGTCGATCCCGCCGTCCGCGGGGTGCTGGCGCCCTGGCAGGCGGGATGGGACGCGCTGCCCGGCGACGCCCGCAGCCGGCTGCTGGACAACGCCCGCGTCTGGGCGGCGATGGGGCCGGAGGCGCAGGCGGCCTACCGCGTCCGCGCCGAGGCCTTCGCCGCGCTGTCGCCGGACGAGCGTGCGCAGCTCCGCGGTGCCTACGCCGACTGGCGTGGGCTGGGCCAGGACGAGCGCGCGCAGGTGGCCGCGGCCGAACGCAGCTACCTGGCCCTGCCGGACGCCGAGCGCGCGGCGGTGCGCGCGCAGTTCGAGGCGCTCGATCCCGACGCCCGCGCCGCCTGGCGGCTTGGGCCCGAGACCGGGCGCTGGTTCGGCGCGGTCCGGCCGATCGTGGCCTTCGTGCCGCCGGAGGAGCGGGCGCCGACGCTCGCGATGCTGCGCGCACTCCCGCCCGAGGCGCGCGAGGATCTGGCCGTGCTGGCCCGGCGCCTGGACGAGGCCGATCGCGCCGCGCTGCGGCGGGAGCTGCTCGAGGCCGCGCCCGACGCGCGCGCGGCGCTCCTGCGCGCCCGCGTCGGCCGCTGACCCCCTACATCGCGACCAGGCTGGTCAGGCTGGCGGCGACCAGTCCCAGGCTCAGCAGCATCACGTAGAGGTTGCCGATGACGAAGTACTTCAGCAGGGTCATCGGCCAGCCCTGCGCGTAGATGCGCTTCTGCGCCAGCAGCAGGTAGACCGGGATCCACAGGTAGAGCGCGGCCTGCAGCAGGCCGAGGACGGCCTGCACCGCCGTGGACTTCGGTCCCAGCCACGTATTCAGGTCGTACAGCAGCACCCCCACCAGCAGCGCCATGCACAGGAAGGCGTGGCTGTGCAGCGCGACGATCAGGTGTTCCATGTAGAGCCGGCGCTTGAACAGGTAGGCCGCCTTCAGCATCAGCGCGAACACCGGCAGCAGCACGAACAGCGTGGTCGGGATCGCGCCGACCAGGGCATCGACGAACGCGTCGGGGTTGTCGCGGATGCGCGGGATGTTCTCCTGCGCGCGGCCGATCTGGCGGTTGAGCCAGCGGTTGAAGAAGGCCGGCGCGCCCGCGACCTCGACCGGGTTGGCCACGGGGTCCCAGTTCGCCCCGTCGCCGAACCGGAAGTGGACCGGTTCGCCCTCGTCGGTGGAGGATGCGCCGTCGGACGCGTCGTCGTCGGGCGCCGCGTCGTCCGCGCCGCGCTGCAGCGCCTCGATGCGCTCGCGCGCGCTGCGCTCGACCGTCTCCTCGGCGACCGTCAGTGCCGCGCCCACGCCCGGCACGCCAGCGGCGTCCCCGCGTGCCGCGCGGATCTCGGCCAGCGCGGCATCGCGCGCGCGCTCGGCCTCCTCGACCGTGGCGGCGTTTCGCAGCGCGGCGCCGACGTCGCTGCCGGCGACATCGGCCGCGATCTCCGCGTCGGCCGGGCCCGCGGCCACCTCGGCGTCGAGATGCATGCTCACCTGCGCCACGAAGAACGCGACCAGGCTCAGGAACACGTACAGCCGCACCGGGCTGACGTATCGCACCCGCCGCCCCGCGAAATACTCGCTGCTCAGGCGGCCCGGCCTGAAGAACAGCGGCGCAAGCGTGCAGAAGATCCGCGAGTCGAGCTCGAACACCGAATCGAAGAAGTCGCCGATGATCGAGGAGAAGTGCCGGACCAGGCCGCGCACCGGCTGCCCGCAGGCGTAGCAGTGCTCGCCCAGCAGCGGCGTGCCGCAGTTGGCGCAGGCGGCGCCGGTGGCCGGCGGCGCGGCGGTGACGGCCGGAGGTCCTTGGTCGGTCTGCATGTTGCCCTCCCCAGGCATCGCGACGGCGGCCATCGCCGGCGCGACCGCTAGAATACGGCCGCCCGCGACCGCCGCGATCTCCGCCGCGGCGTGCCGCCGCGAGCCGTTCGCATGTCGTCGCCCATTCCCCGTCCGGTCGCGCAGGAACTGCGCACGACCGCGCTGCTGGCATTGCCGATCGTGCTGGGCCACGTCTCCAGCGGGCTGATCGGCTTCGTCGACACGGTGCTGGCCGGCGCGCACGGCACCGCGACCCAGGCCGGGGTCACCGTCGGCAACGCGTTCTGGTCGATCGTGCTGCTGGTGCTGGTGGGGACCCTGCTCGCGGTGCCGCCGTCGGTCTCGCAGCTCGCCGGCGCCGGCCGCGAGCGCGAGATCGCGCCGCTGTTCCGGCAGGCGCTGTGGCTGGCGCTGGCGCTGGGCGTGGCGCTGTTCGTGCTGCTGTCGGGCGCGGCCTGGCTGCTGGCGCCGATCGGCGTCGATCCCGAGATCCGTCCCGGCGCGGTGGCCTTCCTCGCCGGGGTGCGCTGGGGCGCGCCGGCGCTCGCGCTCTACCTGTGCATGCGCTACACCAGCGAGGGCCTGGGCTGGACGCCACCGGGCATGGTGTTCGGCTTCGCCGGTCTGGTGGTGCTCGCGCCGTTGGGCTGGGCGCTGATGTTCGGCGTCGGCGGGCTGCCGGCGCTCGGCGCGGCCGGGCTGGGCTTCGCCACCGCGACCATGCTGTGGCTGCAGGCCGCGGGCATGGCGCTGTACCTGGCGCGCGCGCAGCGTTTCTCGCGCCTCGGACTGCTGGCGCGCATGGAGCCGCCGCAGGCGACCGCGCTCGCGGCGCTGCTGCGCCTGGGCCTGCCGATCGGCGTCACCGTGTTCATGGAGGGCAGCCTGTTCGTGGCCACCACCTTCCTGATCGCCCACCTGGGTGCGGTGCAGACCGCCGCCCACCAGATCGCGATCAACGTGGCCACGCTGTGCTTCATGGTGCCGATGGGCCTGGCGGAGGCGACCACGGTGCGCGTCGGCCGCGCGGTCGGCGCGCGCGACGGCGGCGGCGTGCGCAGCGCGATGCGCGCCGGCTTCGTGCTGGTGATCGCCACCCAGCTGTGCTCGGGCACGGTGCTGCTGCTCGGCCACGACCTGATCGCCGCGCTGTACACGCGCGACGCCGCCGTCGCCGCGCTGGCCTCGACCCTGATGCTCTACGCCGCGGCGTTCCAGTTCCCCGACGGCGTGCAGGTGGTCTCCGCCGGCACGCTGCGCGGGCTCAAGGACACGCGGGTGCCGATGCTGATGGCGCTGGCCGCCTACTGGGTCGTCGGACTCCCGCTGGGGGCGCTCCTCGGGCGCGGCCTGGGCTGGGGCGCACCGGGACTGTGGTGCGGCCTGATCGCCGGGCTCGGCACCGCCGCCGTACTGATGTCGGCGCGCTGCCGGCGCATGGTGGCGCGATTCGCCGCATGACCTGTGGCGGTGGCGCCCCCGGTCGCCCCGGGTATCCTTGCCGTCTGCTTTCCGGAGTCTTCCCATGACCGATTCCCGCCCGGGGCCGATCCGGCGCTTCTTCGGCGGCATCTGGAGCGTGCTGAGCTTCTTCAGCCTGCTGATGCTCAACCTCGTCGTGCTGATGGTGCTGGCGGTGATCGTCGGCGCCTTCGTCGGCAGCCGGCAGGCCGCGCCGCTGGACGAGCGGACCGCGCTGGTGATCGCGCCGGAAGGCGCGCTGGTCGAGCAGTTCAGCGCCGACGCCGCCTCGCGTGCGCTGGCGCGGATGAGCGGCAGCGAGGTCCAGGAAGTGCAGCTGCGCGACCTGCTGCGCGCCATCGAGGCGGCCCGGGACGACGACCGCATCGACCGCATCTTCCTGCGCACCGACCGCCTGTCCTCGGCGAGCATGGCGGCCCTGCGCGAGGTCGGCGCGGCGCTGCGCGGGTTCCGCGCCTCGGGCAAGCAGGTCATCGCCTACGCCGACAGCCTGGAGCAGACCGGCTACTACCTGACCGCACAGGCGGACACCGTCTACATGCATCCGATGGGCATGCTCCTGCTCGAGGGGCTGGCGCGCTACCGGCTGTACTACCGCGAAGGCCTGCAGGACAAGCTCGGCGTCGACGTGCACCTGTTCAAGGTCGGCGAATACAAGTCCGCGGCCGAACCCTACGTGCTCGACCAGGCGTCGCCGGAGGCCAAGGAAGCCGACCTGTTCTGGATGAGCGACATCTGGAACCGCTACCTGGCCGACATCGCCGAGGCGCGTGGCCTCGATCCGGCCGAGCTGCAGGCCAGCATCGATGGCCTGCCGGCGCGGCTGCGCGCGGTCGGCGGGGACACCGCCCGACTGGCGCTGGACGCGGGCCTGGTCGATGGGCTGAAGACGCTCGACGAGGTCCGCGAGGAGATGATCGGCCTCGGCGCCGAGGACACCCGCAACCACACCTTCCGCCAGGTCGACCTGGGCGGCTATCTCGCCCAGCTCGACGGCGACGCGGGCCTCGGCGGCGGCGATGCGGTCGGCGTGGTGGTCGCCCAGGGCGCGATCTCCGGCGGCGAGCAGCCGCCCGGCACGATCGGCGGCGACTCGACCTCCGCCCTGCTGCGCCAGGCGCGCGAGGACGAGGACGTGAAGGCCGTGGTGCTGCGCGTGGACTCGCCTGGCGGCGAAGTGTTCGCCTCCGAGCAGATCCGGCACGAGGTCGAGCTGCTCAAGGCCGCCGGCAAGCCGGTGGTGGTCTCGATGGGCGGCGTCGCCGCCTCGGGCGGCTACTGGATCTCGATGAATGCCGACCGGATCTACGCCGACCCGTCGACGATCACCGGCTCGATCGGCATCTTCGGCCTGTTCATGACCTTCCCGGACACGCTCGAGCGGATCGGCGCGCGGTCCGACGGCGTCGCCACCACGCGCATCGCCGGTGCCTTCGACCCGACCCGGCCGATGGACCCGATGGTCGGCGAGATCATCCAGAGCATCATCGAGAAGGGTTACCGCGACTTCATCGGCAAGGTCGCCGAGGCGCGCGACCACACCGTGGCCGAGGTCGACAGCATCGCCCGCGGACGCGTGTGGAGCGGTGCGCAGGCGCTGGACCGCGGCCTGGTCGACGAACTCGGCGGCCTCGAGTCGGCGATCGCCGAGGCCCGCAGCCTCGCCAGGCTCGGCGAGGGCGAGGGCCGGATCGAGTACATCGAGAAGCCGCTCACGCCGTTCCAGCAGTTCCTGACCAACCTCTCGGACAACGCCCAGGTGGGTGCGGTGCTGCGTGCCACCGGCGCGCTCGACCTGCTCGGCGCGCAGGCGGTCGGCGAACAGCTGCGCCGCGACTTCGGCTGGCTCTCCGCCGACCGCGACGATCCGCGGCCGTTCCGCGCGGTGGTGCACTGCTTCTGCACGCTGTAGTCCGGCGCCCGCGTCGACACCGCCTCTCGCGACGACGCCCGGCCTAGGCCGGGCGTCGTCGTTTCAGCCGCCTGCCGCCTCCAGCGCGGCTTCGCGCCGGGCTTCGGCCGCCTCGGTGGCGGCATCGACGGCCTCGTGCGTCCGGTCGACCGGCGCCTGCATGGCGTCCCGCAGTGCGGTGTCGGAGCGCGGCTCGACGGGACGGTCGGTGCCTTCGTCGGGCGCGGGCGTGCAGGCGCACAGCGCGGCCAGGGCGAGGGCGGACGCGAGGACGGGGGCGCGGCGCATGGCGGTTCTCCGTGGTGGACGCGGGCTTATCCTAGCCGCCGGTGCGACGGCGACGGAGGGCGTGACCATGCAGGCAGCACAGTGGCGGCTCGACGGCCGCGTGGCGCTGGTGACCGGCGCCAGTGCCGGGATCGGCGCGGCCACCGCGGCGGCGCTCCTGGGCTTCGGCGCGGACGTGATCCTGGTCGGCCGCGACCGCACGCGGCTGGATGCCGCGGCCGACGCGCTGGAGCAGGCGCATCCCGACGGCGTGGTGCACGCCTTCGCCGCCGACATCGCCGACGACGAGCAGCGCCGCGAGCTGTTCGACTGGCTGGAAGACCTCGACAGCGGGCTCGACGTGCTGGTCAACAACGTCGGCGACAACCTCGTGCGCGCGGCGGTCGACTATGCCGAGGACGAATGGCGGAGAGTGTTCGAGACCAACCTGTTCAGCGCCTTCGAGCTCTGCCGCTTCGCGCATCCGCTGCTCGAGCGCAGCGCGGCGCCGGCAGTGGTGAACGTGGGCTCGGTCTCGGGCGCCACCCACGTGCGCACCGGCGCGCCCTACGGCATGACCAAGGCCGCGCTGCACCAGCTCACCCGCAACCTGGCCTGCGAATGGGGTGGCGACGGCATCCGCGTCAACGCGGTGGCGCCGTGGTACATCCGCACCCGCCGCACCGACGCGGCGCTGGCCGATCCGGACTACCTCGACGAGGTGCTGGCGCGCACGCCGCTGGCGCGGATCGGCGAGCCGGACGAGGTGGCCAGCGCGATCGCCTTCCTGTGCCTGCCCGCCTCCTCCTACGTCACCGGGCAGGTCCTGGCGGTGGACGGCGGTTTTCTCGCCTACGGCTTCTAGCGGCGCGCTCAGCCGCCGCAGCTGGCGGCGAGCTCGGCCTGGATGGCGTCCTCGCGCGATTCGAGGTCGGCGCGTTCCGACGGCTGGGCGTTGAAGAAGCGCGTGCGCAGGGCCTCGAGTTCGTCGCGCAGGCGGGCGCAGATCTCCTCGCCGTCGAGCAGGCGGCACTCGTCCTCGACCCAGGTGCCCGGCGCGTATTCGGAAGCCCCGCTCGGCTGCGGGCTCTGGCCTGCGCGCGCCGGCGCATCCGCGGGCCGCGGATATGCACCCAATGCCCACAGCGGAACCCAGCGGCGCGCGCCGATGCCGCTGCGGCTGAGATAGGTCTCGCCGTTCTCGCGCACGCATTCGAACAGCGGCTCCGGGCGCTGCGGCGCGGGCGCGGCCGGCGCCCGGGTCTCCACCACCAGCGTTCGCGGCGCCGGCGCGAGGTCTGCGGGCGGCGGCACGGGCGGATCGGTCGGGCGGACGTAGTCGGTGCGCGCCTGTTCGGCGCCGTCGGCGCAGGGCGTGTTCTGGAACACCGGCGGGCCGCCCTCGCCGGCGCAGCGATACACGGTCACGTCCTGCGCGGCGGCGGCACCCGTGCCGAGGACGGAGAACAGGAGCAGGCGGAAGGCGGTCGCGGCCATGGCGGCAGTCTGCCGGCGCGCCGCGTCGTGCGGCGGTGACGGTGCGGCGGGGGTCAGGCGCGCAGCACGACGCCGCTGCGCGCGTCGCGGATCGGTGTCGGCGCGGCCAGGCCACCGGTCTCGCCGTCGACCACGCCGTCGACCGCCTCCAGCAGCGCCGGCTCGAGGGCATCGCGGGCGAAGGCCGGCGGCATGCCGGTGGTGTTGGCGCTGGTCGAGACCAGCGGCATGCCCGCCGCGCGGCACAGCGCGACGACGACGGGGTGCGCGCTGATGCGCACGGCGAGGTCGGGATGGGCGCCGCGGATCCATTCCGGCACCGCCGCGGTGCAGGGCAGCAGCCAGGTCTGCGGCCCCGGCCAACGCGCCAGCACCGCCTCGCGGCGCGCCTCCGGCAGGGCGTCCAGGCGCAGCAGCGGCGCCACCTGGGCGAGGTCGGCGGCGACCAGGATCACGCCGCGCTCGACTCCGCGACGCTTGATCGCGAGCAGGCGCAGCACCGCGTCGCGGTCGAAGGGATCGCAGCCCAGGCCCCACACCGCTTCGGTGGGATAGGCGAGGACGCCGCCGGTGCGCAGGCGCTCGGCGGCGGTGGCGATGGACAGGTGCGGGGCGGACATGCGCGCCATGCTAGCGCCGCGGCGGCACGCGAGGCGGCCTCGCGTTCAGGCCGCCGCTCGCGGCCCCGGCGGAGGGCGCCTACACTAGCGGGCTTCCGTCCGCCGCCGCGCCTTCGGCGCCGCCGGCCGCTGCGTGTGCCCGTCGCCCGTGCCTGTCACCGTCCTCCAATCCCGCGTCGCCCGTGCCTGGCGCGCCCTGTGCGGCGCCTTCCTGGCGTCCCTGCTCGTCGCCGGCTGCGCCCGCGAGACGCTGCCGGTGAGGCTGTTCCCGATCACCGGGCACATGCCGCGGCTGCAGTTCGAGATGGTGGACCACACCGGCCGCGAGGTCGGCGGCGAGGACTTCCGCGGCAAGGTGGTGCTGCTGTACTTCGGCTACACGCACTGCCCCGACGTGTGCCCGCTGACCCTCGCCCAGCTGCACGGGATCATGCGCGAGCTGGGCGCGGACGCCGAGGCCGCGCGGATCCTGTTCGTGAGCGTCGACCCGGCGCGCGACGATCCCGACACCATGCGCGCCTACGTCGAGGCCTTCGACCCGCGCGCGGTCGGCCTGACCGGCAGCGCACGCGCCACCGAGGCGCTGGCCAAGCGCTACCGCACCGCGTTCTCGCGCGATCCGGGGCCGGCGCGGCCGGAGGCCGGCGGCTACGAGGTCAGCCACAGTGCATCGATCTTCCTGTTCGACCGCGCGGGCCGGCCGCGCCTGATCGCGGTGCCGACCGCGCCGCGCGAGGACATCCTCCACGACCTGCGCCTGCTGATCGGCGAGGAGCCGGCATGAGCGCACACGCCGGGAGCCGCCGATGCTGACGACCTGGCTGGTGCCCTGGGAGTTCTCCTGGACCTTCCTCGCCTGCTTCGGCGCCGCGGCCGCGCTGTACCTGCGCGGGGTGGCGCGGATGCGGGTGTCGTTCGCGCGGCAGCTGACGTTCTGGACCGGCATGCTGCTGACCTACGGCTCGCTGCACACCTACTTCGACTACTACGCCGAGCACGAGTTCTTCATCCACCGCATCCAGCAGGTGCTGCTGCACCACCTGGCCCCGCTGCTGATCATGGCGTCCTACCCCGGCAGCGTGATGCGCCGCGGTCTGCCGCTGGCCTGGCGCGTGCGCCTGCGCGCCCTGCAGCGATCGCGCAGCTGGCGCGCGGCCACCGCGGTGCTGCTGCATCCGGCGGTGGTGTCGATGGTCTTCGTCGGCCTGATCCTGCTGTGGCTGATCCCGCACATGCAGACCCTGGCGATGATCGACTGGCGCCTGTACCGGCTGATGAACTGGTCGATGATGGTCAGCGGCCTGGTCTACTGGTGGATGGTGCTCGACCACCGCCCGGCGCCTCCCGGCCGCATGCGCCCCGGCCTGCGCGTACTTTCGCCGGCCTTCACCATGAGCCCGCAGATCGTCGCCGGCGCGATCGTCACCTTCACCAGCTACGACCTCTACCCGATCTTCGAGATCTGCGGCCGCGCGCTGACCATCGACGTCATCACCGGGCAGCAGCTCGGCGGGGCGATCATGTGGGTGCCGGCGGCCTTCGTCGAGGTCGCCGGGGCGCTGCTGGCCTTCCGCCAGTGGATGCGGCTGTCGCGCACCGCGCGCCTGCGCGACCCGCGCCTGGCGCGGCCGCTTCCGGCGGCCTGAGCCGCGGGCTCAGTCGTCGATGCCCTGGGCGTTGGCCGGGCGCACCGTCGCCTCGACCGCGCGCGTGCTGCCGTCGGCGAAGTGCAGGGTGAGCGGCACCGTGGAGCCGATCCGCAGCGGCGAGGTCGCGTGCATCAGCATCAGGTGGTAGCCGCCCGGCGCGAGCGCCACCGCGTCGTGCGCAGGGATCTCGAGCTCGCCGACATGCTCCATCCGGCCCTGGCCGCCGGCGACGCTGCTGCGATGGAGCATGGCGTGGCCGAACGCGGGGCTGTCGACGCCGGTCAGGGTGACGGGCTCGTCGCCCGCGTTGGCGAGCGTCATGTAGCCGCCCGCCGGCAGGGTGCCGGGCAGGGCGCGGATCCAGGGTGCGCTGACTTCGACGTGGTCGCCCTGCTCCGCGAGCGCCGCCGTGGCGCAGGCGAGGCCGGCAAGGAACAGCACGGGACGGACGATGGAGGGCATGGCGTGTCTGCCGATGGAGCACGGGGCGCGCGAGTCTAGCGCGTGCGACGCGGCGCCCGCCTGCGACGCGGTGTCGCAGCCGACGCAGGCGCGGGCCGGCTGCTGCGCTGCGGGAACGCCGCCGGCCGGCGGACGCGCAGCAGCGGCGCGATGCGCGGCGCCGACGAACGGTGCTTGCTGCGGTTGTGTGACGCAGCGCACGATTCGAGGCGTCGCGCCGCAGCAGGCGCAGACGGGTTCGAAGGCCGTGCAGGCAAGCGCGGTCCCGGGGGTCCGGCGCATCCGAAACCGCCGCCTGGATCCATCGCCGCACGCCCAGTCCTGCCGCGCGTGCGCAACGAAGGGATGGATCATGCCGCGCACCCAGTTCACCGATGCGGAGGTGTCCACGATCGTCGCCGAGATGGACGAGCGCGGGTTCGCCGTGCTGCCGGACTGGGTCGACCGCGCCCAGGTCGCCGAGCTGCAGGCCTATGCCGACGCGACGGTGGTCGCCGCCGGCAACGATTACGTGGCCCTGACCGGAACCCAGGCGCTCTCGGGCTCGCTGCTGCAGCAGTGGGGGCATTCGTCCGAGCTGGTCGGGCTCTGCCGGCGCCTGGTCGCCGCGGGCACCGGGCGCCGTGCCACCGAGGGCGGGTTCCACCAGGTCATGCGCTGCCTCACCGGCGCCGGCGGGCAGCGCGAGTCGATGATCTTCCACTACGACTCCTTCGTGCTGACCCTGGTGCTGCCGGTGCGCATCCCGGAGGGAGCGCAGCAGGGCGACCTGATCATGCTGCCGAACCGGCGTCCCCTGCGGCGCACCTACCTCGGCAATGCCTGGGACAAGCTGCTGCTGGACAATGGCCTCACCCAGCGGCGCCTGGCGCGCCGCGCGCTGGGGCGCGGCGACAGCTTCGTGCACGTGCGGATGCAGCCCGGCAACCTCTACCTGTTCTGGGGCTACCGCTCGGTGCACACGAACCTGCCCTGCCCGCCGGACGCGGTCCGCGCGACGGCGGTGTTCCACTACCACGATCCGCACGCCGGCAGCCCCCTGGCCGGGGGGGTGCGCCGGCTGTGGGCCCGGTTGCGCGGACGCAGGCCGGAGCCGGTGGCCGCCTGACCGCGGCGGTCGCGTCGCGCCCTCACCCCGCGCAGTCGCAGGGCTCACCCTGCTGCAACCGGATGCGCGCTATCCAGGTGCCCTTCCGCACGCCCCGTCCGACGGCGGGGCGGATGCGGAAGCCGCGGCGTCCGTCGCCGCGCTCCCCGCCCTGATCCTGGAATCCAGCGCCATGAACGCACGAGTGCTCACCCTTGCCTGCGCCATCGCCGCCGCCTGCACCGCACCGGCCGTCCTTGCACAGGATGCCCCTGCCGCCCGCGCGGACGCGCCCGCCGCCGGCGCGCGCGCCGACCTCACTGCCGCCGACCGCGACTTCGTGATGAAGGCGACCAGGTCGAACAAGACCGAGATCGCCGCCTCCGAACTCGCGCTCGACAGCGCGCAGAGCGACGAGGTGCGCCAGTTCGCGCAGAAGATGCTCACCGACCACCGCAAGCTCGGCGAGGACATGAAGAAGGTCGCCGGACCGCCGCCGGCGGTGGAGGCCGACACGCGCGTGCTCGCGCCGCTGCGCGAGCTCGAGGGCGACGCCTTCGATACCACCTTCGCCGACAGCATGGTCGAGGAGCACGAGAAGGCGGTCGCGCTGTTCCAGAAGACCGCCGGGGACGACGCCCATTCGCAGGGCATCCGCGACCTTGCGCGCAAGGCGCTGCCGACGCTGCAGCAGCACGAGCGCCACGCCAAGGACCTCGCAGGCTCCGAGCCCTCGCAGGCGCACCGGACCGAGCCCACGCGCACGAACTGATGCCTCCGCGGGGCGCCCGTCGGCGACGGCGGGCGCCCCGCCGAGGTTTGCGCCTCAGGCGCTGCGGCTTGCGCCCGGATCCAGCGGGCCGGGCAGGACGCGGTCGATGCGGACGATCTCGTCCAGCCACAGGAAGGCGTCGTTGTGGCTGTCCATCGGGTCCTCCAGCCGCACCACGGCATTGCTGCCCTCGTCGCCGTCCACGTTCTTGAACACCTGGATCATCGGCCGCGCGGCGACCGTGCCGACATGGCTGCTGCCGTCGGCGAGCGTCACTTCGACGCGCGCGCTCTGCGGAAGCTCGCGGATCCAGGTCTCGATCTTCTCGATGGTCGCGGCGTCGGTGTAGACGTTCTTCGCGAACTGGGCCATGCCGTTCGTCCTCGTCGCTGCAGGGATCGGGGACGGGACCGTGACAGCGCCACCGTCACCGGCCCGCGAAGGCCTGCCGTCGCGGTCGCCACGGGCGCGTGCATGCGGGCGGCCGCGTCGGATGCAGCCGCCCCCATGCCCGTTCTCCTCAGCGTTTGGAGGTGGTGTCCGGCGCCTCGTCGCGCGACAGGAAGGCCCGCACCAGCGAGGCCTGGTGGTCCTGCAGCCAGCGCGCCATCGCTTCCTCCTCGGGCAGGATGCGCTCGCACACGGCCTTGGTCTCCTGATCGCCGACCACGTCCGCGGCGGCGATGAGGGTGCGGTAGGTGGCGCACTCCATGTGCTCGAAGGTGTAGCTGATCGCCACCCCCTTGACCACCTCGTCGCTCATCATCGCGCCGCCCAGGCCCTGGAAGGTCGCCATCATCCGCCCCGCCGCGTCCTTCATGCTGGGCACGCTGCCGCCGCGACGGGTGATGCATTCCTCGATCAGCTTCGCCTGCGCCTGGGTTTCCTTGAGGTGCTCGGCGACGCGGGTCTCCAGCTCCGGGTAGTGCTTGATGCGTTCCGACTGCGCCTTGAGCATCGTCTCCGCCTGCGCCTCCATCGCGTGCGCATCGCGCAGCCAGTCCATCAGGCGTTCCTCGGCCTTGCTTGCCATCGTGCGGTCTCCTTGGTGGATGGGTGGGGTCACTTGCCGCCGGCGGTCTTGGGCTTGCCGACGCCGAGATCGATGCCGGTCAGCGGCATCGCCTGCGGATCGGAGGCGAGGCGGCTGGACAGGGCCTCGACCGCCTTGACCTCGTCGGACTTCAGCTCGACCGTGGCCGAGCCGCCGCCACCGTCGACGTTGCTCTGCTTCTCGCGGTCGTCGACGTAGGTCCAGGGTTCGCCCTGGTTCCAGGAACCGCGCATGTCGCCCTCGCCCTGCGAGGTGTTGATGTAGAGGTCCGCGTATTCGGGGACCGGCGCGAGCTTGCCGACCGGGAAGTTGTCGTCCATCGAGTACAGCGCGCGCTCGAACGAGCGCTGGTGCGCGACCTCGCGGGTCATCAGGAACGCCAGCGCGTCGGCCACGCCGGGATCGGTGGTGACGTTGATCAGGCGCTCGTAGACGATCTTGGCGCGGGCCTCGGCCGCGATGTTGGAGCGCAGGTCGGCGGTCGGGTCGCCGATGCTGTCGACGTAGCCCGCGGTCCAGAGCTGGCCGCCGGAATTGGTGAGCGCGGGCCCGCCGCCGTAGAGCACCTGGGTGACGTGGCTGTCGTTGCCGGCGCCCTGCAGCGTGCGATAGGCCTCGGCGGCCTCGTCGACGCCTTCGGCGAGCTTGCCCTTGGCGCCCTTGTTGAGCATGGCCACGAGGGTGCCGATCACCTCGAGATGGCTGAGCTCCTCGGTGGCGATGTCGAGCAGCATGTCCTTGCGGCCCGGGTCGACCTCGCCGAGCGCCTGGGTGAAGTAGCGCATGGCTGCGGCGAGTTCTCCCTGCGGCCCGCCGAACTGTTCGAGCAGCAGGTTGGCGAGGCCGGGATTGCTCTCGCTGACGCGGACGGTGTACTGCAGACGCTTGTTGTGATGGAACATGACAACGACTCCTGGGAACTGCACCTGGGGGAGGACGACCTTCGGCAAGGCCGGGTCGCGTCCGCGTGCAAGGTTCAGGAGGTAATCGGACGACGGCCGCCGCGCCTGCGTCTTCGGCGCCGTTGCTGCAACGTGTCGCGGCGGTGCGAAAGCGCGGCGGGCGCGGGGCCGGCCGTCGCGCGGTGGCCGTCCACAGCCCGCAAGCCGCGCCGCAGCAGCCGCCAGGGCCGGGGTCGTGCCCCGGGCACGATCGCGGGACGCCGCGCGGGCGCCCATGGATCCGGCGCGGACGATCGAAACAATCGATGCCGGTCGCGGAGCGGCGTGATCAGGCGGGAACGCCGGCAAGGTCCTGCAGGAAGTCGCCGAAGCCGCCGCGCGCGCGCGGATCCCGGCGCGCACTGGTCACCACGCAGGGCGAGGCCGTCCAGACGATGCGTGCGCCGTCGTGCTGCAGCCGGTCGACCAGGTCCTGGTCCTCGCCGCAGCGCAACGGGCCGAAGCCGCCGCAGGCGAGGTAGCGGTCGGCGGCGATGCCGAGATTGGCGCCGTGCACGTGGCGATGTCCGTCGGCGGCGCGGTAGCCGCGCTCGTAGCGCAGGCGCACGAGGTCACCGTGTTCGCGCCAGTCCTCGATGCGCACGGTGCCGCACACGACATCGGCCGCGTGCGCGAGCTGGGCGGCGAGCCAGTCGGCGGGAACGCGCGAGTCGGCGTCGGTCGAGGCGATCCAGCGCGCGCCGAGTTCGAGGGCACGTCGCGCGGCGGCGGCGCGGGCGGCGCCGACGCAGCGCGCATCGAGCGCGACCACGTCGACGCCGTGTGCCGCGGCGACGGCGGCACTGCCGTCGCTGCAGGCATCCAGCGCCACCACCGCCACCACCTCCTCGTCGTGCAGGCGACGGTCGCGCGCGGCGCGGCGGATGCTCCTGAGGCAGGCGGCGAGCAGGCGCTCCTCGTCGTGGACCGGCACGATCACGCCGATCACCGCAGCCCCTCGCGCCGCGCGACGGAGTCCCTGCGCACGCTCCAGCCCTGGAGGCGCAGGTCGTGGTCGACGTAGAGGAAGGACGAGGACAGGTGCAGGCCCGCATCCAGGCGCGCGTGCACCTGGTCGCCGTCGAGGCTGCAGCCGTCGATGGGCGGCCGCCAGTGGCAGGCGAGCACCAGGGCGTCGTCGGCGAGCCGCTCGCGCAGTCCGGCGGCGAGGCGGTCGAGTGCCCCCGCGTCCAGGTAGTAGCCGATCTCGCTGACCACCACCAGGTCGAAACGCCCGTCCGGAAGCCGCTCCGGATGGCGCATCTCGAGCACCTCGACGCCGTCCCGGCCCTGCAGGCGCCGGCGCGCGCGCGCGACCGCCTGCGGATGCGCATCGGTGGCGAGCAGGCGCGTGCAGCGCGGCGCGAGCTCCGCCGCCAGCTCGCCGATCGAGCAGCCGAGCTCGCAGGCGCGGGCGAAGCGCGGCCGGTCCAGCGCCGCCAGGGTCAGCGCGCGCTTGCGCGCCTCGTACCAGCGCGTGCGGTAGCCCCAGGGGTCTTCGGCGGCGTAGAGCGCATCGAAATCGACCTGCGCGCTCATGTCAGCAGCACCTCGAACGGCCGCAGGAAGCGCGCCAGCGCCGTCGGCGGCAGGATCGGGCCCTCGCCGCTGAGCGGGTCCGGCTCGATCTGGCTGCGGAAGGCCGCCAGCGCCGCGCGCTTGCGCGCCAGGGCGGCCGGCTCGACCTCGATGCGCAGCGCGCGCATGGCATCGAGCCCGCCGTCGCCGGGCCGGCTCCAGTGCCAGCCCCAGACCGGGAATTCCAGCGTCGTCGCACCCGCATGGCCGGCGGCGCGGCGCGCGGCGCGCGCGGTGGCCTCGTGGTCGGGATGGCCGTCCAGCATCCAGGTGGTGAGGACGCGGTCGCCGGGCCGCAGCAGCGTGGCGAGCCGCTCGCCGAGCTCCATCTCGGCCGCGGCGATGCCGCCGTCGGCCACGCCCAGCCTCGACACCTGCACCGGTACACCGAGCGCGGCCAGGGCGGATTCGGTCTCCAGCGGCCGCGCCGCGCGCAGGCGCTCGCGGGTCCACGCGCCGGCGCCGGAATGGCTGGCCTCGCCGTCGGTGACGGCGACGGTGAGGATCTCGCGCGCCGCGCCCGCGCAGAGCATGGCGAGGGTGCCGCCGATGCCGAGCACCTCGTCGTCGGGGTGCGGCGCGACCACCACGATGCGGTGGCCGCGCGGGAGAAGCCGGTCGAGGTCGGCCCGCGGCAGGCCGTGCAGCCAGCCGTCCCCGCTCCAGGCGTCCTCACTGGTGCCGCTGCCGACGATCAGGCGCTGCGCGCTCATGGCAGCCAGTCCCCGCCTTCCGCCGCGATGCCCGCACCGAGGGCGGCGAGGTCGCGCTCGGCATGGCTCTGGCGCAGGAAGGTGGTGAGGTCGGCGCAGCGGGCGGCGTGCGCGGCATCGCGGCACAGCGGCGCCGCGCCGAGCGCGCGGCCGACGCGGTCCAGGGTCTCGGCGGCCGCGCGCTCCACGGCGGCGCGGACCCGCAGCGCAAGGACCCGCGCATCCGCGCGCGGCGCCTCGTCGATGTGTCGTGCGGCCTCGACCAGCAGCGCGCGTGCGCCGGAGAGCGCCGCGTCGACCGCGCCCAGGTGCGCCTGCGCATGCGCATCGTGCTTGAGCCGGCCGCTGCGGCGCAGGCCCTGCGCGACGGCGCAGGCGGCACCATGCCAGCACGCGGCCACGCCGATGGCGCCGTGCCAGAACCCGGCCCGGTCGAGGTAGGCGCGGTCGCCGCCGACCCGCGTGGCGCGGACGCGGTCGAACGTCACGTCGCCACTGGCCACGCGGGCCATGCCGACCGCGTGCCAGCCGGCGTCGGTGACGGCGACTCCCGGCTGGTCGAGGGCGACCAGCGCCAGCCAGCGCTCGCCGGCCGGGCCCTGCACCGTCACCAGCGCATGGCTGAGGATGCGGCCACCCGAGCACCAGGCCTTGCGACCGTCGAGGACGAGCCCGCCCGCCGCGTCGAGTGGCGTCGCCTCGACCACCGCATCCGGCGGCTCGGCCGCCCACACGCCGAGCAGCGCGCGCGGCGGCGCCGGATGCCCGAGCTCGTGCAGGATCGCCAGCGCGTCGACGTGGGCCTCGTACAGCTTCACCAGGGCCAGGTCGCGCGCCGCCACCGATGCAAGCACGCGCCAGCGCCCGAGGGTGTCGCCGCCGCCCGGCAGGGGAATGTGGTCGAAGCCCGCGGCCTGCAGCGCGCGCAGGGCCTGCGCCAGTGCCGTCGCCTCGAGCGGTTCCGTGCCGGTCGGCGGCAGGGCGGCCGCATCGGCCGGCATCGCGGCGCGGCCGTGCCACGCGTCGGGGCATGCGCTCATGTGCGGATCCGATGCAGGCGGATACCTGCGGAAGGGCGACGGTGGACAGGGCTCATCGATGGACCGCGGGTGCGTCGGGATCGCGGCACTCTCGGCGGCGCCCGGTTGAGCGCACGTGATCGCGATGCCTGTGGCCCGTGACGAGCGGGCGAGCGCGGCGCTCAGTCCTGCGCGGGGCGACGGCCCAGCAGCGCCTCGCGCACCTGCATCTCGCGGCTGACGATGTCGGCGAGGTCGGTCAGGGTGCGCAGGTCGTCGTCGTCGAGTTCCCGCGGGCGGTCGTCGATCGCGCACAGCGACCCCAGCGCCACGCCCTCCGCACTGCGCACCGCCACCCCGGCGTAGAAGCGGATGCGCGGCCCGCCGGTGACCAGCGGGTTGTCCTCGAAGCGCTCGTCGGTGCTGGCGTCGGCGATCACCAGCGGTTCGCGCTGCATGATCGTGCGGGCGCAGAAGGAATACTCGCGCGGCGTCTCGCTCAGCGCCAGGCCGTAGCGCGACTTGAACCACTGCCGCCGTGCGTCGATCAGCGAGACCAGCGCGATCGGCACCCCGAGCGAGCGCGCGACCAGGCGGGTGATGCGGTCGAACACCGGCTCCGGCGGCGAATCGAGCAGGTCCAGCGCCCTGAGCAGGCGCAGCCGCGCATCCTCGTCTTCGGGAAGATCCTGCATCCTCATGGCCTGCACGTGCGTTCCATGGCGGGCGTCCGATGGTTCCATCGCTTTGCGGCACGCGGCAAGCGCGGGGGGAGGAACTGTGCGGCGGCGCTCCCTTTCGTGGCCCGGCGCGGGTGCCGGCGCTCACGCGGACATGCTGCGCAGCGGCCGACCATGCGCGGCGCCGGGCGACCGGCTTCTTCCACGAACGACACATGCGAGGTTCTTCGATGAGCGATCCGTTCTTCAACGACATCCAGGACGTCAGCGAGCGCAAGGCGCGCCTGCTCGAGAGCGCGCGGCAGATCTGCGACACCCTGCGCAGCGAGTTCGGCGGGCTCGGTGAGCGCGGCGAGGCCATGCTGCAGCAGGTCGACACGCTCGACGAACTGGTGCGGCTGATCGCCGAGATCGACTCCGGGACGGCCTGAGCGTCGCGCCGCGATGCAGCCGGAGGTGCGCGCGCTGGTGGATGCGCTCGGGCTCGAGCCGCATCCGGAGGGCGGTCACTACCGCCGCATCCACGCCGCGGCCGAGGAGGTGGTGCACAACGGTCGCAGGCGACCGGCGCAGACCGTGGTGCAGTTCCTCCTCGCCGCCGGCGAGCGCAGCCGCTGGCACCGCGTGGATGCCGACGAAACCTGGCAGTGGCGGGCGGGCGATGCGCTGGCACTGGAGGTGTTCGATCCGGTCTCCGGGCAGGCGACGCGCATGGTGCTGGGCGCACCCGACGCGGCGGCCGTGCACACGGTGCCGGCCGGGCACTGGCAGACGGCGCGCCCGCTCGGCTCGCACGCGCTGTGCACCTGCACGGTCGCGCCGGGCTTCGTGTGGGAAGGCTTCGAGCTGCTCGAGGACGGGGCGACACCGCCGGGCTGGCATCCCGCCTCGACGTCGTTCAGGCCTTCTGCAGCGACGCGTTCAGCGCCGCGCTGAGCGCCGCGTCGCCGTTGACGAGGTCGGTCCACGCGAGTTCGATGCCCTTGCGCCGGCCCTTGGCCACCAGGCGAAGACCCTGCGGCGTGAGCGTCAACGTGTAGGGCGCACCGTCGATCTCGATCTCGCGGCGCAGCGGCTTGTCCAGGGGCGTCATGGCGTTCGGATCCGGTCGTGCCGGTGGCAAGTCTCGATCGCCGCCGCCGGGATCGCGTGAAATCGGCCGCGCCCGATAGCATGCGCGGTTCCCGATAGCTTCCGAGCCGCCCGTGACCCATGCCACCGGATCCCGCGCCCTGCGCCGCCTTGCGCTCCTGGCTCTTGCCCTGAGCCTGCTGCCCATGTCGCCGCGCTCCGCCGCCGCGCCGCTGCGCGTGCTGACGCTCAACATCTACCACGACAAGGCCGACTGGCCGGCGCGGCGCGCGCGCATCGTCGACGGTATCCGCGCGCTCGATCCGGACGTCGTCGCCCTGCAGGAGGTCCTGCAGCACGAAGGCCTGCGCAACCAGGCCGAGGATCTGGCCGAGGCGCTGGGCTATGAGGCGCATTTCTTCAGCGTCGATCCGGCCGGCGCGCCCAAGCGCTACGGCAATGCGCTGCTGACCCGCGATCCGGTGCTGCACGCGGCCTCGCGCGCGCTGCCGCCGCTGCAGGACGGCCGCGTCGCCGGTCGTGTCGACATCGCCGTCGGCGCACGGCGCTACGCCATGGTGGTCACCCACCTGCATCACACGCCCGAGGGCGGCGCGATCCGCGCCGAGCAGCTCGGCGACCTCCTGGCCTGGCTGGAGGAGACCGCCGACGGCGTGCCGCTGGTGCTGATGGGCGACTTCAATGCGCCCTCGGAGGCGGCCGTGTTCGCGCCGCTGCGCGCGGACTTCGTCGAGGCCTACGCCAGTCTCCACGAAGGAGGGGACCTGGCCCGCACCACGCTCAACCCCGCCTTCTTCGACGCACGCAGGCAGAAGCGCATCGACCACGTGTTCGCGCAGCGCGACGCCTTCGACGTGCGCGAGGCGCGCATCGTGCTGGATGCGCCGGACCGGCAGGGCACGTGGCCGTCGGACCACTTCGGCCTGCTGGCGACGCTCGTCCCGCGGCCGCTGCCGCAGACCGCGCGGGCGTGGGAACAGCGCGCGCTCACGCCGGACGCCCGCGCGCGGGCGCTGGTCGCGGCGATGACCGCGGACGAGAAGTTCCGCCTCATCCGCAGCGACTTCGGGCTCGGCGTCGACGGCGGCCCGCGGCCGGAGGGCGCGTTGGGTTCGGCCGGCTACACGCCGGCGATCGCGCGGCTGGGCATTCCCGCGCTGCAGCTCGCCGATGCCGGCCTCGGCGTCACCAACCCGGCGAACATCCGGCCGGGCGACTACGCCACGCCGATGCCGTCGGGGCCGATGACCGCCTCGACCTGGAGCCCCGAGATCGCCTGGGCGGGCGGTGCGACCATGGGCCGGCAGGCCTGGCGCAAGGGCTTCAACGTGCTGCTCGCCGGCAGCCTCAACCTGCAGCGCGACCCGCGCAACGGGCGCAACTTCGAGTACGCCGGCGAGGACCCGTTGCTGGCCGGAACCCTGGTCGGTGCCTCGGTGCGTGGCATCCAGGACCAGCACGTGGTCTCCACGCTCAAGCACTTCGCGATGAACGACATGGAGACCGGGCGCAACACGCACAGCGCCGACATCGGCGCGCGCGCGATGCACGAGTCCGATCTGCTCGCCTTCCGCGTGGCGATGGAGGTCGAGGAGCCGGGCGCGGTGATGAGCGCCTACAACCGCATCAACGGCACCTATGCCGGCGAGCACGCCGAGCTGCTCGACCGCGTGCTGAAACGCGACTGGGGCTTCGGCGGCTGGGTGCTGTCGGACTGGGGCGGTGCGCATTCCGCGGCGCAGGCGGCGAACGCGGGCCTCGACCAGCAGTCGGCGGGCGAGGTGTTCGACAAGGAGGTCTGGTTCGACCGCCCGCTGCGGGAGGCCATCGCCGCCGGCACGGTCGCGCCGGCGCGGCTGGACGACATGGCCACGCGCGTCCTGCGCGGGCTGATCGCCACCGGCGCGTTCGACCATCCGCCGCGGATCGCGCCGATCGACGTCGCCGCCGACGAAGCCGTCGTCCAGCGCACCGCCGAGGCCGGCATCGTGCTGCTGCACAACCCGGACGGCCTGCTGCCGCTGGCGAAGGACGTCCGTCGCGTGCTGGTGGTCGGCGGCCATGCCGACCGCGGCGTGATCGCCGGCGGCGGTTCGTCCGCGGTGCTCGGCCGCGGTGGCAATGCGGTCGAGGGCATCGCGCCGACGACCTGGCCGGGGCCGGTGGTGTTCCACCCGTCGTCGCCGCTGGCGGCGCTGCGGGCCCTGCTGCCGCAGGCCGAGGTGCGCTTCGTCGACGGCCGCGACCTGCGCGATGCCTCGCGCGCGGCCGGCGAGGTCGACGCAGTCGTGGTGTTCGCCACGCAATGGTCGGCGGAGTCGGTCGACCTGCCGGACATGGACCTGCCGCAGGGCCAGGACGCATTGATCGCCGCGGTGGCGGAGGCCAACCCGCGCACGGCGGTGGTGCTGGAGACCAATGGCCCGGTGCCCATGCCGTGGCGCGAGGACGTCGGCGCGGTGCTGGAGGCCTGGTACCCCGGCATCCGCGGCGGCGAGGCGATCGCCCGCGTGCTGCTGGGCGAGGTGAACCCGTCCGGCCGGCTGCCGGTGACCTGGCCCACCGGCCTCGAGCAGCTGCCGCGGCCGGCCCTGCCCGGCCTCGGCTTCGATCCGCCGCAGCCGCCGGGCGACGCCATCGACTACACGATCGAAGGCGCCAACGTCGGCTACCGCTGGTTCGCGGCGCGCGGTCTCGAACCGCTGTATCCGTTCGGCCACGGCCTGTCCTACACGACGTTCGCCTACGACGACTTCCGCGTGCGGGTGCTGGGCCCCGAGGTCTGGGCCTACTTCAGCGTCGCCAACACCGGCGCGCGGCGCGGCGCCGACGTGCCGCAGCTCTACCTGGAGCTCCCCGCGGGCCACCCGACGCCGGTCCGGCTCGCCGGTTGGCAGCGGATCGAGCTGGACCCGGGCGAACGCCGCGAGGTGGCGGTCCGGCTCTCGCCGCACGCGCTCGCCGACTACGACCCGGACGCGCGCCGCTGGCATATCCCCGGTGGCCGCTACGGCGTGCGCCTGGCGCGCTCGGCCGGCGACGCGGGCGAGGTGCGCCGGATCGAGCTGCCGCCGCGCACGCTGGAGATGCGGATCGGCTCCGCCCCGACCGCCGCGCCCTGATCCGCGCGCGGCCTCAGTCTTCGGCCATGGCCTCGGCGACGAGGGCGAGGTCGGCGCGGAGGTCGTCGTGCAGCGCCTGGCGGCGGTCGCCGGGCGCGCGCAGCACTGCCGACGGATGCCAGGTCGCCATGCCGCGCGCACCGGCGAGCTCCTGCCACCGCCCGCGCTGTGCGGTCAGGCGGAAGTCGTTGCCGAACACGTTCTGCGCGGCCAGCGCGCCGAGGCAGACCACCTGGCGCGGGCGGATGCGGTCGAGCTCGGCCGCCAGCCACTGCCGGCAGGCGGCCTGCTGCGCGGCGTTGGCGCGCTTGTGCAGGCGCACCTTGCCGCGCTGCTCGAACCTGAAATGCTTCACCGCGTTGGTGACGTAGACCTCGGCGGTGTCGATGCCGACCTCCTCGAGCACCCCGCGCAGCAGGGTGCCGGCGGGCCCGACGAAGGGTCTGCCCTCGATGTCCTCGCGGTCGCCCGCCTGCTCGCCGACCAGCACCACCCGCGCCTTCGCGCTGCCGGCGCCGAACACCGTCTGCGTCGCGTGCTCCCACAGGTCGCAGGCGCGGCACTCCGCCGCCTGGCGCCGCAGCGCCGCGATGCTGCCGTCGGGGATGGCGGCGACCGGCCGCGCCAGCGGCCGCCAGATACCGTCGTCGTCGCGCTCGTGCATGCGGACGATTGCAGCGCCGCGACGGTGATTCGCCCATGAAGTCCGCCAGCGCGCGTAGGAGCGGCTTCAGCCGCGACGGGCCTGGGAGTGGGTGCGAGGGGCGAAGGGCTGAGCGCTCGGAGCGGGGAACGGGGAACAGGGAACAGGGAACAGGGAACGGGGAACAGGGAACGGGGAACGGGGAACGGGGAACGGGGAACGGGGAACGGGGAACGGGGAACGGGGCGAGGCGCCGGGAGCGACGCGGGTTCCTGTGGGAGGGGCTTCAGCCCCGACGAGCGCGGTAGTCGGGGCTGAAGCCCCTCCCACAGAAGCTCAGCCCACGGGAGCCGCAGTGCTGGCGCTGCGGTTCATGTGCAGAGGAAGGGGTCCTTGGCCCCGAGCCCCGGCCCGCCGAAGCCGCGCCTACACTGCGCCGTCGCTGCCTGCGAAGGCGGCGAAGGCGCGGGCCACGGCCTCGGCGCCGGGGTCGCGCACGCCGCGCAGGGCGTCGGAGGGCACCGCGGCCGAGCGTCCGGCACCGGCGCGCTCCATGCCCGCGGTGGCGTCGGCGCCCTCGCGCGCGGCGCCTGCGGCCGCGGCGGGCGTGCCGCCGTCGGCGAGACAGGCCGCCGCCGGGATCAGTGCATCGAGCATGGTGCGGTCGCCGGCGTCGGCGCCGCCGTAGTGGCGCATGCGCGCGATGCCGGCCCCGAGCGCCGCGCTCCAGGCCGCGCCGGCCTCGAGTTCGGCCGCCGCGGTGGTGAGCAGGATCGACAGCAGCACGCCGCTGGAGCCGCCCATGCTGTGCTCGACCAGCGCCGCCAGCTCGCGCGCCAGGCGGGCGTCCTCGCCGGTGCTGAGCGCGTCGTCCGCCAGCGCCGCCGCCACGGCGCGGGCACCGGCGGCGAAGGTCGAGCCGGCGTCGCCGTCGCCGGTTTTCGCGTCCAGCGCGTCGAGCTCGGCCTGCGCATCGACGAGCGCCTGCGCCACGCGTCCCAGCGCGTCGCCGCGCCCGGCATCGCGCGTTCCGTGGCCGGGCGCCTCGCCGCTGCGCTGCAGCGCCGGCCGGAAGGTCGTCGGTGCGTGCGGCAGCACCACGCCCGGCCAGCCGAGCGTCTCCACCGGCGCCCGCAGCGCGGCGAGCAGCTCGTCGTCGGCCGGCGCCAGGCTCAGCGAGAAGCCGTGCATGTCCATCGACGTCATCAGCGCCGCCGGCCGTGGCATCAGCGCGATGCGGTCGGTGCCGATGCGATCGAGCAGGCGACGGGTCAGCACGGCGAGCTCCTGGGTCGAGCAGCCGCCGAGGTCGTTGAGCATCACCACCAGCCGGGCATCGGGCCCGAAGCGGCGATCGGCCGCGGCCAGCAGCGGGTCGAGCACCAGCGCCAGCGCCTCGTCGACGTCGGCCGGCTGCACCTTGCGCGCCCCGGGTTCGTTGTGGATGCCCAGGCCCAGCTCGGGCGAGCGCCGGCTCTGCGCCTGCCCGGGCACGCTGCAGCTCGACAGCGCCATGCCCAGCGAGAGCACGCGGTCGGCGAAGCCCTGCACGCGCGCGGCGAGCTCGGCGAGCGGCACGCCCGCGGCGGCGAGGTGCCCGGCGAACTTGTGCACCAGCACCGTACCGGCGAGGCCGCGCGGCTGCGCCGCGTCCGGCAGCGCGATGTCGTCGGCGACCAGCACCGTCGCCACCTCGATGCCCTCGGCACGGGCGCGCTCGGCGGCGAGGCCGAAGTTGAGGCGGTCGCCGGTGTAGTTCTTGATGATCAGCAGCACGCCCGGCGCGTCGGCGCAGGCGCGGATCGCCGCCAGCACCGCCTCCACCCCGGGCGAGGCGAACACCTCGCCGGCGATGGCGCCGGTGAGCATGCCGCGGCCGACGAAGCCGGCATGCGCCGGCTCGTGGCCCGAGCCGCCGCCCGACAGCACCGCCACCTTCGACGTGTCGCGCTCGGCCTGCAGCACGATGCGCGCCCCGCAGCCGGGCTCGCTGAGCAGCAGCGGCATCAGGCCAGCGGTGGCGGCGAGGACGTCGTCGACGATGGTGTCGGGGGGGCTGAGGAAGTCGGGCATGGGTGGGGTGGTGAGGCGGGAATGGGTGGGGGTGAGGCGGGAATCGGGAATGGGGGGTTGGGTTCGGGAACAGGGAACGGGGAACGGGGAACGGGGAGCGGGGAGCGGGTGGAGTGGCGGTGTGGGAGGCGACGGCCCCGCCATTCCCGATTCCCGACTCCCGATTCCCGGCTCCAACTTCTACAGCCGACCCTCTCCCCGCTGCAGCGGATCCGGCAGCGCCTCGCCGACGCCGGTGAAGCCCAGCGACACCGAGTTCAGGCAGTGGCGCTCGTAGGTGGGCGGCGGGCCGTCGGGGAAGACGTGGCCGAGGTGGCTGCCGCAGCGTGCGCAGACCAGTTCCTCGCGGACCATGCCGTAGCTGGTGTCGCGGACGGTGCGCACGTGCGCGGGATCGAAGGGGCGGAAGAAGCTCGGCCAGCCGGTGCCGGAGTCGAACTTGGCGTCCGCACGGTACAGCGGCAGGCCGCACAGCCGGCAGGTGTAGACGCCGTCGCGCTTGTTGTCGAGGAACATGCCGCAGAACGGCGCCTCGGTGCCGTGCTGCAGCAGCACGCGGCGCTCCTCGGGGCTCAGGTCCTCGACCAGCGCATCGCGCTGCTCGGCGGTGGGCGGGGTCAGGTCGAAGGCGGTCATCGTGGTCCGTGCGGTGGAGTGGCCTGTCGGGTGATGTGTGCGCGCGGCAGCGGATCAAGCGCGGGTGCCGGCCTGTGGGCCGCGCACGGTGGGACGCTGCGTCGCGGCGGTGCGGGCCGGCGCGGCGCCACGCCGACCCGCGACCGTGCCGGCCGCACGGTGATCCGGGGGTGAGCGCAGGCGGACGCGGCCGCGACGCGCGGATGAGGGAGAATCGCCCTCCCAACCCACTTCACGGATCCCGCATGGCCGGCGCCAGCCTGTTCACCCTGCTCGACGACATCGCCGCGCTGCTGGACGACGTCGCGCTGCTGACCAAGGTCGCGGCCAAGAAGAGCGCCGGCGTGCTCGGCGACGACCTCGCCCTCAACGCCCAGCAGGTCACCGGGGTCAGCGCCAGGCGCGAGCTGCCGGTGGTGTGGGCGGTGGCCAAGGGCTCGCTGCTGAACAAGCTGATCCTGGTGCCCGCCGCGCTGGCGGTGGGCACCTGGCTGCCGTGGGCGATCGTGCCGCTGATGATGGTCGCCGGCGCCTACCTGTGCTTCGAGGGCGTGGAGAAGCTCGCGCACCGCTTCCTGCACTCGAAGGAGGAGGACGCCGCGCACCACGCCCAGCACCGGCAGGCGCTGGCCGACGAGAAGATCGACCCGGTCGCCTACGAGAAGGACAAGATCAGGGGCGCGATCCGCACCGACTTCATCCTCTCCGCCGAGATCATCGTGCTGACCCTGAACACGGTGGCCGGCGCACCCTTCCTGCAGCGGCTGACGGTGCTGGCGCTGATCGCGCTGGCCATGACCGCCGGCGTCTACGGGCTGGTCGCCGGCATCGTCAAGCTCGACGACGCCGGCCTGGCGCTGAGCCGGCGCGGCGGCGCGCTGGCGCTGCTGGGACGTGGGCTGCTGCTGTTCGCGCCGTGGCTGATGAAGGCGCTGTCGGTCGCCGGCACCGCGGCGATGTTCCTGGTCGGCGGCGGCATCCTGGTGCACGACATCGCCTTCCTGCACCACCTGGTCGAAGGCGTCGCGCCGGCGGGCATCCTCGGCTCGCTGGTCGCGCTGCTGGCCGACCTGGTCGTCGGCATCGTCGCCGGTGCGCTGGTGCTGACCGCGGTGACTGCGTTCAAGCGCCTGCGCGGGAAGCCGGCGCCGGCGCACTGACGGCGGCGCGCGCCTGCCGGTGCAGGCGCAGCGCGACCGCCGCCATCCACGCCACGATCAGCGCGATCACCGCCTTCTGCGCGAGCCCGCGCGGCAGCCCCCCGGCCAGCCCGAGCGCCCACACCGAGGCGAAGCCGGCGAGCGCGCCCGGCAGCGCCCACACCAGCGTCGGACGCCAGTGCGGATCGAGCCGGAAGCGCAGCGCCTGCAGCACCATGCCGGCGGTCGCGCCGAGGAACGCGCCCTGCGCGGCGATCCCGTGCACCAGGTTCTCGAAGGTCTGGGGCGCGTCCGGCAGGCGCATGGCGGCGAAGGCGGTGACCACCAGCGCCACCGCCGCGAGCGCGAACAGCAGCGTCGGCGCCGCGCTGCGCGCGGCAGGGACCAGCGCCCGCCACAGGCCCAGCGCCAGCGCGACCATCGCCACCGCCATGGCGCAGTAGGCCGCCTGCAGCAGCCGTCCGCGCGGCTCCAGCAGGTACAGGCTCATCTGGCTGGCGATCCAGTCCAGGTCCGGGCGCAGGAACTGCATCAGCACGCAGGTGGCGACGAACAGGCCGAGGCCGGCGAGCGCCAGGCGCGACAGCAGGAGGGAGACGGCGGGCGTGGATGGCGTGGAAGGCATCGCTGCGGCGGGCGTGGCGCGGCCGCAGAGTGTGCCGCGGGCGGCGCGGCTCCGCTGCGCCGCAGCGCGAGCCCGTGGCGCACCGGGCCTAGACTCCGGGCACCATCCAGCTGGAGCGCGTGCCATGCCCAAGTACGTCATCGAGCGCAGCATTCCCGGCGCCGGCGATCTCTCCCGCGAGCAGTTGCAGGGCATCTCGCAGACTTCCTGCGGCGTGCGCGCCGGCATGGGGCCGCAGATCCAGTGGCTGCACAGCTACGTGACCGGCGACAAGATCTACTGCCTCTACATCGCGCCCGACGAGGCGAGCATCCGCGAGCACGCCAGCCGCGGCGGCTTCCCCGCCGACAGCGTCGCCGAGGTGAAGGGCATCATCGACCCGACCACCGCCGAGTGACGGCTTCGGGCGCGGCCCTATTTCGCCGCGACCACCCGGTTCTTGCCGCCCTTCTTGGCCTGGTACATGGCGCCGTCGGCGCGCTTGAGGAGGACGTCGCGCGTCTCGCTCGGCGCGCGCTGGGCGACGCCGCCGCTGAAGCTTAGGACGATGCGCGCCTCCTCGTGCAGCAGCGGCCGGCCGACCAGCGCCTGCTGCGCGCGCGCGACCGCGGCAGAGGCCTCGTACAGGGTGGTGTCGGGCATCAGCAGCAGGAACTCCTCGCCGCCGAAGCGCGCCAGCGCGTCGCTGCCGCGCAGCACCGTGCGCACGAGCTCGGCGAAGTGGCGCAGCGCCGCGTCGCCGCCGAGGTGGCCGTGGGTCTCGTTGAGGCGGCGGAAATCGTCGAGGTCGACCAGCGCCACGCACAGCGGCGCGCCCGAGCGCTCCGCCCGCGCCGCTTCGCGTTCGTAGAGTTCCTCGAACCCGCGCCGGTTGAGCACGCCGGTGAGCTGGTCGGCGCGCGCCTGGCCGCTGGCGTCCTGCAGCTGCTGCTCGAGGCGCAGGATGCGCTGCTCGGCGGCCTCGACCTCCTGGCGCGCCTCGAGCATGCGGTCGCGCGCGCGCAGCGCCTGCTCCTGCGCGCGGCCGGTCTCGGCCAGCACGTCGTCGAGGACGCGGTTGAGCTCCCCGATGCTACGCGCGCCGCGGATCGCCTGCGAATAGCCCTCGATGCGGTCGTGGAACTCGCCGGTGCTCGCGGCCATGCCGTTCAGGCGGTCGACGAAGGTGACCATCATCTCCTTCATCGCGTCCTTGGACTCGGCCATGCTCTGCTTGAGCAGGCCCTGCCGGTAGATGACCTCGCGCAGGCTGCTGCGCGCGTCCTCGACGGACAGGCGGTCGATCGGCCCGGAGATGAGTTCGCGAACGATCGCGATCTGGCCGTGCAGCCAGCTGCTGTCGTCGAGCAGCTCGGTGACGTTCTCCAGCAGCAGGTCGAACAGGCCCAGGATCAGGCGCTGCTGCTCGGCGGCCTCGTCGGCGCGCATGCTGACGCGGTGGCAGAGCTGCTTGAGCCGGCGCGCGTAGGTCTCGGCGTCGGCCTCGCCGGCCCAGTGCTTGAGGATGTCGGCCAGCGCCTGCGCCTCCTCGGCGAGGTCGGGCGCGGGCTGCAGCAGGGGACCCAGCGCCATGGCCAGGATGCGTCGCAGCAGGTCGCGCAGCAGCGTGGCCTCGGCGTCCTCGGGCGTCCCCGGCGCGGTGGAGACGATGGTGCTGATGTACTTGTCGATCAGCTGGCGCAGTCCGCGGCCGTAGCCCGTCCAGTCCTCGTCGATCGCGCTACGGCGCAGGCGCCGGCCCATGTCGGCGAGTTCGCCGTCGAGGCCGAGCAGGCCGTCGGCGAAGGCGGTGAGCAGGCGGTCCGGGGTGCCGGCGGCGGCGAACAGCTCGGCCAGCGATGCCGGTGGAGTGCGCGGACCGGCGGGCGCACCGGTGGCGGCCAAAGCGGTGCCGGCCAGCGCCGGCGCGGCATCGGCCGCGCGCCGACGCGGCCACAGGCCGCGCAGTCCGCCATCGATCCGCTCGCGCTCCGACATGGTGCCCGTCCGTTTCCCGTGATCGCCGCCGGTCCGGGCCGGCGCACGCGGTATCGGCGCAGCGGCGGCGGACTTGAGGGCGCGACCTCAGGCCACGCGCACGTACAGGGCGTGTGGCGCCCATGGCGCGGGATCGCGGCTCAGCCAGAGCTCGGCGACGACGTCGCCGTCCCAGGCGGCGACCGCACCGGTGACCGTCGCCGGCGCCTCGATGACGGCACGCAGCGGCGCGGGCGCCTCGTCCAGCAGTTCCTGCGCCCCGTCGTCGACCAGCAGGCTGAAGCGCGTCAGCGAGCCGTCGGCCCGGGTCAGCGCCAGGTAGCCGGCGCCCAGCGGCAGCACCGCGCCCGGACCGGTATGCCCAGCGGGCAGGGACTCGGTGTAGTCGAGCAGTTCGGAACGGGCGCGCGAGCCGAGGCCGAGGTTGCAGCGCTGTTCCAGCTCCTCGATCAGGCGCAGGGCGGTCATGGCCGCCGCGACCGGGGCGCGCGCCGGCGCCTGGCCGGTGCCGGCGGGCGCGTCGGGCAGCGAAGGGAGATGGGGGGCGGCGCGCATCGCGGGCATGATGACGGAATCGTGAAGGTGCCGTTTCCGGCATGCACGTGCCGTGCCGCCGGTAGCGACCGCCGCGGACGGCCTGCTACAAGGCCCTGCCGCTCCCCGTGGTGGCCTTCCCCCCGGCAGACATGGAGTTTCGTCATGAAGTGGTCGCTCCTCCTCGCATCCCTGTTCCTGGTCCTGGCCGCCTGCAGCACCTCCAGCCAGGTCCGCACCGCCTACGCGCCGACCGCGGGCGACCGCTTCAGCTACGCGATCGACAACGCCGGCGGGATGAGCACCGAGGCACTGGGCATCTTCCGCGCGCGCCTGGATTCGCAGCTGGCCGCGCGCGGCCTGCTCGCGCAGGGCGGGGGCGATCGCCGCATCGCCATCCGCATCGACGAGTACCGCATGCGCCACGGCGCGGCGCGCGGCCTGCTGGGCGTGATGGCGGGCACCGACAGCATCCTCAGCACGGTCACCGTCACCGATGCCGACGGCCGCGTGCTCGGGCAGATGCAGGTCGACTCCGGCAACGCCACCGCCATGGGCACGGCCACCGGCATGATCGAGACCCATGCCGACGAGGTCGTCGCCTTCGTCTCCGGCGCGCCCGCGTCGTGAGCTGACGCGCAGGGGCAATGCCCGACCGGTCCGCGCCCGCGGATGCGACACTGTGGCGCCCGCCGCCCGGTCAGCCCCATGCGTCGCGATCCGCCCCGTTCCTCCGCCCGCCCCGGCACCGGCCCCTGGGACCGCTCCCGGCCCGCGCGCGGCGCCGTCGAGGCGGCGCCGACGCGCCCGGCCCGCGGCGAGGAACTGCGCCTGTACGGGCTCAACGCGGTGCTGGCCGCGTTCCGCGCGCGGCCGCAGGCGCTGCGCAAGCTGTACTTGGTCGAGGCGCGCATCCCGGTGCTGCAGCCGCTGCTGAAATGGTGCGTCGCGCACCGCATCGGCTATCGGGTGGTGGAAACGGCCGACCTGGACCGTCTCGCCGCCGGCACCCACCACGAGGGCGTGGTCGCCGACCTGCTGCGCGCGCCGGACCTTGCGCTCGACGCCTGGCTCGCCGATCTGGCGTCCGGGCCGCAGCTGGCGCTGTGGCTGGACGGCGTCGGCAACCCGCACAACCTCGGCGCGATCCTGCGCTCGGCGGCGCATTTCGGCGTGGCCGGGGTGCTGCTGCCGGCGGAGTCGGCGCTGGCCCTGTCGGGCGCCGCCGCGCGCGTGGCCGAGGGTGGCGCCGAGGCGGTGCCGCTGGTGCGCATGCCTGCTGCCGGCGAGGCGCCGGCGCGATTGCGTGCGGCCGGGTTCGCGCTGGCCGCGACGGTGGTCGCGGGCGGCGACGACCTGTTCGCCACCACCCTGCCGGACCGGCTGGTCTACGTGCTCGGCAACGAGGGCGAGGGCATGGACGCGGCACTGGCCGCCGCCTGCGACCTGCGCCTGTCGATCCCCGGCAGCGGCGCGGTGGAGAGCCTCAACGTCGCCGCCGCCACCGCGGTGCTGCTCGCCGCCTGGCGCGCGCGCTGATCAGAGCATCGCGAGCTCGCTGTTGCCGAGCTTGCCGCGGTAGTAGCCGCGCAGGCGCACCTTGCGCTCGAGGTCGTCGATGATGTGGCCGCTGAAGTCGGCCTCGGTGAGTTCCTCGGCCATGTTGATGCCGCCGGGCGTGTCGACGTTGATCTCCATCAGCTTGTCGCCGACGATGTCGAGCCCGACGAAGTACATGCCGTCGCGGATCAGCTTCGGGCCCACGATCTCGGCCAGGCGCAGCGCGTCGGCGTCGGGCTCGACAAAGGCGATCTTGCCGCCGGCGCTGATGTTGCTGCGGGCGTCGCCGGAGTCGTTGTAGCGGCGCAGGCAGGCGTACTTGCCGTCGACCACCAGCGGGCGGCCGTTGAGCATCAGCATGCGGATGTCGCCGTCCACCGCCTTCGGCAGGTACTCCTGGACGATGGCGTAGCCGTCGCGGGTCACCGCCTCGATCATCTGGTTGAGGTTGGCCGCGCCGTCCTCGGGCCTGACCACGAACACGCTCTGCCCGCCCGAGCCCTGCAGCGGCTTGATCACGCCGCAGCCGTCGTGGGCGTCGAAGAAGGCGCGGATCTCGGCGACGTCGCGGGTGATGCAGGTGACCGGGCGCACCTCCTCGGGGAACTGCTGGAAGTAGGTCTTGTTCGACGCATCGGTGAGGTGGGTCGGGTCGTTGACCACGATCACCTGCTTGGCCGCGGCCAGCTGCGCGAACAGCAGCGCGCTGTTGGGCGCCCACGGACGGTCGATGACCTCGTCGGCGGGATCGCTGCGCAGCATCAGCACGTCGAGCCCCTCCACCGAGATCTTCGTGCGCGGCGCGTCGTCGGCCTGCACGTCGGCGAGGAAGGCGGCGTCGTCGGCGTACTCGCTGCCGCGCGGGGCGTGCGCGAACGCGCAGATCGAGCCGTCGGCGTCGTAGATGAAGTCCTCCAGCCCGATCAGCGCGACCTCGTGCCCGCGCGCCACCGCGGCGCGGGCCAGGCGGATGGTGGTGTAGTTGTCCTTCTCGGTGGCGATGTCGTTGATGACGAAGCCGAGTCTCATGCTGCGGGTTCCTTCTGGAAGAGCTCGGAGACGGGGATCGTCCGGGCGCGGGCGAGGCGATCGTCGGCCTCGGGATGGGACCAGTAGCGCGGCAGCAGTTCCGGCTCGCGCACCCAGCCCTCGTCGATCAGGCGGTCGAGGATGACGTTGTGGGCGAGCGCGAACTTGCCCACGAACAGGCGCTCGAAGGCGCCGCCCTCGTGCAGGTAGGCGAGCAGGTCGCGCAGGCCGCGCAGGTAGACCGCGTCCTTGGTCAGGCAGCCGCCGCGGCGTGCGCGCACGGCGACGTCGAAGGCGTCGCCGGTGGACAGGCCGTGCTGCTCGTGCAGGCAGTGGAAGATCGCCGGGACGTCCTCGTCGTGCAGCGCCATCTCGGTGGCGACCACGCGCGCAGCGAGGATGCGCAGCCGCTCCGGCGGCAGGAACCCGGCCAGGTACTCCGACAGCACCGCGAGGCCTTCCTGCAACGGGTCGTAGTGGGCGAGGCCGCACTCGAGCTGCCTCAGTGCCTGGCGGCGGCCGTTGTGCCGGGTCACCACGTGGGTGCCGACCTCGTGCTGGACCAGCGGCTGCACGCGCGCACGCGGGATGCGGATGTCGCGCGCGATGTGGAGGTCGCCCTGCGACACCATCAGCAGCGAGGCGAGGTCGTCGTCGACGACGATGCGCGAGGCGAAGCCGGGCACGCGCTCGCGGTACCAGGCGAAGTCGGCCTCGGCCGCGGCGACCACCTCGTCGACTCCGGCGTCGTGCGCGAGCGGCGCGCCGGGCTGGACCCGGTCGAGGATCTCGCGCGCCAGTGCGAGCAGCGTCGGCTCCACGTCGCCGAACAGGTCGATGCTCGCGCCGATGAAGCCGTCGGTGCCGCGCAGGCGCACCAGTTCGAGCTGGCGGTCGAGCTCGCGCTGCTTCTCCGAGAGCAGGCCCTGCAGCAGGTGCGACTCGACGTTCTCCACCGGCAGCGCCAGCAGGCGTTCGCGCTGTGCGTGCAGGTCGACCCCGCACTCGCGGTACTCGAAGCCGGGAATCCGCGTGCGCCCGCTGGCCTCGAACTCGCTCCACAGCCGGTCGTTGTGGATCGGCGAGAGCAGCATCAGCCAGTCGATCTCGCCGTCCATGCGCATCAGCGCGGCGTCGACCTCGGCAGCGACCGGCGGCAGCGGCCGCACGGCCTCGTCGGCGGCGACCCTCATCGCGCGAACGCCGGCCGCACCGCGGCCACCGCCGTCTCGAGCCCGGCGCGCAGGTCCTCGAGCGCGGCCAGGTCGACCTGCGCCGACCACTCGTCCATGAAGATCTTCTTGTACTCGAGCGTGATGACGCAGGCCTGGGTCGGATACACCCGGTGCAGCCACTCGGGGAAGTCGCCGCCGTCGGGATAGCGCACGTTCTCGCGCACGTCCGGCGTACGGCCGCGCACAGGCGTCTGCCGCAGCGCCGAGACGAAGCGGTCGAGCACGTCGCCGAACAGGCCGCGGTCGAGCGTGGTCGCGCCGATGTCGATGTCAGGATTGCCTGTGCTCTCGGCCGGGTCCGCGTCGTGGCCGTCGCGGCGATGGTTGTAGCTGTGGATGTCGAGCACCAGGATCCGGCCGAAGCGCGCGACGAGGTCGTCCATCAGCGCGCGGATGTCGCTGCGGAAGCGGTCGTGCGCGGCCCAGGAGCGCTCGAGCTCCGCATCGGGCAGCGGCGCCGACCACACCTCCAGGCCCCAGGTGTCCTCGGGGCGGCGCGAGACCGAGCGCTCGCGCGGACGGTTGTGGTCGACCTCGAAGCGCGAGCTGCGCACGCGGACCTGGGTATCGCCGACGGTGGAGAGGACACCGGTCATCGGGTCCTCCTCGCGCCGGCGCTCGTCCGGATCCAGGCGCATCCACGGCAGCAGCGACTCGCGGACGCGGTGGCCGTCGTGGATCGCGGCGGTGACGACGGGGCCGTCGCCGACGTGGATCTTCCAGTCGGCGGTGGGAGCGGGGGGCGTTCTCGTGTCAGGCATCGCGGGCTCGCGAACACGTGGACGCGCAGGGTGGCCCCGCGGCGATCAACTCTCCGTGGACGCCCAGGGTGCGCGCCGCAACGCGGGGCGCTCGTGTTCATGCACCGTGCGGCGCAGTCGCGCGGGCGTGATCTGCGACGCGCGCAGCACCGTGGTACCGAAGGCGTCGCTCAGCTGCGCCTGCCAGCGCCGGTGCCGCGCGGCGCTTTCCGACAGCACGCAGTCGGCGGGCGCGAGCATGCGGAAGCCGCGCATGTGCGCATCGGCGGCGGTGGCCAGCACGCAGCGGTCGCCAGCCATGCCGGCGAGAACCAGCACGCGCACGTCGAGGCTGTCGAGCAGCATCTCCAGCGGCGAGCCGTAGAAGGCCGAGTGCCGCGGCTTGATCACGAAGTAGTCCTCGCTCGTCGGGCGCAGGGCGTCGACCACCGGTGCGCCCAGCGAGTCGGCGCCGCCGCAGCGGGCCACGATGTCGCGGAAGTCCGAGCGCCAGTGCCCGTAGTTGTCGTTGGCGTAGATCGTCGGTACGCCATGGCGACCGAGGCGGCGCTTCAGGTCGGCGATCGCGTGCGCGACCGGTTGCGCGCGGCGGGCGAGGGCGGCTCCGCCGGGGAAGGCGAAGTCGCCGATCATGTCGATGACGACGAGGGCGGTATGCGGAATGCGTGCGTGCGGCATGGCTGTCCCCGGGGCGCGGCGACTGCAGCACGGCAGGAGTGAGCGCGCGGTGCAGCGGCGGCATGCATCGGCCATGCACGCCGCTCCGTACGATGGCGCCCTTCCTCGACGCACGGGATGGGCGGATGGATCGCTGGATGGTGGTGGCGGCATCGCTGGCGCTCGCGCTGGCATCGTCGACGGTGCGCGCGGCGTGCGCGGATCCGATGCCCGCGCCCGGTGCGCCGGCGCTCGAACCGCATGCGTTGCGGATGGCGGTCGGCCGCGTCGCCGGCGGCGAACTGTGGGCGCTGCCGCCGTCGGTCGACATCGCCGGCGACGGCGCGGCCGCGCTGCTGGCGCGTGCGGCGGTCGCCGCCGCGGGGTTGGACGTGGATGCCGCGCGCGCGGCGCTGCGGCGCTACTTCGCCGAGCCGGCCGGCGACCGCACGCTGGACGCGACGGCCTGGTCGATCGCCGCCGGCGCCGCCTTCGCCGTCGGCGACTACGACGGCGCCGCGCGCGCCACCGTCGCCTGGGAGGCGGTGCTGCGGCGCGACGGCCGCGCCGGCGATGCCGACCGCGTCGCCCGCAGCCATGCCCTGCCCGCACTGCTGGCCGACGCGCCGCCGCAGTCGCTCGAGCATGCGCCGCGCCGCGCGCGCCTGCCGCTGCGTCGCGACGAGGCCGGACTGCCGCGCGTGCAGGCGTCGATCAACGGCCAGCGCCAGGAGATGGTGCTCGACACCGGCGCCAACCTCTCGGTCCTCAGCGCCTCGGCGGCGCGCCGGCTGGGCGTGCGCGTCGCGGCGCGGCCGGCCAGCGTGCAGAGCTCGACCCGGTCGGCGCTGGGCGCGCGGGTCGGCGTGGCCGAGCGCCTGGAGATCGGCGGCAGCGTGCTGCGCAACGTCGCCTTCCTGGTGCTCGACGACGCGAGCCTGCGCCTGCCGGTGGTGGAGGGCTACCGCATCGATGCGGTGCTGGGCTTCCCGGTGTTCCGGGCGCTGGGCCGGGTCCGCTTCGAGCCGGACGCCTTCGTCGTCGCGCCCGCACCGGCCGCCGACGCCTGCGCCGGCGCGCCGCTGCGGGTCCGCGCCAGCGACCTCTTCGTCGCCGCGCGCGTCGACGGCGTGCACGTGCCCCTGCACCTGGACACCGGCGCCAGTGCGACCTTCCTCACCGCGCGCTTCGGCCAGGCGCATGCGGAGCGCCTGGGCGAGCTGGCCCTGCGCGAACGCCCGCTGGGCGGCGCCGGCGGCGTGGTCCGCGGGCGCGAGGCGGTGTGGCCCGACGTGACCCTGGAACTGGGCGGCCGCAGCCTGCGCTTCCCGGAACTGGCGGTGCAGACCGGCGACGACGGTTTCGGCCACTGGGGCACCCTCGGCCAGGATGCGCTGGGCGCGTTCGCCAGCGTCACCGTCGACCTGGAGGCGATGCGGCTGCGCCTGGGCGCGCCGCTGCCGGCGCCGGACCCGCCGTAACCGGGCGGTCGCGCGGCTGTCACCGGGCGATCAGCGCAGCGTCGCAATCGCCGCGCAGGCTGGCCGTCCCCCGGCCCGCCAGGCAGACGCCCGCATGGACACGTCCGACCGCCCCGCCACGCCCGCTCCCGCTCCCGAGTTCGACAACGAGGACAGCAACCGCTCCGGCAACCGGCCCTTCACCGACGTGCTGCGGGTCAACCTGCAGCGCCGCAGCCTGATGAAGGGCGGCGTCGGCCTGGCCGTGGGCGCCGGCCTGCTCGGCCGCAGCCCGGTCGCCGAGGCGCTCGGGCGCGACATCACCGGGCCGGTGCACGGCCGCGGCACGCTGAACTTCGATGCCGTCCCGGTCGGCCGCGCCGACACCATCGTCGTGCCGGACGGCTACCGCGCCGAGGCGGCGTTCGCCTGGGGCGAGCCGCTGCGCGCGCCGTTCCCGGCGTATCTCGACGGCGGCCTCAACAGCGCCTTCGACCAGCGTCGCCAGGTCGGCCAGCACCATGACGGCGTGCACTACTTCCCGCTGGGCTTCGGCACCCAGGGCAGCAGCCACGGCCTGCTGGTGATGAACCACGAGTACATCGACCCGCAGACCCTGCATCCCGACGGCCCCACCACCGGCGCCGACGGCCGCCGCCCGCTGGAGGAGATCGACAAGGAGATCGCCGCGCACGGCGTCAGCGTGATCGAGATCGCCCGCCGTGGACGGCAGTGGTCGATCGTGCGCGGCGCCTGGAACCGCCGCATCACCGGCGCCACGCCGATGCGCCTGTCCGGCCCGGTGCGCGGGCACGCGCTGGCGCGCACCCGCTACAGCCCGGACGGCACGCGCACGCGCGGCACGCTCAACAACTGCGCCAGCGGCATGAGCCCGTGGGGCACCTACCTCACCTGCGAGGAGAACTGGGCCGGCTACTTCGTCAACCGCGACGCCGCGATCCCGCGCGAGCACGCGCGCTACGGCATCGGCGCCGGCAGCCGCTACGGCTGGGAGTCGCGCCGGCGCCGCTTCGATGCGAGCACGCGCGCCGACGACGCCGCCGGCGACTTCCGCAACAACCCCAACACCTATGGCTGGGTGGTGGAGATCGATCCCGCCGACCCGCGCGCGATGCCGGTCAAGCGCACCGCGCTCGGCCGCTTCGGCCACGAGGGCATCGTGTTCGGCAAGCCGCGCCTGGGCCGGCCGCTGGCCTTCTACATGGGCGACGACGCCACCGGCGAGTACATCTACAAGTTCGTGACTCGCGACCGCTACATCCCCGGCCTCGCGCGCGGGGAGATGCTCGACCACGGCACGCTCTACGCCGCGCGCTTCGACGACGACGGCCGCGGCGAATGGCTGGCGCTGGACATCCACGACCCTGCCTTCCGTGCCGCCGCCGACGCCGCCGGCGTGCACTTCGCCGACCAGGCCGACGTGCTGGTGAACACGCGCCTGGCCGCCGACGTGGCCGGCGCCACGCCGATGGACCGGCCGGAGTGGGGCGCGGTCGATCCGCGCAGCGGCGAGGTCTACTTCACCCTGACCAACAACGGCGCCCGCGCGCCCGGCGACACCGACGAGGCCAACCCGCGGGGGCCCAATCCCTACGGCCACATCATCACCTTCCGCGAGGACGGCGGCCGCAACGAGGCCACCCGCTTCGAGTGGGACCTGTTCCTGCTGGCCGGCCCGCCCGCGGACAGCGTCGCCCCCGACGGCGGCAGCCTGGATGCCGACAACATCCTCGCCAGCCCGGACGGGCTGTGGTTCGACGGCAACGGCCTGCTCTGGATCCAGACCGACATGAGCGGCAGCCAGCTCGCGCAGGGACCGTTCGGCAACAACCAGATGCTGGTCGCCGACCCGCGCACGCGCGTCCTCAAGCGCTTCCTGGTCGGGCCGGTCGGCTGCGAGGTCACCGGCGTCACCGGCACGCCGGACGGGCGCACGCTGTTCGTCAACATCCAGCACCCCGGCGAGAACGGCGGCAGCGACTGGCCGGACGGCAACGGTGCGCGGCCGCGCTCGGCGACGGTGGTTGTGACCCGCGAGGACGGCGGCGTGATCGGCCTCTGAGCGCTCAGGCGCCGGCCAGCGCCGGCGCGGCGAGCAGGGCGTCGAGGCGGATCGGCAGCGTGCGCACGCGCAGGCCGGTGGCGTGGAATACGGCGTTGGCCACCGCCGCGTTCATGCCGGTGACGCCGAGCTCGCCGACGCCCTTGATGCCCAGCGGGTTCACCCGCGTGTCCTCCTCGTCGAGCATCAGGGTGTCGACGCGGCCGATGTCGGCGTGGGTCGGCAGCAGGTATTCGGCGAGGTCGCAGTTGGCGTAGCGTCCGCTGCGCGGGTCGATCTCGGTGGCCTCCCAGAGCGCCGCCGAGGCGCCCCAGACCTGGCCGCCCATGAGCTGGCTGCGCGCGGTGCGCGGGTTGACGATGCGCCCGGCGGCGAACGCCCCGGTCATGCGCGGGATGCGGATGCGGCCGGTGGCGCGGTCGATGCGGACCTCGACGAACTGCGCGCCGAAGGCGAACTGCAGGCGGTCGCGGAGCATGCTGCCGCCGGCGATCACGGGCAGCCCGCGGCGCACCAGCACCGGCCCGATCACCGGCGGCGCGCCGTGCGGCGTATGCGTGGCCTTCTCCACCATCGGCCGCCCGCGGCAGGCGCGGCGCACCGCCTCGGCCAGCGGCTCGCTGGCGTCGCCGATGTGGACGCGGCCGTCGCCGAGCCGCAGCGCCGCCGGCTCCAGGCCGTGCAGCGGCGCGTTGCGCGCCGCCGTCGCGGCCTTGCCGATGCGCGCGCGCAGCGCCTCGCAGGCCAGGGCCACCGCGCTGCACACGCTGGCGGTCGAGCTCGACCCGGCCGACAGCGGCGCGGCCGGCAGATCGCTGTCGCCGATCGCGACCTCCACCGCCTCGATGGCGATGCCGAGCCGGTCGGCGACGGTCTGCGCGATCACCGTGCGGATGCCGGTGCCGATCTCGTGCGTGCCCACCTCCACGCGCGCGCGGAGGTCCGGCGCGAGCGCCACGCGGCAGTCGGCGGGCCCGACCTGGGTCGGGTAGAAGGCGGTGGCGTAGCCGAAGCCCACGACTTCCTCGCCCTCGCGCATCGAGCCCGGCCGCGGATCGCGCCGCGCCCATCCGAACTCGGCCGCGCCGGCGTCGATGCAGCGCACCAGCGAGCGGCTGGTGTAGGGCAACTGGTGCACCGGGTCGACCATCGTGTCGTTGCGGCGGCGCAGCTCCAGCGGGTCGATGTCCAGGGCCCAGGCCAGCTCGTCCATCGCGCACTCCAGCGCGAACAGGTAGGGCGTCTCCGGCGGTGCGCGCATGAAGCCCGGCGTCTGCCGGTCGGCGGCGACGCCGCGCACCCCGGTACGCACGTTGGGGCAGGCGTAGAGCCGCGCGGTGGAGTCCGAGCCGGCCAGTGCGAAATGTTCGCTGCGGCTGCCGAGTTCGCGGCTGTCGTGGCACAGCGCGAGCAGGCGGCCGTCGCGCGCCGCGGCGAGCTGGACGCGATGCCGGGTCTCGGCGCGGAAGCTGCGGATGGTGAAGGCGTCGCGGCGCGAGGCGACCAGCTTCACCGGCCGTCGCAGGCGCCGCGCGGCCAGCGCCACGATCGCGGTGGCCTGGCCAAGTTCGCCGCGCGAGCCGAAGGCGCCGCCGACCACCTGCGAGACCACGCGCACCTGCTTCGGGCGCAGGCCGAGCTGGCGGGCGAGTCCGTGCTGGTAGCCGCGCACGTTCTGGCTCGACTCCCACACCGTGAGCGTGTCGCCGTCCCAGGCGCAGGTCGCCTGGAACAGCTCCAGCGGGTTGTGGTGCTGCGCGGGCGTGGCGTACTCGGTGTCGATCCGCACCGGCGCCGCGGCCAGCGCGGCCTCCGGTTCGCCGGCCGCGAGCGCGGTCTCGCCCATCGCCCTGGGCTCGACCTCCTCCGCGCCCGGGCTGCCGAAGGTCGCCGCATGCGGCTCGCTCCGGTACTCGAAGCGCAGCAGGGCGGCGGCCTCGCGCGCGGCCTCGAAGCTCTCGGCCACCGCCACCGCGACGATCTGCCCGGCGAAGTGCACGGCGTCGGAGGCGAGCGGCGCGATGGCGGTGGCCATGTGGCCCTTGTCCAGCATCCAGGTGCCGGGCCGGATGGCGTCGCCGACGTTGCGGTGGGTGAGGATCACCAGCACCCCGCGCACGCGGCGCGCGGCGCGGTCGTCGATGTCGAGGATGCGGCCGCGGGCGATCGCGGCGGTGGCGAGGCAGGCGAAGGCGGTTCCCGCGACCGGCTCGTCGGCGCCGTAGCGCGCGCGGCCGGTGACCTTGTCGATGCCGTCGACGCGCGCATGGTCACGGCCGATGACGCCGTCGGGCCGGATGGGAGTCATGGCGGGGCGTTCGCGGGGAGCGGGTCGCCAGCCTCGGCCGCGCACGGCCACGGTGCCGTGAATGCAGGCGCGCGCTTCACCGCTGTTTCACCGCGCGCTTCCCACGGTGGCCGTCCGCGTCGCCGCACGCGCGCCGCAGCCGCCGAAGCGGAGCACCGCCCCGATCACCGCCGGGCCTCCCAGCCATCCGTTGCCTGCACGGGCAACGCGAGCCAGGACACGCGCATGACCCGCACACGCTGCACTTTCGTCTACGACGGCCTGCCCATCGAGGCCGACGCCGGCCAGCTGCTGCCGGACGTCCTCGACGCGCAGGGCATCGCGCTGCCGCACGTCTGCTACCACCCGTCGCTGGGGCCGCTGCAGACCTGCGACACCTGCTGGGTGGAGATCGACGGTGAGCTGGTTCGCGGCTGCACCGTCGCGGCGCGCGACGGGCTGGTGGTGGCCGCCAGGGGCGCGCAGGCCGCGGCCGCGCGCGAGGAGGGCATGGACCGCCTGCTGGCCAAGCACGAGCTCTACTGCACGCTGTGCGAGAACAACACCGGCGACTGCACGCTGCACAACAGCTTCGCCGACATGGACATCGCCATCCAGCGCTATCGGTTCGAGCGCAAGCCCTACGACAAGGACGAGTCCAGCCCGTTCTACACCTACGACCCGGACCAGTGCATCCTCTGCGGCCGCTGCGTCGAGGCCTGCCAGAACGTCGAGGTCAACGAGACGCTCAGCATCGACTACCAGTCCGAGCACCCGCGCGTGCTGTGGGACGGCGGCAGGCCGATCGACGAGTCCAGCTGCGTGCACTGCGGCCACTGCGTGACGGTGTGCCCGTGCAACGCGCTCATGGAGAAGACCATGCAGCCCGACGCCGGGCCGCTGACGGCGATGCCGCAGTCGCTCAAGCGCCCGCTGATCGACCTGGTCAAGGACCTGGAGAACACCATCGGCGCGCCGCCGATCACCGCGGTGTCGAAGATGGACATGCACTGGCGGCAGCCGGAGATCAGGCGCACCAAGACCGTGTGCACCTACTGCGGCGTGGGCTGCGCCTTCGAGATGTGGACGCGCGACCGCCACATCCTCAAGGTGCAGCCGGTCGTCGACGCGCCGGCCAACGGCATCTCGACCTGCATCAAGGGCCGCTTCGCCTGGGATTTCGTCAACAGCGACAAGCGCCTGACCACGCCGCTGGTGCGCGAGAACGGCGCCTTCCGCGAGGCGAGCTGGGACGAGGCGCTGGACCTGGTCGCGCGCCGCCTGCTCGCCATCCGCAACGAGCACGGCCCCGACAGCATCGGCTTCATCGGCTCGAGCAAGGCCAGCAACGAGGAGGCCTACCTGACCCAGAAGATCGCGCGGCTGGTGATCGGCACCAACAGCGTCGACAACTCCTCGCGCTACTGCCAGAACCCGGCGACCAAGGGCCTGTTCCGCACCGTCGGCTACGGCGGCGACGCCGGCAGCATCCGCGACATCGAGAGCGCCGCGCTGGTCGTGCTGGTGGGCAGCAACCTCGCCGAGAACCATCCGGTCATCGCCTCCAGGGTCAAGGCGGCGAAGAAGCTGCGCGGGCAGAAGCTCATCGTCGCCGACGTGCGCAGGCACGAGATGGCGCGCCGCGCCGACCTGTTCCTGCGCCCCAACAGCGGCAGCGACACGGTGTGGGCACTGGCGATCGCGCGCTACATCTTCGACCACGGCCTGGAGGACCGGGAGTTCCTCGCCCGACACGTCAACAAGGTCGAGGAGTTCCGCGCCTCGCTGGCGCCGTTCACCCTGGACTTCGCCGAGGAGGTCACCGGCATCCCGCAGGCGCAGCTGGTGGAGGCCGCCGAGATGATCGCGCGCGCGGAGACGGTCTGCCTGCTGTGGGCGATGGGCGTGACCCAGCACAGCCACGGCTCCGACATCAGCACCGCGCTGTCCAACCTGCTGCTGGTCACCGGCAACTACGGCAAGCCCGGCACCGGCGGCTATCCGATGCGCGGGCACAACAACGTGCAGGGCGCCAGCGACTTCGGCTGCCTGAAGAACATGTATCCGGGCTACGAGAAGGTCGAGGAGCCGGGCAACCGCGAGAAGTGGGCGAAGGCCTGGGGCGTGGCGCCCGAGGCGCTGTCCGACCACGTCGGCCTCGACAACTACACGATGGTGCTCGGCGCCGGCGAGGGCAAGGTGCGCGCGATGTTCATCATCGGCGAGGAGACGGCGGTCTCCGACTCGCATGCGAGCCACACCCAGGACGCCTTCCGCAAGCTCGACTTCATGGTGGTGCAGGACATCGTCATGAGCCGTACCGCCGAGTTCGCCGACGTGGTGCTGCCGGCGGCGCCCAGCGTCGAGAAGGAAGGCACCTTCACCAATACCGAGCGGCGCATCCAGCGCTTCTACAGGGTGCTCGAGCCGCTCGGCGACAGCCGCCCCGACTGGGAGATCCTCACCGACCTGGCCCGGCGCATGGGCCACGACTGGGGCTATACCCACCCCTCGCAGATCATGGACGAGGTCGCCGGCATCGCCGACATGTTCGCCGGGGTGAGCTACGAGCGTCTGGAAGGCTGGAAGTCGCTGCAGTGGCCGGTGGCGAAGGACGGTACCGACACGCCGCTGCTCTACACCGACGGCTTCCACACCGAGGACGGCAAGGCCACCTTCCATCCGCTGGAATGGAAGCCGCCGGAGGAGGCACCCGACGCGGAGTACGACCTGCTCCTCGACAACGGGCGCCTGCTCGAGCACTTCCAGTCGACCAACCAGACCGGCCCCGGCGGGCGTATCGACAGCCAGGTGCCGGCCTGGTTCGTCGAGGTCGGGTCCGATCTCGCCGCCGAACGCGGCATCGAGGACGGCACTTGGCTGCGGGTGACCTCGCGCCGCGACAGCGTCGAGGTGCGCGCGGTGGTGACCGACCGCGTCCAGGGCCGCACCCTGTACATGCCGATCCACCATGTGAAGCCGGGCATGAACCAGCTCACCGGCCCGCACCACGACCCCGACGTCGACACCCCGGCCTACAAGGAGACCGCGGTGCGCATCGAGGTGCTGCCGCGGCCGAAGGGCGAGCCGGCGCTGCCCTACAACAACTACCGCTACGGCCAGCGCACGCCCAACGGCGGCACCGACGCCGGGGCGAAGTGGGCGCGTCCCGACTACGTCGAACCGCCCGCGACCCTGGCCCACCCGGAGAGGATGTGATGGCCGAACCGCTGAACTACACGCCGCGCCCGCCGCAGATCGGCCCGACCGCGCAGGAGGAACTCGACCGCCTGGTCGAGACCCTGCACGCCCACGGCGTGCTGCGCTTCGCCAACGACCTGGTCGCCAGCAACACCCGGATCGCCGAGGTCCTGGCCAACGGGCTGAACATGCCCGGATCGCGGCGCGCGATCCAGAACGCGGCCACCGTCTTCATGGCGCTGTCGCAGATCGAGCCGCGCGACTGCTATCGCGTGAGCATGGCGCTCAAGGATGGGCTGCAGGCGCTGGCGCGGGAAGCGCCGGCCGCGGACGAGGAGAGCGGGGCGCCGGGCGTGAAAGGCGTCTACCGCATGCTGCACGACGAGGACCTGTGGCGTGCGGTCACGCCGTTCGTGGATGCGCTGAAGGCCTTCGCGCACGGCATGGAGCGCGAGGTGGACAAGCCGATCTCGGACTTCACCGGCAAGCCCAGCTCCGCCTGACCCGATACCGCTCCGTGCACTTCGCCGTCGCACCGCGTTGATCGCCGCGTCGCGGGGTCGCGCGTAGCGTCGCGCCCTCCTAATCCCATCGGCGCATCGTCGCGCCCGTCCGCAGCGCTCGCGCGCGGCATCCAACGGAGACCGCCATGCTCAAGTTCCTGGGTTCCACCATCGGCATCATCTTCCTCATCGGCCTGGTCGTGGTGATCGGCCTGCTGATGCTGATCTTCTGATCGATCCCGCCGGCGCTGCGCCGCCCTGGGTGGCCCGGCGCTCGTCCACCGTTGCCCACCTGGAGGCACGACATGGCGCTGCGCGCATTCGGAATGAACTGCACCCTCAAGGGCGGGCCCGCGCCGTCCTCGACCCAGGTCCTGCTCGACCAGGTGCTGGGCGCCATCGGCAGCCACGATGTCGAGACCGGCCACGCCCGCGTCGTCGACCACGACGTGCGCCCGGGCGTCAGCGCCGACGAGGGCGAGGGCGACGCCTGGCCGGCGCTGCGCCGGCGCGTGCTGGACGCCGACATCCTGGTGCTGGCCACGCCGATCTGGATGGGGCAGCCGTCCAGCGTCGCCAAGCGCGTGCTCGAACGCATGGACGCCTTCCTCGGCGAGATCGACGACCAGGGTCGCTATCCCACCTGGGGACGGGTGGCGGTCGTCGCCGTGGTCGGCAACGAGGACGGCGCGCACCACGTCAGCGCGGAGCTGTACCAGGCGCTGGCCGATGTCGGCTTCACCATCCCCGGTACCACGCCGGCCTACTGGGTCGGCGAGGCCATGGGCAGCACCGACTTCAAGGATCTCCCGCGCACGCCGGAGAAGGTCGAGCGCACGGTGAAGGCGCTCGCGAGCTGTGCAGTGCATCTCGCCCGCCTGCTCAAGGCCAATCCCTATCCCGCGCCCTGAGCCGTGCCCCGCGGCCGCTGCGGGCCACGTCCGCGGTGCATGCGCCGCCGTGCGCCGGGAGCGCCGGCGACCGGCGCCGGATGACCGCCACGCGACCGGCCCGGGATGCCCTCCTCCACGCCGGCGCGGCCAGGGTCGGCGCTCCGGTCCGCCTACGGAAGCCGCATGAGCCCAAGCCCCGCGTTCGACTTCGACCCCGTCCTGCAGCGCCTGGCCGAGGAGAGCCTGCGCCTGGTCGCCGCGCTGCCGTTCCTGGCGCTGGCCCTGTTCGTGGTGTGGCTGGCGTGGCTGCTGGGCCGCTGGCTGGCGCGGCGCGCGCTGGTCGCGCGGCTGGGGCGCCGCAATCCCTTCCTGCGCGAGCTCGGCCGCACCACGGTGCGCTGGCTGGTGCTGCTGGGCGGCGTGCTGGTCGCGCTGGAGATCATGGATGCGACCGCCCTGGTCGGCGCGGTGCTGGGCACCGCCGGCGTGCTCGGCGTGGCGCTCGGCTTCGCGTTCAAGGACATCCTCGAGAACTACCTCGCCGGCATCCTGATGAGCCTGCGCCAGCCGTTCGCCCCGCGCGACCACGTGGTGATCGACGGCAACGAGGGCCTGGTGGTGGCGCTGACCTCGCGGGCGACCGTGCTGATCACCCTCGACGGCAACCACCTGCGCCTGCCCAACGCGCTGGTGTTCCGCAGCGTCACCCTGAACTACACGCGCAACCCGAGCCGGCGCTTCGAGTTCGACGTCGGCATCGGCGTCGAGGAGGACCTGGTCCGCGCGCAGCAGCTGGGCGTCGCCGAGCTCGGCACGATCGATGGCGTGGTAGCCGAGCCGCCGCCGCGGGCCTTCATCGTCAGCCTGGGCGACTCCAACGTGCAGGTGCGCTTCCACGGCTGGGTCGACCAGCGCGAGCACGAGTTCCTGCTCGTCCGCAGCGAGGCGATACGCCGGGTCAAGCTGCGCCTGGAGGCGGCGGGCATGGACATGCCGGAGCCGATCTACCGGGTCCAGCTCCATGGAACCACGGTGCCCGGCCTGCCGGCGCCGGAGCCGCGCCGCCGCCCGTCCGCACCGGAGCAGGGCGACGCCGCGGTGGCGGCGCCCGACACCCGCGCCACGCGCGATCTCGCCGGGCAGATCGAGCAGGACCTGCGCGGGCGTCAGGGCGCCGGCCTGCTGGATCCGGCAGCGCCGCAGGAATGAGATGCCGACGGACGGCGCCGCGGCCGCGGTGGCGTCGTCCTATAACGGGCGCCAGGTCGGGACGGGACGAGGCGCTCATGCAGGCGGACGCGGGCTCGGGCGGGATGGTGGCGGTCGGCGTGCTGGCGCTGCTGTGGAACCTGCTCGGGCTGGTCATGCTCGCGTTGCAGCTGAGCATGTCGCCGGCCGCACTGGCGGCGCTGCCGCCGGAACAGCGCGAGGTCTACGCGGCGACGCCGGGCTGGGTCGAGCTCGCCTTCGCCGTGGCCGTGCTCGGCGGGCTGGCCGGCTCGCTCGGCCTGCTGCTGCGCCGGCGCTGGGCGCTGGCGGGGTTCGCGGTGTCGCTGGCCGGCCTCGTGGTGCAGATCGGTGGCGCCTATGCGATGACCCCCGCCTGGACCGCCTACGGTCCGGCCGGGCTGATCATGCCCGCCGTGCTGCTGGTGGTCGCGGCGCTGCTGCTGGGCTATGCGCGGCGCGTGCGGGCGCGGCTGCGCTGACCGCGGCGTCCGGCCACGACGATGAAACGGCTGGCGATCTTCTGCGACGGAACCTGGAACAGCGCCGACCAGGCGCACGAGGGCGTGCCGTGCCCGACCAACGTGGTGAAGCTGGCCTTCCGCGTGGCCAAGCGCGATGCCGGCATGCCGCAGGTCGTCCACTACGGGCAGGGCGTGGGCACCGGCAACAGCGTCGACCGCCTCACCGGCGGCGCCTTCGGCGACGGCCTCATCGACAACATCCATGCCGCCTATCGTTTCCTGGTCGCCAACTACGAGCCCGGCGACGAGCTGTACTTCTTCGGCTTCAGCCGTGGCGCCTTCACCGCCCGCAGCCTGGTCGGGATGATCCGCAAGTGCGGGATCCTGGAGCGCGGCGCGGTCGGCCGCTATGCCGACGCGACCGCGCTCTATCGCAGCGACGCCGGCCCGGACGACGCCGATCCGCTCGAGTTCCGGCGCAGCTGCGCGATCGGGGGCACCGGTCCGGTCGCGGTGAAGTTCATCGGCGTCTGGGACACGGTCGGCGCGCTCGGCATCCCGCTGCGCGGCCTGCGCGGGCTGACCCGCGGCGACTACGCCTTCCACGACGTCGAGCTCAGCGGCATCGTCGAGCACGCCTACCAGGCGCTGGCGATCGACGAGCGTCGCGCGCCGTTCGAGGCCGCGCGCTGGGCCTACAAGCCCAAGCCCGGCCAGACCGTGCAGCAGATGTGGTTCTGCGGCGCGCACAGCGACGTCGGCGGCGGCTATCCGAAGGACGAGTGGGGGCTGTCGGACCTCGCGCTGGAGTGGATGCTGGGCAAGGCGCGGGCGGTCGGGCTGGAGCTGGACGCGGCGGCCACGGCGGCGTATCCGGCGCGCCCGGATCCGACCGCCACGCTGCACGATTCGCGCACCGGCATGTACCGGCTCACGCCCGGCATCGACCGCGTCATCGGCCTGGCGGCGCAGCCCAGGCGCCAGCCCGACCGCGATTCCACCGAACCCGACCCGACCCAGGACCTGCACCCGAGCGTGCGTGCGCGCTGGGATGCGATGCCCGGCTACCGGCCGAAGAACCTGCGCGACTACTTCCGCCGCATCGGCGACCCGCGCGGCGGCTAGGCGGCGCGGTCAGTCCTGCTGCGGGCGGCGGTAGACGATGAAGATCACCAGGTCGTCGGCGCCGCGCTGGCGCAGTCCGTGGGTGCCGCCTGCGCGGGTGAGGATCGCGGTGCCGGGGCCGACGACGCGGGTGCGGTCCTCGGTGGTCAGCTCGCCCTCGCCGCTGAGCACGTAGTAGATCTCGTCCTTGTCGTTGCGGTGCACGCCGATGCTCGCCCCCGGGTGCAGGGCGCGCTTGCGGAAGACCAGGTCGAAACCGGGCGCGTCGGCGAAGAAGGGATAGGCGGTGGTGGTGCCGTCGCCCTCGTGCGGGCCGGGCTGTTCGATCGCGATCGCGGTCTCGCTCTCGACCACGTGCAGGGGCAGGTCGGAATCCATGGCGGCAGGCCGTGGCGGTGGGATGACACCGGTGTACCACAGCGCCGCGGCCGGCGCAGGCGCCGCTCAGGTCTCGGCCCACTGCCGCAGGAGGTTGTGATAGACGCCGGTCAGGCGCAGCAGGGCGTCGCGGTCGGCGCCGCTGGCGGTCAGCGCCTGGATCGCGGCGTCGAGCTCGAACAGCATCTGCCGCCGTGCGTCGTCGCGGACCAGGCTCTGCACCCAGAAGAACGCCGCCAGCCGCGCGCCGCGGGTCACCGGCTCGACCCGGTGCAGGCTGCTGGAGGGATACACCACCAGGTCGCCGGCCGGCAGCTTGACCTCGTGCTCGCCGTAGGTGTCGTGGACGATCAGCGCGCCGCCGTCGTACTCGTCCGGATCGGCCAGGAACAGGGTGCAGGACACGTCGCTGCGCAGCTGCCGGCCGTCGGCCGTGGCCATGACCGCGCCATCGACGTGGAAACCGTAGTGCCCACCGCCCTCGTAGCGGTTGAAGCGCGGCGGCAGGGTCCGCGCGGGCAGGGCGGCGGCATGGTAGAGCGGGCTGCGCGCGAGCGCGGCGAGCACGTGCGCGCCCAGCTCCCGGCGCACCGCCGAGTCCTCCGGCAGCTGCAGGTTGCGCTTGACCTGCGCGCCCTGGGCGCCGACGGTCTCGCGGCCGTCGGTCCAGTCGGCCCGGGCCAGCGCGTGGCGGAACCGGTCCAGCTCCTCGCGGCCCAGGATCCCGGGGATGTGCAGCAGCATCGTCGGTCTCCGGATGCGACGACGCCCCGCCGCGGCGGGGCGTGCCGGTGCGGCGCGCGCCGCGGTGGATCAGAAGTGGATGTTCGCCGTCAGCAGCGCCGAGCGCGGCTGCCCCGGCGTGTAACGGTAGCCGCTCTTGTTGATCGCGGCGACGTAGTCCTCGTCGAAGAGGTTGTCGACGTTCAAGCGCAGCTCGAGGTTGGGGTTGAACGCATAGCTGGCCACGGCGTCGAACACCCAGTAGTCCTCGGTGTAGGCGGGCGTACCGACCGCGCCGTCGGAGCCGCGCTTCATCTCGCCGGAGTAGCGCGCGCCGCCGCCGATGGTGAAGCCGTTGGCGAAGGCGTAGGTGGTCCACGCGGTGAAGGCGCGGTCCGGCGTGTAGGTGAGGTCGCTGGATCCGTCCGCGGTGACGTCGGCGCCTTCGACCACCTCGGTGTCCATCACCGTGAAGCCGGCCGACACCGACCATGCCTCGGTGATCCTGCCGACCGCGCCCAGCTCGACGCCGCGCACGCGCTTCTCGCCGTTCTGGTAGTAGGTGAGGTCGATCGGGTCCTGCACGATCTCGTTGGTGACGCGGGTGTCGTAGAGCGCGGCGGTCAGCAGCAGGTCGTCGCCGGAGAGGTTCCACTTGGTGCCGATCTCGGCGGTCTTGGCCTTCTGCGGATCGAACACGGGATTGTTGAGGTTGTTGGCGGACGAGCTGAGCTCGAGGCTGCTGCCGCCGGGCGGCTGCTGCGAGATGGCGTAGTTGGCGTAGATGCTGCCGTTGGCCGCCGGCTTGTAGAGCGCGCCCAGCTTCCAGTTGAACAGCGTGTCGTCGTCCTCGGCATCGACGCCGGGGACGATGCTGCCTGCCGGCAGGTCGCCGCAGGGCGGCGCGCCGCGGCCGCCGCAGACCACGCTGCTGGCGTATTCGGTCTCGTAGCGGTCGACGCGCACGCCGCCGTTGACTTCCCAGCGCTCGCTGAAGGTCAGGGTGTCGAACAGGTAGAGCGCGGCGGTGCGGGTCTCGCCCTCGCTGCCGGCGCCGTTGCGGCTCCATTCCAGGCCGGTGACGTCCGGGTCCGGATCGTAGAGGTTCGCGTCCGGCCAGGCGCTGCCGTTGAGGGCGGACTGGCCATGCGTCTCGAGCTCCTCGCGGGTCAGCTCCAGGCCGGTGCTGATGTCGTGCCGGATGCCGCCGGCATCCACGTGCACGCTCAGGTTGGTCTGGTTGGTGAGGATGGTGTTGGTCTGGTCCTTGTACGTCGGCAGGTTGCGGGTGATCGTCCAGGTCGAGGGATCCGCGAGGTCCGGCGTCACCAGGTTGCCGGCGCCGCCCATGAAGGCGGTCAGCATGTAGTCCTGCTCGTTGCGGCCCCAGCGCGTGGTGTTGCGCAGCCAGGCGTCGTCGGAGAAGGCGTGCTCGACGCGCACGGTCGCCATGTCGGCGGTGACGTCGTCGTGGTCGGCGGTGGTGCCGTAGAAGTTCTCCTCGTCCACGCGCGGCGCGGTGCCGATCTCCGGGCGCAGCGGATCCGGGGTCGAATAGCCGGGCAGGCCGATGGTCGGCACGCCGCCGTCGGGCACGTTGTCCTGGTCGACGTGGAGCAGGTTGAGGTAGACCTGGGTCGCGCCGTCGAGGCCGAAGGCGAGCGAGGGCGCGACGCCCCAGCGCGCGTTCTCCACCTCGTCGCGGCCGGGTACGCCGCTGTCCTGGGCGACGAGGTTGAGGCGGAACGCGGCGCCCGCGTTGAGCGTCTTGTTGAAGTCGGCGGCGACGCGCCTCTCGTCGTCGGTGCCGACCGAGAGCAGGGCCTGGCTGGCATCGCGCAGGAACGGCTGCTTGGTCACCAGGTTGATCGCGCCGGTGGGGGCGGTGCGGCCGTAGTCGGTGCCGGCCGGGCCCTTGGCCACCTCGACCTGCTCGAGATTGAACACGTCGCGCGAGATCGACCCGGCGTCGCGCACGCCGTCGACGTAGATGCTGCTGGACGAATCGAAGCCGCGCATGTAGATCGCGTCGCCGGTCGTCGTGTTGCCGTTCTCGCCGACGTAGAAGGTGCCGACGCCGGGGCTGTTGCGCAGCGCCTCGGTGAGCGTGGTCGCCCCCTGCTCGTTGAACAGGTCCTTGCCGATCACGCTGATGGTCTGGGTGGTGTCGAGCAGCGGCTGGCTGAACTTCGGCGAGTCGACCTCCTCCGCGCCGTAGAGCTTGACCCGCTCGCCGCGGACCTCGACCTGGTCGAGCCGTGCCGCGCGGCTGCCGTCGGCGGCGTCGGCCTCGGCGGCGACGCCCGGCGCGGCGATGGCCAGGCCGGTGAGGAGGGTGGCGGCGCCGAGGGTGGGCGCGGCGAGGGCGTGCTTGCGGCTCTTGATGTAGGCCATGGAAGGTGGTCCTGGGCAAGGGAAAGGCGTCTCCGCGCGCGCGGACGCGGCGGACCGGTGGCCTCGGAGCTGAGCGGATGCGTGGCGGAGGCGCCCTGGGTGTCCACGTCGTGGCCATTCCCGCGCGCAGCGCCGTGGCCGTTCCCCACGCGGACGCCGGGGCCGGCGGATTCTGCGACTAACGAGAAGCATTCGCAACAATGGTGGCGTGCCGGGCTATCGTCCCGTCGCTTCGGCACGCATCGCGCTGCACTCACCCGGGCCGCGCACACTGCGCAGGGGTCGAATCCAATCCCGCGGGACCGCCGTGGACGCGACCGCCTTCAACATCCTGCTGGCCTGCATCGGCGCCGCCCTGCTGCTGTTCGCGTTCGTCGCGCGCCCGCTCAAGCACGCGGCCACGCTGCCGGTGGTGGCCTTCGTCGTCGGCATCGCGCTCGGCCCGGCCGGGCTCGACCTGGTCACGCTGCCGCCGGGTGAGCGCGGCGACGGCATCCTCGAACAGCTCGCGCGCGTGTCGCTGGCGGTGGCGCTGATCGGCGCCGCCCTGCGCTTCGACCGCGGGCGGCTGCGTGCGCTGGCGGTCCTGCTGCTCCGGCGGCCGCTGCCGCTGTGGCCGCTACTGGGCGCGGTCCGCGGTGCGCGGGCGCCGCGCGAGCGCGCCTTCCTGGGCTGGTTCGGGCCCATGGGCGTGTCGTCGATGTTCTACGTGCTGCTCGCGATGCGGCACCTGCACGACCGTCGGGTGATGGCGATCGGCTCGCTCGCGATCACCGCTTCGGTGTTCGCGCACGGGCTCAGCAGCGGAGTGCTCACCCGCCGCTACGCCCGCGCGGAGGCGGGAGCCGGCGGCTGAGCGGCGCGGCGCCCCTGCTCAGGAATCGGATTCGCTGATCCGGCGCGGCTCCGCATGGCGGTCGCCGCGACGGCGACCGTCGCGGGCGCTGTCGAGCAGGTTCATCACCGGCGTGGCGGCCGCGCCGTGCAGCAGGATCGACATCAGCACCACGAAGCCGACCGTCGCCCACATCTCCTCGCGGCCGGTGAAGGCGGCATGGTTGAAGGCGAAGGCGAGGTAGTAGAAGGAGCCCACGCCGCGCACGCCGAAGGCGCTGATCGCCAGCCGCTCGCGCCAGTTGGCGCGCGAGCCGAGCAGCGACAGCAGTCCCGACAGCGGCCGCACCAGCAGCACGAAGACCACGCCGAACAGCGCCGCCTGCCAGCTCAGCGCATCGAGCAGCCCGCGCGCGAGTGCGCCGCCGAACAGCAGCAGCAGCGCGGTCATCAGGAGCCGCTCGCACTGCTGGGCGAACAGGTCGAGCGTCTCGTGGTAGGTGTGGTTGCGCTCGTACTGGCGGATGGCGACCGCTGCCACGAACACCGCCAGGAAGCCGTAGCCGCCGACGAGTTCGGCGAGGCCGTAGACGCAGAGGGTGATCGCCACCGCGACGAAGCCCTCCTGGGTCCGGGTCAGCGTGCCCTCGCGCCCGACCCGGAAGATCAGGACCATCAGCAGGTAGCCCACGCCATAGCCGACCAGTGCGCCGGCGGCCGTGCGGTAGAGCAGGTCCAGCGTCAGCCACTCCAGGAACCAGCCCATCCCGCTCCAGCCCGGGTCGCCGGTGGCGGCGGCCGCGATCGCCAGGGCGAGCCAGGTGAAGGGAAAGCCCAGGCCGTCGTTGAGCCCGGCCTCGGAGGTCAGGCCGAAGCGCACCCGGTCCTCCTCGCCCTTGCCGGGCGGGCCGACCTGCACGTCGGCGGCGAGCACCGGATCGGTCGGCGCCAGCACCGCCGCCAGCAGCATCGCCGAGGCCGCGCCGAGGCCGACCAGGACGTGGCCGAGCAATGCGGCGACCGCGATCGTCAGCGGCATGGCGATGCCGAGCAGGCGCCAGGTGATGCCCCAGCGGCGCAGCCCGGGCGGCGTGTCCAGGCGCAGGCCGGCGCCGACGAGCGCGATCAGGATCACCAGCTCGGTGAGCCGCTCGGTGAGCACCCGGTTGCGGACCGGATCGGGGTCCGGCAGCGGGATCGGCAGCTGGTAGAGCAGCCAGCCCATCGCCACGTAGACGATCGGAAACGACAGCATCCGCCGGCGCAGCAGGTGCGGCAGCCATGCCGCGCCGAGCAGCATCAATCCGACCAGCAGCAGGACCGTCTTGTAGGGATCGAGGCTCATCCGATGCACGGCGCCAGGGGCGCGGCGAACGACTGCGGCCACCTTATGCACGGGCGCGCGCACGGCCGCGTGCATGCACCGGCACGACATCCGCTTCACCGCCGTTTCATCGCCTCCGCGGAGAGTCCGGACTCCCCGCCCGCGCATCCCGAAGCCGCCCATGCGGCCGGTGCTGCGCCGTCCCAAGGAGCTGGCCGGCATGAAGGCGCTCTGCTACCACGGCAAGCACGACATCCGCTACGACACGGTGCCGGATCCGGTCATCGAGGATCCGCGCGACGCCATCATCAAGGTCTCCAGCTGCGCGATCTGCGGCTCCGACCTGCACCTCTACGACGGCTTCATGCCGGGCATGAAGAGCGGCGACATCCTCGGCCACGAATTCATGGGCGAGGTCGTCGAGGTCGGCTCCGGCAACCGCCGGCTCAAGGTCGGCGAACGCGTGGTGATCCCCTTCACCATCATCTGCGGCGAGTGCGAGCAGTGCCGGCGCGGCAACTACTCGGTGTGCGAGCGCTCCAACCGCAACAAGGACGTGGCCGACAAGGTCTTCGGCCACACCACCGCCGGGCTCTTCGGCTACACCCACCTCACCGGCGGCTACGCCGGCGGTCAGGCCGAGTACGTGCGCGTGCCCTATGCCGACGCCAGCGCGGTGAAGGTGCCGGACGGACTGACCGACGAGCAGGTGCTGTTCCTCGGCGACATCTTCCCGACCGGCTGGCAGGCGGCGGCGCAGTGCGAGATCGAGCCGACCGATACCGTCGCCGTGTGGGGCGCGGGGCCGGTCGGACAGTTCGCGGTGCGGGCCGCGGTGATGATCGGCGCCAGGCAGGTGGCCTGCATCGACAACGTGCCCGAGCGCCTGGCGATGGCCGAGGCCGGCGGCGCGATCACCATCGACTTCGACCATGAGAGCGTGGTCGAGCGCCTGCAGGAACTGACCCGCGGCAAGGGCCCGGAGAAGTGCATCGACGCGGTGGGGCTGGAGTCGCACGCCACCCGCTCGATCGACAGCGTCTACGACCGCATCAAGCAGGCGATGATGCTCGAGACCGACCGCCCGCACGTGCTGCGCGAGATGATCTACGTCTGCCGGCCCGCGGGCGTGCTCTCCATCCCGGGCGTCTACGGCGGCCTGCTCGACAAGATCCCGTTCGGCGCGGCGATGAACAAGGGGCTGACCTTCCGCATGGGCCAGACCCACGTGAACCGCTGGACCGACGACCTGCTGCGCCGCATCCAGGAGGGCGAGATCGATCCGTCCTTCGTCATCACCCACACCATGGGACTGGAGGCGGGGCCGGAGATGTACAGGACCTTCCGCGACAAGCACGACAGCTGCATCAAGGTCGTGCTCAAGCCCTAGAGGCGCCGCCATGAAAGCCAACCTCGCCACTTTCAAGCCGCGCGGCGACAACACCCGCGCGCTGGCCAACGGCCTCGGCTGGTTCAGCATCGGCCTGGGGCTCGCCGAACTCGCGGCGCCGGGCTGGTTCGCACGCTCGCTCGGCGTGCGCGGCGGCGAGGCGCTGGTGCGCGCCTGCGGCGCCCGCGAGGTCGCCACCGGCATCGGCATCCTCTGCGCGCAGCGGAAGCGGCCCTGGGTGCAGGCGCGCATCGCCGGCGACGCGCTCGACATCGGCACCCTCGGCGCGAGCCTGGGCCCCGACAACCCGCAGCGCGGGCAGGCCGCGGTCGCGCTGGCCGCGGTGGCCGGCGTCGCCGCGCTCGACCTGGTCTGCGCCGAGGCGCTGCGCACCGAGGCCATCGACGCCGCGGTGCCGCGCCGCGACTACAGCGCGCGCAGCGGCTACGGCCGGCCGCTCGGGCAGGTGCGCGGCATCGCCCGCGAGGCGGCCGGCGTGCGCCGCAGGGCCTGGCCGGGGGAGGCCCTGCCGGGCCCGGTGCCGGGCTGAACGCCCCGGTGCGGTGCTGCGCCGGACGCATGCCGTAACCGCTGCGTCACCGCGCCACGACTGACCGCGTGACCGCAACGGGGGATGCTGGCCCATCCTCCCGCAGATGGCTGGCGATGTCGCTGGACGTGCTCCACCTCAGCAAGCGTTACGCAGATCGCGCGATCGTGCACGACGTCAGCTTCCGCGTGGACGACGGCGAACTGGTGGCCCTGCTCGGGCCCAGCGGCAGCGGCAAGAGCACCATCCTGCGCGCGATCGCCGGACTGGTCGCGGTCGATGCCGGCGGAGTGGTGGTCGACGGCCGCGATGTGACGGCGCTGCCCCCGCAGGCGCGCGACCTGGGCTTCGTGTTCCAGAACTACGCGCTGTTCGAGCACCTGAGCGTGGCCGACAACGTCGAGTTCGCGCTGCGCGTGCGTGGCGTCGCCCGTCTGCGCCGGCGGCAGCGTCGCGACGAGCTCCTCGACCTGGTCGGCCTGGGTGGCAGCGGACGCAAGTTTCCCGCCCAGCTCTCGGGCGGGCAGCGCCAGCGCACCGCGCTCGCCCGTGCCCTGGCGCACCAGCCCCGCCTGCTGCTGTTGGACGAACCATTCGGGGCCCTGGATGCGCGGATCCGTCAGGACCTCAGGCAGGGGTTGCGCGAACTGCTCAAGCGCCTCGGCACGACCGCAGTGTTCGTCACCCACGACCAGGAGGAGGCCTTCGCTGTCGCCGACCGGATCATGGTGCTGCACCGGGGCCGCCTGCTGGAGCAGGGCAGCCCGGAGCGGCTGTACCGCACGCCGCGCAGCGAGTTCGTCGCGGGCTTCGTCGGGCGCGCCAACCTGCTGCCCGGCGAACTGACCGCGCGCGGCGTGCGTGTGCGCCTCGACGGCGAGCCGGCGAGCGCAGATGCGATCCCGCGCCGGGTGAAGGTGCTGCTGCGGCCGGAGGACCTCTGGCTGGACGAGCCCGGCCGCGCGCCCGATCTCTCGCCGGGCCAGCTGGTATGTGCGGCCCGGGTGGAGCGCGTCGAGTATCTCGGCGCCAGCGAACGCGTCTACCTCGACATCGGCGGCGCCGTGCCCGGCCAAGGGCAGGCGCCGCGGCACCGTATCGAGGCCCTGCGCTCGGCCGAGGAGAGCGGCCTGCTGCCGCTGCAGCCCGGCGATCCGGTGGTGGTGGCGGCCAAGGCGCTGCACCCGGTGTCGCAGCCGGACCTGCGGGTGCTGGTAATGGCCGGTGCGAGTGCGGCAGGTCGCACGCTGGTCGAGACCCTGCTCGGGTGGGGCGAGCACAGCCATGTCCAGCTCACGCTGCTGGGAGGCGTGGTCGGCGACGGTCTCCTGCGCCAGCGGCTCGACCACTACCGGCAGGCGTTCGGCGGCGACCTCAAGCTCGTCGACAGCGAGGGCCTCGGGCTCGATGTCTGGAGCGCGGCGGCCGCCCACCTCGACGGCGAGCGCTATGACCTGCTGGTGATCGCCCCGGACCTCGCCGACGCCGATGCGCTGCTGCCGCTGCTGCGTCGACACGACCTGCGCCACGTCCTGCTGGCCGGGCTGCGCGGTGCGCCGCTGAGCGACGGTGGGCGCTGGACCGTGCTGCTGCGCGCGTTCGGCGGTGCGCAGCCGGACCTCGAGCTGCCCGCGGAAGTCGCCGAGCGTGCGAACGCCGAGATCCAGGTGCGGGACCTGTACGACCGGCCGGCGGGCCCGGGCACGCCGGCGCCGCCGTGGCGCGAGGCGCTGTCGCTGCGCCGCGTGCCTTTCTCGGTCCAGTCCGACATCGATGGGGTCGAGGCCGGCTGCGCCCCCTTCGACGACGAGTCGGAGCTCGTGATCCTGGATCTCGGCTCGCGCGCCGGCCTCGGCCGGCGCCAGCGCAGCTGGATCCATGCCCTGGCCGGGCGCTGGAGCTGGCTCCTGGTGCAGCCGGACGAGTTCGACCTTGGGCTCGGTTCCGCCGCGGCGTTCGCGGAGGCGCGCCTGCACCCGCTCACCGATCCAGAAGCCTCCCGGAGAACGCCTGCATGACACAAATCCTTCCCCCGGCGCGATGCGCTGTCGCGGCGGTCCTCATCGTCCTCGCTGGCGGTGGCTGCGGCGGCCAGCCGCAACCACCGGCGACGGATTCCAGCGCGGGCGCCGACGCGATGCTCAACGTCAGCTACGACCCGACGCGCGAGTTCTACGCCGACTTCAATGCCGACTTTGCCAGCGCGTGGCGGAACGAACACGGCACCGTCCCCACGATCCGGATGTCGCACGGCGGCTCGGGAAAGCAGGCGCGGTCGGTCATTGACGGCCTCAAGGCCGATGTCGTCACCCTGGCGCTGGCACCCGACGTCGAGGCGCTGGTCGAGCGCGGCCTGATCGATCCAGGCTGGCAAGCGGAATTCCCCGACAACAGCGCGCCCTATACCTCGACCGTGGTGTTCGTGGTCCGGCGCGGCAACCCGAAGGACGTCCGCGACTGGCCGGACCTGGTCCGCGACGGCGTCGCCGTGGTCACGCCCAATCCGAAGACCTCCGGCGGCGCGCGCTGGAACTACCTGGCAGCCTGGGGTTCGGTGCTGCGCCGAGGGGGCGACGACGCGGCCGCCGAGGCGTTCATGGCGCGCCTGTTCCGCTCGGTTCCGGTGCTGGACACCGGCGCGCGCGGCGCCACCACCACCTTCGTGCAGCGCGGCATCGGCGACGTCCTCCTGGCCTGGGAGAACGAGGCGCTGCTGATCCTGGAGGAGTTCGGCGATGCGCAGTACGAGATCGTCCGTCCTCCACTGAGCATCCTCGCCGAACCCACGGTGGCGATCGTCGACCGGGTCGTCGAGCAGCGCGGCAGCACCGCGCTGGCCCACGCCTACCTCGACCACCTGTACACGCCGCAGGGGCAGGAGCTGGCGGCCCGGCACCATTTCCGTCCGCGCGATCCGCAGGTGCTCGCGCGCCACGCGGACGACTTCCCCGCCGTCGAGCTGTTCACCGTGGATGCGCTGTTCGGCGGCTGGAGCGCGGCGCAGGCGGAGCATTTCGACGACGGCGGCCGCTTCGACGCCATCTTCGCCGCGCGTGCGCCGTGACGACGGTCGCGGCGACCGGCTTCTGGAGGCGGCAGCGACCGCGCCAGCGGCAGGCGCTGCATCCGGGTTTCCGGCTCACGCTGGGGATCACCGCGGCCTGGCTGGGGCTGGTCGTGCTGCTGCCGGTAGCGGCGGTGCTGGTCCGCGTCGCCGGGCTCGATCCGGCGGAGGTATGGCGGGTGGCGACCAGCCCGCGCGCACTGGCCGCCTACCGGCTCAGTTTCGGGCTGTCGCTGGCGGCAGCGCTGGCGAACCTGGTGCTCGGCACGCTGACCGCGTGGGTGCTGGTGCGCTATCGCTTCCCGGGCCGACGGCTGCTGGACGGGATGATCGATCTGCCCTTCGCCCTGCCCACCGCCGTGGCCGGCATCGCCCTGGCCACGCTGTATGCGCCGGGCGGCTGGCTGGGCCGGCCGCTGGCGGCGCTCGGGCTGGATGTGGCGTTCACCCCGCTCGGCATCCTGGTGGCATTGATCTTCGTCGGCCTCCCGTTCGTGGTGCGCACGGTCCAGCCCGTCCTGTACGACCTCGATGCCTCCCTGGAGGAGGCTGCGGCGTCGCTCGGAGCGACCCGGCTACAGGTGCTGCGCTGGGTGGTGCTGCGCCACGTGCTGCCGGCGGCACTCACCGGATTCACGCTGTCGTTCTCGCGCGCCATCGGCGAGTACGGGTCGGTGATCTTCATCGCCGGCAACATCCCCTACGTGTCGGAGATCGCGCCGCTGCTGATCGTGGTGCACCTGGAGCAGTTCGACTACGTCGGCGCGAGCGTGATCGCCGTGGCGATGCTGCTGATCTCCTTCGCCATGCTCCTGGCGATCAACCTGGTCCAGCGCTGGAGCGGGCGCCGGGAACGGGCGCACGCATGAGCCCGGGCAGCGACGCCGCAGCGCTGCAGGACCCGCCGTGGCTGCGGCGCCTGCTCATCGGCGTGGTGGTGCTGTTCCTCGTCGCGTTCCTGGCGGTGCCGGTGGTCGTGGTGTTCCGCGAGGCCTTCGCCGGCGGCTGGCGCGCCTTCTTCGCTGCCCTGGACGATGCCGACAGCCGCTCCGCCATCCGCCTCACGCTGCTGGTCGCCGCGATCGTGGTGCCGCTCAACGTCGTGTTCGGCCTCGCCGCCGGCTGGGCATTGACCCGCTTCCGCTTCCGCGGCAAGAGCGTCCTGGTGACCCTGATCGACCTGCCCTTCTCGATATCGCCGGTGGTCGCCGGGCTGCTGCTGGTGCTGCTGTTCGGTGCGCAGGGCTGGTTCACGCCGCTGCTCGGGGCGATCGACGTGCAGGTGGTGTTCGCGGTGCCGGGCATCGTGCTGGCGACGCTGTTCGTGACCTTCCCCTTCGTCGCGCGCGAGCTGGTGGCGTTCATGCAGGAGCAGTCGCTCGACCCGGAGCTCGCGGCGTTCACCCTCGGTGCCGGCGGCTGGGCGACGTTCTGGCACATCACCCTGCCGTCGATCCGCTGGAGCCTGCTGTACGGGGTCCTGCTGTGCAATGCGCGGGCGATGGGCGAGTTCGGCGCGGTCTCGGTGGTGTCCGGGCACATCCGCGGGCTGACCAACACCATGCCGCTGCACGTGGAGGTGCTCTACGACCAGTACGATTTCGCCGCCGCCTTCGCCGTCGCGTCGCTGCTGGCCCTGCTCGGGCTGGTGACGCTGGTGGCCAAGGGCTGGATCGAATACGTGCAGGAGCGGGGACGGACCGCGGGATGAGGACACGGGGCACGAGGCGCCTGGGCCGCCTGTTGCTGGCCAGCCACGTCGGGCTGGCGCTGCTCCTGTGCGCGCTGCTGCTGGCCACCGGCGCCGGCACCATCCGCGCCGCGCTGCAGGACCGCGCGCGCGCCCAGGTGGTGCAGGCGGCGGCCGAGGGGCTGGCGCGGCTGGAGGACCAGCGCCGCGACCTGCGCGTCGTGGCGCTGCTGCTGTCGGAGCGGCCGACCCTGCAGCGCTACCTGCGGCAGGACCGGCGCGGCGAGGCGGCGGCCTTCGTCGAGACCTTCCGCCGCAGCGCCGGCGTCGATGCGATCCGGGTCGAGCGCGGCGGCGAGGTGTACGCGGCGGCGGGCGCGGCCCTGCCGCCGGACATGGATGTCGCCGGCCTGCACGGCACCGGCGACGGCGGCTTCTGGCTGCTGCAGCCGCAGGCGATGGAGGGGCCGGCGGACGCGCGCGTGGTGGTGGCGCGGCGGCTCGGAAGCGACGCCCTGGGCGCCCTCGGCGACGGCGGCGCCGTGCAGGTGGCGCTGGTCGATCCGCAGGCGGCACCGGCCGGCGACGACCCGCTGCGCCGCAGCTATCGCCACGTGCAGGCGACCGCGCGCGCGGAGACCGCCGCCTCGCGGGCGCAGGACATCCTGCGCATCGAGCCGGTGCGCGCGGCGGGCGGCGGCGTCGAGGCACTGGTGGTGGCCTCGCGCGCGCACCGGGCGGTGGTGGCCGAGGGCATGCGCTGGCTGGTCGCGTTCGCCGTCGGCAGCCTGCTGGTGACCCTCGCCGCCGCGCTCGCGGCGGTGTGGCTGGCGCGGCGCATCGCGGCGCCCTTCGCGCAGGTGGCGGCCAGCGCGGAGCGGCTCGGCGCCGGCGATCTCGCCACCGCGGTGCCGGTGCCGGCCGCGGACCTGGCCGAGCCGCAGGCGCTTTCGCGCAGCCTGGAATCGATGCGCCTGCAGCTGCGTGCGGCCACCGCCACCGAGCGCGCCCAGCGCGAGGAGCTGGACTCCGTGCTGGAGAGCGTCGGCGACGGCATCGTCGCCATCGCCGAGGACGACACCATCCAGTACGCCAACCGCCCGTTTCTGGCCCTGGTCGGTCGCGAGGCCGCCGACGTGCTGGGCCAGGCCTACCCGCGGGTGCTGCCGCCGGCCGCGGATGCGGCCGGGGCAGGCGCCGGCGGCCGGCGCGACCCCTTTGTCGAGGCGCGTCGGCTGGGCCTGGCGCAGGCGCGCTGCCGCTACGCGGTGGACGGCCGGGTGCGCTCGTTCGTGGTCCGCAGCACCGCGCCGCCGGGCGGGCGGCAGGTCGCCATCCTGCGCGAGGAGACCGGCGCGGAGGCGGCGCAGTCGATGCGCGACGCGATCCTGGCCAACCTGTCGCACGAGTTCCAGACCCCGCTCGCGGCGCAGACCGCGGCGGTGGAGATGCTGCGCGAGCACGTGCGCGAGGGCGGCGATGCGGTCGCCGCGCGCCTGGCCGATGCGCTGTACCGCAGCGTGCTGCGGCTGTCGCAGCTGGTCGAGAACCTGCTCGACAGCGTGCGCCTGGACAGCGGCGAGATGCGGCTGCGGCGCGAGGACGTGGACCTGCCGGCGCTGGTGGGCGAGGCGGTCGAGCTGATGCGGCCGCTGCTCGAACAGCGCGACCAGCAGGTCCAGCTCGACCTGCCGGCGGCCACGCGGCGCCTGGTCGGCGACCGCCAGCGCCTGTTCCAGGTGGTGGTGAACCTGCTCGCCAACGCCAACAAGTTCGCCCCCGACCAGAGCACGATCCGCGTCGAGCTGGTCTGGGGCGCGGACGAGGTCGCGCTGTGGGTCGAGGACGAAGGGCAGGGCCTGCCGCCGCTGCGCGACCGCGCCGACCTGTTCGCGCCGTTCCGGCGCGCGCCGGAGCAGGAGCCCTCGCAGCGCGGGACCGGCCTAGGCCTGGCGATCGTGCGCGCCATGGTCGAGCGCCACCGCGGTGCGGTGGTCCTGGCCGAGCCGCGCCGGGGGCGCGGCGCCCGCATCGGCATCGCGCTGCCGCTGGAGCCGGCCTGATGCGCATCCTGGTGGTCGACGACGACGTCGAGCTGGCGGCGCTGCTGCAGTTCGCGCTGGCCGGGGCGGGCTACGAGGTGGTCACCGCCTTCGACGGCGACGCGGCGCTCGCCTGCTTCGAGCGGCACCGGCCGGACCTGGTGGTGCTGGACGTCAACCTGCCGGGCCGCGACGGGTTCGAGGTGCTCGAGGCGCTGCGCCGGGACAGCGACGTGCCGGTGATGATGCTGACCGTGCGCGCGGCCGAGGAGGACGAGGTGCGCGGTCTCGACCTCGGCGCCGACGACTACCTGCGCAAGCCGTTCAGTCCGCGCGCGCTGCGCGCCCGGGTGCGCGCGCTGCTGCGCCGCGCCGCCGAGGACGCGGCGGATCCGGTGCTGCGGGCGGGCGACCTGGTCGTCGACGGCAGCCGCAGCGAGATGCACCTCGGCGACGGCGAGCGCGCCCGCCTGTCGACCCTGGAACTGCGCCTGCTGCGCCTGTTGCTGGGGCATGGCGGGCGGCCGGTGGACCCGGAGCGGGTGATCGGTTTCGTCTGGTCCGACCGCGCCGCCGCCGACCGCGACGCGCTCAAGCAGCTGGTGCACCGCCTGCGGCGCAAGCTCGTGCGCATCGGCGGCGCGGGGGAGTGGATCGAATACGTGGCCAACGCCGGCTACGCGTTCTCGCGCCCGGAGCCCTGAGCGCCGTCGACGCCGACGGTTGCTACCATCGCCGGTCGCACCGTCTTCCGTGAGGGGTTCCACGAATGAAGCGTCTCTCCGTGTCACTGCTTTCCGCGGCCATCGCGCTGGCGACCGGCGCCGCCTGCGCGGCCGACGCGCCGGACATCGACCCCAGGCGCCTGTCCGAGATCGTCAGGACCCTGTCCTCCGACGAATTCGAGGGCCGTGGCCCGGCCACCGCCGGCGAGACCAGGACCGTCGACTACGTCGTCGCGCAGATGAAGGCGGCCGGGCTGTCGCCGGGCGGCGAGATGAAGGACGGCGCGCGCACCTGGACCCAGGCGGTGCCGCTGCTGCGTTCGGAGATCGCCGGCACGCCGTCGCTCGCGGTCACCGTCGACGGCGAGCGCAGGACGCTGACCCAGGGCGAGGAGATCGCCGTGCGCGCGGCGATGGACGGTTCGAAGTCGGTGTCCATCGACGGCGCGCCGCTGGTGTTCGTCGGCTACGGCGTCACCGCCCCGGAGCGGAACTGGGACGACTTCAAGGGTGTCGACCTGAAGGGCAAGGTCGCCCTGGTGCTGGTCAACGATCCCGACTTCGAGACCGGCGAGGGCGACTTCGGCGGCAAGGCCATGACCTACTACGGCCGCTGGACCTACAAGTACGAGGAAGCCGCGCGCCAGGGCGCGACCGGCCTGCTGGTGATCCACGAGACCGCGCCGGCCTCCTACGGCTGGGCCACGGTCAAGAACTCCAACACCAACACGATGTTCGACATCGTGCGCGAGCGCCCGGGCGAGGCGCATCCGCAGCTGGAGGGCTGGATCCAGCGCGATGTCGCCGCCCAGCTGTTCAAGGACGCCGGGCTCGATTTCGAGGCGCTGAAGAAGCAGGCGCAGACGCGCGACTTCAGGCCCGTCGAGCTCGAGGGCCAGACCTTCTCGGCGCAGTACGACGTCGATGCCGAGGTCATCACCTCGCAGAACATCGTCGGCCTGGTCGAGGGCAGCGAGCGTCCCGACGAGACGGTGATCTACAGCGGGCACTGGGATCACCTCGGCGTCGGCCGTCCGGACGCCGAGGGCGACACCATCTACAACGGTGCCGTCGACAACGCCACCGGCATCGCCGCCCTGATCGAGGTCGGCCGCGCCTTCGCGCAGGCGCCGAAGCCGGAACGATCGGTGGTGTTCCTCGCGGTGACGGCGGAGGAGAAGGGCCTGCTCGGGTCCGAGTACTACGCCGCCAACCCGCTGTACCCGCTGGCCAGGACCGCCGGCGTGCTCAACATGGACGCGCTCGATCCGCACGGCCCGGCGCGCAACTTCACCACCTCCGGCAGCGCCAGGGTCGACCTGCTCGACCGGCTCGTCGACACGGCCAAGGAGCGCGAGCTCGCCTACGTCACCGACCCCAAGCCCGAGGCCGGCTACTTCTTCCGCTCCGACCACTTCCCCTTCGCCAAGCGCGGCGTGCCGGCGGTCTCCTTCGGCTCCGGCGACGACAAGGAGGAGGGCGGCGTCGCCGCGGGCGAGAAGATCGATGCGGAGTACGTGAAGGAGCGCTACCACCAGCCCGCCGACGAATGGGAGCCGAGCTGGACCTTCACCGGCATGGCCCGCGACCTGGAGCTGCTGTACGCGGTCGGACGCGACCTCGCCAACTCCGACGACTGGCCGAACTGGGGCCGGGACTCCGAGTTCCGCGCCGCCCGCGACGAGACCGCCGGCGAGCGCGACTGAGCCGCACGGCTCAGTCGCCGCCGGACTTGGGGCGGGACCTTCGGGTCCCGCCCTTTTTCTTGCCGGCCGATCCGCGCGCCGCCGCCCGAGCGTGACCGCCATCGCAGTTCGCGCCGCCGCCGCTCAAGAGCGTCCCGCCGCGGCCGATCGGGAATCCGGATACGCGCGCGTGCGCCCGCACGGCGCGTGCCGGTCCACCCACCACCCGAGGATCCGCTGCGATGACCGATCGACCGACCGTCCTGCTCTGCGACGATTCGCGCGCGCTGCGCATGCTGACCGCGCGGCAGCTCGCCGACTGCGGATTCGAGGTGGTCGGCGAGGCCGGCAACGGCCTGGAGGCGGTGGCGCAGTACCGCAGGCTGCGTCCGCAGCTGGTCCTGCTCGACCTGGTGATGCCCGAGTGCGACGGCCGCCAGGCGCTGCGCGACATCCTCGCCCACGACCCCGCCGCGCGCGTGGTGATCCTGAGCTCGCTGGGCGCCGAGAACGACATCGCCGAGTGCCTGCGCCTCGGCGCGAAGTCCTACCTGCAGAAGCCCATCGACCCCGCGGCGATGGCCCGCGTGCTGCACGACGCCAGCGCCTGACCGGCCCGGCATTCCACCACCGCATCAGGCGAGGCGATCACGACATGGCAGCAAAGTTCCTGGGCCAGTTCCTGCTGGAAAAGGGCGCGATCACGCGTGAGCAGCTCCTGGCCGCGCTCGACGCGCAGCAGGCGTCGAACCCGCTGCTGGGCGAGCTTGCCGAGCAGCGCGGCCTGCTCACCGCGACGCAGGCGCGCCGCATCAACGAGCGCCAGCGCGCGGAGGACCGCCGCTTCGGCGACATCGCCGTCGAGATGGGCCTGCTCGATGCGGCACAGGTGGATGCCCTGGTCGCCGCGCAGAAGGCGCAGCGCAAGCTCTTCGGCGAGATCCTGATCGAGCAGGGCACGCTCACCCGCGACGAGCTCGAGGCCGAGCTCGCCGCGCACCAGGCCGACCGCGACGACGCCATCCGCGCCGTCGAACTGCACACCGCCGGCCATGCGCTCGGCGACGTCGCCGGTGCCGCGATCGAGACCTGCGCGCGGCTGTTCCCGCGCATCCTCGGCACCCCGGCGATGGTGTCGAAGCTGGTCGAGTCCGCCGCCGACCTCGACGACTGCGACGTCACCGCGCACGTGCGCATCGAGTCGGAGCGTCCGCTGGTGGTGGCGCTGGCCTGCGGCCGCGAGACCATGCGCCGCATCGGCTGCGCGTTCCTGTCGATCGGTCCCGGCGAATGCGACGCCGAGCTCGCCCTCGACGCGCTCGGCGAGCTGGTCAACGTGCTGATGGGCTACGTGGTCCGCGACGCGCTGCCCGCCGACGCGAGCTACCGCGCCGCGCCGCCGAGCAGCCTGCTGCCGGCCACGCAGCTGCTGGCCGACGGCGCGCTCGCGGTGGCGCTGCATTCGAAGCTCGGCCCGTTCGTGCTGCTGGTCGGCCGCTGAGGCCGGCCCGTCGCGTCAGAGCGCGCCGAGCTGGCGCATCAGGGCGAGGTTGTCCTCGATGTGCCAGTTCGCGGCGATGCGGCCGTCCTCGATCCGGTAGATGTCGGTGGCGACGAAGTCGATCGCCTGGCCGCGGCCCCGGATGTCCTGGAAGCTGCCGGTGAAGTGGCCGCGGAAGTGCAGGTGCACGACCACGCGGTCGCCGGCGACGATCATCTGCTCCACCTCGCAGCGCAGGTCCGGCACCGCCGCGCGGAACGCCCGCGAGGCCAGCAGCGCGCCCCGCGGGCCCTGCTCGCGGCCCGGCGGCGGGGTCATGTCGACGAAGTCCGGGGCCAGCGCCTGCAGCGCGAGCGCCTCGTCGCCGGTGTCCCAGAAGCTGCCGTAGCGCCGCGCGGCCAGCTCCATCGCGGCGCGCTGGGCGGGGGCGAGGCTGGCGTCGGCGACGACGACCTCCGGCTGCACGAGACCGGTGGCATGGCCGCTGCCGGCGGCCAGCGCGAGGCCGGCGGCGAGGATGCGGGCGGGGTGGGAACGGCGGGGCATGGCGATCTCCTGGGCGTGGACGGCGCGGCGCACGGCCGGCGCCGGTGCCGCGCAGGGTCGGCGTCGACGCATCGCGGTACCAGCCGCCGCGGCGGCAAACAGCTGCGCTGCGGCGGTGAAGATCCGCGTCGGCGCCTCAGGCCGGCGCTGTCTCCGCATGCGCCACGGCGCGCGTCCGCAGCTCGGCGACCAGCGCGCCGCAGCGGGATTCGAGCAGGGCGTGGAGCTGGCGGATCGCCGGCGAGAACTGCCTGCGGTGCGGACAGACCAGGTGCAGCGGCGCCGGCTGTCCGGCGCCGTCGAGCAGGACCTCCAGCCGCCCCGCGCGCACGTCGGCGCAGACGTCGAGCCAGGACTTGTAGGCGATGCCCTCGCCGTCGACCGCGAGCCGACGGACCACGTCGGCGTCGTCGCAGAGCAGGCAGCCGCGCACCGGCACGACCCGCTCGCGTCCGTCCTCAACGAAGCGCCAGCGATCGTAGGCGCGCCCGCCCAGCATGTAGAGCAGGCAGTCGTGGGCGGCGAGCTCCTCGAGCATGCGCGGGCGCCCGCGACGTCGCAGGTAGGCCGGCGCCGCGACCAGCACCCGGCGGTTGTCCGGCGCCAGCGGCAGTGCGACGTAGCTGGCATCGTCGAAGCGGCCCATCCGGATCGCCGCGTCGACCGGGTCGCGGAACACGTCGGTGACCTGGTCGGACAGGAACAGGCGCAGGGTCAGGCCCGGATGCGCGGCGCGGAACTCCGACAGCCACGGCAGCAGCACGTTGCGCCCCAGGTCCGAGGGCGCGGCGACCTGCAGCACGCCCTGCAGGCCGGAGTTCTCCCCGCGCAGCCGTTCGCCGCCCTCGCGCAGCGCCGCCAGCACCTCGGCGGCGTAGGGCAGATACTGCTCGCCCTCGGCGGTCAGGCGCAGGCTGCGGGTGGAGCGGGCGAACAGGCGCACGTCGAGCTCGCGCTCCAGGCGCTTGATCGCCGCGCTGACCTGGCCCGGCAGCAGTCCCGCCTCGCGGGCGGCGCTGGAGAAACTGCCGAGCGCGGCGGTCCGCGCGAAGAGGCCGAGGTCGTCGAGCCGGATCATCTTCATTCCTGGAGACAAGCTGCTGGCCGATTCTGCGGCTTTTTCGCGGATCCCGGCCGCCGGAGCATGCGCCTCCGCTCCGCTGCCACCCAGGACCACCCCCATGAAAGCCATCGTCTACACCCGGCACGGCCTGCCGATCGCCGATCCGGATGCCCTCGTCGACATCGAGCTGCCGCGGCCCGAGCCGGGCCCGCGCGACCTGCTCGTGCGCATCCAGGCGATCGCGGTCAACCCCGCCGATACCAAGGTGCGCGCCTCGTCGCCGGTGAGCGCGCCGCGCGTGCTCGGCTGGGATGCGGCCGGCGTGGTCGAGGCGGTCGGCGCCGAGGTGTCGCTGTTCGCGCCGGGCGATGCCGTCTACTACGCAGGGTCGATCGCGCGTCCCGGCAGCTATGCCGAATACGGTCTGGTCGACGAGCGCATCGCCGGGCACCGGCCGCGCACGCTGGACGCGGCCGGCGCCGCCGCGCTGCCGCTGACCGCCATCACCGCCTGGGAGCTGCTGTTCGACCGCCTGCGCGTCGCCGAGGGCGGCGGCGCGGGCCAGCATCTGCTGATCGTCGGCGCCGCCGGCGGCGTCGGTTCGATCCTGACCCAGCTCGCGCGCCGCCTGACCCGCCTCACCGTGATCGGCACCGCCTCCCGGCCCGAGACCCGCGACTGGGTCGCCACCCTCGGCGCGCACCACGTCATCGACCACGGCGCGCCCCTGGTCGAGCAGCTCGAGGCGCTGGGCATCGGCCGGGTCGAGCACGTGGCCAGCCTCACCCATACCGAGGCGCACTACGCGCAGCTCGTCGAGGCGCTCGCGCCGCAGGGCCAGCTCGCCCTGATCGACGATCCGGCTGCGCTCGACGCGCTGCCGCTCAAGCGCAAGTCGCTGTCGCTGCACTGGGAGTTCATGTTCACCCGGCCGCTGTTCGAGACCGCGGACATGCAGCGCCAGCACGGGATCCTCGAGCGGGTGGCCGCCCTGGTCGATGCCGGCACGCTGCGCACCACGCTCGGCGAGCACTTCGGAACCATCGACGCCGCGAACCTGCGGCGCGCGCACGCGCTCATCGAGAGCGGCCGCGCGCGCGGCAAGATCGTCCTCGAAGGCTTCGGCGCGTGAGCGCGCCCGTCCGCAACGCCGGGAAGACCACCATGATCCGCATCGCATCCGCCGTCGCCCTGGCCATGGCCAGCGCATCGCTCGCTGCCGCGCCGCCGCGGCCGGCGCCCGCCGACCTGCCCGCGGAGGACGCCGTCGGTGCGCTCGAGCAGGTCGCCGCCTTCGACGGTCCCATGCCCACCGGCGTCGCGGTCAGCGAGACCGGGCGCATCTTCGTCAACTTCCCGCGCTGGGGCGACGCGGTGGACTTCACCGTCGCCGAGCTGGTCGACGGCCGCGCCGTGGCCTATCCCGACGTGCAGCGCAACCGCGCCGTGGCGGGCGATCCCGCCGCGGGGTTCATCAGCGTGCAGAGCGTCGTCGCCGATGGCCGCGGCCATCTGTGGGTGCTCGATACCGCGGCGCCCGGCTTCGCCGCGCCACTGCCGGGCGGCGCCAAGCTGGTCGAGATCGACCTCGCCGGCGACCGCGTGCTGCGCACGCTGCCGTTCCCGGCGGACGTGATGCGGCCCCGCAGCTACGTCAACGACGTGCGCTTCGACTTCCGCGCGGGCGAGGGCGGCGTGGCCTACGTGACCGACTCCTCGCTCAGCGGCCGCGGCGCGATCATCGTCATGGACCTCGCCCGCGGCACGGCGCTGCGCCGGCTCGACGGCCACAGGTCGACCTCGGCCGATCCCGGGTTCGTGCCGATCGTCGAAGGCCGGCGCATGCAGGCGCGCGGCGCCGACGGCGTCGTCCATGCCTTCACCGTGGCCAGCGACGGCATCGCGCTGTCGCCCGACGGCGCGACGCTGTACTTCAGCCCGCTGTCGAGCCGCCACCTGTACGCGGTGCCGACCGCGCTGCTGCGCGATGCGGCCGTGGACGAGGCGACGCTCGCGGCGGCGGTGCGCGATCTCGGCGAAAAGGGCGCCTCCGACGGCCTCGAGGCCGACGCTGGCGGCGCCGTGTACGCCAGCGACTACGAACACAACGCCATCCATCGCCGCGACGTCGACGGCAGCTGGCACACCATCGCCCACGATCCGCGCATGCTGTGGCCGGACTCGCTGGCGATCGGCCCGGACGGCTGGCTCTACTTCACCGCCAACCAGCTGCACCGCCAGCCCGGCTTCCAGGGCGGCAGCGACCTGCGGCGCAGGCCCTACAGCCTGTTCCGCGTGCGCATCGACGCCGCCCCCGCGCCGACGCACTGAGGCCGCCGCGCCGTCAGGCGAGGCCTGCGGCGAGGCGGCCGACCGCGGCGATCACCGCGTCGCGGTCGCCGCCGTCGAGGCCGGGGGCGACCAGGTAGGCGCAGGCGAGCAGCGGCGGGCGACCCGGCGGCCACAGGATGCCGATGTCGTTGCTGATGCCGGAATCGCCGGTGCCGGTCTTGTCGCCGGCCTCCCAGCCCGCGGGCAGGCCCGCGCGCAGGCGTGCGTCGCCGGTGCGGGTCGCGCGCAGCCAGCCGAGCAGCCGCGCGCGCGAGGCGGGCGCGAGGGCATCGCCGAGCAGCAGGCGCTGCATGCTGCCGAGCATGGCCCGCGGCGAGGTGGTGTCGCGCACGTCGCCGGGCCCGACGTCGTTGAGCTCGGGCTCGATGCGGTCGAGCCGGGTGACCGTGTCGCCGAGCGAGCGCGCATGCCGGGTGAACCCGACCGGGCCGCCGATCGCGGCGAGCAGCAGGTTGGCCGCGGTGTTGTCGCTCCAGCTCACCGCCGCGGCGCACAGCGTCGCCACGTCCGCGCCGCCCGCGGCCGCGTGGCGCTCGGTCACCGGCGACCAGGGGACGAGTTCGTCGGCGAGGAAGGCCACGTGCCGCGCCAGCGTCTCCTCGCCGCGGTCGACCCGCCTCAGCACCGCCGCGGCCAGCAGCAGCTTGAACGTGCTGCACATGGGAAAGCGTTCGTCGCCGCGATGGTCGAGGCGCAGGCCGCTGCCGCTGTCGAACAGGGCGACGCCGAGCCGGCCGCCGCTGTCGCGCTCGAGCGTGGCGAGACGGGCCGCGGTGCCGTCGCCGGCACGGGAGACGGCAGGCCAGCCGATGCCGGCGATGCCGGCGAGGGCGCCACCGGCGGCGGCGAGGAAGCGGCGTCGGTCGATCATGGAGCGCTCCGGGCGTTGGATGCGGCGATTCTTGGTGCGTTGACCGGCGCCGACAAACGACGATAGTTCGGGCGAGTCATAAGCAGGATTCATCGCTCGATGGACCGTCCCCAGCTCCCGCTCAACGGCCTGCGCGCCTTCGAGGCCGCCGCCCGGCATCTCAACTTCACCCGCGCCGCGCTCGAGCTGTGCGTGAGCCAGGCCGCGCTGAGCCACCAGATCAAGGGGCTGGAGGCGCGCCTGGGCTTCGTGCTGTTCCGGCGCCTGCCGCGCGGGGTGGCGCTGACCGACGAGGGCGCGGCGCTGTTCCCGGTGCTCAACGAGGCCTTCGACCGCATCGGCGCCACCCTCGACCGCTTCGTCGGCGGGCGTTTCCACGAGGTGCTGACGGTAGGCGTGGTCGCGACCTTCGCCACCGGCTGGCTGCTGCCGCGGCTGCCCGCCTTCGGCGCCCTGCACCCGGCGGTCGACCTGCGCCTGCTGACCAACAACAACCGGCTCGACCTCGCCGGCGACGGCCTCGACCTCGGCATCCGCTTCGGCGACGGCGACTGGCAGGGCGTGGCGGCGGCGCGCGTGCTGCGGGCGCCGTTCGCGCCGGTGTGCGCGCCGGCGCTGGCGCGGCGCCTGCGCACGCCGACCGACCTCGCCGGCCTGCCGCTGCTGCGCTCCTACCGCGCGGACGAGTGGACGCGCTGGTTCGCCGTGGCCGGACTGCCGCCACCGCCGGTGCGCGGGCCGGTGTTCGATTCCTCGCTGGCCATCGCCGCCGCCGCGGCGACGGGCGCCGGCGTGGCCCTGCTGCCGCTGCGCATGTTCGAGGCCGACCTCGCCGCAGAGCGCCTGGTGCGGCCGTTCGACATCGAGGTCGACGTCGGCAGCTACTGGCTCACCCGCCTGCGCTCGCGTGCCGAGACGCCGGGCATGCGCGCGTTCCGCGAATGGCTGCAGGCGACGGATCCGGACGCCGACCCGGCCTGAGCCCTCATTCCGGGTGCGGCAGCTCCGAGGCGCAGGCCTGCTGGAAGCCGGCCCAGACCGCGACCACCAGGGTCGCCAGCAGGGCGCCGCCGTTCCACGACATCGCCACCGCCACCGCGCCGGCGAGCGCCACGCCCAGCCAGCGCAGCCAGCCGCTCCCGGGGCGGCGCCGACGCGCCAGGCGCAGGCACGTGGCGCCCAGCGCCAGCGCCAGGGCGAACCCGGCGAGCGGGTAGGCGATGGTCTCGAGCATGCGGCGACTCCGGTGGCGGGACCGCCCGAGTCTAGCCGGCGGCCCGGCTGGCGCCGCGCGAAGGGTCCGCGGGCGACTACACCGGACGGCGCGGTTCGTGCACCAGCGGGACCGCAGCGGCTGCGTGGACGGCCAGGACCCCTTCCGCGGCCGCCACCTTCGGCCGCTCGGGCGCCTCCACCCGGTAGTCGAAACTGCCGGCGGACGCGGCGACCCGCAGTGCGAGCAACTGCTGCGGCAGCGAGTCGAAGCGCCGCCCGCCGCGGCCGTCGCGCGCCGGCCCGTGCCGCAGCCCGCTTCCGCAATGCGCCTGGAGCACCGCGGCCGGCGTCGCGTCGAACGGATCGTCGCCGGCGAACACCACCCGGAACCGGCGTCCCTCGCCGGGTTCGGTCCGCCACAGCACGACGTCCTCCGGCAGCACGGTCAGCACCGGCGGGCTCAGCGTCGGCGAACCGTCGGGCGCAAAGCCGACGACGATTTCGGGGACACCGGCCCCGGCTGCAGGCGCGGCCGCGGCCGCGTCCTGATGTTGCATGCTCATGGCCTACTCCTGTGGATGTGGCGGTCGGGATCGGGCGCTGCGGCCGCGACGGCGGGGGCGCGGCGCAGGAAGGGGTTGGTGGCGATCCGGCGTTCGGCGATGCCGGCGGCGCGCGCGGCGGCGAGCCGCGCGCCGACCTCGTCCGCGGTGCCCACCAGGACCAGGGTCTGGGCGTTGGACAGCGCCACTTCGCCGGCATCCGAGCCCAGCGCCTCGGCCGCGAGCAGGTGCCCGCGCGCCTGCGCCCGCTCGCCGAGGTTGGCGCGATACCAGCCGAGCGCGGCGAGCGCGCGGGCGTCGTCCGGCTTCAGCGCGAGGTAGGCCGCGGCCATGTCCGCCGCCCGCCGGAACGCCTCCCGCGCCTGACCGGCGTGCGCGGGCTCGGCGGCGAGTGCGCTGCCGAGGGCGCCCCAGGTCAGGAATTCCCCGGGCTCGAGCTCGAGCGCGCGGCGGAACAGGCTGGCGGCGAGACGGTAGTCGCCGGCATCGAAGCGGAGCTCGCCGTAGTTGTGCAGGGCGATCGCGGTCGGCCGGATCCGGATCGACCGCTCCAGCGCGTCGGCAGCCGCGCGCGCGTCGCCCACGCCCAGATGGAGCCCGGCGAGGCTGGCCCACAGCTCGGCGTCCTCCGGGGCGAGCTCGAGCGCGCGCCGATAGGACACGATCGCCTCCGGCAGCCGGCCTGCGAGGTACTGCTGGTAGCCGAGCCGGCCGTGGATGGCGGCGCTGCCCGGCTGCAGCGCGAGGGCGCGCTCGAAGCCGGCACGGGCCGCGTCGTGGTCGCCGCGCGCGGCCTCCACCTGGGCCAGGCCGACCTCGGCCGCCGCGGCGCTCGCGGGATCGATCCCGGCGCGGCGGTAGGCCTCCGCGGCCGGCTCCAGGTCGCCGCGTGCGCGATGCAGGTCGCCGAGTGCGATGCGCGCGGCGCCCGCCTCCGGATCCATGTCCTCGGCGAGCCGGCAGGCGGTGCGGGCGTCGTCGTAGGCGGCCGCTTCGCGGAGGTTGACGAAGCGCCAGACCCGCGTCCGGCAGAGCCCGGCCTGGGCCCGGGCGAAGGCGGGGTCGACCGCGAGCGCGCGTCCGAAGGCGTCGGCGGCGGAGCCTGAATCGCCGTCGACCTCCGCCAGCCGCAGCTGCTGCAGCCCGAGCAGATAGGCGTCGAAGGCGGCAAGGTCGCCGGTTGGCGCGAGCCCGCGGAACGGTGCCGCACGCCGCGCGGCCTCGGCGCCGAGCAGGGCCTGGACCACGGCACGGGCGATGTCGGCCTGCGCGGCGAACACGTCGCCGGGCGCACCTTCATAGGTGCGGCTCCACAGGGTGAAGCCGCTCGCGCAGTCGGCGAGGCGGGCGCTGATGCGCATGTGCCGGGCCTCGCGCCGCACGCTGGCGCTGAGCACGGTGGCGACGCCCAGGGCCTCGCCCAGCGTGCGCAGGTCGGTGTCGCCGGTGGGCGCCGCGGCCGGCGGCAGCGGTGCCGCGACGCGCAGTCCCTCGACCCCGGCGAGCGCGGCGCGCAGCTCGGCGCCCAGGCCCTCGGCGAAATAGTCGTCGCCGCGGTCGCCGCCGGGATTCACGAAAGGCAGCACCGCCACCGAAGCCTGTGCGGGCGAGGCCGGGGCATCGCCGCCGCGCTGCGCGACCGGCGCCAGCGCGGCGGCCGCCGCCAGCAGGGCCGCCGCCGCCCAGGGCGCCCGGGAGCGGCTCCGGCGCGGGCCGGCGGGCGCGTGCGCGGTGGCGGGCGTGGCGACGGGCGCCGGTCCGGGCGCCGCGGGTTCCGCGGCGTCCGTGCGCGCGGCGGCGAGGTCGCCGATGAAGCGGTAGCCGAGCGCGTGCCGGGTCTGGATGTAGCGCGGCGCCTGCGCCGGGTCGCCGAGCGCGGCGCGCAGCTGGGCGATCGCCCGGGTCAGCACCCCCGGGGTGACGTGGCGGTGTCCCCACACCGCATCCAGCAGCGCGTCGCGCTCGACCAGCTCGCCGGCGTGGCGCAGCAGCACCAGGAGCACGGCGAAGGCCTTGGGCTCGACATCCAGCAGCCGGCCGCCGCGCGTCAGGGTCTGCGCGGCGGTATCGACGACGATGTCGTCGAAGCGGTAGCAGCGCGCCCGCAGGTCGTCGTCCGTGATGGCACCGGGGCGGCTCATCGCGATTTCCTCATGGGAACCTCGCAACGTCCGGGCAGGCTGCGAGAAGACTCGCGGCCCCATCATGATCCTCCGCGGGCCGGCGCGGAACCTGCACTGGCGCCGGCCGTCGGCGCCCGTACCGGAGCTGCCCATGAACGCCCTCACCGCCGCCGCGCTGGCCCTGCCCGCGGCACTCGATCCCGCCGTGGCCGCACGCGCTGCATCCCACGCCCGCCGCCGGCGGGTGGCCGGGCTCGCCATCGAGACCCCGCGGCTGGTCCGCTTCAACGACCTGCTCGCGCGTCTCGGCCGCGCGCCGGTGCAGGCCGACCAGCTGGCCACCGCCGCACGCCAGCTCGACGCCGTGACCGGCGACGGCCTGCCGCCGTGCATCGCCCTGCGCTTCGAATGCGCGCGGCTGCTGGTGGCGATGGTGGGCGACGCCGCCTGGACGCCCGCGCCCGACGGCGCGGGCGAAGCGCGCCTGGTCGCGGAGTACGTGCAGGACACCGACGACCTGATCCCGGACGCGCTGCCGCGCTTCGGCCGCCTCGACGACGCCATCGTGGTCGACAGCGCCTGGTCCCGCATCGGCGCCGAGGCCGCGCGCTACCGGGCGTTCGCCCGCGCGCGGCAGTTGGAGGCCTGGCTGCGCGGCTGCGCCGTCGCCGCCCTCGACTTCGACCGCGCCCGCTGGGAGGCGGAATCGCGCGGCACGCGCGCGTCCGCGCGTCTGCGGCAGGCGCGCTACCTCGGCACCGCGCCCCCGCTGCTGCGGGTGCAGTGAGGATGGCCGCTGGCGGCGCGGGCCGGCCCGCGCCGCGACCGGCCTGCCGGCGCGCAGGCGGCTGCCGGCAGGCCGACACCACGCCTTGACGCCACTCCCATCCGCCCGTCACCGCGCCCCTGCTGCACTGGCCCACCCCGCGCACCAGGAGCAGCCCATGAAGGCCGTCGTATTCCACGGCGTCGGCGACATCCGCATCGACGACGTCCCCGAACCGAAGATCCAGGCGCCCACCGACGCCATCGTCCGCCTCACCGCCTCGGCGATCTGCGGGACCGACCTGCACTTCGTCCGCGGCAGCTTCTCCGACGTCAGGGAAGGCACCATCCTCGGGCACGAGGGGGTGGGCATCGTCGAGCAGGTCGGCGACATGGTCCGCAACTTCCGCAAGGGCGACCGCGTGGTGATCTGCTCGACCATCGCCTGCGGCAGCTGCTCGTACTGCCGTGCCGGCTACTTCGCGCAGTGCGACAACGCCAACCCCGGCGGCAAGCGCGCCGGCACCGCGTTCTTCGGCGGTCCGCAGCCGGCCGGCGGCTTCGACGGGCTGCAGGCGGAGAAGGCGCGCGTGCCGTTCGCCCACGTCGGCCTGGTCAAGGTGCCCGAGCCGGTCAGCGACGACCAGGCGATCCTGGTGTCGGACATCTTCCCCACCGGCTGGTTCGGCGCCGACATCGCCGGGATCCACGAGGGACACACCGTGGTGGTGTTCGGCTGCGGGCCGGTCGGCCTCGCCGCCATCGTCAGCGCCAGGCTGATGGGCGCCGGCCGCATCATCGCCGTCGACCACCAGGCCGACCGCCTGGAGATGGCGCAGCGCCAGGGCGCCGAGATCGTGAATTTCGACCGCGAGGACCCGGTCGAGACCATCGTCGCGCTGACCGGCGGCATCGGCGCCGACCGCGTGATCGATGCGGTCGGGGTCGACGCCGAGCATGCGCACGGCGCGCAGGAGAAGGGCGGCGGGCAGCGCGGCGCCGGCGGCCATGCCTGGGCGCCGGGCGATGCGCCGACGCAGGTGCTGGAGTGGGCCGTCGGCGCGCTGGCCAAGGCGGGCACGCTGTCGATCATCGGCGTGTATCCGCCGACGGTGACCAGCTTCCCGATCGGCCAGGCGATGAACAAGAACCTGACCATCCGCATGGGCAACTGCAACCACCGCAAGTACGTGCCGCACCTGCTCGACCTGGTCGCCGCCGGCGTGTTCGATCCGGTCGACGTGCTCACCGAGGTCGAGCCGATCACCGACGCGATCGGCGCCTACGCCGCCTTCGACGAGCGCCGGCCCGGCTGGATCAAGGTCGAGCTCGAGCCGCAGGCGGAACCCGGCTGAGCGCCACCGCGGGCTAGCGCGCGGCGCGCGCGGGCGCGCCGCCGTCGCGACCGTCGAGCCCGGCCAGGAAGCGCCGGATGCAGGCCAGCATCTCGGTATGCGCGGGCTCGCGCGCGAGCGGCAGGTGGCTGTCGCTGTCGAGCGTCACCAGGCTGGCGCCGGGGATGGCCGCGGCCAGGGCCGCGGCTTCGGCGACCGGGATGCGCTGGTCGTCGCGGGCGTGCAGGACCAGGGTCGGCGCCCCGACGTCGGCGAGCCGGTGGCGCACGTCGATCGTCGAGAACGCTTCCAGGAAGCGCACCGCGTTCTCGGCCGAGGCGGTGCTGCGCTGGAACGCGTTGAACCAGTCCAGCTCCTCGCCGGTACCGCTCGGGAAGAAGCTGTACGAGAAGATCTGGCGATAGGCCGGGTTGTCCTTGCCCCAGCCGTGGCGGACCAGGGTCATGGTCGCCTCGCGTTCGGCACGCAGGCGCTCGTCGCCGGTGATGCGCCAGCCCGCGGCATAGCCGCCGATCAGGACCAGGCCCTCGACCCGCTCCGGGTGTCGTGCGGCGTATTCGATCGACACCGCGCAGCCCTGCGAGATGCCGATCAGCGGGAACCGCTCGAGCCCCAGCCCGTCGACCACCACCTCGAGATCGCTGACGAAGGCCTCGAAATCGAGCCGGGCCACGTCCCACTGCGACAGGCCGTTGCCGCGCTCGTCGTAGCGCACCAGCTGGTGGCGTTCGGAGAGCGCGCGGATCATCCGTCCCCACAGCGGGCTGTCCCAGTCCAGGTCGAGGTGGTTGAGCCAGTTGGCGGCCTTCACCAGCGGCGGCCCGGCGCCGGTACAGGCATAGGCGATGCGCACGCCGTCGGCGGTCGTGCAGTAGCGCACCCGCTGGTCCTGCGCGCCGCGCGGCGCCGGCACCGCCTCGCAGGCGCCCGCGCCGCCGGCCTCCTCCGCTGCGCGCAGGTACAGGGGGATGCGGTCGCGCGGCGCCCCCGGCAGCGCCGCCGCGCGCGTCAGCAGGCGCGCGCGCACCGCGTCGGCGGCGAGGCGGCGGCTGGCGAGCCAGGCGCCGAAGGCCTCGCAACACGGCAGGTCGAGGCCGAGCAGCGGCGGCTCCAGCGCGATCTCGGCGAGGCGCAGCAGGCCGGCGGGATCGGCGCCGTCGACGAGGGCCGCGGCCATCTCGTCGATGTCGATGCGCGCCGCCGGCGCCGCGCAGGCGACGTGGTCGCGGTCGGCGGCGATCCATCCGGCCTCGTCGCCCAGCGCCAGCCTCAGCTTGGAGAGCGACCAGCGCAGCGCGGCGCGCGGATCGTTGGGGACCTCCCAGAACATCTCGCACAGCTGCTCCCGCCGCCAGCTGCGCCCGGAGCACAGCAGCAGGAACAGCAGGGCCCGGGTCTTGCGCGAGGCGGGCAGCGCGACCGCCCTGCCGTCGCGCAGGATCGCCGGTTCGCCGCAGAGGCGGATCTGGATCCGGTCCATCGACACGCTCCCGTGGGGCGGGGCAGGCGCAGCGCGCCCGCGGCCGCATCTTTCAACGGACGCGCACGCAGTTCAAACGCTGGTTCCAACGCTCGCGCCAACGCCGCGCGTCCAGGCTGCCCGGGTGCGGTGCGAGGTGCGCCGCACGGCACCGCGCCCGCCGCGGGCCTGCCTCCGACGCCGCTTCGGCGCCATCCGTCCTCCCGGAGTTCCATCGATGCCCTCGCCCCTGCAACTGCTGATCAACCCGACCTCGCTGGTCGTCATTTCGCTGTACGGCGCGCTGATCCTGTGGGAACACCTGTTCCCCGCCCGCATCCTGCCCCTGTCCAGGCTGTGGCGGCTGCGCGGCCTGATCGCGTTCGTCGTGTTCTTCTTCCTCTCCTCCTACCTGCCGCTGCTGTGGAGCGAACATCTCCAGGCCGCGCAGCTGGTCGACCTCACCCACCTCGGAACCTGGGCCGGCGCGGGCGTCGGCCTCCTCGTCTACGAAGCCGGCGTGTACGCCTGGCACCGCGGCATGCACGCCTCGGACGTGCTGTGGCGGGGCCTGCACCAGATGCACCACAGCGCCGAGCGCCTGGACACCTGGGGCGCGTTCTGGTTCAGCCCGCTGGACATGGTGGGCTGGACCGCGCTGTCGAGCCTGTGCCTGACCCTGGTGGTGGGCATCGCCCCCGAGGCGGCGACGCTCGTGCTCTACGCGACCACGTTCATGGCGGTGTTCCAGCACGCCAACATCCGCACCCCGCGCTGGCTGGGCTATTTCCTGCAGCGGCCGGAGAGCCACTCGGTGCACCACCAGCGCGGCGTGCACGCCTACAACTACAGCGACCTGCCGCTGTTCGACCTGCTGTTCGGCACCTTCCGCAATCCGCGGGCGCACGCGCCGGAGCAGGGCTTCTACGACGGCGCCTCGCTGCGCGTGCCCGGGATGCTGGCGTTCCGCGACGTCTCCCAACCCGGCACCGCCGGCGCCGGTGCGTCCGCCGCGGCGGCAGGGGCGGAACGGAGCTGAGGGGCGCGACGCGTCACGGGCGAGGCCGCGGGGGTGGCGCGGTTGCAAGCGGATGCGTCGGCCGCGCCCCGGGGCTCGCGGCCCGCGCTAGCGTGGTCGCCTGCCGTCTCCGGTGCCGCCCATGCCTGCGCTGTTCCGCATCACGATCCTGCTCCTTCTCCTCGCCGCGTGCTGCGCGCCCGCCTGCGCCGCCGGAGCCCCGGCCGCCGCCATCGCGGACGCGCCCGCACCGGCACGCGCGTTCGCGGGCGCCGCCGGCCTGGGCAGCGGGCGGATCGCGGTCGACGGCACCACGCGCAGCTATTCGCTGTTCGTGCCGCCGCGCGCGTCCGCGCCGGTGCCGCTGGTGATCGCGCTGCACGGCGGCGGTGGCAACGGCCGGGTGATGGCGGTGGATTCCGGCCTGGAGCGGGTCGCCGCGCAGCAGGGCTTCGTCGTCGCCTTTCCCGACGGGCTCGGGCCACGCCCCGGCTTCGGCACCTGGAATGCCGGCGGCTGCTGCGGCTGGGCGCTCCGCCACGGCGTCGACGACGTCGGCTTCGTCCGCGCGCTGATCGACGAGCTCCAGCGCACGCAGCGGATCGATCCGGCGCGGATCTACGTCGTCGGCATGTCCAACGGCGGCATGCTCGCGCAGCGGATCGGAATCGAGATGCCGGAACGCATCGCCGCGGTCGCCGCCGTGGTCGGCGCCCTCTTCGCCGATGCCCCGCCACCGCCGGCAGCGCTGCCCGTGCTGATGATCAATGCCGTCGACGACGACATCGTGCCCTGGGCCGGCGGATGGAGCCCGACCGGCTTCGTCGCGCGCAGCCAGGACCGTCCCTTCCTGTCCGCGCCCGAGGCGCTGGCGCTGTGGGCCCGCGCCGACGGCTGTGCGGGCGCTCCCGAGGTGAGCGAGACCGCCGCCTGGCGGCTGCAGCGCTACGCGCACTGCCGGGGCGGCAGCGAGGTCGCGCTCTACGCCTTCGCCGCCGCCGGACATGGCTGGCCGGGCGAGGGCCCCGGCATCACCAGGCGGTCGGGCAAGCGCCCGGTGGCCTTCGCCACCGCGGACACGGTGTGGGCGTTCTTCGCGCGGCACCGGCGCCCGCCCCCGCGGGTTCAGGCCGGGGCGCGCGCGTCCTCGACGTTGATGCGCCGGAACCAGGCTTCCGTCAGCGAGTAGGCCGCGAAGCAGATCAGGCCCACGCCCATCGCGCCGAGCAGCCACTGGCCCGCAGGCAGGCCGACGATGAAGTCGAGGGCATCGCCCAGCCCCACGCTCTGGCCGCCGCGGTCGTGGCGTTCGCCGAGCGCGCGGTAGCCGAACAGCACCGCGATCACGAGGAAGGTCAGCCCGCGCGCGGTCAGGCCGATCTTCGAGATCGGGTGGATCGCGCGCATCGCCCGCGCACTCGCCTGCAGGTGGCGCGCGTAGCCCTCCTTCCAGGCCTTGACGAAGTGCGCGATCGCGACCCCCGCGAAGACGCAGGCGAGCACCGCCGAGGTCGCCGTGGCGCCGATGAAGCCGGCCAGAGCCGAGGCGACCGCGCCGCCGCCGCCGGAGGACGACGCCGCGCCGCGCCACAGCGAGAAGGTGTAGAGCGCCAGGCCGGAGTAGGTGATGCCGCTGGCGAGCAGCCCGCCGCGCACCGCCAGGCCCTTGGCGCCGGTGCCGTGGGCGTCGGTGTCGAACACCGACTGTACGAAGCGCCATGCCGCATAGGCGGCCAGGCCGGCTACCAGCGCCACCGCGACGGCGGAACCGAAGCCGCTGGAGAGCAGCTCCTGCAGCGCATCGCGGGTGTCCATGGTGCGACCGCTGCCGATCGCCGCCAGCGCCGCGAAGAAGCCGATGACCACGTACACCACGCCGCGTGCGGCATAGCCGGTACGCGCGACGGGGCGGAAGCAGCGCTCCATGTCCTTCCGATTCAAGATGGACCTCCGGTGGGTGGGGGAGACGGAGTGTGGTCGCCGAGTATCGGAGCGGGTGCGGTGAACGCGCCGCCAAGCTGGCGCGCGCGTGCCCGTCGCGCCCAGGATCCGGCCGCCGCACCTGCGCGTCCGCATCGGGCAGGACATGTCTCCTGCGTCACGCCCGGTCCCGGTCCGGCCTACGACGTGCGGCCCGGGCAGGCGCTCTACCTGGCTCCGGAGGACCGGGTCGGGGTGTGGTGATGCCGATGCGGCGCCGGCGTCCGGCGCCGCATCCGGGCGGCGCTCCTCAGCCGACCTGCACCACGTCGAAGTCGACCTCGGGGTCGACCTCGGCGTCGTAGTCGACGTCGTCGCGGGTGAAGCCGAACAGCTTCAGGAACTCGCGCTTGTAGCCGGCGTAGTCGGTGATCTCGAACAGGTTCCCGGTGGTCACCGTCGGCCACAGGTCGCGGCAGGCGGCCTGCACGTCCTCGCGCAGCTCGCGGTCGTCCAGGCGCAGGCGCCCGGCGGCGTCGGCCGGCGGCGGATCCTGTGCGTAGAGGTGGTCGTCGAACAGGCGCACCAGCTGCTCGATCGGGCCTTCGTGCAGCCCCTTTTCCTTCATGATCCGGAACACCATGGCGATGTAGAGCGGCAGCACCGGGATCGCCGCGCTGGCCTGGGTCACCACCGACTTCAGCACCGCCACGCCGGCCCGGCCGCCGCGCGCGCGGAGGTCGGCGTCGATGGCGTGCGCGGCGCGGTCGAGGTCCTCCTTGGCCTTGCCGAGCGCGCCATGCCAGTAGATCGGCCAGGTGATCTCGGTGCCGATGTAGCTGAAGGCCACCGTCTTCGCGCCCGCGGCGAGCACGCCGCCCTCGTCCAGTGCGCGCATCCACAGTTCCCAGTCCTCGCCGCCCATGACCTGCACGGTGTCGGCGATCTCCTGTTCGCTGGCCGGTTCGACCTCCGTCTCGATGATGCGGTCGCGGTTGGTGTCGACGGCGGTGGTGCGGTAGGTCTCGCCGATCGGCTTGAGCGCGGAGCGCTTGAGCTCGCCGGTGCCGGGCAGGCGCCGTACCGGCGAGGCCAGCGAATACACCACGAGGTCCACGTCGCCGCCCATCTCCTCGCGGATGATGCGCACCGCCTCGGCGCGCACCGCGTCGGAGAACGCGTCGCCGTTGATCGCGCGGCTCCACAGCCCGGCCTGCTTGGCGTGGCGGTCGAAGGCGGCGGAGTTGTACCAGCCGGCGGTGCCGGGCTTGCTCGCGGTGCCCGGCTTCTCCAGGAACACGCCGAGCGTGGCCGCGCCGTAGCCGAAGGCCGCGGTGATGCGCGCGGCCAGCCCATAGCCGGTCGAGGCGCCGATCACCAGCACGCGCTTCGGCCCGCCCGCCCGCGCGCCGTCGCGGCGCACCGCCTCGATCTGCTCGAGCACGTTGCGCTCGCAGCCGGTCGGGTGGGTGGTGGTGCAGATGAAGCCGCGGACCTTGGGATGGATGATCACGTGCGCTGTCTCGAAGCCATGGGAACGCCCGCCGCGGCCGGCCGCCGGCGGGGGCGTGCGAGTCTAACGGTTCCCTCCGCCGCGTCACCGGACGCGGGCGTACGGCCGGTTCACCCTGCGCAGATCGCGCGGCCGCCATGATGCGGCACCGCTCGCCCCTGGCTGCGGTCCTGCCGCAGCGACCTCGTTCCCATGCAAGGACCTGCCGCGATGACCACACGCCGCCGTTTCCTCTCCGCCGCCGCGCTCGGCAGCGCCGCACTCGCCGCCGCACCGCTGCGCCTGCGCGCGCAGGAGGTCGACACCCGCCTGCCCACCGGGATCGGCACGGTGTTGCCCACCGAGGGCCGCACCGTCGCCGATACGCTGCCGAGCAACGCCGAGGCCCGCTTCCGCCGCTTCGTGCCGCGGGTGCGCGTGGGCCAGGGCGGCGCGCCCGCCGGCAACAACTTCGCCGCCGCCAGCGACGAGCAGATCCGCGGCATGCTCGAGGCCGCATGGGACGGCGGCATGCGTACCTTCGACACCTCGCCCTGGTACGGCCTGGGCCTGTCGGAGCGGCGCTTCGGCCAGTTCCTGCACCGGCAGCCGCGCGACGAGTACGTGCTGTCGACCAAGGTCGGGCGCCTGCTCAGCGCCAGCGCCGATCCGAAGCCGACCAGCTGGAAGGATCCCGCCCCGTTCGACTACCGCTACGACTACTCGGCCGCCGGTGTGCGCCGCAGCGTCGAGGACAGCCTGCAGCGGCTGGGCGTGTCGCGGCTGGACATCGTGCTGGTGCACGACCTCTCGCCCGACAACGGCGACATGGGCGAGGACTGGACCGAGTACTTCGCCCAGGCCGAGAAGGGCGCCTTCCCGGAGCTCACGAAGATGCGCGAGGAGGGCCTGATCAAGGCCTGGGGCCTGGGCGTCAACACCGCGCCGCCGGCGCTGCGCGCGGCCGAGGTCGCCGATCCCGACATCATGCTGCTGGCCTGCCAGTATTCCCTGCTCGACCACGAGACGACGCTGCGCGACACCTTCCCCGCGCTCGAACGCAAGGGCATCTCGGTGATCGTCGGCTCGCCGCTGCTGGCCGGCTACCTCGCCGGCCGCGATCGTTACCTCTACGGCAGCCAGCCGGTCCCGGCCTCCGCTGCGGAGAAGCGCCGGCGCGCGATGGCGGTGGCCGAACGCCATGGCGTCGACCTGCGCACGGTGTCGCTGCAGTTCGCCAACGCGCCGGACATCGTCTCGGCGATCGTGCCGGGCGCGCGCAACGCGGCGCAGGCGGCGGCCAATGCCGAATCGATGCGGGTGGCGATCCCGGACGCGCTGTGGGAGGAGCTGCGCGCGGAGCAGGTCATCGCTGCCGACGCGCCGGTGCCGACGGCGCGCGGCTGAGTGCCGCGGCGCCGGCTCAGGCCGGCGCCAGCAACCCGCCGAGCAGGTGCGCGAACGCGCCCGTGGCGACGCTGCCGGCGACGATCCAGGCGACCCCGGTGCTCCGCGCCAGCGCGAAGCGTGGCGCGGTCAGCAGCGCGCGGCGACCGGCGGGCAGCAGCAGGCCGGCGAGCGCGAGCGGGCCCCACAGCAGGGCATGGGCGAACGCCGCCGGCCACGGCCCCGGGGCAGTGACGCCCGTCGCCAGGAGCACCAGGCTCGCCCCGAGCCAGATCGCCAGGTGCGGCATCCAGGTCGGTGCACGGCGCGCGGCCGCACGCAGCAGCGGAACGCCGCCGAGCAGGGCGACGCCGCCAAGGCCGATCCGCGTCGGCGTCTCCCATCCGGCCGGCACCGCGCCCGCCAGCACGGCGAAGACGCCACCGCCGCCGAGCGCCGCGATCGCCATGCCGCCGATTACCCACGCCAGGCCCAGCACCAGCAGGGTGCCCAGCGCCACGCGCAGGCCCGGATCCGGCACGCGCCCGGCGAGCCCGACGTAGGCAGCGAACGCGACCACGACCACGACAACGGGCCCGGCCAGGGCCGGCAGGCCTGCGCCCGCCGAGCAGCGGTAGGCGAAGTCGCCGACGCCCAGCAGCTCCCCGCCCAGTCCGAGGCAGGCGAGGCCCTGGGCCAAGGCATGCAGCGCAAGCAGCGCGACGAAGGCGGCGGCACCGATCGCCATCGCCGCGACGAAGGACATGGCCGGCGACAGCAGGCGCGACCGCGGCGGCTCGCGCAGCTCGATCACGCGCGCCCGCATCGGCGCATCCGTGCCCGCGTCGAGGTGCAGGTTGACGCGGTTGGTGCCGTCGATCAGGACCAGGCGACCGCGGTGGGCGAGGACGATGACCGGGTCGTGGCCGCGCTGGGGGCGCCGCCGCGCGTGGCCGCGGCGCATGCCGGCGAGGGTGTCAACGGGCAGCAGCACGTCGCCCACCGTTGCGCTGTCGGGGCCGAGCCAGACCTCCAGGGTCGGCGATTCCTGCCGGGCCAGGCGGTTGAGCCGATGGCGTGGCGAGCGGTCCTGGCTGCGCATGTTCCAGGCGAGCGCGGCGTCGATCGCGTGCCAGTGCGCGGCCTGCGCATCGCCGGCGCGCCCCGTGCCCGCGGGCGCAGCCTCGCCCTCGATCCCCCGCATCGCCGCTCCCGTCCCATCCGCTCCGTCGCGCATCCCGCCATGGTGCCTGCGCGGGCCCCGCGCTCAAAGATCCCCGGCATCCCTGCCTTCACGCTGCCGGCAGCCCGTCGCCGCGACGCTGCCGTCCCCGAGCCAGCGAGGTCTGCGATGAGCGACCAGCACGACGACCGCGCGACCCTGCGCGACTTCCGCGAGGCGGTGAACATGACGCCGGCCGCGCTGGAGGGCTGGCTGGAGACCGACGCGTCGCGCAGCGTCGGCGCGAAGCACGGCGCCGGCGCGGAATCCGTCGGCCACGCCTCCGGCCGCCGCATCGTCGACCTGCTGCGCACGAAGCAGGCCGACTACGGGCCCGGCGACTACGCGCACATGCGCAAGGTGGTCGGCTACGTGCACCGCCACCTCGCCCAGCGCCCGCACAGGTCGGCCGCCGAGCTCGAGCACACGCGCTGGCGCCATTCGCTGATGAACTGGGGCCACGATCCGCTCCGATGACGCGGCGCCACCTGGTCCACACTGCGCGCCCCATCGCTCTCCGGACCGGCCCATGGCCCGCACGCTGACGCCCTTCCACCTCGCCATTCCCGTCCACGACATCGCCGCCGCGCGTGCCTTCTACGGCGGCCTGTTCGGCTGCCCCGAGGGGCGCAGCGCCGCGCGCTGGGTCGACTTCGACCTGTTCGGCCACCAGCTGGTCTGCCACCAGGTCGACGGCATGCGCGCCGCGGTGGCCGGCGACAACCCGGTCGACGGCCACGACGTGCCGGTGCCGCACTTCGGCGTGGTGCTGGAGATGGCCGACTGGCAGGCCCTGGCCGCGCGCCTGCGCGCCGCCGGCACCCGCTTCGTGATCGAGCCGCACGTGCGTTTTCCCGGGCAGCCCGGCGAGCAGGCCACGCTGTTCCTGCTCGACCCGTCCGGCAACGCGCTGGAGTTCAAGGCCTTCGCCGACATCGAGGGCCAGCTATTCGCCACCTGACGGGCGGGCGTCCGGCAGACCCGCCTGGCGGCGGCTTTACCCGCGCTGCGCCGCGCCGAGGCGGGCGAGCAGGTCGCGGAGCCGCGCGATGGCGGCATCGGCATCCGCGCCGGGCGCCGCGAGGTGCAGCGTGGCGCCGTCGAGGGTGGCCCCGAGCGCCGGGTCGGCGAGGGCCGCGGCGAGCGCGTCGCGGTCGACGGATGGGCCGTCGAGCGGGGACAGCACGCAGGCCTCGTCGCCGATGTCGATGCGGGCGATGGCCAGCGGCGCGGCCATGACCCGCAGGCCGGCGAGGGCGAGCAGGCGCGCGGTGGGCTCCGGCAGCGGCCCGAAGCGGTCGAGCAGCTCGGCGTGCAGCGCGTCGAGGCCTGCCGCGTCGGTGGCGGCATCGATGCGCACGTACAGCTCGAGCCGGGTGCCGACGTCCTCGACGTAGTCGTCCGGGATCAGCGCGGGCGCGCGGATCTCCACCTCCACGCCCGTATACCCGGCCGCCGCCGCGGCGTCCGGCTCGCGCCCGGCGCGCAGCGCATCCACCGCGCGTGCGAGCAGCCGGCGGTACAGGTCGAAGCCGATCTCGCGGATCTGTCCGGACTGCGCCTCGCCCAGCAGTTCCCCGGCGCCGCGGATCTCCAGGTCGTGGCTGGCCAGGGCGAAGCCGCCCCCGAGTTCCTCCACCGCGGCGAATGCCTCCAGGCGCCGCCGCGCGTCGGCGGTCATGCGCGCGGGGTCGACGATCAGCAATGCATGCCCGCGGCGGTCGGAACGACCGACGCGTCCGCGCAGCTGCTGCAGCTGGGCGAGGCCGAAGCAGTCGGCGCGGTCGATCACGATGGTGTTGGTGTGCGGGTTGTCGATGCCGGCCTCGATGATGGTGGTGCACACCAGCACGTCGCTGCGGCGGCGGTGGAAGCCGGTCATCACGTCCTTCAGGTCCGCGGCGGGCATCTGCGCATGCGCGACCGCGACCCGCGCCTCGGGAACCAGGGCGCGGATGCCGTCGGCGAAGGTGTCGATGTCGTCGACGTCGTTGTGCAGCACGTAGGCCTGGCCGCCGCGCGCCAGTTCGCGGCGCAGCGCGTCGCGCACGCGTCCGGGCTCCCACGCGGCGACGCGCGTCCGCACCGGCGCCCGGCGCGCCGGCGGCGTGCCGATCAGCGACAGCTCGCGCAGGCCGGCCATCGCCATCGCCAGCGTGCGCGGGATCGGCGTGGCCGACATCGCGAGCACGTCGACGTCCTCGCGCAGCTGGCGGAAGCGCTCCTTCTGGCGCACGCCGAAACGCTGCTCCTCGTCGACGATGGCGAGGCCGAGGTCGCGGAACGCCACGCCGCGTTCGAGCAGGCGATGGGTGCCGACGACCACGTCGATCTCGCCGGCGGCCAGCTTCGCGAGCGTCGCGTCGAGCGCCTTGCCCTTGCGGAAGCGCGAGAGCTCGGCGACACGGATCGGCCAGCCTGCGAAGCGCTCGCGGAAGGTGCGCGCGTGCTGCTGCGCGAGCAGGGTGGTCGGCACCAGCACGGCGACCTGGCGACCGCCGGTGGCGACCGCGAACGCGGCGCGCAGCGCGACCTCGGTCTTGCCGAAGCCGACGTCGCCGCAGACCAGGCGGTCCATCGCGCGCGGCGCGGCGAGATCGGCCAGCACCTCGGCGATGGCGCGCCGCTGGTCGGCGGTCTCCTCGAACGCGAACCCGCGCGCGAACGCGGCGACGCGCCCGGTGTCGATCGCGTGCGCGTGTCCGCCGCGCGCCTCGCGCTGCGCCTGGCGCGCGAGCAGGGCCGCGGCGGTGTCGCGGACCTGCGCCTGCGCGCGCTCGCGCGCCTGCTCCCAGTGGTTGCTGCCGAGCGCGTGCAGCGGCGCGTCGCCGTCGACCGTGCCGGCGTAGCGGGCGAGCCGGCCGATCTGGGTGACCGGCACGTAGAGCCGGTCCTCGCCGGCGTAGTCGATCGCCACGAACTCGCCGCGGACGCCGCCGGCCTCCATCGCGACCAGACCGTGGTAGCGGCCGACGCCGCTGTCGAGGTGGACGACCGGGTCGCCCGGCGCGATGCCGGCCAGGCCTGGACCGGTCCCGGTGCCGGCGGCATGGGCGCCGTCCGCGTCGTGCGGCGCGACATCGGGCACCGGCAGCAGCGCGAGCGCGGGCGCGTCGAGCGCCAAGCCTTCGTCGAGCGTGCCAACGCCGATGCCGACGCGCGGGCCCGCTGCCGCGAGGAAGGCGGTCGTGTCGTCCACGCGCGCCGCGTCGACCCGCGCCTGGCCGAGCGTCGCCTGCCATGCCTCGGCCTGCGTCGCGCTGGCGGCGACCAGCAGGACGCGCCGCTCCGGTGGCGTTTGCAGCGCGTGCAGCAGCGCGTCGGCGTCCGCCGGCGCGGCCACGCCCGCGAGGCCGCCCGTGCCGGCGCCGGCATCCACGCGCACCCGTCGCCGCGCCGCGCAGGCGCGGTCGAAGGCGGCCGGCGACAGCCACAGCGCATCCGGCGGCAGCACCGGGCGTTCGCCGCCGCGGGCGCGCGCATGCGCCGCCTCGATCTGCTCCCATGCGCCCGCCAGCGCCGCATCGAGCCCGCCGTCGAGCACCAGCAGCGCGGTGTCGGGCAGGGCGTCGAACAGGGTTTCGGTGGCGTCGAAGAACAGCGGCAGGCAGGCCTCGACGCCGGCCGGCGCCGCGCCCTCGCGCAGGCCGCGCGCCCAGGCGCCGCGGGCGACGTCCTCGCCGAAGCGCTCGCCGAGGCGGCGACGGACCGTGTCGGCGGCCGCATCCGTCAGCGGCATCTCGCACGCCGGCGGCAGCGCCAGCGTCTCCAGTGCATCCAGCGAGCGCTGGCTGTGCGGATCGAAGGCGCCGATCGCGACCACGGTGCCTTCGGCCGTGCGAATGCGGCAGGGCGTGCGGCGGTCGCCGGGGAAGACGTCGACGACGCCGCCGCGCAGGGTGAACTCGCCCGGCGCGGCGACGCGCTCGACGCGCCGGTAGCCGGCCGCCTCGAGCCGGCGGCGCGCGGCTTCGGGATCGAGCACGTGGCCATGCCGCAGCGTGAGCGTCGACGCCTCCAGGTGCGCCGCCGGCGCGGTTCGCCGCAGCAGGGTCGCGAGCGGCAGCACCAGGACGGCATGGTCCTCCGCGGCCAGCCGGCGCAGGACCCCGATCCGCGCCGCCAGCGCCTGCGGCGGCGCGTCCTCGGCCTCGTAGGGCAGCGTGTCCGGCGCCGGCAGCGACAGCACCGGCACCGCGCCGGCGAACAGCGGCAGCGTCGCGGCGATGCGCTGCGCGCGCCCGGCATCCGCGGCGACCAGCACGACCGGCCCCGCATGCGCCCGCGCCGCCTGCGCGAGCAGCAGGGCCAGGCCGGCCTCGGGCGGGTCGGGCCAGGCGCCGGCATCGGCGGGCGTGGCGGGAAGCGGTGGCGCGGGGAGGCTTGCGGGCATGACGGGCACTGGCTGGCCCCGCCGCTGCGCGCTGCGCAGGCGGTGCCGGGACGCTTGAGGGGAGGGCGCCGCGGACGCCGCGGCGCGAGTGGGGACGGCGTTATCGGCGAGCGCGTGCGCATCGGGCGTGAAGCCGGCCTGCGCCGCGACCACGTCGAGTCCACCCGCCGCCGGTAGGCTGGCGCGGACCGTCCGCCGCATGTCGGCACTCCCGAGGACACCCGATGCCCGATCCGACCCCGTCACCGCGATGCCGGTGCTGAGCCCACGCTTCCCGCGGCTCGGCCTGCTGCTGGCGACGCTTCTGGCCGCCGGCTGCGCGACCCAGCGCGCCTGGGAGGGACCGCCGCGTCCGCCCGAGGAGGTACGCGCGGAGCTGGTGCGCCTGCTGCCGGCCAGCGTCGCCGACCGCGCCGGCTGGGCCGGCGACATCCAGGTCGCCTTCACCGCGCTCGACATCGAGCCCAGCACCTCGAACCTGTGCGCGGTGCTCGCGGTGACCGAGCAGGAGTCCACCTTCACCGCCGATCCGGCGGTGTCGGGGCTGGCGAGGATCGCGCGCGAGGAGATCGACCGCCGCGCCGGGCGCCTGCACGTGCCGGGCTTCCTGGTCGACGCCGCGCTGCGCCTGGAGTCGCCGACGGGCGCGTCCTACGCCGAGCGCCTGCAGCGGGTGCGCACCGAGAAGGAACTCAGCGCGATCTTCGAGGACTTCATCGGCATGGTGCCGATGGGCGGGCGCCTGTTCGGCGGCCTCAACCCGGTGCATACCGGCGGACCGATGCAGGTGAGCATCGAGTTCGCCGAGGCGCATGCGCGCGAGGAGGGCTATCCGTATCCGGTCGAGGGGTCGATCCGGCACGAGGTCTTCAGCCGGCGCGGCGGCATGTACTTCGGGATCGCCCACCTGCTCGGCTACCCGGCGGACTACGAGCGGCCGCTGTACCGCTACGCCGACTTCAACGCCGGCTGGTACGCCAGCCGCAACGCCGCGTTCCAGAGCGCGGTCAGCCTGGCGACCGGCATTCCGCTCGCGCTCGACGGCGACCTCGTGCGCCGCGATGCCGGCGTCGGCTACGCGCCGGGCGCGACCGAACTGGCGGTGCGCGCGCTCGGCCGCCGCCTGGACATGGGCGATGCCGCCATCCGCCGCGCGCTGGAGCAGGGCGACCGGCTCGAGTTCGAGGAGACCGCGCTGTACGCCCGTGTCTTCGAACTGGCCGAGGCGATGCGGGGCGAGGCACTGCCGCGCGCGGTGATGCCGCGGATCGACCTGGAGAGCCCGAAGATCACCCGGCCGCTCACCACCGAGTGGTTCGCGACCCGGGTCGACGAGCGTCACGCACGCTGCATGGCGCGCGCGCCCGGAGGCTGAGGCGGCGGCGCTGACGCCGCACTGCAACATCGCTGTCAACGCAGCATCGCATCCCGATTCGAGAGTGCCGGATCGGCGTCGGAAGACGGCGCCGCTCCACCGCCCGGGGCCACGCGCCTCCCTCTCGAGATCGATCGATGCCGCATCGTAGTCATGCCCTTCCGCTGCGCCCGCTGGCGCTCGCCGTGGCCGCCGTCGTGTCCCTGCCGCTGTGCGCGGCCGAGCCGGCGCAGCCCGAGGCCGATGCCGCCTCCACCGCCGTGGCTGCCGCCCTGCCGCCGCAGCAGATGAGCGCGATCACCGTGGTCGCCAGCGGCGAGACGCGCCAGGTGCAGCGCATCGGCGAGCGCGAGCTGGAGGCGGCGACGCCCGGCACGAGTCCGCTCAAGGTGCTCGACCAGCTGCCGGGCGTGCAGTTCCAGGCCGCCGATCCCTGGGGCAACTACGAATGGGCGACCCAGATCACCCTGCACGGCTTCGACCAGAGCCGCCTGGGCTTCACCCTCGACGGCATCCCGCTCGGCAACATGGGTTACGGCGTCAGCAACGGCCTGCACGCCTCGCGCGCGATCATCACCGAGAACGTCGCCAGCGTGGAGCTCGCGCAGGGCGCCGGCGCGCTCGGCACCGCCTCCAACAGCAACCTTGGCGGCACCATCCAGTACTTCTCCGACGATCCGGGCATGGATCCCGGCGTGCGCGTGGCGCAGACCTTCGGTTCCGACGACACCCGCCGCACCTTCGCGCGACTGGACACCGGCGACCACGGCGGCTTCTCCGCCTACCTCGCCGGCGTCGACGGCTCCACCGACAAGTGGAAGGGCTTCGACGACCAGGCCTACCAGCAGGTCAACCTCAAGGGCGTCTACGCCTGGGGCGACAGTCGCCTGAGCCTCTACGTCGACACCTCGCGCCGCAGGGAATACGACTACATGGACCTCTCCCTCACCAGCCAGCGCGAGCTCGGCTGGGAGTGGGACTACCTGATCCCGGACTGGGAGATGGCGCTGCAGATCGCCGACGCGCTCGCCGGCAACGGCACCTATCCGGAGGAGCTCGACGGCCTGCCGGAGGGCTACAGCAAGGCCGACGCCGCCTACTACCTCGGCGGCGGCATCCGCAACGACGATCTGGCCGCGCTCGCCGGCAGCTTCGCGCTCGCCGACGGCATCGCCCTGGACACCACCGCCTACTACCACGGCAACCGCGGCGAAGGCCTGTGGGTCACGCCCTACACCCCCTCGCCCAATGGCGTGCCGCTGTCGATGCGCACCACCGACTACGGACTCGACCGCTACGGCGGCCTCGCCGCGCTGAAGCTCGATCTCGGCATGCACCGCATCGAGCTCGGCACCTGGCTCGAGAACTACGACAACGACCAGCAGCGCAACTTCTTCGGGCTCGACGCCGACGGCTTCACCGACCTGTTCAACTTCTACTCGAGCTACGAGCCGTTCCTGCGCGGCTTCTACCAGCACTACGAGGTCAAGACGCGGATGGCCTACGTGCAGGACAGCATGCGCTTCCTCGGCGATCGGCTCGGCGTGACCGTCGGCGCCAAGGCGCTGGAGACGACCACCGAGGCGACCTCGCGCGTGGCCAGCGGCAGCAATGCACAGGGCCGCATCGAGGCCAGCGATCATTTCCTGCCCCAGGCCGGCGTCAACTGGCGCCTCGGCGGCGGCCAGGAGATCTACGCATCGGTCGCGCAGAACCAGGCCAACTACGGCTACACCCCGTTCGGCCAGGCGCAGGCCTCGTTCGACGCCACGGTCGATGCGCTCGAGCCGGAGGCGTCGACCACCTACCAGTTCGGCTATCGCGTGCAGGGCGCCGCCTACGAGATCTCGGCCGACCTCTACCGCACCGACTTCGACAACCGCCTGCTGTCGATCTCGCCGTGCTCGGCGATCCAGACCTGCGCCTCGATCATCAGCAACGTCGGCTCGGTGCGCAGCCAGGGCGTGGACCTGGCCCTGCTGTGGCGGCCCGTCGAAGGGCTGCGCTGGCTGAACTCGCTGTCCTACAACGACATCACCTACCAGGACGACTACGTCTCCGGCGGCGAGGTGGTGGCGACCGAGGGCAAGCGCGTGGTCGGCATCCCCGAGTGGATGTTCTCCTCGACCGCGAGCTGGACGGTGGGCGCGTGGCGCGCCTCGCTGGACGGCAAGTACGTCGGCGAGCGCGAGCTGAGCTACCTCAACGACTCGCATACGCCGTCCTACTGGCTGGTCGACGCCGGGCTCGACTACGACTTCGGCCGGATCGGCGCCATCGACGACCTGCGCGTGGGGCTCAACGTCACCAACCTCGGCGACAAGCGCTACTTCTCGAGCACCGGCACCGCCGGCTACCAGGTCTCCGATCCCGACGGCTTCAACCAGACCCTGATGGTGGGCGCGCCGCGGCAGGCGTTCCTGAGCGTCGACGCGCGGTTCTGAAGGCCCCGCGCGGGGGCGGGCCACGGCCTCGTCCCGCGCGGGCTCAGGCCGGCGGTGCGGCGCCGATCGCCGGGTCGCTCAACGACGGTGCGCCGGTCTCGACGTGGCCGGCGAGACGGCGGCGCCAGCCCGGATCCTGCCGGCTGCGCAGGGTGAGGTCGTACCAGTGGGCGTGGGCGGCGATGTCGATGTCGAGATGCCGCTCTCCGGCCGGATCGAGCGTCACCGCGAGCGGCCCAGCGCCTCGGTAGCCGTCCTCCAGCGACAGCCGGCATGCGCGGGTCGCGGGATTGCGCAGGGTCAATCGCAGCAGACCCGCTGCCGCGTCGAACGCCCAAGCCACCTCCGGCGCCGCGTCGCCCGCGCCCGCGAACTCGCGAAGGAAGCCGTTCGGCCCGTACACCGCGAGCGCCGCGCCGTGTCGCGGCCAGTGCGCGCGGAGGACGTCGCCCGCGCCCACCGTGTAGTGCCACGGCCCCTGCGCCGCGTCGTCGCTGCGCACGATGAACACCGCCCCGGCCGTGCCGCGGTTGACGAAAGCGAGCTCCAACGCGGTGCCGGCCGCGTGCGCCTGCACGTCGAGGTCGTAGGGCAGGGGGCGTGCCGGACGCTGCCCGGCTTCCTGCACCGGCATGGCGGCCTGTGCGGGCAACTGCGGCATGGGCAGCGCGCGCGAGCCATCGGTGCGCGCGATCGCGGCGCCGTCGCCGGGCAGCGGCGGCGGGCGCCGGCGGTCGCCGCGGGCGAAGTCGAGCGTGGAGGTCAGGTCGCCGGCCACCGCGCGCCGCCAGGCGCCGATGTTGGGCTCGTGCACGCCGAAGCGGCGCTCCAGCAGCCGGATCACCGAGGTGTGGTCGAACACCTGCGAGTTCACCCAGCCGCCGCGGCTCCATGGCGACACCACCAGCATCGGCACGCGCGGGCCCAGTCCCATCGGCGTGCCCTGCCAGTCCTCGCCGTCGGTCGGCACGCTGCTCGCGCCGAAGGCGGGCGCGATCGCCGGCAACGGCGGCGGCACGTGGTCGAAGAAGCCGTCGTTCTCGTCGTAGTTGATCAGGAACACAGTGCGCGCCCACACCTCCGGGTCGGCGGTGAGCGCCTCCAGCACCCGCGCGCTGAAGGCCTCGCCGTAGCCCGGCGGTGCGTCGGGGTGCTCGCACATCGCGTAGGGCGCAACGATCCACGACACCTGCGGCAGGCGCCCGCGCTCGACGTCGGCGCGCAGGGCCGCGACCAGCGGCTCGCCGCGCGTGGTCCTGGCCTGCTCGGCGTCGGTGCCGGCGACGTAGGCGCGGCCGCGCGCATGCAGGGGCGCGGCGTCGGCCAGGCCGCGGAAGGCGGCGAAGCTCTGCAGCGTGTTGTCGCCGTAGTTGTCGTACTCCTGGTAGACCTTCCAGTCGATCCCCGCGGCCTGCAGGCGTTCGGCATAGGTGGTCCAGCGCAGCGGCTCGAAGTCGGGGCGGTCGCGGCGGCTGTCGGCGGTCCAGTTGCCGTCGTCGGCGTTGGTCACCGCGTGCTCGCCGCGGGCGCCCGCGTGCAGGCCGCTGGTGCCCGAGAACAGGAACAGCCGGTTCGGGTTGGTCGGCCCGAACACCGAGCAGTGGTAGGCGTCGCAGACGGTGAAGGCATCCGCCAGCGCGTGGTAGAAGGGGATGTCCTCGCGGGTGAAGTGGCCCATGGTCAGCGCGGTCTTCCTCGCCACCCAGGCGTCGTGGTGCTTCCAGTCGGCGTGCGCGCCCTTCCAGCTGTGGTCGAGGTCGTGCATGTGCGCGGCGCCGGTGCGCACGGTGTCGAGCCGGAACGGCAGCACCTCGCGACCGTCGGCGTCGCGCTGCGCCCATACCGCGCGGCCGCCGGGCAGGCGCCAGGGCCGCGGGTCGCCGAAGCCGCGCACGCCGCGCAGGGTGCCGAAGTAGTGGTCGAAGGAGCGGTTCTCCTGCATCAGGATCACCACGTGCCCGATGTCGGCCAGCGTGCCGGTGACCCGCGCCGGCTCCACCGCGAGCGCATTGCGGACCGACGGCGGCAGCGAGGCGAGCGCGGCCCCGGCAAGGCCGGCGCTGCCGGCGAGCTTGAGGAAGCGGCGGCGGTCGGTGGCGGTCATGGCGAGGCGTGCGGGCGGGGCCGCCGATGCTGGGCCGGCTCGATGAAAGGGTGGTGACCGGCCGCGGCCGGCTCCTTCGTCCGGTGTTCACTCCGCATGCGGTCCCGTGCCCGGTGTCGCCAGCGCATCGAGGTCTTCCATGTCCACCGCCGTCGCGCCCGTCCCGCCTCCCCATCGCACCGTCGCCGGTGCCGCCCTCCTGCTGTGGACGGGAGCCGCGGTCGCGGCGCCGTCCGCGCCCGCCGCGGAGGCCGACACGCTCGTCGAACGGGTCAACGACTACCGCGCACAGGCGCGGCAGTGCGAGGGGCGCGAGCGCGAGCCGGCCGGGCCGCTGGCGCCGGATCCGCGCCTGGCCGAGGTCGACCTGGCCGGCGGCGGCAGCATCCGCGAGGCGCTGCGCGCGGTCGGCTACAACGCGGCCGCCGCGCAGACCATCGCGATCGCCGGTCCCGACGACGCCGCGAGCGCGATGGACCTGGTCCGGCAGCGCTACTGCGCGCCGCTGATGGATCCGCAGTTCGCCGAGATCGGCGCGGCGCACGACGGCGCGCGCTGGCAGATCGTGCTCGCGCGGCCGCTGCTGTCCGAGGACCTGGGCGATTGGCAGGAGGCCGGCCGCGCCGTCCTCGAGCAGGTGAATGCGGCCCGCGCGCAGGCGCGCAGCTGCGGCGGGCGCCACTTCGACGCCGCGGGTCCGCTGACCTGGGATGCCGCGCTCGCCGAGGCCGCGCTGGCGCACAGTCGCGGCATGGCCGAGCGCAACGTATTCAGCCACCGCGGCGGCGACGGCAGCGAGGTCGGCGCGCGCGCCACCCGTGCCGGCTACGCCTGGCGCCACGTCGGCGAGAACATCGCGGCGGGGCAGGGCGCGCCGGAGCAGGTCGTCGCCGGCTGGCTGTCCAGCCCCGGCCACTGCGCCAACATCATGGATCCGCAGTTCACCGAGATGGGCGCGGCCTACGCGACCGATCCCGACAGCGACGCGGTCAGCTACTGGACGCAGGTCTTCGGCGCGCCGCGCTGAGGCCCCATCACGTCGCGCACGCCGGCCGGCGTCATCGTGGCCCCGGTGCCGGTGCCGGTGCCGGTGCCGGTGCAGCACGCGCGCGTGGACAGGCGCCAGAGCGCGCTGGCACTGATGTCGACGGTGGCCTGGACCGAGGGCGCGGACCGGGGGAAGGCGTGGCAGTCGGGGGATGCGGCGGCGTCCGCCGATCCGTTCCGACGGGTGGCAGGCGCGCATGCGGCGGCGCGCGACACGGCGGCCGCGGGCGCGCGGGACCCGCTCCGCTCAGATCCGCAGCGCATCCACGACCAGCGAGAACGCCGGCGAGTGCTGGCGGCGGCTCGGGTAATAGAGGTGATAGCCGGAGAAGGGCGGGCACCACTCCTGCAGGACCCGGATCAGGCGCCCCTGCTCGATATGCGGCGCGAACTCGTCCTCCGGCAGGAAGGCGATGCCCAGCCCGTCGAGCGCCGCGAGCACGATGTGGGGCGAGGTGTTGAAGGTCGACTGGCCGTCGACGCGCACGTTCAGCTGGCGACCGCGGCGCTCGAACTCCCACACGTACACGCCGCCGGAAGGGAAGCGGATGTTGATGCAGCTGTGCCGGGTGAGATCGCCCGGAACCTTCGGCGCGGGGTGCTTGGCGAAGTAGCCCGGAGACGCCACGGCGGCCATCCGCAGCTTCGGTCCGATGGGCTGCGCGATCATGTCCTTGTCGATGCTCTCCCCGAGGCGCACGCCGGCATCGAAGCGATCGGCGACGATGTCCCGCAGCCCGTAGCTGACATCGAACTCGATGTGGATGTCCGGATAGCGGTGCATCACCGGCAGCAGCCTGGGCAGCAGGATCGTGCGCAGGACCCAGTCCCCGCTGGTGATGCGCACCAGGCCGGCCGGCTTGTCCCGCAGCGCCGTGAGCGCGTCGAGTTCCGCTTCGATCTCGTCGAAGCGGTTCCCGATGGCCTGGAGCAGCCGTTCGCCGGCCGGCGTCGGCGCCACGCTGCGGGTCGTGCGGGTGAGCAGGCGGATCTCCAGCCGCTCCTCCAGGGCCTTGAGCGCCTGGCTGAGGGCCGACTGGGAGACTCCCAGGACCGCGCCGGCACGGGTGAAGCTGCCTTCGCGCGCGACCGTGACGAAGGCCAGGAGATCGTTGAGGTTACGGCGTGCCATGGCCGCAGTGTGGCATGGTCGATTGATTAGCCGATCTAATAAAGCATAAAAGCATCCATCATCTTATCGAGCAGTCCGCTGCTGCGCAGAATGGCCGGCATTCCACTTGAGCCTGGACCTCTGCCATGCCTGTTCGAGCCTACGGCGCGTATGCCGGCGACAAGCCCCTGGAACCGATGGACATCACCCGCCGCGCTCCGGGGCCGCACGACGTGCAGATCGACATCGCCTACTGCGGCATCTGCCACTCCGATCTCCACCAGGTCCGCGCCGAGTGGGCGGGGACCCGGTTCCCCTGCGTGCCCGGCCATGAAATCGTCGGGCGGGTCGCGGCGGTGGGCGCGCATGTCGAGGGTTTCCAGGCGGGCGACCTGGTCGGCATCGGCTGCATCGTGGACAGCTGCAGGCACTGCGAGGACTGCGCAGGCGGCATGGAGAACTACTGCGACGGCATGATCGGGACCTACAACTTCCCGACCCCGGACGCGCCCGGCCATACGCTCGGCGGCTATTCGCAGCAGATCGTGGTCGACGAGCGCTACGTGCTGCGCATCCGTCATCCCGAGGAGCAGCTGGCGGCGGTGGCTCCGCTGCTGTGCGCGGGCATCACCACCTATTCGCCGCTGCGGCACTGGAAGGCCGGCCCCGGCAAGAAGGTGGGCGTGGTCGGCATCGGTGGGCTCGGTCACATGGGTATCAAGCTCGCCCATGCCATGGGCGCGCACGTGGTGGCGTTCACCTCCTCCGAATCGAAGCGCGAGGCCGCGCTGGCCCTGGGGGCCGACGAAGTGGTCGCATCCCGCAGCGCGGATGAGATGGCGGCGCATGCCAGGAGCTTCGACCTGATCGTCAACACGGTGGCCGCGCCGCACGACCTCGATGCCTTCCTGGTGCTGCTCAAGCGCGAGGGCGCGATGGTGCTGGTCGGTGCCCCCGCCAGCCCGCACCCGTCGCCGGCCGTGTTCAACCTCATCATGAAGCGTCGCTCGCTCGCCGGTTCGATGATCGGCGGCATCCCGGAAACGCAGGAGATGCTCGACTTCTGCGCCCAGAACGGGATCACGGCCGACATCGAACTCGTTCGTGCCGACCAGATCAACGACGCCTACGAGCGCATGCTCGCTGGCGACGTCAAGTACCGCTTCGTGATCGACAACGCGACCCTGGCCGCCTAGCCGGGGAGCGCGATGAAGGGCTGCTCCCGTCGCCGGCCGCCGCAGTCCGGGCGGCGGGCGACGACCGGTTCCAAACCCGTCCGGAATGCCGACGGCGCCGTGAGCGGCATGTGCAGCAGGCAACCCGGATCCGCTTCGTTTCCATCTTGCACAGGAGTCATCGCCATGAACGCATCGCTGCTGGGACTCGGTTTCTTCGCGATGGCGCTCCCGGGCGCTCCGGCTGGCGCTGCGGAGCCGCAGCGCGACGCGGCGGCAGCCGCCGGCCAGCAGATCACGCGCGCAGGGACGCAGCCTTCGGCCGCCGGTCCCGACGACTACTTCACCGGCCGGGTGCGGGTCGACCCGGTCTGGCCGGCCGACGACGGCATCACCGCGTCGGGCAGCCTGGTGACCTTCGAACCCGGCGCGCGTTCGGCCTGGCATACGCATCCGGCAGGGCAGCGCCTGGTGGTGGTGTCGGGGGTGGGCCTGACCCAGGAATGGGGCAAGCCGGTCCAGGAGATCCGCCCCGGTGACGTGGTGTGGTGCCCGCCCGGCGTCAAACACTGGCACGGCGCCGCGCCGACGACCGCGATGAGCCACCTGGCCGTCACCGGCACGGTGGATGGCGCGAATGTGGAGTGGATGGAGAAGGTGAGCGATGCGCAGTACACGCGCTAGGCGCTGCGGGGGCGGCGCGGTCGCCGTGGCCCTGGCTTTGGGTCTGATGGGCCTGCCTGGCATTTCGAGCCACGCCGCGGAACGTCCTCAGGAGCGACACGACATGTCCCAGGTGCAGACCCGATCCGACACCCTTGCGGCCCGTCAGCAGGCGATCGTGCCCATCGCGGCCTTCGCCGCCGCGGGCGACGTCGCCAGCCTGCGTGACGCCCTGGGCCGCGGGCTGGATGCGGGGCTGACGGTCAGCGAGGTCCGGGAGGTGCTGGTGCAGGTCTATGCGTATGCGGGGTTCCCGCGCAGCCTGAACGCGCTCGCCGAACTGATGGAGGTGCTGGAAACGCGCAGGGCGCGCGGCATTCAGGATGCGCCGGGCCAGGCGCCCAGCCGGGCGATCCCGAAGGGCGACGCGCTGCTGGCGGCGGGCACCGCCAACCAGACCAGGTTGCTCGGCGCGCCGGCCCAGGGCGCGGTGTTCGAGTTCGCGCCGGCCATCGACGAATACCTCAAGACCCACCTGTTCGGCGACATCTTCGAGCGGGACGCGCTCGACTGGCAGAGCCGCGAGATCGCCACCGTCGCCATGCTTGCCAGCATGCCCGGCACCGACTCGCAGCTGCGATCGCACGTGCGCATCAGCATGAACGTGGGGCTCAGCGCCGCGCAGCTGCGCCAGCTCGCCGACGTGCTCGCCGAGCACGTCGGCGCCGAGGCCGCGCGCCGTGCGAAGGATGCGCTGGAGCGACAGACGACTCCTCCGCCGGCGCCCTGAGCCAACACCTGCATCCCGCTCGCTACGCGGGCCGTCTCCCCGCAGGTCGCGCAGGCCGCCGCTGTCGGGCGCGTTGCTGACGCTGCTGACGGCAAGTTCGCAGGCGCCGCGGACCGCCTGAGGCAGCGTCGCCCGGGGCATGGCGTAGGCCGGGCCCGCCACGGCGGCATCCACGGCGCGATCGGCACCCTCGGCAGGTGCCGGCAAGCACCACGACGAGCGCTGGACATCCGTCCCGCACAGCCTGCAGCTGGGACGGCGATGCATCGCGGCACGCTGCTGGCCACGGTGGCGGTGGTGGTCGCGGCCGGGTGCTCCTGGTCGCGGTGCTGGGCCTCGCCAACGGGGCGGCGGGAACGCGGCAGCGGGCGGAATCCGTCGCGGCGGCCGGACACGGCGTTGCGGGCCGGTTCGACGGGCCCGCGCCACCCTGCGCGTCCCTTCGGATCGGGATCCCGAGCATGTCCTTCGACGACCGTCCTCCCGCTGCCGGTCCGGCGCCGTCGCGCCGGCGCATGCTGGCCAGCCTCGGCACGCTCGCGGGCGGCCTGCTGCTGCCCTGGCGCACGCGCGCCGCCGATGCCTGCAGCGCCGACGCGGGGTCCGGCGCCTGCGTGCTGATCCCGGCCGAGACACCCGGCCCGTTCCCGCTGGCCGAGGCCCTGCAGGATCCCGGCATCGTCCGCAGCGACATCACCGACGGCCAGGAAGGCGTGCCGCTCGAACTGGTGCTGCGGCTGGTCGACGTGGACGCCGACTGCGCACCGATCCAGGGCGCCGCGATCTATGTCTGGCACTGCGACCGCGAAGGTGTCTATTCCGGCTACGCGGCTGCGCCACCGATGGCCGCTCCCGCCGCCGGGGGGCGCGACGGACGGCCACCGGGGCCGCCGCCGGGGGGCAGGGGAGGCGGACCCGGCGGTCCCCCGGGCATGGGCGGCGGCGGCCCGGGACCGGGCGGCCGCGGCGCACCACCGCCGGGCGGCAGCGAGGGCGGCCCGCCGGCCATGTCCCAGGCGCGCGGCACGGCGGGCGAGACCTTCCTGCGCGGCGTGCAGGCGACCGACTGCGACGGCGAGGTCCGCTTCCGGACGATCTTCCCCGGCTGGTACGCGGGGCGCATCAGCCACATCCACTTCCAGGTCTTCCTCGATCGCCTCGGCCGCGTCTCGGCGACGTCGCAGATCGCGCTGCCGCAGGCGGTGACCCAGGCGGTGTACGACTCGCCGCTCTATCGTGCGCGCGGGCAGAACACGTCGGTGGCCGATTTCGCCCAGGACAACGTCTTCCACGATGGCGTCGAGCACCAGCTGGCGGCGGTCGGCGGCGATGTCGACAGCGGCTACGTCGCACGGCTGGTGGTCGGGGTGGCCCGCTGACCGATCGCGCGGATCAGGGCGATGGCGCGCTCGCCTGCCGCAGCCGGGCGAGGCAGGGCGCGAAGGCCTCACGTCCGCCGTGCGCGGCCAGCAGCGCATCGGCGCGCGCGGCGACGTGCATGGGGCTGACCGCGGCGCCGTCCGCGCTGCCCGGGAACAGCACGTAGAGCACCTCGCGCCGGCCGATGGCGCTGGCCGCGCGGCGGGTGCCGTAGCGCATGACGAAGGGGTCGTGGCCGAGCGCCTGCAGCAGCGCGATGGAACCCTCGCCGAGCTTGCGCGCCGGGCCGAGGTCGGCCACCACCAGCGGCGAGGCGTGGTCGCTGCCGGCGCGAAATGCATAGCCGAAGTCGCCGAGGCCGACGCCGAAGCGCGGCGCGCGCGGCCAGGTCGACGGGATCACCGCGAACGGCACCGTGTTGGAGTCGACGTAGCCGGAGGGGCGCATGCGGTCCGCGCCCGGCTGCGCGAGCGCGGTCGTAGAGACGAAATAGCCCGGCCGCGGGTCGTCCTCCCCCTGTACCACCGGCACGCCGTCGCGCCTGGCCATGGCGAAGAAGCAGATCGGGGTCGAAGGGGTGAAGCCGGCGGCGCGCGCGGCACGGTAGTCCGCCATGCACTGCGCCTTCCAGCTGGCGCCGCCGGCGCAGGTGCCGCCGACGCTCATGCCGTTGCACAGGTGCACGGTGCCGATGTCGTCGGGGTGGTAGGCGTCGGGCGCACCGTCGGGGTTGACGTGCATGATCGAGACGAACAGCAGCGCACCGCTGGCGCGGTGGCGGTGGATCTCCACGGGGCCGATCTCGGCGTGGGCGAAGGTCTCGATGCGCTCGCTGGCGCAGTCCTCCCCGCGCAGCGCGGCGGTCGCCAGTCCCAGCGCCGCGATGGGCAGCATCCATCCACGCATGACCGCCTCCGCCCGCGAAGACCGGCGCCATCATGCGGCGGCGGCGGGATCGCGGACAGGGCTGCGGACCGGCGCGCCGACCGGCGGCGCTCGCGGCCGCGTCACGTCGCAGCGCGTTGCATCGGCGGTTCGATCCCATGCACGGAGACCGGCCATGGCCGAGCGGCTGAAGAAGGGCGACAAGGTCGCCTGGCAGACCTCGCAGGGCACCACCCACGGCACGGTGGAGAAGACGCTGACCCGGCCGACGGACATCAAGTCGCACCACGTCGCGGCCTCGCCGGACAATCCCGAGTACCTGGTGGTGAGCGACAAGAGCGGCAAGCACGCCGCACACAAGCCGGACGCGCTGAAGAAGAAGTAGGGCGTGATGTCGCGGCGCACGCGCAGACGCGCCGCGCGCTGCATACTCCGCGGCCCTCGCCCCGCGGATCCACCATGGTTCTGGAGACACGACGCCGCCTCGTGCAGGGCGCACTGCTGGCGGCGCTCGCGCCGCGCCTGGCCCGGTCGCACGACGCTGCGCCGGCACGCGCGTCCGGCCCGGGCTCGACCGCGGAGGAAGTGACCCGCGGCCTCGACCTCGGCGGCAGGACCGCGGTGGTCACCGGCTGCAATTCGGGCATCGGCTACGAGACGATGCGCGTGCTGGCCCTGCGCGGCGCGCACGTCATCGGTACCGCGCGCAGCGCGGAGAAGGGCGCGGCGGCCTGCGCCAGCGTGGCCGGTCGCGCCACGCCCGTCGTGCTGGAACTGAGCGACTTCGACTCCGTCGTCGCCTGCGCCGAGCGGATCGAGGCCATGGACGTGCCGGTCGACATGCTGGTGTGCAACGCCGGCATCGTGCTCGGCGGCCTCGAGCAGGTGCGCGGCCTCGAGAAGCAGTTCGTCGTGAACCACCTCGGTCATTTCCTGCTGGTGCGGCGCCTCCTCGCGCGCGTGCTCGCGGCGCCGCAGGGGCGCGTGGTGGTCCTCGGCAGCGGCGACCACGCGCGCGCGCCCGAGGGCGGCATCCAGTTCGGTCGCCTCTCGGGCGAGGGCTGGGCCGACCGCGGCTACAGCCACTCCAAGCTCGCCAACGGGCTGTTCTCGCTCGAGCTCGCGCACCGGCTCGCGGGCACCGGCGCGACCTCGAACTGCGTCACGCCCGGGCACACCCGCACCGACATCCTGCGCAGCGTCGGCGACGGCTACCGCGCCGATGCGCAGACCCCGGCACAGGGGGCGGCGACGCCCTGCTACGTGGCCACGCATCCCGCCCTGGCGCGGGTCAGCGGCACGTACTTCCGCGACTGCGCGCCGGCGCAGCCGAGCGCCCTGCAGACCGACCGCGCGATGGCGGCGCGGCTGTGGCAGGTGTCCGAGGAGCTGGTGCGGGGTTTCCTCGGACCGGCTGCCTGAGGGCGGCGCTCACCACGCCAGCATCCACAGCGCCATCGCCACCATCATCAGGTCCTCGGTGAGCGAGACGAAGCCCAGCGGCACGTTCGAGCCGCCGCCGACGCAGGCGCACTTGAGCTCGCGCTTCTGCACGTACACCGCGTAGAACACCGACACCGCGCCGACGCTGCCGATGAAGAAGGCGACCGGGATCGCGACCCACAGCAGCGCGTCGGCGACCATCAGCACGCCGGCCAGCGCCTCCAGGAACGGAAACAGCGTGGCGTAGGGCACCCAGCGCCGGGCGAGCAGGTCGTAGTTGAGGAACATGGTCGAGAAGCTCTCCACGTCCTGCAGCTTCTGCACCGCGAGCAGGCACATGGAGAAGGCCACGAACCACTCGACCGTGCGCACCGCCCAGACCGTGCCCAGCGCCGCCCAGGCCGTCGCCAGCGCGATGAGGGCGGCCATGCCGAAGATCGCCACGACCGGGCGGTAGCTGGTCGCTTCCGGGTCCTGCACCGATCTGCCGAAGTAGCGCCGCAGGTCGTCGTAGCCGCCGACGCGGGCGCCGTCGATGAAGGCCTGCGGCGTGGCCGCGACGTGGTGCCGGTGCTTGAAGGCATCGGTCTCCTCGCGGCTCTCCAGCCACTGGTCGTCGACCGCATAGCCCTCGCTGCGCAGCAGGTGCCGCGCCTTCAGCCCGTAGGGACACACGTGCTCGGGCATCACCATCCGATACAGCGTCGCCCGCTTGTCGGTCTGCATGTCCATTGTCGTCACCCCGCCTCGCCCGGCTGTCGATGGCCCCCGATGCTGGGCTCCGCACGGCACAGGCCGGGTGAATGAAGCCGGGGCGAACGCCCGCTCCGTCAGCGTCGACCGCGGCCGGACAGCCGCTCGGCCACCAGCGCGGTCACCACCGACTGCAGCACGTGCAGGCCCAGGCGTTCGCCTGCCCTGCGCGGTCCGGCCGCGACCTCGCCCTCGGTGACGCCCAGCAGCGGCGCGATCCCGGCGATGTTCACCAGGTAGAGCCCGATGCCCCAGGCGGCGCCGAGCGCGGCCGGTGGCACCCCGGGCAGGCGCCGGCGCAGCGCCTCGTAGCCGAGCCCGAAGGCGGCGGAGGCGCCGAGGTGGTTCACGAACTCGACCGCGCTGGTTCCGGCCTCGCCGATCACCGCGCGCGAGCCGGTGGTGCGGTCGATCCAGTCGACCGCGTCGCGATCCAGGGTCCTGCCGAGCACGCCGCTGCGGCGACCGGCGACCATCGCCGCGGTGGTGGCCAGGCCGGCGGCCACGCCGGCGAGGAGGGCTGCGGCAGTGCGGTTCATGGCGTGCTCGCGGTCGGTCGGGCTCGGGGCGGAGGACTCATGGCGCAGGGCTCAAGGCATGGGGTTCGGTCTGCCCGTCATCCCGTGCCCAGTGCCCATGTGCCCACGTGTCCAGCCGATGCTCCGTCGCGCGCAGCGGCCCGCGCGTGAACACCCGCCATGACCTTCCGGCCTCGGGTTCGCCCGGCGATTCCGATAGGCTTGCCGCCTTCGCCGTGGACCGCCCCGCGCGGTGCACTCGGACCTTCCCCAACCGCGGGCGCCGGCCACCGGCGCTGCGCCGCTGGAGTGCAATGAACAACGGAATCCCGACCTACGTCTCCTTCGCCCTCTACATGCTCGCGCTGTGCGCGATCGGCGTCGTCGCCTGGCTGCGCACCACCGACTTCGACGACTACATCCTCGGCGGCCGCAAGCTCGGCCCCGGCGTCACCGCACTGTCGGCCGGCGCCTCGGACATGAGCGGCTGGGTGATGATGGGCCTGCCGGGTGCGATCTTCGCGACGGGCCTGTCGGAGTCGTGGATCGGCGTCGGCCTGGTCGCCGGTGCCTGGGTGAACTGGCTCCTGGTCGCCGGGCGCCTGCGCGTGTACACCGAGCGTGCGCACAACGCGCTGACCCTGCCGGACTACTTCACCCACCGCTTCGAGGACGGCAGCCGCCTGCTGCGGATCATCTCGGCGCTGGTGATCCTGGTGTTCTTCTCGCTGTACGTCGCCTCCGGCGTGGTCGCCGGCGGGCTGCTGATCCAGAGCGTGTTCGGCATCGACTACGCCTATGCGATCTGGATCGGCGCCGGCGTCACCATCGCCTACACCCTGGTCGGCGGCTTCCTCGCGGTGAGCTGGACCGACGCGATGCAGGGCATCCTGGTCCTGCTCGCGCTGCTGGTCCTGCCGGTGGTCGCGGCGGTGGCCAATGGCGGCATCGGCGAGTCGGTGGCGCTGGTCGAGCAGGTCGACCCGCAGCGCCTGGACTGGGTCGGGGCCGGCGGCTGGATCGCGGTGGTATCGGGCCTGGCCTGGGGCCTGGGCTACTTCGGCCAGCCGCACATCCTGGTGCGCTTCATGGCGCTGGACTCGCTCGCCTCGGTGCCGCTGGCGCGGCGCATCGGCATGAGCTGGATGATCCTGTGCCTGCTCGGCTCGCTGGCGATCGGCTTCTTCGGCATCGGCTGGTTCCAGACCCACCCGGAGGCCGCGGCGCCGGTGCGCGAGAACGCCGAGACCGTCTTCATCACCCTCACCGGCGTGATCCTCAACCCCTGGATCGGCGGCTTCGTGCTCGCGGCCATCCTCGCGGCGGTGATGTCGACGCTCAACAGCCAGCTGCTGGTCTCCTCCAGCGCGCTGACCGAGGACTTCTACCGGGCCTTCCTGCGCCGCGACGCCGGCCAGCGCGAGCTGGTCTGGGTCGGCCGCATCACCCTGCTGCTGGTCTCGCTGCTGGCGATCTGGATGGCGCGCGATCCGGAGGCCAGGGTGCTGGACCTGGTGTCCTACGCCTGGGCCGGCTTCGGCAGCGCCTTCGGACCGGTGGTGCTGATCTCGCTGCTGTGGAAGCGCATGACCCGCAACGGCGCGCTCGCCGGCATGCTGGTCGGCGGCCTGGTCGCCCTGGTCTGGGGCAGCCAGAAGTGGTTCGGCCTGTACGAGATGATCCCCGGCGCACTGTGCGCATCGCTGGCCATCGTGGCGGTCAGCCTCATGGGGCGCCCGCCGCAGGAGAGCGTGCGCCGCACCTTCGATGCGGTGCAGGCGGAGGTCGCCGCCGGCGGTCGCGGCTGACGCGCCGCGGCCCGGGTCCGTCGCCCCGGCGACGGGTTCCGTCGCCGTCGACCCGGGTTCCGTCGCGCGGCGGATGACAGCGGCGGAGCGCTGGCTATGCTCCGTCGCGTCACCCGGCGGAACGCCTGTCCGTGTTCAAGAGCATCGTCTTCCTGCTGCGCATCGCGATCGCCTGGCTGCTGGCCATCATCCTGGCCGCCGCGGTGTGGGCCGAGCTGCCGCTGATCGGGCGGATCGAATGGCCGATCGTGATCGCGGGCATGCTGACCATGGCGCTGGTGGTGGCCGGCGCGCTGTCGCACATCGGCCGCGTGCGCCTGATCGCCGGGCGCCTCGACAAGGGCGCGCTCGACAACCGCCAGCGCCGCCAGATCGAGATCCCGCTCGAGGCCGGCGAGGCCTTCGACCTGCTGGATGCCGCCATCCGCGAACTGCCGCGCATCGGCGACGTCGAGAGCGCGCGCGACAGCCTGCAGATCCGCGCCAAGGTGGCGCGTCCGAACAACTACGGCGAGCGTCCGCTCGGCCGCTGGAACCCGCTGGTGTGGTTCGGCGTGCCGCGCAACCAGATCCTGGCCACCGTCACCCCCGGCGCCGACAGCAGCAGCGTGCTGCTGATCTGCGAGCCGGAGAGCCCGGCCTGGAGCGACTGGTTCCTGGTCGACGACGGCAGCAACCTGGAGAACGCGGACGCGGTCAGCCGCGCGATCAGCCGCCGGGTCGGCCAGCGTCGCAGCACGGAGAAGGCGGCCGCCGTGCAGACCTCGGCGGAGAAGGAGCTGACCGTGGCCCGGCTGAGCCTGCTGCACGCCCAGGTCGAGCCGCATTTCCTCTACAACACCCTGGCCAGCGCGCAGCTGCTGACCCGCGGCGACCCGGCGCGCGCCGACGAGATGCTCGGTCATCTCATCCAGTACCTGCGCCATTCGCTGCCGCGCGACGGGCAGGACATGTCCAGCCTCGGCATCGAGCTGGAGCGGGCGCTGGCCTACCTGGAGATCCTGAAGATCCGCATGGGCCCACGGCTCGCGGTGCAGGTCGACGTGCCGGGCGCGCTGCGCGCCACCGCGCTGCCGCCGATGATGCTGCAGACCCTGGTCGAGAACGCGATCAAGCACGGGCTCGAGCCGCGCACCGGCGGCGGCACGGTGTGGATCCGCGCGCGCCGCGCGGAGGACGCGGTGACGATCACCGTCGCCGACGACGGCGTCGGCATCAACAGCCAGAACAGCGGCACCGGCATCGGTCTCGCCAACGTCCGCGAGCGCCTGCGCCTGCTCTACGGCGAGGCCGCGTCGCTGTCGGTGGTGGCCAACTTCCCGTCCGGGGTCGCGGCCACGCTGACGTTGCCGGACGTCGCGGGGGCCGGGCGGGGGCGGGAGGCGGACCGGGATGTGCAGCATGTCTGAGCACGCTCCCACCTGCGTCGTCGCCGAGGACGAGGCGCTGCTGCGCCGCGGCCTGCTCGAACAGCTCGCCCGCGCCTGGCCCGGGCTGCGCATCGTGGCCGAGTGCGAGGACGGCGCCGCGGCGCTGGAGGCCCTGGCCGAGCACCGCCCCGACGTCGCCTTCCTGGACATCCGCATGCCCGGCCTCAACGGCCTGGAGGTGGCCGCGGCCGCGATGGAGGCCACGCCGGACACGCAGGTGGTGTTCGTCACCGCCTACGACCAATACGCGATCGGGGCCTTCGAGCGCGGCGCCATCGACTACCTGCTGAAACCGGTCGCGCCCGAGCGCCTGGCCGCCACCGTGCGCCGCCTGCAGCAGCGTGCGGTGACCAGCGACGCGGCGGTGCTCGATGCGCTGCTGGAGCGCCTGGGCCGTGCGCCACCGCGCCCCGGGGCGCCGGAGCCGCTGACCTGGATCACCGCCAGCGCCGGGCGCGAGACGCGCCTGATCCTGGTCGACGACGTCGCCTACTTCCGCGCCGACAACAAGTACACGACGGTGGTGACCGCCGAGGGCGAGGCGCTGCTGCGCACGCCGATCCGCGAGTTGCTGGAACTGCTCGACGGCAGCCGCTTCAAGCAGATCCACCGCTCGACCATCGTCAACCTCCGGGCCGTCGCCGGCATCGTCCGCGACGAGGGCGGGCGCGGCACCGTGCGCCTGCGCACGCGCCCGGAAACCCTCGCCGTCAGCGCGCCGTTCATGGCGCTGTTCCGCCACATGTGAGGTTCGCCATGGACAAGTTCGTCGCCCTGCTGCAGTTCGTGCTCGCGCTGTTCGGTGTCGACGTCGCCGGCAGCACCTACGTCGCCCGCGCCACGGTCGACGGCGTGGACACGCTGCATGCGCGTGCGGTGGTCGAGGCCGGCGTCGCGCGCTTCGAGTGCCTGCGCAGCGCGAGCGGGCACTGCCACTACGTGGTGTGGCCGTCGCGCTGCGACGGCCCGGCGTCGTGCGACCGCGGACCGCTGCAGCGCTTCGTGCTGGCCAGCGGCGACAGCCGCCAGGTCGCTGGCCTGCATCGCTTCCGGCTGTGCGTCACCGCGGAGGACGCGGCCGCCGGCACCGCCTGCGCGCAGGTGGAGGACGCGTCCGCACCCTGACCGCGCCGCGCGGCGCCCGTCGGCAGCCCGGGCGCGCGCACGACGCAGGCTTCACCTAGCCAACGGCCGCTGAAGGCGGCGGGCGGCGTTCTTGAAAGGCCGGGGACGGACCCTATCAACGTGCCGCCAGCCGCTTCGGGGCTGGCGCCCGCGGACGGCCCTTCGGCCCGCGGCATACCCACTTCCATGTTGCTCGACGAGGATATGGTCATGCGTACTGCCTTCGATTTCGCCCCCCTGCATCGCGCCAGCATCGGCTTCGACCACGTGTTCGACCTGCTGGAGAACGCCGCCCGCGGCCAGGCGCCGGACAACTGGCCGCCCTTCGACACGGTCAGGCTCGACGACGACGCCTACCGCATCACCATGGCGGTCGCCGGCTTCCGCCGCGAGGAGATCGACGTCACCGTGGAGGGCAACCTCCTGGTCATCAGCGGCGAGCACGCCGACGCGCCGCAGGGCGAGTTCCTGCACCGCGGCATCGCCTACCGGCCCTTCAACCGCCGCTTCGAGCTGGCCGACCACGTGCGCGTCGTCAGCGCCACGCTCGCCGACGGCCTGCTGACGGTCGAGCTGAAGCGCGAGATCCCCGAGGCGATGAAGCCGCGACGGATCGCGATCGACGCGCCCGCGCCGCAGGCCGACAACGTCCGTCGGATCGAGGACCAGGCGGCCTGAGCCGGTCGCAGCGCCGCGCTGTCGCCGTACGCCCCGCTCGTCCGAGCGGGGCGTTTTTCATGCGCGGCGCCCGCGGGCGAGCGGAGGCGCGGGCGCCGCGACGCCGTCGGGCGCCCGCGCCGCGGCGTGCCGGTGTTCGACCCGTGCGCCGGCCGCGTCCCGCCCGGCGGCCAACAGCGCGCCCCAGCGGCGCAGCCGCTCGAAGCCGAGCAGGCACAGGCCGACCGCCGCCAGCGCCAGCAGCAGGCCGCCCCAGCCGAGCGCCGCCCATTCCGTGCGGCAGGTCCAGGCGAACTGGCCCACGCACAGCAGCGCGACGAACACCAGCGTCGGTCGGCGCCCGATCAGGTTCACCACCAGCGCGCCGAGCGGCGCGCCGAGCGCGACCACCGGCGCCGCCGCAAGCCAGTTTCCGAACACGCCCGGCGCGACGCCGGTCGACACCGACTTGATCGCGATGCCCAGCACCGAGGTCCAGGCCATGATCAGGACCGAGGTCGGGATCGCGATCCTGAGGTCGGCACGGCACAGCAGCACCAGTGCCGCGTAGAGCACCATGTCGATGCCGACGCCGGTGACCGCGGCCACCAGCGCCGCGGCGGCGAAGCCGATGACCACGCCGACCCGGAAATCCCAGCGTTCGTCGAAGTCGGTCATCCCGGCGCGCCCGGCGATCTCGCCGATGCGGTAGAGGTGCAGCACGCCGAAACTCGCCCAGATCACCGCGAACACCAGCTTGATCCACAGCTCCGGCACCAGCGGCGCGACCAGGAAGATCCCCAGCGGCAACCCGGCCGTCGCCCCGAGCAGGGCGCCCTTGAGCATGGCCCAGGCCAGCGGCTGGCGCCGGGCGAGGATGAAGATGCTGGCGCTGGTCATGCCGATCGACTGCACCGCGAAGCTGAAGTCGCGCCCCAGCGTCGCCGGCATGTCGAACAGCAGCACCAGGATCGGGAAGCCGACCGTGCCGCCCCCCATCGGCGTGGAGCCGGCGATGTAGCTGCCGAAGGTCATCGACAGCGCCATCGGCCAGTGCGCCACCGCCTCCGGCCACAGGCCTCGGCCGAACGCCAGCCAGCACCAGGTCGCGTAGAACGCGCCCAGCCACAGGAACCAGATCCACAGGAACGGCTTGCGCGGTGTCAGCAGGGTCATCGCGGGCGGGGTCGGGGCGGGCAGCGCATTAGACCCGCTCGTGCACCCGCGTGGGAGATCCGCAGGCGGCGGAGCGCCGGGTCGTGGCGCTCCGCGGGGCCCAGGCCGCGGCTCAGCGTTCCCCGGCCGACCAGCGCAGGATGCTGTCGACGCTGTTGCCGGCGGCGTCGGTGGCCTGCATGTCGGCGCCGCGCGAGCGCAGGTCCTCCAGGATCGCGGTGCGCTGGAACAGCGCCGCGTACATCGCCGGTGTCTGCCCGGCATGGTTGCGCTGGTCGGGGTCGCAGGGCGCCGCCATCAGCGTCTGCTTCAAGGCCCGGGTCCGCTGGATGCGCACATGCTGGGTACCGCCGGCAGCGGCAGGCTGCTGTAGGGCGCGGCGGTGTCCTGCAGGCGCGCCGTCATCGCGCTGGCCTCGCAGCTGGGCTCGCCGCTGCGGGCGCCGACGTTCGTCGTGACGTCGTGGCTGTTGTTGTCCACCCGCGGCCGGTTGGTCGGCAACATCTTGTGATCGACGCCGAGACGGTACCCCGGTGCCGCCGCTGCGCTTCGCGCCGGCACCACGCCACGGTCGCAGCCGGGTCACGGCGCGGACGCGACACTCTGCGCTCCCGATGGCAGCGACAGGAGTGCGCGATGAACGGCAAATCCTCCCTCGACCGGTCCAGCGGGACCGCCAGCGGCAGCGGCGAGCACATGTCCGGCCCGGCGGGCGACCGCGAGACCGAGAACCGCCTGCACGAGGTCGACACCGAGTCCCGCGGCGAATTCCTGGAAGACCACCAGCGCGACCGGCAGAGCAAGGGCGTGGCCGGCGGCTACGACGACTCGCTCGAGCGCCGCAAGGGCGACGACGAACACCGCGACCGCCGCGGCGTGACCCGCGGCGATTGAGGCGCATCACGCCGCCGGCGCTGCTCGGCGCGGCAGCGCCCGGTCGCGCAGCCGCACGGCGAGCGCGGCCGCGGCGCTGGTGGTGGCGACCAGGGCGACGCCGGCCCAGCCCCACTGCGCAAGCGCCAGGCTGCCCGCCGCCGCGCCGGTCGCCATGCCGATGAACATGCCGGTGAACAGCAGCGCGTTGAGGCGGCTGCGCGCGTCCGGCTCGAGTCCGTAGACGATGGTCTGGTGGGCGACCAGGGTGGCCTGGATGCCGAAGTCGAAGCCGATCGCGGCGGCCACGATCAGCCACAGCTGCTGCGTGCCGGGCAGGGCCGGGGACAGCGCCAGCACCGCGAACGAAGCCAGGGTCAGCCCCGCGCCGAGCCGGGTCACCCGCTCCGGACCGCCGCGGTCGGCGAGCCGTCCGGCCAGCGGCGCGGCCAGCGCGCCTGCCGCGCCGGCCAGGCCGAAGGCGCCGGCGGCCGCGCTGCCGAGGCCGAACGCGTCGTGCAGCATCACCGCCAGCGTCGACCAGAACGCGCTGAAGCCCAGCGCCAGCAGGCCCTGCGCCCAGGTCGCACGGCGCAGCGCGGGGTGCCGGCGCCAGAGCGAGCGCATCGAGCCGAGCAGGGCGCCGTAGCCGAGCGCGGTGGTCGGCGCGAAGCGCGGCAGCCCGTGCCAGGCGGCGAGGCCGACCAGCGCGATCGAGGCCGCCGCGAGCAGGTACATCGCGCGCCAGCCGGCCTGTCCGGCGACCACGCCGCTGACCACCCGCGACAGCAGGATGCCCAGCAGCAGGCCGGTCATGACGGTGCCGACGATGCGGCCGCGGTGTGCGGCCGGGGCGAGCGTGGCGGCCGCGGGCACGATGTCCTGCGCGAGCGTCGCGGTCAGGCCGATGGCGAAGCTGCCGGCGAGCAGCCAGCCGATGCCCGGGGCGAGTGCGCTGGCGAGCAGGGCGAGGGCGAGCAGCGCCGCCTTGGCCAGGATGATGCGGCGCCGGTCGAAGCGGTCGCCGAGCGGGGCCAGCAGCAGGATGCCCAGCGCGTAGCCGAGCTGGGTCAGGGTCGGGACGAGCCCGGCGCTGCCGGCGCCGGCGCCGATGTCGGCGGCGAGGACGCCGAGCATCGGCTGGCTGTAGTACAGCGAGGCGACGCCCAGGCCCGCGCCGGCGGCGAGCAGGAGGACCAGCCCGGAGGCCGGGGCGGCATCCGGCGCGGCGGCCGCATGCAGCGGATGAATGTGGGTCACGACGCGCACCTCCGGCTGGACGGGAAGGCCGCGCAGTCTCTGCCTGTCGCGATAGGCCGGTTACACCTGCGCCCGAACATCGGATATACGTACCGCGTATGGACGGGCCGATCTTCCCGGGCAACGACCGCCTCGAGCTGCTGCAGACCTTCGTCCGCATCGTCGAGGCCGGCAGCCTGTCGACGGCCGCCGATCAGCTCGGCACCAGCCAGCCCACGGTGAGCCGCCGGCTGCAGGCGCTCGAACGCGCGCTCGGCCTGCGCCTGCTGCAGCGCTCGACCCATGGCATCAAGCTCACCGACGACGGCGAGCGCTGCTACACCCGCGGCAAGGAACTCCTGGAAGGCTGGCAGGCGCTGCAGGCCGATCTCCGCGGCGCCCGCGACGAACCGCGCGGGGCGCTGCGCGTGGTCGTGCCGCACGCCTTCGGCCAGGAGCTGCTGGTCGCGCCCCTGGTCGACTATCTCCGCCGCCATCCGCAGGTGTCGGTCGACTGGCTGCTCAACGACCGCCGGCCCGACTTCATCGGCGACGACATCGACTGCGCGATCCGCGTCGGCGCGGTCGAGGACCCGGCGGTCGTGGCGCTGAAGCTGGCCGAGGTGGAGCGGATCGTGGTGGTCGCGCCCGCGTTGCTCGCCGGGCTGGGCGATGCCGACGACGTGCAGCTCCTGCACGCGCTGCCGTGGCTGGCGCTGCGCACCTTCTATCGCGACGAGGTGGTGCTCGCCCGCACCGGCGACGGCGCCACGCTGCGCATCCCGATCCGTCCGCGGATGGCCACCGACAGCCTCTACGCCCTGCGCAGCGCCGCCCTCGCCGGGCTCGGCGCCTGCATCGCCTCGGCCTGGGTCGTCGAGGACGACCTGGCCCGTGGCCGGCTGGTGCAGCTCGCCCCCGCCTGGGCCGCCGCGCCGCTGCCGATGTACCTGGTGTACCCGCCGGCGCGGGTGCAGCCGGCGCGGCTGCGCCGCTTCATCGACCTGGTCCGCGCCGGCATCCCGGGCCTGTCCGGAGCCGAGGCGATCGGGCCTGGTCCCGGCTGAGGCAGGCCGCGGCTCCGCGCAGGGCCGGATGCCGGCGCCGCGGGCGGGGCGCAATCGCGCCGCGCATCGGGCACCCTGCGGAGTCCCTCGTTCCCGCAGGAGTCGCCATGCCCGGTACCGCCGCCCGTGCCGTGGGTCGCATCCTGGTCACGATCGTCTCCGCGCTGGCCGGCACGCCGGCGGCGGCCGGCGATGCCGTACTGGTCAGGGAGTTCGTGTACGACGCGGCGCCCTATCCGGAAGCGCACGCGTCGACGATCGTGGAGACGCGCGACGGCAACCTGGCTGCGGCCTGGTTCGGCGGCACCAGGGAGCGCAATCCCGACGTCAGCATCTGGTTCGCCCGGCACGAGGGCGGGCGCTGGCAGACGCCCGTGCGGGTCGCCGACGGGGTGCAGGCCGACGGCACGCGGCAGCCGACCTGGAACCCGGTGCTGTTCCAGGATCCGGCGGGCGACCTGCTGCTGTTCTACAAGGTCGGCCCGACGCCGCGCGACTGGTGGGGCATGGTGATGCGGTCGGACGACGGCGGCCGCAGCTGGGGTCCGCCGCGGCGGCTGCCGGATGGGATCCTCGGGCCGATCAAGAACAAGCCGGTGATCCTCGCCGACGGCGCGTGGCTGGCGCCGTCGAGCGTGGAGCAGGTCGTCGGCGTGCTGGCGGGCGAGGGTGCGCCGAGCTGGCGCATCCACTTCGAGCGCAGCGCCGACCGCGGCCGCACCTGGTCACGCACGCCGCCGGTGGCGTCGCCGTTCCTGATCGACGCGATCCAGCCCAGCATCCTGTTCCACGGCGACGGCGTGCTGCAGGCGATCGCGCGCAGCCGCCAGGGTGCGATGGCGACCTCGTGGTCGTACGACGACGGCCGTACCTGGAGCGACATCGCCGCGCTGGCGCTGCCGGACCCGAACTCCGGCGCCGATGCGTTGACGCTGGCCGACGGTCGCCACCTGGTCGTCTACAACCACGCCGCGCACGACCCGCGCACGCCCGGCAAGGGGCCGCGCCATCCGCTGGTGGTGGCGCTGTCCGACGACGGCATCGCGTGGCGGCGCGCGCTCACGCTGGAGCAAGCGCCGCTCGAGCACGGCTACGCCTACCCGGCGGTGATCCAGGCCGGCGACGGGCGGGTGCATGTCACCTACACCCACGACCGCCACCGCATCCGCCACGTGGTGCTGGACCCGCGGCGGCTGGAGTGAGCGCGTGCGCTCAGCGCGTGCCGATCTCCACCACCGGGACGAAGCCGCCGAAGATCATGCGCTTGCCGTCGAAGGGCATGGGGGTGGTCTCGGGGTCGAGGCGCTCGTCGGCCATCATCTTCGCCATGCCCGCATCGCGCGTGGCCTTGTCCGGCCATTCGACCCAGGAGAAGGCCACCGTCTCGTCCTCCTTCGCGGCCACCGCGCGCTGGAAGTCGGTGTGGGTGCCGGCGGGAACGTCGTCGCCCCAGCACTCGAGCACGCGCGTGGCGCCGTACTCCAGGAACAGCGGGTCGAACTTCTCGGCGTGCTCGATGAACGCCTGTCGGTTGGCGGTGGGTACGGCGATCACGAAGCCGTCGACATAGGCCATGGCGGGTCTCCTGTTGGTCGTGGAAGGCGAGCATGCGCCGGCGCATCGGCCGGGGCTGCGTCTTCTGGACGAACGGGAGGGGAGGGGATCGACACGGTCACGGCACCGCCGCGGCAGGTCGTCCCCGCCCGGGAGCAGCCGGCCTGGGTCGCCGCGCCGGTGGCCTACGCCGACGCAGGAAGTCCCATCTTCTCGCGCGTCAGGGTCTCGTCGGCGCGGCCCCAGCCGCCGTCGGCGACCTCTTCCACCAGCACCATGGTGTACGGGCGGACCTCCTCGCCGAAGATCTCGACGAACAGTGTGGTGGTGCGGTGGATGATCTCCTCCTTGCGCGCAGCATCGATGCTGCCTTCGGGGAACTTGTAGTTGGCGAATGGCATGGGGCGGGTCCTCTGGTGCGGGCCGTGCGGCGCGGCGGGTGGAAAGGGTGGCCCGCTCAGGCGGGGCGGGCGGGATGCAGCAGGTCGCCGAGCCCCACGCGACGCAGGAACTCGGTGCGGATGCGGTCGGCCACGGCGTTGACCACGGCGGCGCCGTCGTCCGACGGATCCACATGCACGCGGAACGGGCGCCGGCCTGCGGGTGCGTCGACGATGTCGACCATGGCGCGCGCGACGTCGGCGACATCGGCGTCCGGCGGTTCGGCGGCGGCGAGCCCCTGCTCGACGCGCCGGGGCAGGTCGCCGCCCGGGCCTTCGGCGTACTCGGCGGCGCGCGCGACGTCGTCCGGAACGCCGCTGTGGGCGAAGTGGTTGGTGCCGCGAGTGAAGGCACCGGGCACCAGGATGCTGGTCTCGATGCCCCAGGGCGCGAGTTCGCCGGCATAGCCCACCGCCACCGCGTCCATCGCCGCCTTGGCGGCGAAATAGGGCGCGAGCAACGGCGGCGTGCCGCCGCGCGTGCTGCTGCTGCCGACCCAGAGCAGCAGGCCGCTGCGCCGCCGGCGCAGGTGCGGCAGGGCGGCGCGGTTGACGCGCTGGGTGCCGAGCACATTGATGTCGTAGAGCTGCGCGTACTGCTCGGGGGTGAAGGCTTCCGCGGGCCCCAGGACCATGTGCCCGGCGTTGTGCACCACGACGTCCAGCCGTCCCTGTTCGGCGACGATCCGCCCGACGGCGGCATCGGCCGAGGCCTGCGACTGCACGTCCAGCTCCAGCGTGCGCAGGTCGACGCCGTGCTCGCGCGCATGGCGCGCCACGGCCTCCACCTGCGGCGCGTTGCGGCCGGCGGTGTCGCGCATGCTGGCGTAGACGACGTGCCCGGCCGCGGCGAGCGCGCGGGCACCAAGGGCGCCGAAGCCGCTGGACGCACCGGTGATCAGGACGACGTACGGGGTGTGGCTGGACTGCATGGCATGACCTCCTCGTCGACGGCGCCCGCGGGCGCCGCCGTGCATGGCATCGGACCGTTGCGACCGCGCGCCCGGCGCGCGCCTCTCAGACGTAGCCGCCGTTGGCGCGCAGTACCTGGGCGTTGACCCAGCCGCCGTCGGCGCCGGCGAGGAAGCTCGCCACCGCGGCGATCTCCTCCGGCGTGCCCAGGCGCTCCATCGGCGCGAGCTTGGCGAGGTGCTCGACCTGCTCGGGACTCTTGCCGTCGAGGAAGAGCTCGGTGCCGACCGGGCCGGGGGCGATGGCGTTGACGGTGATGCCGCGCCCGCGCAGCTCCTGGGCCAGCACCCGCACCAGGCCCTCGGTGCCGGCCTTGGAGGCGATGTAGGGTCCGTAGGCGGGGAAGTTCATCGCCACCACGCTGCTGGAGACGGCGACGATCCGCCCGCCCTCGCCGAGCCGGCGCGCGGCTTCGGCCAGCACCAGGAAGGTGCCGCGCAGGTTGGTGGCGATGGTGCGGTCGAAGGCCTCGACCTGGTCCGGCTCGATCCGGGTCATGGTCATGATCCCGGCGCAGTTGACCACGACCTCCAGCCGGCCGAAGGCTTCTGCGGCGCGGCCGAACAGCGCGGCCACGGCGCCGGCGTCGGCCACGTCGGCCTGCACCGCGACGGCGCGGCCGCCGGCGTCGACGATCGCGGCGACGGTCTCCTCGGCCTTGGCCGCGTTGCCGGCGTAGCCGACGACGACGTCGAAGCCGTCGCGGGCGAGCCGCTCGGCCACGGCGCGGCCGATGCCGCGGGATGCGCCGGTCACCAGGGCGGTTCTCGAAGACGTGGACATGCGGGCTCCTCATCGTGGGCCGGCGCTGCCGGCGGGGAGGACGAGCGTGGCTGTTGATCGGTGCTGGATAAAGCCGCTGCGATTGCAAAGACCATTCAATCATGGCTAACAATTGCGCATGGACCGTCTCGACGCCCTGCGCCTGTTCACCCGCATCGTCGAACTCGGCAGCTTCACCCGCGCCGCCGGCGAACTCGGCCTGCCGCGCGCCACCGCCACCCACGCGATCAAGCAGCTCGAGGCACGGCTGCAGACGCGCCTGCTGGAGCGCACCACGCGCCAGGTGCGCACCACCGCCGACGGGCAGCTCTACTACGAGCGCTGCGTGCACGTGCTCGCCGAGCTGGAGGAGGCCGAAGGCGCGCTGCGCGAGGTCGCGGCGCGGCCGCGCGGCACGCTGCGGGTGGAGATGCACGGCAACCACGCCGCCTGCGTGGTGCTGCCGCGCCTGGGCGAGTTCCACGCGCGCTATCCCGACATTGAGGTGGTGATCAGCTCCGGCGACCGCCTCGTCGACCTGGTCCGCGAAGGCGTGGACTGCGCGATCCGCAGCGGCCATCCGCGCGACTCCAGTCTCGTCGCGCGGCCGCTGGCGACGCTGCGCGAGGTCGTCTGCGCCAGCCCCGGCTACCTTGCCGAGTTCGGCACCCCCGCGCATCCGGACGAGCTCGCGCGGCACCGTGCGGTCGGCTTCTTCGCGCCGGGGCACGACATCGACTATCCGTTCGAGTTCGTGGTCGACGGCCGTCGCCGCACGGTCGACGTCGGCGGCTGGCTCAAGGTCAACGACGCGCGGAGCTACGTCGCCGCCGCGCTGCACGGGCACGGCCTGATCCAGATCCCGCCGATCGGCGTGGAGAAGTACCTGCAGGACGGACGCCTGGTCGAGGTGCTGGAAGCCTTCCCCGCGCCGGGCGTGCCGGTCTCGGTGCTGACGCCGCGCCACCGCCAGCCGGCGCCGCGCGTGCGCCTGTTCGTAGACTGGGTGGCCGGGGTCTACGCCGAACGCTTCGGTCGCCCGGCCTGAAGGTGGCCGCGGTGCGCCGCGCGCCCCGATTCCCGTCTCCACGCACGAGCGCGCCAGACGCAGGCATGCCGCATCGCCGCCCCGCCGCCCCGCCGCCCGGACCCCGGTACTCCGGTACTCCGGTACTCCGGAGCCCGGGTCTGCGGCATGGCACCTGAGGGCATCAGTCATGAGCCGGCCTCATGGCTCCGAGCAGAAGTTCTCGCTGGTCGCCGGGGCCCGGCACGCCAAGACTCGCCCGGCCATCCAGGAGCCCGTCATGACCGTGTTCGATCGATCCCGTGCCGCCGGCCTCGCCGGCGCCCCTGCTCGCAGCGGCCGCCCCCGGCGCCTCCGCCGCGCCGCCCCTGCCCCAGCTCGAGGCCTACACCGTGGACGCGGCCTGGCTCGCGCCGGTCGCGCCGGTGCGGATCAGCGACCATGTCTGGCAGATCGGCACCGCGCGGCTCAGCGCGCTGCTGGTGGAGACCGACGCCGGTGCGGTGCTGGTCGACGGCGGCATGCCGCAGGAGGCCGACCTCCTCCTCGCCAACATGGCGAAGCTGGGCGTCGCACCCGGCGACCTGCGCCTGATCCTGCACAGCCATGCGCACGCCGACCACGCCGGCCCGCTCGCGGCGATCCGGCGCGCCACCGGCGCGCAGCTGGTGAGCAATGCGGAATCGGCGGCGCTGCTGGCGCGCGGCGGCAGCGGCGACCTCCACTTCGGCGACGACCTGCTGTTCCCGCCGGTGCACGCCGACCGCCTGGTCCAGGACGGCGAGACGGTGCGGCTCGGCGCCACCGCCTTCACCGCCCACTTCACGCCCGGGCACACCCCGGGCAGCATGAGCTGGACCTGGGCCGACACCCGCGACGGCGCGCCGCTGCGGATCGCCTACGTCGACAGCCTCACGGCACCGGGCTATCCGCTCGCGCACAACCCGCGCCACCCGCGCATCCTCGCCGACTTCCGCGCCACCTTCGCCACGGTGCGGGCGCTGCCCTGCGATCTGCTCCTGACCCCGCACGCCGACGCCAGCGGCTGGGATTACGCCGACCCGACGGGCTCGCGGCCGATCGGCTGCGCCGCCTACGCCGATGCGGCGGAGGCGCGCCTGCAGGCGCAGTACGCGAAGGAGACGGGGCCGGCATCGCCATGACCGCCGGGGGCTTGCGGCCGCGCCGCGGCCTGCCGAAGCTGGGGCGCGACCCGTCCGGAGGAACGCGATGCCACGCTCGACCCCGCCCCGCGCCGCCGCGGGGCTGCTGGCCTGCCTGGGCATGATCGGCGCGCCCGTGCACGCGCAGGAGCGCCCCGCCCACGAGACCGCCGCAGAACGGGCCAGCCGCATCGAGCTCTGGCCCGGCGGCCTCGCCCCGGGCGACGTGGCCCTGGCCGACGCGCCGCGCATCGTCGAGCGCAGCGCCGATCCCGCGCTGCCCGACCGCGCCATCACCCGGGTCGGCGAGCCCTATCTGGTGGTGTACCGGCCGCAGCGGCCGGACGGCAGCGCACTGCTGGTGACGCCCGGTGGCGGCTATGCGCGGGTGGTGCTGGACAAGGAGGGCAGTGCGCTGGTGCCGGACTTCGTCGAGGAGGCCGGCGTGACGCTGTTCGTGCTGCGCTACCGCCTGCCGGGTGAGGGCCACCCCGATCGCCGCGATGTGCCGCTGGCCGATGCGCAGCGCGCGATGCGGCTGATCCGCGCCCGCGCTGCGGACTACGGCGTCGATCCGCGGCGGGTCGGGGTGATGGGTTTCTCCGCGGGCGGCCATGTCGCCGCCAGCCTCGCCACGCGTTTCGATGCGCAGGTGTACCCGCAGGTCGATGCCGCGGATGCGCAGTCGGCCCGGCCCGACCTGCAGATCCTGGTCTATCCGGTGATCGACATGGGTCCGGAGATCGCCCACCCCGGCTCGCGGGACAACCTCCTCGACGCATCGCCGTCGCCGTCGATCGTGCACGCGTATTCGGCGCAGAACGGCGTCCGTGCCGACGCGCCGCCGGCGTTCCTGCTGCACGCCCAGGACGACGAGGTGGTGCCGGCGGCCAACAGTCTGGTCTACGCGCAGGCGCTGCTCGCGGAGGACGTCTCCACCGAGCTGCACCTGTTCCCGCGCGGCGGCCACGGCTTCGGCGTGCGCGGTACCGATGGCCTCACCGTCGCCGCCTGGCCGCGGCTGGCGGTCGCCTGGATGCGCTGGCAGTACGCGCACCGTCGGGGCGGGGACTAGGCGCAGGTCCGCCGTTGCGTGGTCGACCGTCGATCGCGCGCGCCTCCGTTCGTCCAGTCATCGGGAGCGGGCGGTCCGCTCGAGGAGAACGGCGATGCGGGTGATGGTGCTGGTCAAGGCGACGGCGGACAGCGAGGCGGGCGCGATGCCGGCGCCGGAGCTGTTCGAGGCGATGGGCCGCTACAACGAGGCGCTGGCGCAGGCCGGCATCCTGCTCGCCGGCGAAGGGCTGCATCCTTCGGCGCGTGGCCGGCGCGTCGCCTTCGACGGCGCCGCGCGCCGGGTGAGCGACGGGCCGTTCGCCGCCACCGGCGAGCTGGTCGCCGGCTTCTGGCTGTGGCGGGTGCGCGACATGGACGAGGCGGTGGAGTGGGTGAAGCGCTGCCCCAACCCCATGCCCGGACCCAGCGAGATCGAGATCCGGCCGCTGTTCGAGGCGGAGGACTTCGGCGATGCCCTGCCGCCCGAGGTGGCCGAACGCGAGGCCCGCCTGCGCGCGCAGGCAGGAGGCGGCTGAGGCCTCAGGGCAGGAACTTGAGGTCCGACGGAGCGTCCACCTCGAGCACCTGCACGGTCTCGCCGATCAGGCCGGTCTGCGGGTCGCGGCGCATGACCACGATCGCGTCGCTGCGCTGGTTGGCGACGAGCACGTGGCGGCCGTCCGGCGCCAGCGCGAACTCGCGCGGTTCCTCGCCCTCGGTCGAGCGCCGGGCGAGGAGCTCGAGCCGGCCGTCGTCGCCCACGGCGAAGCTGACCAGCTCGTTGGCGGTGCCGCGGTTGCTGACGTAGAGGAAGCGACCGTCGGCGGACAGGTGCAGCGCCGCCGCCCCGTTCTTCCCGCTGAAGCCCGGCGCCGCCAGCGGCACGCGCTGGACCGCCTCGAGCCTGCCGTCGCGCCGCGCGAACGCCACCACCTCGCCGCTCATCTCCAGGGTCAGCCAGGCGTGGCGCCCGTCGGCGGCGAACACGAGGTGGCGCGGCCCCGAGCCCGGCGGCAGCTCGATCTCGGGCTGCTCCGGATCGCGCGACAGCGGAAGCTCCGGCCGTGCGGCGTCGTAGCGGTAGACGTAGATGCGGTCGGAGCCCAGGTCCTGCGCATAGACGCGCGCCCCGTCCGGCGACACCACCGCCGAATGCACGTGCGGCGACTGCTGGCGTTCCGGGTCGACCCGACTGGCGCGGTGGGTCTTGACCTGGACCGGCGGCTGCAGCGCGGTCGCGTCCGCCACCGGCACGACCGCGAGCGTGCCGCCGGGATCGGGCGCGACCGAGTAGTTGGCGACGAAGAGGAAGCGGCCGTCGCGGCTGAGCCCGGCATGGGTCGGCTCCGCGCCGAGCGAGCGCACCTGGCTGGCCAGCGCGAGGGTGTGGTCGGCCGGATCGACGCGGAACGCGCTCACCCGCCCGACCGGATCGGCCTGGCCGGGGCCGTTCTCGTTGACCGCATACACCACGCGCCCGTCGGGCGACGGCACCAGCCAGGAAGGATTCTCCGCCGCCACCACCTGGCGCGGCGCCGGCGCGATGCGGCCGCGCTGCGGATCGAAGTCGTAGACGTGGATGCCTTCGCTGTCGCCGGCGGTGTAGGTGCCGACCAGCAGCGTCTGCGTCGCGGCGGGCGTCGCCGCCGACAGCGCCGTCGCCGCGCCGAGGATCATCGAACCGATCACGTGCTTCTCCATCGCAGGGGCCGTCCAGTATGGCCCCTGCGCCTTCGCCCGCTACTCGAAGTCGAAGCCGACCTCGACCATCACCGAGCGGCCGAGCGCGTTGTAGAGGGTGGTGTCGTAGTAGGGCCAGCCGCCGTTGTCGCCGTCGGTGGGCGGGCGGCGGTCGAAGACGTTGTTGACGGTGAGCAGGGTCGAGATGGTCGGGTGCACCTGCCAGCGGACGCTGCCGTTCCAGGTGATCCACGGGCCGACCGTGCGGCTGGTGCCGAGGGCATTCCAGCTCGAGCTGTTGCGCTGGCCGTAGATCGTCGAGCTCCAGTCGCCGATGTTCCAGGTGAGGCTGGCGCCGGTGCGGTTGCGCAGTTCGTTGGAATCGGCGCAGCACAGCAGGTCGACGGTCGGGTCGCCTTCCTTGGCCTGGCGGTCGTGGCTCAGCACGCGGTAGTAGCTGGCGTCGACGACGAAGTCGCCCCATGCGCCCGCGCTCCAGCGGTAGTCGAGGCTGGACTGGATGCCGGTCTGGCGCTGGTGGGCGATGTTGATCGGGTAGGACGACACCTCGCGCACGCCGTTGGGGTCGACCGGGTCGCCGTCGGGGCGGCGGTCGACCTGGCCGAGCACCTGTTGGCAGGTCGGCGAGTCGATGTCGAACAGGGTCTGGCCGTTCTCGCTCGCGCCGAGGCGGCAGTTGGCCTCGGTCGCGAGGATCTCGTCGGTGCCGAGGATGGCGACCTCGTTGTCGATCTCGATCGAGTTGTAGTCGACGCTCCAGGTCAGGGCGTTGTCGAAGGCCGACCATACGAAGCCGTAGGTGAAGGTGCGCGCGGTGATCGGTTCGAGGTCGGTGTTGCCGGTGCTGACCGAGCGGATGGACAGGCCGGCGTCCGCGCAGTCGCCGTAGTTGCTCGAGTCGTAGCCGGCCTGGCGGCATGCGTAGTAGTCGGTCGCACCGGCGAAGCCGCTGATCTCGTCGGAGAACAGGTAGAACATGTCCGGCGCGCGGAAGGCGGTGGCGTAGCTGCCGCGCAGCAGCAGGGTGTCGATGGGACGGAACTCGATGCCCGCCTTCCAGGTGAGCTTGCTGCTGCCGCCGCCTTCGTAGTCGTAGTCGTCGTGGCGCGCCGAGAGGTTGGCATCGAGGCGTTCGAGCACCGGGACCTGGAACTCCAGGCCCACCGCCTGCTGCTTGCGCGTGCCGCGGGCCTCGGTGCCGCCGCCGTTGCCGCGGAACAGCTCGGCCGCGTTCTCCGCCTGCGAGGCGTTGGCGAAGTGCTCGCGTCCGGCCTGCACGATGGCGGCGAAGCCGACCGCGCCGGCCGGCAGCTCGAACAGCCCGGTGTTGGTGACGACCGCGGTGAGGTTCTGGTTCCAGGAGATGGAGCGCGCGCGGTTGATCGCGGTGAAGTCGTCGTACAGCGCCGCATCGATCGGCTGGTACAGGCGGTCGGGGTCGGGGGCATGGATCGGATAGCCGGCGGCGTCGGTGCCGAGCTGCGGGCCCAGGTAATAGGCGTCGATGCCGTCGGCGGCGAGCATGTCGATCGCCTTGCGGGTGACCTCGCTCTGCGAGCGGTTGAAGTAGACGTCGTAGTCGAAGCCGCTGGCGCCCAGCGGACCGCGCACGCCCAGTGCGGCGTTGTAGGAGCGGGTGTAGACGCGCTGGTCCTTGGCGTGCAGCCCGACCTCCTCCGGCGCATAGATGCGCTGCCAGAGTTCGTACTGGCCGGTGGTCTGGTTGTAGAACTGCTGGTTCCAGAACGGCAGCCCGCCGCTGTAGGTCGGGTTGCTGTAGCTGGCCAGGATGTCGGAGTAGATCTCCGTCTCCGGGGTCAGGTGGTAGCGCAGGAACAGGGTGCCGTTGACGTTGGTGGACTCGTTGGCGAGCGTGGCGTAGCCGGCGTTGTAGGCGCTGCCGCAGTAGCTGCCGGTGCCCGCGGCGTCGCGGGTCGAATAGCGGTTGGTGCCGTCGAACAGGTAGTCGAGCGGCGCGCAGGTGGCCTCGCCCGGATCGATGTAGGCGGTCTGGCCGGTGGTGGTGTTCTGGCGCAGGAAGGTGCGCGAGGGGTCGACGTCGCCGGTCGGCGAGTCGTAGTAGGAGTCGATGTAGTCGCGCTGGTAGGCGTAGACCGGGTTGTCGCGGCTGACGTCGAGGCCGTAGCTGACGTCGAGGTCGCCGATCGCGGCGCCGCTGCTGAATTGCAGGCGCAGACTGTCGCCGCCGCCGTCGGTGTAGCCGCCGCCCCGCACGCGCACGTGCGCGCCCTCGATGTGGTCCTTCAGCACGATGTTGACCACGCCGGCGATGGCCGAGGAGCCGTATACCGAGGACTGGCCGCCGGTCAGCACGTCGATGCGCTCGATCATGTGCATCGGGATGTTTGCGATGTCGACGATGTTGTTGCTGCCGTTGTAGGCGAGCGGATAGCTCGTCATCGGACGGCCGTTGAGCAGGGTCAGCGTGTAGCTCGGCGGCAGGCCGAACAGGCTGATGGTCTTGGCCGCCGGGGTGTAGCCGCCGGTGAGCTGCGGGTCCTGCACCGAGCCGTTGGCCTGGGGCAGGGCGCGCAGCGCCTCGAACACGTTGTTGAAGCCGCGCGCCTGGATGTCCTCCGCGGTGATCGTTGTCACCGGCGTCGGCCCCTCGATCTGCGGGCGCGGGATCAGCGATCCGGTGACCTGGACCGCATCCAGCCGCGTCGCCGCGGCGACGGAATCGGCTGCGTCCGCGGCGGTTCCCGGATCCTGGTCCTGGCCGTGGGCCAGTGCGGCGGGGGCGAGTGTGGCGGTGATCAGCAGGCTCAGCAGCTTCGGCTTCATCTCGTTGCTCTCCCAGAACGAACGACGCAGCGCATACCGCCGGGCCCGGCGCTGCCTCTCCCGTGACTGGCGCGGCCCGCGCCCGAGGTCTGGCGTTGGCGTGAAGCCGCGCGCGCCCGCACCCGCCGGTCGCCCGGTTGGCATGTCGCGACGTACGGCATCCGCCGGCGGCCCCTGATCCGCCTGAAGCTGAGTTGAATCGATTTAAAGTGGATTTGTCAAAGCCCCGTCATGTGCGTGTGCAGCAGCGGCAGTACCTACCGACACGCGCGCCGAGGGCTAGCTGGATCGATCCAAGGGGAAGGCGGGAGGTCCCGCTGCGCTGGCCCTATGCTGGCGGCCTCGCGCCCACCCGGAGACCGCCGCCATGCAGCTCATCGGAATGCTGGACTCGCCCTACGTCCGCCGCGTCGCGATCTCGCTGCGGCTGCTCGGGCTCGACTTCGAACATCGCCCGCTGTCGGTATTCCGCGATTTCGATGCGTTCCGCGGGATCAATCCCGTGGTCAAGGCGCCGACGCTGGTCTGCGACGAGGGCGAGGTGCTGATGGATTCGACCCTGATCCTCGCCTACGCCGAGGCGCGCGCGCGCCCGCGCAGCCTGATGCCGACCGACGTGTGCGAGCTGCGCCGGGCGCTGCGCGTGATCGGGCTGGCGCTCGCGGTGTCGGAGAAGGCGGTGCAGGTCGTGTACGAGCACCGCCTGCGGCCTGCGGAGAAGGCGCATGCACCCTGGCTCGAGCGGGTCGGCGGGCAGCTTCTGGCGGGGCTCTCGGCGCTGGAGGACGCGCTCGAACACGGCCCGCTGGCCGCCGATGGCGCCACCATCGACCAGGCCGGCATCACCGCCGCCGTCGCCTGGCGGTTCGCCGTCCACGAGGTGCCGGATCGGGTCGTGGCGGAGCGCTTCCCGCGACTCGCCGCATACGCCGCCGCAGCCGAATCGCTCCCGGAATTCCGGGCGTTCCCGTATCCGGAGTGAGACGGCGCCAAGGGCGCCTCGGCCCTGCGGTGGCCGCCGGCGGGCGGCCCGGGAGGTCGGGCGCCGCAGCGATGCCGGCGTTGCGATAGCGCAGCGGCTTTCTCTGGCACGCGACTTGCTCCATCCCGGCACGCCCGGACGCGCTCTCGCGCCGGTGCCACCGGAGATCCCCGATGAGCAGGACCCCGTACCTCCAGTCGCTGCAGGACGCACCGAAGCCCGCCGCGGACGACGATGCCAAGGCGCGGCGCGAGGACGCCCTGATCCTGGCGACGCTCGCGCTGGCGGCGCTGCTGCCGGTCTGCCTGCTGGGCCTGTTCCTGGCGCAGGGCAAGCTGCTCCTCGCCGGGGCGCTGGCCTGCGCCTATCTGCTGGCCGGCGTCGGCGGCGCCCTGTTCTGCCGCGGCGCGGCCGCGGGTCGCAGTTGAGGATCGGTCCCGCGCCGCGTGGCGCGGGGCAGGAGCAAGGAGGCGGGGCCGGGGCCTCGGCACGCGATCCGAGCGTGCGCCGGTGCGGTGGACGTCCGCCAGCGTCGGCATTGTCGGCAGGCGCCGGCGCATGCCAGCCTCCGCCGCGGGGCCGCCGTCGTGGCCGCGGCGCAGGGGAATCGAACGATGCGGGTACTGGGCCTGCTGTTGCTGCTCGGCGCTGCCGGCGGCGCGCATCACTGGTGGGGAATGCGCGCAGAGGCGGCCGCGCAGGCGCGCCTGGCGTCGGGGCCGAACGGTTTCGTCGAGGTCATGATGCCGCCGGGCACGCGGCCCGGCACCGTGGTGGTCCTCGCGCCGGTGAACTGCCCGTCGGAGGCGGCGCGGCGCGCCGATGCGCTGGCTGCGGCGCTGTCGCGGCAAGGCATCCCGACCGTCCGCAGCAGCCGCTACGAGGTCGACCTGGTCGATCCGACGCCGGCGCAGATCGCGGCCGTGCAGCAGGCGGCGACGGTGATGCGGGGCGAGATCCCGGCCGTGTTCCTGGATGGTGCTGGCGCCGCGAATCCGACGCTCGCCGAGGTGGTGGCGGAATACCGGCGCACCCGCCGCTGAGCCGCTGCGCCCTCAGGCCGGCGCCTCGGCCAGCGCGCGCAGGAAGCCTTCCGGCAGCGCGAGCCGGCCGAACATGCCGCGCTGGGTGCCGCTGAGCACGCGCAGCATCTGCCCGCGCGCCACCGGCATGCGGCCCATCGGCAGGAAGGCGAGATCGCGCAGGCGTGCGATCCGGTCGCGGTCGGACTGGAACACCGGCGTCAGCCAGCGGCTCCAGAACTGGTAGATGCCCACGTGCGCGCGGCGCACGTGCTGGTAGCGGGCGATGGCGCGGTCGGGATCGTCCTCGGCGCGCAGCGCGTCGCGCAGGGCGAGCGCGTCGAGCAGCGCCATGTTGACGCCCTGGCCGAGCTGCGGGCTCATCGCGTGCGCGGCGTCGCCGGCCAGCACCAGGCGGCCGCGGTGCCAGCGCGGCAGCACCGCGTCGCGGTAGCGTGCGCGGGCGAGCAGGCTGCAGTGGTCCAGCCCCGCCAGCAGCGGCGCGGCCTCGGGCCACAGCGCCGCCAGCTCGGCGTGCCAGGCGTCCATGCCGGCCTCCGCCCAGGCCTCGAAGGCGTCCGCGCGCAGGCTCCAGAAGAAGCTCAGCCGCGGCAGCGGGTCGTCCGGCCGCGTGCCGACCGGCAGCAGGCCGACCATGCGCCGCGCGCCGACGTAGCGTTGCCGCAGCTCGCCCAGGTGCGGCCAGCCGGCGGCCGGCACCAGGCACCACAGAGCGCCCCAGGGATAGGGCCGGTCCAGGCGCGCGCCGCCGACCGCGTCGCGCAGTCGCGAGGCGCTGCCGTCGGCGGCGACGACCAGGTCGAACGGCCCGTGCTCGCGCCCCTGGGTGTCGCGGATGCGGCGCCCGTCCTCGCTCGCGGCGACGATCCCGCAGCCGCGGCGCACCGTCGCCGCATCCGGCCACGCCGCGCACAGCAGGCGGAACAACGCGCCGCGCTGCATGCCGAGGCCATGGAAGCGCGCATCCAGCGCGGGATAGCGCATGTCCATGACGGCGCGCCCGCGGGCGGTCTCGCCGTGAAGGCGGTCGATGCGGGCGCCGTGCGCGCGTGCCGCCTCGAGCAGGCCGAGCTCCCACAGTACCGCCTGGCCCGCCGGCTGCAGCAGGAAGCCCGCGCCGACCGGCCCCAGCTCCGCCGCCCGCTCGAACACGTGCAGGCGGTGGCCGTCGCGCGAGAGCGCGATGGCGGCGGCCTGGCCGGCGGTGCCGTAGCCGACGATGGCGATGTCGAGGGAGCGGGGCATCCGCCCATTCTCGATCACGCGACGCGTCGCAGGGAGGTCCAGCGTCGCTTTCCGCAGCGCGCGCGGGGAGCGCCCGCCGGGCCGTGCGGCGCGAAACGCGTCGTGCGATGCAACAAAACCACAACCTCGCGCCTCTAGTCTCCGCGCGGCCTGACGAAGGCCGCGTCGCCGCGCGACTCCACCCGTCGCGCGCGCCGTCGACAACGCACCGCACATCGACCGTAGGGGACATCGGCATGAACCACCACATTCCCGGACGCCAGGCGTCCGGGCTGCGCACGCGCACCCTCAGCCGGAGCATCCATCTGCTGCTCGCCGGCGCCATGGCGACCGCGCCCGTGCAGCTGCTGGCGCAGGACTCCGCGCCGGCGCAGGAGCCGGCGACCACGCCCGATGCGCGCCAGCTCGATGCCATCCAGGTCACCGGCAGCTACAGCCTGAGCCTCGAGCGCGCGGTCGACCTCAAGCGCGACAACGTCGGCTTCTCCGACTCCATCGTCGCCACCGACGTCGCCGACTTTCCCGAGCAGAACCTCGCCGAGGCGCTGCAGCGCATGCCGGGCGTGACCATCGAGCGCAACAAGGGCCTGGGCAGCCGGGTCAACGTGCGCGGCCTGCCGACCGAGTTCACCTTCGTCTCGATCAACAACCTCGCCACCGCCTCGGGCAGCGGCGGGCGCGACGTCGAGTTCGACATGTTCGCCTCGGAGATCATCCAGAGCGTCACCGTGCAGAAGTCCCCGACCGCGGCCGACGAGGAAGGCGGCATCGCCGGTTCGGTGCTGATCCGCACCGCGCGGCCCTTCGACTATCCCAGCCGCAAGGTGGCGGCCTCGGCCGAAGGCGCGCACAACTCGATCTCCGAGGAGGTCGACCCGCGCTTCTCGTTCCTGGCCAGCGACACCTGGGGCGACTTCGGCGCCCTGGTCTCGTTCTCCAAGGCCGAGCGCACCAACCGCACCGACTCCAACTCCGGCATCAACTTCCGGCCGCTGAGCCGCTTCCTCGATGCGACCGGGGAGCGCTCCGACCAGGCCGCGGCGGTGCTGGCGCGGGACGCCGGCATCGTGCTGGAGGACCCGACCGACCACGACGTCACCAACCGCATCATCTTCCAGGACAAGGTCGGCGACCGCGTCTACCTCAACGAGCAGGACAAGACCGGCGCCACGCTGTCGCTGCAGTACAAGCCGAGCAACGACTTCAGCCTGACCTTCGACACCCTGCACGGCAGCTTCGACACCACCGAGGACGAGTACGACGCCGCCGCGTATTCCGCCTCCAGCCGCAGCACCCTCGACACCATCCACGAGTACGACAGCACCACGCTGGCCGACTACGGCATCACCGTGCTGCGCGACGTTTCCTACACCGCGACCCAGCACGAGTTCCTGAGCAAGGAGCGGATCAACGAGACCGACTACCAGCAGTACAGCCTGGCCATGGACTGGACGCCCGGCGACTGGGAGGTCAACGGCCTCGTAGGCTTCTCCGGCGCCGAGAAGACCTACGACTACGCCAACCTCAAGCACGTCGCCTACGCGCCGTCGCGCACGCGCTGGACCGAGGACGGCGGCGAGACCATCCCGAGCGCGGCCTCGGCCGGCTTCGACATGTACGACTCGCCCGAAAGCTACCTGTTCGAGGCCTACGAGACCCAGCTCGAGCACGTCGACGACGACAAGTACGCCGCCCAGCTCGACGCGACCCGCCACCTGCAGCTCGACGTCCTGCCGGCGCTGAGCAGCATCCAGGTCGGCGCGCGCTTCACCGACAAGTCCAAGGAGCGCGAGTACGGCGAGACCAAGATCCAGGGCCCTGGCGAGGGCGACATCTCCTGGCTCAACACCCGCACACTCGCCGACAGCCCGCTGCAGTGGGTGACCGACATCGTTCCGGGCGGCGGCTACGTGCCGCGCGACCTCGCCTGGATGCAGGTGTCCAACGACTACGCGCGCGACTTCTTCCGCTACGCAGGCTTCGAGGTGCCGATCGACGACGCGCAGTACTACCGCGTCGACGAGGAGGTGACCAGCCTCTACGCGATGCTGAACTTCGACTTCGACCTCGGTCGCGTGCCGGTGTTCGTCAACGCCGGCGCGCGCGCGGTGGACACCGACGTGATGTCCTACGGCTACCACCAGGTGCAGAACCCCGACGGTTCGGACGGCCTGACCGCCGAGCCGGTCTCCAGCGACGGCAACTACCGCGAGGTCCTGCCCAGCCTCAACGTCCAGGCCGGCCTGACCGACAACCTGGTGCTGCGCGGCGCGGCCTCGGAGACGCTGATGCGCCCGGCGCTGACCGACATCGCCTACCGCCGCTCGGTGAGCTGGAACGAGTTCCGCTTCATGGACGGCAACCCGGACCTGAAGCCGACCATGGCCGACCAGTGGGAGGCCGGCCTGGAGTACTACCTCGACAACGGCGGCCTGCTCGCCGCGTCCTACTTCTGGAAGGAGATCGAGGGCGTGGTGCGGCAGGAGCTGACCGGCATCGTCGAGGACGTGGAGAAGCTCAACGCCAACGGCACCCTCGACGGCTACTACGACTTCGAGGTCTACCAGCCGGTCAACGCCGAGGGCGCCTACGAGGTCAGCGGCATCGAACTGATCGCGCAGATGCCGCTCGGCATGCTGCACCCGGTGCTGGAGGGTTTCGGCTTCAATGCCAACTACACCGTGCTCGACAGCACCCTCACCGGCGCCTCCGACCTCGACATCCCGACCGCGCCGGAGGGGCTCGCCGAGAAGGCCTACAACGTGACCCTGTACTACGAGAACGACCGCTTCGACGCGCGCGTGTCCTACAACTACAAGGACGAGTACGTCGAGTACATCCACCTCAACAGCTATCCCGTGTACCGCGACGCCTACGGCCAGACCGACATCTCGATCGGCTACCGCATCAACGACGTGCTCAAGGTGACCCTGGAGGGCATCAACGTCACCGACGAGGCGACCACCGGCTACACCCTGGATCCGTCGTTCCCGCTGATGAACGAGTACTCCGGCCGTCGCGTCGCGCTCGGCGTGCGCGCGGACTTCTGATGCGTGCGTCGGCCCGCCGGCGACGCCGGCGGGCCGCACCGATCGACCGCCAGGGCATCGCCATGCGCCTCCGCTTCGTCCTCGTTCCTCTCGTGCTGGCGTGCTGCGGCGCGCGCGCCGACGGGCCGCCGCTGCGCATGAACGACATCGTCGCCGCCGGCACCCACAACAGCTACAAGCGTCCGGTGCCCGGGCCCGCGATGGCGCGGCTGCGGGCGACGGAGCCCGCACTCGCCGAGGCGCTGGACTACGCGCACCGCCCGTTCGCCGCCCAGCTCGAGCGCGGCGCGCGCCAGCTCGAGCTCGACATCCACGTCGATCCCGACGGCGGGCACTACGCCGCCGGACGCACGGATCCCGGTCTCGCCGTGCCTGGCTTCAAGGTGCTGCACATGCCCGGCATCGACGACGCCAGCCATTGCCTGCGCCTGGTCGACTGCCTGCGCGCGATCCGTGCCTGGTCGGACGCGCATCCGCGGCACGTGCCGATCCTCGTCATGGTCAACGCCAAGGAGGCGCGCGATGCCGTGCGCGGCGGCATCGACGGGCTACCGTTCACCGCGGCCGCGTTCGATGCGCTCGACGCCGAGATCCGTTCGGTCCTGCCGCCGGAGAAGCTGCTCGTGCCCGACGACGTGCAGGGCGCGTTCCCGACCCTCCGCGAGGCCGTGCTGGCCGGCAACTGGCCGACCCTGGACGCCGTGCGCGGGCGCATCCTGTTCGCCCTCGACGAGGGTCCGCGCAAGGTCGCGCTCTACCGCGGGGGGCGTCGTTCCCTCGAGGGACGGGTGCTGTTCGTCAACACCGACGAGGGCTCGCCGGCCGCCGCCTACCTCACCCTCAACGACCCGGTCGCAGAGCGCGACCGCATCGCGCGCGCGGTGGCGGCGGGCTTCATCGTCCGCACCCGCGCCGACGCCGACACCCGCGAGGCGCGCGCGGACGACACGACCCGCCGCGACGCCGCGCTCGCCAGCGGCGCGCAGTACGTCTCCACCGATTACCTGTGGCCGGACCCGCGCCTGTCCACGCGCTACCGGGTCGGCCTGCCGGGCGCTGCCGCCGCGCGCTGCAATCGGGTGCGCCGGCCGCAGGGCTGCGGCGGCGCCGACCTCGAGGACGCGGGTCGCTGAGGCGGGCTCCCGTAGACTCGGTCATCCGACGCGCATGCCCTCGCCCGACCATGGCAGACCGATCCGCTCCGTCCACATCTCCTGCCGCACCGCGATCGGGCCCGATGGCGCGGGTGCTGTACTTCGTGCTGACGGTGCCGGCCGCCGCGGCGCTCGCCATCTGCGCCGCGCAGCTCACCGCCGCCGGCGGCAGCGCGTTCGAGGGTGCGCGCGGCTATGGCGTGCTGCTGAGCATCCCGCCGTTCTTCGTGGTGGCGTGGGCGGTGCTGTGCATCGCCTATCTCGGCGTGCGTCGCAGCGCCCGCGGCCTGACCATCGCCAATGTGGTGATGGCGGCGGCAGCGCCCCTGCTGTTGCTCGCGTTCACCGCGGCCGGCGTCCTGTAGGCCGCGACCGTCGCGCGGCCTGGGCGCCTGCCCCGGCCGCGCATGGCGGTCAGAAGGCCCAGGTCAGCGTGGCCATGCCGCCGCGCGGCGCGCCCCAGGCGCCGTAGCCGGAATTGAACTGCGAGTAGTACTCCTCGTCGAACAGGTTGTCGACGTTGATCTGCGCGCTGAGCTGCGGAGTGATGCGGTAGCGCGCGAACAGGCTGGCCAGGGCATAGGGGTCCTGCTCGAACTCGCCGTACACCGCATCCACGTAGTAGGTGCGGTTCTGCCAGTTGACGCCGCCGCCGACCGTCAGCGCCGGCAGCGCCTGCGGGGTGTAGCTGGTGAACAGCTTGACCGTGCTGCGCGGCAGCTGGGTGTTGATCGAGGCGCCGCCGGCGTCGCGTGCGGTGTAGTGCGACACGCCGAAGGTCGCGTCCCAGCCGGCGGCGAGGCGGCCGGTGAGTTCGAAGTCGTAGCCTTCGCTCACCGTGCCCTCGGCCGCGCGGTACACCGCCTCGCCATTGGGCAGCAGCTCGCCGGTGGCCTGCGCGACGTTGTCCTGCTCGATGCGGAACACCGCCAGCGAGGCGTTCAGGCGGTCGTCGAACCAGGCCGCCTTGACGCCGGCCTCGTAGCTCATGCCCTCGACCGGGTCGAGGAACGCGCCGCTGGCGTAGCGCAGGCTCTGCGGCTGGAAGATGTCGGTGTAGCTGAGGTAGGTCGACCAGGTGCCGTCGATGTCCCAGACCAGGCCGGCATAGGGCGTGGTCACGTCGTGCGAGCGGTCGGCGCCTTCGTCCTCGCTCTCCCAGTCGGTGTGGCGCGCGCCCAGGATCAGCGACAGCGGATCGGCCAGCGAGAAGCGCGCGGCCGCATAGGCGGCGTTCTGGGTGATGGTGCCGCGGCTCTGCTCGGGCAGCTCGCCCCAGGCCGGCTGCGGGTACGCGCCGGTCCAGTCGAGATAGGTCGGCAGCGGGCCGGGGAAGTCGAAGGCGCCGTTGTTGACGTAGTCGCGCTGGTTGCGGCTCAGGCCCAGCATCAGTTCGTGCTCGCGACCGAAGGCCTGGAAGGGCCCTTCCGCGTAGGCATCGAGGCCATCGACCTCGCGCTGGGTGTTGTAGCGGCCGGAGTAGGGCACGACGCCGCCGCCGGTGTCCGGGTCGAAGCCGTAGATCGTGTAGAACGGGTAGAACAGCGCGTTGTCCGCCTCGCTCTCGTCGTGGGTGGCGTTGGCGCGCAGCGACCAGCCGCTGGCGAAGCCGTGCTCGAGGCTGGCGAAGCTGCGCCGCACGGTGGTGTCCCAGAAGGTCCAGTCGGCGGCGGGGTTGAACGACTCGCCGTAGTCGGTGCGCGTGCCGTCGGCGTACCAGATCGGGAAGCCGCCCCAGGTGACGTCGTCGGACTCCTTCTTCTGGTAGTCGTGGCCAATGCTGAGCACGGTGTCCGCGCCGAGGTCGGCGTCGATCACCGCGTAGGCGAGCTTCTTGCGCAGGGCGTAGCGGTCCATGTGCGACTCGCCGTCCTGGTAGGAGGCGACCACGCGGCTGCGCACGCTGCCGTCGGCGTTGAGCGGCACGCTGACGTCGGCGACGCCGCGGCTGCGGCTCCAGTTGCCGATGCCTAGCGACACGCTGCCGGTGAACACGCGGCTGTCGGCGTGCTTGCGGATGAGGTTGACCGAGGCCGACGGATTGCCCGCGCCGGTCAGCAGGCCGGTGGCGCCGCGCACGATCTCCACGCGCTCGTACAGCGCGAGGTCGAGTGCGGAATCGCCGTAGCTCCAGGCCTGGTCCATCGTGGTCGGGATGCCGTCGAACTGGAAGTTGTCGATGTAGAAGCCGCGCGCGTAGAACTCGAGCCGCTCGCTGTCGCTGTAGGTCCCGGACACGCCGGTGACGTTGGAGAGCACCTCGCCGATGCTCAGCAGATTCTGGTCGTCCATGCGCTGGCGGGTGACCACGGTGACCGACTGCGGGATCTCGCGCAGCTCGAGGTCGAAGCGCGTGCCGGCGCGGGTCTGGTCGACGGTGTAGCCGTCGTCGACGCGCTCGCCCTCGACGTCCAGGCGCTGCAGGGTGACAGCGGCCTCGTCCTCGACGGTGGTCTGCTGGGCCCAGGCGGGGGCGGCGCCGAGACAGAGTGCGACGAGCAGGGCGGGGTGCAGGGGAGCGCGGCGGAGTGCACGTGCGGTGCGGCGGCGGGCGGCGGTGTGGGTCATCGGGACTCGTCCGGAGTGGATACGACCCGGCCTCCGCCGATGCGTCGGGGCGGCCGGGAGGGGCGGTGCCGGCGCTCGTCTGGTGCGAGCTCGCGTTCCGGTCGTCGGCGTCCGCACATCCGGTCGCCGACGACGGTCGCGGATCGTAATGGAAACGATTCCCATTTGCCAGTTGTCGGCGCTTGGTCGAGCCAGCGCCCGCCTTCTCGCCGGGACCACCCTGCTTCGCGTCCACTCGCGGTGTCCGCGGAGCGCGACTGGTCGGCCCTCGACCTGCGGCCGCCGCCGCTTTCTCATCCCCTTGCGAAGGTGCAGAACATGGCCCTGATCCACTCCATCCTCATGGGTGCCGTCGCCGGCATGCGTTCGATGACGCCACTCGCCACCGTCGCCAATGCCGCGCGCATGGGCGCGCTGCCGGCCGACAGCGGCGCGCCGCGCCTGCTCGCCGGCCCGCTCGCCTCCGCGGGCGCACTCGCCGTCGCCGCCGGCGAACTGGCCGGCGACAAGATGAAGTCCGCGCCCGACCGCATCGTCCCCGCCGGCATGGTCGCGCGCGTGGCCACCGGCGCACTCGCCGGCATGGCGCTGGCGCCCCGCCACCAGAGGGGCGTCGCCGCGTTGCTGGGCGCGGGTGCCGCCGTCGGTGCGGCCTACCTGACCTTCAACCTGCGCATGCGCGCGATCGACCGCTACGGCCAGACCGCCACCGGCGCGGTCGAGGACGCGGTCGCGGTCGGCAGCGCGGCGCTGATCGCACGCAGCGCCGCGGAGGACTGAACACCGGCATCCGGCACGAACATCGCGGCGTCTCCCGCCGGGCGACGGCGTGCAGGCGGCGGCGCCGTGTCCCGCCGCGGATGCCGCGGCTAGACTCTGCGCCCCTCCAGCCGACCGGCGCGCCGCGCACCATGCCATCCCCTCTGTTCCGCCGCCCGCGCGCGGCGGCGTGCGCCTGCGTGGCGCTCCTGCTCCTGGGCACGGTGCCGGCGACGCATGCCCTGCCGGACGTGATCACCCATTACCGGGGGCACGTCGGCGCCGATCGCATCGACCTGGTCCTCGCCCACGATGCGGCCTGGAATGCCATGGGCGGCTTCCTGCTCGCTGCCGACCACCGCCGCATCGCGCTGGAGCGCACGCCGTATGCCGAGGATGCGCCGCTGGTGATCAGCACCGAAGGCGTGGGCGGCGATCTGCCCGAGGCCGCGCTCGCGCTGCGGCCCTTCGGCGCCTCCGCATCCCAGCTCCACGGCCGCTGGGTCGACCTGCGCACGCGCGAGGCGCGGCCCCTTGACCTGCAGCGGGTGACGCGGTTCGAGACCGGTCCGGATACGCCGGCGTTCGCGGGCGACCTGTTGCAGGACACACCCGGCGGCGACCGAACCTTCAGCGTGCACGCGAGCAAGCCGGCCGGAGCGCCGACGGGCCGGGTCGACCGCATCGAGGTGCGCGACGCCACGACCGGCGCCCTGCTGCAGGCACTCGACGGGCTGGACCTGTGGTTCGGCGGCACCGGGACGCTGGAGGTGCTGCAGATCGACGGCGACGGCATCGGCGACGTGCGCGCCACCGGCTTCGGCGACGGCAATCGCGCCGGCCCCGTGCAGTACTTCCTGTCGCAGGGCGGCGGCTACCGCCGTGCGCCGGCGCTGGAGGCGCTCGCCGCGCGTGGGGCGCTGCGCTTCGAGGATGGCGAGGCGTCCCTGCGCCTGTCCGAGACCATCGACTGGGACGACCGCACCTGCCTGTGGGAGGTTCACCGCTTCAGCGGTCCGCTCACGCTCGAGCACGTCGATTCGCGCCGGGAGGCCTGCTGATGACGCGGGCGCGCATGTTCCCGCGGATGGCCGTCGCGCTGCTGGCGGCGGCGGGCGCCGTGGGTGCGCAGGCGGCGGTGATGCAGTACGCCGGAACGCTCGGCGGCGCCCGCGTCACCGTGCAGATCGAGGTCGAGAACCAGGTCGCCGCCGGGCTCTACTTCTACGACCGCTATCGCACGCCCATCGGCTTCAAGCCGACCATGCAGCGCAACGGGCCGAGGATGCTGGACGAGGTCGATGCCGGCGGCCTGCCCACGGCGCGGCTGCGCTTCGACCAGCACGACTTCTTCGCCTCGACCCGGGCGCTCACCGGCACCTGGACCGATTACCGCAGCCGCCGGCAATTGCCGTTCCGCCTCGACCTGGCTGCGTATTCGGACTGGCAGGCCACCGTCGCCGGGGCGCCCTTCGCGATCCTGCAGCTCGCCTCCACCGAGCGCTTCTACTTCCGCGTCCCCGGGGACGAGGGCGCGCCGGTCGCGCGGATCGAGGTGCTGGCCAAGGCCGACGGCGCGCTCGTGCAGACGCTGGTGCTGCCGGCGCCCACCTGCAACCGCGGCATGCGCACGGTCGAGGTCGCGGTCGAGCAGGCGCGCACCGTGCTGCGCCTGCCCGAAAGCGCCCGCTGCCCGGGCGCGGTGTTCGCGCTCGACCCGCGCGGCGGTAGGTTCGAACGGCTGTCGCCGTGACCGGCCGCCCCGCGGGGCGGCCGGATGCATTCAGGCCGCAGCGGCGATCTCGCCGTCGGCCGCGTCCTTCTGCTCGCGGATGAAGGCGCGGATACGGTCCTCGAGCACCGGCAGCGGCACCGAGCCGAGCCGCAGCACCGCGTCGTGAAAGGCCTTGATGTCGAACTCCGCGCCCAGCGCGGCCTCGGCCTCGCCGCGCAGGCGCACGATGGCGAGCTCGCCCAGCTTGTAGCTCAGCGCCTGCGCCGGCCACGAGATGTAGCGGTCGACCTCGGTCGTGACCTCGTGCTCCGAGAGTGCGGTGTTGTCGCGCAGATAGGCCAGCGCCTGCTCGCGGCTCCAGCCGTCGTGGTGCACGCCGGTGTCGATCACCAGGCGGCAGGCGCGCCACATCTCGTAGGTGAGCCGGCCGAAGTCCTCGTACGGCGTCTCGTAGATGCCCATCTCCTTGCCCAGCTTCTCCACGTACAGCGCCCAGCCCTCGCCATAGGCGGAGATGTAGCTGTTGCGCCGGAAGTCCGGCTGTTCGCCCTGCTCCAGCGCCAGCGCGGCCTGGAACGAGTGGCCCGGCGCCGATTCGTGCAGGGTCAGCGCCGGCAGGTTGTAGTACGGCCGCGAGGGCAGGTCGTAGGTGTTGACCCAGTAGGTGCCCAGGCCGCCGCGGCCGGCGGTCCAGAACGGCGCGATGTCGTCGGGCACCGGCTCGATGGTGAAGCGGTGCCGCGGCAGCGGTTCGAAGAAATCGCCGAGCCTGCCGTCCACGCGCTTGGCGATCCACGCCGCGCGCTCGAGCAGGTCGCGCGGGGTCTCGGGGTAGAACTGCGGATCGGTGCGCAGGAAGGCGATGAAGTCCTGGAAGTCGCCCTCGAACCCGAGCCCGTCGATGATCGCCTCCATCTCGCCGCGGATGCGCGCGACCTCGGCCAGGCCGATCCCGTGGATCTCCTGCGGCGACAGGTCGAGCGTGGTGTATTCGCGGATCTGCGCGCGGTAGAAGCGCTCGCCGTCGGGCATCGCCTCGGCGGCGAGGGTGGTGCGCGCCTGCGGCACGTACTCCTCGCGGAAGAAGGCGAGCAGCGTCCGGAACGCCGGGACCACCGCCTCGCGGATCGCCGCGCGGCCCTCCTCGCGCAGGCGCTCCTGCTCACCGGCCGGAATGGTCGCGGGCATGCGCGCATACGGCGCCCAGAAGCTCGCGGCCTCCGGGTCGTCGAGGTCGGCCACGGCGGCGATCGAGCCGTCGCGGCCCTCCAGCACCGCACGCGGCACGCTGAAGCCGCGCGCGAGCCCTGCGCGCATGTTGTCGATGTGCTGGCCGAACACCCGCGGCACGTCGCGCAGCCGCGCCGCGTAGGCCTCGTAGTCCTCGACGCTGCCGAAGTCGCCGCGCGCCATGAAGGCGAGGTTCGACCAGAACGAGCTGTCGGAGTTGAACGGCATCTCGTAGGCGCGCACGCGGATGTTCTCCGCCATCGCCTCGATCTGCGGGCGATAGACCGCGAGGTTGATGCGGTTGTCCTCGCTCAGGGCCGCGGCGTCGATGCCGTCGAGCCGGCGCAGCACGTCCTCCCATTTCGCCAGGCGCCGCGCCTGGGCCTGCGCGTCGACGTCGGCCAGCGTCCGCGACGGCGGCGCATCCTCGTCGTCGTCGCGGCCGAACTCGGCCTGGCGCCAGTCCCACTCCTGTTCGTAGACCGCCTCGAAGGCATCGTCCGCGGCGGAGGCGTGCGCCCGCGGGGCGGGCAGGGCGAGGCACAGCGCGAGCGCGCCGCAGGCAAGCAGGGATTTCACGTCATGCGCGTCCGTCGGCCGGGGAAGCGCCGATGGTCGCATCTCATCGCCGGCGGCTGCAGGTCCGGAGGTCACGGTCGCGGCCATGGGACACGGCCGCGTCCGTCCTCCGCCGTCCCGCGCCCGGGCCGCGCGGGCCCCGGGTCGGCCGCGCGGCCTTCCGCGCCTAGCGCACCGGCGCCACCCGCCAGATCGTGTTCGACAGGTCGTCGGCGACGATGAGGGCGCCGCGGGGGTCGACGGTGACGCCGACCGGACGGCCGCGGGTGGTGTCGTCGTCCATGAAGCCGGTGACGAAGTCGACCGGTTCGCCGCTCGGGCGGCCGTTGCGGAACGGCACGAACACGACCCTGTAGCCCGCCGGCTCCTCGCGGTTCCAGCTGCCGTGCTCGCCGACGAAGGCGCCCTCGGCGAACTGCGCACCCATCGCCGGCGAGGAGAAGTCCACGCCGAGCGCGGCCACGTGCGCGCCGAGCGCGTAGTCCGGTGCGATTGCCGAGGCGACCCTGTCCGGATCCTGCGGGCGCACGCGCGGATCCACGTGCTGGCCCCAGTAGCTGTAGGGCCAGCCGTAGAAGCCGCCCTCGCGCACCGAGGTGAGGTAGTCGGGCACCAGGTTCTCGCCGAGCTCGTCGCGCTCGTTGACCACCGCCCAGAGCTCGCCGCTTTCCGGGCGAATGGTGAGCGCCGTCGGATTGCGCAGGCCGGTGGCGTAGGGACGATGGCGCCCGCTTTCGGCGTCGACCTCCCAGATCATGGCGCGATCGACCTCGGCGGCCATGCCGCGTTCGGTGATGTTGCTGTTGGAGCCGATGCCGACGTAGAGGAAGCGGCCGTCCTCGCTCGCGGTCAGCGCCTTGGTCCAGTGGTGGTTGATCTCCGACGGCAGCCGGGTGACGGTCTCCGGCTCGCCGCTCGCACGCGTCTGCCCCTCGCGGTAGTCGAAGCGCACCAGCGCGTCCTGGTTGGCGACGTAGAGGTCATCGCCGACGAGGGCGAGGCCGTAGGGCGCGTTGAGGTTCTCGGCGAACACGTGCCGGCCTTCGTAGGTGCCGTCGCCGTCGGCGTCGCGCAGCAGGGTCAGACGGTCGCCCCCCTGCACCGAGGTGGTGCCCTTGGCCTTGATGTAGCCGGCGATGACGTCCTTCGGCCTCTCCTTCGGCGCATCGCCGCCGCCCTTGCCCTCGGCCACGAGGATGTCGCCGTTGGGCAGCACCAGGGTCTGCCGCGGCACCTCGAGGTCGGTGGCGATCGCGGTGATTTCGTAGCCGTCCGGCACGGTCGGCCGCGCATCGCCCCATTCGCCGGGATCGGCGATCGTCATGCTCGGCAGCAGGCCGCGTTCACGCTCGGGCAGCGTGGGGTCGGAGCCGTAGGTCGCGGGGCCCGCGTCACTGCCGCAGGCGGACATGCCGGCCGTCACCGCGGCCAGTACCAGGAGATGCGAACGCGTCATGCCGTCCTCCGTACGCGGTAGCCCGCGAATCCGATCCAGGTGGCCGCCGCCGCCAGCACGGTGACGATCGCCGACAGCACCGGCGCGCTCGGCATCACCGCCCAGGCGTCCCGGGCATGGACCAGCGAATCGATGAAGCCCAGCACCCAGGTCGCCAGCAGCAGCACGAAGACCAGCAGCGCGTGGCCGCGACGCGGTGCGGCGCGGACCAGTCCGATCAGCGCGAGCAGCAGCGCGACCCCGGCGCACACTAACCCGCCGGCGAGCAGCCACGACGCGAAGTGGCTCCAGGTGACCTGGTAGCTGCGCGCGTAGGCGATGTCGGCGAGCAGCGCGCCCAGGAACAGCGGCACGCTCGCCGCCAGCAGGAACGCGTGGAAGGGGTGGAGCGCCCTCGCGGGCGCCGTGTCGTAGGTGACAGCCATGGTGCGATGCTCCGCGGATCCCGTGATGCAGGCGGAGAGGGCAACACGGCGCGGGTGCACGCGAGGCGAACGCGGCAGCCGTCGCAAGCACCCGCCGCGGAACGCGCGCCCGGTAGCATCGGGCGCTCGTCCCGATGGAGCGGATCATGAGGTCATGGAGTCAGGCGGTCATCGCGTTCGCCATCGGCGGGCTGCTCGCGGCGTGCCAGGCGGAGACGGCGCCGGAGGATGCGGACGCCGATCCGGCGACTGCGGAGGGCGGGCACGCGGAGGCGTTCGATGCGGCCTGCGCCACCATCGACGCCGACACCGGCGAGCTGCTGCCTGGCGGCCGCCTCGCACAGCTGGACATCGAGTTCCGCTACCGCGCCGCGCGCACCGGCGACATGCGCAGCGGCGACGTGCAGATGCGCCTGGACGCCGAGTCGCAGGTGGAGGGCACGGCGAGCCAGCTGGTCTGCCTGTGGGAGCGCTACGGCTACACGCAGTTCGAGTTCGAAGGGACCAACGGGCAGGGGCCGGTCGGGCTGCCGGCGCAGTCCCGCGGCACCGCCTTCCTCAGGGGCGAGCGGCTCATCCGGGCTGCGGACTCGCGCGTCCACGAACAGGTCAGCGTCGGCGGTCCGCTGGAGCTGCTGCGCGTGGGCGGCATCACCGAGCGCGACGGCACCGGGCCAGACGACATCTGCGTGATCCTCGAGTACGACGCAGCACTCGGCGGCGAAGGCCAGCGCACGATCACCGCGCCCGGCATCCACCGCCAGGAGGCGATGCCACCGGGGGAACTCGTTGGCGACAGCCATTCGGCGATGGCGGCGCGCAGCTTCGGCGAGAGCGAGCACCACCTCATGAGCCGGAGCTTCTCGATCTGCGCCGGCGAGGAGCCCTCCGGCCCCACGGCGACCGGCGATGCCCCGCGCGGCCTGCGCATCAGCGACGACGATCGCACCTGGACGCGCAGCGGCAGCTGGGTCGGGCACCTTTCCGCTCCGGCGGAAACGCGCACCGTCGACTTCACCATGCACGTGGTGCCGCCGACGCTCGCGCTCGACGGCTCCTGAAGAAGCGGGGCATCCAGCGGGCGGCGCAGCGGAGGCGCGCGCCGCGACGGGATCGCGTCGCGGGCGCAGGGCGCCCGGCGTCCCTCGGCTACCAGACCAGGTCGTCGGGCACCTGGAAGCGGGCGTAGTAGGCATCGTCGTCGGATCCGGCGGGCGCCGGCTCCGCGGCGCCGCCGTGGTCGAGCACGATCATCGTGGCATCGCGCGCGCGCACCTTCTCCGCGGCCGCACGCGGCAGCAGGGCATGACCGTCGCCGTGGCGCGCGATCACCAGCGCGCCGCTCGCCAGCTGCGTGCGCAGCGCGGCGTCGACCAGGAGCGAACGGATGACCTTGCCGTCGACGAAGCGGTACTCGATCTCGCCCGTCGCGCGGACCCGCTGCGTCTCGATGATCTGGCGCGCCTGCGCACGCTGTTCCTGGACGCGGGCGTGCGCATTGCGCTCGGCGGCCAGCGCGCGGTCGCGCTCGACCCGCTCGGCGCGCAGCCGCTCGGCCTCCCGCTGCGGCGCGTCGGGAGCGGGCGCGGCCTTGCCCTGGCGCTGCTTCGCCTGTTCGCGCGCGGCCTGGGCGACCTGGGACTTCTTGGCCAGCCCGGCCTTGAGCAACTGGTCCTGGAGGGCGTTCTTCATGGCGCCAGTCTAGTCGAGGGATGCGGCGGCGACGGCAGCGCGCGAACCGATGTCACAGCCCCGCGTGCCGGATCGTCGGAGGAATGCGAACCGTCGCGACGGCGCCCGTCCGGGGCCGTTCCCCCAGCAGAGGACAATCACCATGACCGCACGACTCGATACCACCACCCAGTCGCCGCAGCTGTTCCGGAAGTTCGGCGAGATCTCCATGGCGCTGAAGAAGTCGAGCCTGGAGCATCCGCTGCAGGCGCTCGTCGAGATCCGCGCCTCGCAGATCAACGGCTGCACCTTCTGCCTGGACATGCACGTCAAGCAGGCGACCCTGCAGGGCGAGAAGCCGCTGCGCCTGCACCACGTCGCCGGCTGGCGCGAATCGACCCTGTTCTCGCCGCGCGAGCGGGCGGCGCTGGCCTGGACCGAGGCGCTGACCACGCTGTCGCCGCAGGGCGTGTCCGACGAGCTGTACCGGCAGGTGCGTGGGGAATTCTCCGAGCAGGAGATCACCGAGCTCACCTACGCGGTGATGGTCATCAACGGCTGGAACCGCCTCAACGTGGCCTTCCGCACCCCGCCCGGCGTGCTGGACCAGGCCTACGGCCTCGACAAGGCCGGCCTCGCCGTCTGACGCCGTCGGGCGGAGGGCGGAGGGCGAAGAGGGAGGGCGAAGAGGGGCGACGGGCACGCGCCCGTGCCCCGAGCCACCTACACATCCCGTTCCGGTTCCGCCGTCCAGAGTCGGCGGCCATGCCCACGACGACCCACGACGAAGCCGCGCGACAGCGCGCGCTGGACCGCTACCACGTGCTCGACAGCCTGCCCGAGGGCGCATTCGACGATGTGGTGCAGCTCGCCTCCACGCTGTGCGGAACGCCCACCGCGCTGATCTCGCTGGTCGACCGCGATCGGCAGTGGTTCAAGGCGCGCACCGGTTTCGACCCGTCGCAGACCGAGCGCAGCGCCGCGGTCTGCGACCACGCCATCCGCGCGCCCGGCCAGCTCATGGAGATCCCGGACCTGAGCCAGGACGCGCGCTTCGCCTCCAACCCCTACGTCAACGGCGAACGTGGCGACGCCCGTTTCTATGCCGGCATGCCGCTGGTGACGCCGGAGGGCGCGGCGATCGGGACGGTCTGCGTGCTGGATGCCGCGCCGCGCGAGCTCGACGAGGAGCAGCGCGCCGCGCTGCGGGCGTTGGCGCGGCTGACGGTGACCCTGCTGGAGGCGCGTGCGCGCGAGCGCACCCTGGAGCACGAGGCCTTCGTCGCCACCGTCGCGCCTGCGTCGCCCCCGGCCGCCGAGGCGCCGGCCTATCTGTTGGCCCTGATGGAACTGCAGGACTTCGCCGGCGCGGTCGGCCGCCTCGGCGAGCGTGGCACCGAGAAACTGCTGCAGCAGCTCGACGCGGCGCTCGAACAGGTCCTGCCGCCGGGTGGGGCGGACGCGGTGAACCGCAGCATCGGCAGTGGCGAGTACGTCGCGGTGCTGCACGGCGCAGAGGCCGATGCCGCGCTCGACCGCATCCACGCGGTCATCGCGCGCGAGACCGCCGCGCACGGCCTGCGCTTCGTCACCGGCACCGCCCGCGGCAGTGCGGCGGAGAGCGCCGGTGCGGTGTTCATGCGCGCCGAGACGGATCTCCTCGACCGCAGGGCCGACGCCACCGCCTGACCCGTCGCAGGCCGCGACGCGTCACACGCCGCGGACGAAGTCGATGAAGGCGCGCAGCGGCGAGGGCGGCAGCCGGCGGCCGGAGTAGTAGAGCCAGGGCCCGTCGAAGGTCTGGCACCACGGCTCGAGAACGGCCTCGAGCGCGCCGCTGTCCAGATGCGGACGCAGCCAATCCTCGAACAGATGGATGATGCCGAGCCCGGCGACGGCCACCTGCACGGCGAGATCGAACGCCGCGCCGGTGCGCACCAGCAGCGGGCCCTGCGGATCGACGAACACCACCTCGCCGTCGCGCTCGAATTCCCAGGGCGGGGTGGCGCCGCCGGAAAACTGCCCGCGCAGGCAGGCGTGCTGCAGCAGGTCGCGCGGGTGCTTCGGACGCCCGCGCGCATCCAGGTAGGCAGGCGCGGCGGCGGTGACCAGGCGCTGCGTCCTCGGGCCCACGGGCAGCGCGATCATGTCCTGCGCCAGGCGCTCGCCATAGCGGATGCCGGCATCGCAGCCGGCGGCGAGCAGGTCGACCAGACTGTCCTCGACGACCACTTCGAGCCGGATCTCCGGATAGCGGGCGAGGAAGGGGCCGACGATCGGCGGCAGCACCGTGCGCGCGACGTTGGCCGGCACGTTGAGGCGCAGCGTGCCGGCGGGGCGGTCGCGGAAGAGATTGACCACGTCGAGCGCGGCATGGACCTCGGCCATGGCCGGGGCCAGGCGTTCGGCCAGCCGCGCACCCGCCTCGGTCGGCGAGACGCTGCGCGTGCTGCGGTGGAGCAGGCGGGTGCCGAGCCGCGCCTCCAGGCGCTTCACCGCGTCGCTCAGGTTCGAAGCCGAGCCGCGGCCGGTCCGCGCCGCTTCGCGAAAGCCGCTGGCCTGCACGACGGCCAGGAAGGCCTCCAGATCCTGCATGTCGCTGTTCACTGTCCGGCCTCCCGTACGCCCCGTGCGGACTGGCCCGGATTATCGAACATGGACGCGGCGCCTATCGTCGCGGTCACCCATCCAGCAGGAGCACGTCATGAGCAACCTCAGCCAGGCCGGTACCTTCACCCTCGGCGACCGCCGCGTCGCCCGCATGGGCTACGGCGCGATGCAGCTCGCCGGCCCGGGCGTGTTCGGGCCGCCCAGGGATCACGCGGCCGCGGTGGCGGTCCTGCGCGAGGCCATCGCCGCGGGCGTGAACCACATCGACACCAGCGACTTCTACGGCCCGCACGTCACCAACCGCATCATCCACGAGGCGCTGCACCCCTACGCCGACGACCTGGTGATCGTCACCAAGGTCGGCGCGCGCCGCGGCGACGACGCCTCCTGGATCCCGGCCCTGGCGCCGGAGGAACTGGTCGCCGCCGTCCACGACAACCTGCGCAACCTCGGCGTCGACGCGCTCGAGGTGGTCAACCTGCGCCTGGCCGGCGATCCGCAGACCCTCAGCACGCCGCGCGAAGGCAGCATCGCGCCGCAGTTCGAGACGCTCGCGCGGCTGCGCGAGCAGGGCCTGATCCGCCATCTCGGGCTCAGCAACGCCACCGCGGGCCAGATCGCCGAGGCGCAGGGCATCGCCCCGGTCGCCTGCGTGCAGAACCTCTACAACCTCGCCCACCGCGACGACGATGCGCTCGTCGATGCGCTGGCCGCGCAGGGCATCGCCTACGTGCCGTTCTTCCCGCTGGGCGGGTTCTCGCCGCTGCAGTCGGATCGTCTCGACGCGGTCGCCGCGCGGCTGGCGGCCACGCCGATGCAGGTCGCGCTCGCCTGGCTGCTGCGCCGCGCATCCAACGTGCTGCTGATCCCCGGCACCTCCTCGCCGGCGCACCTGCGCGAGAACCTTGCGGCGACCGGCCTGGAGCTCGACGCCCAGGCGCTGGCGGAGCTGGACGCCATCGGCCGGTGAGGCCGAAGGCGGGACGGCGGCCTAGGCCGGCACCGCGGATCCGGCCGGCACCGTCGTCGCATCGGGCGCTTCGCTCCGCTCCCGTTGCGCCCGGGCGTAGCGCATCGGCGAAATGCCGGCGTGCCGCGAGAAGGCGACGCTGAACGTGCTGGCCGACGCGTAGCCGACGTGCTCGGCGATGCCGGCGACGCTCCACCCGCCGCGCCGCAGCAGGTTCCTGGCGATGGCCATGCGCCATGCGAGCAGGTATTCCATCGGCGCGACGCCGACGCTGCGGCTGAAGCGCTCGAAGAAGGCCGAGCGCGACAGCGCCGCCTCGCCGGCCAGTGCCGCCACCGTCCACGCCTGCGCAGGATGCGCATGGATCGCGCGGATCGCGGGCGCGAGCCGGACGTCCGTTAGGCCCCGCACCAGGCTCGGCGACGCGGCCGTTCCCGCCGTCGAGCGCAGCGCCTCGATCAGCAGCACCTCGAGCAGGCGCGCCAGCACGACCTCGCGCGCAGGCCGCTGCGCGCGCGTCTCGTCGCCGACCAGCTGGACGAGGGATGCCAGCCGTCGCTCGTCGCGCACGTGCACCACCTGCGGCAGCAGCGAGACCAGCAGGGCGGCGTCGGGCGAGCCGAAGCAGCAGTTGCCCGCCAGCATGCGCAGGTCCACCGGGCCATCGGCGCGGCCGACGCGGAAGCGCCCGGGGGCGAGCTCGCTCGGAATGGTGGCGGCGCCCGGCGGCGGCGGCTCCAGGCTGGTCATGGTGACCCCGTATGCGGCGGTGACGAGGGCGAAGTCGCCCTCGCGCAGCTCGACCGCCGCATGCGCATCGACCTCCAGCCGGCACGCGCCCTCCAGGAGCACGCAGTAGAACGGCTCCTCCAGGTTGGAGCGGCGGACCGCCCAGGCCCCGGCCCCGACCACCGCTTTCGCGTGCGGCGCGTTCGGCTGCAGCAGGGTGACGACTTCGGCGAGCGGATCCGCCATCCAGGACTCCTGCAAAAGAAACGCGGACTGGGAATCGTAGTGGGTACGGACCGTGGGGCCTATCGTCTCGCACTCCCATCCTGCGAGGACCATCCATGCATACCGTCCTGATCACCGGCTGCTCGTCCGGCTTCGGCCTGGAGACCGCCCGGCTCTTCCTCGACCGCGGCTGGCGCGTCGTGGCGACCATGCGCACTCCGCGCACGGATCTGCTCCCGCCCTCCGGGCGCCTGCGCGTGCTCGCCCTCGACGTCACCGACGAGGCCAGCATCCGCGCCGCCGTCGAGGCGGCGGGGCCGGTCGACGTGCTGGTGAACAACGCCGGCTTCGGCGGCGCCTCCCCGCTGGAGTGCACCCCGCTCGCGATGGTGCGGAGCCTGTTCGAGACCAACACCGTCGGCCTGCTGGCCCTGACCCAGGCGCTGCTTCCGCAGTTCCGCCAGCGCGGCAGCGGCGTCGTGGTCAACGTCACTTCCAGCGTGACCCTCAAGCCGCTGCCGCTGGTCGGTGCCTACCGCGCGAGCAAGGCCGCGGCGAATGCGCTGACCGAGTCGCTGGCCGCGGAAATGGCGCCCTTTGGCGTGCGCGCGCGCCTGGTGCTGCCCGGCCGCGCGCCCGACACCCGCTTCGTCGACAACGCCCGCGGCAACATGGCCGGACTCGAGCACGAGGCCTACGCCGACTTCGCCCGGTCCTTCATCGCCAGCATGCAGCAGGACAGCACGATCACCCACGCCCGCGACGTGGCCGAGGCGGTGTGGCGCGCAGCCACCGACCCGTCCTGCCCGATGCGCATCCCGGCGGGTGCCGATGCCGAGGCCTGGGCCGCCGAGGCGGCCTGACCACGTCGCCTGGGACGCGGATGCCGGTGGCGCGGGCGCACGCCGTCCGCGCCGCCCAGCGCGTATCACGCATCGCCCTCGCGCAGCGCTACGACCAGTCCGTCGTCGACCCACGTGCGCAGCAGGAGCCCGGCCTCGCGCGCGGCGTCGTCGACCTCCAGCTGCCGGTCCAGCCACTGGCAGATCTCGCCGAAGCTCGCGCCTGCGAGCGCGAGGTCGAGGCAGGCGCACTCCCGTGGCGACATGGTGGCGAAGCGCGGATCGAGACCGGCGCGCCAGATCCGCACGCCCGATCCCGTCGGCAGCCGCGCGGCGGGTGGAACCGGACGGCCTGCGGCGAGCGCGCTCCAGATCGCTGGTGCGTTGCTGCGCAGGCGGGTGAAGCCCAGCGTCGGCAGGAACGCGAATCCGACGGTCTCCCAGTCCTCGGCGGCCAGCCGGTCGAGCTGCAGCGGCGTCGCGTCGCGTCCGGCGAAGGCGCGGCGGAGGCCGGCGTCGAGCCAGGCCAGCTCCGCGACCACCGGCTCGCCCGGCAAGGCCGCATCGAGGTGGTCCGGAAAGCCCGCCCCGTAGTCCGAGAGCGTCCAGGATGCCGGCGCATGCGCGGCGATGTAGCTCCCGGCGTGGCGCGCGAAATCCGCGTCGCCGAGCATGAGTGCGGTCCTGGCGTAGGTGTCGCGCAGGGCCTCGGACAGTCGTTCCCGACGGTTGTTGGCATGCACGCGCAGGCCGCGGGCGGCGATGCCCTGTGGCAGGGGGGCGCCATCCAGCGCCGCAAGGAAGCTGCGCTGCAGATCCTGCAGCCTCATGCGGCGCGACGACCGGCAGCGGCTGCAATGGCGCGGGCGCGGTCGAGTTCCGCGAGGAGTTCGCGCAGCGGCGGGATGTGGTCGTCGCGCTCGATCATGGTGGCGACGTCGCCGAGGCGCGGCATGAACCTCGCGTACAGCGCCCACACCGGATCGGGCACGGGCGCATCGTGCGTGTCCACCAGGATGTCCGCGCCGCGACTGTGGCCGGCCAGGTGGATCTGCCGCACGTGGCGCAGGGGCAGCTGGTCGAGCCAGTTCCCGGGATCGTGGCCATGGTTGCCCGCGCTGACCACGATGTTGTTCACGTCCAGCAGCAGCTGGCAGCCGCTGCGCTCGCAGAGAGCCGCGAGGAAGGCCGGCTCCGTCAGCGTCGCGCCGGGGAAGGCGACGTAGGTGGAGGGGTTCTCCAGGACCAGGGCGCGTCCCAGCACGTCCTGGGCGATGCCGACGTTCCTGGCCAGGGCGTCGAGCGCCTCCTCCGTGTAGGGCAGCGGCAGGAGGTCGTGCGACGTGCGGCCGTCGACGCCGGTCCAGGAGACATGGTCCGACACCCACAGCGGGTCGATGCGGTCGGCAAGCGCGCGCAGGCGGCGCAGGTAGCCCGCGTCCACCTCGTCGGCGGAACCGAGGTTCATCGATACGCCGTGCAGGGCCACCTCGTACCGCGCCCGCACGCGGTCGAGCACGTGCAGCGGCCGCCCGCCATCGACCATGAAGTTTTCCGAGATGACCTCCACGAAATCCAGCGGCTGCTGCGCCTCGATCGCCGCGGCGTAGTGGGGTGGGCGCAGGCCCAGGCCGAAGCCGTGGAAGGGCGTGGGTGCGGTGACGGTCATGCGGGGCAAGGCTGCGAAGGGCCCGGCCGCCGCTGCGGCCGGGCGGGGAAGGCTCAGGCGGCCGGTGCGGTGGTGCTGCCGCCCTCGGCCTCGCACTGCTGCAGGGTCACGGCCTTGAAGCCCTGGCCCTTGCATTCGTTCTGGCCCTTGCATTCGTGATTGCCCGACTTGCAGTCGGAGGTGCCCTTGCAGCTGTTGATGCCGTAGCAGTGCACGGTCCGGCCGGTCGCTTCCTCGGCGGCCTGCGCGGGAGCGGAGACGGCGGCGGCCGAGACGGCGAAGACGGCGGCGGCGGTGGCGAGGCTTTGGGTCGCAGTGAGCATGGCGATGGGGTTCCTTCGTATGAGGGGGTGCCGGAATGGCACGGAGTCATTCGCGGCCACGGGTGCTGCGGTTACAGCCGGGCGGAGGGGATCGGGGCGAAGGCGCGTTCAGCGCAGGCCGAGCGCGTGATCGAGCGCCACGCGGCCGCCGCCGCGGGCGATCAGGTACAGCAGGATCGCGGCCCACGACAGATGGGTAGGCCAGGCCGCGGGATAGACGAAGATCTCGATCACCGCGGTCATGCCCAGCAGCGCGAACGCGGACAGGCGCGTGGCGAGGCCGAGGACGAGCGCGATCGGCAGGAAGGTTTCCGCATAGACGGCCAGGTGCGCCGCTGTCTCCGGCGCCAGCAGCGGCAGCGCGTATTCGCTGCGGAACAGCTCGTAGCTGCCTTCGGTCACGGTCAGCAGCCCATCGACCTTGGTCCGCCCGGACTGGAAGAAGATCGCGGCGATGGCGACCCGTCCGACCAGGGCCAGGAACGAGTGGCCCAGCAGTCCGGTGGCGCGTTCGGCCAGCGCGTTCCAGCGCGAGCGGAGCGTGGCGCGGGCGGCGTGCACGGGGGCGGTGGGTGTCATGAGGACTCCTTCAGGTCGTGGTGAATGCGCCAGCGCCCAGGAGGGCGGCGAGGATGAGGTCGACACGCGCGTCCGCGGACTGCCCGCATGCCGCTTCGGCCGCCTCGGCAAGCGTGTCTCCGCGCGCGCAGGCGTCGAGGAAGTGCAGCGCCGGTGTCGACACCGCCGCGACGCGTACCTCGGGCCCCACCCGTGCCACCAGCGCGTGCTCGGCCTGCCAGGCGAGATCGCCGGCGGGGGACAGGCCGGCGCGACTGGCCTTCCAGATCGAGAAGGCCGGCAGCGCCGAGGCGAAGAGGCGCGTGGCCGGATGCAGGCGCAGGCGCAGCCTGGCCAGGCGCCGCGGGGACAGGCCGCGCAGCGCGGCCGCGTCCAGCGTGCCGCCGTCGGCGGCGACCAGGCTCTCGGTCCACAGCCGATCGAGCCGCGCCACGTCGGCGAGGTAGGTCAGGTCGCGCGCCGGTTCGAAGCGCGACAGGAACGAGGCGAAGTCCTCGCCGTACCCGAACAGCCGTCCATCGCGCGGCGGTCGTGCCGTCGCGTACTCGGCCGCGGCGGCACGGAACCAGTCGCGCCCGACCAGGCAGACGATCGCGGGATAGTTGGCTTCCAGCGCATCCAGGCAGCCGCGCATCACCGTGTTGCGATACACGGCGAACGCCCGGTGCCGCGTCGGCCCGCTGTCCGGGGATGCGTTGCCGAGCGCTTCGGCGAAGTTCCGCTGGAACCGGGCGAGCGCGCTCATGCCGCGATCGCCTGCGCGGCCAGCAGCCGCTGCGCCCGCTCGCGCTCGGCCAGCAGGACGGCGAACGCGGGCACGTTGCCGTCGCGTTCGATCAGGGTGGGCCGCGGTCCCCCGCGCGCGATCGCATGACGGTAGAGCGCCCAGGCCTCCTCCGACACCGCGGCATCGTGCGAGTCGATCCACAGCGCGTCGCCGAGCCCGGCGTCGACCGTGTGGCCGGCGAGATGGATCTCGGTCACCGCCTCCAGAGGGAAGGCGTCGACGTAGCGGCGCGCGTCGCCGCCGAGGTTGTGCGCGCTGACGAGGACGTTGTTGATGTCGAGCAGCAGCCCGCAACCGCTACGGCGCACGAGCTCGGCCAGGAAGTCGGTCTCGCTCCAGTCGTGGCCGTCCAGGGGCAGGTAGTGCGCCGGGTTCTCCAGCGCGATCCGGCGGCCGAGGACGTCCTGCGTGCGCGACACGTTCGCCACTACGCGCGCGAGCGCCTCGTGGCTCCGCGGGAAGGGCAGCAGGTCCGGCAGGTGGCGTCCGTCCCAGGACGACCAGGCCAGGTGTTCGGACACCAGTACCGGCTGCACGCGATCGATCAGGCGCCTGAGGCGCGCCAGGTGCGTCGCATCGGGCGGCGCGGCGGCCGCCAGCGACAGCGACACGCCGTGCAGCGAGAGCGGAAAGCGCGCCGCCAGCGCATCGAGCAGGGCCAGGCGGGGCCCGCCGTCCACCAGGTAGTTCTCCGGGTGGACCTCGAGCCACAGCGCCTCGGCCCTGCAGCGCAGGGCGTCGTCGGCGTGCTGTGGCTTGAAGCCGATGCCGGCGGCGGGCGCGCTCGCCATGACGCTCAGGCGGGCTCGGTCAGCGAGCCGCGGCCGTGCGGGGTCACGATGCTGGTGCACGTCCCGGCCGGGACGTTCTTCCACGCGTTCTTCTGGTAGTCGGCCTTGGCGGTGCCGGCGCAGGTGGTGCCGGGGCCGGCGGCGCAGTCGTTCTCGCCGGCCTTGGCGACGCCCCAGCACTTCTCGACGGCGGGCTTCCTGTCGTTGCCCGCGTCCTGGCCGTGGGCGACGCCGGCCGCCAGTGCGGCGAGGGTGAGGGCGAGGGGGGCGATGCGGCGATGCTTCATGGAGGATGCTCCCGGTGGCGCCGGACGGGATGCCCGGCTTCGCTGGAGCAGTTCGCCGCGCGGCCGCTGCCGGTTACAGCGCGCTTGCCGTCGCCAACGGCTGTAACCGAGGGCCGCCCCCGGACGAACAAGGCGGCATGGACGTCCTGGACATGCAGGCGCGAGTGCGCACCGCGGCCGGCCGGCGCAGCCGGCCTACACTCGCGCCCGCCTCATGCCCGGCGGAGCGAGGTGGAACCGATGTGTCGACATCACCCGGCGCGACCCGCGTCCGGCGGAACGGAATCGCACTGATGGGCGGACTGCCCGCGCAAGCGTCCGCGGCCGACGATGCGCACGCGGTCGAACGCGAGCTGCACGCCTGCATGGTCCTCGCCCTGGCCGGCGACGCCGCGCAGTACCGGCGCTTCCTCGATCGCCTCGCGGCGCACCTGCGCGCCTACCTGCGGCGGCGGCTGCCCCGTGCGCAGGCGGACGTCGAGGACGTCCTGCAGGAAACCCTGCTGGCCGTGCACAACGCGCGGCACACCTGGCGCCAGGACCAGCCGCTGACCGCCTGGGTGCACGCGATCGCCCGCTACAAGCTCATGGACTTCTTCCGTGCCCACGCGCGACGCGAGGCGCTGCACGATCCGCTCGACGACGACGGCCGCATCTTCGCCAGGTCGGATGTCGAGCCCGCCGAGGCCCGGCGCGACGTGGGAGAATTGCTCGACACGCTGCCGGACCGCCACCGCCTGCCGATCCTCCTGGTCAAGCTGGACGGCCTGTCCATCGCCGAGGCGGCGCGGCACAGCGGGCTGTCGGAATCGGCGGTGAAGGTCGGCATCCACCGCGGCCTGAAGGCGCTCGCGGCCCGCATCCGAGGCAGTGCATGAAGACCGACGACCTCATCCAGGTGCTCGCAGGTGGAACCGCGGCGGTCGACCGCCACGTTCCCACCCGCAGGTTCTCTCTGGCCCTGCTGCTGGGGGTGGTGTCGGCGACGGTCCTGGTGGCGCTGCTGCTCGGCGTGCGCTCCGATCTCGGGGATGTCGCCCGGCTGCCGGCGTTCTGGCTGCGCCAGGCTTTCATCATCGCGGTCGGCGCGGCCGCGCTGTGGGTGACCCTGCGGCTGTCGCGCCCAGGGGTGCGGGTGGCGGGCGGCTGGACGATGCTCGCCGTCCCCGTCGCCGCAGCCTGGATCGGCGCGGCCCTGGTGCTGCTGGACGCGCCGTCGGAGGCGCGCATGCCGCTGCTGCTCGGACAGACCTGGAAGGTCTGCTCGGCGCTCATTGCGATGCTGTCGCTGCCGGCGTTGGCCGCCATCCTCTGGGCGGTGCGGGGCATGGCGCCGGTGCGCCTGCGTCTGGCCGGCGCCGCGGCCGGGCTCCTGGCCGGTGCCACGGCCGCCTTCGCCTACTGCCTGCACTGCCCGGAGATGGCGCCGCCGTTCTGGTCGACCTGGTACCTGCTGGGCATGCTCGTGCCCAGTGCGCTGGGTGCCCTGCTCGGGCCGCGGGCCCTGCGCTGGTGAGCTGCATCTTGGCGACGTCCGCTCGAGCCACGACACAGGGGTCGGGGCTGCGCCGGTGCCCGATCCTTCAGCCTGCCGCCTCGGGTGCCGCCAGCACCTTGCTGTAGATGCCCGAGCGGTCGAAGCAGCAGGCGCGGCGCTTGCTGGAGGCGAGCATGTCGCAGGCGGTGGCGATGCGCCTGCCCCGGGTCTCCGCCTTCTTCCCGGAGGCGATCCAGTGGGTCCAGTCGCGTCGCGCCGCCGGGGTCAGGCTCGCCCACTGCGTGCGTGCGGCCGGCGCCGCCGCCAGCGCCCGGCGCAGGTCGGCCGGCACGCGGCGGCTTGGGTTCCTGCGCGGCCGGCGCGATCGCGAGCGCGACGGTATCGCCCGCCGCCACACCGGCGGCCTCGCGCAGCGCGCGCGGCACCTTGAGCCAGTGGCTGCCCCGGCCGTCGGGCTCGAGCGTAGCCTGGAATGGCTGACCGCAGAGGCTGCCGTCGACGCTCGCCATGCTGCGCGTCGGCAGCCTGGCGCTGGCCTCCGCAGGCAGCACGAGGAAGCACCAGGTCGCGCCCTTCGGCGCCGCCGGGCGCTGCAGCGTGGCCTCGAAGCGGATGGTCGCAGACGACCTGGGCATGCCGGGTCGGCCTCCGGATTCCCGTTCCCATGTTCGACCGTTCCGCCGGTGCGATGGTGGCCGCCCGTCGTCACGTGCGCCGTCGCAGCAGGCCTGCGACGGCCGCACGCAGGCCGCGCCGGCGCGGGCGGTAGGCCGCGGCGGCCGGGAGACGGACGGCGACGGTCGTGCCCGCACCCGGCTGCGAGTCCAGGCGCAGCTGCCCGCCGATGCGCGCGGCCCGTTCGCGCATGCCGTCCAGGCCCCAGTGTCCCGGCCGGCCCGGTTCGCGCACAGGCATGCCGATGCCGTCGTCGCGCACGCGCAGGCGCAGCTCGCGCCGCGCATAGCCCAGTTCGATCGTCACCATGCCGGCGCGCGCGTGCCGCAGCGCGTTCAGGACCGCCTCGCGCCCGATCAGGTAGAGCTCCTCGGCGACGCCCCCGCACAGCGCGCGCGGCGTTCCCTCCACGACCAGGCGCACCTCGGGCGGCGGCTGCCATCCCGCCTCCTCCGCGACCTGCAGCAGGGCCTCGCCGAGGTCGCGGCCGTGGCGGACGCCGCCGCGCAGGCCGCTGACTCGGTCGCGTCCCTCGGCCATCGCCTGCTCGGCCAGGTCCATGGTCGTCTCGAGCTCGTCGCGCAGCGGATCGTCCGCGCGCAGGCGCTGCGCGGCGGCGTGCAGGCGCAGGATGAGGCCGTGCATGCCCTGCAGCAGGGTGTCGTGCAGTTCGCGCGCGATGCGCTCGCGCTCCATGTGGCGCTCCTGCATGCGCACCCGGACCTGCGCGGCGACGCGGCGCAGCCGCGACAGGTAGGCGATCCACAGCAGGGCCAGCGCCAGCAGCGCGCACAGCACCCGGAACCAGGCCGTCTGCCAGTAGAGCGGGGCGATCACCAGCGGCAGTCCGGCGCCGACCTCGTTCCACACCCCGTCGTTGTTGGCGGCGATGACGCGGAAGGTGTAGCTGCCCGGGCCGGGGTCGTTGTAGAAGGCCACGCGCCGCGTGCCGGCGTCCTGCCATTCGCGGTCGTAGCCCTCCAGCAGGTAGCGGAAGCGCACCCGTTCGGGGATGGCCAGGCTCAGCGCGGTGTAGGCGATCTGCAGGTTCTGGATGCCAGCCGGCAGCTGCAGCGCGTCGCGGCCGGCCGGATAGCTGCGGCCGTCGGCCTGCACCGCGCGCACGTGCACCGGCGGCGGCACCGGGTTGCGCCGCAGCGCGCCCGGGTCGATCGAGACCACGCCGCTGGTGGTGGCGAACCACAGCCTGCCGTCGCCGGTGCGCGCGGCGGTGGGGATCGGGCGGAACTGCGCGGGGATGCCCGGCACGCCGTCGAGGAAGTCGAACCGGGCGTAGGCGGGCCTGCGTCCCTGCGCATCGAACAGGTATGGGCGCTCCGCCGCCGGCAGGTGCAGGATGCCGCGCGCGCCGTTGAGCCAGAGGTCGCCTCCCGGTGTGGCGACGATGCCCGAGATGCCGCTGAAGGCGTCGCCACCGTGCGCGCTGCGTACCCTGCCGTCCTCGACCCGCGCGAGCCCGCGGTCGCCACCGACCCACATGCCCGTCGCGTCCTCGGCCAGGGCGCTGACGTTGCCGACCTCCAGCCCCTGCTCGGCGCCGATCGGCGTCGGGCGTCCGTCCTGCAGGAGCAGGATCGCGTTGCGTGCGAAACCCATCCACAGCCGGTCCCGCGCATCGCACAGCAGGCTCAGCGGCGAGGAGCCCTCGGGCATGCCCGGCAGGTCGGCGAGGTGGCTCCAGCGGCCGTCGGCGAGACGGTAGACGCCCGGCGTGTTCAGCGACACCCACAGCGTGCCGTCGCCGCATGTGGCGATCGCCTGCACGCCGGAGTAGTCGTCGAGGGGCAGGGGCAGGGTCTCGGCGAGGTGGCCGTCCCGCAGCGTCCACAACCCGTCGGGGCCGCCGAGCCATACCGTGTTCCGGCGGTCGCGATGGCCGGCGGTCAGCGGTACCGCCAGGTCGAGGAAGTCGAGCTCGCGGTCCTGCAGGCGCATCAGCGGCTGGTTGCGGCTGCCGACCAGCAGCGCACCGTCGCCGTCCGCAACGATGGCGAAATCCTGCGCGCCGTCGGGCAGCCGGGCCGGCACCACGTTGGCGTGCCGGAAGCGGTCCAGCCCGCGGCTGCTGCCGACCCAGATCGTGCCCTCGTGGTCCTCGAGCAGCGGCTGCAGGTAGTCCGAGCCGAGTCCGTCGATCCGGCGGAAGCGCTCGAAGCCGGCGTCGGCGGCGGCAGGATGCGGCAGCCGCAGCAGGCCTTCGCCGAGCGTGGTCGCCCACAGCGCACCGTCGCGGTCGAACAGGAGGCCGGCCGAGGGCAGCGCGATGGACGGCGTGGCGACGGTGCGGCCATCGATGGACACCTCGCGCACCGCGCCGTCGGCCTCGGCGATCCAGATCCCGCCGTCCGGCGCCTGCGCGATGCCGCTGACCCGCCCGACCGCAGCCGGTACGCGCTGGAAACGCGTCGTGCCCCGGCGCAGGAAGGCGAGGCCCTGATCGGTCGCCACCCACAGCGTGCCGGCGGCGTCGACGAACGCGGTTCGCGCCTGCCGCCCTGGGAACGCCCACTCCGGCCCGAGCCGATGCCAGCGCCCGTCGCGCAGGTAGACCAGGCCGGTGAAGGTGGCCGCCCACAGCCGGCCCTCGCGGTCCTGGGCGAAGCGGAAGACGGTGCTGCTCGGCAGGCCCTCGGCCTCGCCGTAATGGGTGGCCGCGCCGTCCCGGAGAACGCTCACCGCGCCGTAGCGGAAGCCGATCCAGAGACCGCCATCCGCGCTTGCATGCAGGGCCGAGATGCTCGCCGCGGGGAAGGCGTCGGCACCCGTCGGCGCTACACGTTCGAACTCGACCCCGTCGAAGCGGAACAGGCCGAACTGGGTGCCGAGCCAGAGGTAGCCGTCGGCGGTCTGCGCCAGCGCAGTGACCTGCCCCGGGGCGCCGTCGGCGACCGTCCAGGCGGTGTGGTGGAACTGGGCGACGTGGCGCCCCGGGTCCAGCGCCTGCCCGGGGCCCGGCAGCAACGACAGCAGCACGCACAGGACGCCGGCGCACCATGCGCGCAGGCGCCCGGATACCGCCCGCGCATCGCGGTCTGCCCGCTCCGAACCGCTGCTCAACGCCGCTCCCCTTCGTGTGCGCTGTCGTGGTCGGCGTACCCGCCCGCGCCGGCGCCGGTCGCGCCCGGCGAGGTGCCGACTTGGTGCCGCGTGGTGCCCCGCGGTGCCGCCGCCGCGGCGCGATTCTAGCCAGCGTCACGGACCCGTGGGTCCCGCAGGTCGTCCGCCGCACCGGCCGCCCGGCGCCGCTAGTCCTCCTCCGGCGGCACCTCGACCCAGTCGTCCGCCGCCTGCCACGGCACGAAACGCGCGATGTCCTCGACCTCGACGCCGTCGACCGCGTCGCCCAGCGCCGGCAGGTCCTGGCGCACGGCTGCCTGCGTCCACGCCGGATCGAGCCGTTCCAGCAGGCGCCTGCCGCAATCGGCCCCGACGGCGTCGAACCCGCTCGGCGCGAGCGAGAACGCCATGTGGATGCGGGTCCGGTCCTCCGGCCACTCTTTGACCATGCGCCCGCGCTCGCCGCGGACCAGGTGCATCGCCACCACCTCGAAGCGGCGCTCGCGCAGCGCGTCCGGTGGCGTGCGCAGCACCAGGTGGCGGCGGCTGCCGGCACCCGCCTGCGGGCGCTCGTCGGCGAAGTGCAGCAGGTCGGCGGAAACCAAGCCCTGGATGTCCAGCATGCAGCGCTCGCTGCGGCGGCCGCTGGCGGCGGAGCGGGTCGCGCTCGCGGTCAGCTGGACCGTCGCCGGCAGCAGGGCGGTCGCGAAGTCGTGCTGCCCGTCGACGTCGACATCCGCCCACAGCTGCTCCGGCAGCGCGGTGTCGCTCTCCGTGTCCGCGGCGGCGCGCAGGACGTGCAGCAGCAGCGGGTTCCCGTCGCGGTCGAGGGGGCGGCCGGTGACGATCTCCAGGTATTCGCCGTCGAAGCGGTAGCGGCTGGGCAGGTCGGCGCGCGCGACGTGGCTGGAATGCGAACGCAGGTTGTGGATGCGATAGGCGAAGCGGCGGCGCTGGGCCTGCATCATCGGGGTGAGGGTCTCGACCAGGGCCGCGCGCGCGGCGGGATCGACGTCGGCAAGCCGCAGCGAGATCCGCGTCGCCGGATAGCCGAAGAGCCGGGCCAGCCAGACCCGCGTCTCGGCACGGTCGGGCATGACCACGGCGAGGCCGATGGCGCCGACGGTGAAGGCGACGAGTCCGGCGAGCGTCAGCCCGACCTGGATGCGCCCGGCGGTGTCCGACTCCGCCGCCACGCCGCAGGCCCTCAACAGCGGGCGGAGCAGGGCCCAGGCCAGAGCGCCGACGGTCAGCGTCGCGGCGATCAGCGCGACGAAGGCGGCCGCGAACAGCAGGAAGTGAAGAAGACCCAAGAGCATGCCACGGCGAAACAGGCGCGCCACTCTACCGGCGTGCGCGCAGCGATCGCGATCCGGGCGTACTGGGACCGGCCCGACCCCGGCCCGCGGGCCGGGGTCTGCGCGGCGCTGTACGCGGGCGGCCGCGTCCGGCGATGGCGAACCTGGCAGCGCGGCGACGGGCGGCCAGGTCTCGCGAAACGGGCGCGTACGGCAGCCGAGAGTGCGAGACGGCGGATCCGGACCTCGGCGACGACCGGGTCCGCCGGCGGGGACGATCCGCCCCGGACATCCGCGACAGGCTCCCCCGCGTCCATTGTCCGGGAGCGCAAGCATGTACGAGTGGCTGGGTAGGTCGGCATGGTGGGTCGTGCGTGTGCTGTTCTCCCTGGCATGTCTGGCGGTCGCCGGCTATGCCTTCGCGTACCTGTACATGGAGGTCCGCGGCGACGATCCGTTCGGCGCGCAGTTCGCGGTCTCCGGCTGGGATGTGCCGGCGCACTTCTTCGGCGCGGGCCTGGCCCTGCTGCTGGTACCGCTGCAACTCAGCGCGTCCGTACGCCGCCGCCTGCCCAGGTTGCACCGGCTGGGCGGATGGCTCTACGTGGCGGCGGTCGCCATCGGCGCTGTCTCAGGGCTGTCGCTGGCGGCGAACGCCCAGGGCGGAGCCGTGGCCCGTGCCGGATTCGCGGTGCTGTCGTTGCTCTGGCCGCTGGTCACCGCGGTTGCGATCGCCGCGGCGATCCGGACCGACACGGTCGCCCACCGTCGCTGGATGACCCGCAGCGTCGCGCTGACGACCGGCGCGATCACCCTGCGCCTGATGCTTGCGGCGGCGCTGCTGCTGCAGTGGCCGATGATGCAGGTCTACGTGGTAGCCGCCTGGCTGTCGTGGCTGATCAACCTTGTGGTGGGCGAGCTGATCCTGCGCCGGCAGACGGTCGCGCCCCGGGCCGTTCGGCGCAGCTTCGCCGGTAGGCGCTCGGCGTCAGTCCCAGGCGACGCTTGAACGCCGCGTTGAAGGTCGACTTCGACGTGAACCCGCATCCGTAGGCAATGTCGATGATGGTGCGCGCGTCCTCCTGATCCGCGAGCGCGGCACGGGCTGCATCGATACGCTGGCGGTTGATGTAGTCCCAGAAGGTCCCGCCGAAGCGCCGATTGATGACGGCCGAGACCAGGTATTCCGGATAGCCGCTGCACTTGGCGAGCTGGCCGATGGTCAGCGCCGGCTCGCGGTACAGCTGCCGGTCGCGCATCAGCCGAGACAGCCGTGCCTGGACCTCGTCGAAGCGCGGGTCGTCCTCGCGCGCGGGCTGTTCGTCCCCGCCCGCGGCCGGGGCCGCCTGTTCCAGCACCCCGGGGGGCGACTGCGCCAGGCTCGAATAGCCCACGACGCACACCCACGCCGCCACGGCGGCATAGATCAGGTCGTAGTCGATCCAGGGGACCGGTGCGGCCGACTGCACAGCTGCGATCGTCCAGATCACGAGCTGGCCGATGGCTATCATCGTGATCCACCCCAGCGACTGCCGGGCGCCGGCGGAGTGGCCGGCACGAAGCGCGCGGTGGTAGCGGCGCACCAGACGCAGGGCCGCCGCGATATAGGCGAAGGCGTAGCCGTACAGCAACGGGTCGAACCACGTCGGCAGCCACGTCGCGTGCCCCGACTGGGCGCGGGCGAAGCGGAGCGCCGTGTCTTCGGCGCCCAGCAGGAACAGCGGTGTCGTCCATGCCAGAGCGAACGCGAACCCGGCGCCGTGCACCAGGTCACGCAGGCGCACGCCCAGGCCCATCGTCAGCGCCCGCACGTAGAGGTAGAACAGGCTCGCGTACAGGAATGGCAGCAGCGTGACGAGCCGGGCCGGCTTGAACAGCCATACCACCGGCTCTGCCATGTACAGCGCCTTGATCGCCAGGTCGGCCCCGACGCTGGCGAGCCATGCGGCCAGGATCCGGTCGGCGTGCCGGTTCGCCCGGCGTCGCCACAGCGCGAGCGCAAGCAGCATCGCCTGCGCCGCGCCGATCGCGTAGATGACGACCCAGTGGCCCATGCTGCCCCGCTGCGGTTCCCCGCCTGCAATGGTGCCGGGAACGGCTGGGGTGTCAAAACGCGTCCTGCGTCGGAGTCAGCCTCGCTTCTTCTCCTCCGCGATCCACTGCTCGATGCGGCGCTCCAGCAGGGTCAGCGGCAGGGCGCCGCCGCCGAGCACGGCATCGTGGAAGCGGCGGATGTCGAAGTCGTTGCCGAGTTCGGCCTCGGCCTTCGCGCGCAGCTCCTGGATCCTGATCATGCCGATCTTGTAGGCGGTGGCCTGGCCGGGCCAGGTGATGTAGCGACGCACCTCGGCCTCGATCGCCTCGCGCGGCACCGAGCTGTTCTCCTCGAAGTAGGCGACCGCCTGATCCTGCGTCCAGCCCTTGGCGTGCAGGCCGGTGTCGACCACCAGGCGGATCGCGCGCCACATCTCCGAGGTCAGGCGCCCGAACTCGGAGTAGGGATCGGTGTAGGTGCCAGGCATCTCGCGGGCCAGCCATTCCGAGTACAGCGCCCACCCTTCCGCGTAGGCGGTGAAGCCGGCCTGCTTGCGGAATTCCGGCACGCCCTCCAGCTCCTGAGCGATCGCGATCTGCATGTGATGCCCGGGCAGGCCCTCGTGGTAGGCGATGACCTCGAGCTCGGTCTTGGGCATCGCGTCCATGTCGGACAGGTGGGCGTAGTAGATGCCGGGGCGCGAGCCGTCCGGGGTGCTCGGGTAGTAGTGCTGCGCGGCGCCGTCGACCTCGCGGAAGGCCTCGACGCGCTTGACCACCAGGTCGGCCTTCGGCAGCAGGCCGAAGTACTCGGGCAGATGCTGCTCGATGGTGTCGAGCGCCTTGGTCGCATCGTCGAGATAGGCCTGCCGGCCGGCGTCGGTGTTCGGGTACTTGAAGCGCGGGTCGCTGCGCATGAACTGGAAGAAGGCCTGCAGGTCGCCCTCGAAGCCGACCTTGTCCTTCAGCGCCTCCATCTCGCCGCGGATGCGCGCCACCTCGTCGAGGCCGATCCGGTGCACCTGCTCGGCGGTGAGGTCGGTGGTGGTCGAGGCGCGCAGGCGCTGCGCGTAATAGGCGGCGCCGTCCGGATGGGTGGTGCCGACGCCCGACGGATTCTCCAGCGCGTTCGGCAGGTCGGCGCGGAACCAGCCGATGACCTCGTCGTAGGCCGGCTTCACCGCCTCCACCAGCGCGGCGCGCGCCTGCGCCTTCAGCTCGGCCGCGCGTGCCGCGTCGATCGTGCCGGCCTCGACCAGCGCATCGGCCTTGGCCTGCGCGTCGGCCCACAGCGCGCTGTCCTCGCCCTCGGTGAACGGAGCGCCGTCGATCACCTTGCCGCCCTGCTCGATCACGCCCTCGTGGGCGAAGCGCGGCGGGCGGATGCCCTTCTCCGCCGAGCGCCGCGCCTGGTCCATGAGCTGGCCGAAGGCGCGCGGCACCTCGCGCAGGCGCGCGACGTAGGCCTCGTAGTCCGCCTCGGTCTCGACCTTGTGGAAGCCGATCATGAAGGTCGGCAGCTGCGCCTGCATGCCGCCCATCTGCTCGAACGGATAGGCGTGGTCGGCGAAGCGGTGCGCCGCGCGGGCCTCCTGCACCTGGTACTCGAACAGGTCCCACGACAGCCTGGTGGCGTCGCTGAGCGCGTCGTAGTCGAAGGTGGACGTCATCTCCTCCAGCGCCGCGACCTGCCAGGCCAGCTGGCGATCGGCGGCGGCGCGCGACATGTCGTCGAGCTCGCCGTAGCGGTCCTTGCGCCCGAGGAAGGTCATCTGGATCGGGCTGAACTGCAGCTGCTCCTCGTACTTGCGCTCGAACCACGCGTTGAGGCGCGCGTCCTCGCTGGCCGCCTGCGCGGTGGCCGGCGCGGCCGGCGCCGCGGCCTGTGCGGACACGGACGACGACCAGGCGGCGGAGAGGGCGAGGGTCAGGGCGGAGACGACGAGGACGCGGCGCATGGGAACTCCGGGTGGTGGCTGGGAGCGTGGCTCCCGGAAGCGCGATCATGCCGGATGGGATGGCCGGGGCGCGGAGTGCCGAAAGCCCCGGTGCGCCTTCGCGGCAGCGGAAGACGCTGGCCGAGGCCCGCGGCCGGCTGTAGCCCGCACGGGGCGAGGGGGCATCGACGGCCTGCTAGCATCCGAAGTCCCGTCACGAAAGGCGCGGCCATGGACCCGAACGACCGGTCGGCCGGCATCTCCCGCCGGCGCCTGCTGCAGTCGCTGGCGATGGCAGGCGCAGCGGCGGCCCTGCCCCGCGCCTTCGCCGCGCCCGCGCCATCGTCTTCGCCGCCGCGCCGGCTCGGCGTGGCGCTCGCCGGCCTCGGTGGCTACAGCCGCGACCTGCTCGCGCCCGCGCTGCAGCTGACCCGGCACTGCCGGCTCGCCGGCATCGTGACGGGGTCGCCGCACAAGGTGCCCGAGTGGCAGGCGCGCCACGGCATTCCGGACGCCAACGTCTACGGCTACGACGACCTCCACCGCATCGCCGACAACCCCGCCATCGACGTGGTCTACGTGGTCACGCCCAACCACCTGCACATGCCCCTGACGCGCACGGTGGCGAACGCGGGCAAGCATGTCTGGTGCGAGAAGCCGATGGCGATGGATGCGGCCGAGGGCGAGGCGATGGTGAGGGCCTGCCGCGACAACCGGGTGCGGCTCGCGATCGGCTACCGCATGCAGCACGAGCCGAACACGCGGCGCTTCATGGCGATGGCACAGGAACGGCCGTTCGGCCGGATCGTGAAGCTGCGGGCCGATGCGGGCTGGTTCGGCTGGCGCCAGGGCGCCGACGATGCCTGGCGGCTGGATCCGGCGCGCGGCGGCGGCGCGATGTACGACATGGGCGTGTACTGCGTGAATGCGGCGCGCTACGGCACCGGGCTGGAGCCGGTCGCGGTGCGTGCCTGGGACGAGACCGCGCGCCGCGACATCTTCCGCGGCGTCGATGAAACCATGCGTTTCCGCCTCGAGTTCCCCGGCGACATCGTCGCCGAATGCGTCACCAGCTTCGGCCGCAACCTCAACACCCTGCAGGTCGACTGCGAGCGCGGCTGGTACGCGCTGTCGCCCTTCCAGGCCTACGACGGCAACGTCGGCCGCGCCAGCGACGGCACCGTGTTCCCGGCGACGCTCGGCGAGAAACCGCGCATGCAGGCCGAACAGATGGACCAGGACGCGCTGGCGATCCTCGGCGGCACGCCGCTGCGTGCGCCGGGCGAGGAGGGCGTGCGCGACATGCGCGTGCTCGACGCCGTGTTCGCGTCGGCGCGCAGCGGCAACGTCGTCGTGCGCATCCCGGACTGAGACGGGGCCTCGGCGCCCGGGTCAGCGCGGGCCCGGAGTCGCCGTGCCGGTCACGAGCAGGGCAAGCTGCTCGCGACGTCGCAGCACCGCCTCCCGGTCGCCCTGGTAGACGGTGAAGCCTTCGCCATCGTCGAGCTGCACGTGGACGGTGTGGATCCATGTGCTGAAGGCGCTCTCCTGCACGGTGCTGCCACGGCTCATCCGCACCTCGACGGCGCGGACCGCGTCGAACGGCACGGTCCGCACGCGCTCGCGGCGGCCCAGGCGCAGGCGCGCCACGATCTCCCGGCGGCGGACGTCGAAGCGCCACGTCCTGTCGCGCAGCAGGATGCGGCGGCTCCAGGCCAGCAGCGCGATCCCGACGGCGCAGGCGAACCAGGCCGCGGCGCCGTCCGCGCGCAGCGGCGCGATCGCGAACATGCCGCCGATGACCAGCACCAGCACCCCCGGGCCCTTCAGCGGACGCGAGCGGACCAGCAGCCCGGTGTCGTCGCTCACCCACTGATAGAGCACGTCTTCGCGCGCCACGGCCATGCCGGCTCCCGGACAAGAGGGCGCGCGAGTGTAAGCGGCGACGCGGCCGCTGGCGCGCCGTCCGGTGCGGCCACGCCGTGCCGACGCGGGCGCTGCCACGCTCGGGATTTCCAAGCCTGCGCCCACGGGAGGGCGACGATGGCCCCGACCACATCCACGCCGTCCGCGCCGGCATCGCCGGTCCAGCCGCACGTCCTGTCGCTGCGCGCGCAGGCCGGGCGCGCATCGCTGCACGCCGACCTGTCGATCTCGACCTCCGGCCTGTGGGCCGTCGCCGGCCTCGTCTCCGGCATCCTGCTGTCGACCGCCGTCATCGTCGCCGTGGCGACCCGCAAGCTGCCCGACGACACCCTGCCGCCGCGACTGCGGCGGGGCTAGGCGCTCTGCGTCTCAGTACGGCCGCCCGTCCTTGTGGCGATAGCCGCCGCCCTCGGGCAGGTGCATGTCGACGTCGGGGTAGTGGCAGACGCGCGTGGTCGGCTGGCCGATGGCGAGGAAGAGGCAGTCGGCGTCGCCGTCGTTGCGCAGGCAGTGGCCGTTGCCGTCGCCCTTCGGGAACACCGCGACGTCGCCCGCCCGCAGCGGCGTCTCGCCGCCGTCGTCGACCAGCACCGCCTCGCCGGCGAGCATCACCACGAGCTCGTCCTCGTCCTCGTCCTCGTGCCAGTGCCGCTGCGACGACCAGGCGCCGGGTTTCAGGGTGACGTGGCTGGCGCCGAAGTCGCGCAGGCCCGCCGCCGGCGCCAGGCGTCGGTACCAGCGCCCGGCCACGGCGTCGGAGAAGGGGGCGGGGTAGCCGGTCGCGTTCGTGGCCGGGATGGCGTCGAGGTCGAGCTTGGGCATGGGCGCTCCGGTCGGGTGTGGCGGCATGGGGCTGCGCCGCGCATCTTGCGCTGCATCGCGGCGGGCGGCATCGCGTCCGGGCGTGCGGCGTCCAAGCGTCCGGTTTCCGCAACGGCAGCGGCATGCGGCGAGCCTGCGTCAGGACGCAGGCCGGCGCAGGCCGGCGCAGGCCGGTCGGGCGGTGCTGGACGGTCCTGCCGGCATGAACGCAAGGCACGGCGGCGCCGCGAGCCCTGCGTCGTTCGGTATGGTTCGGCTGCCCGGGCGCCGCCGCTGCCTCGAGCGCCTGCGGTGCCTGAAGGGCGGCGATGCCTGCGACGCACACATCGGAAACCTTCGTCGTCTCGTCATGTGTCCTGGGAGGGACCGCCCATGCCAACGCATCGCCTCTGCGACGCCCATCGCGCACCGCGCATGACCGCAACGACGCCGTCGCCGCATCGCAGGCGGATGCTGCTGCGTGGAGCGCTGGTCCTGTCCCTCGCCGGCATCGGCATCGCCGCGACGTGCGGCGCGCAGACGCAGCCGACGCCCGCGGCGCACGACGCGACGTTGTGGCCGCAGCCGGAGTGGCCGTTCGGGGCGGAGCCCGAGCTGGAGGCGCGCATCACCGCGCTGATGGCCGGCATGTCGGTGGAGGACAAGGTCGGCCAGCTGATCCAGGGCGACATCGCCAGCCTCACGCCGGAGGACGTGCGCCGCTATCGCCTGGGTTCGGTGCTGGCCGGCGGCAACTCCGATCCCGGCGGCCGCTACGACGCCAGCCCGGCGCAATGGCTGGCGCTGGCCGATGCGTTCTACGAGGCCTCGATGGACACCTCGACGGGCGGGCACGGCATCCCGATCCTGTTCGGCATCGATGCGGTGCACGGGCAGAGCAACGTCGTCGGCGCGACCCTGTTCCCGCACAACATCGGCCTGGGCGCCACGCGCGATGCCGACCTGATGCGCCGCATCGGCGAGATCACCGCGGTGGAGACCCGCGTCACCGGCATGGAGTGGACCTTCGCCCCCACCGTGGCGGTGCCGCGCGACGACCGCTGGGGCCGCACCTACGAGGGCTATTCGGAAGCGCCGGAGGTGGTGGCCAGCTTCTCCGCGGCGATGGTCGAGGGCCTGCAGGGTGAGGTCGGCAGCGAAGCGTTCCTGGACGGCCGGCACGTGGCGAGCTCGGTCAAGCATTTCCTGGGCGACGGCGGCACCCGCAACGGCATCGACCAGGGCGACACCCAGGTCGACGAGGCCACGCTGGTGCGCATTCACAACGCCGGTTACCCGCCGGCGCTGGAGGCCGGCGCGCAGATCGTGATGGCCTCCTTCAACAGCTGGAACGGGGTCAAGACCACGGGCAACCGGCATCTGCTGACCGACGTGCTGAAGGCGCGGATGAACTTCGGCGGCTTCGTGGTCAGCGACTGGAACGGCCACGGCCAGATCCCGGGCTGCAGCAACGAGCGCTGCCCGCAGGCGTTCAACGCCGGGCTGGACATGGCCATGGCGCCGGACAGCTGGAAGGGCATGTACGACAGCACCGTGGCCGCGGTGCGCGCCGGCACGATCCCGATGGCGCGCATCGACGACGCGGTGCGACGCGTGCTGCGGGTCAAGCTCCGGCTCGGCCTGTTCGAGGCCGGCAGGCCGTCGCAGCGTCCGCTCGGCGGCGACTACGACCTGCTGGGCTCGCCCGCGCATCGCGCCGTGGCGCGCGAAGCGGTGCGCAAGTCGCTGGTGCTGCTCAAGAACCAGGGCGGCGTGCTGCCGCTGGATCCGCGCCGGCACGTCCTGGTCGCCGGCGACGGCGCGGACGACGTCGGCAAGCAGTCGGGCGGCTGGACGCTCAACTGGCAGGGCCGCGGCACCAGGCGTGCGGACTTCCCCAACGCCGACAGCATCTTCGAGGGCATCGAGCGGCAGGTGGAGGCCGCCGGCGGCACCGCCACGCTGGCGGTCGACGGCACCTACGAGGCCAGGCCCGACGTGGCGGTGGTCGTGTTCGGCGAGGATCCGTACGCGGAGTTCCAGGGCGACGTGCCCACGCTGGCCTACAAGCCCGGCGACGACGCCGACCTCGAACTGATCCGCCGGTTCGAGGCCGACGGCATCCCGGTGGTGGCGGTGTTCCTCAGCGGCCGGCCGCTGTGGGTCAACCGCGAGATCAACGCCGCCGATGCCTTCGTGGCGGCCTGGCTGCCGGGTTCGGAAGGCGCCGGCGTCGCCGACGTCCTGCTGCGCGATGCGCAGGGCCGGGTGCAGCACGACTTCCAGGGCAGGCTGAGCTTCTCCTGGCCGCGCACCGCGGTGCAGTTCGAGAACAACGTCGGCCAGCCCGGCTACGACCCGCAGTTCGCGTTCGGCTACGGGCTGACCTATGCCGACGACGGCGACCTCGCGCCGCTGCCGGAATCCCCGGGCATCACCGGCCCGCTGGCGGCGCCGGGCGTGTATTTCGCCCGCGGCCGCGCCTCCGGCGGCTTCTCGATGCGGCTGCTCGCCGGCGACGGCGCGCAGCCGGTGACCAGCCTGCCCGCGGCGAGCGGCGACGGCCACCTGCGCATCGAGGGCATGGACCACGAGGCGCAGGAGGACGCCTGGCGGATGCGCTGGAGCGGCGAGGCCGGCGTCGCGCTGGTGGCGGACGAACCGCTCGACCTGACCCGTGAGGCCAACGGCGACGTGATGCTGGTGCTGCACGCGCGCCGCGGCGGCGACGCGGTTCCGCTGTCGCTGACTGCCGGCTGCGGTGAGGGCTGCGGCGGCACGGTCGAGATGCAGCCGCTGCTGGCGCGGATGCCGGCCGGGACCTGGACGCGCATCGGGGTGCCGCTGAAGTGCCTGGTCCGGGCCGGCCTGGACGTGGCCCGGGTGCGGGTTCCGATGCAGCTCGAGACCGCCGGCCCGCTGGACCTGGCACTGTCGCGCGTGGCGCTCGGTACGCAGGGCGAGGCCGAGCAGGTGCTAGACTGCAGCGCGGACTGACGCTGCGGCGCGATGCGACGCAGCGTTGCGCCGGCGCTGCCCGCCTGCTGACCGTGCGTTCGCGCCGCAGTGGCGACGGTGGGCGGCGGCGCGGTAACGCGCCGCCCGTTCCCCACTGTCAGGAGTTCCCATGTCGCGCGTCTTCATCATCGGCGGCCATGGCAAGGTCGCGCGCCTGCTCACCCCGCTGCTGGTCGCAGGCGGCCACCGGGTCACCGCGGCGATCCGCAACCCCGCGCACGCCGACGAGGTCGCCGGCGACGGCGCCACGCCGCTGCTGTTCGACATCGAGCAGGCCGGCACCGAGGCCATCGCCGCGCGCCTGGCCGATCACGATGCGGTGGTGTGGGCGGCCGGCGCCGGCGGCGGCGACGCTGCGCGCACCCATGCGGTCGACCGCGACGCCGCGATCCGCTCGATCGATGCGGCGCGGCGCACCGGCGTGCGCCGCTACGTGATGCTGTCCTACATCACCTCCGGCCGCGACCAGGGCCTGGCCCCGGACGATCCCTTCCACCCGTACGCCACGGCCAAGGCCGCGGCCGACACGCACCTGCGCGGCAGCGGGCTCGACTGGACCATCATCGGCCCCGGGCGCCTGACCATGGATGCGCCGAGCGGCCGCATCGCGCTGGACCCCGGCGCGGCCCACGGCGCCACCGCGCGCGGCAACGTCGCCATGGTGATCGCCACCGCGCTGGCGACGCCGGCCACCGTCGGCCGCACCCTTGACTTCGTCGACGGCGACACCCCGATCGCACAGGCGCTGGATGGGCGCTGAGCCCGGGCGCGAACGGCGCCGCCGGGCGACGGAGGCCGCCACGCGCCGCCCGCGGTCGCTGCGTGCCTTCGTCGCCGACACCACCGCCCTGGTCCTGTTCTTCACCGCCACCGGGGTGCTGAACGAGCGCTTCGTCTCCGGGATGAGCTGGGACGAAGTGCTGCACGCGCGCCTGCTCGGCGCCGCGCTCATGCTGCCGGTCGCGCGCCCCTACGGACTGTGGCGCGACCGGCTGATGCGCCATGCCCGGCCGACCCGGCGCTCGCGCATCCTCTGGGACAGCCTCGCCCTGGTGAGCTTCCAGGTGCCGATCTACGCCGCGATCATCGCGGTCAGCGGCGCGACCGGCCGCGGGCTGGTGCTCGGCATCCTCGGCGCGACCGCGCTGATGCTGGTGTCGGGGCGGCCCTACGGCGCCTTCCTCAACTGGATCCGGCGCCTGTTCGGCCTGCCGCCCGGCGGCGAGAAGCCGATGAGCCTGCAGGAGTAGGTGCCCGGCCGCCGTACCTGCGGCAGCCTCGGTCGCCACCCCGCAGGGGCGAAGCGCTACGCGGGGTCCTCCGCCGTCGCGACGTCGCCCGCGGCGACCGCCTCGCTGCACCGCTCGGACACGGACGCGTTGCGGACGAACGCCGAGACGGTCCCGACGAAGCAGGCCGGTGCCACGTAGGCGAGCAGGTGCGCGCCGTCCTCGACGGTGGCGAAGGTGACCGGCCCCGCCTTCGCAAGCAGCGCCGCATGCGCCCGGGCTCCGGCATAGGGTGTGTTCGGATCCAGCGTCCCGTGGATCACCAGGGTCCGCGGCAGCGCATCCGGGGATCGGCCGTACCAGGCGTCGCGTTGGTAGGCCGGTACCGGGGCATCGACCAGAAGGCCGGGGATGGCGCTGGTGAACAGCGCGTCCCCGGCCTCGGCCTCCACCGTCTCCTTCGTCAGCTGCGGGCGCGCGTTGTTCTCGGACGCGGAGATCAGCATGACCAGGGGCAGCGACGGCGGCGACAGCGGATACGGCGTCATCGCCGCGGTGGTCGTCCGCAGGTCGGCCACGACCTCCTGCAGCGGCGCGACGTCGTCCGCGGCGAGCGCGTCGATCACCTGCGGGATGCGCGCGCGCAGCGCCGGGAAGTTGAGCAGCGTGCCCATGAGCCGGGGGAGGTCGCCGCCGGGCGCCGCCTCGCGCCACAGCTCGGGGTCGGCCGTCGCGAGCAGGCGTTCGTAGGCGTCGACACCCGCGGCGCCCAGCAGGTCGCGGCCGACCTCGTCGACCACGGCGGTGCGGTGGCTGAGGTCCCAGTGCGACGCGCGCTCGGGCGGCACCAGGCCGTCGAGGATCACGCCGTCCAGGGGCTGCGGCGCGACCTGCAGCATCCGCAGCACCAGCTGCGTGCCGTAGGACACGCCGTAGACGAGGACCTCGCCTTCGCCGCGATGGCGCGCGATCAGCGTCGACAGGTCCTGCGCCGCCTCGGTCACGTTGAACGCGGCGGCGCGCGCGGGCTCCGCATACATCGCACCGATGCAGGGCCCCCATTCCTCGCCGGCCAGGGCGACGCCGTCGGCGCTGTCCACCGCCTCCTGCGCCGGGCACAGCCGCGTCGAGGCACCGGTGCCTCGATGGTCGGGGATCACCAGGTCGTAGCCGGGGAACGCGCGGCGGTAGGTGGCGACCATCGGGTAGAGCGAGGCGCCGGCCTCGCCCGGGCCGCCGGCGACGAGCCAGACCTCGCCGCGATGCGCGCCGTCGTCGTGCGCAGGGAAGCGCCTGAGTGCGATGGTGATCGCTTCGTCGCCCTGCGTTCCATGCCGCAACGGCATCGCGTCGCGCAGACACCGGCTCCCGGCCAGGCCGGGCTGATCGTCGTCCGCGCAGGCGGCGAAGGAGGATGCGGTCGCGGCCGCCCCCGCGGGGGCGGCCAGGGCGGACAGCAGGACGAGCATGGATGCGGATCGGAGCATGGCGGTGCCGGTGACAAGGAGCCCCCAGCATGCACCGTCGGGTGCGGGCGCCGTCACCTCCGGAAGTCACGGCAGGCGCCCGGGCTCGTTGGGGGCACATGCCTTCGCTTCCCGGCGCCCGGCCCGCGCCCGCGTCCCATCCGGGCTGCGCTCGTCTCGCGTGCTCCCGGCTGGGACCGACCCGGCACGCGGCGAGGTGCTGGAGGGCTCCGGGACGATGCAGCGCTCACTCGACGACCAGCACCATCTTGCCCTGGAGATGTCCCTCGCGGGCCCGCTCGTGGGCCTTTCCCGCCTCCGCCAGCGGCCAGGTGCTGTCGATGGCGACCCGGATGGTGCCGTCGTCGAGCAGGCGCGTGGCCCGCTGCAGCTGCGCTCCGTTCGAGCGCACCTGCGTGGCGGAGACCGTGACGCCGCGTCGCGCGGCTTCCTCCGCGCCGGAGAAGCCGAGCGGAAAGATGGGAAACAGCGCGCCGCCCCGCCTGAGCGTGCGCAGGAACCTGCCGCTCGTGGGGCCGCCCACCGCATCGACCACGAGGTCGGCGTCGCGGACGAGGTCCTCGGGCCTGGCGTCGGCATAGTCGATGAACTCGTCCGCCCCGAGCGCGCGCACGAGCGCGGCGTGCCTGCCCGACGCCACGGCGATGACCCGCGCGCCCTTCCATCTCGCGATCTGCAGGGCCAGGTGGCCGACCCCGCCCGCGGCGCCGTTGACCAGCACGGTCCTGCCTTCCAGCGGCACCGGCTCGTGCCGCGTCGGCTGGACCGGATTCGGTTCGTCATGGCCGAGTTCGACCAGGAACTGCCACGCGGTGAGCAGCGACATCGGTGCCGCGGCAGCCTCGACGTGCTCGATGCCGCGCGGCTTGAGCGCGAGGTGGCGCGCCGGCACGCTCACGTACTGCGCATAGGCCCGGCTGCCGCCGAAGACGCCCTCGGGGAAGCGGACCATTGCGTGGACCTCGTCGCCGGTGGCGAAACCTTCGACGTCGTCGGCCTGCGCTTCGACGACTCCCGAGATGTCGGTGCCCGGAACGATCGGGAAGTCCGCCGGCGGCCGCCATTCCGGCGGCAGGGTCCGGTAGCCCTCGCGCAGGTACCAGTCGGGCGGGTTGATGCCGATCGCGCGCACCCGGACCAGCACCTCGCCCGGCCCCGGCGCGGGCCGTGGCGCGTCTTCGTAGACCAGCACCTCGGGACCGCCGAAGCGGTGCATGCGGACGGCCTTCATGGATTCGTTCGACATCGCGTCTCTCCTCGACAGGGCCGCGTTCCGATTGAAGGAAGCGACGGGCGTGCGGAGGAGGGACGGTAGAATCCAGGGTCGCAGGTTGACAATCTGGTTCTGGGTTCATTGAATGATTCCATGAAGGAACAGATCGGCCTGGATCGGCTGACGGGCCTGATCGCGTTCGCCCGCGCCGGTTCGATGGGCAGCTACTCGGCCGCGGCCCGCTCGCTCGGCGTTTCGCCGTCGGCGGTCAGCAAGAGCGTGAGCCGGCTCGAGCAGCGCCTCCGCGTCGCGTTGTTCACCCGCACGACGCGCTCGCTGACGCTGACGCCCGAGGGCCGCGAGCTGCACGAGCGCGCCCTCCGGCTGCTGCGCGAGGCGGAGGAGATCGAGCAGGCGGCGATCTCCGCACGCGCCGAGCCGTCGGGAAGCCTGCGGGTCGCCGCGTCGTTGCCGATCGGTCTCCATGTGATCGCGCCGGTGCTGCCGGCCTTCCGCAGGCGGCATCCCAAGGTGGCGGTCGACCTGCGGCTCAGCGATCACCTGGTCGACATCGTCGAGCACGGCATCGATGTGGCGGTGCGCATCGGCGACCTGCCCGATTCGCGACTGCTGTCGCGCCGGCTCGCGCCCCACCGGCTGTGCGCGTTCGCGTCGCCGGCGTATCTGGCGGCGCGCGGCACGCCGCGGCATCCGCACGAGCTGTCGGGGCACGACACCGTCAACCTCCGCTACCAGAGCACCGGCCAGGCGTTCCGCTGGCCGTTCCGGGTCGGCGGGCGCGAGCTGGAGATCGCGCCACCGCCGGGCATCGTCGTCGACGCGAGCGAGGCCGTGGTCGTCGCGCTTGCGGCGGGCGGGGGCATCGGCATCAGCGCCTGGTTCATCGCGGCGCCCTACGTCGCCCGCGGCGAGCTGGTGCCGATCCTCGCCGAGTTCGCCGTGGAGCGGCACAACATCACCGCGCTCTGGCCCGAGAGCCGTCGTGCGAACCCGGCCGTGCGCGCCTTCCTGGACCTGCTGCAGGAGACGTTCCGGGATCGCGTGACCGCGCCCGCCACTGCCGCCGACTGACCGGGGCCCGGCGGTTCCGCCGTTCTCGCGTCAACCCCGCCGCGCGGCCTCGATCGCGGCGATGTCGATCCGGCCCATCGTCATCATCGCCTCGAAGGCGCGTCCGGCTGCCGCGCGGTCGGGGTCGGCGATGGCCTCGGTCAGGGCGCGCGGGGTGATCTGCCAGGACAGGCCCCAGCGGTCCTTGCACCAGCCGCAGGCGCTCGCCTGGCCGCCGTTGCCGACGATGGCGTCCCACAGGCGGTCGGTCTCGGCCTGGTCGTCGGTGGCGATCTGGAACGAGAACGCCTCGCTGTGGACGAAGGCCGGCCCGCCGTTGAGGCCGAGGCAGGGAATGCCGCAGACGGTGAACTCCACCGTGAGCACGTCGCCCTCCCTGCCGGACGGATAGTCGCCCGGCGCGTGGTGGACGGCGGTCACGGCGCTGTCGGGGAAGGTCGCGGCGTAGAACCGGGCCGCGTCGAGCGCGGTGCCGTCGAACCACAGGCAGATGGTGTTCTTCGGGGTCATCGTTCGTCGTCCTTCGGGTGGCTGGGGCGTGGGTGCGGCGGTCGCGAGCCGATGGTCGCGGCGACGATACCCGCGTCGCCCGCCGGCGCAGCGGGGGCCGCGCGACCTGCACTCCTGGACGAACGGCGGAGGCACGGATCGACAGGCCGCCGTGGCCCGTGTGCCTGCGCCGCACCCCGCACCGTCCCCACGGCCCTGCGGCGCGTCCTCAGCCGTCGGTCGACCGCGTCACCGCCTCCCAGGCATCGATCTCGGTGGCGAGCGCGGCGAGCTTGGCGCGGACCAGGTCGAGCGCATCGCTGCCCAGGAGCAGGTGCGCCGGCGGCGCGTCGCTGTCGATCGCCGCCAGCATCGCGCGCGCGGCCCTGGCCGGGTCGCCCGGCTGCCTGCCGCTCTTCGCCTCCCGTGCGGCGCGGATCGGGTCGAACAGCGCGTCGTAGTCGGCGATCGAGCGGGGCGCGCGGACCATCGAGCGCCCGGCCCAGTCGGTCCGGAACGAGCCCGGCGCCACCGCCGTCACCGCGATGCCGAGGGGCGCGACCTCCTTGCCCAGCGCCTCGCTGATGCCCTCGAGCGCGAATTTGCTGCCGCAGTAGTAGGTGATGCCGGGCAGGGTGATGAAACCGCCCATCGAGGTGATGTTGAGGATGTGGCCGCGACGCCGGGCGCGCATGTGCGGCAGCACCGCCTTCATCATCGCCACCGCACCGAACACGTTGACGTCGAACTGCCGGCGCATGTCCTCCAGCGGCGATTCCTCCATCACCCCTTCGTGGCCGTAGCCGGCGTTGTTGACCAGCACGTCGATCGGGCCAATGCCGGCTTCGACCGCGTCGACGACGCCGGGAATCGCATCGACGTCGGTCACGTCGAGAACGCGCCCGAAGGCGCGCTCGGCGTGCGAGGCCTCGAAGGCTTCCCTCGCCTCCGCGCTGCGCACGGTTCCGACCACGCGATGGCCGCAGGCCAGCGCCTCCCGGGCGAGTGCGCGGCCGAAGCCGCTGCTGACGCCGGTGATGAGCAGGGTTCTGGTGGACATGGCGATGGCCTCTGCTGGAGAAGGCCCGCATGCTAGGGAACCGGTCCGCGGCTTCCACGCCGGACCGTCTGCTTTCCTTGCCTGATCCTATGAGATGCCGAAGTCAGCGATGAAGGGCGCGGTACCGGCCGCCTCGGCTGCAGGGCCGGACCAGCGACGCATGGTCGACCTGCTGCGGGCGCTCGCGCCGCGCGAGGGCTACACCCTGACGGCGCTGCCGGACGTGCGCCTGCTGCGGTCCGACCGTCCGCTGCCGCGCACCCCCGTCCTCTACGACCCCGGCATCGTCATCGTGTGCCAGGGGCGCAAGCGCGGCTTCTTCATGGACCGGGTGTACCGCTACGACGCGCAGCACTACCTCGCGGTCTCCGTGCCGGTGCCCTTCGTCATGGAGACCGACGCCTCTCCCGCGCGGCCGCTGCTGGCGATCTACATGCACCTGGACTTCCGCGTCGCCGCGGAGCTGATGGTCCAGATCGAACACCAGGGCGGCGCCGCATCCGTCGCCGCGCCGCAGAGCATGATGTCGAGCCCGATGGATCCGGCCCTGCAGGCGAGCGTGCTGCGTCTCCTCGAGGCGCTGTGTTCGCCGCTCGACGCGGTCGTGCTGGGCCCGGCGCTGGTGCGCGAGATCTATTTCCGCGTGCTGACTGGTCCCCAGGGGCAGGTGATGCGGGCGGCGCTGGCGATGCAGGGGCGATTCGGCAGCATCGGCAAGGCGCTGCGGCGGATCCACGCGGAGTACACGGAGCCGCTGAGCGTCGCCCAGCTCGCGCGCGAGGCGGACATGAGCGGCCCGACGTTCCACAGCCACTTCAAGGCCATCACCGGCCTGTCGCCGATGCGGTACGTGAAGTCCGCGCGGCTGCACCAGGCGCGGCTCCTGATGGTCCGCGAGGGCATGACGGCGACCGCCGCGAGCTACGCCGTCGGCTACGAAAGCCCCTCGCAGTTCAACCGCGAGTTCAAGCGCCTGTTCGCGCTGCCGCCCAGGGAAGAGGCCCGGCGCCTGCGCGACAGCTTCGCCCTGCCGCCGCCGCAGCCGGGCGCGCACTACGTCTCGTCGCACTAGGCGGAACCCGACGCCGGCCTGGGTGAGCACACGAACACGCGCGCATGCTTTGCAGGGACAATCGCCACGTCGCGCCGAGGCCATCGGCAGAACAGGAACAGGAGCAGGATGCGCACCTTCGTACTCAGAGCACGCGCCGCGCCCACCGACAGCCGCAGGCTGCTCGCCTCGGTCGGTGGCGACGCGCACACCGAGATCCTCGCGCACACGCTGATGAACGCCATCTTCGTGGCGCAGTCGCACCGCGCCGACGTCGTCGTCCACCTGGTGCTGGAGAGCACGCAGGACTTCTCCCGCACCATCCGCTTCGACGCCGGCGCCATGCACGACATCGGCGGCTTCGACGAGGCCGCGCTGCTGGGCAAGGTGGCGAAGGCGCTGGACGCCTCGCACGGCATGGGCAAGGACGAGACGCGCCCGGTGGAGTCGGGCGTCACCGTGCGGACGACGGGCTTCGAACGCCTGGTGCAGGCGCTGGCCGCCGACCACCCGCTCTACGTCATGGACCGCAAGGGCGCGCCGATCCGCGGAGAGGCCTTCGAAGGCGATCCCTGCTTCCTGCTGACCGACCACATCCCGATGCCGAAGAAGACCTTCAACGGCCTCGAGCGCCTTGGCGCGAGGAAGATCTCGCTGGGCCCCACGATGCTGTTCGCCTCGCAGTGCGTGGTGGTGATCCACCACGAGCTCGACCAGCGCTGACGGCCAAAGCGCACCCACGGAGCGGGCCCTGCTCCTGTAGGAGCGGCTTCAGCCGCGACCAGCGCGGCACCGGAGCGCCCGCGCCCGCATCCCCGCTCCCCGCCTCACCGATCACGTCGGGGCTGAAGCCCTCCCACACCATCAGACCCACCCGGTCGAGGCCGAAGCCCCTCCCACACCATCAGATCCATCCGGTCGGGGCTGAAGCCCCTCCCACACCATCAGGCCCACCCGGTCGAGGCTGAAGCCCCTCCCACAACACCAGACCCAGTTGGTTGAGGCTGAAGCCCTCCCACAACGCCCGGCCCGCTCCTGTGGGAGCGGCTTCAGCCGCGACAGGCGCAGCCTCTGCAACATGGCTCGTCCGCGCCCATAGCCGACCATTCCCGCTTCCCGCTTCCCGCTTCCCGCTTCCCGCTTCCCGTCTCCCGTCTCCCGCCTCCCGCCTCCCGCCCCACCCACCCCGTCGAAGCTGAAGCCCCTCCCACAACGCCAGCTTGCTCCTGTAGGAGCGGCTTCAGCCGCGACAGGCGTCGCCGGAACGTAGCCCACCCGCGTCGGCTCCGTATCAGCGCACGTCCGGATGGGCGGCCATCAGGGCCGTCACCCAGTCGATGAAGGCGCGCAGGCGTTCGCTGACGTGACGATTCGGCGGGAACATCAGGTGCATCGGCATCGCCGCCTGCCATCCCTCCAGGAGCGCGACCAGCTCGCCGCGCGCGACGTGCGGGGCGGCCATGTAGTCGGGCACGCAGACGATCCCCAGGCCCGCCACGCCGGCGGCGAGGTAGGCGTCGCCGTCGTCGATGGCGACGACGTGGCGGCCCTGCACCTCGATCTCTTCGTCGCCGCGGCGCAGCGCGAGCGTGCGCGTGCGGCCGGTGCGCGGGCGCAGGAATCCGACGGTGCGGTGATCGCCGTCTTCCAGGTCGCGCGGATGCAGCGGCACGCCGTGCCGCTGCAGGTAGGACGGCGCCGCATGTACGCCGAAGGGCAGGACGCCGAGCGGGCGCGCCACCAGCGACAGCGCGCTGGGCTCGCCGCCGCGGATCACGCAGTCGACGTTGTCGCCGATCAGGTCGACCTCGCGATCGCTGACCCCGATGTGCAGCTCGATCTCCGGATGCAGCGCATGGAAGCCCGGCAGCGCCGGGACCAGCAGCAGCCGCGCGAACGGGCTGGGCACGTCGATGCGCAGGCGGCCGCGCAGCGCCGACGTGGCCCGGTGCAGGCTGCCTTCGGCGTCCTCGAGGTCGGCGAGCAGGCGCACCGCCCGTTCGTAGTAGGCCCGGCCCTCGGCGGTCACGTTCATCCGCCGCGTGGTGCGGTTGAGCAGGCGCACGCGCAGGTGGGCTTCCAGTTGCTGCACGAGTTCGGTGACCCGCGTGCGGCCGAGCTGCAGCGTGTGCGCGGCACGGGTGAAGCTGCCGGTCTCGACCACCCGGACGTAGACGCGCATCGCCTCGAAACGATCCATGGTCTTCCGATGCGGATCAGTCGGTATCGGCGAACAATCTAGGCGGCGAAGGGATGTTTATCCAGACAAGGCGGCGGGTCCAGGATCGCCATCCTGCCGGTGCAGCCCGTATCGGCCCTTGCGGAGCCCCTCCCATGTCCAAGCGTGACGTCGTCTTCCCCAGCGGCCGCCGGGCGCTGTACGAGCGCAACCGCTATTCGCCCGCCGTGCGCGCCAACGGCTTCCTGTTCGTGTCCGGCCAGGTCGGCAGCCGCGAGGACGGCTCGCCCGAGCCGGACCTCGAGGCGCAGGTGCGCCTGGCGTTCGACAACCTCGATGCCGTGCTCGCCGCGGCCGGCTGCACCTTCGACGACGTGGTCGATGCCACCGTCTTCATGGTCGACCCGGAGAAGAACTTCGAGACGGCCTGGGCCGCCGCCGCCGGGCACTGGGGCGAGGCGCCGCATCCCACGGCGACCGTCGTCGGCGTGAGCTGGCTCTACGGCTTCCACTTCGAGATCAAGGTCGTGGCCAGGCTGCCCGGTTGACGGGCGGCCCCTGCGGGGAGGGCACGCAGCACCGAGGGCCGTGCCTCGCCATCCCCGCCGCCACCGCACGGCGCGCGCCCGGCGCCGTGCGGCGAGCGCTCAGTTGAACTGGTAGGAACGCACCACGTCGTGGTCGTCGAACTGCACGCGGAGCGTGCGCGGCGCGGCGTTCGTCGCGTCCATGCCGTCCATGTTCGACGCCACCCGGCCGACCTCGTAGTTGGCGTCGTTGATCGCCGCGCGGGTCTCGCTGTTGCCCGGCAGGAAGGCCGCGGCCGAGCGCAGGAAGCCGCGCGCGCGCGAGGTCCTGGCCTGCATGCTCTCGTTGCGCTGGTAGTAGGTCCAGTCGGCGCGCACCACGCCGTCGACGATGCCGCCCTGGCTCTGGTGCGGCTCGCCGAACGCCGCCCGCACCTGCTCGCGCGTGGTGGTGCCGATCACGATGTGCGAGAGCACGTACTGCTGGCTGTACTTCTCGGCGGCCGGAACGTCGGCGGCCATGGCCTGCGGCATCGTCATCAGCGTGACGACCAGCAGCATCGTCGCCATCGCGTCGCGGACCGGCGCGAATGCGTCGCGCACCTTGGTGTGTGTGGTCATGGGTCTCTTCCCTGAGTTGGAGATCGCAGTCGGTGGCGGACCTTGGGATCCGCATCCGGCGGATGCCGCGGCGAGCGGCGCGGTGGACTATAGGAAACCGGGCCGTCGAGGAGGCTCCTGTCGCGCCCGCAATCGGCAGATCGGGTCGTTTTCCTACCCCGCGACGCGGTCGGCAGACGGGCCGTGCGAGCCCGGCGAGGTGGAGCCGTGTCGATGAGTGACCACCTTCCGGCCTGCGCTTTTGACCACTTCCCCCTTGAGGGAGGTCGAGATGGGGGCGCGAAGCGCCGCTACCGCACACGAGCAAGCAACAGCACGCGGCTGTCGCCGCGCCCCTCTCCCCAACCCTCCCCAGCGAGGGGGGGCGCTGGGTGCGGTTCGATCCCGGCCCAGCGGGCGCACCATCCCATCTGCCGTTCGCTTCGCACCGCCACGACCCGGCTGCAAACACCATCCGCCCACTCACCGGGGGGCGTCACATGGGCAGGCGGCTGTCGAGCGGGGCGTCGAGCAAGCTGGCCATCGACCTGCGCGCCAGCTTCTGGTTCCTGCCGATGCTCTCGGTGGTCGCGGCGGTCGCGCTGGCGGTCGGCATGGTGGCGCTCGATCGCTGGCTCGGCGACGGCCTGGCGCGGCGGTGGCCGATCCTGCTCGCGGCGGATGCCGACGGCGCCCGCGAACTCATGTCGACCGTCGCCGGCTCCATGATCACCGTGGCCGGCGTGGTGTTCTCCATCACCATCGTCGCCCTGGTTCAGGCCTCGACGCAGTACACCTCGCGCGTGCTGCGCAACTTCATGCGCGACCGCCGCAACCAGGTGGTGCTCGGCCTGTTCCTCGGGGTGTTCGCCTACTGCCTGGGCGTCATGCGGGCGATCACCACCAACGGCGACGGCGGCTTCGTGCCGCATCTGGCGGTCCTGGCAGGCGAGGTGCTGGTGCTGGTCGCCATCGCGGTACTGGCCACCTTCATCCACCACGTCGCCGCGTCGATCCAGTCGGGTGCGGTCGCCCGCAGCATCGCGAACGACACCCTGCACACCATCGAGGCCATGTTCCCCGATGCGCTCGAAGGCGACGACGTCGCCCCGGGCGGGCAGGGCGATGCAGGACTGCGCTGGTATCCGGTCCCGGCGCCCGGGCTCGGCTACATCGAGAGCGTCGACCTCGACAGGCTGCTCGACTTCGCGCGCGCACACGATGTGGTGGTGCGCATGGAGCGCAGCGTCGGCGACTTCGCCAGTCCCGACCGGCCCATCGCCAGCATCGGCACCGCGCACGCGCCCGACCCGGATGCGATGCGCGGGCTGGCGCAGCTGTTCGCGATCGGCTCCTACCGCACCATCGAACAGGACGTGGGCTTCGGCATCCGGCAGCTGGTCGATGTCGCGCTGAAGGGGCTGTCGCCGGCCATCAACGACACCACCACCGCGGTGACCAGCCTCGACTACCTGTCGGTGATCCTCCGGCGCCTGGCCGGCCGGCGCATCGAGCCGCGGCCGCTCCACGATGGCGGCGCGCTGCGCGTCGTGCCGATGGGGCCGGGCTTCGAGCGCCTGCTGGCGCTGGGGCTCGACCAGATCCGCGAGAACGCGCACGGCAACACCGCCGTGCTGCTGCGCCTGCTGCAGGCGATCGAGCAGATCCGCAGCGGCACCCGCTCGCCGGAGCGGCTGCGGATGCTCGATGCCAAGCGCGAGGTCGTGGCCGAAGTGGCGCGGCGCACCGCCTCCTGCAGCGAAGCCCTCCGCCTGATCGAGCAGCAGCTCGCGGGCGCGACCGCCGCCTGCGACGAGACGACCGGAGCCTGAGGAGCTCGACCCGCGGCTTGCCTGCCGCACGGCAGGCCACGGCCATCGCCACCACGCCGGAGGGCCCCGTGCCGACCGGCCGCTACACTGCCCGGCCCTGACGTACCGGCAGCAGCCCATGTCCGATCCCGTCCGACTGGCGAAACGCGTCGCCGGCCTGGCCCAGTGCTCGCGCGCGGAAGCCGAGCAGTACATCAAGAACGGCTGGGTGACCGTCGCCGGCACCGTCGTCGAGGACCCGGCGCACCGGGTGACGGACGAAGAGGTGGCCGTCGATCCCGCGGCGACGACCCAGGCGATCGAGCCGGCCACGGTGCTGCTGCACAAGCCGGTCGGTGTCGACGCCATCGTCGGTGCGAATCCAGCCACCGCGCTGGTGGACCCCGGCACACGCTGGTCCGAGGATCCATCGGGCGTCCGCCTGCTGCAGCGCCACTTCCATCGCCTGACCCCGCTGGTGCCGCTCGACACCGAGGCGAGCGGGCTGATGGTGCTGACCCAGGACGGCCGCGTGTGGCGCCGCCTGACCGAGGACCACGACGAGATCGAACAGGAGTTCGTGGTCGAGGTGCGCGGCGAGATCGCGCCCTGGGGCCTGGCGCGGCTCAACCACGGCCTGTCGTACGGCGGCCGCGCGCTGCCGCCGTGCAAGGTGAGCTGGCAGAACGAGTTCCGCCTGCGCTTCGCGCTCAAGGGCGTGCAGGGCGGGCAGCTGCGCCACATGTGCGCCCAGGTGGGCCTGGAGGCGGTGGCCATCCGCCGCCTGCGCATCGGCAGGATCGCGCTGGCGAAGATGCCGGCCGGCGCGTGGCGCTACCTGCCGGTCGGCGAGCGGTTCTGAGGGCGGAGCGCCCCTCCATCGGCCACATGAACCTCGTTCGCGCGGGCAGCTCCCGCGGCAAAGGTCGCGGACGTCAGCGCCTCGTCATGGGCTGACGAGATATCGGTGCCGCCGCCCCTGCGGATGGCGTCCGACTCCGTTCAGTGCGAACGGTCTCCAGGCCAACCTGCGCGGACCAGCGCGATCGCGCCAGCTCTGTCGCGCCCGACCACGGCACCGCGAGATCGCCCAACGCACTCCCGCGATCCCTTCCGAGCGACGGCGTGATCGACGTCATGCGCGATTCCTGCGGGCAGTCCTGACCTGCTGCCAGCGTGCCACCGTTCTATCGCTCGCCGCGCGCCAGGTCCTGCGTCTGCGGCGCGTCGCACTGCACCGGCACATCCGTGCGCAGGTGTGCTTCATCGAGCTGTTGGCGCCATCGCTCACCGAGGGACGACCGCGCCAGTCGCTCCATCGCCTCCCGGACCGCATCTTCGCCACGCTCTGCGGCATCGAGGAGCCCGGTGGCACCCGCGCGCAATGTTTCCGCACCGCGGCTTGGGATCTGCTCCCTGACGGCCGCACGCGTCTCCGGGCCGACGATGCCGTCCACGGTCAGTCCGTTGTCGCGCTGGTAGGCACGCACCGCCTGCTCCGTGCGGGCGCCGAAGACGCCGTCCGCCGTCAGCGCCCGACCGGCTGCGTCGGTGTAGCCCAGCTGGTCGAGCTGCTCCTGCAGCGTCCGCACTGCGTCGCCCCTGTCGTCTCGCCGCAGGCTACCTTCGGGCGGTGCATGACCCTTCTCATGCCAAGCCTGTTTGATCGGCTGCGCATCGACGGCCGCTGCCGCGTGCCAAGCGTCGTCGGACGAGGCGCCGCGGGCAGTCGCATCGGCGTACGCTGCGCGCATCGTCATCAGCGCCGCGGCGCTTTCTGCCAGGCTGATATGGGCGCGATTGGCGCCGCCGTAGTAGCTGCGCCCGTCCTTGTACGGGTCGCCAAAACTCGCCCATTCCCGCGCGAGCCCGTTCTGCGCTTCTTCCAGATTCACGCCGGGCACGCCCATGATGTAGTCGCGCACGGCGTGCTGCTTTTCGCGCAGGAGGTAGTCGGTAAAGATCCGGTCCTGAAGCTCGGGCGTGAACGGTTCGCTTCGGTCCAGGCCGAGGCGGGCCACGGCAACATCCATCGTCGATGGGATGATCTGGTACTTCCCGACCGCGAAAACGCGCTCCGGATCCTCGCGCGGCAGGTGCTGTAGATCCTGCACCTGGCCGAGGGTGAGCCGAGAGAAGTCCATCGGCGGCTCGCCGGATCGGATGCGTTCGCGGCCGTTCCCGTCCGTAAAGGTGCCCCGATTGAAGGCGTTGTAGCCGGCCGCGCCGGATTCGCCGCGATACATCAGATCGTAGATCGGATTGTTCATCACAACGCTCCCTATCGTGAAGAATGCGACCCCAGCCGGGGCACGGTGCTCCGCGTGCATGCCGCTGCCGCTCCGGGGCATGCCGCGGTGAATGTGGCGCGCGGTCACCGCTCCGAAGTAGAGAACGTCCAGTCGCTGACCTGGAGCCCGGCGTCCGCTCCGCGCTCGTCCCAATGCTGGAACTCGCCGTAGGCGCGGGCCTCGAGCACGCGCTGTCCGTCGGCACTGCGGAAGCGCAGCATGCAGCGCGCGTCGGCGCTGCAGGCCTGCAGTTCGGGCAGTTCATCGCAGATCGTGCAGCCCGCGAGCTGCGGGTTCGCGGCGCACAGCGCGTCCGCATCGTCGCCGACCAGGTTCGTCCGGCACTCGGCACTGGCCATCGGCGTCCAGCCGTCTGCGAGCACCTGCTGCCGGAAGTCGCCGTAGGCCATGCCCTTGCGCAGCCCGGAGGCGATGTCGGCGACTGCGTGCCGGGCCGGCGCAGGCGGCTCGTCTGCCGCCGTCGCGCTGTCGACGGCGCGCGGTGTGGGGCCGCAGGCAACGGTCAGCAGGCAGGCCAGCGCGGATGCGAGGCGGAGCGAACGAGGAATGGGCAGCATCGTCACGAACATCCATGCCGGTGGTCGGGCGGATACTGTCGGCGGTAGCGGGCGGCGGCAACCCGAGCACGCGGCTGTCGCCGCGCCCCCACCCCAACCCTCCCCCGCGGGCGGGGGAGGGCGCCGGTCGTGCGAAGCGCCTTCGCCACTCGCCACTCGCCGACCGCCCATCCCCCGTAGGAGCGGCTTCAGCCGCGACCGCTTCCGGCGGGATGCCGGCGGTGACGCGACGCGACACGACGCCTCAGAACATCCCGTTCCCGTTCGCCGACGTGGCGGGAACCGGCTGCAGCACGTCCCAGTGCTCGACGATGCGGCCGTCGGCATCGAGCCGGAAGATGTCGATGCCGGCCCAGTCGGGATTCGCGTCGCCCGGCCATTCCTGGTGGCAGTGCAGGACGACGAGGTCGCCCTCGGCCAGTGCGCGCCGCACGTGCACGCGCTTGCCCGGGTAGTCGAGCGCCATACGCTCGAAGTAGGCGACGAAGGCCTCCTTGCCGTCGCCCACCTGCGGGTTGTGCTGGATGTAGGTCGCGCCGGCGTAGCGTTCGATCGCCTCCGCCGGGCGGCACTGGTTGAACATCAGGTCGTAGAAGGCGATGACGCTGCGCTTGTTGCGTTCCAGTCGCTCATCCATGGCGGTGGCTCCCGAGGGGTGAGGGCAGGCCCGATCATGCGGCCTGCCGGCGGCGATGCGCGTACGGCGTCACCGCGTCGTGGCGGGGGCGCCGAGGTGACGGTCGAGGAACGCGCCGATCACAGGGACGATCTCGTCTCCGTGCGTCTCCAGCGCGAAGTGGCCGGTGTCGTAGAAGCGGATGTCGGCGTCCGGGATGTCGCGCCTCCAGGCCTCGGCGCCCGCCGGCAGGAAGAACGGGTCGTTCCGGCCCCACACCGCCAGCAGCGGCGGCCGGTGCGTGCGGAAGTAGGCCTGGAACTCGGGGTACTTCGCGACGTTGGTGGCGTAGTCCAGCAGCAGGTCGAGCTGGATCTCGGCATTGCCCGGCCGCGCGACCTGCGCGCCCTCCAGCGTGTAGCCGTCGGGTGCGACCAGGCTGGTGTCGGGCACGCCTTCCAGGTACTGCCAGCGGATCGACCCCGGGGTGGGGAAGTCGCGCAGCGCGTCGCGGTGCTCCCGCGTCGGGCTGTGCCAGTAGGTCCTGATCGGATCCCAGCCTGCGCCGAGGCCCTCCTCGTAGGCGTTCCCGTTCTGCGACACGATCGCGGTTATCCGCGCGGGCTGCGCCGCGGCCAGGCGCCAGCCGACCGGCGCGCCGTAGTCGTGCACCACCAGCGCGAAACGCTCGATGCGCAGCCGGGCCAGGAAGCGGTCGATCGTCCGCGCCAGGTTGTCGAAGGTGTAGGCGTAGGCCTCGCGACCCGGCGCCTCGGTGAACCCGAACGCCGGCAGGTCCGGCGCGACCACGTGGTAGCGTCGGCGAGCGCCGCGATGAGGTCGCGGTACATGTACGACGATGCCGCGAAGCCGTGCAGCAGCAGGACGGTCGGCGCGGCCGGGTCGCCGGCCTCGCGGTAGAAGATCCGCACGTCGTCGACCTGCGCGTGCCGATGGCGGACGCGCGCGGTGGGCGTGGCGACGGTGGGCGTGCTCCCGGTTTCCATGGCGCTCTCCTGCGTAACCAGTAAGTTGACTGATTGCAGGTTATGGATGCGCAGCGTAACCTGTCAAACGATAACTTCGAGGTTATTCAGCAGTGGGCGACGTATCCGCTGGCGAGCCGTACTTCATCGCCGGCCACCTCGGGCTCGACTTCCTCAACACGGCGTACGGCGTCGGTGGCGAAGCCCGCGACTGCCTCGTCGACGACCGCAGCGTGCTCGCTTGGCTCGAGCGGGCAGGCGAGCTGCCGGCCCGCACCACCGCGGCGCCCCGCGGCATCGCACGCCTGGCGCGGTCGCTGCGGAGCGAGGCGCGCGACCTGCTGGCCGCCGTTCGCGCGGGTTCGCCCGCCGAGGCCGACGTCCTCAACCAGGTGCTGCAGGCCGGCCAGCCGGTCTCGAGGATGGAATGGGATGCCGCATCCGCGCGGTACGCGCGCGTCGAGGTGCGGCGTGCGGCCACTGCCGCCAGCCTGCTGTACCCCATCGCCGCATCCATCGCGGACCTGCTCGCCGAGGCCGACCTCCAGCACGTGCGCGCCTGCGAGGCGCACGACTGCACGCTGCTCTTCCAGGACACCACCAGGTCGCATCGCCGACGCTGGTGCAGCATGGCGGCCTGCGGCAACCGCATGAAGGCCGCGGCCTTCCGCGCCCGGAGCAGGGACGGGAGCGGTCGTCCGGGCGGGTAGCGAGAAAGCGCGACGGTTCGCTCCTGCCTTCGGCCCCTTCCCCCCTTGCGGGGGGAAGGCTGGGATGGGGGGGGGGCGCGCAGCGCGCCGACCGTACCCGGAAGAAAAGAGCACGCGGCTATCGCCGCGCCCCCTCACCCCAACCCTCTCCCGCAAGGGGAGAGGGGGGTCGCGACGCTTCTGCTTTGGCCCCTTCCCCCCTTGCGGGGGAAGGTTGGGATGGGGGGAGCGCGTAGCGCGCCGACCGCATCCGGCAAGAAAACAGCACGCGGCTGCCGCCGCGCCCCCCTCTCCCCAACCCTCTCCCGCGAGGGGGGAGGGAGTTGTCTGCGCTTCGCTCCCGGCCCCTTCCCCCCTTGCGGGGGAAGGTTGGGATGGGGGGAGGCGCTCAGCGCGCCGACCGTACCCGGAAGAAAAGAGCACGCGGCTATCGCCGCGCCCCCTCACCCCAACCCTCTCCCGCAAGGGGAGAGGGGGCAGGTCGCGCTGTGCTGGAGGCCGTCACCTTCCGGCCTTCTGCTTCGGCCCCTTCCCCCCTTGCGGGGGAAGGCTGGGATGGGGGGGCGGCGCGAAGCGCACCGAGCCGCGCACGCAACAGCACGCGGCTGCCGCCGCGCCTCCCCACCCCAACCCTCTCCCGCGAGGGGAGAGGGGGCGGTCGCGATGTGCTGGAGGCGCGTCACCTTCCGGCCTTCTGCTTTGGCCCCTTCCCCCCTTGCGGGGGAAGGTTGGGATGGGGGGCGGCGCGAAGCGCACTCGACTTCGCACGAGCAAACAACAGCACCCAGCTGGCGCCGCCCCCTGCCTGCGAGCGAGCCGGTGCCTTGCTTGCATCTGCGTGTCACGCCGCACCGTGCCTGCGGCGCACGCTGACAAGCCGGTCGCTCCCGGTCCCGCGTCCGCTCATAGGATCGGGCGCGGCTCGCCGCCGTCCATGCCCCCCTTCATTCCCAGGACACCCGATGCGCACTTCCCGTCTCTGCGCCGCGATCGCGCTCGGCCTCGTGGCCGGCACCCTGCACGCCGCCTCGCTGCACCCGATCGAGGTCGGCAATGGCTACGTCACCGGGCTCACCAAGAAGGGGCGCATCGCCTCGGTGACCCAGCCCACCGGCAGCGGCAACGCGCCTTCCTTCCGCTGGGACGCGGAGCGCGGCCTGCAGCCCATGGACGGCTTCGGCGACGCCACCGCCGGCAACTGGGCGCAGCCGATCGCCGGCTCCGTGGTCGATGCCGAGGGCTTCCAGGTCGCCGCCCTGCACTACAGCAACAGCGAGCTGGTCGGCGGCCCGGTGGTGATCGGCGCCTATCCCGGCAGCCAGCCGCTCGACGGCCTGCGCAGCCTGGCCTACGGCGTCTCCGCCAACGGCGTCGCGGTCGGCCTGGCCTTCGACGAGACCGGCAACGCGATCGCCTTCCGCTGGACCGCCGAAGAAGGCATGGAGCGGCTGGCGGTCAACCGCCCGGATGCCTACTCGCGCGCCAACGCGGTCAGCGGCGACGGCCGCGTCATCGTCGGCTGGAACGACCAGGACGACGGCTACCGCAGCGGCGTGGTCTGGATCGACGGCGTGCCGCTCGACCTCACCACCGCCGACGGGCAGCCGGTCGGCGAGGCGCAGGCGGTCAACCACGACGGCAGCGTGGTGGTGGGCGGCGGCTATCCCGGCCCGGACGGCGGCGAGGCTTGGCGCTGGACCGCCGAAACCGGCGTGCAGCCGCTCGGCATGATCCCGGTGGCCGGCTGGCTCGACAGCGCCACCGCCTTCGGCGTCAGCGACGACGGCGACGTGGTCGCCGGCGCGACCGGCTTCGGCTTCGACCGCGAGGCCTTCGTGTGGACGCCCGACGACGGCATGCAGCTGATCTCGCAGTACGCCGCGCAGGAAGGTCTGCCGCTGCCCGCGGACACGCGGCTGGCGATCGCGGTGGTCTCCGCCGACGGCAGGACCTTCGGCGGCAACGGCGTGATCGAGGGCGTCAACCAGGCGTACGTGCTGGACCTCAACGACGACACCCCGCGCGACGTCTTCTTCGAGGCGCAGGGCACGGTGGCCTACAACGACCTCGCCACCGGCCCCTTCGCCGGCGCGACGGTGGGCGCGCCGGTGCGCCTGACGTTCACGCTCTCGCCGAGCGGGACGACCATCGAGCCGGCCCAGGCCTCGGCCTATCCGATCCGCATGGACACGGCCGGGTTCATCGTCGGCGACGCGGTCGAGACGCTGCCGTCGGCCCCGCCCGCCGAGGTCGTCATCGCCAACGACTATCCGAAGTCCGACGGCATCCATCTCTTCGCCACGCCGACCGCGTCGGGCCAGACGCTGGAGTTCGAGGCTTTCAATCCCGGCGGCGACCTGTTCGACTCCGACGACGTCGACCGCATCGACCGCACGTTCGGGCCGGAGCACTTCGAGGCGGTGGACTGGAACGTGCTGGACGGCGACGGGGTGCTGTCGGTCCAGCTCGTCTCCGTCTCCCTGTTCGACGACAGCGCCGAGCCGCTGCCGGGCATCCCGCTCGAGAACGGCGCCCTGGTGCGGGAACTCGGCGGCGCCGCGGGCACCACGCTGCTCTACCGGATCGAGGTGCCCGAGGGCGCCCGCAACCTGCGCTTCCTGACCGCCGCCGGCAGCGGCGACGTCACCCTGTACGCGCGGCTCGACGCACCGGCGGATGCGGTCGAATACGACCTCGTCTCGGGCCGGCGCCCCGGCAACAACGAGACGATCAGGATCACCAACCCCGCCGCCGGCGTCTGGTACGTGGCCGTCGTCGGCGAAACCCCCTTCGCCCGCACCACGCTGCGCGCCAGCTACACGCCCTGAGCCTCGACGCGCCGTCGTAAGCATCTGCTCCTGGCCCCAAGAGAAGAGCACGCGGCTGTCGCCGCGCCCCCTCACCCCAACCCTCTCCCGCAAGGGGAGAGGGGGCGGTCGCGATGTGCTGGAGGCGCGCACCTTCCGGCCTTCTGCTTTGGCCCCTTCCCCCCTTGCGGGGGAAGGCTGGGATGGGGGGAGCGCGCAGCGCACCGACCGCACCCGGCAAGAAAACAGCACGCGGCTGTCGCCGCGCCCCCTCACCCCAACCCTCTCCCGCAAGGGGAGAGGGAGTTCGCGACGCTTCTGCTTTGGCCCCTTTCCCCCTTGCGGGGGAAGGCTGGGATGGGGGGAGGCGCGAAGCGCGCCGACCGCCCCGGCAGGAAACGAGCACGCGGCTGTCGCCGCGCCCCCTCACCCCGACCCTCTCCCGCGAGGGGAGAGGGAGTTCGCGACGCTTCTGCTTCTGGCTCCTTCCCCCCTCTGCGGGGGAAGGTTGGGATGGGGGGAGCGCGCAGCGCGCCGGCCGTGCCCAGAAGAAAACAGCACGCGGCTGTCGCCGCGCCCCCTCACCCCAACCCTCTCCCGCGAGGGGAGAGGGGGCAGGTCGCGCTGTGCTGGAGGCGCGTCACCTTCCGGCCTTCTGCTTTGGCCCCTTCCCCCCTTGCGGGGGAGGGTTGGGATGGGGGGAGGCGCGAAGCGCGCCGACCTCACCCGGACAACGAAAGAGCACGCGGCTGTCGCCGCGCCCCCTCACCCCAACCCTCTCCCGCAGGCGGGAGAGGGGGCCGGTCGCGCTGTGCTGGAGGCCGTCACCTTCCGGCCTTCTGCTTTGGCCGCTTCCCCCCTTGCGGCGGAAGGCTGGGATGGGGGGAGCGCGCAGCGCGCCAACCGCATCCGGCAAGAAAACAGCACGCGGCTGTCGCCGCGCCCCCTCACCCCAACCCTCTCCCGCAAGGGGAGAGGGGGCGGTCGCGATGTGCTGGAGGCGCGTCACCTTCCGGCCTTCTGCTTTGGCCCCTTCCCCCCTTGCGGGGGAAGGTTGGGATGGGGGGAGGCGCGCAGCGCGCCGACCGTACCCGGAAGAAAACAGCACGCGGCTGTCGCCGCGCCCCCTCACCCCGACCCTCTCCCGCAAGGGGAGAGGGAGTTCGCGACGCTTCTGCTTCTGGCCCCTTCCCCCCTTGCGGGGGAAGGCTGGGATGGGGGGAGCGCGTAGCGCGCCGACCGCAGCCGGAAGAGAAGAGCACGCGGCTGTCGCCGCGCCCCCTCACCCCAACCCTCTCCCGCAAGGGGAGAGGGGGCAGGTCGCGCTGTGCTGGAGGCGCGCCACCGGGGAGAGGGGGGCTGGCTGGTCGCCGCGTCCCCCGCGAGGTAGGCAGGGCGCTGCGCTAGCGTCGCCTCGCGAACGCCAGGATCAGCTTCGCCAGGTCGTCGTCCTCGGCGTAGAAATAGGCCAGCGGACAGCCCAGCACCGCAGCCAGTTTCTGCATCGTCTGCAGGTCCGGCTGGTGCGCGCCCTTCTCGTAGCGATTGATGCGGGTGCTCGCCACGGCCTCGGGCAGCCCGGCATCGGAGCCCAGGTGGCGCTGCGAGAGTCCGCGCGCGAGGCGCGCCTCGCGCAGCCTGCGGCTGTAGACCGGCACCGCCCCGCGCGTGGGTGGTGCCCAATCGCGACGCTCCCGCGTCGGGCGCAGCGGGCGGGCGGGGACGGGGTAGTGCTCCTGCTCTGTCATGGCGACTCCTTCCTGGATCTGCATGAACGGCGATGTCCGGATCAACGCCCGGCCGTTGCTACGTTAAACGTAGCAAACCGAGCCTGCAACAGCGGCGCCCGGTAGGCCATGCGCAGACGCCCAGGGCGCGTCGCGGACCGTGCCTCCACCCCAGGTGCAGGAAGGAGCGGTGGACGGCCCCCAACGCACGGCAGCCGTCCGGGCCTCGCGGCGGTCCCGCCGCCGGCCCGCATCCCGCCCTCACATCCGTCCCGTCCCATCGCCGCCGCCGCTTTGTAACATTCCGGTCAAACACGATCCGGATGCAGAAACGGAGTTCTGCGATGGCGGCGAACCACTCCAAGAGCGTGCTGGTCTATCGCCAGCTGCGGCGGGCCCTGCAGGCGGGGCGCTACGTGCCGGGCGAGCGGGTCGATCCGGCGGCGCTGGCCGCGGAGTTCCACATCAGCCCGACGCCGGTGCGCTTCGCGCTGTACCGCCTGGTGGGCGAGGGGTTGCTCGTCGACCGTGCGCGCGAGGGCCTCTACGTCCCGCTGCTCACCGAGCTCGCCATGCACGACCTCTACGACTGGATGCAGCGCCTGTTGCTGATGGCGCTCGATATCGGCACGCCGGCGCCGCGGCGCACCGCCGTCGAGCTCCGCCCTCGATCGGCCAGCGACGACCTGGTCAAGCTGACCTGGAAGCTCTTCGACACCATCGCCGGTGCCACGGGCCACCGATCCCTGCACCGCGCCGTCCGCCAGGCCAACGACCGGCTGGCGCCGATCCGCCGTGCCAAGCAGGGCCTGCTCGAGAGCACCTTCGACGAACTCGCGCAGCTGCACATTCGCTGGCAGCAGCGCGACATCCCCGCGCTGGCAGCGGAGCTGCGCGGCTACCACGAGCGCCGCAAGCGCCTGGTGCCGGAGATCGTGGCGCTGCTCAACGAGCGCAGCGAACGCTTCCACTGAAACGCCGCCTTTCCCCGCCACGCCACTCATGCGCGCGGGCGCGCGTCACGGTCCCAATCAATCATCCGACTACAGACGAATAATCACTGGAGAATCAGAAACCTGCGCGCCTAGCGTGTGTGCGTCATGGATCGGCCATGACGCAACCGTAAGGAGAACTGGGATGAACGCGAACGACAACGCACGGGAGCAGGTGCCGCAGGACGTGATCGAGCTCGGTGTCGCCAGCATCGAGACCAAGGGAATGGCGGGGATCACCGAGAACTTCGGTGTCCTCCCGCTCGAGGGCATCTCCGAAGCATGACCGACCGGGGCGCGCCGCAAGGCGCGCCCCATCCGTTCGGAGGCGCACCCACATGACCCGGCTGGGCCTGCATCACGACCTCTCGTTCTGTCGCGCCGACGGGCGCCTGATCTTTCTGGACATCCGGAACGACCGCTACTTCCGCCTGGCGGACGATCTGCAGACCGCCTTCCTCGAACACATGGATGGACGCCAGGCGCCGGACGGCCAGCTTCGCCGGCTGGTCCAGCAGAACATCCTCGTGGAGGGCCCTGACCGCCCCGGTCATCCCACCGAGGTGTCAGTGACGCGACCGACCCGCAGCGCCATCGAAGGCCCGGGCGCCGAGAGCGGGCAGCGCAGGAGCACGTCCGACCCGGTCGCCGTGCTCGACACCTTCGCGGCCGTCTGCTCGACGCAACTGCAGCTCAGGACACGTCCGCTGCAGGGCATCCTCGCCCGGCTCGTCTCGCTGCGGATCCGACGCGCAGCGCACGCAATCACCTCGGACGCCGACGCATCGCGCGCCCTCGATGCCGCCGCCACATTCCGCGCAGCGCGGCCCTTCGTCCCGGTGCAGACGTGCTGCCTCGTCGACTCGATCGCGATGGTCCGCTTCCTGGCGAAGCGGGGCATCCATGCCGACCTCGTCTTCGGCGTCGCCGGCCAGCCGTTCGCGGCGCACTGCTGGGTGCAGCACCGCGACATCGTCCTCAACGACAGCGTCGGGCACGTGTCGGCACATACGCCGATACGCGTGGTCTGATGGCCGGCGCCTACCTCGCCGTCCTCGGCCGCCCTGGCGACGAGCTCGCCGCGCGCGCCGCAGACGTCACCCGAAGGCTCGAATCCGCCGGCATGCGCGAGCACCACGCCGGTGCCTGCGTCTCGCTCCTCGGCTCGGCCGACCTCAGGAGGTGGCGGCTGCCCGGCGGCGCGGTGCTCATCGGCGACCTGTTCACGCGCGACGGGCAGGTCGCCGATCCCGTCGCTGCCCTCCGATGCGCAGTGCCCGCAGACGTCCGCCGCCGCATCCTGCGCGACTTCTGGGGCTCGTATCTCCTGATCCAGCCCGAGGCCGATGCGCTCATCGTCACCCTTTCGCCGACGGCTACCGGGCACATCCCCTGCGTCTACGCCATCGCCGACGGCTGCGGCTTCCTCACCTCCGACATTTCCCTGGCCGCTCGCGCGGGCCTCCACGAACGGCGGGTCGACTGGGACTCCATCGCGCACCGCCTGGCCTATCCGGGCATCAAGACGCAGCGCACCGGGCTGCGCGACGTGCTCGAACTGCTGCCCGGCACCTCGCTGCGGGTCGAGCCGTCGCGCGTCTCGGTCGATCAAGCGTGGTCGCCGTGGGCGTTCGTCGCACCCGCAGTCCGCCACACCGATCCCCATGAGGCGGCCTGCGACGTGCGCCGCGCAGTCGCGGCCACAGTGGGTGCGTGGGCCAGCATGGACGGCACCGTCCTGCTGGAGCTGTCCGGCGGCCTCGACTCCTCCATCGTCGCGGCCTGCCTCGCCGACAGCCCCGCCCGCGTCGTCTGCGTGAACCTGGTCACGCCGGTCCCCGGCGTGGACGAACGGCACTACGCCCAGCTGATGGCCGATGCCCTCGGCGTGCCGCTGCACACCGAAACGCTGCCCTTCGAGCGCGCACGACTTGAGTTCGTGCCTGCGCCCGAATCCGTGTCGCCGGGAATGGGCCCGCTCCAGCACGCCATCGACGGGATCATGGAGGAGGCGGCGGAGCGCCACGGCGCGACGAGCTTCTACTCCGGCGGTGGCGGCGACTCGGTGTTCTGCTACCTGCGCACCGCGGCGCCGGCCGCGGACGCGTTCGCGGCGCAGGGGCCCGGGGCGGGCCTTGCCGCGGTGCGCGACCTGGCCGCGCTGCACCAGTGCACGTTCTGGAAGGCCGGCCGGCTGACGCTGTCGAAGCTGCGCCGAGCGCCGAGCTCGCCGACGCATCGCGCCGCCGCCTTCCTCGCACCGGCTGCGGCCGACATCGCACCGCTCGAGCATCCGTGGTCGGCCGCACCCGACGGCGCGCTGCCCGGCGACCGCGAGCGCATCGTCGACCTCGCCGGCAACCAGCTGTTCCAGGGCCAGGCCGCACGCGGCGCCAGGCGGCCGTTCCGCTTCCCGCTGCTCTCGCAGCCGGCCATGGAAGCCTGCCTGCGCACGCCGAGCTGGATGTGGATCGCCGGCGGACGCAACCGCGCCGTCGCCCGCGATGCCTTCGCCGACAGGCTGCCGGCCGACGTCCTGCACCGCCAGAGCAAGGCGACGTACATGAGCTACCTCGGCGTCGTGTACCAGCAGAACAGACGCACGATGCGGGACTTCCTGCTCTCCGGCCGCCTCGCGGGACAGGGCCTCCTCGACACGCGCGCGATCGCGCAGTTCCTCGCCGCGGACGACCTGCCGGCGCGGGACCAGACGTTCCTGCGCCTGTTCGAGCTGTGCATGGTCGAGAACTGGGTGCGCCACCAGCCCTAGCGCGCGGCGAGGTCCTCGCCCAGGCGCTCGCGCATCGCCCGCCACTGCGCGTACTGCGCTGCCTTGGCCGGTGCCGCGTCCTCCTCGCCCAGCAGCCAGAAGCGGAACCAGTCCAGGTTCCTCTCGTACACCGCCAGCTTGTGCCGGGGCTGGAACTTGTTGTGCGGCGCATGCGGGAACACGTAGATGTCCGCGCGTCCGTCGCGCATCAGCGGGATCATGTAGTCCAGCCCGTGCATGGTCTCCTGCTCGGCCAGCTGCATCAGGACCGGCGCGCGGATGCGGTCGAGGTTCGCCGTCGGCGAGATCCGCTGCCAGTCGGCGGGCGTCTCCTCCGGCGCGCCGAGCTGCCAGTTGCTCCGCAGGATCGAGAGGAACTCCTCGCCGATGTTGCTGCCCAGCAGGTAGTACATCGGCGAGGTCGTCGGCGATGCCAGCGAGGCCGCGGCGAGCAGGTCGGAGTGGATCAGCGTCCACATGGTCACCTCGCTGCCGAAGCTGAGCCCGCCCATGCCGACGCGGGTGCGGTCGATCCTGTCTTCGGCGGCCAGCAGGTCGACCGCGCTCTCGACCGCCGACAGGCCCACGCCGTAGCGCTCCGCGGCGTCGGCCGAGAAGGACGGCGCGTTGATGCACAGCGTCGCAATGCCGTGCTCCGCCAGCACGGCGAGCGGCCATTCGTCGCCGGCGCCGCCGCGCACGAAACCCATGCACCGGTAGTAGGTGACGAACAGCGGCGGCGGCCTGCCGTCGATGCGGCGCGCGGGATAAAGCTGGCCGGAGAAGACCTGGCCGTCCGCATCCGACCACCGGAGCAGTTCCGCGTCGAGCGCGCCAAGGTCGCGCGCCAGCACCTCGTTCGGATCGAACAGCACCTGCCGCGCGCCCGTGGCGAGGTCGATCCGCTCCAGCCGCGGCGGGCGGTTCGCCTCGGCGGTGACGCAGGCGAGCGCCGCCGCCGACACGCCGCAGGTTCCCGGGCCCCAGCGGCCCTCGCCGGCGAACATGCCGTTGCTGGCTGCCACCGGATGCACGGCGCCGCTCGCCACGTCCCAGCGATGGATCGACTGCGCAAAGCCCGCCGTGTACCGCGTGACGGTGAACAGCACCTCCTCGCTGCCGGGCCGCCACTGGATGCCGCTGATCTCCGCGCCCGTGCAGGCCGCCGCCCGGCACATCACCACGTCGCGCGCGCCCGGCCCGCGCGCGACGCCCAGCTCGACCCGCCGCTGCGCCGTGCGTTCGCCGCTGCGGGTGAGGAAGGCAACGCGGTCGCCGCCCGGCTCGTCCGCGGTTTGCCAGAGATCGGGAAGGTCCTGCAGCACGGCCGGCAGCGATGGCGCCGCCGGCGCATCGGCGGGCACGGCGTCGCGCGTGCCCGCATCCAGCCCGACGGCCTTCCACTGCGTCGCCGTCGCCGCGGTCAGCGGCACCCGGTTGAAGACCTGGCCCAGGCGTTGCGTGGCCAGGCGCCCCTCGGTGAGGCCGGAGCGGAACAGGCCCTGGCCCAGCGGCGCGGCCCGGTCGATGCGGATGCCGCGGTCGTACTCCGCCTCTTCCGCGTCGCGCACCGCCTCGCGCGGCAGGCCGACGCGGTAGGTGAGCCGCGTGCCGGCCGCATCCAGCGCGAACTCCTCCACGTCCGCCGCATCGTCGGTGACCGGCTCTGCCACGGCGCCGTCGGCGGAGACGCGCCACACCGCGACCCGGCCGTCGAGCCGCGCCCGATAGAAGACCCAGCGGCTGTCAGGTGACCACGCCATCTCCGCCGGCACCGGGATGCCGGCCGAATCGCGCAGCGGCACGCCGCCGTCGGCCACCCGGCGCGGCGGCGCCGTCCCGTCCATCCGCTGCACGTACCAGACCGTGTCGTCCGTATTGCGCTCGATCGACGCCTGGGACACGCGATACGCCACCAGTCTCCCGTCCGGAGACACCACCGGGCTGCCGAAGTCGGCGATCTCCACCAGCTGCCGGGACGACACCGCGCCCGCCTGCCCGGGCGGCACGAGCAGCCAGGGCCACGCGCCCAGCACCAGGGCCCACTTCCACGCCTTGCGACCACCGACCTCGACCATGCTTCCGCTCCTGTCCGATTCGAACCCCGACGACTGCGCGCAGGCGTCACCAGCGCTTGGAGACGGAGACGGCAGCGAAGCGGCCGATGGCCGAGTAGTTCGTGGAGTCGTAGGGCGCGAAGGTCGGCGAGGCCACCGCATACAGCGGCGGCGCGCGGTCGAGGAGGTTCTGGACGGTGAGCTCCAGCGCCACGTCGGAGAGCGCACCGGCGTGCATGCCGGTGTCGTAGCGGAGCGTGGCATCGAAGGTGGTGAACGAGGCCCCGTCCTCGCCGTCCACCGGATTGCGCACGCCGCTGCGGTAGTTGCCGAACAGCGAGCCGGTGAAGCCGCTGCGGTTCCACACCGCGCCGACGCGCGCGTTGAGGTCGGCCGGATAGAACAGCTCGCCCGCCATGTCGAGCTCCGGCTGGCCCGACGAGACCTGGCGCGTGCTGTCGAGCCAGGTGAGCGCACCGCGCAGCGTCAGCGCGCCCTCGGCCAGGTCGAACCGGTAGCGGCCGGAGACGTCCGCGCCGCGCACGCGCTGCCGCGCGCTGTTGACGTAGAGGTTGGGCACCACCACTGCGATCGTCGCCGCATCCAGCGGCTGGCCCGTCGCGTTGGTGAAGCGGAAGGTCCGCAGCAGGGCATCCAGCTCCTCCGCGCTGGGCCCGGGCTCGAGGAACTCCGCGAAGGCCGGGTTCGACAGCGCCTGCGCGGGGACGAGCGGCTGCACCACCCGGTCGCTGTAGTCGACATCGAACCAGGTGACCTCCGACTCGAAGCCGGGCAGGGCGGCCGGATGGAAGGCCAGCGAGGCGCTCCAGGTGCGCGCCCGCTCCGGGTCGAGGTCCGGGTTGCCGCCGACGAGGTAGAGCGCCGTCGCCCCGGGCGGATAGGCCGTGCCGCCCAGCGCGATCGCGGGGAACAGGATCGCGTCGCGCTGCAGGTACTGCTGGGAGAGCGTGGGCACCTTGAACGAGCGGCCCCACGAGGCCTTGACCGTGACGTCGCGGCTGGGCCCCCAGACCACGCCGAGCTTGGGCGTGGTGACGTCGCCGAAGCGGTCGTAGTCCTCGCTGCGGACGGCGCCGGTGAGCGCCAGCCGGTACGCGCCGGCGACGCCCTGGTCCGGCGCGACCAGGGGCACCTCGACCTCGGCATAGGCGAAGCGGCTGCGCACGTCGCCGCTGGCCTGGGTGTAGCCGCTGTCGGGGTAGCGGGTCTCGAAGTCGTTGTAGCGATAGCCCACCCCGGCGGCCAGCCGCGCGTCGCCGCCCGGCGCCCTGGCCACGGGCCCTTCCACGCCCAGCTCGTGGCTGCGGCTGGTGTTGCGGTACTCGGTGCGCGTCACCGTCGTGGTGCCGGCCGCGGGCGTCACCACGGCATTGGCACCGTCAGTGCGCTCGCGGCCAAAGGTGCTGCCCAGCTCCAGCGTCCAGCCGCCCGGCAGGTAGAGCTCGACGCTGGGCGACAGCAGCGAGGCGCTCGTCTCCGGCGTGCTGCGCTCGTAGTTGGTGGCGTAGGCCATCTCGGTGAGGATCGAGCGCTCCGATCCCAGTGCGTCGAGCCGCAGCTCGCCCACGTCGCCCAGCTCCTGCCAGCCACTGAGCACGCCGCTGCGAAGGTCGCCCTCCTGGTAGAGCGTGGTCGGTGCGTACATGCCGTCCGTGTAGTCGCGCTGGTCGGCGCGGATCGGGTCGTTGCTGCTCTTCTTCCAGGTGGCGATCAGGCCGCCGCTCTGCCAGGCCGCGCCGCCGGTGGCGGTGGCCTCGCGGGTGGCGAGCCCGCCGTCGGTGGCCGCGCCGTAGCGCGCGCCCAACGCCACGCCGTCGAAATCGCGCCGCAGGATCACGTTGCCCACGCCGCCCACCGCATCGGAGCCGTAGATGGCCGAGGCGCCGTCGGCGACGATCTCGATCCGCTCCACCGCCTCCACCGGGATGGCGCTGATGTCCACCATCTGCACGAAGCCGCCGTAGGACATGCGGCGCCCGTTGAGCAGGGTGAGCGTCGCGTCCTGCCCCAGCCCGCGCAGGTTGAGGCCGGCGCCGCCGGTGATGTTCTGGTTGCCCTGGCCGCCGCCGGTCGCGCCCGGCGCGATGCCGGGCCCCTGCCCGCCGGAGAAGTTCTGCGGAAGGCTGCGCACCACCTCGCCCAGGTCGGCGAAGTCCTCCTGCTCGATCCGCGCCGCATCGATGGTGACCACCGGCGAGGGCACCGTGCCGCCGCGGATGCGGGTGCCGGTGACTTCGATGGTGTCGAGGTGGACGGGGTTCGACTCCGGCGTGGTCGAGCCATCGGGCGGAAGGGTGTCGTCCACGTCGCTGTCCCTCGCCGCCTGAGCGGCAGCACCGCCCGAAGCGAGCAGCAACGCGAGCGCCACGGCCAGGGCAGTACGTGCGGGAGGCCTCGCGCCGCCCCTTCCGTTGCTCCTGTCGGTCTTCGAGAAGCCCTCTTCGTGGATCCCACCAATGCGCCCGGCGCAGCCGGGCATAACAACAGCCTTGTCGTTCAGCATGTAATGCCTCCGATCAAACGGCCGGCGCGTCCCGGCCGGCCAGTGGCGGATGTCACCAACGAGCCTTGCGGGGTCGATTGCCCGGGCTGGGTGGCGCAACCGAGTTAGAGAACGCGGGATGGAAGGCGCGACCGTTGATGCTCCCCAAGCGCCTGTGTTACTTATACAGTAACAGACGAAACGGGCGCAAGGCGGCATGCTGACGGGCAACCTCCTATTCGTGCGGCAAGGAATTGGAAGACGCCCGCCTCATCTTCGCGAACCGTCTGCGTGCTGCCCGAAAGGCGGCCGACCTGACACAGGAAGCGCTGGGCGTCGCGGCCGGGATCGTCGCTGACGTGGCCCGCACGCGGATCAACCGCTACGAGCGGGGCGTCAACGAGTGCGACCTGCGTACGGCGAAGAAGCTCGCGGACGCGCTGGGCATGCCGCTGGCAGCGCTGTACGCAGAGACGGACGAGATTGCGGAAGCGATCGTCGCCATCGCGCGGCTCCCCCTCACGGAGCAGCGGAAGCTAGTGAAACAGCTGAAGGCGCGGGTCAAGAAGGACTAGGCCCGGTAGCTCCGCCGTGGGAGGCGTGCGGGGAGCCGGACCGCCAGCTAAGCCACTTGGCGCGCAGCATCCGCCGCTTCGAGCAGAGACGATCGGTGCTCACGGAAATAGGCGATGAGCCGGGAAGCAGCTTCGAAGCCGGCAGTGATTGCGTCTTTGCAGCACTCCCACCCCTCGGTGATCACGAACTCGGGCACCGTGATTCGGATCGAGGCGCTTTTGCCGGTCTGGTGCAGCGTCATGTCGTCGGGTAGCGGACTGCTGAGTAGCTCGTGCATCCGGTGTGCGGTCGTGCTGCTGAAAGCGAGGTCGACGAAGCCCCAGCCGCCCTTGTAGGCCACCTCGACCCTCCGCGGCATGGTCGGGAAATCGTGCGGTCGAAATGACACCCAGGTCTGGCCCTTGGTGAAGCTCTTCTTCCGCATCTCGAGGATGGGGTAGTGCCGTGACGCGAGGTCGTAGGCCGACATCCAGAAGGCGTCGGTCTCCTCGTCGACCTGCTTCTGCCACTGGCTCTTCGGCTTCGCGAGTGCCTCGCGCAGGAAGCTTGCGCGGTAGCGGGCACGGGGCGAAGTGCCGTCGGACTCGATGGCGGTCGCCAGCTCCTCGTAGGTCACGCGTACCCGGAACGCCGCGATCGCTTCTGGCGAACACACTTCGATGTACGAGCTCGGGGCGCACAGGACGAAGTCGGCGCCGTCGATGTAGCCGCTGCCCGCCATCCGCGCCGCCCGCGCCACATATCGATCTGCCTGGCTCGGCTGCAGGAGAGCACCGATCTTGTCTTCGATGAAGATCGCGAAGCGGGAACCGTCTGGCCGCTGGTAGTACACGATGAGATCGGACTCGCCCTCAGCCGTGGCCTTGGACACGTCCACATCGACGACCTGCGCCGTCGACTCCGCAGCGAAGCGCGTGCGGGAGCGGAACCACGAGGCGAAGTCTGGATTGACCAGGAACTCCTCTGCCAGAAGCAGGTCGATGTCGCGCTCGAACTTTCTAGTAATGGCCATGTTGCGGAAGAGGCTTTGATTGATCGATAGCGGCTGCTTCAATTGATACGGGCGAGCGGGGGGCTACTTGCAGCCTCGCCGAGCCGATCTTCCGCCAGCTTCAGGACGAAGGCCAAGCGGGCGAGCTTGGGCTTGGCTAGTGAGAAAACTACAACGCCCACGCCAGCGCCGACTGCCATCGATGCTGCGATATGTTGCAAGCTCAGGCTGCCCAAGGAGGTCTGCTCAGAGAAGATCGGGAAGGCCTTGGGAAGAAGGCCCAGGACAGACACGATGGCCGCAACTGCGGTCGCGCGCTGCGCGATGTTGCCGATCTGATACTCGATCCTCGCGCGGCACTCCCGGAGTTTCTGTGCTGGGATAGACGCCAATTTACCGATGAACTGGTCATCTTCTTTGGCCTGTGCTTCGATACGCTCAGATATGGTCTCGATCGGCCTCATCAGATGGCGGCGATCTAAATGAAGAAGCTGAACAACCTCGACAGCGAGCCAAGACAGGGATAACAGAAGGATCCCTATGTAGCATATGGTCGCGGGCGTACGCAGGCTCTCTTTATCGATCATGCCAAGCAACGCCAGCAGCACCATAAGCGCCACAAGTCCGGCTGCGACTACGGCAGCTCGGATCAGCCAGTCGCCCACGCGGGAGTAAATGATTCTGGCGCGGTGCATGGCGTCAGGTATCTTAAGAGCATCGAGAGCTCTAATCATCCCTGCTACAGGCGGAAGTTGCGTCCACTTGCCGGGTTCGACGTTGGATTGTGAGCTCAAGATTTTCCTCATCTCACCAAGCGATTGACGTCGGGGTAACGCGAACCTCGGACGACGGGGTTGAGCTTTTCGTCCCGGCGAGTGCTGCTCACCCAGCGATTACTTTTTCAGCAGTGAAATTTGCAGGTGCCTCAATCGCGTCGTCTTCGATTGGAATGCACGAGCATAGTGGCCAATTTGCCTTAGACGCCATGAAGCTCAGCTGCGGAAAGCCCTTGGCTGAAGGCTGGTGCACGAGCTGCCAAGTCCTCAAGAGCTCCCTCGGTCAGACGAAGCCCTCCTGCGTGGCGTGCTTCATCGCCTCTTCCAGCTTGAGAAGCCGGAAGCCCTTCGGAGCGAAACTGGACGCGACTGCGGCCCACTCGACAATCTCCGCCTCGCCAGCTGTCAATCGCGTTTCCAGCCGGTTCCAGTCGTGAAGTCGCTTCCAAGTGCCGTCCCGCCATAGCTGTTGTGCGCGGTCCTTCCACGCTACAGGGCGACGGCGTGTGCCCGCGGCGGCAGGCATGGTTGTAGCCAGGAAGTCTTGGGTCAGTTCAAGGTCGCTGCCCTCGACGCGAAGCCAGCAGGCCTCCTTCTTGACCCACTCGGTCACAAGACGATTTCGAACCTGCTCCTCGGGGATGTCCATGAGCAGGGGCAGGACAAGCCGGGCAACGCGCATGGCCTCTTCCATGAAAGCTGCGGGTGCTCGCTGCGTACGCCAGATTTCGTCGTAATCCGGCTGCAGACCGGCGGACTGCAGCCGCGAGCTCATCAATGCAAGCGTGTAGCTGGATAGGGGGCGCACGATGGAGCCGGGGTACCAGCTCTGCGCAGGTATCGCGCCGTCCACAGCACGCGTGATGATGGCCCGCCCGACCAACCTCCGGAAGTAGGTGACGTCAAACATGGCCGGATCGATTCCCCACGCCTGGGTGATCAGCTTTCCGAATGCGGCGACGTTCTTCTGGGCTCCGGAGCTGACGATGTGGGGCAGCCCCTCGAAGGTGGTGTCGTAGCGGGCGACATCGGTCTTGGTGAGGAGCTGCTTCTTCGGGTTGACCAGCTGCCATGTCTTGGCTGCCAGCCCAACCTTGCGCTTGAGCTCTACCTTGTAGCTGCCTGTCGTGCGCTCGAAGTACCAGAAGCCCCCGACTTCCCCCGGCCTCGCAGGAGGCGCGATGGTCTGTCGGGAGATCGCCTCGAGCCGCTTGAAGTAGGGATGCCCTGCGAAGAGATCCGAAGCGGAGACGGCATTCTGGGCGTTCGCGAATCGCGCGATGTCGTGGACCGCGTCTTCGAAACCCTCCTCGGGAAGGCGGGACAGCTTCATCTGCACGTACACCTGGGAGAGGTCGACCCCGGCCTTCTTTGCCCAATACAGGGACGCCGTGGTCTGACCGCCATTGACGATCTGCAGTCCCTTCGCCCTGATGATCTCGGTGTGCCCGAACTCGTGGATGTTCGTGTTCAGGTCGGAAACCGTCACGGTGAGACCGTTGTTGAAGGCGAAGAACATCTCGGGCTGCGAGCGCAGTGTGTCCCGGATCCCCTTGTTGACCTTCCGGTTGTCGCCAAGGAACGCACGAACGTTCTGCTCAAGAATGCGGCCGCCGAACCGGTCATACAGACTGGCGAGGATGCTGCCGGGCATGACGCACATGTAGGAGTCGTACCTTGCGGCGCCGTCGAGCCCGGCAGGGAGTGCAGGGATGCCGCATCCGTACTCGCCCAGGAAATTGATGATGATGTCCTCGCGGCCCTTGGTGGATGCCTCGACGCGCGCAAGACGGGCGACGTCCCACAGATGAAGCTCCACGTCCTTCGTGCCCAGGGAGAACTCCGGCATCCTGCCAAGTGTCGCCCCCGCCAGGCGATCGGAAATGACGTATATGCAGGCCTTCGTCATCTCGTCCGAGGACGCGATCGAGAAGACTTCGCGGGAAAGCGCATGCACAGGATGGCTCTCGTCCCAGAGGTCTGCTATGGCGTCATGTACGCTTCCCTCCAGAAAGCGGAAGCCACCTTGGGCGACGCGGCGGACTTCGTCGGTGGCCAAAGGCCGCGGTGCCGCTTCGCCCGAGAAGTCGCAGACGATCAGGTTCAGGACGCCGTCGTTGGGCGAGAAGCTGTAGGCGTCGATCTGGATGTGGCCGCCTCGCCGGCTGGTGGTATGGCCGCGACACACGTGGTACTCGACGAACTCTTCGCCTGCCTCGAGCACCTGACAGACCCGGTCGATGAACCGCGTGCTCAGGTAGTCGCCGCCCGCCTGGGCGTCCGCCTGTATCTCGCTGAGCAGAGCGTCCCGGTACTGCGCAATCTCCTCATCCATGATGTTGACTACGCTCCCTGCTGCGGAAGAACGGTGTTGAGCGGGCACTCGAACGGATCAAGTGCAGTGAGATCCAGCGTGTACTGCGCGGCGTGGATGCGACGGTCGGTGCGGGATCTCGTCAGGCGCGGGAAGGTGCCGTCAACCCGGAACAACCGCGCGCCGGAGGTGGTGTATCTATCCACATCGTAGGCGTCCTTCTCGACGTGTCCTCGACGGAGGAGCGCCAGTGCAGCGGCGTCGCGCGTGTCCGGGCCATATTCCTCCGCGACATCGAGAACGCGCTGCGCGATCTCGTTCAGGGAGAAGGCCGAGGGGTTGCTGCCTGGTGCCAGTTCCACCACAAGGAGATGAAGCGGCAGTGCGCTCTCTTCCAGCTGCTCAAGCGAGGAGATGCGGGCATGCGGTCTTGAGCCGGCCAGTCGGGTCTTGACCTCGACGACGCCACCGCCCGTGGCGAAATCCTGCGGATGGTCGTCGGGTGCAACCCACGATTGCAGGGCAGCTGCCATGCCTATCGCGTCCGAGAGGCGAAGCAGCACCCAGAGTTCGCCGATCAGGCCGCGGACTTCCTGAGGCCCCATCTCCTCGGGCGCGCGCCGGTTGAGGAGCGAATGCCAGTGCTCGATCCGGCGAAAAGCGAGCGACGTCGCTCCGCGAGGTGTTGCGTCTTTCGACGAGTAGGAGATGACGTCCCTGCAAAGGGCTACGAAGACTTCCTGTTCCGCCCGGGATTGCAGATAGAGCCCTGCTTCCGCCGGCTGCTCGCCGGGAGCGCTGACCGCGATCGCGAGCCCTCGAGGGCGCGGAAGCGCAGACGGAACCGCACCTCGGTCGATGCCGCGCAGCAGAAGTCCGGGCGAGCCATCCGGGCTGCGGACCCAGTAGATCGAGAGGGCATGCTGTCCGCCGACCCGGTTCCCGATGATCTGCTGCGGCGTGGGACCTAGTCCCGCCCAGGGATCGTCACGCATTGGCCGCTGCGTCCTCATCGTCCTCTTCATCTTCCCTCGTACCGTAGAGCTCCCGATACGCGATGAGATTGGCGGTATAGAGCACCAGCTTTTCCTTCTCTCCGGCTGAAAGTCCCGGGAAACTCAGGCCGTAGGCTGCATGGACGTTACCAGGTGCACCCTTGTCATCTTTCGTCCTAAGGAGATGGAGCATCAGAAGAGGGCGGCTCCGCTGCTCCCGGAACAGATGATCCGGAATGTTCTTCTTTGACTCGCCGTGCGCGGCGCGTGCTGCGTGGATCTCCTCTTCCGACAGGCCGATCTTCTCCACACCGCGGGATGCAACGCGGCGCTTCGTCCCGGATACGAGCAGGGCGTTCTCGAAGCGTCCACTGGGCCTTACCTCGACAACCCGCTCCTGTAGCCCGACTGCCAGCCCGTGGACATCCATGACGTCACCGGTCTCGGCCTTGGCGCGTGAGCTGGACACGAGCACCACATCCCACTGCCCAAGGCCGCGATCACGGATGTAGTTGCTCAGAGGCGTCGGCTGCATCTCAAGCTGACCTGGATGTGTCCCGAACGAGGCGATGAGGTCGAGTACGTTATCGGCGCTTACATTCCGGAACAGGTGATTCGTAAGGATGGCGGTGGGCTCGACCGCTTCCGGTGGCCCGTGCTCACCGAGCATCCGCTCAACAAGATGCTCAAGAGCGCCGATGTTCCGAACCCGTGCCGCTTCCGAAGCGATGAGTACGGACGTCTCGACAAGCTTCCCGGCGAGCCCCACCTCGCGAACGATCTGCTCCGTGTTCCGCATCTTGTCGCGGGCGGTGACCATCAGTGCCCCTGGATGGCTCCGCACGGCCAGCCCGAAGTCCATCGGAGTAAGCCCGCTCAATTCCATCCTTCGTATCTCGTCGCGAAGCTCTTCGGTTGCTTCGGCAATGAATCCGTACCAGTCGCTTGCGTCGGGATGCAGAAAGAGACGGCAGAGATCCTTGAAGCCATCCCGATATCCGAACCAGCGCCCCATCTGAAGGAGCGTGTCGTACATCTGCGTGTTCCGGAGGAAGTAGCTGACCGTCAGCCCCTCCAGGGTGAAGCCGCGTGAGAGCGAGTTGCCGCCCACTGCGATGACATTGAGGCCCGTGTCGGCATGGGCTCGGTAGTCGAGCTTACCCGAGCCTCTCGAAGCATTTATCTCAACGACCGACATGCTGGCTGCAGCGCGGTGCAGCTCGCGCTGGATGTCGACCCATTGTTCCTTGCCGCCGGCGTAGTGTTTCTGCCATGTGTCGTAGAGCGACCGCAGGAAGGGATCGCGCAGGGCCGCCTCCGTCTGCATCGCGTGTCGGTTCTGGATCGCGGCCTGCATCCCGACGAGGTGCTGGGATATCTCTCGCGCAACATCGCCCTGCACGCGCGTGAAGCGGGAGACATTGACCAGCATGGAGTGATGCCGGTTGCCCTGTCCCCGCAGGATCCGGATCGCCTTGGAGACGACAAAGCAGTCGATGGCTTCAATGAGGCTTGGGTGCAGGCCGTCCACGCGCCAGTCGATCTTGTGCTTGACGGGCAACCACTTCTCGGTGTCCGTCAGGTCAACCGTAAGCTGTTCCGCATCATCTGAGAGAAAGAACTCGTGCGCGCCGACGTAGTTCGAAGGTGCATCCAGACCGACGATGAAGTCCCGCGGGAAGAGGTCCTTCCCCTGGTCTGTGTTCTCCGTTTCCGGATCGATGAAGATGTTGGCAAAGGGGGTGGCGGTGTAGCCGATGTAGGCGTTTCGGGTCGAGAGACTCAGAAGCGCACGGATCAGCCGGTTGATGGTGCGGGGTGCTTCGGGGTCCTTGGAGGTGTCGACGGACGCATTGTCGGCCTCGTCGTCGATCACGAGCATCGGAAGCGTAAGTCCCCCCTGCGACGCGCTCGTGCCACGGATCCAGTCGATCAGGTTGTTGAGGATCGATGGGTTCTTCTTGATGACGAGGATGACCGGTTCGGCGCTGTTCTGAAGCGGGTTGCCGAGGCTCTCCGCCTTTGCACGGCTGAAATCGTGGGCGCGACTCGTGTAGGCGGTGGCGGTGAAGCCGGGATTGATAAGGCCGACGCCGACACGATCCACATTGGCCTGACGGCTCAGGATCTGGTCGCTGTCACGGCCCACGAAGCCTTGATCGACACGCTCCTGCGTCTGGGAGCGCAGGTTGTTGTGCACACCTGCGATCAGGATGACCACACGGTATCCGGCATCCGCGGCCTTGTTGATGACGCCGAGGTAGTTCGCCGTCTTGCCGCTCTGGACGTGGCCGACGACCAGCCCGCGGCGCGACCACTTGCCCTCTGTCGTCGGATCGCCGGCAAGATCGACGATGGTGTCGGTAACGTCGGCGACGGTGTTGATGACACGTTCGGCCATGCCGCCCGCGATGAGGAAGTGGCGGTAGCGCTGCCAGTAGCGGAACTTGATTTCGTGCGCGCGGCCGCGCAGCCATGGTCGATGCCCGCTCGCTTGGATGGTGTGCGCGGGCCCCAGCATGACCTCGAACTCACGTTCGAGTTGCTGAGCTGCTTCGGCGATGTCGTCTTCCGCTGGCGCAGGATCCATGAAGGGAAGTGCGGCGAGAGTTCGCACCACCTCGAGGATCTCGGCTGGAGTCTGGGCGGCGCGTCCCACCATGGCCGTGCGAGCAAGACCCAGCAGTTGCTGATGCGTCATCAACAGTCCTCAGTTTTCGATGTGGCGCAGGCCGGCGAGTACGGCGCGTGCGGATGGTTGGCCCGCGAAGACGGGAGTGGCGAGGATGGCCTCCGCAATGGACGACGGCAGTGTGTCCTTGCCAGGCGCCATCGCTTCGACGAATGCGGCGAGGAGCTTCTGGAGTTCGTCATGGGCCATCGCGCTCTGACGCAGCGCCTGCGGCGTGCCGGCGACATCCGAGAAGAGTGATTCGAGCGGAAGCGTGGACTCGATTGCGAGCAGCACGGCGTCGACACTCGTCTGCGCTCCTGCGGCCTTCTGCAGTGCCTCGATCATCGGATGATCGCGGCGCACCTCGTAGCGCAGCGTGCCACGCTCCTCGACACGCTCCCAGAGGGGAAGCCCCGACGCCGCTGCCTGCCTGGTGCCGCGGTAGGTATAGGGCCGGCGCGCGGTCTCGGTCATCCTCTCGACCAGTGGCCGTAGCTTTGCCCTTACGGCAGCAGGCGGTCGGACGCGTGACTTCCTGACGTCGACGCTCCATTCGGCGTCGAGTGAAGTCGGCACGTCCACGCGCACGCGCAGCAGCTTGGTAAGCTCCGCCCGTCGTGCGAGCCCTAGCCAGGTGCCGCCGGCGATCAGCCGTCTCGCGCGATAGACATACAGCCCCTGCGTTTCCACAAGGCTGGATCCAAGTTCCAGCGCCTGCAGCTGCGCGGTCTTCAGCCGCTGGTGGTGCGGGAGGGTGAACGCCTGGACGACGATGTCGCCTTGGTCCATGCGAACCACTTCCACTGCATGCGCGTCAGAGCGCGGAGTCATCAGGCGGGCGAAGGGGTCAAGGGCTTCCACCTGCGCGCCATTGATCGTCATGGTGACCGCCCGGCTGCCTTCTCCCGGCTCCGGTGCGATGAAGCGGTGGAAGGTCAGGGCGAGATGGGGTCGCGCCAGACCGAACATCTGGTTCAGCGCGGCGTAGAGCTGGTCGTCCTGATCTCCCAGCGCGTCGAGGCGGTCCAGTTTCTGCCACAGCACGAGTGTCCCGCAGGCGCCGATCCGGTCCACGAGTGGCAGCTTGCCGATTTCCCCATCGTCCAGGACCCGCAGGATCCAGTCGTCCTTCTCGACGACCAGGTCAAGATCCCAGCACCGTGCTGCGAGGCGACCTCCGGAACGGGATACGACAGTCACCCGTCGGCACTGTGAGAACGAGGCCGTCTTCATGCCGAGGCCAAACCGGCCAAGGTCTCCCGCCTCACGTGTCTCCCGGGGGCTTCTGCTGCCGTGCTGCATGGCAGCCGTGAGGGCGTCGGTCGTCATCCCCCGCCCGTTGTCGAGCACGGCCAGGTACGGTCCGGCATCGGCGTGGACATCGTTTGCGATCTCTATCCGTGTGGCTCCGGCGGAGATGCTGTTGTCGACGATGTCGGCCAGCGCGCTCTCGAACGAGTAGCCGATATCGCGCATTGACTCCAGCAGACGCGCTGCGCTCGGCCGCAACGTCAGCTGCCCCTGTACTTCTTCCGTCATCCCTTCCCCCTGCCGCAGTCATCCGCGGTCCACGTCCTGAGATCTCGAAGCGTGGATCCAGCGTGGCTGCGCTGCTCGTCGGCCACCATGCCCACGGTGCCCCATGATCCGTAGTTCTGTCGCGGCCCGTGAGACGACGACCTTTGACAGTGGGCTCACCGCCTGCGATCCTGGCGCCCCTCGACGCTGTGTACAACCCGTGAAGCCCGATCACCCGATTCCTGTTGTGGACATCTTCGCGGGAGCGGGAGGGCTGGGAGAAGGCTTCGAGGCTTACCGGGGTGGTGGGCGCTTCCACGTTGCGCTCTCGGCCGAGATGGACCGGCACGCAGTGCAGACGCTGCGTACGCGCGCGTTTTTCCGGAGCTTTCCCTCCGGCGAGGCGCCGGCCAGCTACTACGACTACGTGCAAGGCGCGCGCGCCGCCCCTTGGTGCGGAAAAACCGAGCACCTGTGGAAGGCGGCTGATCAGCGCGTATGTCAGGTTGAACTGGGGCGGCCGGATCACGACCGCTACCTCGACCAGCGCATCGAGCATGTGGCGCGGCAAGCTGCACGCCAGGGGCAGCCGTGGGTGCTTGTCGGGGGGCCGCCATGTCAGGCGTTCTCATTGGTGGGGCGGGCCCGCAACCGCGGTATTGCTGGATACCTGCCTGAAACCGATGGCCGACACTTCCTGTACCAGCATTACCTGCACATCCTCGCAAGGCACAGGCCAGCAGCCTTCGTCCTCGAGAATGTGAAAGGCATCCTGTCCTCCCGAGTGGGAGGGGCACACATCTTCCGGGAAATCTTTGAGCAGCTGGAGCGGCCGGGCGGCGCGGATGGACCGCGCTACCGCATCGAGCCTATCGTCCAGCGGCCAAACCACGCGTGGCAGCCAAGCGACTTCATCGTCCGCAGCGAGCTGCTGGGGATGCCGCAGAAGCGTCACCGTGTGATCCTGCTTGGCGTTCTTGAGGATGTCGGCAAATCCCTGGTACCTCTCGAGGAGGGGCTGCCTGATGTTGCGCTGCGCGATGTGGTTGCTGCTCTGCCGAAGGTCAGAAGCTCCCTGACCGGTGACATCATTTCCTCCTGGAGAGACTTTTCCGTTCGCAGTCTCGATGAATGCGTCAGCATCGCCGAAAAGGTAGACAGCGGCACGGCCGCATGTCTGCGCGAATCGGCCGCAGCAGCTTGGACCGGCGGCGAGCTGACAACGGGCGCTCGCTGGCTCCCCTGTGCGAAGGCGACCAACCTCCCGGCCCATCTCCGACAGTTAATGGAAGACCCGCGGATGGATGGGATCCTCCAGCACGAGACGCGGGCGCATATGGCGAGTGACCTCCTGCGCTATGCTTACGTGTCTGCCTTCGCGGCGGCGCACGACCGCTCCCCTAGAGGCGCCCTAGAGTTCCCGGAAAGGCTGTACCCGAACCACAAGAACTGGTCCGCGAGCAACCATTTCATTGACCGCTTCAAGGCGCAGAGGTGGAACGCGCCCTCGTCCACGATCACCAGTCATCTGGCGAAGGACGGACACTACTTCATCCATCCGGATCCATCGCAGATGCGCAGCCTCACAGTCCGTGAGGCCGCGCGGCTACAGACCTTCCCCGACAACTTCTTCTTCGAAGGGCCTGGAGGCGCTCAACGCAGGCAGGTGGGCAATGCGGTGCCGCCTTGGCTCGGGCATCAGATCGCCGGCATCGTGCACAGGCTTCTGAACTGACTATTTCAGCTCACGGATCTCGATGTAGCTCCGATCTGATCTGATGAACCCTGCCAGCTCAGCAAGGGTCTGTTCTGGGGCTTGGCGCAGCGCGCATTCCCACACGACTGCAATCCGCCATTTGAGCGCGTGCAGCGCTTGTATGGCCATCTCGTCGCGTCTCGCGTTGGCCGCGATCTTCTCGGTCCAGAACTCGGTCCGCGTCTTGGGGATGCGGAAATAGCCGCAGCCCTTGTGTCCGTGCCAGAAGCACCCGTGGGCGAACACCGCAACCCGCCACCGTGGCAGCACCAAGTCAGGCCTGCCTGGCAACGCACGAGCATGCAGTCGGAAGCGGAAGCCTGCAGCATGCAATCCGGATCTGATCAGGAGCTCGGGCTTCGTGTTGGAGCCTCGAATTCCTGACATCATTCGAGATCGCGTTTCGGGGTTAATCTTTTCGGGCATTTGTTTCCGAGCTGCTCATTCTCTCGGATTCGAGGCGTTCATTAAAAGATGATCTGATTGCAGGTGTGTGGTTCGGAATCTGATCTGATTCCGGCTGACCTGCCCCCACTGAGCCGTACCAGCCGAAGCTAGGTAGAGTCCGTCATCCAAGAGGACGGACATGCGCAAGAGTCGCTTCACCACCGAACAGATCATCGGCTTCATCAAGCAGGCGGAAGCCGG
>NZ_JAGQFT020000003.1 GCF_018122625.2 Coralloluteibacterium stylophorae | reverse complement strand
TCTACGATGCAAGCTCGATGGCTTCAGGAGCGGCTCGGGCGTCCCACCCTCCCCCGATGATCGGTCGGGGACAGTGCCCCTTCATCGGGGCGCTGTCGAGATACAAGGAGCGGCTTCAGCCGCGACCAGCGTCGCCTGGGAGTGCGGCCCGGTCGCGGCTGAAGCCGCTCCTACAGAGGGAATGTCTTTGTGGGAGCGGCTTCAGCCGCGACGGAGGTTTGCATCGGCGCGGAGGCGCAGTCGGGGCTGAAGCCCCTCCCACAGGGCCTCGAAGCGCGCCCCGGCCACGGCTGAAGCCACTCCTGCACGAGGATGATTCCGGGGCGTTCACGGCGCGGACCACGTGGCGTCGCGAGACTCCGGGTGCTGCGCGCCGGCGCAGCTGTCGTCGCGAGAAGAGGTCGATGCGTGGATGAGCCGCTGATCCTGTCCCTGGGCAGCATCAATGCCGATTTTCAGGTGCGCGTGGAAGCGGCGCTGGAGCCGGGGCAGACCCTGCTCGCCTCGGACTTCCTGCGGCTGAGCGGCGGCAAGGCGGCCAACCGCGCCTTCATCGCACGCCGGCTCGGTGTCGCGGCGCAGCTGGTCGGGCGCGTCGGCGACGACGACCTGGCCGCGCAGGCGCTCGATCCGCTGCGCACGGCCGGCGTGGACGTCGACGGGGTGTCGGTGGCCGTTGGCAGCGCCACCGCGGTATCGATGATCGCGGTGCCGCCGGATGGCGAGAAGAACATCGTGCTCGCGCTCAACGCCAACGATCGCTGGGACGATGCGGCGGTGCGCGACCTGCTCGACCGGATCGCGCGGGCGCCGCGCGGCTCGGTGCTGGCGCTCGACTGCGAGATTCCGCAGGAGGTCGTGGCGCAGGCGCTCGACGCCGCGCACGAGGCCGGCCTGCGCGTGGTGCTCGACCCGTCCTCGGCGACGCGCGTCGACACGGCGCTGCTCGACCGGGTGTACGCGATCACCGCCAATCCCGGCGAAGCCGGGGTGGTCACCGGCATCGCGGTCGAGAGCGACGCGGATGCCGTGCGCGCGGCGCGCACGCTGGCCGACGCCGGCGTGCGCCTGGCCTGCGTCAAGCGCACCGACGGTGGCTGCGTGTTCGTTTGCGGCGGACGCGTGCATGCGGTCGGGTCGCCGGGGGTGGAGACGGTCGACAGCACCGGCGCCGGCGACGCCTTCGCCGGCGCCCTGGCGGTGGCCCTGCTCGAAGGGCGCGAGGATGCCGAGGCGGTCGTGTTCGCGGTGGCGGCGGCGGCGCTGGCGGCCACCGCCTACGGCTCGCAGCCCTCGTATCCCGACCGCGACCGCATCGGCGCGCTGCTTCCGCGACTCGACGTGCGCACGCATGCCGCAGATTCCTCCGCCTGAGCCCGCCGCCAGCGCGCCGCTGGAGCTGGCGTTCGACCGCTACGAGCCCGCCGACCAGCGCCGCCGCGAGTCGCTGTTCGCGCTGGGCAACGGCATGCTGCTGGTGCGCGGGAGCCCGGCCGAGGGCAGCGGCGCTGCGCACTATCCCGGCACCTATCACGCCGGCGCCTACGCACGCCTGCGGGGCGAGGCCGCGGGCGAGGCGATAGACATCGAGTCGCTCGCGCGCCTGCCCGACTGGACCCAGGTGCGCCTGCGCATCGCCGGGGCCGAGCGGCCGCTGTGCGCGGAGCACGCCCAGGTGCGCGACTACCGCCAGGCGCTCGACGTGCGCGCGGGCGTGGTGCGGCGCTCGCTGGTGCTGGTCGACGCGGAGGGTCGGCGCACCCGGCTGCAGGAGACGCGCCTGGTCAGCCTGGCGCAGGTCGAGATCGCCGCACTGTGCCTGGAGGTGACGCCGCTGGACTGGAGCGGCGAGCTCGAGGTCGAGGTCGGCATGGACGCGGGCGTGGCCAACACCCTGGTCGCGCGCGACGACGGCTACGATCCCCGCGCCTTCGAGCTGCTGGCCCTGGAGCCGCATGCCGGCGCCCAGCTCGCGCACCTGCGCACCCGCGGGATCGGGATGGAGGTGGCCATCGTCGTGCGCAGCCTGCTCGACGGCGGGGAGCTCCCGGCGGACGCCGGGCGCGACGGCGACCTGCTGCGGCAATGCCTGCGCGTGCCCGCCGGCGCCGGCCGCGGCATCACGATCGCCAGGACCGCCGCGGTCGTCGCCGCGTCGCGTGGCACGGCAACGGTGGTGGATGCGGCCTGTGCGGCACTGCGGCGCGCGCCGGACTTCGGCCGGCTGTGCAGCGCGCACGCGGCGGCCTGGACGCGGCTGTGGGACCAGGTCCGGATCGACGTCGACGGCGCGCTGCGGTGCCCGATCGCCATCGCGCAGTCGCACCTGCTGCAGACCGCGCCGCCGCGGGCGCACGGCTGCGATGCCGGCGTGCCGGCGCGCGGTTGGCAGGAGGCCTACCACGGCCAGATCTTCTGGGACGCGACGCTGTCGCTGCGCGGCCTCGGCCTACAGGCGCCGGAGGTGGTGCGCGGCGGACTGGCCTATCGCCATCGGCGCTTGGACGCCGCGCGCGACGCGGCGCGCGCGGCCGGGCATGCGGGCGCGATGTTCCCCTGGCGCAGCGCCCACGGCGGCCGCGAGGTCACCCCGCGCTTCCAGCGCAACCCCGTCAACGGACGCTGGATGCCCGACCGCACCTGCCTGCAGCGCCACGTCAACGCGGCGATCGCCTACGACGCCTGGCACGACGTGCTGGCCACCGGCGACCTCGCCTGGCTCGCCGACGAGGGCGCGGAGCTGCTGGTGGAGATCGCCCGCTTCTGGGCCTCGATCGCGGAGCACGACGCAGCCGACGACCGCTACGACATCCGCGGCGTGGTCGGGCCCGACGAGTACCACACGCTGCACCCGGTCACGCGCCGGGCGGGCGTCGACAACAACAGCTACACCAACGTCATGGCCGCCTGGACGCTGCGCCGCGCCGGCGACGCCCTCGACATGCTGGCGCCGCCGGCGCGCGCCGCGCTCGCCCGCCGCATCGGCCTCGGCGCGGACGAGCCCGCGCGCTGGGCGCGCATCGCGCGGCGGCTGCGCCTGGTGTTCCTGGACGACGGGGTGCTGGCGCCGTTCGCGGGCTTCGACCGCCTCGAACGGATGCAGATCGAGGCATTCGAGCGCGAGTGCGGTGGCCAGCGCATCGACCACGTGCTCGATGCGCGGGGTGGCGACATCAACGACTTCCAGGTGCTCAAGCAGGCCGACACGGCGATGCTGGCCTACCTGCTGCCGGAGGCCGAGCTGCTCGAACTGGTCGCCGACATGGGCTACGGCCTGACCCGCGCCCAGCTGCGGGCGACGCTGCGCCACGACTTCGAGCGCACCCTGCACGATTCCAGCCTCTCCGACCTGGTCTACGCCGGCGCCTTCACCCGCCTGGACCCGGCGCTGTCGGCGCGCCTGTTCAGGCAGGCGTTGCATCCCGACGGGAAGGCCGGCAACCACGGCACCGAGAAGGGCCTGCACCTGGGCGCCAAGGGCGCCCTGCTCGACATCCTGCAGCGGCACTACCTGGGCATCCGTGCCGAACGCGCCGGGCTGTGCGTCGAACCGGCGCCGCCACTGGACCTGGGGCGCGTGTCGGTGCCGGTGGCCTACCGCGGCTGCCGGCTGCGGATCACGTACGAGGACGGCGACCTCGAGATCGCCGCCGCGGCCGACAACCGCAGCGCCGTGCCGCTGTCCTGCCCCGGCGGGCGCGGCCCGCTGGCGCCGGGCGGGGTGCGCCGCGTGGCGTCCGCAGCGGAGCCGACGGTGCGGGCGCGCTAGGCGCGGGCCGCGCCCGCATCAGGCCCCGTCTGCGGCGTTCCCGTCGTCCGCCGGCCGCAGGTTGGTGTAGCTGGCGTTGCCGAGCCCGGTGCCGATGGTCAGCACGCCCCAGCGCCGCAGCCGCCGCATCCGCGCGCGCTCGCTCAGGCCCTGGACCACCGCGTCGTTGTGCATGACGACCTGGACGTCGCTCCCGTCGATGCGGTCGAGGCGCTCGCGCAGCGCGCGCGGCAGGTTGAAGCCGTCGGCCTCCCAGTCGCCCGGCAGGTTCTGGCCGCCGCGCGCGATGCCGCCGTCGGCGCGGATCGCGCCGGGGCAGGCGATGCCGACGAAGGGCGCGAGGCGGATGCCGGTGGTGCGCGCCTGCGCGACCAGGCCGTTGAGCATGCCGGCCAGCTCCATCACCGCCTCGTCGCGCACCGGGCGGTCCTCGGCATGGCGCCAGCCGTTGCGCCACATGACCTCGGCGTGCCGGCGGTCCGGCGTCGCATCGCGACGGTGGGCGACGATGCCGCAGCGGATGTTGGTGCCGCCGATGTCGACCGCGAGGAAGGCCTCGCCCGCCCGGAGCGTCGCCTCCGGCGCGAGCTGCGCCCAGCCGAGCAGGCCGCCGTCGTCGGGATCGTGGCGCAGCGTGCTGTAGTCGATGTCGATGCCCGCCTCGCGCGAGAGCCGCTGCGCGCGCGCGATGGCCAGGCGGCCGGCGGCGCCTTCCTGCATGCCGCCGCCGAACACGATGTGCTGCACGCCGCGCCATGGCGCGCTGTCGAGGAACTGCCGCACCACCCCGACCAGTCGCCTGGCGTAATCCTCGACCGCGCCGTGCACGAGATGGGCGGCGTGCTCGTCGCTGCTGCGCAGGACCTCGTCGATGGTCTTCTTCGACAGCTTCGCCGAGGGCGTGTCGCCGAAGGGATCGGCATCGCCGGTGCGCTGGTGGCGCCTGCGTTCCTCGAGCAGCTCGCGGAACGCGCTCTGGCTGGCGCGATCGCCGACGAACGCGTCGCCGTCGCAGAGTTCGAGGTTGTAGCTGTCGATGCTCAGCCCCGGCAGCCGGGCCGCGGCGTGGCTGCCGCGGTCGTCGGAAGGGGCGTCGGAGGAGGAGCCTGCCATGCCTGCATGCGCGTCCGGGCGGGGGCGCCACGATCCCTGCGCGCGGCGGAATGCGACGTGAGGGTTCGACGGCAACGGCGCGCGCCTGGCCCCGGTCCGTCGGTGCGCTACTCGATGTCGAGCTTCTTCAGCTTGTAGCGCAGCGCACGGAAGGTGATGCCGAGCTTGGCCGCGGCCTTGGTCTTGTTGTAGCGGCATTCCTCGAGCGCCTTGAGGATGGCCTCGCGCTCGATCTGCTCGAGCGCCAGCGGCAGCGCGCTCTCGGCGGTGACGCGGTTCGGATCGCGCAGCGCCGGGGCGGGGGCCGGGCGCGCTTCGGGCGGCAGCGGGGCCGCGTCGGACGCCTCGCGCGCGACCGGTAGCTGCAGGTCCTCGGCGGTGATGAGGTTGCCCTCGCACAGCGCCACCGCACGCTCGAGGACGTTCTCCAGCTCGCGCACGTTGCCCGGGAACGGATAGCGCTGCAGCGCGGCGACCGCGTCCGCCGCCAGCGTCGCGACCGGGGCGCCGTCGCCGGCCAGGCGCAGGAGCACGGCGTTGGCGATCTGCGGCACGTCCTCGCGGCGCGCGCGCAGCGGCGGCACCTTCAGCTCGATCACGTTGATGCGGTAGTAGAGGTCGTGGCGGAAGCGGCCGTCCTCGACCAGCTGCGCGAGGTCCTTGTGCGTGGCCGAGAGGATGCGCACGTCCACCGGCGCCTCCGCGGCGGCGCCGACCGGGCGCACGGACTTCTCCTGGATCGCGCGCAGCAGCTTGACCTGCATGTGCAGCGGCAGCTCGGCGACCTCGTCGAGGAACAGGGTGCCGCCGTGCGCGGTCTGGAACAGCCCGGCCTTGTCCGCGTGCGCGCCGGTGAAGCTGCCCTTCTTGTGGCCGAAGAACTCGCTCTCCATCAGCTCGGCCGGGATCGCGCCGCAGTTGACCGGGACGAAGGCGTTGCCGGCGCGCGGGCCCTGGTCGTGGATCAGGCGCGCGACCAGCTCCTTGCCGACGCCGGACTCGCCGCTGATGTAGACCGGCGCCTGGCTGCGCGCGAGCTTGCCGATGGTCGCGCGCAGGCGCTGCATCGCCTCGGATTCGCCGAGCAGGCGGTTGCCCGGCGGCGGTGCGGGACGGCGTTCGTCCTTGAGCTCGAGCGCGTGCTGGACCAGGCCGCGCAGCACGCCGAGGTCGACCGGCTTGCTGACGAAATCGAAGGCGCCCGCCTTGAGCGCCTGCACCGCGGCGTCGACGTTGCCGTGCGCGGTGATCATCGCCACCGGCAGGTCGGGATGGCGCTGCGCGATGTGCTCGACCAGGCCCAGGCCGTTGCCGTCGGGCAGGCGCATGTCGGTCAGGCAGAGGTCGTAGCGGTTGGCGCCGAGATGCGCGCGCGCGGCGGCCAGGTCGGCGGCGGTGTCGACGCGCAGGCCCATGCGGCTGAGGGTGAGCACCAGCAGTTCGCGGATGTCGTGTTCGTCGTCGACCACCAGTGCGCTGCGCACGCGTCCCGCTCCGTTCGTTAAGCCCCTGCGAAGGCCGCCACCTTAGTCCAAACGCCCATTTGCGGCCAGTTCCGACGCTGTGCGTCAGCGCGCGGTCCGGGCGTGGGATGGGGTGGCGGTGGTGGGGCGGGAACGGGGGAAGCAGGACCGATTGCTCTTGTAGGAGCGGCTTCAGCCGCGACCGCTGCGGTGCCGGTCTGTCGGGGCTGAAGCCCCTCCCACACGAGCCGGTCGCGGCTGAAGCCGCTCCTACGGAGGGCTTCGTCGCCTCAGGCCAGCAGCGCGCGGTGCCTGGGCAGCTGGATGCGGAAGCAGCTGCCGCCGCCGGCGACGGCCTCGTAGTCGAGCTGGCACTGGTTGGCCTCGCACAGCTCGCGCGCGAGATAGAGGCCGAGACCGGTGCCATGCTCGCTGGTGGTGTAGAAGGGTTCGAACAGGCGCTGGACCACGGCGATGGCGATGCCGGGGCCGCGGTCGATCACCTCCAGCAGGGGCGTGCCGGCGGCGTCCGCCCGCACCGCCACCGTCACCCGTGGTGCCTCGCCCGGCAGGTGGCCGTAGGTCACGGCGTTGGACACCAGCGAGGTCACCGCCTGTTCGAGCTGGCGCGGATCGGCCTGCGCATCGAGGTGGCCGACCTCGCTGCGCGCCTGCAGGAACGCCGCCTCCTGCGGATGCGCCGCGCGGTAGTCGGCGACGAAGCGCTGCACGAACGCCACCAGGTCGATCTGCTCCGGCTGCGCGCGCTCGCGGCGGGCCAGGCCGAGCACGTTGCTGACGATGCCGTTGAGGCGCTGGCACTGCTTGTAGACGATCTCCAGCAGGCGCCGGTCGGCCTCGACCATGTTCTCGGATTCCTCCAGCAGCTGCGTCGCATAGCTGATCGAGGCCAGCGGGTTGCGGATCTCGTGGGCGATGCTGGCCGAGAGCCGGCCCAGCGCGCGCAGGGTCATCTCCTCGGCCCGCCGCGACAGCAGCGAGGCGTCGTCGAGGAACACCAGGAACAGGTCCTCGCCCTCGAGCCGCAGGTGGGCGAAGCGCGGGATCACCTCGGGCGCGTCGTCGGCCAGCACCACCGCGCCGTCGCCGGTCTTCTTCTGGTTGCGCCAGTGCCACAGGCGCCGCGACAGCTCGGGGGCGATCTCGCCGAGCCCGCGCTCGCCCGCGGGCGGATGCCCCAGCGCCGACCACCCGGCCTCGTTGGCGACCCGCACCAGGTGCGCGGCGTCGACCACCAGCACGCCGGTGCGCATGCGCCGGAGGATCAGCTCGTTGATCTCGGCGAGGTTGGCGACGTCCTCGCCGCGGCGGCGCGCCAGCGCCTCGGCCTCGCGCATCTGCCCGCCGAGCAGGCGGCAGAACACCGCGATCGCCAGGTACATGACGGTGAACATCACCGTCTCGATCAGCGGGCGGTCGAATTCGGGATTGGTGGCGAAGCCGTAGACGTACTGGCCGGCCACCGCCAGCGCGGCGACGAGCGCGAACACCAGCCCCGCGCGCAGCGGCATCAGCAGCGCGCCGGCGCCGACGTTGAGCATCAGCATCAGCGCCGCGGCGCTCTCCAGGCCGCCCATGGTGTGGATCGCGGCGGCGATCGCGAGGATGTCGAAGGCCAGCCCGAGCCCGGCCTGCCGCGCCAGGTGCACGCGCTCGCCGCGGCTCGCCAGGACCAGCCAGGCCGCGACCGCGAGGTAGATGGCGGAGGCCACGTGCGCCAGCCACGGCGTACGGAGGGTGCCGACCAGGCTCCAGGCCAGCGGGCTGTAGGCGAGGAACACGAACAGGCCCGCCTCGAGCACGCGGTAGAGCGTCGAGAAGTACAGCTCCCGGCGCAGCCGGCTCTCGCCGGGTTCGATGGCCTGTCTGGAAAGGGCTGTCTCGGCCACGCCGGGCTCCATCTCGGGAGGACGAGTATAGGCAGTGCCCGCGTCGGCACCGGAGCCGTGCCCGGCGATGATGCGCCGCAGCGCTTTGCGTTGCCCCGGCCGAAGGGCGAGAATATCCGGCGCTCTACCGGGGCCGCGCGCCGCGCCCGCCCCGTGTCACGCCGCGGCCTGAGGCCGCACTCCCCATTCGCTGTCAACTGGTGACGCATGAACTTCCACGAGTATCAGGCCAAGGAACTCTTCGCCGAGTACGGCATCCCTGTCCCCGCCGGGCGCGTCGCGCGCTCGCCCGAAGAAGCCGTCGCCGCCGCCAAGGCGCTGGGCGGGAACTTCTGGGTGGTGAAGGCGCAGATCCACGCCGGCGGCCGCGGCAAGGCCGGCGGCGTCAAGCTGTGCAAGACGCTGGATGCGGTGCAGGACGCGGCCAAGGCCCTGCTCGGGACCACCATGGAGACCTACCAGTCCGCCGGCCGCAAGCTGCCGATCGACGTGGTGCTGGTGACCGAGGCCTCCGACATCGCCAAGGAGCTGTACCTGTCGATGCTGGTCGACCGCGCCACCAGGTCGGTCAGCTTCATCGCCTCGGCCGAGGGCGGCGTCGAGATCGAGGAGGTCGCGCGCACCAATCCGGACGCGATCCAGCACCTCGACGTGAACTACGTGCAGGGCCTGCAGCCCTACCAGTGCCGCAAGCTCGGCTTCGCGCTCGGCCTCAACGCCAAGCAGACCGGCCAGCTGACCAAGCTGATGCTGGGTCTGTTCAAGCTGTTCAACGAGCGCGACCTCGCCCTGGTCGAGCTCAACCCGCTGGCCATCGACACCGCCGGCAACCTGGTCGTCCTCGACGGCAAGGTCAACTCCGACGACAACGCCGACTTCCGCCAGCCCAAGCTGGTGGCGCTGCGCGACGTCCGCCAGGAGGACGAGGCCGAGGTGCTGGCCACGCAGTACAACCTCAACTACGTGACCATGGACGGCAACATCGGCTGCATGGTCAACGGCGCGGGCCTGGCCATGGCCACCATGGACGTCATCAAGCTGGAAGGCGGCGAGCCGGCCAACTTCCTCGATGTCGGCGGCGGCGCCACCAAGGAGCGCGTCACCGAGGCCTTCAAGCTCATCCTGTCGAGCGACAAGGTCAAGGCGATCTTCGTCAACATCTTCGGCGGCATCGTCCGCTGCGACATGATCGCCGAGGGCATCATCGCGGCGGTCAAGGAGGTGGGCGTCAAGATCCCGGTGATCGTGCGCCTCGAAGGCACCAACGTGGAGAAGGGCAAGGAGATCCTCGCCAGCTCCGGCCTCGCCATCCAGCCGGCCGACGACATCAACGACGGCGCCAGGAAGGCCGTCGCCGCCGCCGCCTGATCACCCATTCCCCCCGTCGCGCGCCGCCTGCACGGCGCGCGCGACGGCGCGACAAGCACGAGAGGATCCGTTCTCCATGAGCGTTCTGGTCAACAAAGACACCAAGGTCATCGTCCAGGGCTTCACCGGCCAGCAGGGCACCTTCCACGCCGAGCAGATGATCGAGTACGGCACCAAGGTCGTCGGTGGCGTCACCCCGGGCAAGGGCGGCAGCGAGCACATCGGCCTGCCGGTCTTCGACACCGTGCAGGACGCGGTCGACGAGACCGGCGCCGACGCTTCGGTCATCTACGTCCCGCCGCCGTTCGCCGCCGACGCCATCCTCGAGGCGGCCGACGCCGGCATCACCGTGATCGTCTGCATCACCGAGGGCATCCCGGTGCTCGACATGATGCGGGTCAAGCACACCCTCGACACCAGCTATCCGGACACCGTCCTGATCGGGCCGAACTGCCCCGGCGTGATCACCCCGGGCGAGTGCAAGATCGGCATCATGCCGGGCCACATCCACCAGCCCGGCAGGATCGGCATCGTGTCGCGCTCCGGCACCCTGACCTACGAGGCCGTCAAGCAGACCACCGACGCCGGCCTCGGCCAGTCGACCTGCATCGGCATCGGCGGCGACCCGATCCAGGGCATGAACTTCATCGATGCCCTGCAGCTGTTCCAGGACGACCCGCAGACCGAGGGCATCATCATGGTCGGCGAGATCGGCGGCAGCGCCGAGGAAGAGGCCGCGGAGTTCATCTCCGAGTACGTGACCAAGCCGGTGGTCGGCTTCATCGCGGGCGCCTCGGCCCCGGCCGGCAAGCGCATGGGCCACGCCGGCGCGATCGCCTCGGGCGGGCAGGGCACCGCGGCCGGCAAGTTCGCCGCGCTGGAGAAGGCGGGCGTGACCACGGTCAAGTCGCCCGGCGACCTCGGCCAGGCCATCGCCAAGCGCCTCGCCAGGTAAGCGCCGGCGTCATCGCTGCACCGGAAGGGCCGCCTCGTGCGGCCCTTTCCGCGTCTGCGGCGCAGGCAGTCCGCGCCGACCTCGTCTTCGCGTGCCTGCGCGACAATCCACCGATCGCCGCATGCGCGGCACGGCACACGAGGGTGAGGTGTGAGCGAATCGCAGGGCAAGACGCTGCGCGTGGCGCTGGCGCAGTTCGATTTTCCCGTCGGCGCGGTGGCTCGCAACGCGCAGCGCATCGGCGAGTTCATCGCGCAGGCGCGCGACACGCACGGGGCGGACGTGGTGGTGTTCCCCGAGCTCGCGCTGTCGGGCTATCCGCCGGAGGACCTGCTGACGCGGCCGCGCTTCCTCGCCGACTGCGCCGAGGCGCTGCAGGCCATCGCCGCGGGCGTGCACGGCATCGTCGCCGTGGTCGGCTGGCCGGAATCGGTCGGCAGCGCGCTCTACAACGCCGCCAGCGTGCTGCGCGACGGCCGCATCGAGGCGACCTACCGCAAGCGCGAGCTGCCGAACTACGCCGTGTTCGACGAGAAGCGCCATTTCGCCTGCGGCAGCGACACCTGTCTCTTCGACGTCGCCGGCGTGCGCGTGGGCCTGCTGGTGTGCGAGGACCTGTGGTACGGCGAGCACGCCTCCGAGACCGTCGCCGACGGCGCCCAGCTGCTGCTGGTGCCCAATGCCTCGCCCTACGAGCGGGGCAAGCACCGCCGCCGCACCGAGGTGGTCTGCAACCGCACCCGCGAGTCCGGCGTGCCGATGGCCTACCTCAACCTCGTCGGCGGGCAGGACGAGCTGATGTTCGACGGAGGCTCGATGCTGGTCGACCACGACGGCCGCCTGCACCCGGTCGCGCGCGCCTTCGAGGACCACTGGCTGGTCGCCGACCTCGACTGCGACGCGCGCCGCTTCACGCCGGTGGCGTGGCCGGAGGAGGACGACGACAGCGCCGAGAGCCTGGCCTATCGCGCCATCGTGCGCGGCACCCGCGACTACCTCGGCAAGAACGGCTTCAAGCGTGCCCTGCTGGGGCTCTCCGGCGGCATCGACTCCTCGCTGGTGCTGGCCATCGCTGCCGATGCGATCGGTGGCGGGAACGTCACCGCGGTGCGGCTGCCGTCGCGCTACACCGCCGAACTCAGCAACCAGCTCGCCGACGAGCAGGCCGCGGCGCTGGGCGTGCGCATGCTGACGATCCCGATCGAGGCGCCGCACCAGGGCTTCCTGGATGCGCTGGCCGGGGTCTTCGCCGGCACCGAGGCCGACGTCACCGAGGAGAACCTGCAGTCGCGCACGCGCGGCGCGATCCTGATGGCGCTGGCCAACAAGTTCGGCGGACTGCTGCTGACCACCGGCAACAAGAGCGAGTACGCGGTCGGCTACGCCACCATCTACGGCGACATGTGCGGCGGCTACGCGCCGATCAAGGACCTGTACAAGACCGAGGTATTCGCGCTGTGCCGCTGGCGCAACGCCAAGAGCGAGGTGGATGCGATCCCGCAGGCGGTGATCGACCGGCCGCCGACCGCGGAGCTGCGCGAGGGCCAGCTCGACCAGGACTCGCTGCCGCCCTACGCCGACCTCGACGCGATCCTCGGCGCGCACGTGGACGAGGCGCTGGCGCGCGAGGAGATCATCGCCCAGGGCTTCGATGCCGAGGTCGTCGACCGGGTGATCGCGCTGGTGCGGATCAGCGAATGGAAACGGCGGCAGTCGGCGCCGGGGCCGAAGATCTCGCGCCGCGCCTTCGGCCGCGAGCGGCGCTATCCGATCACCAACGCCTGGCGCGAGGACTGAGCGCGCCGCCGACGGGGAAAACGACGACGGCGCCCGCGGGCGCCGTCGTCGGTTCGCTGCCGGTGGCCGGACTCAGTCGTCCTCGTCCTCGAGCGCGCTGGTGCGGACCTCGCGTTCGCCGGAGAAGGGCACCAGCGAGCGCCACACGCTCTCGCCGCGCGGCCAGTCGCCACGCAGCCAGGGATGGCCGGGGTGGTTCAGCTCCAGCACCCGGCGCGCGTCGGCCGCCAGCGTCTCCTCGCCCAGCCGGACATAGGACTCGCCCATCAGCGCGATGGCGTCGCCGTCGAGTTCGCTGTTGGGATAGTCCTGGAGCAGGGCCTTGCCGCGGTTGGCGGCGGCCACGTAGGCGCCGCGGTCGAGGTAGTACAGGCCGACGTTGAGGTCGTGGCGCGCGAGCTCGTTGCGCAGGTAGACCATGCGCTGGCGCGCGTCCGCGGCGTAGCGGCTGTTCGGGTAGCGCTGGATCAGCAGCAGGAAGTCGTTGAAGCTCTGCCGCGGCGATTCCTGGTCGCGCTGGCTCATGTCCAGCCGCGCCACGCGCTCGAGGAAGGTGTTCTCGCGGTTGAAGTTGACCAGGCCGCGCAGGTAGTAGGCGTAGTCGATGTGCCGGTGCGCCGGATAGGTGCGGATGAAGCGGTCGATGGTCGAGGTCGCGTTCTCGTAGTTGCCGGCCTTGAACTGCGCGTAGGCCAGGTCGAGCTGCGCCTGCTCGGTGTACTCGCCGTAGGGGAAGCGCGCGATCAGTCGCGTGTAGTAGTTGGACGCGCGCGACCAGTTGCCGTTGCGCAGCGACTGGTTGGCTTCCTGGTAGAGCTGGTCGACCGGCAGGGTCTCGGTTTCCGGCTCCTTCTTGCCGAAGCGGCTGCAGCCGGCACCGAGGGCGAGAACGAACGCCATGACCAGGAGCAGCGCGAGGCGGGCGAATCCGGGAGTGCGGGTCATCGAGATGCGGAGACGGCGCCGAAAGACGGCAAGAGCGGGCGATAATAGCGCGCGCCGTCGAGGCCGCTCCACACGGATCCGGCAGTCGTGCCCGATCGGCCCGGCCCGCTCGCTCCGGGCCGCAGCGGGCCAGGCGGTGAGAGCCACGGCCGAAACCGCTTCCGCATCAGCGGTTTGCGACGCCGGCCGGGCGTCGGCGCCGCTTCCTTCTCCTGCAGCCAGGGCAACCCCGCATGAATACCGCCGCCACGCCGCCGACCGAAGTCCTCGAAGCCGAGGTGCCGCTGGCCCTCGCCGGGCGGCGCTTCGACCAGGTGCTGGCCGAGCTGTTCCCCGACTTCTCGCGCTCGCGCCTGAGCGAATGGATCAAGTCCGGCGACGCCACCCTCGACGGCCGCGAGGTCAGGCCGCGCGAGGCGGTGCGCGGGGGCGAGCGGGTCCGCGTGCGCGCCGAGCTGACGATCGAGACCCGCTCCGAGCCGGAGGCGATCGCGCTGGCCGTGCTGCACGAGGATCCCGAGGTCTTCGTCATCGACAAGCCGGCGGGGCTCGTCGTGCATCCCGGCGCGGGGAATCCGCAGGGCACCCTGGTCAATGCCCTGCTGCACCGCGACCCGGCGCTGGCGACGCTGCCGCGCGCCGGCATCGTCCACCGCCTGGACAAGGACACCTCGGGGCTGATGGTGGTCGCGCGCACCCTGCGCGCGCACACGGCCCTGGTCGAGCAGCTGTCGGCGCGCGCGGTGCATCGCCAGTACCTGGCGGTGGTGGTCGGGTCGATGATCGCCGGCGGCAAGGTCGACGCGCCGATCGGCCGGCACCCGACCGACCGCATCCGCCGCGCGGTGCTGGCCGAGGGCCAGGCCGACGCGCGCGAGGCGGTGACGCACTACCGCGTGCGCGAGCGCTTCCGCGCGCACACCGTGGTCGAGTGCCGGCTCGAGACCGGCCGCACCCACCAGATCCGCGTGCACATGGCCCACGTCCGCCACCCGATCGTCGGCGACCCGCTCTACGGCGGCGCCCTGCGCCTGCCCAAGGCGGCGACGCCGGAGCTGGTCGACAGCCTGCGCGGCTTCAAGCGCCAGGCCCTGCACGCCGAGACGCTGGAGTTCACCCACCCCGCCAGCGGCGAACCGCTGCGCGTGCAGGCCGCGCCCCCGGCGGATTTCGAGGCGTTGTGCGGGGCGCTGCGGCGGGATACGGCGGAGGTGGGGTGAGGCGGGCGGAATGAGGCGGTGGGAATGAAGCGGGGAGGGTGGAGCGGGAATCGGGAGTGGGGAAGGGTGAGGTCCGCGCTGATCCCGCTGGCGTAGCCTTGCGATTTCCGATTTCCGATTTCCGATTTCCGATTTCCGATTCCCGGCCCCAACCATGCACCCCGCCCTCCTTCCCGTCTCCTGGCCCGCATCGCCGCGGGTGCGCGCCGTCGCCACCCTGCGCCACGGTGCGGGCTGCAGCGCGGCGCCGTTCGATACCTTCAATCTCGGCGGGCGGCTGGGGCCGGACGGAGACTTCGCCGATGCGGTCGACGCCAACCGCGCACAGCTGGCGAGCCTGCTGGCGCTGCCGTCGGAGCCGTGCTGGCTGCGCCAGGTGCACGGCAGCGACGTGCTGCGCTTCGACGCGCCGCCCACCGCGGCGCCGGAGGCGGATGCCGCGGTGACCGACGTGCCCGGCGTGGTGCTGGCGATCCTCACCGCCGACTGCCTGCCGGTGCTGTTCTGCGCCGACGACGGCAGCGAGATCGGCGCGGCGCATGCCGGATGGCGCGGGCTGGCCGCGGGCGTGCTCGAGCGCACGCTGGCGACGCTGGGCACGCCGCCGGGGCGCGTCGTCGCCTGGCTCGGGCCGAGCGCCGGGGCGACGCACTACGAGGTCGGTGTCGAGGTCCGCGATGCGATGCTGGCGGCCGATCCCGGCGCCGGCGAGGCCTTCGCGGCGACGCGCCCGGGGCACTGGCTGTGCGACCTCGACGCGCTGGCCCGGCGCCGGCTGGCGCGCGCGGGCGTCACCCGCGTGCACGGCGGCGGGCTGTCGACCATCGGCGACCCGCAACGTTTCTTCTCGCACCGGCGCGACGGTCGCAGCGGACGCATGGCCAGCCTGGTGTGGCTCGCGCCATAGCGTCGCACCGTGGCTTGGATCGGCGCCTGGGCGCCCGCATCTGATGCTGTCCAGCCACCACCAAGGACCGCGCATGAGCAGCTTCGACCAGACCCCAGGCGTCTCCCCGCGCGAGGCGGCGACGCAGGGCTTCGTGTTCAACCACACCATGCTGCGGGTGAAGGACATCCGCGCCTCGCTCGACTTCTACACGCGCGTGCTCGGCTTCAGCCTGATCGACCGCCGCGACCACGACGAGGCGAAGTTCAGCCTCTACTTCCTCGCCTACCTCGACGACGGCGAGCGCGTGCCGGAAGAGGCCGATGCCCGTCGCGAGTGGCTGGCGCGGCGCCGGGGCGTGCTCGAACTGACCCACAACCACGGCAGCGAAACCGACGGCACCGTCTACCACGACGGCAACAGCGATCCGCGCGGCTTCGGCCACATCTGCGTCGCCGTGCCCGACATCCGCGCCGCCTGCGCCCGCTTCGAGGACCTCGGCGTCGCCTTCCAGAAGCGCCTCACCGACGGCCGCATGAAGTCGATCGCCTTCATCAAGGACCCGGACGGGTACTGGGTGGAGATCATCCAGCCGACCGGGCTGAACTGAGGGATTCGGTGGCGACGGCGCGGGCCGGGGCGGGAAGGGGGAATCGGGAAACGGGAACGGTCAGCGTGTTCCGGCCCGGGCGCTGCGCTCGGGCGGGCGCGTGAAGCGGGAAGGGACTCGGCAACAACCTTGTTGGGCCCGGCGCACTTGGCGGTCACGGTGACACGTCACGTGCCGGCTCGCCGGGAGCCTGCCGGTCCCGATTCCCGATTCCCGACTCCCGACCCTCAAGCCTTCGCCAGCGCCGCCAGGAAGCTCTTCCGCCAGTGCGTGATGTCGTAGCGGCGCAGGGTGCGCATCATGGCGTCCCATCGTTCCTGGCGTTCGTCCAGCGGCATGCTCGCGGCGGCGGCGATGGCGTCGGCGACGCCGTCGAGGTCGTAGGGGTTCACCAGCAGGGCCTCGCGCATCTCGCTGGCGGCGCCGGCGAAGCGCGAGAGGATCAGCACGCCCGGATCGTCGGGGTCCTGCGCGGCGATGAACTCCTTGGCGACCAGGTTCATGCCGTCGCGCAGCGGCGTCACCAGCGCCACCTGGGCCAGGCGGTAGAAGCCCATCAGCACCGAATGCGGGAAGTTGCGGTTGACGTAGCGCACCGGCGTCCAGTCCGGCTCGGCGTGCGCGCCGTTGATGTGGCCGGACAGGCCGTCGAGCTCGCGCCGCAGCGCCTGGTATTCGGCGACGTCGCCGCGGCTGGGCGGCGCGATCTGCAGGAAGGTGAGGCTGCCGCGCTGCTCCGGATGGCGCTCCAGATAGCGCTCGAACGCGCGGAAGCGGTCGGGCAGGCCCTTGGAATAGTCGAGCCGGTCCACGCCGATGGCCAGCTTCGAGCGGTGCAGGCTCGCGTGCAGGCGCGCCAGTGCCGGCTTGTGCACCGCCTCGCGCGCCTGCTCGGCGAGGCGTTCGGTCTCGATGCTGATCGGGAAGGCGCCGGCACGGAAGCGGTTGCCGTTCTCGGTCTCCAGCACGCCCGGCGAGACCACGCGGCCGCCGCCGAACAGGCGCACGTAGTCCTGGAAGCGTTCGAGGTCGCGATGGGTCTGGAAGCCGACCAGGTCGTAGCAGGCCAGCGCCTCGAACAGCTCCGCATGTTCGGGCAGCGCGGCCATCAGGTCCGAGGAGGGCATCGGCACGTGCAGGAAGAAGCCGATCTTGCAGCGTGCGCCGCGCGCGCGCATGAACCTGGCGAGCGGGATCAGGTGGTAGTCGTGGATCCAGACGGTGTCGTCCGGCTCGATCTCCTCCATGAGGAGCTTGGCGAACAGCTCGTTGACCCGGCGGTAGCCGGCCCAGGTCTCGCGCGAGTAGTCGACGAGGTCGAGGCGGAAATGCAGCAGCGGCCACAGCGTGCCGTTGGCGAAGCCGGTGTAGTAGGCGTCGTAGTCGGCGCGCGAGAGGTCGACGGTGAGATAGCGGATGTTGCCGTCGGACTGCTCGTGGACCTGCCCGGACTCGCCCATCGCGCGCTTGCCGCTCCAGCCGAACCACAGGCCGCCCTGCTCGCGCAGCGCGGCCAGCAGGGCGACCGCGAGCCCGCCGGGGCGCGACTCGCTGGGGAGTGCGACACGATTCGAAACGACGACCAGCCGGCCCATGCGTCAATCCTGTTGAGGTACGGCGCCGCCCCCTGGCGACGCTCCCGCGAACGGGTCCTCAACTATCTGAACGATTCCGCGATGGCGGCGTGGACGTTGCCGGCGCTCAACCCGTCCTGAGCGCGTGCGGCCGCGCCAGCAGGCGGTCGACGTAGGCATCGATGCGCGCGCCGTCGGAGTCGCCGCCGAACATCCGCTTCCAGATGAAGATCGAGCCGATGAGGATGTCGGCCGCGGTGAACTGGTCGCCGAACAGCCACGGCCCGTCGCCGAGTTCGCGCTCGATCACGCCGCGCGCGGTGGCGTAGTCGGTCCAGCCCCGGGACGACGAGGTCTCGGCGCCGAGCAGGGCATCGCCCATGGCGGGCTCGAGCTGGGCGGTGGCATAGACCACCAGCGAGAGATAGCGGCCGCGGTCGGGCGAGTCGGGCGCCGGCGCCAGGTTCGCGGCCGGATGGCGGTCGGCGATGTAGAGCGCGATCGCCGCGCTCTCGAACAGGCGCTGCCCGCCGTCGACCAGGGCCGGCAGCTTGCCCGCCGGATTGATCGCGAGGAACTCGGGCGTCTTGTGCTGGCGGGTCTCGAAATCGACCGGCACCAGGGTGTAGTCCGCTCCGGCTTCGTCGAGCAGCCACTTGCTGATCGTGGCGCGACTGCGGGGATTGAAGTAGAGCTCCATGGCTGCGGTCCAGGTCGGGTGGTGGCCGCGATTGTGGAGCGGGTTCGAGGTCTGGAACCGTCCTCGACGAGGCCTCGCTCAGGCCCCCGAGGCGAGCCAGGCGTAGACCGCCCGCGGGTCGGCCAGCGCGTGCGTGGCGACGGTGTCGGCGCGGTCGCCGACCAGGATGCTCATGCCCTCCTGTGCGTTGACCACGACGAAGCCATGCTCGTCGGTCAGGTCGTCGCCGGCGAACACCGGCCGACGGCCCGCGAACGGCGCCTCCTGCAGGAAGGCGCTGATGGCCGTGCCCTTGTCGCTGCCGCCCGGCCGCAGCTCGAGCACGTGGTCGCCAGGCTGCAGCCGATAGCCCGGCAGGCGTTCCAGCGCGGCCTCGGCGAAGCCGCGCAGCGCGTCGGCGGCCGCGGGCGCGCGGCGCCAGTGCAGGCCGATGTTGACGCCCTTGTCCTCGATCACCGCGCCGGGATAGGCCGCGGCCACGGCGCGGGCCTCGTCGAGCAGGCCGTCGAAGCCGGGTGGCGGCTCGGGCGCACGCACCTCGCCATCGTGGCCTCGGCGCTCGAGGCCGTGCAGGCCCGAGGCGGTCAGCCGCAGCGGGGCGAAGATGGTGTCCAGCGACTTCAGTCCGCGCCCGCTGACCAGGGCCAGCGCGCCGCCCAGGCGTTCGCGCAGGCGTTCGAGGATGGCGGGCAGGCCCTCGGGGACGACCACGGCGTCCGGGGTGTCGGCGAATTCCAGGAGGCAGCCGTCGACGTCGAGGAACAGCGCCCAGTCGTCGGCGGGCGCGGGCGGGAGCGGGAGGATCGGATGCGGAGACATCCGCCGAGTCTGCGCGAGGGGCGTGTCTGCGGCGAGTCGAGGCGCCGGCCGCTGCCGCAGCATGCTGCGGTGACCGCGGGGTTAAGGAAATGTTGCTTTGCAGCGACGACCTGTCACCATGCGCCCCGATGCCGGACGGATCCGGCGCGCCGGCCCCCGGGGCCGCCTCTTCCCGCCAGATCCGCCCGCCGACGCCATGCCGATCCGTGTCGCTGTGCCGTTGCTGTGCCTCGTGCTCGCCAGCCTCGCGGCGGCGACCGGATGTGCGCTGCCGCGCGACGCCGCGGCGACCCGCCCGGACGCGGCGACGGGCTGGCTGCGGACCGAGCTCTACTTCGGCCTCGGCGCCGTCGATGCGCCCGCCGATGCCGCGCGCTGGCGCCGCTTCCTCGATACGGAGGTCACGCCGCGCTTCCCGGACGACTTCACCGTCCTCGATGCCTACGGCCAGTGGCGCGAGCCCGGTGCGGCCATGCCCGAGCGACTGCGCTCCAGGCTGGTGGTGATCCTGCATCCCGACACGCCGGCGCGCCGCGCCGACATCGACGCCATCCGCGCCGCATGGACCGCCCTCACCGGCGACACCTCGGTGCTGCGCGCGACGCAGCCGGCCGAGGTCGCGTTCTGAGCCGTCTTCTCCCTCCAGCCACCGCCACCCGAGGATCAGCCATGTCCGCGCTCCGTCTCCGTCCGCGCCCGGCGCCCCTGGCCGCCGCCATCGCCCTGCTGCTGCCCGCCCTCGCCGCCGCGCAGGAGCCCGCCGCGCCGCCGGTCACCGCGACCCGGCTCGACGCCGTCACCGTCACCGCCGAGCGCCGCGAGGAGAACGCGCAGGACGTGCCGGCCTCGCTGACGACCCTCGACGGCGAGAAGCTCGACGTGCTCGCCTCCGGCGGCAACGACATCCGCTTCCTCGCCGCGCGCGTGCCCAGCCTCAACATCGAGTCGTCGTTCGGCCGCTCGTTCCCGCGCTTCTACGTCCGCGGCTACGGCAACAGCGACTTCGACCTCAACGCCTCGCAGCCGGTGTCCCTCGTCTACGACGACATCGTCCTGGAGAACCCGATGCTCAAGGGCTTCCCGGTGTTCGACCTCGACCGCATCGAGGTCCTCCGCGGTCCGCAGGGCACCCTGTTCGGGCGCAACACGCCGGCGGGCGTGGTCAAGTTCGAGTCGGTGAAGCCCAGCCAGGTCGCCGACGGCTACCTCCGCCTCGGGTACGGCAGCTACGGCACCGCGACCTTCGAGGGCGCCTTCGGCGGCGCGCTGACCGAGAGCTGGTCGGCGCGCATCTCCGGGCTCTACCAGCACCGCGACGACTACGTCGACAACACCTTCAGCGGCGAGGACGACGCCTACGAGGGCTACGACGATTCGGCCCTGCGCGCGCAGTTCCTGTTCGATCCCGGCACCGGCTTCAGCGCGCTGTTCAACGTGCACGCCCGCCACTACAACGGCACTGCGCGCCTGTTCCGCGCCAACATCATCGAGCCGGGCACCAACGACCTGGTCGACGGCTTCGAGCGCGACGAGGTCGCCTACGACGGGCGCAACGAATCCACCCTCGACACCGAGGGCGCCAGCGCGCGCCTGACCTGGGACCTCGGCCGCGTCAGCCTGTACTCGGTCACCGGCTACGAGAGCGCCGAGACCTACAACCGCGGCGACATCGACGGCGGCTACGGCGCCGTGTTCGCGCCCCCGTCGGGGCCCGGCCTGATCCCGTTCCCGTCCGAGTCCGCCGACGGCCTGCCGTTCCACCGCCAGCTGAGCCAGGAGTTCCGCCTGGCCTCCAACGAGTGGGGCCGCTTCGACTGGCAGGCCGGCGTGTTCTGGTTCGACGAGGCGATCAAGATCGACAGCTTCGACTACGCCACCCTCGCCGGCGGCGTGCAGGACGGCTACGCCCAGCAGAAGCAGGACAACACCGCCTGGGCGGTGTTCGCCTCGGCCGAGTACGACCTCACCGACCGGCTCGAACTCGCCGGCGGCCTGCGCTACACCCGCGACGAGAAGGACTTCAGCGTGGTCCGCACGCAGTCGCCGACCGGTGCCGGCCCGCTCAGCCTGTCGACCTCGCCCGACGCCACCGACACCAGCGGCGATGCCAGCCTCACCTATGCGGTGACCGACGACCTCAACGTCTACGGCCGCATCGCCCGCGGCTTCCGCGCGCCCAGCATCCAGGGCCGGGTGCTGTTCGGCGACAGCATCTCGGTGGCCGACGCGGAGACGGTCTGGTCCTACGAGCTGGGCACCAAGGCGAGCTTCTGGGACAACCGCGCCCGCGCCGGTTTCGCGGTCTACCGCTACACCGTCGACGACCAGCAGCTCACCGCGGTCGGCGGCAGCGCCAACTTCAACCAGCTGATCAACGCCGAGGAGACGGTCGGGCAGGGCGCCGAGCTCGATTTCGAGGCCTACCTCACCGACAGCCTGCTGGTGACCGTGGGCGCCAGCTACAACGACACCGAGATCCGCGACGCCGGCCTCAACATCGCGCCCTGCGGCGGCGGCTGCACGGTCACCGATCCGGCGGCGCCGGTGCCGGGCCTGGTCTCGATCGACGGCAACCCGCTGCCGCAGGCGCCGCGCTGGGTCGGCAACCTCACCGCGCGCTGGTCGCTGCCGGTCGGCGCGGACGAGTTCTTCGTCTACACCGACTGGGCCTACCGCTCCGAGGTCAACTTCTTCCTCTACGACTCGGTGGAGTTCACCGGCAAGCCGCTGCTCGAAGGTGGCCTGCGCCTGGGCTACCTGTGGGACAACGGCCGCTACGAGGCGGCGGTGTATGGCCGCAACATCACCGACCGCGAGGTCGTGGTCGGCGGCATCGACTTCAACAACCTCACCGGCTTCCTCAACGAGCCACGCACCGTGGGCGTGGAGTTCACCGCGCGCTACTGACCGCGCAGGGCGCGGACGGCGGTGGTCGCCGTCCGCGGAAGTTCGACGGGCCCGGCCGATGCGGCCGGGCGGATGGGGACGGCATGGCCAACGGCACGCGGCGCGGCTTCGGCGCCGGCGACATCAACGGATTCCTCGGCCTGGTGGTGGACAACCTGTCCATCCTGGCCTTCATGGCCGGCGCCCTGACCGGGCTGTACGGCGTGCCGGCGGAGATCGTGTTCGGGCGCATGTTCCCAGGCACCGCACTCGGCGTGCTGCTCGGCAACCTCGCCTACACCTGGATGGCGAGACGCCTGGCCGAACGCGAGGGCCGCGACGACGTCACCGCCATGCCGCTGGGCCTGGACACGCCGACCAGCTTCGGCATGACCCTGCTGGTGCTCGGCCCCGCGTTCACCGCGTGGCGCCAGTCCGGCATGGACGCGGAGGCCGCCGGCCTCCTCACCTGGCAGCTCGGCATGGCCTCGCTGGTGGTGATCGGCCTGCTCAAGCTGGCGCTGTCGTTCGCCGGCGAGTGGGTGCGCCGGACCGTGCCGCGCGCGGGCCTGCTCGGCTCGATCGGCGGCACCGCACTGGTGCTGATGGGCTTCCTGCCGCTGCTGGAGATCCTGCGCGTGCCGGTGGTCGGACTGGTGGGCCTGGGCATCGTGCTGTACGCGCTGGTCGCGAGGGGGCCGATGCCGTTCCGGTTGCCGGGGGTGCTGGTGGCCTTCCTCGCCGCCGCCGTCCTCTACTACGCACTCGGCGCGGCCGGCCTGGCCGGCCCGGGCTTCGCCTTCCCGCAGGCGCCGACGCTGCGCATCGGCCTGCCGTGGCCGAACCTCGGCTTCGTCGACGGCCTCGGGGCGAGCATGCGCTACCTGCCGCTGCTGATCCCGTTCGCGATCCTGATGATCGTGGGCGGCATCAACGTCACCGAGAGCGCGCACGCCGCCGGCGACCGCTACCGCACGCGCGACATCCTGCTGGTCGAGGCGCTGGCCACCCTGGTCGCCGGGGTCTGCGGCGGCGTCGCCCAGACCACGCCCTACATCGGCCAGCCCGGCTTCAAGGCGATGGGCGCGCGCCGCGGCTACACGCTGCTGACCGGGCTGTTCGTCGGCCTGGGCGGCGTCTTCGGCTACCTCGCCAACCTGGTGGAACTGCTGCCCCTGGCCGTGCTGGCGCCGATCCTGGTGTTCGTGGCGATCAGCATCGCCACCCAGGCCTTCGAGGCGACCGAGGCGAAGTACCACGCGGCGGTGGTGATCGCCTTCTTCCCGGCGCTGGCGCAGATGCTGCTGATCCGGCTGGGCGATCCGGCGGTGGTGCCGCCGGCGCATTTCGCGGCGCTGTTCGCGACGGTCGACCACGGCCTTCCGGCGCTGGCGGTGGTCGTGCTGCTGGGCAATGGCTTCATCATCACGTCGATGCTGTGGGCGGGGATGCTGGTGGCGCTGATCGACGCGCGCCCGCTGCGCGCCTGCCGCTGGCTTCTCGCCGCGGCGGCGCTGACCCTGTTCGGCGTCATCCATTCCGCCGTGCCCGGCGGCGGCCTCTATCTCCCGTGGACCCTCGCCGGTCTGCCGCGGACGCTGGCCTTCCAGTTCGCCGGCGCCTACTGCGCCCTGGCGGTCGTGTTCGCGCTGCTGGCGCTGCAGCGTCGCGATCCCGGGCCCGGCGCGGGCGCGGCGCACTGAACGCGCGCGCCACGGCACCCGGCCCGCGTCGCAGCGGCGCTTGAAACGCGGCGCCACAGCCGCATCTCAGGTGCCATCGCGGCGCCCGGTCGTGTCGGATGCCGCCTCTATCTCGAGGAGTCACCGATGCGGATGGACAAGCTCACCTCGCGCTTCCAGCAGGCCCTGGCCGACGCGCAGTCGCTGGCGGTCGGGCGCGACCACAACTTCATCGAACCGGCGCACGTGCTCGTCGCGCTGGTCGACCAGCAGGGCGGATCGACCCGGCCGCTGCTGGCGCAGGCCGGGGTCAACGTGCCCGCGCTGCGCGAGCGCCTGGGCGAGGTGCTCGACGGCATGCCGAAGGTCTCGGGGCAGGAGGGCAACCTCTCGATCTCCAACGACCTCTCGCGCCTGCTCAACGTCGCCGACAAGCTCGCCCAGCAGCGCGGCGACGCCTACATCGCCAGCGAGCTGTTCGTGCTCGCCGCGCTCGACGACAAGGGCGAGGCCGGCAAGGCGCTGAAGGCGGCGGGCGTCGAGCGCGCGCGCGTCGAGGCGGCGATCGAGCGGATCCGCGGCGGCGAGAAGGTGCAGTCGGAGAACGCCGAGGACCAGCGCCAGGCGCTGGAGAAGTTCACCGTCGACCTCACCGCCCGCGCCGAGGGCGGCAAGCTCGATCCGGTGATCGGCCGCGACGAGGAGATCCGCCGCACCATCCAGGTGCTGCAGCGCCGGACCAAGAACAACCCGGTGCTGATCGGCGAGCCCGGCGTGGGCAAGACCGCCATCGTCGAGGGGCTGGCCCAGCGGATCGTCAACGGCGAGGTGCCGGAGGGCCTGCGCGGCAAGCGCGTGCTCTCGCTGGACATGGGCGCGCTGATCGCCGGCGCCAAGTTCCGCGGCGAGTTCGAGGAGCGGCTCAAGGGCGTGCTCAACGACCTCGCCAAGCAGGAAGGGCAGGTGATCCTGTTCATCGACGAGCTGCACACCATGGTCGGCGCCGGCAAGGCCGAAGGGTCGATGGACGCCGGCAACATGCTCAAGCCCGCGCTCGCCCGCGGCGAGCTGCACTGCATCGGCGCGACCACGCTCGACGAGTACCGCAAGTACGTGGAGAAGGACGCCGCGCTGGAGCGCCGCTTCCAGAAGGTCTTCGTCGGCGAGCCCAGCGTCGAGGACACCATCGCCATCCTGCGCGGCCTCAAGGAGCGCTACGCGGTGCACCACGGCGTGGAGATCACCGACCCGGCCATCGTCGCCGCGGCGACGCTCTCCAACCGCTACATCGCCGACCGCCAGCTGCCCGACAAGGCCATCGACCTGATGGACGAGGCGGCCAGCCGCATCCGCATGGAGATCGACTCCAAGCCCGAGGAGATGGACCGCAAGGAGCGGCGCCTGATCCAGCTCAAGATCCAGCGCGAGGCGCTGAAGAAGGAGAAGGACGCGGAATCGCGGCAGCGCCTGGCCGACCTCGAGGCCGAGATCGGCATGCTCGAGCGCGAGTACAACGACCTCGAGGAGGTCTGGAAGGCCGAGAAGGCGACCCTGCAGGGGGCGACGAAGATCAAGGAGCGCATCGAGCAGGTCCGGCTCGAGCTCGAGGCCGCGCAGCGGCGGCAGGACTATGCGCGCATGAGCGAGCTGCAGTACGGCCAGCTGCCCGAGCTCGAGAAGCAGCTCAAGGCCGCGCAGGAGGCCGAGACGCAGGGCTTCAGGCTGCTGCAGGACCGGGTCACCGCCGAGGAGATCGCCGAGGTCGTGGCGCGCTGGACCGGCATCCCCGTGTCGAAGATGCTCGAGGGCGAACGCGAGAAGCTGCTGAAGATGGAGGACGCGCTGCACGCGCGCGTGGTCGGCCAGGACGAGGCGGTGCGCGCGGTGTCGGACGCCATCCGCCGCTCGCGCGCCGGCCTGTCGGACCCGAACCGGCCCAACGGCTCGTTCCTGTTCCTCGGCCCCACCGGCGTCGGCAAGACCGAGCTGTGCAAGGCGCTGGCGTCCTTCCTCTTCGACACCGAGGAGGCGATGGTGCGCATCGACATGTCCGAGTTCATGGAGAAGCACTCCGTGGCGCGGCTGATCGGCGCCCCTCCGGGCTACGTCGGCTACGAGGAGGGCGGCTACCTGACCGAGGCCGTGCGCCGCCGGCCCTACAGCGTGATCCTGCTCGACGAGGTCGAGAAGGCGCACCCGGACGTGTTCAACATCCTGCTGCAGGTGCTCGACGACGGCCGCCTCACCGACGGCCAGGGACGCACGGTCGACTTCCGCAACGCGGTGATCGTGATGACCTCCAACCTCGGCAGCCAGCTGATCCAGGAGCAGGCCGGCGACGATTCGCCGGAGGCCTACACCCAGATGAAGGCCTCGGTGATGGGCGTGGTGCAGGCCCACTTCCGGCCGGAGTTCATCAACCGGCTGGACGAGATCGTGGTGTTCCACCCGCTGGCCAAGAGCCAGATCCGCGAGATCGCGCGCTTCCAGACCCAGTACCTGGCCAGGCGCCTGGCCGAGCGGCAGATCCGGTTCGAGATCGACGACAGCGCCCTGCAGCTGCTGGGCAACGTCGGCTTCGACCCGGTCTACGGCGCCCGCCCGCTCAAGCGCGCCATCCAGCAGCAGCTGGAGAACCCGCTGGCGCAGAAGATCCTGGCCGGCGAGTTCGTCAGCGGCGACAGCCTACGCGTGCGTGCGGAGGGCGGCGGGCTGGTGTTCGCGAAGGCCTGATGCCCGGTGCCGCCGCGCTCCCGTGCCACGGGTTCGCGGCGGCCCGGGTCAGCCGCCGCTCGCCGGCGCCAGCGAGCCGGTGCGGTAGGGCGGGGAGGCCATGATCATCTCGGCCATGCTGTAGGCCAGCTCGCGCTCGGCCATGACCGCGCCGTCGGCGCCGTGCTCGAGCAGGTGCCTGACTTCGGCGTCGCTGTGGGCGCGGGCGAAGATGGTCAGCCCGGGATTGGCCTCGCGCAGCCGCGCGATGATCTCGCCGGCCTCGAAGGCGCGCGGGATGGCGATGATCGCCATCGCCGCCTCCGCCGGGCGCGCCTCGGCCATGACCCGTTCGGAGGCCGCGTTGCCGCGGATCGCGGGGATGCCGGCGGCGTGCGCGCGCTCGACCAGCTCGGGGTTGTCGTCGATCACCAGCAGCGGCACGCCGCGGCTCTTGAGCAGCGGCGCGAGCTGGCTGCCGACGCGGCCGTAGCCGACCACGATGGCGTGGTCGGGGCCGTCCAGCGGCGGGCCGGGCGCCGGCTCCGGTTCCGGCGTCGGCGCGCCCGCGGCGGACTCGGCCGCCTCGATCCGTGCCTGTCGCCGCTCGACCCAGGCGAACAGCAGCGGGTTGACCACGATCGACAGCAGCGCGCCGGCGAGCACCAGGTCGCGTCCGCTCGCGGGAAGGATCTCCAGCGAGACGCCGAGACCGGCGAGGATGAAGGAGAACTCGCCGATCTGCGCCAGGCTGGCGGAGATCGTCAGCGCCGTCGACGAGGGATGGCCGAAGGCGCGCACGATGGCGAAGGCCGCCAGCGACTTGCCGCCCACGATGATCGCCAGCGTGCCCAGCACCAGCAGCGGCTGTTCGATCAGGATGCGCCAGTCGAACAGCATGCCGACCGAGACGAAGAACAGCACCGCGAAGGCGTCGCGCAGCGGCAGCGAGTCGTTGGCCGCCTTGTGGCTGAGCTCGGATTCGTTGAGCAGCATCCCGGCGAAGAACGCACCGAGGGCGAAGGACACCCCGAACAGCAGCGCCGAGCCGAAGGCCACGCCCAGTGCGATGCCCAGCACCGCGAGCGTGAACAGCTCCCGCGAGCCGGTGCCCGCGACCATCTCCAGCGCCCAGGGAATCAGCCTGCGGCCGACCAGCAGCATCACCGCGACGAAGGCGCCGACCTTGACCAGGGTGACGCCGACGGTCACCAGCATCGCCTCGATCGCGCCCTTGTCCGATCCGCTTGGTTCGCCGCCGGCCTCCGCCATCCCCGCCAGCGCCGGCAGCAGGACCAGGGCGAGCACCATCACCAGGTCCTCGACGATGAGCCAGCCCACCGCGATGCGCCCGCGCGCGGTGTCGAGCAGCCGGTGCTGCTCCATCGTGCGCAGCAGGACGACCGTGGAGGCCACCGACAGCGCGAGCCCGAACACCACGCCCTGCATCACGGTCCAGCCGAGTCCCCAGGCCAGCAGCCAGCCCAGGCCCGTCGCCACCGCGATCTGCGCGATCGCGCCGGGGATGGCGATGTTCCTGACCTCGAGCAGGTCGTCGAGCGAGAAGTGCAGCCCCACGCCGAACATCAGCAGCATCACGCCGATCTCGGACAGCTGGTTGGCGAGCTCGGCGTCGGCGACGAAGCCGGGGGTGAAGGGCCCGCACACCACGCCGGCCAGCAGGTAGCCGATCAGCGGCGACAGCCTGAGCTTGTTGGCGATCGTGCCGAAGATGAAGGCGAGGAACAGCCCGACCGCGATGATGTCGATCAGGTCGGTGTCGTGGGGCATCGGCAGTCCTGCGCCAGTGGGGATCTGGCAGTTTGGGCGGCGCCGGCGGCACCGGCAAACGCCGCGGGCCGGCAGCATCCTGCCGGCCCGCGTGTGGGCGCCCGGTGTGGGAACCGGGCGCTACCAGCGATAGCCGACCTTGCCGTAGACGAAGGCGCCGTTGAAGCCGAACGGCGCGTTGTTGCTCCAGGGCAGCTGGCCGCTGTTGGAGTTGGCGAAGATCACCTCGTCGGGATAGGCATCGGTCACGTTGTCGGCGCCCAGCGTGTAGGCCCAGCCGCCGACGGTGTAGGTGCCGGAGACGTCGAGCACCCACTCCGCGCCGAAGGTCTGGTCGCGCGCGGGGTCGGCGTTGAGCACCTCGAAGCTGCCGTAGCGGGTGAGCCCGGCGCGCAGCGCCAGCGGCCCGCTGGTCCAGGTGGCGTCCAGGGTGACCTTGTCCTCGGGCGCGCCCACCGTGACCCGGCCCTGCTCGACGCGGCCGATGCGCTCGAGGTCGAGCCCGCCGGTCTCGAGTTCCGGCGGGTTGGCGGCGACGCGGGTGATGTCGGTCTCGTTGTGGTTGTAGCCGAAGGTGAGCGCGAGGTCGCCGGCGGCCAGCGTCCAGTCGTAGCTGCCGACCAGGTCGACGCCGCGGGTGCGGGTGTCGATGGCGTTGGTGAAGTAGCGGCCGCCGGTCACGCCCGGGAATCCTGCCGCGGTGAGGAAGGCGGCAACGGCCTCGCCGGTGAGGTTCTCCGACAGGATGATGCGGTCGTCGATCTCGATCTGGTAGGCGTCGACGGTGACGTAGAGCCGGTCCGCCGGCTGCAGCACCAGGCCCAGGCTGTAGCTGGTCGATTCCTCGGGCTCCAGCGGTTCGGCGCCGAGGGCGATCGCGGCCGGGTCGTCCACGGCGAAGGTCCGCACCTCGAACGGGACGCCGCCGATGAAGTTGGTCGCCGTGGACTGGAAGTACTGCTGCTGCAGGGAAGGCGCGCGGAAGCCGGTGGCGACGGTGCCGCGCAGCGCCACCGCGTCGCTGAAGGCGAAACGCGTGGACAGCTTGCCGGCCGTGGTGCTGCCGAAGTCGCTGTAGTCCTCGTAGCGTCCGGCGATCCCGGCCGACCAGCGCTCGGTGAGGTCGGCCTCGAAGTCGACGTAGGCGGAGCTGTTGTCGCGGTCGAAATGCCCGGCGTCGCCGGGCCGGAAGCCGGGGAACACCTGGGCGCCCGGGGCGCCAGGGTACGGCCCGGCGACCCAGGAGGCGGGTTCGCCCGGGGAGATGTTGAACTTCTCCTCGCGGTGCTCGAGCCCGAAGGCCAGCGTCGCCGGATAGGCCAGGCCGATGTCGAGGCTGCGGCTGAGGTCGAGGTTGACCAGGTTCTGGGTCACCTCCAGCGAGCCGGAGTAGAAGGAGGTCTGGGAGGTCGGGCCTAGGGTGCGGTTGAGGCTGTTGTCGACGCGGAAGTCGAGCTGGTTGTAGCCGTAGTTGTAGCTCAGGTCCCAGTCCCACTCGCCCGCGGCGCCGCGCAGGCCGGCGACCAGGGAGCGGTCCCTGGCGTCGTTGACGATCCGCGGCAGGAAGCCCTGCGGATAGATCTCCGGGATGTTGCGGCTGTCGCCGGCGGGCCGGAAGTAGCCGCTGGAGGTCGCCTCGCGGTTGCTGGCCATGCCGAAGGCGTAGAAGGTCGTGGCCTCGCCGAAGCCATACTCGAGGTTGGCCGACACCGCGCCCTGGTCGATCTCGGGATCGCCCTGGCGGATGGTGACCTCGCCCAGCGGCGCCGAGGTGGGCGAGGGCGTGCCCTGGAACGGCCCGGCGCGGTCGGTCCAGCCGTTGTGCAGCGCCTGCCCGGCCAGGTGCAGGACGCCGTTGTCGCCGAGTGCGATGCCGCCGTCGCCGGTGAGCTGGACCTGCTCGCCGTCGCCGGCGCTGTAGCCGCCGTAGCGGGCGTCGATGCTGCCGCTGCCGGCATCGCCCTTCAGGACCACGTTGATCACGCCGGCGATCGCGTCCGACCCGTACTGCGCCGAGGCGCCGTCGCGCAGCACCTCGACCCGTTCGATCGCCGCGATGGGGATCGCGTTGAGGTCGACCGGCGACGCGCCCCGGCCCTGGCTGCCGTTGAGGTTGACCAGGGCGGTGGTGTGGCGGCGCTTGCCGTTGACCAGGACCAGCACCTGGTCGGGCGCCAGCCCGCGCAGCTGGGCGGGGCGGACCGCATCGGTGCCGTCGGTGATCGCCGGCCGCGGGAAGTTGAGCGAGGGCAGCACGCGCGCCAGCGCGGTGGCGAGCTCGCTGGTGCCGGAGGCTTGCAACGCCTCGGGGGTGATGATGTCGATGGGCGAGATCGATTCGGCGACGGTGCGGTCGCTGACCCTCGTGCCGGTGACGATGACGCGGTCGAGCGCCGTGGGCGCGGCCGGGGCGTCCTGGGCGGGCGCGGACGTCGGCAAGGCGCCCGCCAGCGCGAGGGCGGCGACGGAGTAGGGGGCGAGTCGGGTCATGGGTCGGCTCCGGGGGGCGAGGCGAGGGCTGCTGCGACGCAGCATTAACCGTTCTGTAATACGTTCCGGCACGGACCACAAGCCGGCGGGGTCCGGCGCGGCGCGCGGAAGGAGTGAAATCGGCGTGATAGGCGCCGCCGTCTTTCTCCGGTTGAGGGGATGAGAGGCGCCCCGCTCGGGGCGGTACCGCCGGGGGACGGTCCCGATGTCGATGGTTCATCTGCTTGCCGAAGGCGCGCTGGTCGCCGCGCCCGGCCACGCGCGCGCACGACCGTTCGCCTACCGCAAGGGCTGGGCGCTGCTGGGCTACCTGGCCATGGCGCCGCAGCGGCGCCACGCCCGCGGCGAGCTCGCCTGCCTGCTGTGGCCCGACCTGGCCGAGACGTCCGCACGCACCAACCTGCGCCAGGTGCTGGCCGACCTCAACCTGTCGCTGGCGGGCGTCGGCCTCGGTGGGCTGGTCCGGGCGGACAAGCAGTGGATCGGCCTCGATGCCGACCTCGCGCACCGCGCGGTCGACGTGCTCATGCTGGATGCCGCGCACGCCGCCCAGGGCCCGGTCGACGACGCCCTGCGCCGCGCCGGCTGGGTTGCGGGCGATCTCCTGCAGGGCATGGCCCTGCCCGGCTGCGACGACTACGAGGACTGGCTGCGTGCGGCTCGCGAGCTGGTGCGGGTGCGCGCCGGCGCCTACCTCGCCTGCCTGCGCGACCGCCTCGCCCGCGAGGCGCGGCGGCCGGAGGCGATCGATGTCGCCCGCCGGCTGGCGGCCCTGGACGACTGGAACGAAAGCCACCTGCGTGCGCTGATGAGCCTGCTGGCCGAGGACGGCCGCCGGCGCGAGGCACTGCGCTGCTACGCGCGGCTGCGCGACGGGCTGCGCGACGAGCTCGGGGCGGCGCCGGAAGCCGCCACCATCGCCCTGCATGCGCGCATCGCGGCGGATCTCGATGCGGAGGCGGCGCAGGCGTCCGCACCCGTGCCGCGTCCGGCAGCCGGACCCGCCGCCGCGGTCGCGCGGGCGGACGACGGCAGCCGGCGCTTCGTCGCCCTGGTCTATTGCGACCTGCGCAATGCGAAGCCGGACGCTGTCGAGGCGCGGTGCCTGGAGCAGGCGGCCGCGGCCCTGCGCGGCGCCGGCGCGGCGGTGCTGACCGCCGGCGGCCGGACCCTGCTCGGCTGCTTCGGGCTCGGTCCCGGCGGTCACGCCGATCCGGCCGTGGCGGCGGCCGATGCCGCGCTCGCGGTGCGGCAGGCGCTGGGCGACGGCGTCGCGCAGGCCATCGAGTGCGGGCTCGTCGCCTCCGGTTTCCAGGGCGACTACGAGGCCCGCCATGGCGGGCTCGCCGCCCGCACCACCACGCTGTGCATGCGGGCCCGCGCCGGCGAGATCGTCCTCGGCCGTGTGGCGGCGGGCTGCGTCGCCGCCCGCCGCAACCTGCTGCCGCTGGGCCAGGAGGGCGACGCGGAACCGTCGCTGTGGCGACTGGTTCCCGGGGTCCCGGCGGAGGCTCCGCTGCTGCCCTTCGTGGGACGTCGCGAGGCCCTGCGCATGCTCGCCGACTGCCTGGCGCGCGCGCGCGCTGGCGCACGCATCTCGCTGCGGATCGAAGGTGGCGAGGGCAGCGGACGCCGTCGCCTGCTGCGGGAGTTCATCGACGGCATCGCCGCCGACCCCGCGCTGCGCGTGCGCGCGCCGCACCTGCCGGAGCCGGCGTCGATGCCGGACGGCCCGCTCGCCGAGGTGATCGTGGTCGACGACGGTGCGGACGCTGCCGCCGACGCGCCGGCTCCCGTCGCGGCCGCCGGCCTGCTGCAGTTGCTCGTCGAGGCGCCGTCGGCGGAGCCCGTGCCTGCGGGAACGCAGCGCCTCCGCCTCGGGCCGCTGTCGGCGGAGGAGACACGGGCCTTCGCGGGCATGCTCGTGCTGGTCCGCGGCATCGATCCGCAGCGGGTGCAGGCGGCCTGCGCGCGCGGAGGCGGCTATCCGGCGGACATCGAGGCGCTCGCGGCCGTCCCGCCCAGCGTCGGCGAGGTGCCTGCGTCGCGGATGGGCGCGCTGCAGCGCGAGATCGACCGCTGCGGGCGCGACGCCCAGGTCCTGCGCACGATCGCGCTGCTCGACGGCGACGCCACTCGCAGCCGGCTCGCCGCCCTCCTCGAGGAAGGCACCGACGTCGGCGCGGCGGTGGCGCGCCTGTGGGAGCGGGACCTGCTCGAGGACCACGACGGTCGCCTGCGCATCCAGCGGCCCCTGCTGCGTGCGGTGGCGGTGGCGACCGGCAATCCGGCCTGGCGCAAGCGCATGCACCGCGACATCGCGGCGCTGCTGTCGGTGCAGTCGGCCGACGCCGCGACGCTCGCGGTGCATACCGAGGGCGCCGGCGACGAACTGGCGGCCATGCTGTGGTGGCGCGAGGCGGCGCGCGGCGCACGCGCCCGCGGTGCGCTCGGCGACGCGGTGCAGGCGCTGCGCCAGGCCGCGCGCGTGCACGCCGCCGCGCATGGCGACGCGGCCACGGCGGTCGCCATCGCGCTCGAACTGGCGACGGCCCTCGCGCTGTTCGAGGGCGCAGGCGCGCCCGCCTGCGGCGCGGTGCTCGACGAGGCGCTCGAGCGGGCGCGCGACGCGCATCCGGAGGCCCTGCGTGCGGTGCGTGCGCTGCGCGCGCTGCTGGGCCTTCTCGCGCGCCCGCGCGGTCGTGCGGCGCGGGAGATCGAGGCGCTCGAGGCTTCCGCCGCCGGCGGACGGGACTGGGTGAGGGCGTGCGCGGAGGCCGCGCTCGCGCTGCGGCGGCGCCGTGCCGATGCGCCGCTGGATGCGGTGCCGGCGGACGCCGGCGAGGCTCCGGCCCTGGCGTTGCTGCCGGAACCGCGGGTGTGCGCGCTGCTGGTGGAGGCGTGGCGGGCATCCGCCCGCGGCGACACCACGGCCGCGCGCGCCCATGCGGAGCACGCCGCGGCCCTGGCCTGCGCGCTCGATCCCGCCGCGCGCTGCCTGACCCTGCTCGAGGCGGCGCAGGTGCTGCGGGCTGCGGGATGTCTGCAGACGGCGCTGACGCTGCTGGACCGGCTCCGGTCCGAGTCGCGTCGCAACGGCTTCGCGGCCGTGGAGCGCGCCGGCGAGCTGGTGGCGCTGTCGATCCGGATCCGCACGGGGGATGCCGCGGACGCGCATGCGCTGCTGGCCGCCTGCGCGCAGGACGGGGTCCGTCGGGATCCGCGCCTGCGGGCGCTGGCGCGGGCGGCGTTGCGGTCCTGTGGCGAAAGCGGGCCCCGGCCGTCGCGACGCCGCCTGTCGCTGCGGGGCGATACCAGCCTGCAGCGCTGATCCGCGGCAGGCGCCGACCGGCGCACCTTGCCGCGAGCGGAACGCCGCCGGCGCGGCGGCGGCCGCCGCGCCCGGCAGCTCAGCGGCTCATGCGCAGGTAGGCCTGCAGCGGCACGACCTGGGCGTCGCCGCTGTTGGCGTCGGGATCGTCGTCGTCGTCCGGCCCGTCCCAGGTCAGCGTCTCGTCGGAGCTCCACAGGCTCGCCGCAGCCGTGGGCGAGGAGGTGTCGGCGTGCGCGCCGATCTCCCGCAGTCGACCGAAGCGTGCATCCGTACGGCCGTCGATACGGACGTCAAGCATCCCGGCGAGCTCCGGCGTCAGTCCGGTCAGGCGCATCACGTTGCGCGGCCGCGCGATGTAGCTGCCGCCGGCGGCGGCGTCGGCCCAGTCGGCCACGCTCATGAAGCACACCTCGATCTCCTGCGGATTGCCGCGGCTGTCCTGATAGACGTAGCGCGTCTCCAGACCTTCGCTGCGGCCCTGGGGCAGGGCGATGCCGCGGGTGAGCATCGCGTCGCGCAGGGCGTCGCCGCACAGCGGGTCGCCGCCGTGGGCGACGCGGCCGTTGGGATCGGTGAGGCTGTCGCCCGGCACCACGCCCACCCGCTCGACGTAGTGCTCGTAGGCCAGCATCCAGCCCTGCACGAACTCGCTGGAGATGCGCTCTGCCACCGCGCCGCGGTAGACGTCGCGGCCGACGGTGACCGCGCCGATGACGATGGCGATGACCACCAGCACCACCGACATCTCGATCAGGGTGAAGCCGCGGGCGCGGCGCGCGGGGACGGAGCGGGTCATCACTGTTCCTCGTAGGTGCCGGCCGCGTAGGCGGCCTCGGCGTTGGTCCGGATCCGGGTCTCCAGCGCGCGGGCGTCGTCGACCAGGGGTTCGAGCGCGTCGACGTCCGCCTGCGCCTGGGCCGCCGCGATGGCGGCCTGGACCTGGGCCGCGACGGCGGCCGCCTCGGCTGCGGCCGCGGCGGCGACGCTGGCCGTGGCCAGTGGCACCAGCCATGCCTTGGCGCCCGTGCTCGCGGCGGCTTCGGCCTGGGCATCGACCAGGTCCGCCGCCGCCGCCGAGATCGCTGCGGCACCCGCGACGATGCCGGCGGCAGCCATGACCGCTTCGGCGTCCGCCAGGCGCTTGCGCAGCTTCATCTGCACCAGGTATTCCTCGGCGCCGTAGCGCATCACGGCCGCGGCGAGCGCCACGTTGAAGTGCGCGTGGCCCGCAGCGGCGACGACATCCCCGCAGCGCAGCCGTTGCCAGGCCTCGGCCATGCCGACGACGCGGGTGCGGTCGCTGTAGGTGTCGCTGCGCGGCCGGCGTGGCGAGTCGAAGCCGGCCGCATCCAGACCCTGGGTCCCGGTGAAGGCACCATCGTTCTCGCTGACGGCGAGCGCATAGGCGACGTTGCCGGCGACAGCCTCGGAGTCGTCGGCGCGGCGCACGTGCAGGAACGTCGGGTCGGACGGGAGCGTCATCGCGGTACGCAGGCCCTGGCAGAAGTCCAGCCCGTTGTCCGCGGCCCCGGCGCCCGGCAGCACCTCGGTGGCGCCGGCTGCACCCAGCACCAGGGCCCGGAAGCGCGGACGCGCCCGGCTGAGGTCGGCATCCGCCTCGACGTCCACCGCGCCACGGCGCAGCACGCCGTAGCGCAGCCGTCCGCCGCGCGCGTCGGGCAGCTGCAGCGTGCGCCAGGGCAGGCGCCCGACCTGGGCGCTCGTCCCGCAGTCCTCGTCGCCGGCGCTGTCGACGGCCGGGCACGGCAGGCGATCGTGCGCGGCGGCGAAGGCGATGATGGCGTCGTCGGCACGTTCCAGAAGGTCGCGACGCGCGTGTTCCTCGCGCATGCGGCCGTGGCGCGTGGCGACGTTCGCGACGAGCACCGTCAGGACGCCGAGCACCACGATCACGATGGCGATCTCGAGCAGCGACGCGCCGCGCTGGGCGCGCCCTGGGGGAAGGAGGCGGCCGTTCATGGATCGAGTCCTCCGGCGTCGAGCGCCGATGCCCGTGCATACGCCGCCTCGGCACGCGTCTCCGCCTCCAGCAGGTAGGCGTCCGCGGCCGCGAGCTGGCGCTGCGCGTCGTCGCGCTCCTCGGGCGCCTCCGCCATGTCGGCCGAGGCCGAGGCGAGGTCGTAGCTCGCCGTCGCCATCGCGCCTGCGGTGGCGATCATCGACACGATCGCCACCGGCAGCCCGACCGGGACCGGCCAGCCCTCGGCCATCGTGAAGCTGTCCGCGCTGGTCTGGTAGAGCCCGAGGGCGAAGTTCATCGAGGCCATGGTCAGCGAGAGCGCCGCCATTTCGACCGAGGTCTGGTTCGACTGGTAGGCGACCGCGCGGATGTCGCGGAAGAGTTCCGCGAACGCGACCATGTCGCTGGCGGCATAGGCGCTGCGGGCGGCCGCCGTCGTGCGCACGACCCGATCGAGGCAGCTGATGCGGACTGCGAGTTCGCCCGGCCCCACCGCGAGCGTACGCTGGCCGACGGCGTCCTCGGACCCCGGCAGTGCGGCGACGATGTCCGGAGTGAAGTCGTCGCCGGCACCGCCGGTGTCGGTCAGGGCATAGGCCACCGGGACGCCGTCCAGCTCGGCGCTGCCGGATCCGGTCTGCAGCGCCTTCAGCACCATGCAGGTGTCGAGCCCGGTCAGGGCCGCCGCATGGCCGTCGGTGTCGTCGGGCGCGTCCGGGAGCAGCGGTGAGAAGCGATCCGCGGCGGGGGCGCTGCTCAGCGATGCGGAGACGGCATAGCGCACGCGCAGGTCGGCCGGAAGGCCAAGTGTCCGCACCGGCAGCCAGCCGCTGCGGTTGCCCGGATCCTCCAGCCCGTCGCGCGCGGCGTCGTCCGCCGCAGGAAGCCTCTGGTGCGCGAGCAGGAAACCGATCAGTGCGGCGTCGGCGTCCGCCAGCTGCGCGTCGCGGTCCTGCTCGCGGGCGACGCTGCCGCCGAGGTCGCCCAGGCGCACGGCCAGGATGCCGACCAGCGCCAGCACCACCAGGACGACCGCCATCTCCACCAGCGACCAGCCCGCCTGCACGCGGCGTGTGTATCGGGGATCCACGCGCTAGTCCTCCGTCGTCTCGTGCGGGGCCGGGCCCACCGCACCCTTGTGGTCGGCCCGGCGCAGGACGCCCTCCGCGCCGCTCCAGAGCTCGATCGCGGTGCCCTCGAGCGGAATGCTGCCGCCGGTGGAGAACTGTGCGCAGTTCTCCGCGGCCTCGGTGGCCTGCTCGCGTGCGCTCGCGGCCGCGGCCTCCAGCGCCTGGGCATCGCGTTCCAGGGCGACGGTGCCGTCCGCGCCGAGCATGGTCGCGGGGTCGAAGTTCTTCTCCGGGTCGTCGCTGGGCGATGCCGGCGTCTCCGGGGCATACCCCATCACGTCGCGATAGGTGGCTCTCACCCGGAGTGCATTGACATCGCAGGCCAGCCCATCGAGCAGCTTGCCTTCTCCGTCGTAGCGCTCGCTGCAGTAGTCGCTGGTCACGAACCACTGGTTCTCGGACCCGGACAAACCGATCCCCGTGACGTCGATCGACGGACAGTCGAGGGTGTTCAGCAACGTGGGGGTGCAGACCTCCTCGACCCGCGGCAGTACCGCGGCCGCCCTCGCATGGGCCTGCTCCGCGCCGGCGATGTCCTCGAGTGCGTCCTCGCGTGCGGCGGTGGCCGTGGCGATGGCCTCCCTGGCTTCCGCGGCCATCGTCTCGATCTCGGTCACCGTGTCGCAGGCGATCTCCATCTTCAGCTCGTTCTCGATGCTCGGATCGGCGCGCCACGCCGCCGTCGCCGCCACGCAGCGCTGCGCCGCCGCGCCGTCGACGCCGGCGGGGAGTTCGCAGGCGTCCGCGGGGATGCCCTGTGCCGCGCATAGCTTCAGCTTCTCCTCGAGCCATTCGCCGGTCGGCGGATGCGATTCGTCCACGTTCAGCGCGGTGAGCTGGTCCTGTGCATTGCGCAGCGCGCCGCTCGCGTCCATCGCGTCCTGCTTGGCCGCGGCCCACTGGTCGAGGGCGGTGGTCAGCGCCGTGATCCTCTCGGCCTTGACGGCGTCGCTGTCGTCCGTGCCGCCGCCCACCAGGGCGGCGACGTCCGCCTCCAGGACCGCACGCTTCTGGTCGGCCTTGCTTCGTGCGGCTGCGGCGTCCGCCTCGTAGCCGTCGGCGTTCGCATCGAGCTGGGTCGCCGCGGTGCAGATCGCCTCTCCGTGCGTGCTCAGGTCGATCTCGCTCACCAGTTCGTCGGCGTCGACGCCTGCCTCGATGGCGACGGCGGCGAACATGGCGATGGCGGCGATCTGGCCGACCATCGCGCCGGCGGTCGCGGCCAGCGCCACGCCCTGCAGCGCGACCGCCGTGCCTTCCAGCGTCAGCGCGCCGGCGTAGACCGGGATCAGGGCGCACTGCACCCACGGCGGAAGGGCGCACGCGGCGATCGCCGCCGACAGCTGCGCGCTGATCACGCCGGTGTTGGTGCCGGCGACGACGATGTCGGCGGTGGTGGTGGCGATGCCGGTGCCCAGGAGGATCAGCTGTACGGCGCCGACGGAGGCGCCGAGCACACCGTCCTCGTAGTTGTTCTCCTGCAGCCCCGACGCTTCGTCGACGATGTTGACGCCGCGCGCCAGGGCGCCGATGGACGCCATGGCGACGTCGCACTGCATGCGCTGGGCCAGCGCATCGAAGCCCATGGTGCGCACGCGGTCGTCGTAGGCGGCCGAGGTGGTGCGGAACGGCGATTCCATCCGCGCCGCGGCGGTCGCGTTCTCGCCGTCGAACAGGCTTCCGCCGGCGCCGGGGGTGGGGCCGGGCGCCGCCAGCGCGTAGGCGACGTTGCGGGTGGCGCCGTCGGCATCGGGCACCCAGGCGCTGGCAGTGGAGGGGGCGGCCGCGGCGGCGGTAGCGAGCGCCGCGCAGAAGTCGAGGCCGTTGACCGCGCCGAAACCGTAGTCGTCGCTGCCGAAGGTGTAGCCGTCGGCGTCGCTGTTGTCTGCATCCCAGGTCGGCGGCTCGTAGTGCGAGGCGGCCACGGCGAGGTCGGAGGCCGTCGCGCGGTGCACCAGGTAGCGCATCGGACCGCCGGCGATGCCGCTGCCGTCGTGGTCGAGGCGGGTGCCGACGCTGGCCTCCAGCGTGCCGCGCGGCAGCCAGCCCTTCGCCAGCGTGCAGTCCTCCACGCCGTCGGCGGACGCGGCCGGGCAGGGCAGGCGCGCATAGGCGGCGGCATAGGCGGCGATGGCGGTGTCGGCCGACGCGAGCGCGCGCTCCTGCGCCTGCGCGGCATCGGTCGGTGCCGAGGCGCGCAGCAGCACCGCGCCGACCGAGACGGCGGCGCCGACCAGCACCAGCACCAGCATCGCCTGCAGGAGGCCGAAGCCCCGCGCCGCGCGCGGGGGCGAGTCCATGAGGTGGGGCATGACGGTTCCGGCTCCCTCCGGCGACTAGAAGCGCGACCCGCCCATCGCCTGCTTGACCAGGTCGTAGACCGGCAGCAGCAGGGCGACGATGAGCAGGATGAACATGCCGCCGGCCAGCAGCACGACGACCGGCTTGATGACTTCCGAGAGGTTCGCGATCAGCCGCTGCAGGCGCAGGCTGTACTCCTCGGACAGGCGCGAGAACTGTCCGTCGAGCGTGCCGGTGTCCTCGCCGACGCCGATCATGCGCACCATCATCGAAGGGAAGCCGCCGACCTGGCGCATCGCCGAGGACATGCGGTCGCCGCGCTCGAGCACCTGGCGGATGGCGATGATGCGGTCGCGGTAGTACTCGTCGCGCATCGCGCGTTCCATGACCTGCAGGCTGGAGACCATGTCGACGCCGGCGCGGATCAGCAGCGCCATGTACTCGGTCAGGAACGCCAGGCCCGAGGAGAACATGATGGTCCTGGCGATCGGCAGCCGGTGCAGGGTGTAGTGCGTGGTACGCCGGAACGCGCGGCTGTTGCGCCAGGTCACCCACAGCGCGAAGGCGCCGAGCACCATGCCGACCAGGATGGTGCCGATGTGCCCGGTCAGCCACTCGGAGAACGCCATCACCGCGATGGTCAGCGGCGGCAGCTTCGCGTTCATCTGGGTGAAGAGCTCGGCCAGGTTCGGGATCACGTAGTAGATCCAGAAGCCGCCGGCGGCGAAGATCGCCGAGAACACGAAGGCCGGGTAGATCAGCGCCTGGCGGGTGTCGGCGGTCATGCGCGAGACGCGCTCGACGTGGTCGGCCGACTCCGCGAGCATCCGGTCCATGGTGCCGGTCTCGTCGCCGATCATGACCAGGTTGCGCACGGTCTCGGGGAAGGCGTCGGGGTAGCGGGCGAAGGCGTCGCTCATCGACGCGCCGGCATCGAGTTCGTCGAGCAGGCGCCGCGCCAGGCGCGCCGCGTTCGAGGCGCGCCCGGTGCCGACCTCGTTGGCCACCGCGCGCAGCGCCTCCAGCACCGGGATGCCGGAGGCGGTCATCACCGCCAGGTCGCGCAGCATGCCCGACAGCTCCGCCGGGCGGATCGTCGGCCGGAACAGCTTGGCCAGCGATCGCTGGGTCTCGGCGAGCCAGCCGGGCAGGCGGTGCAGGGCCAGCACGGTGGCGTCGAAGTTCTTCTCCAGCCAGATCCGCGCCGAGCTGTCGCGTTCGACCGACAGCTGCGCGATGCCGGTCTTCACCCGGTTGCCGGACAGCAGGATGCGGTAGTAGTAGACGTTCACGGCGCCGGTCCCACGCCGGCCACGCGCAGCACCTCTTCCGGGGTGGTCTGGCCCTTGATCACGCGGGCCTTGGCGATGTCCTCGATGCCGCGGAAGCCCGCCTGCTGCGCGAGCGAGCGGATGCCTTCGCGGCCGATGTCGTCGGCGATGCCGTTGGCCAGCGCCTCGTCGACGATGAGCACATCGTAGATCGGCAGGCGGCCGTAGTAGCCGCTGCCGCGGCAGCGCTCGCAGCCCTGGCCGCGCCGGCCCGTGGCCCCGCTGGGCAGGCCGAGCCAGCGGCATTCGGGCTCGGTGAACGGCACCTCGACGCTGCAGTGCGGGCAGTTCTGCCGGGCCAGGCGCTGGTTGACCACGGCCAGCAGGTTGTCGGCGATGACCTGCGCCTGCAGGCCCAGCGGGCGCAGGCGCGGGACCACGCCGAACACGCTGGTCACGTGCAGGGTCGACAGCACCAGGTGGCCGGTCGCCGCCGCCTCGACCGCGGCCTGCGCGGTCTCGGCGTCGCGCATCTCGCCCAGCAGGATCACGTCCGGGTCGTGGCGCAGGAAGTGGCGCAGCGCCGAGCCGAACTCGTAGCCGGCGCGGCGGTTGACCTCGGTCTGGCCGGCGCCGGGCACGCGGTATTCGATCGGGTCCTCGACGGTCAGCACGTTGCGCTGGATCAGCGACTGCATGCGCAGTGCCGCGTGCAGGGAGGAGCTCTTGCCCGACCCGGTCGGGCCGGTGATCAGCACCAGGCCGGCGGGCTTGGCGAACAGGCGCTCGAGGGCGGCGACGTCTTCCGGGAAGAAGCCGAGTTCGGCGAGGCCGGCGAGCTCGGTGTGCTCGGGCAGCAGACGCATGACCGTGCGCTCGCCGGCGTCGGTGATGATGGTCGACACGCGCACCGTCACCGGCGAGTCCAGCACCACCGCGCGGAAGCTGCCGTCCTGCGGGCGGCGCTGTTCGGAGATGTCCATCTCCGCGGCGAGCTTGATGAAGCCGAGCAGGCGCGAGAGCGACGAGGGCATCGCGAACATCGGCCGCAGCACGCCGTCGACGCGGAACAGCACGTGCAGCGAGCCCTCCGACGGCGCGATGTGGATGTCGGTGGTGCGCTCGCGCACCGCCAGGTGCAGCAGGTAGTCGAGCAGCTTCTCGGGGCTGAAGGCGTGGTCGGCGTCGGCCGACAGGCGCTTCATCTCCTTGGTCAGCAGGCTCTCGACCGGGTTCTGCGCGAAGTAGTAGGTGTGCCGGATCAGCCGCGCGACCTTGCCGTACTCGCCCTGCACGAAGCGGCAGCGCAGGCCGCAGCGCTGCAGCACGAGCTGGGCGACGACCTCGCGGTCGGCATCGCCCAGGAGCACCTCGAGCGCGTCCTGGGCGCGGCGCAGCGGCAGGAACTGGCGCAGCTGGCAGAGCTCGCGGTTGAACATCGCCAGCACCTGCGGATCGGCCTCGGGCAGGGTCTCGACCTGCACGAAGTCGATGCCCTGCAGCTCGGCCTGCACCTGGACGATGTCCGACTCGCTGGCCAGGCCGTGCTTGATCAGCACGCGGCCCAGGCGCTGCTGTTCGACCTCGTTCTTCTGCAGCGCGTACTGCAGCTGGGCGTCGTCGATCAGCCCGCGCTCGCGCAGGATCTCGCCGAGGCGGTTGCCGGCGCTGGGGGCCGGCGGCGCCGGGCGGGTGGGGTCAACCGTTGCCATCTGGGATCTCCGCGACCGTGGCGCCGCGCGTGGCTGCGGCGCTCTCGATCAGGAACAGGGTCATGGGGTCGGGCCGGCCGGTCGCGGCGAGCCCGTTGTCGGCCTGGAAGCGGGCCAGCGCCTGCCGGGTGCGCGGGCCGACGATGCCGTCGACCGCGCCGGTGTCGAGGCCCAGCCCGGCCAGCGCGTCCTGCAGGATGCGCACGCCCTGGCCCTCGCCGGCGGCGACCTGCTCGAGCGGGAGCCGGGTGCGCCAGGCGACGGTGGCGTGGGCGGGATCGAAGCAGACGTCGCTGCGGCCGGCGAATGCGGCCGCCGCCGATGACGGTGCGCGCGCCAGCTGCAGGGCGGTGGCCTCGATGTCGGGCGTGCGCGCCAGTCCCGACACGCAGTGCGCCCAGTCGATGCTGCTGGGTGTGGGTGTGGGTGTGGGCGCGGGCGTCGCGGCGGCGGCGGTGAGGGCGGGAGGCGCCTGCACGGGCGGCGTCGCGGTGGGCGAGGTCGCGGCCGGCGCGGCCGGCGTCGCGCGCAGGCCGAAGGCCCCGCCGGCGGCCAGCAGCGCGACGGCGGCGGCCGCGGCGACGGGACGCAGGCGGGAGGCCAGCGGCGCCGGCGTGCGTGCCTCGAGCGCGCCGGCCTCGCGGCCGGCCGCGCGCACCAGCGCGGCGTCGACCTCGCGTGCGCCGCTGGCGACCAGGCCGTACAGGCAGCGGTCCATCAGCAGGTGGATGCGGCGGGGATTGCCGCCGCTGCGCCGGTACAGGGCGCGACCGCCGCTGCGGCTCAGGCCGATGCGCCCGGCGCCGCCGGCCACCGCCAGGCGGAAGTCGACGTAGCGCAGGGTGTCGTCGGCATCGAGCGCGTCCAGCCGCACGTGCTTGACGATGCGGCTGGTGAGCTGGCGGATCTCGGCGCGCGCCAGGCTGTCGCGCAGCTCGGGCTGGCCGGCCAGGACGATCTGCAGCAGCTTCTCCTGCCCGGTTTCCATGTTCGAAAGCAGGCGCAGCAGCTCGAGGCTTTCCAGCGACAGGTTCTGCGCGTCGTCGATGGCGAGCACGCAGGTCACGCCGGCCTTCCACTGCTTCACCAGGAAGGCGTTGAAGCGCTCGATGTTGGTGGCCGGGTCGTCGACCGGGCGCACGCCGAAGTCGCGCAGGATCGCGTTGAGCAGGTCGCCGCCCTGCAGGAAGGTGTTGAACACCAGGCAGGCCGCGGTGCCGGAGGGCTCCAGCGCCTGCAGCAGGCGGCGCAGGAAGGTGCTCTTGCCCATGCCGACCTCGCCGGTCAGCAGCACGAAGCCCTTGCGCGCCTCCAGGCAGTGCGTGGCCTCGGCCAGCTCGCGCTCGAGCCCGCCGGCGTGGAAGTAGCAGGCCGCGTCCGGCGTCGGCGGGAACGGCGGCCGGGTGAGGCCCAGGCTGCGCAGGTAGGCGCCGCTGTCGCTCATGGCCGCACGCCCTCGACCATGGCCAGCGCGCGCGCGAGTTCGCGCGAGCCGGCGTTGCGGCCCTGCAGGCGCATCAGCCGCGTGCGCGCGCGTTCGATCTCGCCGGCGCGCGCGTCGAGCAGGGCGACGTTGATGCCGGCGTTGAGGTCGTCGGGCACGCGCGCGACCACGTCGCGGTAGTAGCGGGCGGCGGCGTCGAAGTCGCCGCCCGAGTAGGCCGCCCAGGCGCGCATGCGCAGCAGGGTCAGGCTCTCGGCCGGCAGCACCTGGGCCAGTGCGTCGATGGCCGCGTGCGCCGCGGCGGCGTCGCCGGATTCGACGGCCGCGGTCGCGGCAGCGACCCGGCGCTGGATCTCGGGCTCGTCCGGATCCAGGGCCGGCTCGCGTGCCGCGGCATGGCGTACCACCCCGGTGCGGGCGGCCGCGCCGGCCGCCGGCGCGGCATCGCTGACGGAGATGCGGATGGCGTCGGCGGCGCTGTCGGGGGCGTCGGCGGCGGGTGCGGCCACCGCCGCGTCGACCTCCGCCGGCGGTGCCGGGACGGACGCCTGCGCGGTCGGCGCGAGGGCCGGCGCGGGCGCGGCGAGCGGCTGCGGTGCCGGCGTCGGGACGGGCGCCGCTGTCGCCGGCGCGCCCGCCGCCACGGAAGCGGGCTCCGCGGCCGGCTGCGCCACGGCGGGCGCAGGCTCCGTGGCCGCGTCCACGGTCGGCGTCGGCGGTGCCTGCGGCGCGGTCGCCGCGAGGCCCGCGCCGGCGGCGATTGCCGGCTCCGCCTCCGCGGCATCGGTCGTACGCGCGGGCCACAGCCAGGCTCCCCCGGCGGCCAGCAGCGCCGCGGCCACGCCGGCGGCCAGCGCCAGCGGGAGCAGGCGCCGGGACTCGATCCGCGGCCGCGGCGGCGAGCCCGCCGCCGCGGGGTCCGCGCGCTCGGCCTCGATCTGGCGCAGGGCGTCGAAGATCAGGCTCATATCACGTGCACGCGCAGGACCAGGACGAGCTCGCGGGTGAACTGGCTCTTGCTGCGCGAGCCGAACAGGCGGCCGAGGCCGGGCACGTCGGACAGCCCCGGTATGCCGCTGTCGGAGGTCGTCTGCTGCTGGTCGATCAGGCCGCCCAGCATCACCGTGTCGCCGTCGCGCAGGTTGAGCGTGGTCGAGATGCCCTTGACGTTGATCACCGGCAGGCTGACCGCGTTGCCGTTCTCGAACTGCACCAGCTCCAGGCTGCCCGGCTCGACCTCGGTCTGCATCGGATGCACGAGCAGCTCGACGTTGCCGTTGTCGTGGATGAAGGGCGCCACGCCCACCACCACGCCGGAGAACAGCGAGTCGGTCTGGATGTCGGACTGCTGGTTGAAGGCGTCCGCGCCGGCGGCCGAGAAGCTGGTCGTCGACTTGGTGATGTAGCGGATGTTGGCGCCCACGCTGAGGTAGGCGGGGCTGCCGTTGCGCACCCGCACGCTCGGGTTGGAGAGCACCTTCACGTCGCCGAAGCTGCGCAGCACGTTCAGCGCCGCGGCGAAGGTGTCGCCGACGTAGCCGATGCCGAGCCCGCGGCCGCCGGTGCTGCCCAGCGTCTGCGCCGGGAAGATCAGCTGCCGCGGCGAGAGCGTGTCGTGCTCGGTGGCGGCGGGGAAGTCGCGCTGGAAGGTCGGGATGTTGATCGGGTTGTCGCCGTAGATGCCGGCGACGCGGTTGCGCAGCAGGGTCCAGTCGACGCCGAACTGCGAGCCGTCGTTGAGGCTGACGTCGAGGATCTGCGCCTCGACCAGCACCTGCCGGCCCAGCATCCTGCGGTTGTGCTCGATCAGCGACTCGATCGCGCCCACCTGCGACGGCCGCGCGCGCACGAACAGCGAGCCGGTGGACGGGTCGAGGTTGTAGCGCGAGGCCTCGCGCGGCGGCGGCGCGTCGGGATCGTTGCCCCGCTGGGTCTCGTCCTCGGCGAGGATGGCGGCGACCGCGGCGTCGAGCTGCTTGTAGGGGTCGTTGGACTTGCCGACGCTGCCGTCGAGGGTGATGGTGCCGCGCAGCGACTGGCCGCCGCCGCCGTCGGCGCCCTGCAGGCCGGCGCCGAACACGTCGCCGCCGGTGGACAGGTTGATCGAGGAGACCGCGTTGAGCATCTCCACGTTGAAGATGCGCTCCTCCATCTGCGACACCACCAGCGCGCCGCCGCGCAGCCCGCCGTGCAGGTCGAAGGCGCCGAGGATGTGGTCGAACACCTCGCGCGCGGTCACGTTGCGCAGCTGCAGGGTGGCGCGCTGCCGCAGCGCGAGCACGTCCGGGTCGACGATCAGGTTCATGCCGAGCTGGTCGGCCAGCGCCCACAGCAGGCGGCCGACGTCGGCGTCGTACATGCTGATCGAGACGACGCGGTTCTCGAGCGGGTCGTAGACCGGGGCGACGGCGGCGATCGCCGGGCCGGCGGCGTCGTTGCGCTCGAGCTGCGCGCGGCGCGCGTCGATGTGCGCGGCGAACGCGGCCGACTCCTCGACGATGGCGTCGCCGGTCTTCTGCAGCAGGGTGTCGTCGGGGGACTTCATGTCCCAGGTGCTGCGCGGCGGCAGGCTGGAGCACGCGCCCAGCAGCAGCGTGGCGCAGGCCGAGGCGAGCAGCAGCCGGGCCTGCGCGCGGCGGTGTCGGGGCGGGGTGGCGGTTGCGGTCATGGGTGGATCCCGGATGGGTGATGCGGAAAAGGGTCAGCGGGTACTGGCGGCGATGAAGCCGAGCAGGGTGGTGGCGCCCTCGGCGACGACGACGTCGTCGTAGCCGGCGTCCGGCGCGCGCGAGGGCGGCGCCGTGCACAGCCCGGCGCCACGGGCGAAGGCGCGGTTGGGGCCGTCGAAGCCGGCGGGCGCGTCGGTACTGGCGTCGCGGTCGTCCACCGGGGCCACCAGCACGAACGCCGGGTTGGCGACCGCCGGGCCGCCGCAGGCGGTCGCGCCGGCGGTGCCGTCGTCGGCGCCGAAGTAGGGATGGCCGACGCCCGCCGCCGCGGTGCCGGCCTCGCCCAGCGCGGCGCGGAGGCCGCCGAGGCGTCCGGCGCCGGGGCCGTCGAAGGCGGTCGGCGTCGGCGCGACGAGGTCGGAGCTGCCGTCGCGGCGCACGCCGTAGCGCAGCCGCGCGGCCGGTTCGGGCAACGGCAGGTCCAGGGCGAGGTAGGGCAGCCAGCCGACCTGGACGTCGTCCGGACAGGCGCCGCCGCCGCCTTCGAGACCCGCATCGCCGGCGGCGCTGGTGTCGGGGCAGGGCAGGCGCAGCTCGCGCAGGGCGAAGGTGCGCAGGGCCTCGCGCGCGACCTCGGCATCGGCGAGCGCCCGCGCGCGGCGCGCCTGCTCGCCCGCGCCGGAGAAGGCCTGGCTCATGGCCACCGCGACCACCCCCATCACCGTCAGGCAGACGGCGAGCTCGAGGCTGCTGAAGCCGCGGGCGCGTCGCCGGATCATGCCGCCGGCTCCGCCGCGGCCGCGCGCAGCGCCGCCGCGGCGCGGGTGGCCTCCTGCAGCTCGCGCTGCAGGGCGCGCATGCGCGCGAGGCGCTCGCGGATCGCGCGGGTCCGCTCCGGGCTCGCCGGGGCCAGCGTCAGCGGCCGGAGCTCCCGCGCGAGGCGCTGCATCTCCTCGGCGAGGTCGAGGTTGCGGCGCAGCGCCTGCACGTCGATGCGCGGGTCCAGGTCCTCGCTGGCCTCGAGCCGTGCCAGCGCCTCGCGCGCCAGGCCCAGGCCGTCGGCGCCGTCCACGGCGCCCGGATCGGGCGGCAGCGGTGCGTCCGTATCCGCGGCGGCATCGTCCTGCTCCCACGGCAGCGGGTCGGCGGACGCGCCGGTGGCGGCCGCCGCAGCCGGCGGCTGCGCGGGCGGCGACGCCTGCGCGGCGGCGCGCGGCGCGGGCGGCGTCGGTGCCAGGGCGCGTTGCGCGACCAGCACCCCCAGCGCGCCGAGCAGCATCGCTGCGGCCGCCACCGCGATGACGCTGCGCAGGCCCATCGCTCAGCCCTCGTCCGCCGGAAAGGCCGGCTGCACGTGCAGGTCGCGGCGGCCGCTGGCGTCCTCGATGCGGACGCTGTCGAGGCCGATGGCGACCACGCGCGCGCCGCCGGGCAGGCGGCTGCCGACGGTGACGTCGTTGCCGTCGACCACGGCGTGGCGGCCGCTGCCGGCGGCCACGATCAGTTCGAGGCGGTGGACGAAGTCGCCCTGCGGCGCCGCGGGGTCGAGCGGCTGGCCGTCGGCATCCGTGCGCCGCTCCGGCGCGAGCGCGATCACCGGGCCGGAGCCGGCGTCGGCGCCGAGGCTGCGCATCCCGCCCAGCGCCGCCTGGGCCCGGGCGTTGCGCGCGGTGGCGTTGCGCAGCTCGGCCATCGCCGAGGTCTCGTCGGCCGACTCGTTCAGGCGCAGCACCGCGGGCTTGGCCACGACCATCGTCCCGGTCCAGGCCACGACGGCCAGCCATACGGCCACGGCGATGGCGGCAGCGAACTTGGGTTTCATCAGGCGCTCCCGTCGGCGCGGGCCTGCGGCGCGCGCTTGAGCAGGTAGGAGAAGAAGCCGCCGTTGGCGCGGGCGGCGACGCCGCTGCTGCCGGGATCCACGGCGACCGGATCGAAGCCGGCAGCGCGCAGGCGCTCGACGAAACGCGCGACCTGCATGCCGCCGTCCTGGGCATCGACGGTGCCGTCGACGCGCACGGTATGGACGTCGACGGCATCCGCCGGGCGCGGCTGGTTGCGGGCCCCGGGCGCCGTCGGCGCTTCCACGCGCACGCGGAGGATGCGCACGCCGTCGCCCGCCGCCTCGCGGATGGTGTCGAGGCTGGCGATCGGATCGACGCCCGCCTCGAGCGCGGCGGCGCGCTCGACGAAGCCCAGGGTCGCGCCGAATTCGTCCGGCAGCTGCTGTGCGGGCCGCAGCGCGGCGATGCCGGCGTCGATCGTGTCGATCTCCTGCCGCATCGCATCCGCGCGCGCCAGCGCCTCGTTGGCGGCCAGGGTCCAGCGCCCGCCGAGGGTGGCGAGTGCGAAGGCGAACAGCAGCGACGCCGCGCTCGCCCACGGCAGCACACGCTCGGCGATCCAGGCCGCGCGGCTGGCCGGCGGATTGACCGCGATCAGCGGCGAGGCGGCCTTCTCGATCCAGGCGATGCCGCTGCGGCAGGCGCGGCCCTCGGCGTCGTGGACCAGGCGGGTCGGGCACAGCTCGACCTTCAGCCCGCTGCGTTCGGAGAACAGTTCGCGCAGCGCCTCGTCCGGCCATGGCATCTCGCCGCTGGGGCGGGTGGAGAGCACCGGGCACCACTGCATCGTCAGCGCCTCGAGCGCGTCGTCGCCCTGCGCGAGGTCCTGGGCGAAGCCGTCGGCCAGCGCGCCGACGGTCATCGCCAGGTCGTCGGGGTCGTTGCTGTAGGCCAGCGCGGAGCGGTAGACGATGTCGTGCTTGAGCGCCGCGATCGCGATCACCTGGCGGCCGGACTGCAGCACCACGCCGCTGCCGGTCCGCAGCGCGCCCCACAGCAGCGAGGTGGCCGGGATCAGCAGGCAGTGGTCGGGCTGGGCCTCGGCCCAGGCGAAGGTCTGCTGCCAGCGTTCCAGCGGGACCGCGGTGAACAGCGCCTGGTAGCCGGCGCCCACGGTGCGGGTCTTGTGCAGCAGGATCTTGCTTTCGGAATCGATCAGGCCGTCGGCGCGCAGGCGCTTCTGGATCAGCGCGACCGCATGCGCGGCGCTGCCCTCGAAGGCGCTGACCGCGCTGACCGCGCCCTCGAAGTCGGCGACCACCACCGCGGCGCGGTCGAGCTTGGGACGGTTGAACTCGCGGCGCACGCGATCGCCGTCGAAGACCAGCCAGCTGGTCTCCTGCTGGATGATGTGGAGGAGGCTCACGGCAGCTCCGGGATCGAGGGCGACGCGGCACGCGCGTCCTGGGTGCGGAACAGGAGCGTCCCGCGCAGGGTCAGGTGCACCGGCACCGGCCGCGCATCCGCGGCGGGCGGATCGAACAGGCCCTCCTCCGGCTTGGTCACCGCCAGTTCGAAGGCCTCGGCGCCGAAGATGCGGGCGTCGGTGCGGGCGATGCTGGCGAGCAGGTCGGCGGCGTCGGCGCGCATGAGCTGGCTCTGGCGGACGTTGATCAGGCGCTCGCCCCAGGCCCGGGGCGCGAGCCCCAGGGCCTCGGCCTCGGCGGTCAGCGCCCGCGCCGAGCGGGCGTAGTCGACGCGCAGCCGCGCCTCCTGCTCGCGCACCCGCGCCTCGGCCAGCGCCTGGCGGGCGTTGCCGGCCGTGGCGTAGGCCTGGGCGAGGCCGGCACGGGCGCTGGTGAACCAGCCCGCGGCCACCACCAGGGCGGCCAGGGCGATGCCGAACGCCAGCAGCGCGGTGCGGCGCGACTGCCAGAGACGGGCGAGGGGGAGGACGCGGGCCATGGCGATGCCCTTACTGGTTCATCTTGTAGTGGGCGACCAGGGTCATCACCTGCTCGGTGTCGGTGTTGCCGCCGTCGGTGAGCGCCTCGCCGGTGCTGCCGGCGTTGATGTCCTGGGTGTTGTTGCCCAGCCACTCCACGCCCGGGCTGGTGGCGTCGCCGGTGGTCCGCGAGTTGAGGCCTTCCTGGCGGAAGGCGCCGTTCTGCGCGTCCGGCTTGCCGTCGACCATCTGGTCAAGCGCGCGGGCGAGGTCCGGGGTCAGGCCGGAGATCACCATGACGTTGCCCGAGCCCGACACCGTGCCCGGCGGGTTCCACTGGAAGCAGACCTGGATTTCCTGCGGGTTGCCGTTGGTGTCGAGGTAGACGTAACGGTCCTCGAAGCCGTCGCCGCGGCCCGGCGGCATGGTGATGCCGGCGCGGCGCATCATGTCGCGCAGGTCGAACTGCTCACCGCCCTGCATGTCGCGGAGCATGTTGCGGGCCTTCTGGCCGCGGCAGATCGCGCTCGGCGCGCTGGCGCCGCTCATGTCGCCGCCGGACAGGACGTTGCCGTCGCCGTCGTAGTTGGCGCCGTTGACCATCAGGCGCGGCGCGCTCTGGTCGTCGCCCACCGGCGCGCCCAGGCGCTGGTTGTAGGTGTTGTAGGCGACCACCCACTGGTCCATGAACTTCTGCTTGATGCGGGTGTATTCCGCGTTGCGCTGCACGTCGCGGCCGATCATCACCGCGCCCAGGATGACGCCGATGATCACCAGCACCACCGCCATTTCCACCAGGGTGAAACCGCCCTGGCCCCGCTTCCTAAGAACTCGCATGGTCGTCCCCGCTGTCGTTGATGTATCCGCCCGCAGGTCGGCGGGCAGGAGTCGGCGCGGACGGTAGGGGGCGACCGTAAGAGGACCGTAAGAGCGCGTGAAGACGGCCGCGGCGCGGGAGCGGCGCCGGGGGACGGGTGCGCGGCGGCGGCGCCCGCTACACTGTGCGGCTCCATGATCGCCTTCCGAAACTTCGCGCTGCGCCGCGGCGAGCGCCTGCTCCTGTCCGATGTCGACCTGGCCCTGCACGCGGGCTACCGGGTCGGCGTGGTCGGCCGCAACGGCACCGGCAAGTCCAGCCTGTTCGCCGCCCTGAAGGGCGAACTCGAGCCCGACCGCGGCAGCGTCGACCTGCCGGGACGGGTGCGCATGGCCAGCGTGGCGCAGGAGACGCCGTCGCTGCCGGACCCGGCGCTCGACTTCGTCATCTCCGGCGATGCCGAGGTGCACGCAGCCATCGTCGCCGAGCAGCGCGCGACCGCGGCCGAGGACTGGGACGCGGTCGCCGCCGCGCACCAGCGCCTGGCCGAACTCAACGGCTACGACGCCGGCGCCCGCGCCGGGCGGCTGCTGCACGGCCTCGGTTTCAAGCCGGAGACCCACGGCAAGCCGGTGTCGGACTTCTCCGGCGGCTGGCGCGTGCGGCTCAACCTCGCGCGCGCGCTGATGACGCCGTCGGACCTGCTGCTGCTCGACGAGCCGACCAACCACCTCGACCTCGATGCGGTGCTCTGGCTCGAGCAGTGGCTGCTGCGCTACCCCGGCACGCTGCTGCTGATCTCGCACGACCGCGAGTTCCTCGACGGCGTCGCCACCCACACCCTGCACCTGCACGGCGGCGGAGCGAAGCTCTACGTCGGCGGCTACACCGCCTTCGAGCGCCAGCGCGCCGAGCAGCTCCGCCAGCAGCAGATCGCGCACGAGAAGGAGCAGGCCGAGCGCGCCCACCTGCAGAGCTTCATCGACCGCTTCAAGGCCAAGGCCAGCAAGGCCAAGCAGGCGCAGAGCCGGATGAAGCGGCTGGAGAAGCTGGCCGGCACCGAGGCGGTGCGCGCCGAGCGCGAGATCCGCATCGGCTTCCCCGAACCGGCGAGGATGCCGACCACCCTCATCGGCCTGCGCGACGTGGTCGCCGGCTACGCGGGCGCGCAGCCCGACGGCGGCGACGCGCGGATCCTGGAGGCGGTCGGCTTCGGCCTCGAGTCCGGCGACCGGGTGGCCCTGCTCGGGCCCAACGGCGCCGGCAAGTCGACCCTGGTCAAGACCCTGGTCGGCGAGCTGCCGCCGCTGTCGGGCGAGCGCTCAGCGCACCCGGACCTGGTGATCGGCTACTTCGCCCAGCACACGGTGGAATCGCTGCACGAGGGGCAGTCGCCGATCGACCACCTGCGCGAGATCGCCCCGGACGCCGCGACGCAGGGTTTCCGTGACTTCCTCGGCCGCTGGAACTTCGCCGGCGACCGCGCCTTCGAGCCCATCGACGGTTTCTCCGGCGGCGAACGCGCGCGCCTGGCGCTGGCCCTGATCGCCTGGCGCCAGCCCAACGTGCTGCTGCTCGACGAGCCGACCAACCACCTCGACCTGGAGATGCGCGAGGCGCTCGCCGATGCGCTCGGCGACTTCCCCGGCGCCATCGTGATGGTGTCGCACGACCGCCACCTGATCGGCCTGACCTGCGACACCTTCTGGCGGGTGGCCGACGGCGAGGTGGCGCCCTTCGACGGCGACCTCGACGAGTACGCGGCGTGGCTGCGCTCGCGCGGCAGCGAGCCGAAGGAGAAGAAGCCGGAACCCGCGAAACCCGCACCGGCACCCACGCCCGCCCCCAGGGCCGCGGCCCGGCCGGCGAGCGACGGCGACCGGCGCCGTTTCAGGCGGGTGGAGGAACTCCTCGCGCGGCTGGACGGCGAGGCCGGCGAGATCGAGGGACGGCTCGCCGATCCCGCGCTGTACGCGGGCGACGGCAGCGCCGCCGCCGACCTCGCCCGCCGCCAGGCGGAACTGGCGCGCGAGCGCGAGACGCTCGAGGCCGAGTGGATGCAGCTCTACGAGCGCATCGGCGCCTGAGCGCCGGGTTCAGCGCGCCGGTGCGGTCTCCTCGTGCCGCGCGCTGTCCTCGTCCGGCGTGATCAGGCCCAGCGCCTCGTGCGAGGTGCGCAGCATCGGCTGGAAGTGCGGTTCGCTGGCGCGGGTGCGGGCGAAGGCGCGGTAGCGGTAGAGCGCGTACAGCGCGATCGCGCCCAGGGTCGCGGCGAACCACATGAACAGGCTCGACGGCCCGATGGCGGTCATCAGCCCGCCGGCGACCAGCGGGCCGACGATGGAGCCGGCGCCGTTGAGCAGCAGCACGCTGCTGCTGGCGCCGAGGATCTCCTCCGGCGGCAGGTGGTCGAGCAGGTGCGCGACCACGATCGGGTAGATCGAGAACGACATCCCGCCGAACAGGAAGGCGACCACGTAGGCCGCGCCGGGAATGGCCGCGGTCAGCGGTGCGACGAAGGCCACCGCACAGGCCGCCGCGCACACCAGGGCCAGGGCCAGGCGGCGGTCGCGGCGGTCGGACAGGCGCCCGAGCGGCAGCTGCAGGGCGGCGCCGCCGAGGATGGCCATGCTCATGTAGGTGGCGATCTGGCCGGTGCTCATGCCGACCTGGGTGCCCCACACCGGGCTCAGGCCCCAGAACGCGCCCATGCACAGGCCCGACAGCAGGGCGCCGGCTCCGGCGCTGGGCGCGGCCGCGAACAGCCGGCGCAGGGCCAGGCGCGGTACCGGCTGCAGGACCGGCTGCGCCATCCGCGTGGCCAGCACCGGCAGGGTCGAGGCACAGACCAGCAGCGCGGCGAGCACCATCGGCACGTAGGGCAGGTCGGCGCCCACCCGGACCAGCTGCTGCGACACCGCCAGCGCCCCGAGGTTGACCATCATGTACAGGGCGAACACGGTGCTGCGCTGGTGCTCGGGCGCCTGCGCGGTGAGCCAGCTCTCGATCACCGAGTACAGGCCGACCAGGGCCATGCCGACCAGCAGGCGCAGGACCAGCCACGCCAGCGCGCTCTCCACCAGCACGTGCAGGAGCACGCCGCAGGCGCAGCTCGCGGCGTAGAAGCCGAACGCGCGGATGTGGCCGATCCGGCGCACCAGCGCCGGCGACAGGAAGGTGCCGGCGAGGAAGCCGACGAAGTAGGCCGAGGTCAGCCCGCCCAGCAGGGTCGGCGAGTAGCCGATCTCGGCGCCGCGCAGCTGCAGCTGGATGCCGAGGACGCCGGTCCCGCACAGCAGGAAGGCGACGCCGAGGAGCAGGGAGGTGATCGGACGCAGGGTCTGGATCATCGGGGCGCGTCGATGGCGGACGAGGCCTTGGGATGCTAGCAGCCGGATGTCGCCGCGCCGTGTCCGCACGGAGGAAGATGATGTTGAAAAGGTGCGGAAGGCCCCCACAATGCGCGCCACGCGGCGCGCGTCGCCGTCCTGCAAGAGTCGCCCGAACGATGCCGATCTACGCCTTCCGCTGCTCCAGCTGCGGCCACAGCTTCGACCGCCTGCAGAAGCTGTCCGACCCCGATCCCGAGACCTGCCCCGCCTGCGGCGCCGCCAGCGTCGGCCGCCAGGTCACCGCGCCGTCCTTCCGCCTCGCCGGCTCCGGCTGGTACGAGACGGACTTCAAGAAGGACGGCGACACCCGCCGCAATCTGGCCGGGGACGGCAAGGGCGGGGCCGCGGGTGGCGAGGCCAAGCCCGCCGCGGAGGCCAAGCCCGCCGAAGCGGCGAAGCCGGCGAAGGACGCGCCCGCACCGGCACCCGCGGCGGGCAAGCCCGCCGCATCCTGAGCCCCTGCGCGCGGCGGCGGTCAGCCGTTGGCCGCGCTCCGCCCGGCGTTCTCGTCGACCGCGTCGCCGTCCTCGTTGCGCGGGACCTGCGACAGGTCGTCGCGGCGCACCGCGTCAAGGAACTCCCGGCCCCAGCGCGCGATGTCGTGGTGGCGGACGATGTCGACCAGGCCGCGGATGCGGTTGCGGCGCTCCTCGCGCGGCATGCGGATGGCCTGCAGGCAGCCGGCGACGAGGTCGGCGGTGTCGTGCGGGTTGGTCAGGACTGCGCCCTTCAGCTCGGCGGCGGCGCCGGCGAACTCCGACAGCACCAGCACGCCGTCGCCGCGGGTCAGGCCCTGGGTCGCGACGTACTCCTTGCACACCAGGTTGAGGCCGTCGCGCAGCGGCGTGATCCACATCACGTCGGCCTCGGCGTAGTAGGCCACGACCTCCTCGAACGGGAAGGCGCGGAAGAAGAACTGCACCGGCGTCCAGCCGACCCGCGAGAAACGCCCGTTGATGCGCCCGACCGCCTGCTCGATCTGGTGCTGCAGCTCGTCGTAGACGGTCATCTCGCGCGCGGCCGGCACGCAGATGGTCAGCAGCGACACCTTCCCGTGCAGCTCCGGCTCGTTGGCCAGCATGTGCTCGAAGGCCTGCAGCTTCTCCAGCGTGCCCTTGGTGTAGTCCAGGCGCTCGACCGAGAGGATCAGCTTGCGCTCGCCGAACGCGGCCTCGAGCTCGGCGCGGCGCTTGCGCACCACGTCGCTGCGCAGCGCGTTGCGTACGCGATCGAGGTCGAGGCCGACCGGATGCGCGCCCAGGCGCACGACGCGGCCGTGGGTGCGCAGCGCCGTGGTCATGCGCTCGATGCCGACCGCGCAGCCGTAGGTGAGATAGCGCGGCGCGCACGGCTCGCGCTCGAGCACGGTCACCGGCTGCACCCCGCGCACCACGTCGACGAAGTTCTCGACCTGGCGCGGGATGTGGAAGCCGACGTAGTCGCACTGCAGCAGGCTGCCGAGGATCTCGCGCCGCCACGGCACCACGTTGAAGATGTCGGCCGAGGGGAAGTAGGTGTGGTGGAAGAATGCGATCCTCACGTCCGGCCGCAGTTCGCGCAGGTAGGCCGGCACCAGCCACAGGTTGTAGTCGTGGATCCACACCGTCGCGCCCGGCGCGGCCTCGGCCGCGGTGCGCTCGGCGAAGGCGCGGTTGACGCGCTGGAACACCTTCCAGTGATCCTCGCGGAAGCGCGCGCGCTCCCAGAAGGTGTGCAGCAGCGGCCAGAACGCCTCCTTGGAGAAGCGCTTGTAGAAGATGTCGACCTCGGTCTTGGTCAGCACCACGCGCGAGGCGGTGAGGCCCGGGTAGCGCTCCGGCTCGACCGGCACGTTGGGCTCGAAGTCCTCGCTCTTGCCGTGCTGGGTCCAGGCCACCCACGACCCCTTCTGTCCCTGCGCGAAGAAGCTCAGCAGGGTCGGGATGATGCCGTTGGGCGAGGCGTGGTTGCGGCGCCGGACCTCGCCGTCCTGGATGTACTCCTCGTAGGGCAGGCGGTGGTAGACGATGACCAGCTCCGAGCTGCCGGCGTTGGCGGCGGCGCCGCGGGCGCGCTCGGGGGCGTCGTGCAGGCCGAACTGGGCCAGCGCCTCGAGGATGCCGCCGCAGCCGGCCTCGTCGGCGTGGTGGACGTGGTCGAGCGACTCGGTCGCGGTCAGCAGGCCGATCTCCGATTCGCCGACGCACACGCCGCGGAAGCCGTGCTGGTACATCGACAGGTCGTTGAGGGTGTCGCCGGCGACGACCACCAGGTCCTTGGGCACGCCCAGGTGCTCGGCCAGCGCGACCAGGCTGGCGCCCTTGCTGACCCCGCGCGGCAGCACGTCGAGATAGCGCTCGCCGGAATAGAGCATGTCCAGGCCGAGCTCCTCGACGCGGCGGCGCAGCTCGTCGCTGATCGCGCCCGGTTCGCAGAAGTAGGCGACGCGGCGGTCCTGCGGCTGGTCCTGGCGCTCCAGCCCCGGCCAGTCGCCCAGCGCCTCGATCACGGTGCGCTCGCCCGGCCAGCGCGCCTCGATCCCGGCCTGCAGCGGGTGCACCGGATGCAGGGTGCGACCGTCGACGACGGTGCCGCCGACGTCGCAGACGATGTAGTCCGGGCGCGGCAGCGACGGATCGCTCAGCAGCGGCATGACCGCCTCCAGCCCGCGGCCGGTGACGTAGACCAGGCGCAGGTCGTCGCGCCCGGCCAGCAGCTGGTACAGCTCGTGGCGGCGCTCGGGCGAGCCGGCGAGGAAGGTGCCGTCGAGATCGGTGGCCAGCAGCCAGGGGCGTGGCCGGGCGACCTCGGGACGGGCGACGGAGGGTTGCGTGTCGGACTGGGTCAAGACGGGTCCCCTTCTTGTTCGATACGGCGTGGCGATGGACCTTCCCCGGGCGCGACGGCGTGCAGCGGGGGAGGCGGGCGGCGGCGGCCGCGGAGGCGCGACCGGCACGGGGCGCGCGATCGTCGGGAGGATCGCAGGGCGACCGAAAAGGCAGCGTGGCGACGCGCGTGACGCGCTCCGGCCGCCGTTGCTGCAGCGCGCAATCCTATCACGCGCCCGCCGTCAACCCCAGCCGCGGCCTGCACCGCAGTGCGCCGTGGCGCTGTTTACCGCCCCGGCGGGCGCGGCCTACCATTGCCGGCTCGCTTCTCCTCCGGCCTTCCACCCCATGCGCACCCACTTCTGCGGCCTCGTCGACGAGAGCCTGATCGGCCAGACCGTCACCCTCTGCGGCTGGGCCGACGTCGCCCGCAACCTCGGCGGGGTCTGCTTCATCGACCTGCGCGACCACGAGGGCGTGGTGCAGGTGGTGGCCGAGCCCGACGACCGGCCGGTGTTCGATGCCGCCGCCGACGTCGGCTACGAGGACTGCCTGCGGATCACCGGCACCGTGCGCGCCCGCCACAGCGTCAACGCCAGGATCCGCACCGGGCGGGTCGAGATCGTGGCGTCGCGCATCGAGGTGCTGAACAAGGCCGAGACGCTGCCGTTCTACCTGCACGAGACCCCGGGCGAGGAGGCGCGCCTGACCTGGCGCTACCTCGACCTCCGCCGCCCCGAGATGCAGCGCATGATGCGCACCCGCATCCGCCTGGTGCAGGCGCTGCGCCGCTGGCTGGACGCGCGCGGCTTCCAGGACATCGAGACGCCGATCCTGACCAAGGCCACGCCCGAGGGCGCGCGCGACTTCCTGGTACCGGCGCGCATGCATCCGGGCGAGTTCTACGCGCTGCCGCAGTCGCCGCAGCTGTTCAAGCAGATCCTCATGGTCGCCGGCTTCGACCGCTACTACCAGATCGCGCGCTGCTTCCGCGACGAGGCCCTGCGCGCCGACCGCCAGCTCGAGTTCACCCAGCTCGACATGGAGTTCGCCTGGGTGTCCGAGCGCGACGTGCAGGACGCGACCGAGGAGATGATCCGCACGGTGTTCCGCGAGGTGGTCGAGGTCGAGCTCGATGCCGCCTTCCCGCGCATGACCTACGCCGAGGCGATGCGCCGCTACGGTTCGGACAAGCCGGACCTGCGCATCGACCTGGAGCTGGTCGACGTCGCGCCCCTGGTCGCGCACTGCGAGTTCAAGGTCTTCACCGACTGGGCCGCGAATCCCGACGGCCGCGTCGCCGCGCTGCGCGTGCCCGAGGGCGCGGCGCTGTCGCGCAAGCAGATCGACGAGCTCGGCGCGCATGCGGCGAAGTTCGGGGCCAAGGGCCTGGCCTGGATAAAAGTCGAGGACGCGGCCCGGGGCCGCGACGGCGTCAGCTCGCCGATCGCCAAGTTCCTCGACGACGCCACCCTCGCCGCGGTGCTCGGCGCGACCGGTGCGCAGTCCGGCGACCTGCTGCTGTTCGGCGCCGGTGCCTGGAAGGTGGTCTGCGACTTCATGGGCGCAGTACGGCTCAAGGTCGGCCGCGACCTGGGCCGCGTCGCCGCCGGCTGGAAGCCGCTGTGGGTCACCGACTTCCCGATGTTCGAATGGGACGAGGAGGAGGGCCGCTACGTCGCGCTCCACCATCCCTTCACCGCGCCGGCCGTGGACGACGAGGCCGACCTGCGCGCCAACGCGAAGACGGCCGTCTCGCGCGGCTACGACATGGTGCTCAACGGCAACGAGATCGGCGGCGGCTCGATCCGCATCCATCGCTCCTCGATGCAGTCGGCGGTGTTCGAGCTGCTGGGCATCGGCGCGGAGGAGGCGAAGGCCAAGTTCGGGTTCCTGCTCGACGCGCTGCGCTTCGGTGCGCCGCCGCACGGCGGCATCGCCTTCGGCATCGACCGCATCGCCGCGCTGATGGCGGGCACCGAGTCGATCCGCGACGTGATCGCCTTCCCCAAGACCACCACCGCGCAGGACCTGATGACCGACGCGCCGTCGCCGATCCCGGACGCGCAGCTGGCCGAGGTCCACGTGCAGGTGCGCGCCAGGGACTGAGGCGGCCGCGGCCGTTGCGCCGCAACATGACACTTCGATGACGGCGCACTAGCGTGCCGCGTCCGCGCACGGCCTCCGGCCGCGCGCGCCGCACCCATCGTCGTCGTCGTCGTCCGCAGCCATCGCGGGCGCGCAAGGAGTCATGCGCATGCTTCGTCCCCGTTCCCTCTCCGCCGCGATCGCCGCGGCGGTCCTGGCCGCACCCGGCCTCCACGCCCAGGAGTTCGACGCGGTGGTCAGCTTCGGCGACAGCCTCAGCGACGTCGGCAACATCGCCGCCGTGCAGGGCCTGCCGCCGGGCAGCAGCTTCACCACCAATCCCGACCCGGTGCACGCCGAGCTCCTCGCGGAGGCCTTCGGCCTCAGCCAGGCGCCGTCGCTGGCCGGCGGCAGCAACTACGCCTGGGGCGGGGCCTGCGTGACCGCGCTGTGCCTGAACCAGGTGCCGAGCGTGCCGGGCCAGATCGACGCCTACCTCGCCGCCAACGGCGGCCAGGCGCAGGCGGGCGCGCTGCACACGGTGTGGGGCGGCGCCAACGACGTGTTCGCCACCCTGGCGCTGGATCCGGCGAATGCGGTCGCCAACACCCAGGCAGCCGCCGCCGCGCTCGGTGGCCAGGTCCTGCGCCTGCAGCAGGCCGGCGCCGAGATGATCGTGGTCTACAACCTGCCCGACCTCGGCGCCACGCCGCAGTTCGCCGCGCTCAACGGCGACGGCGCGATCACCCAGGTGGCGACGTTCTACAACGCCAGCCTCGACGGCGTCCTGGCGCAGGCGGGCGAGGGTATCGTGCCGATCGACACCTTCGGCCTGATCCGCGAGCTGGCCGCCGACCCGGCGCGCTACGGCCTCAGCAACGTCACCGACGCCGCGTGCGCGCCGGCCAACGCCGTGGCCTGCGGTCCGGAGGGCTCCGGCTACCCCGCCACCTATCCCGAGGGTGCCGGCGACACCTACCTGTTCGCCGACGGCGTGCACCCGAGCGGCGCCGCGCACCGCATGCTGGCGAACGTGGTGCTGGCCACGCTCGCCGCCCCGCAGCAGGTCGCACTGGCCGGCGAGGCGCCGCTGCGGGTCTACGACGACCACAGTCGCGTGCTCGCGACGCGCTTCACCGGCGCCATGGGCGGCCTGCGCGCGCCGGGCACGGTGGAAAGCTTCGCCAGCGTCGCCGGAGGGCGCTGGGACCTGGATGCCGGGGTGGGCAATCCGGAACTCGACGGCCGCAGCACCACCCTGACCGTCGGTGCGCAGATGCAGGCCGGCGAGGCCGTCGCCGTCGGCGTCGCGGCGAGCCTGGCGCGGGTCGATGCCGACTTCGCGCACGGGGCGAGCAACGAATCCCGCGAGGCCCTGCTGTCGCTGTACGGCGTGTGGAACCGCGGCGGCCTGTGGGCGGCCGGCGCCCTGAGCGGCGGCAAGGCCGACCACGAGATCGAGCGCGCCATCGTCATGGGCCCGTCGATCCGCCACGACAGCGGCGACACCCAGGGCGCGCACCGGGCCTTCGAGGCCAGCGCCGGCTACCTGTTCGACGTCGGCGCCGCCCTGCGCACCGGCCCGTTCGTGAGCCTGACCTGGCAGCAGGTCGATGTCGACGGCTACCGCGAGGACGGCACCAGCGCCACCGCGCTGGTGTTCGACGGCTACGAGCGCGAGTCCAGCGTCGGCCGCCTGGGCTGGGAACTCACCGGCGCCGCGCGTGCCGGGTTGCAGGGCTTCCGGCCCTATGCCCGCGTCGCCTATGCCCGCGAGAACGAGGACGACGCGGCGCGCGTGGTGGCCGGCTCCAAGAGCATGAACGGCCGCTTCGGCCGCGACGGCTACCGGCCCGCCGAGGACTGGTGGAGCGCGGATGTCGGCTTCAGCTGGGGCTGGTCCGGGACCGCGAGCCTGTTCGCCGGCTACAGCGGGCGCTTCGGCGACGACAACGAGGACCGCGACGGCCTCAACCTCGGCGTGAACCTCGCGTTCTGAGGCGGCGCATGCGCGGCGGCGGTCGCTAGACTGCCCCGATGCCCGCGCCTTCCCGCGTCATCCTGGTCCACGGGCTGTGGACCTGGCCGCTGTCCATGGAGCCCCTGGCGCGACGCCTGCGCGCCGGGGGCTTCGTCGTCGGGCACTTCGGCTACCGGACCGTGCGCGAGGACGGTGCCGGCGCGGTGGCGCGCCTGGTCGAACGGATCGACCGCGACGGCCCGGTCGCCCTGGTCGGCCATTCCATGGGCGGCCTGCTGGCCCTGCGCGCGGCAGCCGAGCGCTGCGCGACGGTCCCGCGCATCGTCTGCCTGGCCTCGCCGCTGCACGGCAGCCCGACCGCGGCGGCGCTGGCCCGGCTGCCGGGCGGCGTGCGCCTGCTGGGGCATGCGGCGGAGAACCTGGCGCGCACGGCCGCCGCGCCCGGGCGCTGCGAGGTGGGCATGGTCGCCGGCTGCAGCGGACGCGGCCTGGGCCGCGTCCTGCGCCGCTTCGACGGAGTCCACGACGGCACCGTGGCGCTGGAGGAGACGCGCGCGGAGTGGCTTGCCGACCACTGCGTGGTCGCCGCCTCGCACTCGGGAATCCTGTTCTCCCGCGAGGCCGCCGCGTGCTGCGCGGCGTTCCTGCGGCACGGGCGCTTCGGCAGCGCCTGAGCCGACGCGGAACCGGCGCCACGTGCGCGGCCAGGCGCGCACCGTAGAATCGAGGGTTCCGTTTCGGCTTCGGGGACAGGCGATGAAGGACGAGGCGACCGCCCTGCTGCACGCCTGGCGGGGTGGCGACGAGGCCTCGCGCGACCAGCTCGTGGAGATGGTCTACGACACCCTGCGCGGCATCGCCGCCGCCCAGTTGCGCGGCCGCGGCGGCGAGGACCCGCTGCGCCCGACCGTGCTGGTGCACGAGGCACTGCTGCGCATGCTCGGGCGCGAGGTCGCCTTCGCCGACCGCGCGCACTTCTGCGCCGTGGCCGCGCTGAAGATGCGCGCGGTGCTGATCGACCACGCGCGCGCGCTGGCCGCGGCCAAGCGCGACGGTGGCGAGGCGCTGACCCTGACCAGCGTCGCCGGCGACGGCGGTGCCGAGGCGGCGGTCGACGTGCTGGCCCTGCACCAGGCGCTCGAGCGCCTGGCCGAGGAGGAGCCGCGCGCCGCCCGCGCGATCGAGATGAGCTACTTCGGCGGCATGGAGCGCGCCGAGATCGCCGAGGTGCTGCAGGTCTCGGTGCCGACCGTCGACCGCGACCTGCGCTTCGGCCGCGCCTGGCTCAACCGCGCGCTGCGCTGAGGCCGACCCGGCGCGCCGGGGCCGCTATAATCCGCGCCCCTGCGACGGCGGCCGTCGCCGCCGCACCGCGAACACACGAGCACAGGATCGACATGGCCGGTCATTCCAAGTGGGCCAACATCCAGCACCGCAAGGGCGCGCAGGACGCCAAGCGGGGCAAGGTCTTCACCAAGATCATCCGCGAGATCGCGGTGGCCGCGCGCTCCGGCGGCGGCGACCCGGCGGCGAACCCGCGCCTGCGCCTGGCGGTGGACAAGGCGCTCGGCGCCAACATGGCCAAGGACAACATCGAGCGCGCGATCAAGAAGGCGACCGGGGAGCTGGAAGGGGTCGACTACGAGGAGATCCGCTTCGAGGGCTACGCCCCCGGCGGCGTGGCGGTGATCGTCGACACCCTCACCGACAACCGCAACCGCACCGTGGCCGACGTGCGCCATGCCTTCAACAAGTTCGGCGGCAACCTCGGCACCGACGGCTCGGTGGCCTTCATGTTCCGCAAGCTCGGGGTGATCGCCTTCGCGCCCGGCGCCGACGAGGACCGCATCACCGAGATCGCGATCGAGGCCGGCGCCGAGGACATCCGCAGCTACGACGACGGCGCCATCGACGTGCTCGCCGCGCCGGAGGACTACGAGGCGGTGCGCCGCGCGGTGCTGGACGCGGGGCTCGAACCGGCCGAGGCCGAGGTGACCTTCCGCGCCGACAACGACACCGCGGTCGACGGCGAGACCGGGCAGCAGGTGGTCAAGCTGCTGGACTGGCTCGAGGACATGGACGACGTGCAGAACGTCTACCACAACGGCGAACTCGGCGAGGACGCCTACGCCTGAGCGGCCGCGCCGGGACCGCCGGCGCCGCCGCTCGTGCACACTGCGGTTCCGCGCCGGGCGCGGGACACGGGGGCCGATCCACGCAATGGCAGCCATCGCCACCAGCTCCAGCCGCCCCGCGGGCAGCGTGCGCGTGCTCGGGATCGACCCCGGCTCGGTCCGCACCGGCGTGGGCATCGTCGACGCCGACGCGCTCGGGCGGCCGCTGCACGTCTTCCACTGCGCGCTCGCGGTCGGCGGCGAGGACGACTTCCCCGCGCGGCTGCGCGCGATCTTCGACGGCGTCAATGCGCTGATCGACGCGCATGCCCCGGACGAGGTGGCGATCGAGCGGGTGTTCGTCTCCCGCAATCCCGATTCCGCGCTGAAGCTCGGCCAGGCGCGCGGCGCGGCGATCGTCGCCGCGGCCAGCCGCGGCCTCAAGGTGCACGAGTACGCGCCGATGCAGATCAAGAACGCCGTGGTCGGCCGCGGCGCGGCGGAGAAGGCGCAGGTGCAGCACATGGTCGGCGTGCTCCTCGGCGTCGACGGACGGCTGCAGGCCGACGCCGCCGACGCCCTGGCCGTGGCCATCACCCACGCGCACTCGCGCCTCCTCGCCGAGCGCACCGGCGTCCTCGCCTCGGCGCTGCTGCGCCGGCGCGGCCGCCGCTGACCCATCGCCTTCGCTTGTGGATACACGATGATCGGACGACTCAAGGGCATCCTCGCGCACAAGCAGCCGCCGTGGCTGGTGGTCGACGTGCACGGCGTGGGCTACGAGCTCGAGGCGCCGATGAGCACCATCTACGACCTGCCCGAGGTCGGCCGCGAGGTGGTCCTGTTCACCCACTACGCGCAGAAGGAGGACTCGGTCTCGCTGTACGGCTTCCTGCGCGAGGGCGAGCGCCGGCTGTTCCGCGACGTGCAGAAGGTCACCGGCATCGGCGCCAAGATCGCGCTGGCGATCCTGTCCGGCGTGAGCGTGGAGGAGTTCGCCAGGCTGCTGCAGGCCGGCGACGTCGCCGCGCTGACCCGCATCCCCGGCATCGGCAAGAAGACCGCCGAGCGCATGGTGGTCGAGCTGCGCGAGCGCGCCGCCGACCTGGGGCAGGGCGCGCCGTCGGCGGTACGCGCGAATACGCCTGTCGATGCGAAAAGTGAAGCGGTTGTTGCCCTGCAGCAACTCGGGTACAAGCCCGCCGAAGCGCAGCGGATGGCCGACAAGGTCGCCGAGGACGGGGACTCCGCCGAGGCCGTGATCCGCAAGGCGCTCAAGTCCGCCCTGAAGGTCTGATCCGATGTCACATCAACCCCAGGCGCAAACGCCGGCCGAGCTGCGCACGCTCGTGCTCGGCGCGATCGGCGTGGTCTTCGGCGATATCGGCACGAGCCCGCTGTATGCGCTGAAGGACGCGTTCTCGCCGCACTACGGCCTGACCCCCGACCACCCGACGGTGCTGGGCATCCTGTCGATGATCTTCTGGTCGCTGATCCTGGTGGTCAGCGTGAAGTACCTGATGATCATCATGCGCGCCGACAACAAGGGCGAGGGCGGGATCATGGCGCTGATGGCGCTCGCCCAGCGCGCGCTCAAGCCGGGCTCGCGGCAGCGCTACCTGGTCGGCCTGCTCGGCGTGTTCGGCGCGGCGCTGTTCTTCGGCGACAGCGTCTTGACCCCGGCGGTGTCGGTGCTGTCGGCGATCGAGGGCCTGGAGGTCGCGGCGCCCACGCTGCACAACCTGATCGTGCCGCTGGCGATCGTGGTGCTGCTGGGCCTGTTCATGTTCCAGAAACACGGCACCGAGCGCGTCGGCAGGGTCTTCGGCCCGGTGACCGCGCTGTGGTTCCTGTGCCTGGCCATCATCGGCATCTGGCACATCGCGCGCACGCCGGAGGTGCTGGCGGCGCTGAATCCCTACTGGGCCTACTACTTCTTCGCCCACCACGAGGCCTCGGGCTTCCTGATCCTGGGCGCGGTGGTGCTGGTGGTGACCGGCGGCGAAGCGCTGTACGCCGACATGGGCCACTTCGGGCGGCGGCCGATCCGGCTGGCGTGGTTCGGCTTCGTGCTGCCGGCGCTGGTGCTGAACTACTTCGGCCAGGGCGCGCTGGTGTTCTCCAACCCGGCGGCGGTGCAGAACCCGTTCTACCACGCGGTCCCGGGCTGGGCGCTCTACCCGATGATCGGGCTGGCCACCGCCGCGACGGTGGTCGCCTCGCAGGCGGTGATCTCCGGCGCCTTCTCCGTCTCGCGCCAGGCGATGCAGCTGGGCTACATCCCGCGCCTGGTGGTGCGCCATACCTCCGAGAGCGAGGAGGGGCAGATCTACGTGCCGGCCATCAACCGCATGCTGCTGGTGCTGGTGATCGCCCTGGTCCTGGCCTTCCGCTCGTCCGAGGGGCTCACCGCCGCCTACGGCGTGTCGGTGACCGGGACCATGCTCATCGACGTGCTGCTGCTGATGGTGGTCGCCTACAACGTGTGGACGAAGGCGCGGCGCTGGGTGCTGCCGGTCGCGGTGGTCCTGCTGCTGGTCGACCTGGCCTTCTTCGCCTCCAACGCCACCAAGTTCTTCGACGGCGCCTGGGTGCCGGTGATGATCAGCGTCGCCGCCTTCATCGCCATGCGCAGCTGGCGCCGCGGCAAGCTGCTGGTCAGCGAGAACCTCAACGCCCAGCAGATCAACCGCGAGGTGTTCCTGCAGGCGCTGGCCATCGCGCCGCCGCACCGGGTCGACGGCACCGCGGTCTTCCTCAGCGCCGGCTCGCCGGGCGTGCCGGCGGCGCTGATGCACAACCTCAAGCACAACAAGGTCCTGCACGAGCGCAACATCCTGCTGACGGTGAAGACGCTGGACGAGCCCTACGCCGAGCCGGGCGAGCGCGCAGAACTGCGCGAGCTGAGCTGCGGCTTCAAGGAGGTGACCCTGCGCTACGGCTTCGCCGAGGAACCCGACGTGCCGCGGGCGCTGGCGCGCGGGGCGGTGCCGGGACTGGCCTTCGACCTCATGGAGACCACCTTCTTCTCCAGCCGCGAGACGGTGGTCGCCGCGCCGCAGGTCGGCATGGCGCTGTGGCGCGACAAGCTGTTCGCCTTCATGGCCCGCAACGCGAGCCCGGCGACGGACTTCTTCCGCATCCCCGGCAACCGCCTGGTCGAGCTCGGCACCCAGGTCACCATCTGATCGCCGCGCCCGCGCCTGTCGCGGGCGCCGGAAATCCGTACACTGCGGCGCTGCCACCAGCCCGCGCCGCGGGCGCCCGGAGCCGCGTTCCCTCCATGACCGACCGCGTCATCGCCAGCGACGCCACCCGCGAGGACGACGCGCTGGAGAACAGCATCCGGCCGAAGCGGCTGGACGACTACCTCGGCCAGCAGGCCGTGCGCGACCAGCTCCGCATCTACATCGAGGCCGCCAAGGGCCGCGGCGAGGCGCTCGACCACGTCCTGATCTTCGGTCCGCCGGGCCTGGGCAAGACCACGCTGTCGCACGTGATCGCCAACGAGATGGGCGTCGGCCTGCGGCAGACCTCGGGCCCGGTCATCGAGCGCGCCGGCGACCTCGCCGCGCTGCTGACCAACCTGCAGCCGCACGACGTGCTGTTCATCGACGAGATCCACCGCATGCAGCCGGTGATCGAGGAGGTGCTGTACCCGGCGATGGAGGACTTCCAGATCGACATCATGATCGGCGAGGGCCCTGCCGCGCGTTCGATCAAGCTCGACCTGCCGCCCTTCACCCTGATCGGCGCGACCACCCGCGCCGGCCTGCTCACCGCGCCACTGCGCGACCGCTTCGGCATCGTCCAGCGCCTGGAGTTCTACACCCCGGAGGAGCTGACCCGCATCGTGCGCCGCTCGGCGCAGATCATGGGCATCGCCTGCGACGCCGAGGGCGCGGCCGAGATCGCGCGCCGCGCCCGCGGCACGCCCCGCATCGCCAATCGCCTGCTGCGCCGGGTGCGCGACTATGCCCAGGTCATGGCCGGCGGCGCGATCACCCGCGACGCCGCCGAGGCCGCGATGCGCATGCTCAAGGTCGACCCCGAGGGCTTCGACGACCTCGACCGCCGCCTGTTGCGCACCCTCATCGACAGCTTCGACGGCGGCCCGGTCGGCGTGGAGTCGCTCGCCGCGGCGCTGTCGGAGGAACGCGGCACCATCGAGGACGTGATCGAGCCCTACCTGATCCAGCAGGGCTTCCTGGTGCGCACCGCGCGCGGTCGCATGGCCAGCGCGCGCGCCTACCGCCACTTCGGCCTGCCGACATCGAAGGCGCCGCCCGCCGACCTGTTCGCCGGCGACGGCGACGGCGAGCCCCTCTGAGGGTCCGGAAATGTTCAGCTTTCCGACAAGGGTCTACTGGGAAGATACCGACGCCGGCGGTGTCGTCTATCACGCCAGCTACGTCCGCTTCTTCGAGCGTGCGCGCACCGAATGGCTGCGCGGGCTCGGATTCGGCCAGCGCGAGCTGGGCGAGCGCGAGGACCTGCTGCTGGTGGTGCGCGGGATGCGGCTCGAATTCCTGCGGCCGGCGCGGCTGGACGATCTTCTCGAGGTCAGCGTGCTGCCGGTGTCGCGTCGCGGTGCCAGCCTGGTGATCCGACAGGAGATCCGTCGGGGCGAGGAACGCCTCACCGAGGCCGAGGTGCGCGTGGCGAGCATCAACCGCAATTTCCGCCCGCGCGCCCTGCCGGACTGGCTGGTCGCGCAGATCGATTCCCCTGGAGCCACTGGATGAGCCTGATCCCCGTCATCGCCGCCGCCGCGGCGACGCCGATTCCCGAGAGCGCCCCCGCCACGGCCGACGCCTTCCCCGAGGTCGCCTCCGCCGCCGCCGCGGGAGGGTCGGGCGGTCTCGATTACCTGAGCCTGATCCTGCACGCCAGCATCCCCGTGCAGATCGTGATGCTGATCCTGCTGCTGGCCTCGATCGCGTCCTGGGTGATCATCTTCCGCAAGCGCCGCGTGTTCGCGAACGCCTTCGACGAGGCCGACGAGTTCGAGGACAAGTTCTGGTCGGGCGTCGACCTGGGCCAGCTCTACCGCGGCGCCACCGAGCGCAACCGCGACGTCAGCGGGATGGAGGCCATCTTCGAGGCCGGCTTCCGCGAGTTCGGGCGCCTGTCGAAGAAGCGTGCGGTCGACGCGCGGACACAGCTCGAGGGCGCACAGCGCGCGATGCGCGCGCAGCTGGCGCGCGAGATCGACGGGCTGGAGCGCAACGTGGAGCTGCTGGCCTCGATCGGCTCGGTGAGCCCCTACGTCGGCCTGTTCGGCACGGTGTGGGGCATCATGATCAGCTTCCACGGCCTGGCCAACGTACGCGAGGCGACCATCGCCACGGTCGCGCCGGGCATCTCCGAGGCGCTCATCGCCACCGCGATGGGCCTGTTCGCCGCGATTCCCGCGGTGGTGGCCTACAACCGCTTCGCGACCAAGGTCGAGCGCATCAACGTGCGCTACGAGGCCTTCGCCGAGGAATTCTCCTCGATCCTGCAGCGCCAGGCCCACCTCGACGACGAATGATCCGCGCCCCGCGCGCGGGCGACCGCGCGCGGAGGATCGACCGATCCGGAGCCTGCCATGTCCACTGCATTCTCGGGGCGCCGCGCGCGCCGCAAGCTCAAGAACGAGATCAACGTCGTGCCCTACATCGACGTGATGCTCGTGCTGCTGATCATCTTCATGGTGACCGCGCCGCTGCTGAACCTCGGCGTCGAGGTCGACCTGCCGCAGTCCAATGCCCGCGGCATCAACAGCGAAAGCGAGCCGGTCCTGCTGGAGGTGACCCAGGACGGGCGCTACTTCCTCAAGCTCGCCGACGCCGAGCGCGAGGAGCTCGACGAGGCGGCGCTGATGGCGAAGATGGGCGCCTTCGTGCGCGCGAACCCGAACGTACCGGTCTATGTGGCCGGCGACCGCCGCGTCGAGTACGGCGTGCTGATGCAGGGCATGGCGCTGATGCAGCAGGCGGGCGTCAACAAGGTGCTGCTGATGTCGACCCCGGCGGCGGAGACGCGCTGACCCGATGGAGACCCGCGCCGACCAAGTCCGCGCCTTCGTCTACGCGATCGGCCTGCACCTCCTGATCGGGGTGCTGATGGTCGTGGGCCTGTTCTGGACGCGCTCCAGCACGCCGGTGTCGGTGGCCGGGCCGCCGATCGAGGCCACGCTGGTGATCGATCCGAACGCGACGGTGGTCCCGACCGAGCGCCCGCGTGCGCCCGAACCCGCGCCGCAGCCGGAGCCCGCGCCCGCGCCGCCCCCGCCGCCCGAACCCGAGCCGCCGGCAGCCCCGCCGCCGCAGCCCGAACCCGAGCCGCGTCCGCAGGAGGCCGAGGAGCCGCCGCAGACCGCGCCGCAGGAGCAGCTTCCGGATCCGGACGTGGTCGAGCAGGAACGCATCGACGAACTCGCCGCCGAGCGCGCCGAGCAGCAGCGGATCCAGGAGGAGAAGCGCCGCCAGGAGCAGGCCGAACTCGAGCGCCAGGCCCAGCAGGAGGCCGAGGAGCGCGAGCGCCGCCGCCGCCAGCAGGAGGAACGCGAGAAACAGCTCGCCGAGATCCGGCGCCTGCGCGCCGAGGCCGAGGCCCAGCGCAAGAAGGAGGAGCAGCGCCTGGCCCAGCTCGACCGCCAGGCGCGCGAGCGCGCGACCGAGCGGGCCGACACGCCGGCGCCCAGCGCGAGCCCGCCGCCCGGCAACAACGGCACCGATTCCTCGCTGCAGGCGCAGTACTCGCTCGCCATCCAGGAGGCGATCCTGCGCCACTGGCGGCGCCCGGAGACGGTGCCGCTGGGCACGCCCTGCGAGCTGCGGATCATCCAGATCCCGGGCGGCGAGGTGATCAACGCCGACGTGGTCGGCAACTGTCCGTTCGATGCGGTCGGCAAGCGCTCGATCGAGGCCGCGGTGCTCAATGCCTCGCCGCTGCCCTACGCCGGCTTCGAGTCCGTCTTCAACCGCCAGCTCAACCTGAAGTTCACCGCGCAGGACCGATGACGCCGTTTGATCCCATGTTCATGAACCGGCTGTTATCTACCTGCGCCCATTCGCCACCGCACCCGGGAACGCCCGCCGCATGAAACGCATCGTCGTCCTCCTCGCCATGCTCTGCCTGCCCTGGATGGCGGCGTCCCGCGTCGAGGCGCAGGGTCTGGACATCGACATCGTCGGCGGCACCGCCTCCGCGCTGCCGATCGCCATCGTGCCGATGCAGTACCAGGGCGGCACCGCGGCCCCGGACACCGACATCGCCTCGGTGATCAGCGCGGACCTCAACCGCTCCGGGCAGTTCCGCACCCTGGGCGACCGCGACATGGTCGAGCGGCCCACCCGCGGTGCCGAGATCAACTTCGCGACCTGGCGCCTGCTCAAGCAGGACTACGTCGCGGTCGGACGCATCCTCGACAGTCCCGACGGCGGCTACCGGGTCGAGTACGAACTCTACGACGTGGCCCGCCAGGAGCGGCTGGAAGGCGTCGCCCTGGGCGGCCGCCCGAGCGGCATGCGCGACGTCGCCCACCAGATCGCCGACCGCATCTACGAGAAGATCCTCGGGGTGCGCGGCGCGTTCTGGACCCGGATCGCCTACATCACCGCGAGCGGCACCGGCCAGAACATCAACTACGCGCTCGTGGTCGCCGACTCCGACGGCTACAACCCGCAGACGGTCGTGCGCTCGCGCGAGCCGCTGCTGTCGCCCTCGTGGAGCCCGGACGGCAAGCGCCTGGCCTACGTCAGCTTCGAGCGCGGCAACTCCTCGATCTACATCCAGGACATCACCACCGGCGCCCGCGAGGTGCTGGCCAGCTACCGCGGCATCAACGGCGCACCGTCCTTCTCGCCGGACGGCAACCGCCTGGCGCTGACCCTGTCGCGCACCGGCAATCCCGAGATCTACGTCATGGACCTCGGCAGCCGCTCGCTGACCCAGCTCACCAACCACTGGTCGATCGACACCGAGCCGACCTGGTCGCCGGACGGCCGCGCGGTCTATTTCACCTCCGACCGGGGCGGCAAGCCGCAGATCTACCAGGTCCCGGCCGGCGGCGGCGACGCGTCCCGCGTGACCTTCGAGGGCAGCTACAACGCCGATGCCACGGTCTCGTTCGACGGCGCCAAAATCGCTGTGGCGCAGGGCTCGGGCAACGTTTATCGTATTGCGCTGATGGATCGCAGTGGCGGTGGTCAGGGGCGCTGGCAGACCCTCTCTCCGGGGAATCTGGACGAATCGCCGAGCTTCGCTCCGAACGCAAGCATGATTCTGTACGCGGCCCGGGATCAGGGTCGTGGAGTGTTGTATGCCGTATCCGCCGACGGGCGCGTGCGGCAGCGTCTGGTTCTTGCCGATGGCGATGTCCGGGAGCCCGCCTGGTCGCCGTTTAGGCAGCGCTGACGGACCGGTCACGGCCGTTGTCGCACGGTTGTTTAGGACGGGCCACCACAAAATCTAGAACTGCATCCGATCACCCGAGGAACCACAATGAACACCACCACCCGCGTTCTGCTCGCCGCAGCGGTCGTCATGTCGCTCGGCGCCTGTGCCAAGAAGGTCCGTGAGGAAGCGCCGACCGAGACCGTCGCTCCGCCGCCGACCGCCACGGCTCCCGCGACCTCCGGCGTCTACACCCCCGCCGACCTGGACACCGACGCCTGCCTGCGCCAGCGCGTGGTCTACTTCGACCTCGACCAGGACACCCTGCGTCCCGAGTTCCAGCAGATCATGAACTGCCACGCCAAGTACCTGCGTGACCGTCCGCAGTCCCGCGTCACCCTCGAGGGCAACGCCGACGAGCGCGGCAGCCGCGAGTACAACCTGGGTCTCGGCGAGCGCCGTGGCAACGCCGTCGGCTCGGCCCTGCAGGGTGCGGGCGGTTCGGCCGCGCAGCTCAACGTCGTCAGCTACGGCGAAGAGCGTCCGGTCTGCACCGAGTCGAGCGAGTCCTGCTGGCAGCAGAACCGTCGCGTCGAGATCGTCTACACCGCGCGCTGATCCGGCCGCGTCGAAGAAAGAGCGTCATGCACGTCAAACACCTGCAAGTCGCGATCGTGGCGGCGGCCTTCATGGCCGCCGCTCCGGTTTCCGCACAGCGCGCCAGCCTCGCCGACCGCGTCGCCCGTCTCGAACAGCAGCAGGCGGGAGGCCAGTCCTCGGTCGAGCAGGTCAACCGCATCATGACGCTGCAGTCGGAAGTGCAGTCGCTGCGCGGCCAGGTCGAGGAGCTGCGCAACCAGATCGAGCAGATGCAGACGCGCGGCCGCCAGCAGTATCTCGATCTGGACAGCCGCATCGGCCGCCTCGAGGGCGGTGCGGGTGCCGCGTCGGCGGATCCAGCCGCAGGGAGCGCGGGTGCATCCGGCCCGGCTGCGGCCGGCGAGTCCGAGCCGGTGGGCGAGCTGCGTCGGATCGGCGAGTCGGTCATTCCGGGTTCTGCGCTGGGCGGCGGCGACGCCGGAGCGCTGCCTGTGGATCCCGCGGCCGAGCGCGCCGATTACCAGGTCGCGTTCAACGCGCTCAAGGAGGGGCAGTACGCGGACGCGGCGACGCGCTTCCGCGAGTTCATCGAGCGCCATCCGCAGAGCGAGCTCATCGACAACGCCAACTACTGGCTCGGCGAGTCGTATTACGTCACCCAGAACTACGAGCTCGCGCTGCAGGCGTTCCAGACCCTGGTGACGAGCTATCCGGAGTCGCCCAAGGCGCCCGGCGCGCTGCTGAAGACGGGCTACTGCCAGCTCGAACTCGGTCGTTACGATGCCGGCGAGGCGACCCTGCGCGAGGTCATCCGCGAATATCCCGGCACGCCCGAATCCTCGCTCGCCGACGGACGCCTCCGCGGCCTGGTGCTGGACCGCCAGGGCGGCTGATCCGCGGCCTCGCCGCCGGCTGCCGCGCGGCTGGCCGGCCACGGGGGCGCACCGCGCGAGCCGCAGCACGGACCGATCATGAACACCATCACGGCACCCGCGACTGCCTCTTCCGCAGGCCGGTCCGCCGCGCCCGCGCCGGAAGAGCGGCTGAAGATCACCGAGATCTTCCTGTCGCTGCAGGGCGAGGCGCTCGACAGCGGCAGGCCGACGGTCTTCGTCCGCCTGACCGGCTGCCCGCTGCGCTGCCAGTACTGCGACACGGCCTACGCCTTCCACGGCGGGCAGTGGTGGTCGATCGACGCCGTCCTCGCCGAGGTGGCGCGGCACGGCGTGCGCCACGTCTGCGTCACCGGTGGCGAACCACTGGCGCAGAAGCGTTGCCTGGCGCTGCTGCGCTGCCTGTGCGACGCCGGCCACCGCGTCTCCCTGGAGACGTCGGGCGCACTGGACATCGGCGCGGTGGATCCACGCGTATCGCGGGTGGTCGACCTGAAGACGCCGCATTCCGGGGAGATGGACCGCAACCGCCTCGAGAACCTGCGCCTGCTCGCCCCGCACGACCAGGTCAAGTTCGTCCTCTGCAGCCGCGAGGACTACGAATGGGCACGCGCGATGCTGCGCAAGCATGATCTGGCCTCGCGCTGCGAGGTGCTGATGTCGGTGAGTTTCGGGCAGCTGGCGCCGGTCGACGTCGCCGACTGGATCGTCGCCGACCGCCTCGACGTGCGCTTCCAGATGCAGCTCCACAAGCTCCTGTGGAACGACGCGCAGGGCAGGTGAATGCGGTCGGCGGGCGCTAGACTGTAGGGTCCGCGTCCCGAGCTCCGCCGCAATGTCCGCTTCCCGCAACGCCGTCGTCCTCGTCTCCGGGGGCATGGATTCCGCAGTGACGCTGGCGATCGCCCGCGAGCAGGGTTTCACCTGCCACGCGCTGAGCGTCGCCTACGGCCAGCGTCATACCTCCGAACTGGCGGCCGCCGGGCGGGTGGCGCGGATGCTGGGCGCTGCCGCGCACAAGACGGTCTCCATCGACCTGCGCGCGATCGGCGGCTCGGCGCTGACCGACGACATCGAGGTGCCGGCGCACGGCGCGCCGGGCATCCCGGTGACCTACGTGCCCGCGCGCAACACGATCATGCTGTCGCTGGCGCTGGGCTGGGCCGAGGTGCTGGCCGCGGGCGACATCTACTGTGGGGTCAACGCGGTCGACTACTCCGGCTATCCCGACTGTCGCCCCGAATTCGTCGCCGCCTACGAGCGCCTGGCCAATCTGGCCACCAAGGCCGGCGTCGAGGGCAACGCGCTGCACGTGCGCGCGCCGTTGATCGCGATGACCAAGGCCGAGATCGTGCGCGAGGGCCTGCGCCTGGGCGTGGACTTCGCCGAGACGGTGTCGTGCTACCGCGCCGATGCCGAAGGCCGCGCCTGCGGCCGGTGCGACGCCTGCCACCTGCGCGCGGAGGGCTTCGCGGCCGCCGGCGTGGCCGATCCGACCCGCTACGCCTGATCCGGGCCTGCGCCGCGCGCGGCGCATGCGGTAGAATCCCCGGCCCCGCGCGCCGCGGGCGCTGCAGCACCTGGGTCGTTAGCTCAGTCGGTAGAGCATCGGACTTTTAATCCGCTGGTCCCGAGTTCGAATCTCGGACGACCCACCATAAATCAACGGGTTGCGCTGCTCTAGGTGCCTTTTCCCGAAAATTCTCCCGAAATTTCGAGGCCCTTCGGGGCGTCGTACACCTGCAGCTCGTGGTCGTAGCGCTGCCGCATGGCTTCCGTCCAATGGCCGCCGGCGCGCTTGTCGGCGCTGTCGGTGATGGCGGGATGCTTGATGCCGTGCAGGCTGAAGCGCTCGTCCGCAGCGATCACGCCTTCCTGCATTGCAAGGCGCATGAAGCGCCGGAAGGCGGTGTCGAGGCTCGACTTCGGCAACGGGTTGCCGTCCTGGCCGACCACGATCGCTCGGGCCGCCGGCTGCAGCGGCACCGGGCGCGCGTGCCGCTGCATCGTTGCGGCGCGCATAACGACGAGCGCGTCCCGCGTCTGGCGCAGCTCCTGCGTCCACTCGGTGACGTTGTCCGCGCTGCCCTTGCGGCGATTGCTGTCGATGCGATCGGCGGTCGCGTTGGCGCCTGTCAGCGTGGCCGCCTCCATGCCGCGCAGGGGCCGGCACCTTCCGGGATGACACCGGCGAGAACCACGCTTCGGCGGGGTTTTCTCGTTCAGGCGCTACGGGCGACCGGCGCGGGTTCGGCGGTCAGCTTCACTCCCAGCGCCGCCAGGACACGCTGCACGGTGTCGAAGCGTGGGTGCGCGTCGGGGCGGAGCGCCTTGTAGAGGCTCTCCCGACCGAGGCCGGACGCCTTGGCGACCTCTGTCATGCCGCGCGCGCGGGCGGCAGTCTGCAACGCGGTCTGGAACACTTCAGCGCTGCCGGATTCCAGCGCGTCCTGCAGGTACGCCGCGACCGCCTCGTCAGTGTCGAGGAACTCGGCGGCATCGAAAGGACGGGTTTCGGTCTTGGTCATGGTGGGAGCCTCACAGGTGCGCGGCGAGCGTCTTAGCCGCCGCGATGTCGCGCCGCTGCGACGACTTGTCGCCGCCGCACAGCAGGATGACGATTTCGGAGCCGCGGCGGGTGAAGTAGACGCGGAAGCCGGGGCCGTGATCGACGCGCAGTTCGCTGACGCCGTCGCCGACCGACTTCACATCCCCCAGCAGGCCGTGGCGCACGCGCTCGATCCGGCCGAGGAGATCGCGCGAGCCTTGCGGTCACGCAGGCTGCCGAGCCAGTCGGTGAAGGTGGTGGTCGTCTGCACGTCGATCATGCGGCCAGTGTATCCTAATGGATACGTTGCGCAAGCCCAGCGGATGCCGAAGGCTCCCGAAATCGCGTATGCGGGTTCTGGCGAGACAGTGACTTAGCCGGGGTCGCTCACAAATGGCCGCAGATCTGACCGTCTGAACCGTCAGCAAAGTTCGACGACCCTTTAATCCGCTGGTCCCGAGTTCGAATCTCGGACGACCCACCATCGCTCGCTGGCCGGCGCGGCCCGGCCGCACGGCTGGCCGGACGTCGCCGTCGCGTGAGGACGTCGATCACGGCGGGTGTGCGACAAGGCGCGATGGGTGCACCTCCGGCAACCGCGCAGACCGCGATCGAGACCGTCCTCGGCGCCGTCGTCGTGGTCACCGCGGTGCCGGCCGCTTCCCGGTGCTGGAAGGTGTTCTATTCGATCCATCCGCCGAGCGCAGCGGCGCACCCGCTGACGCACCCGGTCGTGCTCCGGTTCGACGATGCGCGCAGCGCCATGCACTGGGCCTTCGTCGAGGCCGCCCGCGAGCTGGCATCGGGCGGCGGGCGCCGCGCCTGATCGCATGGATCCCGTCGGTGCACGGCCGGCGGCGGATGTGCCCGTCCCGTGCGGTCGTGAGTCCGACCTTTCACGACGATTTGAGCCGGACGCCCTCAGTTTCGCCCCGCCGACGCGGACGCGTCATCCGGCTCGGTCTGCAACCCGGTCCCACGCGGAGGAGCGCCATGCATCCCAGTCCCATCCCCTACGATTCGGAATCGCACGACGGCTACACCATCGAGGTGCTGGCGGAGCCTGCGTCGAATGCCCCCAGCGCCTGGCGCGTCACCGCGCAGGTCGACTTCGCCGACACCGGGGCACGGCTGACGCATACCGAGCCCGACGTGCCGGTGGAGAGCGAGGGGCTCGCCATCGCCTACGGCATGGGCGTGGGCCGCAGGATGGCCCGCGGGCTGGTATAGCGGCTAGGAGGGGTCCGGCTCGACGAGGGCGTCGAGCACCGCCTGTCCGTAGCGCTGCAGCTTGCTGCTGCCGACGCCGTCGATGCCGGCCAGCTCGCTCAGCCGGGCCGGACGCGAGAAGGCGATGGCGCGCAAGGTGGCGTCGTGGAAGATCACGTAGGCGGGGACGTTCTGCTCCTTGGCCAGCCGTCCGCGCAGCGCCCGCAGCCGCTCGAACACCGCGGTGTCGGCGGGATCCAGTCGCGGCCCGCTGTCGACGCGTGCGGCGCGGCTGCGGTCGCGGGTACGCACGATGTCGCGCCGCAGGGACAGCGTCGTCTCGCCGCGCAGCACCGGCCGCGCCGCCTCGGTCAGGTGCAGCGCGCCATGGCCTTCGGCATCCACGCTGAGGCAGCCGGCCGCCACCAGCTGCCGGAATACGCTGCGCCACTGGTTGGCATCGAGGTCCTCGCCGATGCCGTAGGTGCTGAGCCGGTCGTGGCCGAACTGTCGGATGCGTTCGGTGTCGGCACCCCGCAGCACGTCGATGAGATGCGTGGCGCCAAAGCGCTGGCCGCTGCGGTACACGCAGGACAGCGCCTTCTGCGCGGCGACGGTGGCGTCCCAGGTCTCCGGCGGATCCAGGCAGTTGTCGCAGTTGCCGCAGGGCTGCGGGTAGGTTTCGCCGAACGCGGCCAACAGCGTCTGCCGGCGGCAGCCGGTGCTCTCGCAGTAGCCCAGCAGGGCGTCGAGCTTGCCGCGCTCCACGCGCTTGCGATCCTCGCCGGCGTCTCCGGATTCGATCATCTGCTTGAGCAGGACCACGTCGCTGAGGCCGTAGCACAGCCAGGCCTGGGCCGGCTGGCCGTCGCGGCCGGCACGCCCGGTCTCCTGGTAGTAGCCCTCCAGCGACTTGGGCAGGTCCATGTGCGCGACGAAGCGGACGTCGGGCTTGTCGATGCCCATGCCGAAGGCGATGGTCGCCACCACCACCACGCCTTCGTCCTGCAGGAAGCGGCGCTGGTTGGCGGCGCGGACGCCGGAATCGAGCCCGGCGTGGTAGGCCAGGGCGTGGTAGCCCTGCTCGCGCAGCAGCTGCGCGGTCTCCTCGACCTTGCGGCGCGACAGGCAGTAGACGATCCCGGCCTCGCCGCGGTGGTCCTCGAGGAAGCCCAGCAGCTGGCGGCGCGCGCTGGCCTTCTGCACAACGCGGTAGCGGATGTTGGGACGGTCGAAGGAGCTGACGAAGTGGCGCGCCTCGACAAGGTCCAGGCGCTCGGCGATCTCGCGCTGGGTCGGCGGGTCGGCGGTGGCGGTCAGCGCGATCCGCGGCACCTCCGGCCAGCGTTCGTGCAGGATGTTGAGGCTGCGGTACTCGGGGCGGAAGTCGTGGCCCCACTGCGAGACGCAGTGCGCTTCGTCGATCGCGAACAGCGCGATCGCGATCCGGTCGAGCAGGGCCAGGAACCGGCCGGTCAGCAGACGCTCGGGCGCCACGTACAGCAGGTCGAGCTCGCCGGCCAGGAGCCGCGCCTCGACCTCCGCGGCGCGCCCGGCCTCGAGCGAGGAGTTCAGGTAGGCCGCGGCCACGCCCACCTGCTCCAGCGCCTCGACCTGGTCCTGCATCAGCGCGATCAGCGGCGAGACGACGATGCCGGTGCCGTAGCGGGCGAGCGCGGGGATCTGGTAGCACAGCGACTTGCCGCCACCGGTCGGCATCAGCACCAGGGCGTCGTGCCCCGCGACCACGTGTTCGACCACGTCGGCCTGCTGGCCGCGGAAGGCGTCGTAGCCGAAGACGCCGCGGAGGATCTCGTGGGGGGTGTCCTGCATCCTGACTAGGGTACCAGCGGCATGTCCACGGCCGCCGCGGCCGCGCGGCGTCGCGCGCAAGAAAAAGCCCCGGCATGGCCGGGGCTTTTCGCGTGGGGATTCGCCGCTGGCTCAGTCGATGGTCGCGCGGAACGTCGCCCTGGCGAACGCGCGCTCGCCGACCACCTTGAAGTACCAGGTGCCTGCGGCCGGCGACGAGATGGTGATGATCTCGTTGTTGCCCGGGCGCATCGACGCATGGTCGTAGTCGTCCGGCGTCGGCTCCTCGCCCGCCGCCGCGTACAGCGAGAGATCGCCGCTGCCGCCGGAGGTCATGACCCGCAGCCGCGACGCGCCGGCCGGCACCTCCACCGTATAGACCAGCTCGTCCCCGGCGGCGCCGGAGAGGTCGCGGACCAGCTCGCCGTCCTCGACCGGGATCGGATCGCCGGGCTCCAGGTAGCGCGCCACCAGGCTCACGCCGCTGAACGCGGTGTAGGCGGTGACGTCGACATAGTAGGTGCCGGCTTCCGGCGCCTCGAAGCTGCAGACCTCGTTGTTGCCGCCGAGATAGGGCCGGCAGTCCCACAAGGTCGCGGTCGGCTCGTCGCCGAAGCGGACGTACAGGTCCGCATCGCCGGTGCCGCCCGACATCACGATCTCGAGGTCCGAGGCATCGACCGGCACTTCCACGTAGAAGCCCAGCGTCTCGCCGGTGGCCGCGGACAGGCCGGTGACCGGCACGTTCTTCTCGAGCTCGGTGCGGTCGGTGGGCTCCGGATCCGGATCGGGATCCGGGCCCGGATCGCCCGGGTCGGTCTGCAACTGCTCGAGCGCCGCGGGCAGGTCGATCAGGCCGTGGCCGAACTGGTCGTCGCGCCCGGGCTCGCCGAGGTCCTCGGCGGTCTGCTCCAGCGCGCGGCGGACCTGGTAGTTGGTCCACTCCGGATTGGCGCTCATCAGCACCGCGGCCGCGCCGGCGACGTGCGGCGTCGCCATCGACGTGCCCGACAGGTAGGCCAGGGCATCGTTGCTGATCTCGGGAATGGTCGAGACGGTGGCGGTCTGGCCGAGGTAGTTGGCGACCAGCGTCTGCCCGTCCTGCTGGCTCATGTCGAGCACGGGGATCGGGCTGCTGCCGTTGAGCGTCGCGCCGATGGCGCCGGGGACGTTGTTGTAGATGATCGTGGCGATGCCGCCGGCGGCGACCACGGCGTTGTTCTTCTCGGCGAAGCTGATGTCGCCGCGCTCGCACAGCACGATCATCCCGGACCAGCTGCTGTCGGAGGCGGTACAGCGCCCGCCGTCGACGAGCGTCCCGGTGGCGGTGCCTTCGAAGGTGCCGTCCACGGCCTGGGCGAAGAAGGTGTTGCCGTCGACGCTCAGCTCGGCTTCCTTGACGTAGTAGGTGCTCATCACCGACACCGCCGGCGCCGAGACGTCGACCTCGTCGTTGCGCTGCGAGCTGGTGTAGGCCGCCTTGTTGGCGTCGACACCGCCGACCGAGACCACGATCGGATAGGAGGCCGGATAGCTGTAGGCGGTGTTGGCGTCGTTGCCGGCGGCGGCGACGCTCAGGATCCCCTCGTCGGCCAGGTCCTGGAAGGCCTGCTCCTCGATCGGCTCCGGGAAATCGCCGCCCAGGCTCATGTTGACCACGTCCGCGCCGGCATCGGCGCAGCGGTAGGCGGCGTCGGCGAGGTCGGAGGCATAGCTCCACACGCAGTTGGCGATCGTCTCGTCGCCGAAGACCTTGACGATGAACAGCGACGCGTCGCCCGGGCTGACGCCGACCACGCCGGTGTCGTTGAGGGCCGCGGTGATGGTGCCGGCGACGTGGGTGCCGTGGCCGCAGACGTCGGTGTTCCAGTTGTCGGGATAGCCGCCCAGCAGCTCGACTCCCTCGAAGTCGACATGGTCGGCGACGATGCCCGAGTCGATGACGCAGACCGTGGAGCCGTCACCGGTGGGCGCGCCGGCGTCGATCTGGCCGTCGCGGTCGGCGTCCCAGACGTCGCGCGCGCCGATCAGGTCGATGCCGTAGGGAACGGTGTCGGCCAGCGGGTAGCGCTTCGGGTCGGTACGTACCGACTCGACGTCCGCGCGCTGCCGCAGGCGCTCCACGGCGGAGGCGGGGACGGTCACGGCCATGGCGTTCAGGCGGTCGAGGCTGCGGTTGACCGTCGCCCGCTCGCGGGCGAGGGCGTAGGTCACCGCCGGCTTGGCGCCGGCCTTGAACTGCACGATCACGCGCTCGGCGGGATCGGCGGCGGCAGGGCGGGCGGTCTGGGCAGCGGCTCCGCCGATGCCCGCGCCCATGGCGAGGCCGATGGCCAGCGCCTGCGCAAGTCGTGTCTGCTTCATGAGGGTCTCCGCGAGGGACGGCGGAAGGGGCCGCCGTTGCTGAGCCCTGAACTTGGCATGAAGCACCCGCTCCGGGCAGGCTTTCGCCGGCGCATCGCGGCTGCGTGGCACGGGTTGAACACCATCGACACCGGATGACAAAAAACGAAAACGCCCGGCCGGAGCCGGGCGTTTCGGGCGGCAGGAACGGGCGCCTACTGGAGCATCGAGCGCAGCATCCAGGCGGTCTTCTCATGGGCGGTCATGCGCACGGTGACCAGGTCGGCGGTCGGCTGGTCGTTGGCGTCGTCGGCGGCCGCGAACACCGCCCGGGCGCTGCGCGACGCGGCCTCGTGGCCCTCGACGAGCTGGGTGAGCATGCCCTTCCAGTCGGGAATGCCGGTCTCCTCGTCGATCGACGACAGCTCGGAGAACTGCTTGCCGGAGCCCGGCACGAACACGCCCAGCGCCCGGATGCGCTCGGCGATCTCGTCGGTGGCCGTCCACAGCTCGTTGTACTGCTCCTCGAGCATGTTGTGCAGCGAGCTGAAATGCGGCCCGGTGACGTTCCAGTGGAAGTTGTGGGTCTTCAGGTACAGCGTGTAGGTATCGGCGAGGAACCGGGTCAGCAGATCGGCGATCTGCGTGCGCGCCTGCTCGTCGATCCCGATGTGGATCTGCGGCGTCGGCTTCTCGAGCTTGGAAACGACTTTCTTCTGCGGGTTCGCCATGGGGATCTCCGGAGGTGGGGGCAACCTTAGAATTATGGGCCGGGCGCGTTCATGCCAAATGAATTCGGCCGATCGCCACCATCGGACATGTCTATCGTGAATTCCGCTAGCAGCTCCGTGCGCGCCGCCGCCGACGACCTCGACGCCACGCTCAGCCGCGACCGCGGCCGCCTGCTCAGGCTGCGCGGCGCCAGCCGCAAGGCGCGCGACGACGCGCGTGCGCGCGAACGCTTCGAGCAGGCGCTGGCCGCCTCGCGCGCCGCCTATGCCGCGCGCGCGGGCCAGGTGCCCGCGCCGACGTTCCCGGAGGATCTTCCGGTCGCCCGCGAGGCCGCGCGCATCGTCGAGCTGATCCGCCGCCACCAGGTGGTGGTGGTCGCCGGCGAGACCGGCTCCGGCAAGACCACCCAGCTGCCGAAGCTGTGCCTGGCCGCCGGGCGCGGCGTGGCCGGGATGATCGGCTGCACGCAGCCGCGCCGCATCGCCGCGCGCGCCGTGGCGCGACGCGTCGCCGAGGAGCTCCAGACCGAGATCGGCGGTGCCGTCGGCTTCCAGGTGCGCTTCACCGACAACGTGTCCGAGCGCACCCACGTCAAGTTCATGACCGACGGCATCCTGCTGGCGGAGATCGCCTCGGATCGCTGGCTGTCGGCCTACGACACGATCATCGTCGACGAGGCCCACGAGCGCAGCCTCAACATCGACTTCCTGCTGGGCTTCCTGAAGACGCTGCTCGCGCGCCGGCCCGACCTCAAGCTGATCGTGACTTCCGCCACGATCGACACCGCGCGCTTCGCGAAGCATTTCGACGACGCGCCGGTAGTCGACGTTGCCGGCCGCAGCTATCCGGTCGAGGTGCGCTGGCGCGGGCCGGAGGAGGCGGCGGGCGAGGACGAGGACGGCGGCACCGAGCCGCGCTCGATGGCCGAGGCCATCGTCCAGGCGATGGACGAGATCAGCCGCGAAGACCCGCGCGGCGACACCCTGGTGTTCCTGCCGGGCGAGCGCGAGATCCGCGAGGCACACCAGGCGCTGGAGCGGCGCAAGTACCGCGAGACCGAGGTCCTGCCGCTGTATGCACGGCTGTCGGCGCGTGACCAGGACCGCGTGTTCAACCCGGGGCCGAAGCGGCGCATCGTGCTGGCGACCAACGTCGCCGAGACCTCGCTGACGGTGCCGCGCATCCGCTACGTGATCGACCCGGGCGTGGCGCGGGTCAAGCGCTACAGCCCGCGCCAGAAGCTCGACCGCCTGCACATCGAGAAGATCAGCCAGGCCAGTGCCAACCAGCGCGCCGGACGCTGCGGACGCATCGCCGCGGGCGTGTGCTACCGGCTCTACGGCGAGGCCGATTTCCTCTCGCGCAGCGCGTTCACCGATCCGGAGATCCTGCGCGCCTCGCTCGCCGGCGTGATCCTGCGCATGCTCGAGCTGCGCCTGGGACGGATCGAGGACTTCCCCTTCCTGGAGGCGCCGGACCCGCGCGCCGTCGCCGACGGCTGGCAGCAGCTGGCGGAACTCGGTGCGGTCGACGACGGGCGCCGGCTCACCGACATCGGCCGGACCATGGCGCGGATGCCGGTCGATCCCAAGCTGGCGCGCATCCTGGTCGCCGCGCGCGCCCACGGCTGCCTGCGCGAGGCGCTGGTGATCTGCGCCTTCCTCGGCATCCAGGACCCGCGCGAGCGCCCGGCCGACGCGCGTCAGGCGGCCGATCAGGCGCACGCGCAGTTCAACGACCCCCGCAGCGAGTTCGTCGGCGTGCTCAATCTCTGGGCCGCCTACCGCGAGGCGCACGAGGAACTGACCCAGTCGCGCCTGCGCGACTGGTGCGGCAAGCGCTTCCTCGGCTTCCTGCGCATGCGCGAATGGCGCGAGCTGCATCGCCAGCTGCACCTGCTGGTGGACGAGCTGGGCTGGAGCGAGAACGCGGAGCCGGCGAAGTATCCCGAGCTGCACCGGGCGCTGATTGCCGGCCTGCCCACCCAGATCGGCCATCGCGCCGACAAGAGCCTCTACGAAGGCCCGCGCGGCCGGCGCTACCAAGTGTTTCCCGGATCGTCGCTGGCCTCGAAGCCGCCGCCGTGGATGCTCTCGGCGGTGCTGCTCGACACCCAGCGCGTCTGGGGCCTGATGAACGCGACGATCGAACCGGACTGGGCGATCGCCGAGCTCGACCATCTCCTGCAGCGCCGCCATCACGATCCGCACTGGTCGCGCGCGCAGGGGCGGGTGGTCGGCAGCGAGCAGGTCTCGCTGTTCGGCCTGGTGCTGGCGCCGAAGCGGCCGGTGCACTACGGCAGCCTGTACCCGGCCGAGGCGCGCGAGATCTTCGTGCGCGAGGCCCTGGTCAGCGGCGAGATCAATGCCCGCGCCGCCTTCCTCGAGCGCAACCTGAAGACGCTCGCGATGGCGCGCGAGGAAGAAGCCAAGCTGCGCCGCGTCGGCCTGGTCGCCGACGAGGACTGGCAGGCGCGCTGGTACCTCGACCGCATCCCCGCCGAGATGAACACGGCCGCGGCGCTCGACGCCTGGTACAAGCGCCTGGACGCCGCGCAGAAGGCGTCGCTGCAGTGGTCGCTTGCGGAACTGCTGCCCGGCGAAGGCAGCGAGGCCGATCGCTACCCGAAGTTCCTCGCGCTGGGCGACGTGCGGCTGGCGCTGCACTACGTGTTCGAGCCGGGGCGCGAGGACGACGGCGTGACCCTCGACGTGCCCCTGCACCTGCTCAACGCGCTCGACGACGCGCGCCTGACCTGGCTGGCGCCCGGCTTCGTGCCGGAGCTGGCCACCGCGCTGATCCGCGGCCTGCCGAAGGCGCAGCGGCGCAGCTTCGTGCCGGCGCCGGATTTCGCCCGCGCCTTCGCCGAGGCCTATCCGCAGCCGACCGCCGACAGCCTGCAGGGCGAGCTCGCGCGTTTCCTCGCGCGCGCCACCGGTGCCGCGATCGCGCCGAGCGACTTCGACCTCGCCGCGGTGGAGCCGCACCTGCGCATGAACATCCGCCTGCTCGACCGCAGCGGCAGGAAGAAACTCGCCGAGTCGCGTGACCTGGACGCGCTGCGCGCGCGCTTCGCCGCCGACGCCGAGCGGGCCTTCGCCGCGCACGCGGCGCAGGGCATGGCGAAGGAGGGGCTGGTGGCGTTCCCGGAGCAGCCGATCCCGGTCTCGATCCCGGGCGATGCCGGCGTGCCTGCGTTCCCGGCGCTGGTGGACACCGGCGACGCGGCGGCGCTGCGGGTGTTCGCCGACCGCGCCGTCGCCGAGGCCGCGCATCCCGGCGGCGTGCGGCGCCTGCTCGCCCTGGCCCTCGACGACCGCATCCGGCAGGCGCGCAAGCAGCTGCCGGTATCGCCCAAGACCGGGCTGCTGTACGCGACCATCGAATCGGCAGACCAGCTGCGCGCGGACATCGTCGAGGCGGCGCTGTCGGCGGTGCTGGGCGGCGACCTCGGCGGCATCCGCGATGCACAGGCCTTCGAGGCGCGGCGCGAACAGGCGGGCAAGGCCCTGTTCCCGGAGGCGATCCGGCGGCTGGAGCTGGCCGAGAGCATCCTCAGGGCGGTGGGCGAACTGCGCCCGGCCCTGGAGGCGCCGCTGATGGGCTGGGCGAAGGGCAACCTCGACGACCTGCGCGCCCAGCTCGACGCGCTGGTGCATCCCGGCTTCCTGCGCGAGACGCCGGCCGAGGCGCTGACCGAGTTCCCGCGCTACCTGCAGGCGATGCTGCTGCGTACCGAGCGGGCGAAGCGCGACCCGGCGCGCGATCAGCAGCGGATGCTCGAGATCGCGCCGTTCGTGGAGGCGCTCGACGCCGCGCGCGCGGCGGGCAAGGCCGGCAGCGCCGACTGGCAGGGGCTGCGTTGGGACATCGAGGAACTGCGGGTCTCGCTGTTCGCCCAGGAACTCGGCACCCGCGGTGCGGTGTCGGCCAAGCGCCTGGCGCGACGGGTCGAGGCGCTGCGGGCGGCCTGAGGCCGCCCGCGTGCGGTCACTCGACGCGGCGGACCTTGAAGGTGGTGCCGTAGTCCTCGACCTGCAGGTACCAGCCGCTGATCATGCCGGGCTTGATCGTGACCCTGGGGTTCTCGATCGGTCGGACCGTCAGCGTTTCGCTGCCGGTACGCTCCCACACCTGACCATTCTCCAGATGGAAGAAGCCCGGCCCGCGCACGCCGGTGAACGTACCCGGCAGGCTGCTTTCGATCGGCTCGCGGCTGTCGCGCTCGAACAGGCCGCGCCGCTCCTCCTTGTCCTGCGCCAGCGCCTCCTCGCGGACCTGCTCCTCGCGCAGTCCGAATTCCCTGCGCAGCCAGGCGTCGAGGCTGGCGCGTTCCTGCGGGGACAGCTTGTCGAGTCCGGCGGCGGCGAACTCGTCGGACGACATCTCGCCCTCGAGCGTGAACTGCTGGGCGCCGGCGGCACCGGCGGCGAACGCGAACGACAGGGCCAGGGAAACGGAAAGCAGGCGGCGCATTGGCGGCGGTTCCACTCGGTGACGGATGTTCTAGTGTAGTCGCCGCCCGAGCCCGCGAAACGTCTTCCGCCCCGATGCCACCCTCCGCGCCAGCTTCCTCGCCGTTCGCCGCCTGGCGCGCACAGGCCGCCGCGGACGCGCTGCCGCCGACGCTGGCGGCGCGTCTCGATGCGGCGCCGGCGGCCGCGCCGGATGCGGAGACGGAACTGGCGACTACGCTCGACCTGCTGCAGCAGCTCGCCGCGGATCGCGAGGTGCTGGCCGCGGCGATCCTGCACGCGCGGCCGGAGCTCCAGGACACGATCCCTGCGCTCGTCGCGGACATGCCGGCGCTGCCGGCCCTGCTCGAAGGCCAGCGCGCCGCGGGCCGGGTCTGGGACCTGCATGCCGAGCACGCCGAGTCGGGCGCGGAAGGCCTGCGCCGGCTGCTGATGGCGATCGTGCGCGACCTGCGCGTGCTGCCGATCCTGCTCGCGCGCCAGCTCGCGCGCATGCGCGCGGCCGCCGCGCTGCCCGAGGAGGCGCGCACGGCGCTCGCCCGGCTCACCGCCGACATCCACGCCCCGTTGGCCAACCGCCTCGGCATCTGGCAGCTCAAGTGGGAGCTCGAGGACCTCGCCTTCCGCTACCTGCAGCCGGAGACCTACCGCAACATCGCCCGCCTGCTCGACGAGAAGCGCGCCGCCCGCGAGACCTGGATCGAGGACGTCAAGCAGCGCCTGCGCGAGGCGCTGGCCGAGCAGGGCGTGCGTGCGGACGTCGCCGGACGGCCGAAGCACATCTTCAGCATCTGGAAGAAGATGCAGAAGAAGAACCGGCCGTTCGGCGAGCTCTACGACATCCGCGCGGTGCGCGTGCTGGTCGATGACCTCGGTGCCTGCTACACCGCGCTCGGCGTGGTGCACGCGACCTGGGTGCCGATCCCCAGCGAGTTCGACGACTACATCGCCAAGCCGAAGGGCAACGACTACCGGTCCCTGCACACCGCCGTGGTCGGGCCGGAGGGCAAGACCCTCGAGGTGCAGATCCGCACCCACGAGATGCACGCCCAGGCCGAGCTCGGCGTCGCCGCGCACTGGCGCTACAAGGAGGGCGGCGGGCGCGGCAGCCGCGCGGCGGAGTTCGAGCGCAAGGTCGCCTGGATGCGGCGGCTGCTCGACCCCAGCGACCAGGAGGCCACCGCGACCGGCGACGACGGCGCGCTCTTGGCCGGGCTGTCGACCGAGCTGGTCGAGGACCGGACCTACCTGCTCACGCCCAAGGGCGAGGTCATCGATCTGCCGCGCGGCGGCACCGTGCTCGACTTCGCCTACCACGTGCATACCGAGGTCGGGCATCGCTGCATCGGCGCCAAGGTCAACGGCCGCATCGTGCCGCTGGACTTCGCCCCGGCCAGCGGCGACCGGGTCGAGATCATGACCGGCAAGGTGTCCTCGCCGCGCCGCGACTGGCTGGTCGCCGCCAACGGCTACCTGGTCAGCGCGCGCTCGCGCGACAAGGTCCGCGCCTGGTTCCACAAGCTCGACCGCGCGCGCAACGTCGCCGCCGGGCGCGACCTCCTGGATCGCGAGCTGCGCCGCCTGGCCCTGCTGGGCGCGGACCTGGCGCCGGTGCTGCCGCGGTTCCATGCGGACTCGGTGGACGACCTGCTGGTGCTGGTCGCGCTCGGCGACGTCGGTCCGAGCCAGATCGGACGTGCCCTGCACGAGCATGCGCAGGAGCAGGCCGCGGCCGCGAAGGGCGAGGCCGCGAGGGCGGAGACGGGATTGCCCGAGCGTCGGGTGCGGCCGCCGCGGCCTTCGGACCGTTTCACCGTCGAGGGCGTCGGCAACCTCCTGACCCAGCTGGCGCGATGCTGCCAGCCGGTGGCCGGCGATCCGATCGTGGGCTACCTCACCCGCGGACGCGGAGTCAGCATCCACCGCGAGAACTGCCCGGCGCTGCTGCGGCTGGCGGCGCGCCATCCGGAGCGGGTCCTGCCTGTCGACTGGGGGCTTCGTGGCATGTCGAGCTACAGCGCCGACGTGCTGGTCCGCGCCGTCGACCGCAAATGGCTGCTCAAGGACCTGTCCAACCTGATCGCGCAGGAGGGCGCCCACGTGCTCGGCGTCAACACGCGCGTGGACGACGGCCGCGGCCGCGCCGAACTGCGCTTCACCCTGAAGGTGAGCGACTACGACCAGCTCGGCCGCCTGCTCGGCAAGCTCGCCTCCGTGCCGGGCGTCACCGAGGCGCGCCGCAGCGTCGAGACCCGCTGAGGTCGGAGCATGGTGAAGCCGTATTCATGGCGCGCGGCTATGCTCGACGGGATGCAGCCCCGCCTCCTGCCCGCAGTGCCGTGAACGAACGCCGCGAACCGCGCATCGGACGCCATCCGGCCTCCGAGGACTTCGACGATCTCCACCGCCGCCCGCGCGCCGCCGGCGGCGGGCGCCAGGTCCGCCGCCGGCAGCGCGCGGGCGGAGGGCCGTGGCTTGCGCTCGCGGCGGTCGTCCTGGTGGCCGGGGCGAGCACCCTCTATCTCTGGCGCGAGCCGATCTCGGCGCGGCTGTTTCCCGAGCCGCAGCAGAACCGGTTGCTGGGCCAGGCCGATGCGGCCCTCGCCGAGGGTCGGCTGAGCGCGCCCGATGGGCGTGGCGCGCGCGAGCTCTACACCGCCGTGCTCGCCCTGCAGCCCGACCACCGCGAGGCGCGGGACGGCCTGCGCCGGGTCGGCGAGGCGGCGCTGGTGCGCGCCCGCGAGGCCCTGGCCCGCGACGACGTAGATGCCGCGCGCGATGCGCTCGCCCTGGCACGCTCGCTGGCCCTGCCCGCCGCCGAGCTGCAGCCGCTCGACGAGGAACTGCGCCGACGCGATGCGCAGGGGCAGGATACGGCGGCGAGCCTGGAGGCGGCACGCGACGCCCAGCGCGCCGGACATCTGGCCGGTGGCGACGACAGCGCGCTGGCGCTGTACGAGGACGCGCTGCAGGACGATGGCGCCAGCGCGGTCGCGGCCGCCGGGCGCAACGAGGTCCTTGCCGGTCTGCTGCAACAGGCGGAGACCGAGATGGCGGCCGGCGACCTGCCGGCGGCCGAGGCGCTCGTGGAGCGGGTGGCGGAGGCCGACCCGGCCCATGTCGGCCTGCCGGCGGCGCGCGCGCGTCTGGCGGAGCTGCAGCAGGCCCAGAACCGCGAAGGCACGCGTTACTTCCGCAGCGCCGACCAGGCCCTGCAGGCCGGCCACCTCGATCGCGCACGCGCCGGCTACGAGAACGCCCGCGATGCCGGCGGCGATGCCCGGCGCGCCGCCCGCGGGCTGGCGCGGGTGGCGGCGGCCTATGCCGCGCGCGCCGAACGTGCGGCCGCCGACTTCCGCTTCGACCTGGCCGAGGCCGAGCTCGCCGCCGCGCGCGAACTGGCGCCGGACCTGCCGCGCCTGCGCGAGGCCGAGCAGCGGGTGCTGCGTTCCCGCGCGCGGGGCGAGGACGCGGCCGCCGTCGCCGGCGCCGATCCGCGCCGGGTCGACGACCTGCTCGAGGACGCGCGGCGGGCGATGCGCAACGGCGATCTCGTCGACCCGCCCGGCGACAGCGCGTTCGACAAGCTGCGCGCCGCGCAGGCCGCAGCGCCGGACGACCCGCGCGTGGCGCGTGCGCTGGCGGACCTGCGCCCCGCGGCGATCCGCTGCTACGAGAACGAACTCACCGCCAACAGCCTCGGCCGCGCCGCCGCCTGCCTCGATGCCCTAGTGACCCTGGATCCGGGCGATCCGCGACTGCCCGGCTGGCGCGACCGCCTCGCCGCGCGCTACCGGGCGGTGGCCGAGGAACGGCTCGGCGCGGGCGAACTCGGCGCGGCGCGGCGCGCGGCCGACGCCGCGCGCCAGCTCGATCCCGACAGCAGCGCGCTTCCCGCGCTGTACGCGCGGCTCGAACAGGCCGCGCCGCTGCCCGGGCGCTGACCGCCCGCGCGTCTCAGTCCAGCGCAGCGCCCAGCGCGCGCCGCGCGGCGTCGAACGAGAAGTGGCGCTCCACGTTCGCCAGCGCGCCCGTGGCCAGGTGCGTCCACTGTGCGGGATCGCGGTACAGCTCGACCACGGCGGCGGCGAAGGCCTCGGCGTCGTCGGCGATGCGCACGTCGACGCCGTCGGTGAGATGCATGCCCTCGGCCGCGCAGGAGGTGGCGACCACCGGCTGCCCGTGCGCCATGGCCAGGTTGACCTTGCCCTTGACCCCGGCACCGAAGCGCAGCGGGGCCAGGCCGATCCGGCAGTCGTCCATGAAGGGCACGATGTCCTCGACGAAGCCATGGACGCGGATGCCGTGGCGGCCATCCAGTGCGCGCACGGGTTCCGGCGGTTCGGCGCCGATCAGGTGCAGGCACACCCCCGGCAGCGCCGCATGCACGCGCGGCATGATCTCGTCGCCGAGCCAGAGCGCCGCGTCGATGTTCGGCGGGTGGCGGAAGCCGCCGACGAAGACCAGGTCGCGGCGTTCTCCGTACCCGGGGCCGGCGCCGGCGACCGCGTGCACGTTGGACAGGATCTCCACGCGCGCGTCCGGCAGCTCGCGCGCGAGCAGCGCGCGCTCGATGTCGCTGACCACCCAGGTCAGGTCGGCCCGGCGCACCAGCTCGAGTTCGCGCCGGCGCGTCGCCTCGGCCGCGCGCAGGGCGGCGGCGTCGCCCGCGATCTCGGCGCCGCGGCGCTCGCGCAGGTAGTGCAGGTCGACGGTGTCGAAGATGAAGCGCGCATCGGGCGCGTATCGGCGGGTGAGCGGCAGCAGGCTCTCGGCGACGTAGTGCCGGCAGGCGATCACCGCGTCCAGGTGCCGGCCGTGGCGCCGGAACCACGCAGGTACGCCCTCCAGCCATGGTTCGCTCCAGACCTGCACGCCGAGATCCTCCAGCGCGCGCGCGTAGTCGCCGCCGTTCCAGCCGTTGGCGGCGAAGAAGGTCACCGCGTCGCCGCGCTCGCGCAGCAGGCGCATCAGGTTGACCAGGCGCAGCGATCCCGAGTCGCGGTCGGGCTGCGGCGTCGCGGCGTCCACGACGAGCACGCGGCGGTGCGCGCGCCAGTCGGCGGCGACTTCGGGTTCGGTCCCGGCGGGGGCGTGCCGCGCCGCGAGCACATCGCGCCAGCGCGCGTGGAAGCGCTCCTGGTTCACGACCTGGTAGGCCTTCATCCCGTGCTCGAGCGAGGTGCCGGCGCTCGCACCCTCGAAATGCACGACGGTCGCCCGCGGCTGGTAGAGCACCCGCCGGCCCGCGGCGCGCACGCGCATGGCGAGGTCCGAATCCTCGTAGTAGGCCGGCGCATAGCGGACGTCGAAGCCGCCCAGCTCGACGAAGAGCGCGGCGGGGATCGCCAGCGCCGCGCCCGAGACGTAGTCGGTATCGCGCAGGTGCGTGTAGGGCGGAGCGTCGGGTGAATCGAAGCGCCCGAAGTTCCAGCCCTGCCCGTTGGCGAACAGGATCCCGCCCGCCTCCTGCAGGCGCCCGTCCGGATACACCAGCCGCGCGCCCGCGATGCCCGCGCCGGGGACGGTGTCGAGGGTGTCCACCAGCGCATCCAGCCAGCCCGGTTGCGGTGCGGTGTCGTTGTTGAGGAACACCAGCACGCGGCCGCGCGCCAGTGCCGCACCGGCGTTGCAGGCGCCGATGAAGCCCTGGTTCTCGGCCAGCGCGTGCAGGCGCAGGTGTGCGGTGCCGGCCAGCGTCGCCCGCGTCGCGTCCGGCGAGGCGTCGTCGACCACGATGACCTCGAACCGCGTCCGCGCCGGCGCCGACAGCGCACGCAGGCAGCGCAGGGTGTGGTCGAGCTGGCCGTGCACGGGGACGACGATGCTCGCCAGCGGCGCCGCGCCCGGGTCGGGCAGGGCGATCGGCGCATCGCTGGCGGGCAGCCACAGCGCCGCCGGCACGACCTTCGCCGGCGGCCGGAACTCGCGGACGATGCGCGCCAGGGTGCCGCGCAGGCCGCGCGCGCGCAGGCTGCCGCGGGTCCGGTGCCAGGCCGAGCGCATGCGCGCGCGCAGGTAGAGCAGGCCGCTGCCGATCCGGTTCATCGCGCGCCAATGCCCACTGAACCGCGGTCGCGGACACAGGCGCCGACGGCGCGGGGTGGGCTGCTAGACTCGCGCGGGTTCAAGACGTCTCCGGTCGTGCTGTTCGGGATCGCCGCGCGCAAGGCGGAGTTCGTGGGGGCGCCGGAGCCCGACGCCGCTTGCCGACCCCAATCGATCCGCTAGTTTCGCATCCCGTGCCCAAGAAAACCGCATCCGCGCCCGCACCGGGCGCTCCCGCCTGGAGACGGTGGGCGGTGTACGCCGTCCTCGCCGCAGCCGGCCTCGTGCTGGGCGCGCTGGTCCCCTACGTTTCGCATCTCGACGCCCAGGTGCGCGCGCGCTTCGACGCGCTGACCTGGCAGGTGCCGACCCGCGTGTACGCGCGGCCGCTGGTGCTGGCGCCGGGGCTGGCGATGGACGCGGAGACGCTGGAGCTGGAGCTCGGCGCCTCCGCCTATCGCGCCGAGGCCGGCGCCGCCTCGCGCGGCAGCTATGCGCGCGAGGGCGGACGCTTCCGCATCGCAAGCCGCGGCTACGTCGATGTCGACGGCCGCGTTCCCGCGCGCGGCATCGTGATCACGCTCGCCGACGGCCGCGTCGCCTCGCTGGAGGACGCCGACAGCGGCGAGGCGCTGCGTGCCGCGCGCCTGGATCCGGCCCGCATCGCCACGCTCTACGGGCAGAAGCAGGAGGAGCGGCGCCTGGTGCGGCTCGAGGACGTGCCGGAGCTCATGATCACCGGCCTGCAGGCGGTCGAGGACCGCGACTTCAGGACCCACCACGGCATCGACCTCGGCGGTATCGCCCGCGCCATGCTCGCCAACATCCGCTCCGGCGACGTGGTCCAGGGCGGCAGCACGATCACCCAGCTGCTGGCGCGCAGCGGCCTGCTCGGCATCGGCCGCGAGCAGACCCTGACCCGCAAGTTCAACGAGGTGCTCTACGCGATCCTGATCGAGGCGCGCTACGACAAGCGCACCATCCTCGAGGCCTTCCTCAACCAGGTCTATCTCGGCCAATCCGGCGGGCAGTCGATCCACGGCATCGCCGCGGCCTCGGAGTTCTGGTTCGGGCGCCAGCCTGATGCGCTGCGGCCGCAGGAGGTCGCCCTGCTGATCGGGATGATCAAGGGGCCGTCCTACTACGATCCGCGCCGGCATCCCGAGCGCGCGCGCGGGCGCCGCGACATCGCGCTGCGGATGATGGCCGAGACCGGCCTGCTCTCCGCCGACGAACTCGAGCGCGCGCTGGCGGCACCCCTGGGCATCACCGCGCGGCCCGGCGTGGCGGCGGCCAACCGGTATCCGGCCTTCGTCGACCTGGTCCGCCGCCAGCTCGCCGACGACTACCCGGCCGATGCGCTGCGCGGCGCCGGCCTGTCGGTCATGACCGCGCTCGCGCCGTCCGCCCAGGCCTATGCCGAGCGCGCGGTCGACGAGGTACTGCCGACGGTCGAGCGCAAGGACGGCCCGGCGCTGCAGACCGGCATGGTCGTCACCGACACCCACTCCGGCATGGTGGTCGCCGCGGTCGGCAACCGCCACGTTGACGAGCCCGGCTTCAACCGCGCCATCGACGCCAGGCGCCAGGTGGGCTCGCTGCTCAAGCCCTTCGTCTACCTGCTCGGCCTGGTGCAGCCGGGACGCTATTCGCTGGCGACCATCGTCGACGATGCGCCGATCGACCTGCGCCTGCCCAACGGCAGGCTGTGGTCGCCGGCGAATTCGGACAACCGCAGCCACGGCCGCGTCCGCCTGATCGACGCGCTCGCCCACTCCTACAACCAGGCCACGGTGCGGGTCGGCCTCGACGTCGGCGCCGAAGGACTGGCGGTCCTGCTGCAGCGCCTGGCCGGCGCCGATGCGACCGCGAACCCGTCGCTGATCCTCGGCGCGGTCGACCTGAGCCCCTACGCGATGGCCCAGCTCTACCAGTTCCTCGCCTCCGGCGGCGAGGTGCAGACGCTGAAGGTCGTGCGCGGCGTCCTCGATGCCGAAGGCCAGGCGCTGACCCGCTACGACACCGCGCCGGCGCCGGCGACCGAAGGCGACGCCATCGCCGCGCGCCTGGTGACGGTGGCGCTGCAGACCGCCGTCACCAGCGGTACCGGGCGGCGACTCGTCGCCGACGGCCTCGGCCGCCTGCAGCCCGCGGGCAAGACCGGCACCTCTAACGACGGCCGCGACAGCTGGTTCGCCGGCTGGACCGGGGACCATCTCGCGGTGATCTGGGTCGGCAACGACCAGAACCAGGCCGCCGGGCTGTACGGTTCCACCGGCGCGATGCGCCTGTGGTCGGCGCTGTTCTCGGAGCTGCCGAGTACGCCGCTGACCGTCGGCGGCGAGGGCATCGAATGGGCCTGGGTCGCCGAGGGCGAAGAGGCCACCACCGAGCAGGACTGCCCGGGCGCGCGGCGCCTGCCCTTCGTCGCCGGCTGGACCCCGGAACGCCATCACGGATGCGGCCTCGACCGCGTGCGCGACTGGTTCGGCATGGGCGAGGATGGCGACGACGGCTTCGACCCCAGCGCCTGGCAGCGGCAATGACCACGATCCTCCCGGAGCGACGCATGACCGGCTACCGCATCTCTTCCTGCTTCCTGCTCGCCGGCCTGCTGGCCGCCTGCGGCCAGACCGCGCAGGGTCCGGCCGCCCCCGCCGCCGAGCGCCCCGCGGTCGCCCCGCAGGCGCTGCTGGCGGAGGTCAGGACGGCGGGCAGCGGCGCGGTGGACGCGTTCGACGTGCAGCCGCTGCGCGATCCGCAGGTCGAGGACCTGCTGCAGTCGGCCTCGCGGCTGGAGGAGCAGGGCGATGCCGCCGGCGCCGCGGCGCGTATCGACCAGGCGCTGGCGATCGCCGGGCACGATCCCGAGATCCTGCAGCGGCGCGCCGAATATGCGCTGCTGCTCGGCGACTGGAGCCTCGCGCAGCAGTACGCCGCGCGCAGCTACGAGACCGGGCCGCGGCTCGGCCCGCTGTGCCGGCGCAACTGGACCACCATGCGCCTGGTCTACGAGCACGCGCAGGATCCGGCCGCGGCCGCGATCGCGCGCGACAAGGTGGGCGAGTGCACGGTGGAGCCGCCGGTCCGGATGTAGCCGGCGCCTTGCGTGTGCCCATGCCCGGTGCGGCTCCGGTGAACACCGGTCACGCGGCGCACCGCCGATGAACCTGGCCCGCGATGTCGATGCCGCGCTGGCGGACGGGGGCGCGCTGGCGCAGGGGATCGTGGGCTACGCGCCGCGCGCCGCCCAGCAGCGGCTGGCCGCGACCATCGCCGCCACCATGGAGGCGCGCGCCGAGCTCGTGGCGGAGGCCGGCACCGGCACCGGCAAGACCTACGCCTATCTGGTGCCGGCCCTGCTGTCGGGACGCCGCACCATCGTCTCCACCGGCACGCGTGCGCTGCAGGACCAGCTCTTCCACCGCGATCTCCCGCGCGTGCGCGCCGCCCTCGGCAGCGGGGTGCGCGCCGCGCTGCTCAAGGGCCGCGCCAACTACTACTGCCACTACCGCGCCCAGCGTGCGCGCGGCGAGCGTTCCGCGACGCGCGAGGCCGGCGCCCTGCTGGGCCGGGTGATCGCCTGGGCCGGCGGCAGTCGCAGCGGCGACCTGTCGGAGTTCGACGCCCTGCCGGAGGATTCGCCGCTGTGGGGCCAGGTCACCTCCACCGCCGAGAACTGCCTCGGCGGCGAGTGCCCGTTCTGGGCCGACTGCTTCGTGGTCAAGGCGCGCGCCGAGGCGCAGGCGGCGGACCTGGTGGTCGTCAACCACCACCTGCTGCTGGCCGACCTCGCCCTGCGCCAGGAGGGCTTCGGCGAGATCCTGCCCGGGGCCGAGGCCTTCGTCCTCGACGAGGCGCACCAGTTGCCCGAGCTGGCGGCGCAGTTCTTCGGCGAGGGCGTGAGCGCGCGCCAGCTGAGCGGCCTCGCCCGCGACGCCACGGCCGAATGCGCCGAGGTGCCGTCCGCGCTGGCCCTCGTGCAGGCGCCGGCACGCGCGCTCGAACAGCGCGTGCGTGAGCTGCGGCTCGCCCTGGATCCGCTGCCGCCGCGCGGCACCGCCGCCCGCGCGCTGGCGCAGCCCGATGCCGCGCCGGCCTTCGACGCCCTGCTCGAGGCGCTGGCCGCGCTCGAGGCGGCGCTGACCGGCCTGCGCGACGCATCCCCGGGTTTCGCGGGCTGCGCCGCGCGCGGCAAGGACCTGCGCCGCCGCCTGTTGCGCTGGACCGGCCGCGAGGAGACCGCGGACGCGGAGATGCCCAATCCGGAGGCGCCGGTCGCCGCGGCGGCGGGCCCGGTGCCCGACGTGCGCTGGTACGAGCTGTCGCGGCACGGGCTGCTGCTGCAGCGCACCCCGCTCGATGTCGCCGCGCCGCTGCGCGCGTTCCGGGCCAGGACCCATGCCGCGTGGATCTTCACCTCGGCCACGCTCTCGGTCGCCGGCGGCTTCGAGCACATCAGCCGCCGGCTCGGGCTGGATGCGCCGCGCACGCTGCTGGAGGCCAGTCCCTTCGACTGGCCGCGGCAGGCGCTGTGCTACCTGCCGCGCGGCCTGCCCGACCCCGGCCAGCGCGGCTTCACCCACGCCATGGTGGCGGCGGTGCGGCCGGTGCTCGAGGCCTCCGGCGGGCGCGCGTTCCTGCTGTTCACCTCGCACCGCGCGCTGCGCGAGGCGGCGGCGCTGCTCGAGCACGCGCCGTGGCCGCTGTTCGTGCAGGGCAGGGCGCCGCGCCACGTGCTGCTCGACGGTTTCCGCCAGTCCGGCAACGGCGTGCTGCTCGGGGCGGCGAGCTTCTGGGAGGGCGTCGACGTCGCCGGCGACGCCCTGGTGGTGGTGGCGATCGATCGCCTGCCGTTCGCGGCCCCGGACGACCCGGTGCTGGAGGCGCGCCTGGAGGCGGTCCGCCGCGAGGGCGGCAATCCCTTCTTCGACGAGCAGCTGCCGAACGCCGTGATCGCGCTCAAGCAGGGCGCCGGCCGCCTGATCCGCACGCATGCCGACGCCGGCGTGCTGGTGCTGTGCGACCCGCGGCTGAGCGCGCGCGGCTACGGCCGCACCTTCCTCGACAGCCTGCCGCCGCTGCCGCGCACGCGCGACCTCGACGCGGTGCGCGGCTTCCTCGCCGAGCGTGCGCCGCCGCCGGAGGTGGAGGACCCGGTCCTGCGCTTCTGGAGCAGCTTCGAGCCCGAGGCCTGACCGCGCCGCACGCCTGCGCGCCGGAAGACGGGGCGAGGTGCCGGTAGACTTCGCGCTCGTCCGCTGCCCCCGCGTGCCCATGAAGCTCCTCGCCATCGAGACCGCAACCGAAGCCTGCTCGGTCGCCGTGGCCGTGGACGGCGAGGTGGTCGAGCGCTTCGAAATCGCGCCGCGGCGGCATGCGGAGCTGGTGCTGCCCTGGGCCGATGCGCTGCTGGCGGAGACCGGCCTGCGCCGCCGCGACCTCGATGCCATCGCCGTCGGCCGCGGGCCCGGCGCCTTCACCGGCGTGCGTCTGGCGATCTCCCTGGCGCAGGGCATCGCGCTGGCGCTGGACCGCCCGGTGGTGGCGGTATCGACGCTCGCGACGCTGGCGATGCGCGCTCCGGCGCCGGCGGCGGGACCGGTGCTCGCGGCGATCGACGCGCGCATGGGCGAGGTCTACGTCGCCGCGTTCGCGCGCGACGGCGAAGGCCTGCCGCAGGCGCTCGGGCCGGAACGGCTCGGCGCACCCGGCAGCGTGCCGCTGGAAGACCTGCCGTGGGCCGCCGCCGTCGGCTCCGGCCTCGCCGCGGGCGAAGGCGCGCTCGCAGCGCGCCTGCGCGCGGTCGCCTTCGACCCCACGGCCATGCCGCATGCCGCGGACCTGGCGCGGCTCGCGGCCGCCGCCTGGGCGCGCGGCGAGGCGCTCGCACCCGAGCGGGTGGAGCCGGCCTACCTCCGCGACAAGGTCGCCCTGACCCAGGCCGAGCAGCGGGCGCGGCGCGGCTAGTCGGGCTTGAGGGCCGGCGTGCCGTTGAGCGGGAGCGCGCGGCCCGTGCGCGCGTTGCGGCTCAGCAGCAGCGGGTAGGTGAGCGCCTTGAGCGCGAGATCCCGCGTCGCCGGATCCACGGCGGGACCTGCCGGAACCGCAGTCGGGGCGGACGCCCCGGCGTCCGCTACGGTCAGTCGATCCAGCTGCGCCGCCCGGGACGCGGCGGGAGCCGGCGGCGTCTGGCTGGTCTGCGGCGCACTCGCGCAGCCGGTCACCGCGCCGCTGCAGATGATGGCGAGTGCGGTCGTGATGGTGAGGGCCTGCATGGCGTGCGCTCCTTGCGGTGACGGTTGCAGCCTACCGGTGGGCCGCTGCCGGTTCTACGGGACCGAAGCGTGCAGGCGCTGCGCGAACAGCCATGCCCACAGCTCCGGTGTCGCATAGGCCGGATCCCAGGCGTTGTGGTTGGCATCGGGGAACTCGGTATAGCGCACGTCTGCGCCGGCGGCGCGCAGCGCGTCGGCCATCCGCCGCGACTGCGCCGGGGGGACCACGTCGTCCTGCGCGCCATGGAAGATCCAGCTGGGAATGCCGCGCAGGCGCGACGCCGCGGCGGCGAAGGGGTCGGGCGCCCCGGCGACGGCCTCGACGGCGAGGTCGTCGCGCCCCGGCGGATTCGTGAGCCCGCCGCAGACCGGCGCCAGCGCCGCGAAGCGCTGCGGATGGTCGAGGGCGAGCGCCCAGGTGCCGTAGCCGCCGCGCGACATTCCGGTGAGATAGGTGCGCGCCGCGTCCCCGCCGAACTCGCGCGAGGCCGCGTCCAGCGCCGCCAGCGCAACGCGCGCGACGTCGCCGTCCCACGAGCGGCCCCGCGGCGACTGCGGGAACACCACCAGCGCGGGGAACGCGTCCGCGTGCGCACGCAGGTAGGGGCCGAGGCCCGCTTCGGTCTGCGCACGGTTGTCGTCGCCGCGCTCGCCGGAGCCGTGCAGGAACAGGACCACCGGCAGCGGTTCCCGGCGCTGGCCCGGCACGAAGACCTGGTAGGCGTGGTCGACGCCGTCCACCTCGACGCTCCGCGTCACGAAGCCTGCCGCGGGTTCCGGCCTCACCGCCGGAGCACAGCCGGACAGGGCGGCGGCGAGCAGCAGGAGCGGGACGAGCAGGAGGCGATGCATGGGCGGCAATCCGGTCGATCAGAGGGCAGGCGGGCGCGGTTCACTTCAGCAGCAGCACGGTGCCGAGCCCGAGGAAGGCGAAGAAGCCCAGCGCGTCGGTCACCAGGGTGACCACGATGCTGCCGGCGATGGCGGGATCGATGTTGAGGCGGCGCATGACGACCGGGATCGACACGCCGGCCGCGGCCGCGCAGGCGAGGTTGATCACCATGGCGCTGGCGATGGCCAGCGCCAGCATGCTGCTGTGGAACCACAGCCCGGCGACCACGGCCACCACCAGGGCCCACAGCACGCCGTTGAGCAGGCCGACCGTGATCTCCTTGACGAGCAGGGTGCGCACGTTGCCGCCGCCGAGCTGGCCGAGGGCGAGGCCGCGTACGGTCAGCGTCATCGCCTGCAGGCCGGCGTTGCCGCCCATGCTGGCCACGATCGGCATCAGCACCGCCAGCGCCACGACCTGCTCGAGCGTCGACTCGAACAGGCCGATGATCGAGGCCACCACGAAGGCCAGGGTCAGGTTGATGCCCAGCCACAGCGCGCGCCGGCGCATCGCGCGCAGCGGCGAGGCGAACAGGTCCTCGTCCTCGTCGAGGCCCGCGGCGCCCAGCGCGCGGTGCTCGGCCTGCTCGCGGATGATGTCGACCACGTCGTCGATGGTGATGCGGCCGAGCAGGACGTTGTTGCCGTCGACCACCGGCGCCGAGATCCAGTCGTGGTCGGAGAAGGCATTGGCGACGTCGTTGGCCGAGGTGTGCACCGCGATCGCCGGCTGGTCCTCGTCGAGCAGGGTGTTGACCGGCGTCGACGGCTCGCGCGTGAGCAGGGCCGAGAGCGCGACCTGGCCCAGGTACTGGCGGCGGCGGTTGGCCACGTACAGGCGGTCGGTGTGTTCGGGCAGCTCGCCGCGCAGGCGCAGGTAGCGCAGGACCACGTCGACGGTGGCATCGGCGCGCACGGTGACCACGTCCGGGTTCATCAGGCGGCCCGCGGTGTCCTCGGGATAGGCCAGCGCCTGCTCGAGTCGCTCCCGGTTCTCGCGGTCCATCGAGCGCAGGACCTCCTCGGTCACCGCCTCGGGCAGGTCGTCCATCAGCTCGACGAGGTCGTCGATGTCGAGGTCCTCGAGCGCGGCGACGATCTCCTCCGGATCCATCTCCGCGATGAGGCTCTCGCGCACGTCGTCGCCGACGTGCAGCAGCACCTCGCCGTCGTCCTCGGTGTCGACCAGGCCCCAGACCACGTTGCGGCGGGTCGGCGGCAGCGACTCCAGCAGGTTGCCGATCTCGGCCGGGGAGAGCGTGTTCACCAGCCGTCGGACCGGGCCGAGGCGACCGCTGTCGAGCGCATCCGAGAGCATGCGCAGCTGGTGCGCGGTGCGGGTCTGGCGGGTGGTCTCGGCCATGGGCTCTCCAGTGATGCGGGCATTATCCGGGAGCGCCGCCCGCGCGCGAAGTGACGAAGGCGGCCGCCGGCCATGCCGTATGGGCGTGGCGCGTCGTCCCGCGCCGCCCTATCCTCCGCGCCGATGACGATGCTCGCCCGGATCCGCCGCCACCGCACCGCCCTCGCTGCGGCGCTCTGCCTGCTCGGCGTCGCCGCCTGCAAGCCCGACACCACACCGCCGGACGCGGTCTTCGCCCAGCCCGGCGTGGTGTTCACCCTCTCGCCGCCGCAGGCGCCGGACTGCCGCCCGGAGTCGCTCTACCAGGGCACGATCAGCTGGTCGCTCAGCGGCCGCGGCCCCACGCGTCTGGAGATCCGCGTCGACAGCCGCGGCGGCCCGGAGTTCCTGAGTACCTCGGATCCCGAAGGCAGCCAGGACACCGGCGAGTGGATCCGCCCGGGCATGTGGTTCCTGCTGGTCGACAGCGCGAGCGACACGGTGCTGGCGACGCTGCGTGCGGGGCCGAAGCCCTGTCCGGCGGCCGGCGCGTCGGCAGACGCCGCGACCTGAAGGACGCCGAGCGGCTCAGGCGGCGTTGACCGCGGCCAGCCAGCGCAGGATGGCGCTGCGCTCGCGGCCCCGCAGCAGCGCCGGCGCGCGCCGCCGCAGTGCGGCCAGGTCGGTAGCGCGGACCACCTGGCGGACCTCGAGCAGGGTGTTCGGATGCAGGCTGAAGGCCTCCAGGCCGAGCGCCAGCAGCAGGCGCGTATAGCGGGGATCGGCGGCCATCTCACCGCAGACCGAGACCTCGACCCCGCGGCGGCGGCCGACCGCGATCACCTCGCGCAGCACGCGCAGGATCGCCGGGTGCAGCGGCGAGTACAGGTCGCCCAGCGCCTCGTTGTCGCGATCGGTGGCGAGCAGGTATTGGGTGAGGTCGTTGGTGCCGACGGAGACGAAATCGAGCAGGTCGGCGAAGCCGGGGAAGGCCAGCGCCGCCGAGGGCACCTCGATCATCGCGCCCACCGGCAGCCGCGGACGGAAGGCGTGACCTTCCTCGCGCAGGCGCTCGGCCTGCCGGCTCAGCAGCATGCGCACCGCGGCGATTTCCTCGCGCGCGGTCACCATCGGGATCAGCACGCGCACCGGGCCGTAGCCCGAAGCGCGCAGGATGGCGCGCAGCTGGGTGCCGAACACGGTCGGATGCGACAGCGACAGGCGCACGCCGCGCACGCCGAGCGCGGGGTTGGGCTCGCCGCTCATGACCAGGCCGGTCTCGTCGGCCTTGTCGGCGCCGAGGTCGAGCGTGCGGATGGTCACCGGGCGCCCGTTCATGCCGAGCACGAGGTCGCGGTAGGCGAGGAACTGCTCCTCCTCGTCCGGCAGCTCCCTGCGGCCCAGGAACAGGAATTCGGTGCGGTACAGGCCGACGCCGTCGGCGCCCAGCGCATGCGCCTCGGTCACGTCCTCGTGCGACTGCGCGTTGGCGTAGAGCAGGATGTCGGCGCCGTCGCGGGTGCGCGAGGCGGCCGTGCGCAGGCGGTCCAGCGCGCGCCGCTCGCGCGCCAGCGCCTTGCGCCGCTTGTGATAGGCGCGCAGGTCGGCGGCGTCCGGCTCGACCACCACCTCGCCGGCCTCGCCGTCGACCAGCATGGCGTCGCCTTCGTTGATCCGCAGCAGCGCCTCGTGGGCGCCGACGATCAGCGGCAGGTGCAGGCTGCGGGCGAGGATCGCGGCGTGCGAGTGTTCGCTGCCGCCGGCGGTCACCACCGCGACCACGCCGCGCGCCTGCAGCTGCGCGAGCTCGGCCGGGGCGACCAGGTTGGTCACCAGGATCTCGCCGGCCAGTCCCTGCGCCGCGTCGTCCGGCGATTCGTGGAGTGCGGCATGGACGCGGCCGATGACGTGGTCGAGGTCCTCGACGCGGCTGCGCAGGTAGTGGTCGTCCATGCGCTCGAACACCGCGGCGACGCGGTCGCGGTGCACGCGCAGCGCGTAGTCGGCGGAGCAGCGGTCGTCGCGGATCAGGGCGTCGAGATGCGGCAGCAGGTCGGGATCGTTGAGCAGCATCGCGTGGAGGTCGAGGAACTCGCCGACCTCGCTCGCGTAATCGCCGTCGAGCCGCTGGCGGACGGAGATCAGCTCGTCGCGCGCCTGCGCGACCGCCGCGTGCAGGCGCGCGGTCTCGTCCTCGACCCGGTCGGCCTCGATGCGTGCGTCGGAGATCTCGAGCGCGTGCGGCTCGCGGACGCGGGCGCGACCGAGGACCAGCCCGCGGGAGACGCCGTGGCCCGCGAACGCGCTACGCATCGGCACCCCGGGCCCGCAGCATCAGGATTCCTCGTCGAAACCGCGCGCGAACAGGTCGGCGGCGGCGTCCATGGCCGCGGCTTCGTCCTCGCCATCCAGGCGCAGGGTCACGGTGCTGCCTTGGCCGGCGGCCAGCAGCATCACGCCCATGATGCTCTTGCCGTTGACCGTGCGGCCCTTGGCGGTGATCGCGGCGTCGGCCTTGAAGCCCGACAGCAGCTGGACCAGTCGCGCGGCGGCGCGCGCGTGCAGGCCGAGCCGGTTGACGACGGCGACGTTCTTCTCGATCACGGGCGACCCCCGGCGGTGCGAGGGTGGGCGGGGACGGGATCAGGCGTCATCGAGGATCACTCCGGTGCGGGCGCCCGCCGCGGCGATGCGGGCCAGTTCGTCGAGCTCGGTCTCGGGATAGTTGAGCGTGCGCAGCAGCATCGGCAGGCCGAGCCCGGCGATGCGGTGCGCCGGGGTGCCGAGCCGCGCGAGCTGCGCCGCGAGACGGCTGGGCGTGGCGCCGTAGACGTCGTTGAGGATGAGCACGCCGTCGCCGCTGTCGACCCGGCGCAGCGCACCGCTGGCCTGCGGCAGGCTGCTGTCGGCATCGGCGTCGAAGGGCACCTCGAACGCCTCGACCCGCAGCGGAAGCTTGCCCAGCAGGCGTTCGGCGACCGCCAGCAGCGCGCCGCCGATGCCTTCGTGCGTGACCAGGAGGATGCCGACTGCCATGCCGGCAAGGGTAGCAGGTGGATCATGTCGCGACGGCGTCGAAGTCGCCGTCGCGATGCCGACGGGCGCTACTCCAGCTCGCGGTGGAAGGTCACCACGTCCTCGCGTCCCTGTTCGCGCAACCAGCGCGCCATCGCCTCGGCGAGGTAGACCGAGCGGTGCCGGCCGCCGGTGCAGCCGAAGGCGATCGTGAGGTAGCTGCGGGTCTCGTTCTCGAAGCGCGGCAGCCAGGCACCGACGAAGGCCTGGACCTGGCCGAGGTAGTCGCAGGCCGCGGTCTCCTGCTCCAGATACTCGCGCACCGCCGCGTCGCGGCCGGTGAGCGGGCGCAGGCGTGGGTCCCAGTGCGGGTTCGGCAGGCAGCGCGCGTCGAAGACGAAGTCCGCGTCCGCCGGCACGCCGTGGCGGTAGGCGAAGGATTCGAACATCAGCGACAGGCCGGGGCGGCGGCGCATGCTGACCTCGGTGAGCACGCGCCGGCGCAGCTGGTGCACGTTGAGGTCGCTGGTGTCGACGATCTCGTCGGCGATCGCGCGCAGCGGCCGCAGCAGCTCGCGCTCGGCGGCGATCGCATCGGCCAGCGCCAGGCCGCCGTGGCTCAGCGGGTGCCGGCGCCGGGTATCGGAGTAACGCTTGAGCAGGGCCTCGTCGGAGGCCTCGAAGAACACCAAGCGGTGGTCGAAGCCGGCCGCGCCGAGGGCGCTCAGGATCGCGCCGACCGCGTGCAGGTCGTCGCTGCCGCTGCGCGCGTCGATGCCGACCGCCAAGCCGTCCTGTGCGCGTTCCTCGCCGGCGACGCTGGCCACGTACTGTCCGAGCAGGGCCAGCGGCAGGTTGTCGGCGCAGTACAGGCCGACGTCCTCCAGGGTGTTGAGCGCCACCGACTTGCCGGCGCCGGACAGGCCGCTGACGACGATGAGGGTGGGGCGCGATGCCGCCTCGCTCTCGATGGGGTGGCTCACGAACCGCTCCGCTGCAGGAAATGGGTGTGGCGCGCCATGAACGCCGCCGCCGGATCGATGCCCTTGCTGCGCAGCAGGTGCACGCGCACCGCCGCCTCGGTCAGCACCGACAGGTTGCGGCCGGCCATGACCGGCAGGGTGATCAGCGGCACGTCGAGGTCGAGCACGCGGCGCGTGCTGCTGTCGCCGGTCAGGCGCTCGATGCCGTCGGCCGAGGCGTCGATGGGCTTGCCCAGGTGCACCATCAGGCGCAGGTACTTGTTCCGCTTGACCGCGGTGTCGCCGAACATCTCGCGGATGTTGAGCACGCCCAGGCCGCGGACCTCGAGCAGGTCCTGCAGCAGGTCGGGGCAGGTGCCGTCGAGCACGTCCGGCGCGATCTGGGTGAACTCGGGCGCATCGTCGGCGACCAGGCGGTGCCCGCGCGTGACCAGCTCCAGCGCGAGCTCGCTCTTGCCGGAGCCGGAGTCCCCGGTGATCAGCACGCCGATGGAATAGATCTCCATGAACACGCCATGCAGCGTGACCCGCGGCGCGAGCGTGCGCGCGAGGTGGTACTGGATGTGGTTGAGCAGTTCGTGGCCGCGTCGCGGCGACAGCCACAGCGGCGTGTCGGATTCCTCGGCGGCCACCTGCAGGTCGGAGGGACAGGCCTGGTTCTTGCTGATCACGATCGCCAGCGGACGGAACTGGAAGATCTTCTCGATCGTCTCCCAGCGCTGCCGCGCGTCGAGCGCATCCAGCCAGGTCAGCTCCTCGCTGCCGAGGATCTGGACCTTGTTCGGATAGATGACGTTGAGGTAGCCCGACAGCGACGGGCGCCGCGAGACGGTCTCCGCCGCCTCGAGCACGCGGGTCTCGCCGCGCTGGCCGGCGACCCAGCGCAGCATGAGGCGTTCGCGCAGCTGGTCGAACAGTTCGAGTGCGGTGATGCGGGCACCGGCCATCGCTCAGGCCACCGTCCCGGCGAGCGGCCGGGCGTGCAGCAGCGCGATGGTCGTGGCCGCGTCCGGCGCCTGGCGCAGGCGCGCGCGCAGGTCGGCGTCGCCCAGCCGCTCGGTCACCTCGGCCAGCAGTTCGAGGTGCTCGCGGCAGTGCCGCGGCAGGTTAAGGGCCAGGATCAGGTCCACCGGCTCGCCGTCGGGCGCGCCGAAGGGCAGCGGCTGCTGCAGGCGCAGGAAGGCGGCGGCCGGGCGGCAGTCCTCGCCCAGGTCCAGCCGCGCGTGCGGCACCGCGACGCCGTGGCCGAGCCCGGTGCTGCCGACCTCCTCGCGGGCGCGCAGGGCGTCGAGGACGAGCGGGCGGCGCCCGGGATCGTCCTCGAGCAGGTCGGCCACGCGGGCCAGCGCGGCGTCCTTGTCGGCCGCCGCGGCACATGCCACGCGGGACGGAGTGAGCAGTTCGACGAGTGGCATGCGCGTCGCCGTGGGAATGTCAGCCGAAGTCCGCCGAGCGTGCCGGCGACTCTCCGCGATGGTGGTCGGTGATCTTTTCCTTGTGCTTCATCAGCACGCGGTCGAGCTTGTCGATGAGGACGTCGATGGCGGCGTACATGTCCTGGCCCGCGGCCTCGGCGTGGAGCTGGCGCCCGGCCACCATCAGCGTCGCCTCGGCCTTCTGGTCCACACCCTCCAGCCCGAGCACGACGCGTGCCTCCAGGTGCTGGTCGTAGTGCCGGGCGAGCCGGTCGATCTTCTTCTCCACGTAGTCGCGCAGCGGCGCGCTCAGTTCGATCTGGTGGCCAGTGAGATCGATCCGCATGGCGTGTCTCCTTCTCTTCGGGAACGGGTCGGGGCGGGCGTCGAGTGGTCGCAGATCCGCGGTCGAGGCGCGATGAGCACCGCGGCGTCAGTCGAGGCGCTGGCGCTCGTTGGAGGAGGGAATGTGGATGGCCTCACGGTACTTCGCGACCGTGCGCCGCGCCACCGGCACGCCGGCGGCCTTGAGCGCGTCGGCGAGCCGCGCGTCGGAGAGCGGCTTGCGCGGGTCCTCGGCCTCGACCAGCTTGCGGATCATCGCCTGGATCGCCGTGGCCGAGGCCGCGCCGCCGGTGTCGGTGGCGATGCCCGACGAGAAGAAGTGCTTGAATTCGAAGGTCCCGCGCGGGGTCAGCAGGTACTTGCGCGAGGTCGCGCGGGAGACGGTGGATTCGTGCAGGCCGACTTCCTCGGCCACCTCGCGCAGGGTCAGCGGCCGCATCGCCTCGTCGCCATGGTCGAGGAAGGCGGCCTGCTGGTGGACGATGCAGCGCGCCACCCGCAGCAGGGTGTCGGCGCGCGTCTCCAGGCTCTTGATCAGCCAGCGCGCCTCCTGCAGCTGGCCGCGCAGGTAGCTGGCGTCCTCGCGGGTGCTCTTGGCGATGAGCTGCTCGTAGTGGCGGTTGATGCCGAGCGTCGGCTGCTGGCCCGGCGCCAGCGCCACCCGCCACAGCCCGTTCTGCCGATAGGCCATGCAGTCCGGCGCGATGTACTCGGTCGCCGCGGCGCTGACCTGCGCACCCGGGCGCGGATCGAGGCTGCGCAGCAGGGCGATGGCGGTGGCCATCTCCGCCGGGTTGGCCCTGAGCTGCACCGCCAGGCGCTCGGCGCCGAGCTTGGCCAGCGCCTCGAGGTGCTCGCGCGCGAGCGTGCGGGCGAGGGCGAGGCCCGGCGTCTCCGGCGCGAGCACGCCGAGCTGGATGCACAGGCATTCGGCGAGGTCGCGCGCGCCGACGCCGACCGGGTCCAGGTGCTGGACGACCGACAGCACCGCGCCGATCTCGTCCAGGCCGGCGTCGATAGCCGGCCGCAAGCCCTCCTGCAGCGCTTCCAGCGGTTCGCCGAGATAGCCGTCGTCGCCGATGGCCTCGATCAGCGCGGCGCCGATGGCGCGGTCGCGCGGCGACAGCGATGACAGGTGCAGCTGCCAGAGGAGGTGGTCGTGCAGGCTGTCGGGCTCGATGGTGCCGGCACCGTAGTCCTCGCCGTCCTCGCGGCTGCCGCGCGGGCCCTCGCTGGTCTCGCCCCAGTCGGGCTCGTAGTCGAGCGGCGGTTCGGCCTCGGACTCGGCTTCGGCTTCCGGGGGGGAGGCCACGGCCTCGCTGCCGTCGGTGCCGGGCACCTGCGGCTCGGGCTCGGGCTCGGGCTCGGCGTCCTCGGGACGCTCCAGCAGCGGATTGCTCTCCAGCGCGGCGGTGAGCTCGAGTTCGAGCTCGACCGCGGAGAGCTGCAGCAGGCGGATGGCCTGCCGCAGCTGGGGCGTCAGCGTGAGTTGTTGCCCCAGCCGGGTCTGGAGACTGACTTTCATCGCCGTCCAAGGATAGCCATAACCGGTGACCGGGCGGTCAGCGCGTGGCGGCCCTGGCCCTCACAGCTGGAAGGTGTCGCCGAGGTAGACCCGGCGCACGTCCGGGTTCGCGAGCACCGTCTCCGGCGGCCCTTCGGCGAGGACGCCTCCGGCGTTGAGGATGTAGGCGCGGTCGCAGATGCCCAGGGTCTCGCGCACGTTGTGGTCGGTGATCAGCACGCCGATGCCGCGCGACTTCAGGTGGCGCACGATCTTCTGGATCTCGCCGACCGAGATCGGGTCGACGCCGGCGAAGGGTTCGTCGAGCAGCATCAGCCGCGGGCGTGCCGCCAGCGCGCGCGCGATCTCCACGCGGCGACGCTCGCCGCCGGACAGGCTGGCCCCGGTCTGGTCGGCGACGTGGCCGATCTGCAGCTCGTCGAGCAGGCCCTCGAGTTCGCGCTCGCGCGCGGCGCGGGTGAGGTCGCGCAGTTCCAGCACCGCGCGGATGTTGTCGGCCACCGACAGGCGCCGGAACACCGAAGGTTCCTGCGGCAGGTAGCCCACGCCGCGGGTGGCGCGCGCGTGCATCGGCAGCGCGGTGATGTCCTCGCCGTCGAGCACGATCGCGCCGGCGTCGGCCGCGACCAGGCCGACGATCATGTAGAAGCAGGTGGTCTTGCCGGCGCCGTTGGGACCGAGCAGGCCGACCACCTCGCCGGCGTCGAGGGTCAGCCCGAACTCGCGGACGACCTCGCGCTGCCTGTAGCGCTTGCGCAGGCCCGAGGCGACGAGCATCAGCTGTCCTGGCCCGACTTCGGCTGGATCACCATGCGCACGCGGCCGCCTTCCTGGCCCGCGCGCACGCGGCCGGTGGCGATGTCGTAGACCACGCGCTCGCCGCGCAGGTTGCCGCGCGGCTGCTCGATCTCGACGTCGCCGGTGAGCACCGCGGTGTCGGTGGCCAGGTCGTAGTCGATGCGCGCGGCGCGCGCGTCCATCGGCTGGCCCTGGTCGTCCTCCTGCTGCAGGCGCGCGGGCGCGCCGGTCAGTACCACGCGCACGATCTCGCCGTCGCGCAGGGTGCCGACGGCATCGTCGGCGCGGACCCTGAGGGTGCCCTGGTCCATGCGCACGTCGCCGGAGAAGGTCACGGTGCCGTTGTCGGTCAGCTCGCCCTCGGTGCTGGCGGCGTCGATGATCATGTCCTGCTCGCGGTCGCTGGAGCGGGCCAGCGCGCTGCCGGCGGCGGCGAGGAGGACGGCGGCGGCGAGCAGGCTAGCGGCGGGGCGGGACATAGCGGGTCCGGGTCTGGGCGAGGAGGTTGACGCGGCGGGCGGCGAGGTCGGCGCGCATGCCGCGGCCGGTCATGGTAGAGCCACGGTCGGTGATGGTCACCAGCGTTTCGCTGGTGGCGAGATCGTCGCGCGGGAACACCGTCATCTGCTCCGACTCGATCCGCATGCGCGACCGGTCGGGCCGCGCCGCGCCGAGCACCTCGACGTCGCGGGTGAGCCGCACCTCGCCGCCGTCGGCGCTGATCCAGGCGTCCTCGGACCGCGCCTCCCATTCGCCGCCCGCCGACTGCGGGAAGCTGAAGAAGGGCTTGTCGAGGGTGAAGGTCTCGGTGAGCGGATCGCGGTCGAGCTGGGGTCCGGTGACCGAGAACTGCTCCTTGCCGGTCTCGTCCAGCGCCACCAGGCTGTAGTTGCCCAGGGTGTAGTCCGAGCGCATCGGGCCGATGAAGGCGTCGTCCACCGGCTGCGGGCGCAGCAGCCAGGCGGCGATGCCGGTGACTACGGCCAGCGCCATCAGCACGCCGGTGGCGATGCGGCGGGCGGTGGGATTCATGCCGGCGCGGCGTCCGCGCGCAGCGCCAGCAGCAGGTCGGAGACCTCCCGCGCCGCGCCGTTGCCGCCGCCGAGGCGGGTGACCAGGTGCGCCTGCACGAGCACGTCCGGGTGCGCGTTGGCCGGCGCCACCGCGAGCCCGGCCACGGCCATGGCCGGCAGGTCGGCGAGGTCGTCGCCCATGAACAGCATCGCCGACGGCGCCACGCCGGCCTCCGCGCACAGCGCGTCGATGACCTTCCGCTTGTCGCCGACGCCCTGGTGCACGTGGGCGATGCCGAGATCGCGCGCGCGCGCCTCGACCGCCGGCACCCGGCGCGCGCTGCACAGCGCGACGTCGATGCCGTGCTGCATCAGCCGCTTCAGGCCGAGGCCGTCGTGGACGTGGAACACCTTGAGCTCGCTGCCGTCGGGCGCGTAGTAGAGGCGGCCGTCGGTCAGGGTGCCGTCGACGTCGAACACGGCGAGGCGGATCCCCGCGGCGCGCGCGCGCAGGCTGTCGTCCAGGTCGTGGGGCTGCAGGCGGGACATGCGGGATCTCGCGTGACGGGAGAGGAGCCGAAGGCCGGCTCAGACCACGCGCGCGCGCAGCAGGTCGTGGACGTTGAGCGCGCCGTGGACGCGGCCGGCGTCGTCGAGCACCACCAGCGCGGTGATCTTGTGCTCCTCCATCAGCCGCGCGGCCTCGACCGCGAGCTGGTCGGCGCCGATCGTGCGCGGGTTGCGCGTCATCGCGCTCGCCACCGGCGTGGTGCGCAGGTCGACCGAAGCGTTCTTGAGCAGGCGGCGCAGGTCGCCGTCGGTGAAGATGCCGAGCAGGCGACGCTCCGCGTCGACCACGGCGGTCATGCCGAGGCGGCCGCGGCTCATCTCGGCGATGACGTCGCCCAGGGTGGCGTCGGCGGCGACGGTCGGCACCTCTTCGCCGGCGTGCATGACGTCGGCGATCTTGAGCAGCAGCCGGCGCCCGAGCGCGCCGGCCGGGTGCGAGCGCGCGAAGTCGTCGGCGGTGAAGCCGCGCGCTTCCAGCAGCGCGACCGCCAGCGCGTCGCCGAGCACCAGCGCCGCGGTGGTGCTGGCGGTGGGCGCGAGGTTCAGCGGGCAGGCCTCCTCGGGCACGCTGGCGTCCAGGTGCACGTCGGCCAGGCGCGCCAGGCTCGACTGCGGGCGCCCGGTCATCGCGATCAGCGCATTGCCCTGGCGCTTGATCAGCGGCACGACCATGAGCAGTTCCTCGGTCTCGCCGGAATTGGACAGGGCCAGGACCACGTCGCCGTCGGCAATCATGCCGAGATCGCCGTGGCTGGCCTCGCCCGCGTGCACGAAGAAGGCGGGCGTGCCGGTGGAGGCGAAGGTCGCCGCGATCTTGCGGCCGACGTGGCCGGACTTGCCCATGCCCATCACCACCACGCGCGCGGCCGAGCCCAGCAGCAGCCGGCAGGCGGCGGCGAAGTCGGCGTCGATCCGCGCCTCCAGCGCGTCCAGCGCCCGCGACTCCACCTCGATCACGCGCCGCGCGCTCTGCACGAAGCGCTCGTCGGACGGCATGGCGACCGGGGCGACCGGCGCGGCGAGGGGGGCGGTGATGGTGTCGGGCATTCCGGTGCCGGGGCGTTCGCGCTACTCTGTGGGGCCGCAATTCTAGCCGAGCGCGCCCGCGCGCCGCGGCGCGACGCACGCTCCCAGATGAACGCCGACACCATCCGCCAGATGATCGAAGCCGGCCTGCCCGGCGCCCGCGCCCAGGTGCAGGGCGAGGACGGCGTGCATTTCGAGGCCGTGGTGGTGTCCGAGGCCTTCGCCGGCAAGCTGCCGCTGGCCCGCCACCGGCTGGTCTACGCCACCCTGGGGACGCAGATGGGCACGGACATCCACGCCCTGGCGCTGCGTACGCTGACCCCGGAAGAGGCGTCCCGCACCGGCTGAAGGCCGGCGTCCCGTCACACCAGGCCGCGGCGCCGCACGTCCGCGCCGAAGGAACCCGATGGCCAAGATCCAGATCACCGGTGGCGTCCCGCTCGATGGCGAGGTGCAGATCTCCGGTGCGAAGAACGCCGTGCTGCCGATCCTGGCGGCGACCCTGCTCGCCGACGGCACGATGGAGATCGGCAACGTCCCGAACCTCTACGACGTCACCACCACGATCCAGCTGCTCGGCCGCATGGGCGCGCACCTGACCGTCGGCGACCAGCTGCGCATCACCGTCGATCCGCGCAAGGTCGACAGCTGCGTGGCGCCCTACGACCTGGTCAAGACCATGCGCGCCTCGATCCTGGTGCTGGGGCCGCTGGTGGCGCGCTTCGGCGAGGCGGAGGTGTCGCTGCCCGGCGGCTGCGCAATCGGGTCGCGGCCGGTCGACCAGCACATCCGCGGGCTGCAGGCGCTGGGTGCGGAGATCAGCGTGGAGAGCGGCTTCATCAAGGCGCGCGCCAGGCGCCTGCGCGGGGCACGCTTCGTGTTCGACATGGTCACCGTCACCGGTACCGAGAACGTGATGATGGCCGCCGCGCTCGCGCAGGGCACCACGGTGCTGGAGAACTGCGCGATGGAGCCGGAGGTCGTCGACCTCGCCGACTGCCTCAACGCGATGGGCGCCAAGGTCTCCGGCGCGGGCAGCAACCGCATCGTGATCGAGGGCGTCGAGCGCCTGGCCGGCGGTCGCTACGACGTGCTGCCCGACCGCATCGAGACCGGCACCTTCCTGGTCGCCGGGGCCATGACCGGCGGCCGCGTCACCGCGCGCCGGACCCGCGCCGATACGCTCGACGCGGTGCTGCTCAAGCTCGAGGAGGCCGGCGCCCACATCGACACCGGCGCCGACAGCATCACCGTGGACATGCAGGGCCGGCGGCCGAAGGCCGTCAGCCTGACCACGGCGCCGTACCCGGCGTTCCCGACCGACATGCAGGCGCAGTTCATGGCGCTCAACACGGTGGCCGAGGGCGTGGGCGTGATCACCGAGACGGTGTTCGAGAACCGCTACATGCACGTCCACGAGCTGCAGCGGCTGGGCGCGGACATCCAGGTCGAGGGCAACACCGCGATCGTGCGCGGCGTCGAGCGCATGAGCGGCGCACCGCTGATGGCCACCGACCTGCGCGCCTCCGCGTCGCTGGTGCTCGCCGGCCTCGTCGCCCAGGGCGATACGGAGGTCGACCGCGTCTACCACATCGACCGCGGCTACGAGAACATCGAGGAGAAGCTCGGCGCGCTGGGGGCGAAGGTGCGGCGATTGGTGAGGTGATGCGCTGGGTGGAGCGGGTGAAGCGGGGCGTGGGGCGGATGAGGCGGGAACAGGGAACCTGGAGCCGGGAACGGGGAACAGGGAACGGGGACCTGGAGCTCGATTCGGGTACGAGCGTTCCGCGCTGAACCAGCAGGTGGAGGCAGCGTTACGCTTCCCTGCTCCCGCTTCCCGCTTCCCGCTTCCCGCTTCCCGCTTCCCGCTTCCCGCTTCCCGCTTCCCGCTTCCCGATTCCCGATTCCCGATTCCCGATTCCCCGTTCCCCGTTCCCCGTTCCCCGTTCCCCGCCTCGCCCCGCCTCACCTCCACGGCTTCATCCCGCCGGCTCCACCCCCACCAGCCGCATCTCGATCGTCTCGCCGTCCTTTTCCCTCTGCACCGTGCGCACGGGCAGGTAGTCGCGGGCGGGGTCGAGCCAGATCGTGGTGGTGCGGCCGGAATCGCCCTCGCGGATGCGCTCCACCCTGGCCGCGTCGATGCGGCCGTCGGGAACCTGCACGCTCTCGGTCCCGGCGAGGCGGTAGCGCTGCGGCTCCACCGCCCTGCGCTCGGCGACCTGGTATTCGACCTCGCGCTTGCCCGCGGCCAGGTCCTGCGCCAGCGCCAGCGCGACGAGCTGGCGGTCGAGCACGCCGGGCGTCCACGTCAGGGTCCGGCTGTCCTTGCGGTCGCGGCTGACGATCTGGCCCTTCGCGGCATCGACCTCGAGGCTGCGCTTGCGGGTGTTGAACGCGGTCTTCTGCTCGTAACGGTAGCCGGTGGTCTCGGGCCGGCCGTCGCGCCAGCGCAGGGTCGAGCGCTCGCGGATGTCGGCGCCGGCCAGGGCGGCCAGGCCTTCGGTGCCGCGGGTGTGCGAGGTGAGGGTCCAGGCGTCGCCGTCGCGGGCGAGCTCGACCTCGGCGCGGCCGAGGACGCTGCCGTTGCGCAGCACCTCGTAGTCGGCGCGGTAGGGGCCGGGCGGGGCGGCGAGGGCGAGCATCGGCGCGAGCAGCGCGGCGAGCGCCAGGGTGAGGCGTCGGGTCATGGGCAGTCTCCGTGCGTTCGGGCGCGGCGGATGGCGCCGCGGATCAGGCTGCGGGGGTCAGGCGATCGTCGCTGTCGAGCTGCAGCGGGCGCGTGAGAGGAGCGCCGTCGAGCACGACGCGGCCGCCGTCGTAGCGCAGCCGGCCGCCGGCGATCAGGGCGACGCAGGCCGGCAGCAGCACGTGCTCGCGGGCCAGCACGCGCTCGCCGAGCGAGTCGGGCGTGTCGCCCGCACGGACGTCCACCGCCGCCTGCGCCAGCACCGGGCCGGCGTCGACCGCGGGAATGACGTAGTGCACGCTCGCGCCGTGGCGGCGCACGCCGTCCTCGAGCGCGCGCCGGTGCGTGTGCAGGCCCGGGTGCGCGGGCAGCAGCGAGGGATGGATGTTGATCATGCGGTCTGCGAAGCGGACGACGTGGCGTTCGCCGATGAGGCGCATGTATCCGGCACAGACGATGAGATCGGGCTGAACCGCGGCGACGGCGTCGAAGAATGCGTCGTCGAAGGCCGCGCGGTCGGCGAAGTCGACCGGGCGCAGCGCCTGCCGCGGAATGCCGGCGCCCGCCGCCCGTTGCAGCGCGACGGCGTCGGGGCGGTCCGAGAACACGCCGGCGAACTCGGCATCGAACACGCCCGCCGCGCGGGCGTCGATCAGTGCCTGCAGGTTGCTGCCGCGTCCGGACGCGAGCACCGCGATGCGCAGTCGGCTCATGCGCCGGCGCGCCCTTCGATGCGCGGCATCGTCAGCCGATGCGCACGCGGGCGTCGGCCCCGGCGCGCGCGATGCGCCCGATCCGGAAGGTCTCGAGCCCGGCGACGCGGACGTCGGTGGCGACGGCATCGGCCAGCTCGCGCGGCACCACCAGCACGAAGCCGACGCCGCAGTTGAAGGTGCGCCACATCTCGGCCTGGGCCACGTTGCCCTCGCGCCGCAGCCAGTCGAACACCGCGGGCGTCGGCAGCGCCGATGCGTCGATCTCGACGCCGAGCCCCTCCGGCACCACGCGGACAATGTTCTCGGTGAGGCCGCCGCCGGTGATGTGGGCCATGGCGTGGATCTCGTGGCGGCGCAGCAGGTCGAGCACCGGGCTGACGTAGATCGTGGTCGGCGCCATCAGCGCGTCGGCGAGCGAGGTGCCGCCGAGGTCGAGCTCGAGCGGGCTGCCGGCGCGCTCGAGGATGCGCCGGACCAGCGAGTAGCCGTTGGAGTGCGGGCCGCTGGAGGCGATGCCGATCAGTTCGTCGCCCTCGCGTACCGTGGCGCCGTCGAGGAGCTTCGCCTTCTCCACCGCACCGACGGTGAAGCCGGCGAGGTCGTACTCGCCCGGCGCGTACATGTCCGGCATCTCCGCGGTCTCGCCGCCGATCAGCGCGCAGCCGGCGAGCTCGCAGCCGCGGGCGATGCCGCCGACCACGCGCGCGGCGGTGTCGACGTCGAGCTTGCCGGTGGCGAAGTAGTCGAGGAAGAAAAGCGGCTCGGCGCCCTGCACCAGCACGTCGTTGACGCACATGCCGACCAGGTCGATGCCGATGGTGTCGTGGCGGCCGAGCGTCTGCGCGAGCTTGAGCTTGGTGCCGACGCCGTCGGTGCCCGACACCAGCACCGGCTCGCGGTAGCGCCCGCCGAGGTCGAAGAGGCCGCCGAAGCCGCCGAGCCCGCCCATCACCCCGGGGCGGAAGGTCTTCTTCACCATCGGCTTGATGCGTTCGACCAGGGCATTGCCCGCGTCGATGTCGACGCCGGCGTCGCGGTAGCTCAGGGAGGTCGGGGGCTGGCTCACGCGGGCGGCACCGTGGGGAAAGCCGGCGATTCTAGCAGCGCCGCCCGCGCGGCCGGAGCCTGCGCGGCTGTCACGCCGGCGCCGCCACACTCGCCGCGCTGCGGCCCGCCGGCGTCCGTTGGACGCCCGTCGAGCGCTGCGGCACCATGCGCGCCGCGCTCGCTTCCGCCCGAGAGACTCCGTCCGATGCCCCAGTCCGCGCTTCGTTCCCTGATGTTCCTGTGCCTGTGGGCGCTGGCCGTGGCGGCGCACGCGCAGGGGCTCAACGACGGCATGGGCGGGCTCTACAGCGGCGAGGTCCCGGTCAACGGCCAGGGCTCGGGCGAGCGCGAGGCCGGCATGCGGGCGGCGCTGGCGCAGGTGGTGGTCAAGCTCACCGGCGACGAGGGCGCGCCCAGGCATCCGCTGGTCGCGCGCCAGCTGCGGTCCGCCGACACCCTGGCCACCGGCTATTCCTACCGGCAGGACACCGAGCGCGGTCCGGGCGGTGCCCCGGTGTACCGGCAGACGCTGGTGGTCGAGTTCGACCGCGCCGCTATCGACGCCCTCGTCGCCGCCGCCGGCCTCCCGCTGTGGCCGGTGCCGCGGCCGCCGGTGGCCCTGCTGCTGGCGATCGACGACGGCCGCGGCGCGCGCCTGGTCAACGCCCAGCAGACCAGCGTGGTGCGCTCGCTCACCGAGCGCGCGCAGGCGCGCGGCCTCGAGCTCCGGCTGCCGGCCGCCGGCGCCGGCGACGTGGACGCGGTGTGGGCGCTGGATCCGGCCGCCGCCCGCGGCCGCGAGCAGGCGCTGCTGGGCAAGCTCTACCGCCAGGGCGGCGGCTGGGCCGCGGACTGGAGCCTGGTCATCGACGGGGTCGAGGCCGAGCGCTGGAGCAGCGGCGATGGCGACGCGCGCCGGGCCATGGCCGGCGGCGCCGACCCGGCGGCCACCGCGCTCGCCGCGCGCTTCGCCGAGGTGGTCGAGCTCGGGCCGCCGGAGATCGTCAGCGTCGGCATCGAGGGCGTGCGCAGCAGCGAGGACTACCTGCGGCTGATGGGCTACCTGCAGGGACTCGCGGTGGTGCGTGGCGTGGTTCCGGAGACCGATGGCCGCGGCGCGCTGCGCCTGCAGCTCGATCTCGCCAGCGGCTACGGCGCCTTCGAACAGCTGGTCGGCAGCGGCGACGTGCTGGCGCCGGTGCCGGGCGCGGCCGGGTTGCCGGTCCTCCTGCTGCGACCGTGACCGCAGCGGCGCGGCCGGTTCCCGCGCAGGCTGCCGCACGCGATCGACCCGGCGCGGCGCGTCCCGCACCGGTCGCCGGGCCGGGCCGGGCCGGGCGGTCGCGGCCGGCGCGGATTACGTCGTACGCTGCCGGCGCAGGGCGCTGGCCGCCTCCAGGGAAGACTGATCCATGGTGAACACCCATACGCGCGCGTGGCAGATGCTTGCCATCGGCGTCGTCATCTGCGTGCTGATCTGGCTGCTGGGCCCGGTGCTCACGCCCTTCATCGTCGCCGCGCTGCTGGCCTGGCTGGGCGATCCGCTGGTGGACCGGCTCGAGGCCGTGGGCCGCTCGCGCACGACCTCGGTGGTGATCGTCTACACGCTGATGATCCTGATCCTGGTGCTGATCGTCCTGCTGCTGGTGCCGCTGCTCGAGCGCGAGATCGTGCGCCTGGTGCAGAGCTGGCCGCGCTACCAGGCCTGGTTCGTCGACGTGGCCGTGCCGTGGGTGGAGGACCGCCTCAACCTGGAATTCAGCGACTACGTCGACCCGACCTACCTCTTCGAGCTGGTCCAGTCGCACTGGCAGCAGGCCGGCGGCGTCGCCGCGACCATCCTCGGCACCGTCTCGCGCTCCGGCATGGCGGTGGTGCTGTGGGCGGTGAACCTGGTGCTGATCCCGATCGTGACCTTCTACTTCCTGCGCGACTGGGACGTCATGGTGGCGCGGGTGCGCGAGATGCTGCCGCGCTCGATCGAGCCCACCGTGGTGCGCCTGGCCCGGGAGTCGGACGCGGTCCTCGGCGGCTTCATCCGCGGCCAGGTCGCGGTGATGTTCGCGCTCGGTGCGCTGTATGCGATCGGGCTGTGGCTGATCGGGATCGACATGGCCCTGATCATCGGCGTCGTCACCGGCCTGACCAGCTTCGTGCCCTACCTCGGCGCCACGCTGGGCCTGGTGATGGGCGCGGTGGCGGCGCTGGTCCAGCACGGGGACTGGACGCACCTGCTGCTGGTGGGCGTGGTCTACACCGTGGTGCAGCTGGCGGAGAGCTACGTCCTGACCCCGCGCCTGGTCGGCGACCGCATCGGCCTGCATCCGGTCGCGGTGATCTTCGCGGTGATGGCCTTCGGCCAGCTGTTCGGCTTCATCGGCGTGCTGGTGGCGCTGCCGGTGGCGGCGGTGACCATGGTGCTGCTGCGCTTCGGCTACGAGCGCTATACCGCCAGCGAGCTCTACGGCGGCGGCATGCTGATCCGGCGGCCGGGCGAGGTCGACGTGGTCGAGGCCGACACCGTGATCGTGGTCGACAAGGGCGACGGGAAGACGCCGGATTGAGCACGCCGCAGCTCCCGCTCTCGCTGCGGTTTCCGCCCGACCAGCGCCTCGCCGCCTTCCACGACCCGGATGCGCGCGCGCTGCCGCTGGTGGCGGCGGTGGCGGACGGCGCCGCCGCCGACTGGCTCTACCTCGACGGCGCGGCCGGCAGCGGCAAGACCCACCTGCTGCTCGCGGCCTGCGCGCAGGCCGATGCGCGCGGCCGCCGGGCCGTCTACCTGCCGCTGGCGACGCTCGGCGCGCACGCCGCCGAGGCCCTGGCGGGCAACGAGGCGGCGGACCTGGTCGCGATCGACGGGCTCGATGCGATCTGCGGCGACCGCGGAGCCGAGGTCGCGCTGTTCGACTTCCACAATGCCGCGCGCGCGGCCGGCGCGGCCGTGCTCTACGCCGCCCGCGGCGCGCCCGCCGCGCTGCCGCTGGAGCTTCCCGACCTGCGCTCGCGCCTGGCGCAATGCACGCGCATCGCATTGCAGCCGCTGGACGACGCCGGACGCCGCGCGGTGCTGCGCATGCGCGGCGCGGCGCGGGGCCTGCAGCTCGACGACGCGGTGATCGACTGGCTGCTGGTCCACGTCGAGCGCGACCTCGCCTCGCTCGGGGCCGTGCTCGACCGCCTCGATCGCGCCTCGCTCGCCGCGCGCCGGCGGCCCACCGTGCCGTTCCTGAGGCAGCTGCTCAGGGAGTGAGGGCGGGCGCTGCGGGCCCGGCGCGCAGTCGCGCGTCCAGCTCGTGCAGCCGCTCGGGGGTGCCGACGTCGGTCCAGCGCCCGCGGTGATGGACGCCGTCGACCCGGCCGGCGCGCATTGCCGCGCGCAGCAGCGGGGCGAGCCTGAAGCGCGGCGGATCCAGCCCGGCGCCGGGTTCCGCGCCGATCGTCCCGCGCCAGCCCTCGAGGAGTTGCGGACGGTAGACGCCGATGCCGGCGAAGGTCAGGCGCGGCGCGCCGGCGGCGTCGACGCGCCCGTCGGCGGCGAGCGCGAAGTCGCCGTCCGGGTGGTGCGCGGGGTTGTCGACCAGCACCAGGTGGGCGTCGCCGCGTGGCGCCCGCGGCAACCGTGCGAAGTCGAAGTCGCTCCAGATGTCGCCGTTGACCGCGATGAAGGGGCCGTCGCCCAGTAGCGGGCGCGCGTGCAGGAAGGCACCGCCGGTCTCCAGCGGCTCGGCGCCCTCGTGCGCCCAGGCGATGCGCAGCGACCAGCGCGCGCCGTCGCCGAGCGCCTCGACCAGGCGCGGCGCCAGCCAGGCGGTGTTGACGACCACCTCGCGCACGCCGAGCGCGGCGAGCCTCTCCAGGTGCCAGACGATCAGCGGCTTGCCGCCCACCTCGAGCAGGGGCTTGGGCGTGTGCGCGGTCAGCGGTCGCATGCGCTCGCCCTTGCCGGCGGCCAGGATCAGCGCCTTCATGCCGCGGCGTCCGCCGCCGCGATACGCGGCAGCACGCGGGTGTCCAGCAGGGCGCCGAGCGGAGCGAGCTCGGGATGGCGCGCGATCGCGTCGAGCAGGTAGCGCAGGAAGCGCGGCGCATCGACGAGGTACTTCGGCTTGCCGTCGCGGTGGTGCAGGCGGGCGAAGATGCCGAGGATCTTGAGGTGGCGCTGCGCGCCGGCGAGGTCGGCGTCGCGCGCGAAGCGCGGCCACGGCGGCACCGGCAGCCCGGCGGCGGCCGCCGCCTCGTGGTAGCGGCGCAGCCAGCCCTCGACCCGCGCCTGCGGCCAGCTGACGAAGGCGTCGCGGAACAGGCTGGCCGGGTCGTAGGCGATCGGGCCGACCACCGCATCCTGGAAGTCGAGGACGCCGGGATTGGGCGCGCAGTGCATGAGGTTGCGCGGCATCCAGTCGCGATGGGTCAGCACCTGCGGCTGGGCGAGGTTGCTCGCGATCAGGATGTCGCCGATGGCCTTCCACGCCTCGCGCTCCCGGGCGTCCAGCGTCACCCCGAGGTGGCGATGCAGGAACCACTCCTCGAAGATCCCGAGCTCGCGTTCGAAGAAGGCGCGGTCGTAGCGCCCGAGCGCGGGCGGCGGCGGGATCCGCTGCAGGACGACGAGGGCGGCGATGGCGTCGGCGAACAGCGCGTCGGCATTGCCGGCGTCGAGCACGTCGATGTAGCCGCGCGTGCCCAGGTCCTCGATCAGCAGGAAGCCGCGCGCCACGTCCTCGGCCAGCACCGCCGGCACGTGCAGGCCGGCCCCGGCCAGCACCCGCCCCATCGCCAGCCACGGGCGCACGTCGTCGGTGGCCGGCGGCGCATCCATCACGATCGCCTGCGCGTCGGCGCCGCGGACCCGCCAGTAGCTGCGGAAGCCGGCGTCGAAGGAGGCGCGTTCGAGGACGAGGGTCGGGCAGGCGAGGGCGCCGCGGGCCCAGGCGAGGCGCTCGCGATCGCGGGCGGAGGAAGTAGCGTCGGAGGCGTCGCGCACGGAGCGGAGGGGGCGGCGGATGGGAGCGACAGAGTAAACTCGACGGCTTTCCGCGCCCATCGGTTGATCCATGCCGCAGCCGCCCTGTCTGCTTCAAGAACGATGCCCTGGGGCGAGCGCGAGCCCGTCCTCGCGCGCCGCCCGCGGGACCACGCAGCGATGAGCGGGCCGGCCGCCATGGATCACCTCGACCAGCTCGAGGCGGAGAGCATCCACATCCTGCGCGAGGTCGCCGCCTGCTTCCGGCGTCCGCTGCTGCTTTATTCGATCGGCAAGGATTCCTCGGTCCTGCTGCACCTGCTGCTGAAGGCCTTCCATCCGGCGCCGCCGCCGATTCCCCTGCTGCACGTGGACACCGGCTGGAAGTTCCGCGAGATGATCGCCTTCCGCGACCGCCGCGCCGCCGAGGCCGGCGTGCGCCTGCACGTGCACGTGAACCCGCAGGGCGCGGCCGAAGGCATCTCGCCGCTGGTGCACGGCGCCGCGCTGCACACCGAGATCATGAAGACCGTCGGCCTCAAGCAGGCGCTGGCGGAGCTCGGGACCGATGCCGCCATCGGCGGCGCGCGGCGCGACGAGGAGGCCTCGCGCGCCAAGGAACGGGTGTTCTCCTTCCGCGATGCGCACCAGCGCTGGAATCCGCGGGCCCAGCGCCCGGAGCTGTGGCGCCTGTTCAACACCCGTCTCGGGCCCGGCGAGAGCGTGCGCGCGTTCCCGCTGTCGAACTGGACCGAGCTCGACGTGTGGCACTACATCCGCCGCGAGGCGATCCCGATCGTGCCGCTGTACTTCGCCGCCGAGCGGCCGGTGATCCGCCGCGACGGCGCCTGGCTCATGCAGGACGACGCGCGCCTGCAGCCGCGCGCCGGCGAACGGGTGGAGATGCGCCGGGTGCGCTTCCGCACCCTCGGCTGCTATCCGCTGACCGCGGCGGTGGAGTCGGAGGCCGACACGCTCGATGCGGTCATCGCCGAGCTCGAGGCCGCGAGGACCTCCGAGCGGCAGGGGCGGGTGATCGACCACGATCCCTCCGCCTCGATGGAGCGCAAGAAGCGCGAGGGCTATTTCTGATGGATGCACCCGACCAGCTGCGCGTGATCGCCTGCGGCAGCGTCGACGACGGCAAGAGCAGCCTGCTCGGCCGCCTCCTGTTCGAATCCGGCAACGTCCCCGACGACCAGCTCGAGACGCTGGCGCGGGTCAGCGCGCGCCATGGCACCACCGGCGGCGTCGACTACGCGCTGCTGCTCGACGGCCTCGAGGCCGAGCGCGAGCAGGGCATCACCATCGACGTCGCCTGGCGCTACTTCCGGACCCCGCGGCGGCGCTTCATCCTCGGCGACTGCCCGGGCCACGAGCAATACACGCGCAACATGGCCACCGCGGCCTCGACTGCCGATGCCGCCATCGTGCTGGTCGACGCGCGCAAGGGGCTGCTGCCGCAGACCCACCGCCACGCGCGCATCTGCGCGATGTTCGGCGTGCGCCGTGTGCTGCTGGCGGTGAACAAGATCGACCTGGTGACCGACGCCCGCGGCACCTTCGAGGCCATCGCCGCCGCCTTCGACGCGCTCGCCGCCGGTCTCGGCTTCGACGCGGTGACCGCGGTGCCGCTGTCGGCGTTGCGCGGCGACAACCTCACCGCGCGCGCGGCGGCCACCCCGTGGTACCCCGGCCCGACCCTGCTGGAGTGGCTGGAGGCCTGCCCGGTGCCGCCGCCGCGCCAGGGCGCGCTGCGCCTGCCGGTGCAGTGGATCAACCGGCCCGACGCGGGCTTCCGCGGCATCGTCGGCACGATCGCCGCAGGCACGCTGCGCCAGGGGGAGGAGCTGGTGGTGTTTCCGTCCGGCGCGCGCAGCCGCGTCGCGCGCCTGCTCCGCGGCTTCGACGAGGCGCAGGCGGCCGGTGTCGGCGAGGCGGTGACCGTGGTCCTGGCCGACGAGATCGACGTGGCCCGCGGCGACGTGCTCGCCGCCGCCGCGACGCCGCCGCAGGCGGCCGACCAGTTCGCCGCGCACCTGCTGTGGATGGACGCGTCCGACCTGCTGCCGGGCCGCTCCTACCTGATGCAGATCGGCACCGCGCTGGTGCCCGCGCAGGTGACCGCGCTGCGCCATCGCGTCGACATCGAGAGCGGCCAGCCGCTGTCCGCGCGCCGGCTGGGCATGAACGAGCTCGGCTTCTGCCATCTCGCGCTCGAGGCGCCGGTGGCGTTCGAGCCCTACGCGCAGGCGCCGGCGCTGGGCGGCTTCACCCTCATCGATCGCCGCAGCAACGCCACCGCCGGCGTCGGCACCATCGACCACGCGCTGCACCGCGCCGCCAACCTGCACTGGCAGGCGCTGGAGGTGGACAAGGCGGCGCGCGCCACCGCCAAGGGCCAGGCGCCGGCCTGCCTGTGGTTCACCGGCCTGTCGGGCTCGGGCAAGTCGACCATCGCCGACAGCGTCGAGCGCCAGCTGCACGCCCGCGGCTACCACACCTACCTCCTCGACGGCGACAACGTCCGCCACGGGCTCAACCGCGATCTCGGCTTCACCGACGCCGACCGCGTGGAGAACGTCCGCCGCGTGGCCGAGGTCGCGCGGCTGATGGTCGATGCCGGGCTGATCGTGCTGGTGAGCTTCATCTCGCCCTTCGCGAGCGAGCGCAGGAGCGCACGGACGCTGTTCGCGCCGGGCGAGTTCCTGGAGGTGTTCGTCGACACGCCGCTGGAGCTCTGCGAGGCGCGCGATCCCAAGGGCCTCTACGCCAAGGCCCGCGCCGGTGGCATCCCCAACTTCACCGGTATCGATTCGCCCTACGAGCGACCCGAGCAGGCCGAGCTGGTGCTCGACACGCGCCGCGCGGACCCCGACGCGCTGGCGCGCCAGGTGATCGCGCACCTGCTCGGCGAGGATGCGGCGCCGCGCTGAGGCGGCGCCGCCTGCGCGTTTTAGCGCTTCTTCTTCGAGAACATGCCCCACAGCGCGAGCAGCACGATCGCGCCGATCACCGCGCCGATGAAGCCGGCGGCCTCGTTCGGGTCGTACCAGCCGACGGCGCGGCCGATGAAGGTCGCCAGCAGCGCCCCGGCGATGCCGAGGACGATGGTGAGGATCCAGCCCATCGCGTCCTTGCCCGGCTTGAGCGCGCGCGCGACCAGGCCGGCGATGAAGCCGATCAGGATGATCCAGAGGATGCCGCCGCCACCGAAGATGCCCTGCATGGATGTGCTCCGTCGCGCCGGCCGTCCCGGCGGCGCGCATGCTGGGCGCCGCCGTGCCGCGACCGGGTGAAGGCGCCCGGCCGCGGCGACGCCGGGTCAGCAGCAGCCGTGGTCGCCGAACTGCGCGTTGTTCTCCGACGCGCCGACGCCCGTGGTCAGGCCGGCGCGGCTGGCCTCGAAGTGGCGGGCCAGCACCAGGGCGACGCTGGCGGTGACGCGCTTGCCGGTCGGGATGTGCAGGAACTCGTTCGGCCCGTGCGCATTGGAGTGGGGGCCGAGCACGCCGGTGATCATGAACTGCGCGCCGGGGAACTTCTCGCCGAGCATGCCCATGAAGGGGATGCTGCCGCCTTCCCCCATGTACATCGCCGGCCGGCCGAAGGTGGCCTCGGAGGCGGCGGCGATCGCATCGGACAGCCACGCTGACATCGCCGGCGCGTTCCAGCCGGTGGAGGCCTTCTCCAGGTCGAGCGTGACCTCGGCGCCGTAGGGCGGATTCTCGGTCAGCACCTGGCGCACGATCTCGCCGGCCCTGACCCCGTCGAGGGTCGGCGGCAGGCGCAGGCTGATCTTCACCGCGGTGTGCGGACGCAGCACGTTGCCCGCCGACGACAGCGCAGGCATGCCGTCGACGCCGGTCACCGACAGCGCGGGGCGCCAGGTGCGGTTGAGGATCAGCTCCTTGAGGTCGTCCGCCATCGGCGTCATGCCGTCGAGCAGCGGGAACTTGCCGTAGATCTCGTCGCCGAGGGTGTCGGCGGCCGCCTGCGCCTGCTCCAGGCGCTCGGCCGGGACCTCCACGTGCAGGGCATCGACGACGATGCGGCCGGTGGCTTCGTCCTCCAGTCGCGACAGCAGGCTGCGCAGGATGCGGAAGCTCGACGGCACCACGCCGGAGGCGTCGCCGGAGTGCACGCCTTCGTGCAGCACCTGCACGCGCAGGTTGCCGCCGGCCATGCCGCGCAGCGAGGTGGTGCACCAGAGCTGGTCGTAGTTGCCGCAGCCGGAGTCCAGGCAGACCACCAGCGACGGCCTGCCGATGCGCTCGGCGAGGTGGTCGACATAGTGCGGCAGGTCGTAGCTGCCGGATTCCTCGCAGGCCTCGATCAGCACCACGCAGCGGTTGTGCGGCAGGCCCTGCTCGCGCAGCGCCATGATCGCGGTCAGCGAGCCGTAGATGGCGTAGCCGTCGTCGGCACCGCCGCGGCCATAGAGCCTGTCGCCGCGCAGCACCGGGTTCCACGGGCCGAGGTCGGCGTCCCAGCCGGTCATCTCCGGCTGCTTGTCGAGGTGGCCGTAGAGCAGGACGCTGTCCTCGCCGGCCTCGCCCGACGCCGGGATCTCCATGTAGATCAGGGGCGTGCGCCCCTCCAGGCGCACCACCTCGATGGCGATGCCCTCGATCGCCTGCGCGCGCGCCCAGCCCTCCATGAGCGCCACCGCACGCTCCATGTGGCCGTTGGCGACCCAGTCCGCGTCGAACATCGGCGACTTGTTCGGGATGCGGATGTACTCGATCAGCTGCGGCACCACCTCGTCGTCCCACTTGCGGGCGACGAAGTCGTTGATGCGGGCGGTGTCCGGGGACGTGGCTGCCATGGCTGGCCCTCGTGAGGAGAAAGACTGCGATTCTAGCGCCCGCTCGGTGAGGCGCCCCTGAGCTGCCGCGGCATCGGCAGGGAGAACTCCTACCCGCGCCGCCGCGCTTGTCCGAGCGGGGCGGCGGTGCATGGCGCTGGGCCTCGGGGTCGGCCGCCGCCGAGACTGCGCGGCACCGGCAGCGGACGCCGGCCACCCAACGCATCCAAGGAGAAGGTCATGCACAAGCTCGCTCTTGCCCTGAAGGCGCTGGCGCTCGCCGCGCTGCTGTCGCTGCCGGCGTTCGCGGCCACCACGGTCGACATCAACACGGCGGATGCCGCCGCCATCGCCGAAGGCCTGGTCGGCGTGGGCGAGGCCAAGGCGAAGGCCATCGTCGCCTATCGCGAGGCCAACGGCCCGTTCAAGAGCGCCGACCAGCTCGCCAACGTCAAGGGCATCGGCCTGGCCACGATCGAGAAGAACCGCGACCGCATCGCCGTCGGCGGCACCCGCGCCCCGGCCACGGGCGCCGCCGCCGGCGACTGACGCGCCGCTTCCGCTCCTCGCCGTCCGGCGTCGCACACGGAAGTGCGGCCGGGCGGCACCTGCGGCTGCGGGTCGCGCCGCCGGCTAAACTGCGCGGCCCGCAACCGCAACCGCCGCCGCCGCGCATGATCAAGCCCCGCTACCGCATCGCCTCCTCGCGCATCGCGGGTGCCGGGCAGGGGCTCTACCTCGACGAGGCGGTCACCGCCGGCAGCGTCGTCATCGCGCCCGATGCCATCGACCGCACCTGGTCCTTCGCGGACGTGCTGGCGCGCACCGATGCCGCCGATGCGCTGGCGGCCTGCGTGCGCTGGTTCGAGGACCGCTTCACGGTCAGCCTCGACTGGCCGGACGAGTGCTACGTCAACCACTCCTTCGCGCCCAGCGGGCTGTGGCACCTGGGTTTCGTGTTCGCCGCCCGCGACCTCGCGGCCGGGACCGAGGTCACCGTGGACTACCGCCACCTGCTCGCCGAGGGCCAGGTCGAGGACTTCGCCGACGCCGAGAGCGGCCGGCCCATCGTCGGCCTTTCCTGGGCCGAGTCGCTGCGCGAGACGACGCTGGCGCTCGCCGCGCTCGTGCGATGACGCCGTGGCGCGTCGTGCGCGCGACCGGGCTCGTCGCCGCGCCCTGGCGCAACGGCGGCGGCCTGACCCGCGAGATCCTGCGCGGCGGGGGCGATCCGCCACCGTGGCGGCTGTCGCTGGCCGACATCGGGGGCGACGGCGGCTTCTCGCATTTTCCCGGCATGCACCGCTGGCAGCGCCTCGTGCGGGGTGCGGGCTTCGTCCTGCGCTGGGCGGACGGCAGCGAACACGCGCTGTCGCCGGCGGCGCCCGAGGCCAGCTACGCCGGCGCACCGGGACCGCAGTGCCGCCTGCTCGCCGGACCGGTCCAGGCGCTCAACCTGATCTGGTCGCCAGGCCAGGTGCGGCCGCGCATTGCGACCCGGCAGGTGGAGGGCGGCCTTGCCGGTGGCGAGGTGCCGTGCCTGGTCTACGTGCTCGACGGCATCGTGCGCGCCGGCGACGCACGCCTCGCCGCGGGCGACACGCTGTGGCTGCCGCCCGCCGCCGACGGCCTCGAAGCGCATGCGGAGCTGGTGTCGATCGCCCTCGAGCCCGCCTGAGCGCGGCTGCGCCTTGATCGAGATCAAGGCGTCCGGCGACCGTCGTCGCGAGACTGCGCGCCGATCCATGATCGAGGAATGCGGGATGCCGACGGTGCTGTACGAGGAAGGGGACCATCGCTGCGTCGTGTTCAGCGACCTGGTGCGCGGCGACGACGGCGTCCAGGCCAACCAGTTCCTGATCCAGCATGGCGCGGAGTCGGCGCTGCTCGATCCGGGCGGCGCGCTGCTGTACACGCCGCTGTCGCTGGCGATGACGCGCTACGTGCAACCGACCGATCTCACCTGGGTGCTGGCCTCGCACCAGGATCCGGACATCATCGGCGCGGTCGACCGCTGGCTGCTGTACACGCAGGCGCGGGTGGTGTGCTCGAAGCTGTGGGGGCGCTTCGTCCCGCACAGCGTCCCGCACTACCAGAAGAACACCGGCCGCGACCGTTACCTGCTGCTGGAGGACGAGGGCGGGACGGTTCCCTTCGGCAGCGCCGGCCTGATCGCGCTGCCCGCGCACTTCCTGCACTCGGTCGGCAACTTCAGCTTCTACGATCCGCTCAGCCGCATCCTGTTCTCGGGCGACGTCGGCGCCTCCATGGTTCCCGCCGGCACCGCCTACGAGCCGGTCGAGGACTTCGCCCCGCACGCCGCGCGCATGGAGGGCTTCCATCGCCGCTACATGGCCAGTCGCCACGTGGCCGCACTGTGGGCGGACATGGTCGCGGAGCTCGCCCCGGCGCTGATCGTGCCGCAACACGGGCTGCCGCTGGCCGGCGCGGCGATCGATGCCTTCCTCGACTGGCTGCGTGGGCTGCGCTGCGGCGTCGACCTGCTCGGGCCGCAGGACTACCGGGTGCCGCCGGAGGCGCGTCAGCGGTCGTCGCGGGTCCAGACCGCGCCGTCGGCCACCTTCACCGGGAACGTCGGCACCGGCGTATAGGCGGGCGCGCACAGGGCGCGGCCGTCGCGGAGGTCGAAGCGCGCGCCGTGCAGCATGCATTCGATGCTGCCCTCGGCCGGGTCGAGGCTGCCGGTGGACAGCTCGACGTCCTCATGGCTGCAGCGGTCCTCCAGCGCGTAGTACTCGCCGTCGAGGTTGACCACCACGATCGGCGTGGCGCCGTCCCACACCTGGCGCATCTCGCCCGGCAGCAGCTCGCCGGTGGCGCAGACCCGGATCCAGTCCGTCATCGCGCCGGCGCCGCGAGCGACTTGCGCAGGACCTCGAAGCGCAGGTCCTCGCGCCGTGGCGTGCCGAAGCGCAGGTCGCCGTAGGGGAACGGCTTGACGACACCGGTGCGCGCATAGCCGCGGCGCTCGTACCAGGCGATCAGTTCGTGGCGTACGTCGATCACGGTCATCGCCATCGCCGGCAGGCGCCAGTCCTCGCGCGCCACGCGCTCGGCCTCGGCCAGCACGCGCCGGCCGATGCCGGCGTTCTGCAGGTCGGGCCGCACCGCGAACATGCCGAAGTAGCCCATTCCGTCCTGGTCGGCGACGTGGGCGCAGGCCAGCAGTTCGGCCGGGCGTCCGGCGCGCGGGCGCTCCAGCAGCAGGATGCGGCTGCGCGCGCGGAGGATGTCGGCGCGCAGGATGTCGGCATCGATGCGCGCGCCGTCGAGGAGATCGGCCTCGGTGGTCCAGCCGGCGCGGCTGCTCTCGCCGCGATAGGCGCCGGTGACCAGGGCGACCAGTGCGGGGATGTCGTCGAGCGCCGCGTCGCGCAGCCGCGCGTCGCGCGCGGGATCGGCGGCGCCGTGCGCCGCATAGGCCTGCGCCGCGCGCGCGCCGGGATGCGTCTCCGGCGCGAGTGGTTCCTTCGCACTCACGCCAGCAGCCCGCGGACCTTGTGCACGGCGGCGGCGAAGCGCTCGATCTCCGCGTGCGTGTTGTAGAAGGCCAACGACATGCGGCAGGTCGCCGCCACGCCGAAGCGCTTCATCAGCGGGTGCGCGCAGTGGTGGCCGGAGCGCACGGCGACGCCCTCGAGGTCGAGCAGGGTCGCCAGATCGTGCGCATGCGCGCCCTCGACCAGGAAGCTGATCACCGCCGCGGCCTCCGGCGCGCGGCCGAGCACGCGCAGCCCGTCGATGCCGTCGAGCGCCTCGACCGCGTGCGCGCGCAGCTCGGCCTCGCGCGCCTCGACGTGGTCCATGCCCAGCCCGGACAGGTAGTCGACCGCGGCGCCGAGGCCGATGTGGCCGGCGATGTTCGGCGTGCCGGCTTCGAACTTGTGCGGCGGGTCGTTGAACACGGTCTGCTCGAAGGCGACCTCGCGGATCATCTCGCCGCCGCCGAAGAACGGCGGCATCGCCTCGAGGTGCTCGCGCCGGGCCCACAGCGCGCCGGTGCCGGTCGGCCCGCACATCTTGTGCCCGGTGAAGGCGTAGAAGTCGCAGCCGAGCGCGGCGATGTCGACCTGCCGGTGCGGCAGCGCCTGCGAGCCGTCGACCAGGGTCACGATGCCGCGCCTGGCCGCCTCGCGGCACAGCGCGCGCACCGGGTTGACCGTGCCGAGCACGTTGGAGACGTGGGTGAAGGCGAACAGCTTCACCTCGGGCGTCAGCGCCGCGCGTGCGGCGTCGAGGTCGAGCTCGCCGCTGTCGGTCACCTCCAGCGCGCGCACCGTGGCGCCGGTGCGCTGGGCGACGAGCTGCCACGGCACGATGTTGGCGTGGTGCTCCATGTGCGTGACCAGGACGACGTCGCCGGGCCCGAGCCGCGGCAGCGCCCACGAATAGGCCACCAGGTTGATCGCCATGGTGGTGCCGCTGGTGAGCACGAGGTCGTCCGGGCGCACATTGACGAAGCGCGCGAGCTTCGCGCGGGCGCCCTCGTAGGCCTCGGTCGCCTCGGTGCCGAGGGTGTGCACGGCGCGGCTGACGTTGGCGTTGTGGCGGCGGAAGAAGGCATCGACCGTATCGATCACCGCGCGCGGCTTCTGCCCGGTGTTGGCGGAATCGAGGTAGACCAGCGGCTTGCCGTGGACCTCGCGCTCGAGCACCGGAAAGTCGGTACGGACCGCGGCCCAGTCCGGCGCGCCCGCGGCGATGTCGGCACGCGCGCTCACGGTGCGGGCAGCCGCTCGAGGGCGGCGTCCAGGCGCGCGGTGGCGAGCTCGCGCAGCGCCTCGTTCGCGATCACCGCCAGCGTCTCGCGGCAGAACGCGGCGGTCAGGATCGCCCGCGCCTGCGCCGCGGGCACGCCGCGCGCGCGCAGGTAGAACAGCGCCTGCGGGTCGAGCTGGCCGACGGTGGTGCCGTGCGCGGCCTTGACCTCGTCGGCGTGGATCTCGAGCACCGGCTGCGAATCGACCTCGGCGCCCTCCGACAGCAGCAGGTTCTTGTTCGACAGGTTGGCGTCGGTGCGGTCGGCGCCGGCACGGATCAGGATGCCGCCGTGGAACACCGCGCGTCCGCGCTCGGCGCCGATGCCGCGCCAGGTGAGTTCGCAGCGGGTGTCCGGCACGGCGTGGTCGACGGCGAGGCGGGTGTCGTTGTGGCGACGCCCGGCCGCCAGCTGCACCCCGTTGGCGTGCACGGCGGCGTCGGCGCCGCGCAGCGCGACGTTGAACTCGTGGCGGCCGAGCCCGGCACCGAGCTCGAGGTCGAGGCGGCGCAGCACGGCGTCGCCGGCCAGCGCGGCCTCGGTGCGCTGGATCAGGCTGGCGCCGGCGCCCTCGTCCTGGATGCGGACGTGGTCCAGGCGGCTGCCGGCGGCGAGCTTCACCTGCATCACGGTGTTGGCCAGGTGCGCGTGCTCGCCGGCGGTGAGGATGTGCTCGCACAGGGTCAGGCGGGCCTGCTCGCGGAGTTCGACCATGTGCCGCAGGTTCCAGGCGCGGTCGCCGTCGGCCGGCGCGCCGACGAAGACCACGTGCACCGGCTCGGCGCCGTCGGACTCCTCGGTCGCGCGCAGCATCACGCCGTCCACGGCGAGGGCGGAGTTGACGCGCGGGAACAGCTCCTCGGTGCCGTCGAAGCGGCGCGCCATGAAGGCGCATTCGCGCGGGTCGCAGTCGTGCAGGGCCTGCGACAGGGCGATCAGGTGCACGCCGCGCGGCAGGCGCTGGATGCGCGACAGGCCGGCGTCGAAGTGGCCGTTGACGAACACCAGGCGCGGCGCGGGGATTTCGGCCAGCAGGGCCGGATCGACGGCGACGCGCTCCTGCGGCGCCGGCACGAAGCTGCGCCGCTCCAGGGCGCGCAGCGAGGTGTACTTCCAGGCTTCGCTGCGCGGCCCGGGCAGGCCGTCGCGCAGCGCCGCGGCCAGCGCGTAGCGGCGCGCGTCGCGCAGGTGCGCGCCCTCGAGATCGGCCGGCGGCGCGGCGTCGAACTCGGCGCGGAAGGAATCGAGCAGGGGCGGCAGCTGGGCGTTCATGCGGCGTCCGTCGCGTCCGGGACGCGACGCTCCCTGATCCAGGCGTAGCCGTGCTCCTCGAGCTGCTCGGCGAGCTCAGGCCCGCCGGTCTCGACGATGCGCCCGTCGGCGAGGACGTGCACGACGTCGGGGCGGATGTACTCGAGCAGGCGCTGGTAGTGGGTGATCACCAGGAAGCTGCGGCCGGCGTCGCGCAGCGTGTTGACGCCGTCGGCGACCAGGCGCAGGGCATCGATGTCGAGGCCGGAATCGGTCTCGTCCAGGATCGCCAGCGCCGGCTCCAGCACCGCGAGCTGGAAGATCTCGTTGCGCTTCTTCTCGCCGCCGGAGAAGCCCTCGTTGACCCCACGCTGCAGCAGCGTGTCGGAGAACTTCAGCTGGGCGAGCTTCTCGCGCACCCGCTTCAGGAACTGCATCGAGTCCAGCTCGGACTCGCCGCGCGCCTTGCGCTGCGCGTTGAGCGCGGCACGCAGGAAGTAGGTGTTGTTCACCCCCGGGATCTCGACCGGGTACTGGAAGGCCAGGAACACGCCGGCGGCGGCGCGTTCCTCCGGCTCCAGGGCCAGCAGGTCCTGGCCGTCGAAGCTGACCGAACCGGCGGTGATGTCGTAGCCCTCGCGGCCGGCGAGCACGTTGCCGAGCGTGGACTTGCCGGCGCCGTTCGGCCCCATGATCGCGTGGACCCGGCCCGGCTCGAGCTCGAGCGACAGGCCCTTGAGGATCTCGCGCTCACCGACGCGGACGTGGAGGTTTTCGATCTTGAGCATGGTGGTCTTGGGGTAAAGCGGGAATGGGGAAGGGGGAATCGGGAATGGAAGGCTGCAGGTGCGTGGGACGAAGCGGATCGGGCGGGGGAACGAGACGTTCAGGTCCCGACTCCCGATTCCCGATTCGCCCTTCCCGCTTCACCCGTCACCCCACCGCCCCCTCCAGCGAGACCTCGAGCAGCTTCTTGGCCTCGACCGCGAACTCCATCGGCAGCTCGCGGAAGACCTGCTTGCAGAAGCCGTCGACGATCATCGAGACCGCGTCCTCCTCGCCGATGCCGCGGGCGCGGCAGTAGAAGAGCTGGTCCTCGGAAATCTTAGAGGTCGTGGCCTCGTGCTCGACGGTGGCGTCGGGGTGGCGCACCTCGATGTAGGGGAAGGTGTGCGCGCCGCACTGCTTGCCGATCAGGAGCGAGTCGCACTGGGTATGGTTGCGCGCGCCGGACGCCGAGCGCTCCACCCGCACCTGCCCGCGATAGGTGTTCTGGCCGCGGCCGGCGGAGATGCCCTTGGAGACGATCTTCGACTTCGTGTTGCGGCCGATGTGGATCATCTTGGTGCCGGTGTCGGCCTGCTGGCGGTGGTGGGTCAGCGCGACCGAGTGGAACTCGCCCGAGGAATCGTTGCCCTTGAGCACGCAGGACGGGTACTTCCAGGTGATCGCCGAGCCGGTCTCGACCTGGGTCCAGGTGATCTTGGAGCGGTCGCCGCGGCACTCGCCGCGCTTGGTCACGAAGTTGTAGATGCCGCCGCGGCCTTCCTCGTCGCCCGGGTACCAGTTCTGCACCGTGGAGTACTTGATCTCCGCGTCCTCGAGCGCGACCAGCTCGACCACCGCGGCGTGCAGCTGGTTCTCGTCGCGCATCGGCGCGGTGCAGCCTTCGAGGTAGGACACATAGGCCTTGTCCTCGCACACGATGAGCGTGCGCTCGAACTGCCCGGTGTGGCCGGCGTTGATGCGGAAGTAGGTGCTGAGCTCCATCGGGCAGCGCACGCCCCTGGGAATGAACACGAAGCTGCCGTCGGAGAACACCGCGGTGTTGAGCGCGGCGAAGTAGTTGTCGGACGCCGGCACCACCGAGCCCAGGTACCGGCGCACCAGCTCCGGATGCTCGCGCACCGCTTCCGACATCGAGCAGAAGACGATGCCCTTCTCGGCCAGCTCCTTCTTGAAGGTGGTGCCGACCGAGACCGAGTCGAACACCGCGTCGACCGCCACGCCGGCCAGGCGCGCGCGCTCGTGCAGGGGCACGCCGAGCTTGTCGTAGGTCTCCAGCAGCTTGGGGTCGACCTCGTCCAGGCTCTTGTACTTGGCCTTGGGCGCCGAGTAGTAGCTGATCGCCTGGAAGTCGATCTCGGCGATCTGCAGCTTGGCCCAGTTCGGCGCGGTCATCTTCAGCCACTGGCGGTAGCCGCGCAGGCGCCATTCCGTCATCCACTCCGGCTCCTCCTTCTTGGCGGAGATGAAGCGGATCACGTCCTCGTTGAGGCCGGGCGGCAGCGAGTCCGCCTCGATGTCGGTGACGAAGCCGGCGCTGTAGCGACGCGACAGGGCGTCGAGGAGTTCCTGGGATTGGGTGGCCATGCTGGCTGCCTATCGAGAAGTCATGCGGTGGCGACGCGGAGCGGGATGTCGCGGCGTCGCGGCGGTACGGGGTCGAGCATGTCGGCCAGCGACATGCCGCGGAGCGTCTCGGCGAGCACGTCGTTGATCCGCCGCCAGCTCGCGCGGGCGCCGCAGCGCTCGGCGATGTCGCAGCGGCCGCCGTGCTCGGCGCATTCGGTGATCGCCAGCGGCCCTTCGACCGCCTCGACGATCTCGATCAGGCTGATCGCCGTCGCCGGGCGCGCCAGGCGGTAGCCGCCGGCGGCGCCGCGGATGCCGGTGACCAGGCCGGCCTGCGACAGCGGCCGCAGGACCTTGGCGACCGTGGTCGCCTCCAGCCCCGCGTGCTCGGCGAGTTCGCCGGCGCTGTGCACCGCGTCCGGGCGCGCGGCCAGGACGGTCAGGACGACGGTCGCGTAGTCGGTGAGCTTGGTGACGCGCAGCACGGTACGGGATCGGGACGCTGAAACAGGACGGAAATGGTACGGATTTCCGTCCTCCGCCTCAAGGAGCCGATGGTGCTTCCATGGCGCTGCGCCGGCGCCGGTTCACGTTCGGGAGCGGCTCAGGGCGCATGCGCGCCCTCCTCGGCGCGCGCGATCGCATGCAGGTGCTCCGCGAACTCGGCCACCCGGACCGCGTAGCCGCTGGCCGCGGGCAGCGCGGCGTCGCCCTCCGCCGCCAGCCGGTCGATCAGCATGCGGCCCGCGTCGATCACCGGATGCGAACCCAGCGTCTGCAGGGCGCCGACGGCGCGGTGCAGCCACTGCCGGGTGCCGTCGGCGTCGCGCGTTTCGAGGCACTGGTACAGGGCCGGCAGGTCCTGCAGGGTGACGTCGGCCATCGAGCGCAGCACCGCGACCACGTCCTCGGCCGCCAGCGCCTCGCGCAGGGTGGCGAGGTCGGGTCCATGGCGGCCGCCGGGCGGTTCCGCAGCGACGGCATCGTCGCCGCCCAGCCAGCGCGCCAGCATGTCATCGAGGCGACGCAGGCGCACCGGCTTGCCCAGGTGGTCGTCCATGCCCACCGCCAGGCAGCGGGTGATCTCGCTCGGCAGCGCGTTGGCGGTCATGGCGATCACCGGCAGGTGGCGCCCGCTGCCGGCTTCCTGTGTCCGGAGCTGGCGGGTGAGCTCGTAGCCGTCCATGCCGGGCATGTGGCAGTCGGTGATCAGCAGCGCGTAGTCGCCGTCCTGCAGGCGCTGGAGCGCTTCCCTGCCGTCGCCGACGACGTCGCAGTCGTAGCCCAGGCGGTCGAGCTGGCGCCGCACCAGCGCCTGGTTGGTCGGATGGTCCTCGGCCACCAGGATGCGCTGCGGGGCGCGCGCCGGCGGCGCCGCTTCGCCCTGGCCGGCGGCGTGTTCGGTGGAGGCCGGCAATCCGAGCGCCTCGCGGCAGGCCGGCAGCACCGCACGCCATTCGAGCGGATTGGTGCCGAGCAGGACCGCGCCGTCGTCGACGCCATAGCCGAGCGGGAACTGCCGGTCGACCAGTTGGATCCGTCGCGGCCGGTCGCCTCCGTCGCCGGTGCCGGGCCCGGTGCAGCTGAGTTCCACCGATGGCCGCGCACCGTCCGCGCTGCGCCTGAAGTCCGAGTTCACCGCGATGCCGAGCGCGCGCAGGTGCTGGCCCAGGCTCGAGACCAGGGCCGGATCGGCGTCGCGGACATGGGCGGTGCAGCCGCGCAGGAGGTCGTCGTTGGCGGCGTCGCGGCGGCGGACGTCGAGGGTCAGGGCGATGGTGATGCGAGTGCCCTCGCCCGGAGCGCTCTCGAGACGGATGCTGCCCTGCATGAGGTCGACGAGGCTGCGGCAGATCGCCAGGCCGAGGCCGGCGCCCTCGCGGCGGCGGTCGGCCGCGTCGGCGGCCTGCACGAAGGGCTCGAACAGCGTCGCCTGCTGTTCGGACGGGATCCCGCTGCCGGTGTCGGCGACCATCAGCTCGATCCGCTGCCGGCCGGCGTCGCCGTCGGACTCGCCGACCATCCGCAGGGCGACCCGGATCCGTCCGGAGTCGGTGAACTTGATCGCGTTGCCGAGCAGGTTGAGCAGGATCTGGCGCAGCCGCCAGGCGTCGCCGACGAGGATGCCCGCGATGCGGTGGTCGACCTCGGCGTAGATCCGCAGCCCCTTGCGGCGCACCCCGGGCGCGACGATGCCCACGACGTGGTCGACCAGCTCGCGCGGCGAGAACGGCGCCGGGTCGAGGACGAACTTGCCGGCTTCGATTCGCGAGAAGTCGAGCACGTCGTCCAGGATCCGCAGCAGGGCCTCGGCCGAGGCATCCACGGTGCGGACCATGTACCGCTGTTCGGGGTCGAGCGTGGTGCCGTCGAGCAGCTCGATCATGCCCATGATCGCGTTGACCGGCGTCCGGATCTCGTGGCTCATCATCGCCAGGAAGCCCGACTTCGCCGCCGCCGCCGCTTCCGCCGCCTCCTGCGCCGCCTGCATGGCGGCGTTCTGCTCATGGCGGACGGTCACGTCGGCCCAGTAGCCGGCGAGGCGGACCTTGCCGGTGAGGCTGCGATAGGGCGTGGAATGCACCTCGACCCAGCGCACGCCGTCGCGGTGGGGAATCCTGAACTCGCGGCGCAGCTCCTGCGGTTGCTCCGCCAGCATGTCTGCGGCGTCGCGGATGTCGGCGCAGGCCTCCGGCGGCAGGTGCGCGTAGACCGAATCGAGGCCGTTCCGCATCATCGTCTCGGCGTCGACGCCGAACAGCGCCGAGGTATCGCCGGCGATGTGCGGGAAGCCTCGCGCATGCGGGTCGTAGGTGAAGACCGCGATCGGCAGGTTGCCGAGGATATCGTCGAGCCGGCGCTGGCTCTCGAACTGCTCGACCCGTTCGCGCTGCTGCAGGTGGGCGGCGTAGGCGCACAGGGCGGTGTTGACCAGCAGCAGGAACCAGGCCGCCACGCCGTGCCGCTGCGATGAGGCGTCCTCGATGGAGACCATGCGGGCCAGCAGGTCGAACGCCAGGAACGCGATCACCGTCCCCAGCGTGCTGCGCAGCTTCAGGCCGAACGGCGCGAGCAGGACGCCGGTGATGAGCAGCAGTGGCGCGAATGCGAGGCGCAGCTCGTCGACATCCGCGTGATGGCGGAGCACCACGTCGATCGCCGAGGTGGAGCACAGCGCCGCCAGCAGGATGAGCGGAAGCAGGCGATCCACCAACGGCCGGCGGCTGCCGTCGCGCATCGACAGCACGCCCGCGAGCGCGAGCAGCAGCAATGCGGGGACGTGCATCGCGAGCAGCAACAGCGCCGCGAAGCCACCCGCCGCCAGCCCCGGCGGGGGCAGCAGGCTCACGTCGTAGGCAGTCAGCAGCAGCCAGCCGATCACGCAGGCCAGCAGCACCTTCCTGCGCGAGGTCAGGGCGCCGCGACTGAAGAAGTCGGAGGCGCTGTCGGAACGGCCGGCAGTGCGACCAAGGTTCATTGCGCGGCTGCGTTCTGCGGTGCCATCGTCACGCTCCGTTGTCGCGGCAGGGGATGAACGTCGCCACAATGGCGGTGCAGGTCGTATGAAGGAGAGGGGGATGGAGGGAGCGGAGCTGCGCCTGGTGCTGGCCGACGACCACCCGGTCGTGCTGATGGGATTGCGCGCGACGCTCGAGCGCGAGAGCAGCGCGTGGAGGGTGGTCGGGGAGGCCGAGCGCGGCGAGCAGCTGATGGAACTGCTGTCGACCTGCGACTGCGACGTGCTGGTGACCGACTTCGCGATGCCCTACGCCGGCCCACGCGGCGAGCGCACCGGCCTGGACCTGCTGCGCGACATCCGCGCGCGGCACCCCGGGCTGCCCGTGGTGGTGCAGACGATGATCGAGAATCCGGCGCTGCTGCGGGCGATGCTGGACACCGGCATCCTCGGTCTGCTCGACAAGGGGTCCGCCCTCGGCGAGCTGGCGAATGCGGTGCATGCGGTCAGGTCGAGGCGCCGCTATCTCTCCTGCCGGCTGCGCGAGCGGCTCGAGGAAACATCGCGACTGCCGGGCGCGCGGTTGTCGCCCAAGGAGCAGGAGGTCGTGCGCCTGTTCGCGCAGGGGCTGAGCGTGACCGAGATCGCCGAACGCCTGCACCGCAGCGTCAAGACCATCAGTCGGCAGAAGATCGATGCGATGGGCAAGCTCGGCGTGAGCAGTCCCGCCCAGCTCTACGACTGCGCCCGCGAGATCGGGCTGATTCCCTGAGGCAGGGCGACCGCGGTGCCTGCGCCGCGCGCTATGCGCGGCGCGTCCGCCCACGTCACAATGCCCGGCCAGCCACAGTCGTGACCGCCGATGCCACGCAAGATCGCCGCCCGCCGCTCGCCCATCCACGGTACGGGCGTGTTCGCCCTCGTCGACCTGCCCAAGGGCACCCGCGTCATCGAATACAAGGGCCGCCTGCTGACGCACCGGCAGGCCGACCGGCTCTATGCCGACGACGGCGAGACCGGCCACACCTTCCTGTTCACGCTCAACGACAGGTACATCGTCGACGGCAACGTCGACGGCAACGTCGCGCGCTGGATCAACCACGGCTGCGATCCGAGCTGCGAGACGGTGATCGAGGAGGACGAGGGCGGCGACCGCCGCAGGGACCGCATCTTCGTCGAGACGGTGCGCGACGTCGCCGCGGGCGAGGAGCTGACCTACGACTACCACATCACGCTCGAGGTCCCGCACACCGCGCGCCTGAAGAAGATCTGGACCTGCCGCTGCGGTGCGGCCAACTGCACCGGCACGATGCTCGCGCCGAAGCGGGGCCGGCGGAAGGCCTGACCACCGCGCCGGACGGACACGAAGAAGCCGCGCATTGCGCGGCTTCTTCGTTTTCCGCTTCTGCGTCAGAGGATGCCGAGCACCAGCAGCACGATGACGATGATCAGCAGCAGGCCGATGCCGCCGGAGGGACCGTAACCCCAGCTGCGGCTGTAGCCCCAGCTCGGCAGCGCGCCGATGAGGATCAGGAGCAGGATGATGAGCAGGATGGTGCCGAGACTCATGGGGAACTCCAGGTGGGTGGTGGGCGCGCCGGAGCGTTCGTCGCGCCACGTGGGGCCGGTGTGAAATTCAGTCCGCGCGCCCCCGCGGCGGCCAGCGCCACCAGCTCCCCACGACCACCACGGCGAACGCGCTGTAGGCGACGACGAAGGCCCAGGCCGGCGCCTCGAAGAAGATCAGGCGGCCGACCCAGTGCTCGATCAGACCGGCCTCGTGCACGGGCTGCCCTGCCTGCGCGCGCAGCTGCTGCTCGAAGGTGGTGAGCGGGCAGACCCGGCCCAGCCAGGCCTGCAGCGCGACGAAGACCACCAGGGCCAGGTGCGCGGCGCGGAAGGCGCGACTGCGGATCCAGCGCCACCCGCGCAGGCCGCCGGCGACCACCAGCAGCTGGCCGAGCACGGCGAAGGCGACGATGCCCGCGTGCAGCAGCAGGACCGCATCGGCGAGGCGCGCCGCCTGCGTCGGGGAGAGGGCGTCCATGCCGCGGCAGTGTGCGCGCGGCGCGTGCAGGCGCCGTCAGCCGCAGGACGGCTTGAGGCGCGCGCGCAGGGCGTCGAGCGCGGGGCGCAGTTCGGCGAATGTGTCGTCGCCGCATTCGGCGGCGGCGCGCTCCAGCAGGCGCAGTCCCACGCAGACGCCGGTGCGGCTGTCGGCGCACAGGCCGGGCAGGCGCTGCGCGGCTTCCAGGGTGCGCACCCAGTCCTCGTCGTCGACGTGGTCGAACTCCACGGCGGCGACATGGCGCGTCGTCGGGGTGATGGTGATGCGGTAGCGGTGTCTGGGCATGGCGGTCCTCCGGGGCGCGCCAGCATGCGCAGTGCGCGCGTCGGCTGCGCACCCATGGCGAAGACGCTACGTTGCGTCCGCGCGCGCCGCCGCGGCGTGCCTCTGGGCAGCATGGAAACCGAACCTGGTGATGCAGTCGGAACGCTCCGTCCGCCGCGCATCGATGGCGCCCCGCGACCGCCGCGACCCGCGCCGAAGGAGGAGGTGATGGAGGATCGGAGCCACATCGTCCTCGTACACGGTGCGGGAGGCGGGCCCTGGGAATGGGACATCTGGGCGCGCGTGCTCGAGGCCGCGGGCATCCGCGTGCACCGGCCCGGGCTGCAGCCGGCCGCGCCGGGGCTCGCTGCGACCCGGCTCGACGACTACCGGCAGCAGCTCGCCGCGGCGATCGCGCGGGCCGGGCCGGCGCCGGTGCTCGTCGGCGCCAGCCTCGGCGGGCGCCTTGCCGCGGAATGCGCGGAGCGTGCCGCTGCGCTGGTGCTGGTCAATCCGCTGCTGCCGGAGCGGCCTGCCGCAGGCCCCGGGGCCGCGGCGATCCGTGCCTGGCGCGGGCGTGCCGCGCTCGCCGGCACCCGGCGCGCGCTGCCCGATGCCGACGCCGCCGCCGCCCTCCACGCCTTCCGCCGCTGGCGCGACGAATCGGCCGCGGTGCTCGAGGAGGCGCGGGCGACGCCGTTCCCGCCCCGGCCGGCGTGCCCCTGCCTGCTGGTGCTGTCCGAGGCGGATCGCGACGTCGCACCTGCGGCCACGCGCGCGCTCGCGGCCGACTGGGCGGTGGAAACGATCGCGCTCGCCGGTGCGAGCCACGTCGGCCCCCTGCTCGGACGCGAGGCCGCGGCCGTCGCCGCACGGGTGCTCGCCTGGCTCGATCGGGGCTGGACGCCGGCCGTGGGCTAGGGTGCACTGCCGGCAGCCTGCCGGAACAACGCCATGCGAAGCCTTCCCGTCCTCGCTCTCTCGCTGGTTCTCGCGACGACCGCATCCGCCGCGGCCGCCGCCCGTCCTCACGACCACCGCGACCACCGCGACCGGCTCCGGCCGGTCGAGCCGGTGGTGGTCGTCGATCCCTACGCCAGCGGCTTCGACGACTGCTGGCCCGCGCCGCAGGCCGGCACGGTCGTGCGCGAACCTGCGGACCGGGAACGCGGCGGCGTGCTGGCGGTGAGCGTGGGCGGTGCCGCGGGAGCGGTCACCAGCGGCCGCGGCGTGCGCGAGGTGTCCACCGCTCCACGCGATCCCGGGGCCGCTCCGGGCGACGCCGGCGCACTGGCGCCGGTGCCGTGCGGAGCGCCGCCTGCCCCGCTGCGCTAGCGGTCAGCCGAGCGCGATGCGTCCCTCGATGCGGGTGGTCGCGCCGCCGCCGATCCAGACCCGGTCGTCGGCGTCGATCCGAACCGCGACGCGGCCGTCGCGGCCGCACTCGCGGCCCTGGCTGGATGTCCATGCGCCATCGCCGGCCGCACCGGCGGCATGCAGCCAGGCGCCGACCGCGGCGTTGCCGCTGCCGCAGACCGGATCCTCGTCGATGCCGTCGGCCGGGCAGAACGAGCGCACCGCGTAGCGGTCGGGCGCGTCGTCGGGCTCGGCGCCGAACACGGTGATGCCGACCGCGCCGGTGGCGTCGCTGAGGGCGGCCAGGGCCGCGAGATCGGGCTCGAGTGCGCGCACCCGCGCCGCGTCGCCGAGCTGCAGCACCAGCCAGACCGGACCCACGTCCACCGCCGCCGGCCGCGCGGTGACGGCGGCACCGGCGTCCGCGCCGAGCGCGGCGAGGAGGAGGCCGGCGTCGGGTTCCGGCAGCGGCGCGAGCCGGGCCGCGGGCGCGCGGACCAGGATCCGGCGCTGCGGCGCGTCCTCCTCCACGCGCACCGGCAGCAGGCCGGCGGCGCACTCCTGCACCAGCGCACCGTCGACCGCCTCGGCCAGTCCCGCCTCCAGCACGGCGTGCGCGGTGCCGACGCTGGGGTGACCGGCGAAGGGCAGCTCGCGGCGCGGGGTGAAGATGCGCACGCGGTAGCTGGCCGCGGGCGTCGTCGCCGGCAGCACGAAGGTCGTCTCCGACAGGTTGGTCCAGCGCGCGATCGCCTGCATGGCGCAGCCGTCCAGGCCGCTGCCGTCGAGGATCACCGCGACCGGATTGCCGCCGAACGCGACCTGCGGGAAGACATCGACCTGCTTGAACGCGACCTCGCGCATCGCGCGGCTCCTTCGGGCGTGACGGGCCGCGCAGGATAAACAACACCACCCTCCGCCCGCGGCCTCCGGCGCGCGGCGGCTGACTTATCATCGTCGGTCTTTGCCTTGTCCCCGCCCCGGAACCCGCCGCAGATGCCCGCAGCCGCCCCCGCACCCTGGATCGTCCTGAAGTTCGGCGGGACCAGCGTGTCGAAACGCAGCCGCTGGGACACCATCGGCCGGCTCATGCGCGAGACCGCCGGGCGCGACGGCGCCCGCGTGCTGACGGTCGTCTCGGCGCTCTCGGGGGTGACCAATGCGCTGCAGGCGCTGATCGACGGCCACGCCGACGCCGGTGCGACCGCCGCCGCCGCCGAGGCGCTGGTCGAGCGCCACGAGCGCTTCTGTGCCGACGAACTCGGCCTCGACCCGCAGGCGGTGCTCGGCGCACGCATGCAGGCGCTGCGCGCGCTGGCGGCCGATCCGCGCCGCGCCGCCGCCGCGCTCGACTGGCAGGCCGAGGTGCTGGCACAGGGCGAGCTGTGCTCGTCGACGCTCGGCGCGGCCTATCTCCGGGCGCAGGGTCTGGACATCGGCTGGACCGATGCCCGCGACTGGCTGCGCACGGTGTCGATCCCGAACCAGGGCGAGTGGGCGCGGCGGCTGTCGGTGTCCTGCTCCACGGCATCCGACGACGCGCTGCGCGCACGCTTCGCCGCGCAGCCGCACGCGCTGCTGCTGAGCCAGGGCTTCATCGCCCGCGCCGACGACGGCGGCACCGCGATCCTCGGCCGCGGTGGCTCGGACACCTCGGCCGCCTACTTCGGGGCGCTCGTCGGCGCGCGCCGGGTCGAGATCTGGACCGACGTGCCCGGCATGTTCAGCGCCAACCCGCGCCAGGTGCCGGACGCGCGCCTGCTCACCCGGCTGGACTACGAGGAGGCGCAGGAGATCGCCACCACCGGCGCCAAGGTGCTGCACCCGCGCTGCATCCAGCCCTGCCGCGACGCCGGCGTGCCGCTGTGGATCCGCGACACCGACCGTCCCGAGCTGCCGGGCACCGAGATCTGCGGCAGCGCCGCGCCGGTGCCGGGGGTCAAGGCGCTGAGTTCGCGCCGCGGCATCGTGCTGGTATCGATGGAGTCGATCGGCATGTGGCAGCAGGTCGGCTTCACCGCGGACGTGTTCGAGCGCTTCAAGCGCCACGGGCTGTCGATCGACCTGATCGGCACCTCGCAGACCAACATCACCGTGTCCCTGGATCCGTCCGAGAACCTGGTCAGTTCCAACGTGCTCGAGGCGCTGTGCGCGGATCTCGCCCACGTGTGCCGGGTCAAGGTGATCGCGCCGTGCGCGGCGATCACGCTGGTCGGCCGTGGCATCCGCGGGCTGCTGCACCGGCTCACCGAGGTGTGGAGCGAGTTCGGCCGCGAGCGCGTGCACCTGATCTCGCAGTCGTCCAACGACCTCAACCTCACCTTCGTCGTCGACGAGGAACTGGCCGACGGGATCATGCCGCGCCTGCACGGCCTGCTGATCGCCTCGGGCGCCATGCCGGTCGACGAGACCGCGGTGTTCGGCCCGAGCTGGCGCCGCCTCGGCCTGCCCGAGGGCGCGCGCCGGGAGGCCTGGTGGATGGCGCGCCGCGACGACCTCCTGGATCGCGCCGCCGCCGGCACGCCGCGCTACGTCTACGATCTCGACACCGTGCGCGCCCGCGCGCGCGGCCTGGCGGGGATCGCCGCGGTCGACCGCCGCTTCTTCGCGATCAAGGCCAATCCGCACCCCGCCATCCTGCGCGTGCTGGCGGAGGAGGGCAGCGGGCTGGAGTGCGTCTCCGCCGGGGAGCTGGCGCACGTGTTCGCGGTGCTGCCGGATCTCGACCCCGGCCGCGTCCTGTTCACCCCGAGCTTCGCCCCGCGCGCCGAGTACGCCGACGCGCTGGCGCGTGGCGTGCACGTGACCGTCGATTCGGTCGCGCCGCTGCGCGACTGGCCGGAGCTGTTCGCGGGGCGCGAGATCACGCTGCGCATCGATCCGGGCTTCGGCAGCGGTCACCACGAGAAGGTCCGCACCGGCGGCAAGGGCGCCAAGTTCGGACTCGCCGTGGACGCGGTACCCGCCGTCGTCGCCGCAGCCGCGGCCGCCGGCGCCCGCATCGTCGGCCTGCACGCGCACATCGGCAGCGGCATCCACGACACCGCGCACTGGCGCGAGGTGCACGCGGTGCTGGCGTCGACCGCCGACGAGATCGGCACCGTCGCCTTCCTCGACATCGGTGGCGGGCTGGGCATCGCCTACGACCCGGACGCCGAGGCCTTCGACCTCGCCGCCTACGCCCGCGAACTGGTCGAGATGAAGGCGGCGCGTCCGGAGTACGCGCTGTGGATCGAACCCGGGCGCTGGCTGGTGGCCGAGGCCGGCGTGCTGCTGCTGACCGCCACCCAGGTGGTCGACAAGCAGGGCGTGCGCCGGGTCGGCGCCGACGCCGGCATGAACGCGCTGCTGCGCCCGGCGCTGTACGGCGCCTTCCACGAGATCGTCAACCTGAGCCGGCTCGATGCGCCGCCGGGCACGCCGGTGGACGTGGTCGGCCCGATCTGCGAGAGCGGCGACGTGCTCGGCCGGCGTCGGCGCCTGCCGGACGCCACCCGCGAGGGCGACGTGCTGCTGGTGGCCGACGCCGGCGCCTACGGCATGGTCATGGCCAATACCTACAACCAGCGCGCACTGCCCGTGGAGGAGGCCCTGGCATGAACACCGTGTTCGACCGCGGCGCGATCCGCGCCTTCCGCTTCGTTCGCCGCGAGTTCCACGCCAAGACCGGCGAGGCGCGCCTGGTCTACGCCTTCGACGACGGCCCCGAGCTGATCGAGGTGGTGCGCATCCCCGGCGCGCCGTTCGAGCTCGACCCGGACCGCGCGGCGGCCGTGGACCGCGCCCTGCGCCTGCTGCACCTGGTCGCCGGGGTGAGCTACTACAAGGCCGCGGTGCCGCCGGCGATCGTGGTCGAGGGCGAGCCGCTGGATGCCGCCACCGCGGCGCTGGCGACGCTGGTGTACGAGAACGGCCTGGGCGAGTTCGCCTATCGCAACGGGCTCGAACTGCGCGGCCGCATCGTGTTTCCCCACGTCGGCACCGAGCCCGCGCCGGCGCCGGTGCTCGGGCTGGCGCCGCACGCGCTGACCGCGGTCGGCGGCGGCAAGGATTCGCTGGTCTCGGTGGAGGCCCTGCGCGCGGCCGGCGTGGCGCAGAGTGCGGTGTGGATCGGCGGCTCGCAGCTGATCCACGCCTGCGCCGCGCGCACCGGCCTGCCGCTGGTCAACATCACCCGTTCGCTGGCGCCGGAGCTGTTCGACTACAACCGCCACGGCGCGCTCAACGGCCACATCCCGGTGACCGCGGTGAACTCGGCGATCCTGGTGCTGGCGGCGTTGCTGCGCGGCGTCGACCAGGTGGTGTTCTCCAACGAACGCTCGGCGAGCTACGGCAGCCTGATCGAGGGCACCGGCGAGGTGAACCACCAGTGGTCGAAGGGCTGGGCGTTCGAGCAGGCCTTCGGCGCCTACGTCGCCGGCCGCATCGCCGCGGACCTGAAGTACTACTCGCTGCTGCGCCCGTTCTCCGAACTGGCGGTGGCGCGCCAGTTCGCCCGCACCGACCGCTACGACGCGCACTTTTCCAGCTGCAACCGCAACTTCCACATCCTCGGCGCGCGCCCCACCAGTCGCTGGTGCGGGCAGTGCCCGAAGTGCCACTTCGTGTTCCTGGCGCTGGCGCCGTTCATGCCCAAGCCGCGGCTGATGTCGATCTTCGGCCGCAACCTGCTGGACGAGCCGAACCAGGCGGCGGGCTTCGACGCGCTGATCGAGTACCGCGACCACAAGCCCTTCGAATGCGTCGGCGAGGCACGCGAGTCGCGCGCCGCCTTCGCCGCCCTGAGCTGGTCGCCGGCCTGGCGCGAGGACGCCCTGGTCGAGCGCTTCGCGCGCGAGATCCGGCCGCAGCTCGGCCGCGAAGAGCTGGCCGTCGAGCCGCTGCTCGAACCGGTCGACGAGCACCGCATCCCGCCGGCGCTGTGGGAGTCGCTGCGTGCATCCTTCGCGGCTTGAGGGCCGCCGCGTCGCGGTCTGGGGCTGGGGGCGCGAAGGCCGCGCGACCGCCGCCTGGCTGCGGCGACGCTTTCCGGCGCAGCCGCTGGCGGTGTTCTGCGCGGCGGCCGAAGTGGCGCAGGTGGCGGCGCTGGGCGACCCGCTGCTGAGCGCCCGTGCCGAGGTCGACCCGCAGGCGCTGGCCGACTTCGACGTGGTGGTGAAGTCGCCCGGCATCAGCCCCTACGCACCGCCGGCCGGCGAGGCGACGCTCCTCGGCGCGCGGTTCGTCGGTGCCAGCGCCCTGTGGTTCGCCACGCACCCGGACGCCCGCACCGTCTGCGTCACCGGGACCAAGGGCAAGAGCACCACCACCGCGCTCGTCGCCCACCTGCTGCGCGCCGCCGGGCAGCGCACCGCGCTGGCCGGCAACATCGGCCTGCCGCTGATCGAGCTGATGGACGTGACGCCGGCACTGGCGTTCTGGGCGATCGAGCTGTCGAGCTACCAGACCCGCGACGCCTTCCTCGACCATGCCACCCGGCCCGAGGTCGGCGTGGTGCTCAACCTGTTCCCCGAGCATCTCGACTGGCATGGCGGCGAGGCCCGCTACGTCGAGGACAAGCTCGCCCTCGTCACCCGCGGACGGCCGCGCACGCTGGTGCTCAACGCGGCCGATGCGCGGCTGGCGGCCCTCGACCCCGAGGCAACGGCCGAGGCGCACCTGGTGTGGTTCAACCGCGCCGACGGCTGGCACGTCGGCGACGGGCACGTGTGCCGCGGCGGGCGGCCGGTGTTCGACCTGCGCCGCCTGCACGCGCCCGGCCAGCACAACGGCGGCAACCTGTGCGCGGCGCTCGCGGCGGTGGAAGCGCTGGGCCTGGATGCGGTCGCCCTGGCCGCCGCCGCCGAATCGTTCCGGCCCCTGCCGCATCGCCTGCAGCCGCTCGGGGCGGTCGCCGGCGTCGAGTACGTCGACGACTCGATCAGCACCACCCCGCACGCCAGCCTCGCCGCGCTCGACTGCTTCCGCGGCCGGCGGGTGGCGATCCTGGTCGGCGGCCACGACCGCGGCCTCGACTGGGGGCACTTCGCCGAGCGCATCGCCCGCGAGCCGCCGGTGGCGGTGGTGGCGATGGGCGCCAACGGACCACGCATCCATGCCGCGTTGGCGCCGCATGCGCACGGCGGGCGCTTCCGCCTGCTGCAGGCGGCGGACATGGCCGCGGCGGTGCAGGCGGCGGCCGCGGTGCTCGACCACACCGGCGTGGTGCTGCTGTCGCCCGGCGCGCCCAGCTTCGATGCCTACCGCGACTATGCGGAACGCGGACGCCATTTCGCCGCGATCGCCGGTTTCGACACGGCCGACGTCGGCGCCATCGGCGGGCTCGGCGTGGCCTGAGGGCAGCCGCGGTGGGCGGCGGGCGCGCGGATAGACTGGGCGGATCCGCCCGCCGTCGAGGAGTCGTGCCGTGATCCGCAGCCTGTCCCTGCTCCTGTTCGCCGCCTGCATCGCCCCCGCCGCGGCGGCGATGCGCGCCGAGCCGCTCCGCTGGTCCCTGGACGGGGCCGATTTCGAGGGCGTGCTGGTCTACGACGACGCCGACCAGGGCCGCCGGCCGGGCGTGCTCATGGTGCCCAACTGGATGGGCGTGACCGAGGCTGCGGTGGAGGAGGCGCGCGAGGTCGCCGCCGGGGGCTACGTGGTGCTGGTCGCGGACGTGTACGGCAAGGAGGTGCGCCCGGCCGATGCCCAGGCCGCGCGCCGCCAGGTCGAGCGCATGTACGCCGACCGTGGCCTGCTGCGCGCACGGGCGGCGCGTGCGCTCGATGCCCTGCAGGCGCAGGCCGATGCGGCGCCGCTCGACCCGCAGCGGCTGGCCGGCATGGGCTTCTGCTTCGGTGGCAGCACGATTCTCGAACTCGCCCGCAGCGGCGAGGAGCGGCTCGCCGGCGTGGTCAGCCTGCACGGCGGCCTCGCCACCGACCGGCCCGCGCGCGGCGACCTGCCCGCGGCCGTACTCGTGCTCAACGGCGCTGCCGACACCTCGGTCAGCGATGCCGACATCGCCGCATTCCAGGCCGAGATGGACGCGGTCGACGCGGACTGGCAGCTGGTCGAGTTCGGCGGCGCGCGCCACTGCTTCGCCGAGGAAGCGGCCGGCGACGGCCCCGGCAACTGCCGCTACGACGCCCGTGCCGCGCGCCGGGCGGAGCGGCTGGTCGAAGCATTCTTCGAGGAAATCCTCTGATGTCAGCGATACGCAACAGTCAGAGATTCTGACTAACGCTGGTCCGGTTCCGCTTAGCGGATCAATCTGGGCCCGCTGACGATAGGCGATTGCGGGGATGCGTCAGCGATACTGTCTTCACCTGACCTTGCCGCGGGCGACGCCCGCGTCTAACGTCCGTTCCGTCGCCGCCCGGCGGCATGGGGATCACCAACCGGCCACAGGGAAGTGGCAGCCCCGACCTTCCGAGCCCCCCCGCACCCTCGAGGACGACCGGCACACAGGCCGGCCGCGACCATGTCCTGGTGCGCGCAACCCGGCTCGAGCGATGTCCGGAATCGGCCGGGCCAGGAGCCGCGGCCCTCACCATGGCGCAGGCGCACCCGCCGGCAGCTCAGTGCACCCGCGCCACCGCATAGCGGGCGAGGCCACGCAGCGCCGCTCCCCATTCGTTGTCCGCCAGCCCCTCGAGCGCGGCGATCGCCGCGTCCGCGTGGCGCATCGCGACCGCGCGGCTGTACTCCAGCCCGCCGCTCGCCTCGATCGCCGCGATCACCTCGGGCAGGGCGGCGCTGTCGCCGTTCTCGATGATCCTGGCCAGCCGCTCGCGCGCGGCGGGCTGCGCATGCGCCATGGCATGGATCAACGGCAGGGTTGCCTTGCCCTCGGCGAGATCGTCGCCCAGGTTCTTGCCGAGCGCGGCGGCATCGCCGGCGTAGTCGAGGACGTCGTCGGCGATCTGGAAGGCGTAACCAAGCTGCAGCCCGAAGGCGTGCATGCGCTCGGCGGTGGCGGCGTCGGCACCGGCGAGCATCGCGCCCAGTCGCGTCGCGGCGGCGAACAGGACCGCGGTCTTGCGCTCGATGACGCGCAGGTAGGCGGCCTCGTCGGTGTCGGGGTTGTGGACGTGCAGCAGTTGCAGCACCTCGCCCTCGGCGATGGCGTTGGTGGTGTCGGCGAGCACGCGCATGACCGGCATCGAGTCGAGCTCGACCATCAGCTGGAAGCTGCGCGAGTACAGGAAGTCGCCGACCAGCACGCTCGGCGCGTTGCCCCACAGCGCATTGGCGGTGCGCCGGCCGCGGCGGAGATCGGACTCGTCGACCACGTCGTCGTGCAGCAGGGTCGAGGTGTGGATGAACTCGACGATCGCCGCCAGCGTGTGCGCCGCGGTGCCGCCGCCGCCGAGGGCGCGGGCGGCGAGCACTACCAGCATCGGCCGCAGCCGCTTGCCGCCCGCGGCCACGATGTGCTCAGCGACCTGGTTGATCAGCACCACGTCGGAGGCCAGCCGCGCCCGGATCAGCGTGTCGACCGCCTGCATGTCCGCGGCCGCCAGCCGCTGGATGTCGGGGAGGTCGAGCGAATCGGGGAGCGTTGCGGACATGGCGTGGGGCACTGCGGACCGACCGCGAAGTATACGTGCCGGCGGCGTGACGCCGGGTTGTGCGGCACCTCGCGGGCGGCGATTTCCTACCGCGCAGCCCGGCGCCGCGGCAGGCGACGCCGCCGCCGGGTGCGGCGTATCATCGCCGCCCCGTCGTCCGCATCCGCGGACCGCTTTGCTAAGGAAATCCGATCTATGGCGCGCGGCATCAACAAGGTCATCCTCGTCGGCAACCTGGGTGCCGACCCCGAGACCCGCTACACCCAGAGCGGGTCGGCCATCACCAACATCCGCCTGGCGACGTCGGAACAGTGGCGCGACAAGCAGTCCGGCGAGAACCAGGAGCGCACGGAATGGCACCGCGTGGTGCTGTTCGGCAAGCTGGGCGAGATCGCGGGCGAGTACCTGAAGAAGGGACGCCAGGTCTACATCGAGGGCTCGCTGCGCACCAACAAGTACACCGACAAGGACGGCATCGAGCGCTACACCACCGACATCGTCGCCAACGAGATGCAGATGCTCGGCGGCCAGGGTGGTGGCGGTGGTGGCGGCGAGGGCGGCTACGCGCGCGGCGGCGGTGGCGGCTACGACCGCGGTGGCGGTGGCGGTGGCGGTGGCGGTGGTGGTGGTGGTGGGTACGGCGGCGGTGGCGGCGGTGGTTACGGCGGTCGCGGCGGTGGCCGCGGCAACGACGCGCCGCGGCAGGCGCCGCCGCCCCAGCGCGAGGATCCGTTCCCGGACGACGACATCCCGTTCTGATCGTTCCACCCACGAAGGCCCATCGCGAGATGGGCCTTCGCGTTTCCCGCGCCGCGGCGCGGCCGGCTCACTTCTCGCCGTGCATCCAGCGCCGCAGCAGCGGGGTCAGGATCAGGAACAGCACGCCGCTGCCGATGCCGATCCACAGCATGCTCTGGAACAGATCACCGTAGGTGCCGGCGGCCTGGGCCATGTCGATGACCCCGTCCTCCGGGATCTCGATCGCGGCCAGCTTGCCGAACTGGGCGGCCAGGACCTCGGAATAGGCGGTGCCGAGCCAGAACGCACCCATCATCAGGCCCACCACGCGGGCCACCGAAAGCTGGGTCACCGCCGCCAGGCCGATCGGCGACAGGCACATCTCGCCGAGTTCGAGCACGAAGTAGGCCAGCACCAGCCACCACACGCTCGCCAGCGCGCCGCCCGCCGCGTCGCTTGCGGCCAGCATCAGCGGCAGGAAGGCGAGGCCGGCCAGCACCAGCCCGACCGCCATCTTCGCCGGCTTGCTCGGGTTGAGCCCGCGGCGCTCCAGCCACGGCCACAGCCACGAGAAGACGGGCGCCAGCACCACGATGAAGAACGCGCCGATGAAGGTCAGCGAGCCCGCCGTCTGCGGCACCAGGATCACGTCGTGCGCCAGCGCAAGCGCCAGGCCGATCGCCATCAGCACGACGGCACCCCTGGCCAGCCCGGCGCGACCGCGATCGGCGGCCATCAGCGCCGCGACCATGAGCAGCGGGCTCGCGCCGAGCGCGAAGATCGCCCAGGGCAGGGCGGCGGTGTAGCCGCCGAGGTCCAGCCGGAACAGGTCCTTGGTCAGCAGGCGGTCGGTGAAGGCGACCCAGGAGCCGTAGGTCTGCTCGTACAGCGCGAAGAAGATCAGCACGCCGAAGATCAGCACCACCAGGGTGACCATCTGCTCGCGCTGCACGCGCGTGCAGTGGCGGGCCAGGAACCACACGAACCAGGCGGCGAACGCCGCCGCGATCACGTGCATCGCGCCGTGCACGGTCCAGGTCCGCTGAATCAGCTGCCAGACCAGCAGCACCCCGGCGAAGCTGCCGAGGTAGATCAGCCACTCGCGCGAGAGCGGGCCGACCCGTTCGCGCAGGCGCGCCGGATCCGGCGGCTCGGCCAGGCCGCGCAGGTACTTCTGGCCCCACAGGAATACCACCAGGCCGGCTCCCATGCCGATGCCGGCCGCGCCGAAGCCGTACTTCCAGCCATAGGTCTCGCCGAGGAAGGCGCAGACCAGGCTCGCGAACAGCGCGCCGACGTTGATGCCGGCGTAGAACACGGTGAAGCCGGATTCGCGGCGCGGGTCGTTCTTCGGATAGAGCTGGCCGACGATGGTCGAGATGTTGGGCTTGAGGAAGCCGACGCCCATGATGATCAGCGCCAGCGACAGGTAGAACACCTGCAGCGCGCCGTCGTCGCGCACCACCACGCCGTCGACCAGCCGCGCCTGCTCGCCCTCGACGGCCATGCCCAGGTGGCCCAGCACCAGCAGCACGCCGCCCAGCACCACCGCCTTGCGCATGCCGAGGAAGCGGTCGGCGAGCAGGCCGCCGATCACCGGCACCGCATAGACCAGGCCGCCGTAGGCGCCGAGAAGGTCGTAGCTCGGCGCATCGCCGAACAGGTGGTACTTGGTGAGGTAGAGGAACAGCAGCGCCTTCATCCCGTAGAAGGAGAAGCGCTCCCACAGCTCGGTGAAGAAGCAGACGAACAGGCCCTTGGGATGCCCGAGGAAGTCGTCGTGGACGGCGCGCTGCGGCGCGGCCGGAAGATCGGTCATGGCGGAGCCCGGCGGAAGCAGCGGCCGAGTATGCCAGCGGTGGTCCGCCGCCGTGGCCTGGCCCATTGGTCATGCTTTGCCCGCCTGCGCCGCTCGCCTACCATCGACGGTCTTTGCCGCTGCCCGGGGTGTCGCCGATGTCCGTCCGTCCGCTTCCGCTCGCACTCGCCGCCGCCTGCGCCGGCCTGTTCTCCATGTCCCAGGCCGACGCGCGCGGCTTCGAGGTGCGCGACCTGGTCGAGCTCGACCGCGTCTCCGGGCCGGCGCTGTCCCCGGATGGCGGCACCGTCGTGTTCCAGGTGCGCGAATACGACTACGAGGCGGACGAGGCCAGCACCGGGCTGCGCGTGCGCAACCTGCGGACCCGCGACCTGGCGCCGCCGCGGCCGCTGACGCCGGCCGGCATGGATGCGCACGACGCGGCGTTCGCGCCCGATGGCCGCAGCGTCTACTTTCTGTCGTCGAAGTCGGAGTCGAGTCAGGTGTGGATGCAGCCGCTCGACGGCGGCGAGCCGGTCCAGGTGACCGACTACCCGCTCGACGTCGGCACCTTCAAGGTCTCTCCGGACGGCCGCCGCCTGGCGCTGACCTTCGACGTGTTCCCCGCCTGCCAGGCCGATCTCGCCTGCACCCAGAAGAAGCTCGACGACGAGGAGGCGCGTACCGCCACCGGCGTGGTCTACGACCAGCTCTTCGTGCGGCACTGGGACACCTGGAACGACGGCCGCCGCAGCCAGCTGTTCACCGCGCCGCTTTCCGACGGCAAGGCCGGCGCGCCGGTGCTGGTGAGCCGCGGCATCGACGGCGACATCCCGTCCAAGCCCTTCGGCGGCGCCGACGACTACGCCTGGGCGCCGGACGGCGCCTCGCTCGCCTTCAGCGTGCGCATCGCCGGGCGCAGCGAGCCGTGGTCGACCAACTTCGACATCTTCACCGCGCCGGCCGACGGCTCCGTCGCGCCGCGGAACCGGACGGAGGCGAACCGGGCCTGGGACGCGGCGCCGGCCTTCTCGCCCGACGGTGGGACCCTGTACTACACCGCGATGGAGCGGCCCGGGTTCGAGGCCGACCGCATGGTGGTGATGGCGATGGACCTGGCCAACGGCCGCACGCGCGCGATCACCGCGGACTGGGACCGGTCGGCGGGCGGCGTGACCGTCGCCGACGACGGGCGCACGCTCTACACCACGGCCGACGACGTGGGCACGCACCCGCTGTTCGCGATCGACGCGGAGAGCGGTGCGGTGACTCCGGTCATCGGGGATGGCAGCGTCGGCGAGTTCGACGTTGCGGCCGGCACGCTCGCCTACACGCGCACCACCCTGGCTTCGCCGGCGCGCCTGTTCGTCGCGCAGGCCGACGGCGGCGGCGAGCGCCGGATCGACGCGACCAACGACGACAGGCTGGCCGCGGTCGACTTCGGCGGGTACGAGCAGTTCGAGTTCGCCGGCTGGAACGGCGAGACCGTGCACGGCTACGTGGTCAAGCCGTGGAACTACCGGGAGGGCGAGCGCTACCCCGTCGCCTTCCTGATCCACGGCGGCCCGCAGGGCTCCTTCGGCGACGGCTGGAGCTATCGCTGGAACCCGCAGACCTACGCCGGGCAGGGCTATGCGGTGGTGATGATCGACTTCCACGGCTCCACCGGCTACGGCCAGGCCTTCACCGACTCGATCTCGCAGGACTGGGGCGGCAAGCCGCTGGAGGACCTGCAGAAGGGCTGGGCCGCGGCGCAGGAGAAGTACGCCTTCCTCGATGGCGAGCGCGCCTGTGCGCTCGGCGCCAGTTACGGCGGCTACATGATCAACTGGATCGCCGGCAACTGGAACGCGCCCTGGCAGTGCCTGGTCAACCACGACGGCGTCTTCGACACCCGCTCGATGGGCTATGTCACCGAGGAGCTGTGGTTCACCGAATGGGAGAACGGCGGCACGCCGTACGAGGCGCCGGAGAATTACGAGCGCTTCAATCCGGTCGCCCACGTCGCCGACTGGCGCGTGCCGATGCTGGTGGTGCAGGGCGAGAAGGACTTCCGCGTGCCGGTCGACCAGGGCCTGTCGGCGTTCACGGCGCTGCAGCGCAAGGGCATCGAGTCGAAGCTGCTGTACTTCCCCGACGAGAACCATTGGGTGCTCAAGCCGCACAACAGCGTGCTCTGGCACGACACCGTCAACGCCTGGCTGAAGCAGCACATCGGGCAGTAAGCCGACGCCGCGCGCGCTTCCGGCTGGCGTGCCGGGAAGCGCATCCCGCGCCCGCGCGCGCGGCGCCCGACCACGAACCGAGACCGCCGGATGGCCGCACCCGCAAACACCGCCCTGATCACCGCCGACCCCGTCGTCCTCGGCCTGCTCGCGGTCACCCTCGGCCTGGTGTTCTGGACCTCGTCGCGCCCGCAGGGATTCTGGAAGCGCTTCTACACCTACGTGCCGGCGCTGCTGCTGTGCTACTTCATCCCGGCGCTGTTCAACTCGGTCGGCCTGATCGACGGCAACGCCTCCGGCCTGTACCCGATGGCGCGCGACTACCTGCTGCCGGCCGCGCTGGTGCTGCTGACCATCGCGATCGACTTCCAGGCCATCGTCCGCCTCGGGCCCAAGGCGGTGGTGATGTTCCTGGTCGGCACGCTCGGCGTGATGCTCGGCGGCGTGCTGTCCTTCCTCGCGATGCGCCTGCTGCTGCCGGAGTCGGTGGCCGGCGACGTCTGGCGCGGCATGACCACGGTCGCCGGCAGCTGGATCGGCGGCGGTGCCAACCAGGCGGCGATGCGCGAGGTGTTCGAGGTGCCGGGCGACCTGTTCGGGCAGTTCGTCGCGGTCGACGTGCTGGTGGCCAACGTGTGGATGGCGGTACTGCTGTTCCTCGCCGCGCGCGGGCCGATGTTCGACCGCTGGACCGGGGCGGACACCAGCGCCATCGAGGATCTCAAGCGCCGCATCGAAACCTACCAGGCGCAGCACGCGCGCATCCCCAGCCTGGCCGACCTGATGCTGGTGCTTGCCGTCGGCCTGGGTGCGATGGGCCTGTCGCATGCGCTGGCGGCCCCGCTCGCCGGCTGGATCGCCGCGCTGCCGGCGGAATGGAACCTCGACGACTACAGCCTGACCTCGAGCTTCTTCTGGCTGGTGGTGATCGCGACCACGCTCGGCCTGGCCCTGAGCTTCAGTCGTGCGCGCCTGCTCGAGGGCGCCGGCGCCTCGCGCGTCGGCTCGGCGATGATCTACGTGCTGGTCGCCACGATCGGCATGCACATGGACCTGCGCGCGCTGGCCGATCGTCCGGAGCTGTTCCTGCTCGGGCTGATCTGGATCACGGTGCACGCGCTGCTGATGCTGGGCGTGGCCAAGCTGATCCGGGCGCCGCTGTTCTTCATGGCGGTCGGCTCCCAGGCCAACGTCGGCGGCGCGGCCAGTGCGCCGGTGGTGGCGTCGGCGTTCCATCCGGCGCTGGCGCCGGTGGGCGTGCTGCTCGCGGTGCTGGGGTATGCGCTCGGCACCTACTGCGCCTACCTCACCGGCATCGCCCTGCAGGCGCTGGCGACCGGCTGAGCGGGGACGGACCGACCTCGACTTTAGTCGAACTTGCCGCGGCGCCGCGGGCATCTTCCTTCCAAATCCACGCGATCCCGATCATCCTCCGGGGGACGATGCTGTCCCGACGGGACCGGAGGGGAGACGATGAACTCCATCGTGCTGATGGTGGTGGGCCTGGTGGCGATGTCGCTGGGCTACCTGCTGTACTCGAAGTACATCGCGCAGAGGATCTACCGGCTCGACGCCGGCTTCAGGACGCCCGCGCACGAGTTCAGCGACGGCATCGACCACGTGCCGACCAACAAGTTCGTGCTCTGGGGTCACCACTTCACCTCCGTCGCCGGCGCCGCCCCCATCGTCGGGCCGGCCATCGCCGTCATCTGGGGCTGGCTGCCGGCCTTCCTCTGGGTCACCCTCGGCACCATTTTCTTCGCCGGCATTCACGATTTCGGCGCGCTGTGGGCCAGCGTGCGCAACAAGGGCAAGTCGATCGGCATCCTCACCGGCAGCGTGATCGGCGCGCGCGCGCGCAACCTGTTCCTGGTGGTGATCTTCCTGCTGCTGCTGATGGTCAACGCCGCCTTCGCGGTGGTGATCTCCAACCTGCTGGTGTCGACCCCGACCTCGGTGATCCCGACCTGGGGCGCGATCGTGGTGGCGCTGGTGATCGGCCAGCTGTTCTACCGCTTCAAGGTCGGGCTGCTGTGGCCGTCGGTCATCGGCGTGATCGTGCTCTACGCGCTGATCGTGCTCGGCAGCTGGTACCCGATCACCCTGCCCGACAGCCTGTTCGGGCTGTCGCCGCGCTCGGTTTGGATCCTGCTCCTGTTCGCCTACGCGGGCATCGCCTCGATGCTGCCGGTGTGGATGCTCCTGCAGCCGCGCGACTACATCAACGGCCTGCAGCTCTTCGTCGGCCTGGGGCTGCTCTACGTGGCGGTGCTGGTCTCGGCGCCGGACGTGGTCGCGCCGATGATGAACACCGCACTGCCGCCGGAGACGCCGGGCATCGTGCCGCTGCTGTTCGTCACCGTGGCCTGCGGCGCGATCTCGGGCTTCCACGGCCTGGTCGCCTCGGGCACCTCGTCCAAGCAGATCGACAAGGAGACCGATGAACGCTTCGTCGGCTACTTCGGCGCGGTGGGCGAGGGCATGCTGGCGCTGGCGGCGATCATCTGCTGCACGGCCGGCTTCGCCACCCTCGTCGACTGGCAGGCGGTCTACACCAAGTTCGGCGCGGGCGGGGTCAACGCCTTCGTCGCCGGCGGCGACAGCATCCTGAGCGAGGGCCTGGGCCTGCCGGGCGACCTCGGCGCGACGATCCTGGCGACGATGGCGATCCTGTTCGCGGCCACGACCATGGACACCGGCCTGCGCCTGCAGCGCTACGTGGTGCAGGAGGCCGCGGAACTGGCCGGCGTCAAGTTGAACGGGGCGGTCGGCACGCTGATCGCGCTGGCGGTGTGCCTGGCGCTGGCCTTCGGCGTCGGCGAGGGCGGCTCCGGTGGCATGATCATCTGGCCGCTGTTCGGCACCACCAACCAGCTGCTGGCCGGCCTCACCCTGTCCATCATCTCGGTGATCCTGATCAAGCTGCGGCGCCCGGTGTGGATGGTGGTGGTCCCGCTGGCCTTCCTGCTGGTCATGTCGATCTACGCGCTGATCGTGCAGCTGGGCCAGTTCTACGCCGCCGGCAACTGGCTGCTGCTGGGCATGGACATCGTGATCCTGGTTGCCGCGCTGTGGGTCGGGCTCGAGGCGGTGCTGGCGATGGCCCGCGGCCCCGGCAAGGACGGCGAGCCGCTGACGGAGCAGTCGGGCCGCTGAACCATGACCGAGGAGCGTCCGGTCATTGGCTGGCTGTCGCGGCTGTCGGAGGGGCTCGGCGAGTTCTACCGGGTGCCCTACCGACGCGCGTTCGCCCGCGCGCGCCGCGACGAGGACGACCTGTTCATGCTGCTGGTCTTCTCCGAGGCGCTGGGCGTGCCGAACCCGGCCAGTTATTACACCCTCGAACTGATGCCGCTGATGTACGAGCGCTTCCACGACTGGCATCGGCGCATGGGCATGGAGCGGTCGCCGCTGGACCACATCGGATGCTGCTGAGCCTGGCCGCGTCGCGCCGGGTGCTGTTCCTCGGCGGCAAGGGCGGCGTCGGCAAGACCACGGTCGCGACGGCGACCGCGCTGGCCGCGGCCGATGCCGGGCGCCGCGTGCTGCTGGTCTCCACCGATCCCGCGCACAACCTCGGCCACATCTGGAACCGGCCGATCGGCCCGCGGGCGGTGCGCCTGGCGGCGGATCTCGATGCGCTGGAGATCGACCCCGAGGCCAGCGTGCGCGCGCACCTCGACGAGGTCGAGGGCGCGCTGCGCCAGCTGATGCCGCGCGAGATGGGCGGCGAGATCGCCAGGCACATGCGCCTGTCGCAGGACGCGCCCGGCATGCACGAGGCGGCGCTCCTCGAACGCATCGCGGCGACGGTGGAGCAGGGGCTGCGCGACTACGACCTGATCGTCTTCGACACCGCCCCGTCGGGCCACACCGCGCGCCTGATGGCGCTGCCGGAACTGATCCAGGCATGGACCGAGGGCATGCTCCACCGGCAGGAGCGAAGCGGCCGCTTCGACACCGCGCTGGCGAACTTCGGGCGCGACGAGGGGCTTGGCGACCGCATCGTCGGCAGCGCGGAACGTGCGCCGGCGGAGGGCGAGCGCCGGGTCGAGCGGATCCGCGACATCCTGCACCGGCGCCGGCACCGCTTCGCCGGGCTGCGCGAGGTGCTGCGGGACGCGCAGCGCGCGGCCTTCGTGATCGTGCTCACGGCCGAGCGCCTGCCGGTGCTGGAGACGGTCGAGTTCGAGGCGCAGCTGCGCGGCTCCGGCGTGCAGGTCGGCGGTCTGGTGGTGAACCGGCGCTCGCCGGGCGATGCCGGGGAGTTCCTCGCCGCCCGGCGCGCGCGCGAGGAGGACCACCTGGCCGCGCTCGCCGCCGCGCTGCCGGACCTGCCGAGGATCGAGCTGCCGCTGCAGGCCGGCGAGATCGTGGGCATCGACGCGTTGCGCGGTTTCGCGACGCAGCTCGCCTGACCGTCAGACCCAGCGCGCCCGGCGCAGGACCGCGAACAACGCTGTGCACGCCGTCGCGGTGACGCCGATGACCACGGCATAGCCGTGGGACGCCTGCAGCTCCGGCATGGAGGCGAAGTTCATCCCGTACCAGCTCGCGACCAGGGTCGGCACCGCGGCCAGCGCTGCCCAGCCGGCGAGGCGCTTGACGATCTCGCCCTGCGCCACGGTGACCAGCGACAGGTTGACGCTCATCGCCGCGGTCAGCATCTCGCGCAGCACGTCGATGGTGTCGCTGACGCGGATGGCGTGGTCGTGCACGTCGCGGAAGTAGGGCGCGATCTCCCGGGGAATCATGCCGCCCTGCGAGCGCGCCAGCGCCGCGACGATGTCCATCAGCGGCGCCACCGCCATGCGCGTGCGGGTCAGCTCGCGCTTGAGCCGGTACAGGTGCTTGATGGTCTCGCTGCGGTAGCGCTCGGCGAAGATCGACTTCTCGAGCTCGTCCAGGTCCTGCTGGTAGTCCTGCACGATCGGCTGGAAGTTGTCGACGATGTAGTCGAGCACCGCGTACAGCGCGTAGGCGGGGCCCATGCCCATCAGCCGCGCGTCGCGCTCGCAGCGGCCGCGCACCGGGACGTAGGAGAGCGAGGCGCCGTGGCGCACGGTGATCAGGAAACGGGGGCCGACGAAGAGCTGGGTCTCGCCGAAGCGCACCTCGCCGTCGACCCGCTGCGCCGTGTGCACCGCGATGAAGAAGGTCTCGCCGTAGGCCTCGATCTTGGGGCGCTGGTGGGCCTTGTGCGCGTCCTCGATCGCCAGCTCGTGCAGGCCGAACTCCTCCTGCAGGCATTCCAGCAGCGCCACCTCCGGCTCGTAGAGCCCCAGCCAGACGAAGCTGCCGTCGTCGGCGGCGAGCACGTCGCTGATCGCGTCGATGCCGATGTCGGTGCGGCGGCCGTCGCGCGCGTAGACCGCGCAGGTGACGACGCCAGTGGGAAGTAAGGTCGTATCCATGCCGGCATGATCGCGCCGGCTCGGCGGCGCGCCAAGTTCAGCGCGGGCGGCGCAGGGCGACGTCGAAGGCGAGCTGCACCGGCAGCAGCAGGGCGATCCAGTCCACGTTGTCCTGCACGCCCCACGGCGTCGCCGCGAGCACCGCTGCGGCCACCGCCATGAGCGTCACCAGTGCCAGCGCGGTGGCGAACGCCGCGCCCGCCGCGCGGCCGCGGGCACGGACCAGCGCCCCCGGCACCAGCGCCAGGGCGAGCGGGCTGGCCAGCAGCAGGTTGGCGTTGGACCAGCCGGCGACGTGGTCGGTCAGGCCCCACAGCGCGGCCAGCCAGAGCCCGGCGAGGCCCGCAACCGCCCAGTAGGCCGCCGCTGCCGCGGCGATCGCGCGCGGGGCGCGTGCGCGCAGCAGCAGGATCAGCGCCGCGACGACCAGTCCCACGCCGAGGAAGCGCCACAGCCACTGCGGGGGCGCGGCGGGTTCGGGAGCGATCCGGTGCGGGACCAGTTCGACCTCCTCCAGCACCAGCGGAGTGCCGCGCGGGGTGGTCGCCTCGCGTAGCGCATCGTGCAGGCGCGAGGGCACGAAGCTCTCGTCCCAGCGAGTGAGCGGGCGGTCCGCGTACGGACCCAGGCCGAAGTGCATGCCCAGCGCCAGCCACGCGGTCGGCTGGCCCAGGCGCAGGGCTTCGCTGCGATAGGTGGTGGTGCGCGGGGCGTCGTCGAGCCGGGCCTCGAGCAGGCCGCCGAGGGCGCGGTCGATGGCGTCGCGGACCTTCGTCGAGCAGTTGTCGGTGAAGTAGTCGTAGCGGTAGCGCGCGTTCTCCGGCTGCGCGTTCCAGGCAAGGAACTGCGCCAGCCCGGCCGCCGCTTCGGGCTCGATGTCGAGCCACTGCAGGCGCACGCCGCGCCCCTCGTAGGCGTAGTTCAGCAGGTCCTCCTCGGCCGGCAGCGCGACCAGGAGGTACTCCATCTTTCCCTTGAGGAAATTGACCAGGAAACCCGGCTCCTCGAAGTCGAAGAAGCCGTAGTTGTACATGAGCGGCCCCCCGGCGGACGGGTCGTCGACCACCACCGCGTTGTGGCCGAAGCGCGACCAGTACTCCTCGCCCGGCGCCATCGTCGCCACGCCGATGCGGACCCGCGCCTGCGCCAGCGATGCGGCCAGGCAGAGCAGGACGAGGAGAACGATGCGAAGCGCCGGGCGGATCCTGGGCATCGGACAGGTCAGGCCGTGGCCTGGGGGCTCACCAGGAAGGCTTGGACCCGACGCCCGTCCGCGCGCGCGACGCGGAAGTGGAAGCGGTCCAGCACCAGCTCCTCGCCGGCCTCGGGGAGATGTCCCATGGCCGCGGTGACCAGGCCGCCGACGGTGTCGTACTCGTCGTCCGAGAAGTCGGCGCCGAACAGCCGGTTGAAGTCGGGGATCGGGGTCAGCGCATCGACGACGAACTGGCCGTCGGCCTGCGCCGCGACCAGCGCCGCGGCATCGGCGTCGTCGTGCTCGTCGTCGATCTCGCCGACGATCTGCTCGAGCACATCCTCGATCGTCACCAGGCCGGCGACGCCGCCGTACTCGTCGACCACGATGGCCATGTGGTTGCGCGACTGGCGGAACTCGTTGAGCAGCACGTTGAGTCGCTTCGACTCGGGGATCAGTACCGCCGGGCGCAGGAGCTCGCGGATCGTCGCCGGACCGGCGTCGATGGCGATGCCGCGCAGCAGGTCCTTGGCCAGCAGGATGCCGAGGATCTCGTCCTTGTCGTCGCCATGCACCGGGAAGCGCGAATGACCGGACTCCACGACCTGCTTCACCGTCTCCAGGAACGGCGCGTCCACCGCCAGCGAGACCATCTGGCCGCGCGGGATCATCACGTCGCCCACCGACAGTTCGGAGACCCCGAGGGCGCCCTCCATCATCTTCAGCGTGTCGGCGGCGAACAGGCCCTTGGCCTGGGACTCGCGCAGCTGCTCGATCAGTTCCTCGCGGCTGTGCAGCTCGCCGGAGAGGGCCTGGCTCAGGCGCTCGAACCAGGAGCGGCGCTCGGGCGCGGCGGGGGACGGTCGACTCGAAGGATCCTCGGACATGCTGCGGACAGGCTGCGGAAACGGAAGGGGAGTCTAACGGAAGCGCGTGAAGCGCCCGCGCGGGGCGCTCAGGCGTCGGGGTAGGGATCGGCGATGCCGAGCTCGGCGAGGATGCGGCGCTCCAGCGCCTCCATCGCTTCGGCCTCGCGCGGGTCCTCGTGGTCCATGCCGAGCAGGTGCAGCACGCCGTGCACGGTCAGGTGCGCGTAATGGGCATTGCGCGGCTTGCCCTGCTCCCGCGCCTCGCGCGCCACGACCGGCGCGCAGATCACGATGTCGCCCAGGATCGGCAGGTCCACGCCCTCCGGCAGCTCGGCCGGGAAGCTCAGCACGTTGGTGGCGTAGTCGCGGCCGCGGTAGTGGCGGTTCATCGCCAGCCCCTCGCGCTCGTCGACCAGGCGGATGGCGAGGTCGGCGCGCCTGACCCGGTTGCCCAGCGCCGCGTGCGCCCAGCGCCGGAAGCTCGCCGCCGCCGGCACGCCGGCGCGTGGCAGGCCGTAGCTGATGCAGACGTCGTACTCGTGTCCGGAGCGGCTCATCGCAGTGCGTCCTGCCGCGGCCGGAGCGCGGCGCTGTCGTGTCGGCGCAAGTGTAGGGCCGCGGCCATCCGCTGCGTCACTCGCGGCCGGCGTCATCGCGGGCCTCGTAGGCCCGCACGATCCGCGCCACCAGCGGGTGGCGGACCACGTCGCGCGCGTTGAACAGGGTGAAGGAGATCCCGTCCACGCCCTGCAGCACCTCGAGCGCGTCGCGCAGGCCCGACTTCACGTGGCGCGGCAGGTCGGTCTGGCTGAGGTCGCCGGTCACGACGGCCGTGGTGCCGAAGCCGATGCGGGTCAGGAACATCTTCATCTGCTCGATGGTGGTGTTCTGCGCCTCGTCGAGGATCACGTAGGCGTCGTTGAGCGTGCGTCCGCGCATGTAGGCCAGGGGCGCGATCTCGATCACCGACTTCTCGATCAGCCGCGCGACCTTCTCCACGCCGAGCATCTCGTAGAGCGCGTCGTAGAGCGGGCGCAGGTAGGGATCGACCTTCTGCGAGAGGTCGCCGGGCAGGAAACCGAGCTTCTCGCCGGCCTCGACCGCGGGGCGCACCAGCACGATGCGCTGCACGCGGGACGTGTTCAGCGCCTCGACCGCGCTGGCCACCGCCAGGAAGGTCTTGCCGGTGCCGGCCGGGCCGATGCCGAAGTTGATGTCGTGGGTGGCGATCGCGTGCAGGTACTTCGCCTGGTTGGCGCCGCGGCCCTTGACCGTGCCGCGCTTGACCTTGATCGCCACCTCCTGCGCCTGCGCCGCGGTCTCGGCGGCGAGCTGGTCGAGGTTGGCCTCACCGAGACGGGCGTCGATCTCGTGCGGGGTCAGGGTCTGCTCGCCGGCATCGACATAGAGCTGGCGCAGCAGGCGCTCCCCGGCGAGGGCGGCGTCGGGCTCGCCGATCACCCGGAACACGTTGCCGCGGTTGGCGATCTCGATGCCCATGCGCAGCTCGATCTGGCGCAGGTGCGCGTCGAAGGCGCCGGCGAGGTTGGCGAGGCGCTCGGCGTCGTCGGGCTCGAGCAGGAAATCGCGATGGCTCAGGGATGCGGTCATGGGTCCGCAGATGGGGGCGCGCGCGGCGCTTTTCTACCGATGCCTGCGCAGGACGTGGGCGGCGGCCGCGATCCCGGCGAACAGCAGCAGCTTGCCGACGACCAGCGCCGTCCAGGCCGGCGCGGACGACGCCAGCCGTGTCTCCTGCATGCTCAGCGGCCACACCGCGGCGAGGCAGCAGAGCCCGGCCAGCGCCAGCAGCGCGGCGATCGTCAGGATCCTCGCCCGACGCCATGGCGGGCGTGCCGTGTCCCTCATGCCGCGTCGGCTTCCGGATCGTCGGCAAGACCGACCAGGCGCCCGCGCAGCGAATTGCTCATCACCTCGGTCACCAGCACGTCGACGAAGCGCCCGACCAGCCGCGGATGGCCCGGGAAGTTCACATAGCGCATGTTCTCGGTGCGGCCGCTGATCTCCTCGGCGCGCTTGGGCGAGACCTTCTCCACCAGCACGCGCTGGACCGTGCCCAGCATCGCGTCCGAGATGCGCCGCGCGCTCGCGGTCACCGCCTCCTGCAGGCGGCTCAGCCGCGCGCTCTTCTCGCTCGCCGGGGTGTCGTCGGCCAGAGTGGCCGCAGGCGTGCCGGGACGGGCGGAGAAGATGAAGGAGAACGACTGGTCGAAGCCGATGTCCTCGATCAGCTTCATGGTCCGGTCGAAATCGGCGGCGCTTTCGCCGGGGAAGCCGACGATGAAGTCCGAGGAGATCGAGATGTCAGGGCGCACCGCCCGCAGCCTGCGGATCTTCTGCTTGAACTCCAGCGCCGTGTAGCCGCGCTTCATCGCCGCGAGGATGCGGTCGGAGCCGGCCTGCACCGGCAGGTGCAGGTAATTGGCCAGCTGCGGCACGTCGCGGTAGGCCTCGATCAGCGAGTCGGAGAACTCCAGCGGATGCGAGGTGGTGAAGCGGATGCGGCCGATGCCGGGGATCTGCGCGATCGCCCGGATCAGCAGGCCCAGGTCGGCCGTCTCCTCGGACTCGAACATCGGGCCGCGATAGGCATTGACGTTCTGGCCGAGCAGGTTGACCTCGCGCACGCCCTGCTCGGCGAGGCGGGCGACCTCGGCCAGCACGTCGTCGAACGGCCGGCTGATCTCCTCGCCGCGGGTGTAGGGCACCACGCAGTAGCTGCAGTACTTGCTGCAGCCCTCCATGATCGAGACGAAGGCCGTCGGTCCCTCCGCACGGGGCTCCGGCAGGCGGTCGAACTTCTCGATCTCGGGGAAGGAGATGTCGACCTGCGGCCGTCCGGTCGCGCGCCGCGCGGCGATCAGCTCGGGCAGGCGGTGCAGGGTCTGCGGGCCGAACACCAGGTCCACGAACGGCGCGCGCTTGATGATCGCCTCGCCCTCCTGGCTGGCGACGCAGCCGCCGACGCCGATCAGCACCGGCCGGCCGTCGGCCTTGTACTGCTTCCAGCGGCCGAGCTGCGAGAACACCTTCTCCTGCGCCTTCTCGCGGATCGAGCAGGTGTTGACCAGGATGACGTCGGCCTCGGCCTCGTCCTGGGTCAGTTCCAGGCCGTGGGCGTCGGCGAGGACGTCGGCCATCTTGGCCGAGTCGTACTCGTTCATCTGGCAGCCGTGGGTCTTGACGAAGAGCTTGCCGGCCATGGGGCGTCGCGGGCTCGTGAAGGCGGCCGGATAGTGTAGTGGGACCGTGATCGGCGTCCAAATCCTTCACGCCAAAGGACTTTGCAGCGCGTTGGGGTGCGGTTTACGCTTCGCCGCATGGGGATTCGCGTCGTACTCACGTTGGGCCTGCTCGCCGCGGCCGCGCCGTCCGGCGCCGGTACCCTGTACCGATGCGTCGGCGCCGACGGCGTCAACAACTACAGCAGCAGCCGCATCGCAGGTGCGCAGTGTGCGGTCGTGGCCACCTATTCGCCCGAGCGGTCCGCAGCCGCGGCGCCAGCGGCGGCGCCGGCCGCGAGCGCAAAGCGGGTCGAGTTCCGCACCGCCGACGCGGGGAGCGCCATCCCGGCCGCCCCGGCCTCGACGCCGCCGGGAACCCGGGTCAGCCGCGGCGCCGTCTACCGCTACGAGCGCGACGGCGTCACCCACTACACCAACGTCAAGCCGGCCGGCGTCAGCAGCGCGAGGATGCTGTTCTCCTACGTGGAGACCTGCTTCGCCTGTGCGGCACGGCCGAGCGTCGACTTCGGCAACGTCAGGCTCAACACCACCGCCTTCGCCAGCGAGATCGCAGCGGCCGCGCGCGCCTACGGCGTCGACGAGTCGCTGGTGCGCGCGGTCATCCACGCCGAATCGGCGTTCAATCCGAACGCGCTCTCGCACAAGGGCGCCCAGGGCCTGATGCAGCTGATGCCGCCGACCGCCTCGCGCTTCGGCGTGGTCGATGCCTTCACCCCCGGCGACAACATCCGCGGCGGCGTGCAGTACCTGGCGTGGCTGCTGAAGCGCTTCGACGGCAACATCCGCCTCGCCGCCGCCGGCTACAACGCCGGCGAGGGTGCGGTCGACCGCTACGGCGGCGTCCCGCCCTACGCCGAGACGCAGCGCTACGTCGAGCGCGTCGCCGTGCTGGAGGAGCGCTATCGCCGCAGCGGCGCACCGGCGCCGCTGGCCGCCGGCGCCGTCAGCGCCTCCCTCTGAAGACGGCGCAAGCTCGCCGGCCCGTCGGCCGCCACGCCGCGGGCGGCGACGACCCGCGCGCACCTCACGCTGCCGGCGCGTTGTCGCACGGTTCACGCTTCCGCTAAACTTGCCGGTCTTTGCGGTCGGTCCCCTGCGGAACGTCCGCGGCAGCTAACCAGCCACCTAAGAAAGTCGTTTGCGGAGAGCCGGATGGCACATCCTGGGGTCAACAACGGCCGACGCCGGTTCCTTACTGCCTCCACTGCCGTGGTCGGTGCAGTGGGGGCGGGTTTCGTCGCCACACCGTTCATCAAGTCCTGGCTGCCCAGCGCCAGAACCGAGCTGGCCGGCGCGCCGGCCGACGTGGACATCGGCAAGATCGACAACGAGCCGGGCATGCTGATCCGCGCCGAGTGGCGTGGCCAGCCGATCTTCGTGTTCAAGCGTTCGCAGCAGCAGATCGACGAACTGCCGCAACTGGACGGGCGCCTGGTCGACCCGAACTCGGACAACGCCGACCAGACGCCGGAGTTCGCCAAGAACCCCACGCGCTCGATCCGGCCCGAGATCGGCGTGCTCGTCGGCATCTGCACCCACCTGGGCTGCGTGCCGCTGCACCGTCCGGAAGTGCAGCCGCAGCCGTGGGACGCGAACTGGCAGGGCGGCTTCTTCTGCCCGTGCCACAGCTCGTTCTACGACCTCGCCGGCCGCGTCTACCAGGGCGTGCCGGCTCCGGCGAACCTGCGGGTTCCGCCGTATCGCTTCGAAGGCAACACCAGCGTCGTGATCGGCGAAGCACCTGAAGGAGCCGCGTGATGGCCAAGACCACGCTCAGCAACTACGACGTGCCCAAGGGCGCGAAGGCGCCGGCCGGCTCCGGCATCGTCAGCGCGGTCGGCGAGTGGTTCAACCAGCGCACGCCGGGCCTCGGGCCGTTCTACAAGAAGCACATGTCGGAGTACTACGCTCCGAAGAACTTCAACTTCTGGTACTACTTCGGTTCGCTGGCGCTGCTGGTGCTGGTCAACCAGATCGTGACCGGCATCTTCCTCACGATGCACTACAAGCCCAGCGCCGCCGAGGCGTTCGGTTCCGTCGAGTACATCATGCGCGACGTGCCGTGGGGCTGGCTGATCCGCTACATGCACTCGACCGGCGCGTCGATGTTCTTCGTGGTGGTGTACCTGCACATGTTCCGCGGCCTGATCTACGGCTCGGGCAAGAAGCCGCGCGAGCTGGTGTGGCTGATCGGCATGCTGATCTTCCTGGCGCTGATGGCCGAGGCGTTCTTCGGCTACATCCTGCCGTGGGGCAACATGAGCTATCACGGCGCGCAGGTGATCATCAACCTGTTCGGCTCGATCCCGTTCGGCATCGGCGAGCCGCTGACCGAGTTCATCCGCGGCGACTTCGTCGTCGGCGACGCAACCCTCAACCGCTTCTTCGCGCTGCACGTCATCGCCCTGCCGCTGGTGCTGCTGCTGCTGGTGGTGCTGCACCTGGGCGCGCTGCACGAGGTGGGTTCGAACAATCCCGACGGCATCGACATCAAGAAGGTGAAGGACGAGCAGGGCCGGCCGCGCGATGGCATCCCGTTCCACCCGTACTACACGGTCAAGGACATGTTCGGGGTGGCGTTCTTCCTCACCCTGTGCGCCTTCGTGATCTTCTACGCGCCGACGATGGGCGGGCTGTTCCTCGAGCCGCCGAACTTCAGCGCCGCCAATCCGCTGGTGACGCCGGACCACATCGCGCCGGTGTGGTACTTCACGCCCTTCTACGCGATGCTCCGCGCGGTTCCGTCCTTCTTCGGCACCGCCATCTGGGGCGTGCTGGTGATGGGTGCGGCGGTGATCATCCTGTTCTTCGTGCCGTGGCTGGACCGCAGCACCGTCCGCTCGATCCGCTACCGCGGCCTGCTGTCGAAGGTGCTGATCGGGCTGTTCGTGGTGTCCTTCGGCGTGCTCGGCTACCTCGGCATGGTCACCGGTTCGGACCTGCGCACGCTCACCGCGCGCATCCTCACCGTGTACTACTTCGCCTTTTTCCTCTCGATGCCGTTCTGGTCGGCGATCGATCGCACCAAGCCGGTTCCGGAGCGAGTCCCCGAGCATGACTAAGCCCAGCATCTTCGCCAGGCGCCTGTTCGCCGCCGCCGTCCTCCTCGTCGCCATCCCGTTCGCGCAGGCAGCGGACGAGCATGGCGTGCACTTCGAGGCGGCCGGCACCGACATCAACAACCAGGCTTCGCTGCAGCGCGGCGCCGCCCTGTTCATGAACTACTGCTCGGGCTGCCATTCGCTCAAGTACCAGCGCTACTCGCGGCTGGCCGAAGACCTCGGGCTGTCGGAGGAGCAGGTCGAGCAGAACCTGAACTTTGCCGGCGTGCAGCTGGGCGAGGTGATCAACACCGGCGTCGCCGTCGACCAGGGCAACGCCTGGTTCGGCAAGGCACCGCCGGACCTGTCGCTGAGCGCGCGCGAGCGCGGGGTCGACTGGATCTACGCCTACCTGAAGTCCTTCTACATCGACGAGACGCGGCCAGTCGGCTGGAACAACTCGGTGTTCCCGGGGGCATCGATGCCGAACCCGCTGTGGGAGCTGCAGGGCGTCCAGCGCGCGCACATGAACGAGGAAGGCCATGTCGAAGGCCTGGAGCTGGTCCAGGAAGGTCGCCTCAGCGAGCGCGAGTTCAACCAGGTTGCCCGCGACATCACCGCGTTCCTGGAGTACGTCGGCGAGCCGGCGGCGCTGAAGCGCTCCTCGCTGGGGTTGTGGGTGCTGTTCTTCCTGCTGGTCCTGACCGGGCTGACCTACCTGCTCAAGAAAGAGTTCTGGAAGGACGTGCATTGAGGCCGTCCCCGGCCGCACCGGCGGGCGCGCGTCTCGACGACGCGCCTGCAGTGCGCCGGCAGGCGGGGCGCCGATCGCGTTCCGTGCTTCATCACGCCCGGGCCGGCTTGACGTCGCCCGGGCGTTTTTTTCACCCTTGCGCGACTGTCACGACCGCAGGCACCGGGCCTGCGGCGATCTGTGTCCGGGTCGGGCCCGGCGGAGCTGATGATGATGGCCACGAGTCCGCGACTGCGTAATTCGCTCACCCTGTTCTCCGGTCGCGACTGCGTCGTCAGCCACCGCGTGCGGATGGTGCTGGCGGCCAAGGGCGTGACCTGCGACATCGTGCTGGTGGATCCGTCGCATCCGCCGGAGGACCTGGTCGAGCTCAACCCCTACCAGTCGGTGCCGACCCTGGTCGAGCGCGACCTGGTGCTGTACGCCGCATCGGTCGTGACCGAATACCTGGACGAGCGCTATCCGCATCCGCCGCTCATGCCGATCGACCCGCTGGCGCGCGCCCGCATCCGGCTGACCACGCTGCGCCAGGAGCACGACTGGGTGCCCCACGTGCAGGCGATCCAGCACGGCAACAGACAGCAGGCGGAGTTCGCCCGCAAGCGCCTGCGCGAGCTCCTGCTCGACGCGCTGCCCGTGTTCAAGATGTCCAAGTTCTTCCTCAACGCCGAGATGAGCCTGGCCGACTGCGCGGTGGCGCCGATCATCTGGCGGCTCGAGGCGCTCGGCATCGCGCTGCCGAAGGAGGCCAAGGCGATCGAGGATTACGGGCAGCGGATCTTCCGCAGCCCGGGTTTCGCGCGCAGCCTGACCGCCGAGGAACGCGCGCTGCGCGAGCTGCCGACGTGAGCGCGCCGCGGATGACGTCCAACCGTCCCTACCTGCTGCGTGCGCTGTACGAGTGGATCGTCGACAACGACATGACCCCCTACCTGCTCGTCGATGCGACGCGTGAGGGTGTGCAGGTGCCGCCGTCGGCGATCAAGGACGAGCGGGTCGTGCTCAACATCGCGCCGCGCGCGGTCGGCCACTTGGAGCTCGGCGACGCCGAGGTGTCGTTCATGGCCCGCTTCGGAGGGGTGAGCCAGCCGGTGCGGGCGCCGGTGGCGGCGGTCGTGGCCATCTACGCGCAGGAGACGGGGCAGGGCATGGTGCTGCCCGAGGATGCCAACGCCGCCGAGTCGGCGCCGGTGGCGGAGCCCGCGGACGCCGCGCTGCGCAGGCGCCCCGAGCTGGCGGTGGCATCGCGCTCGGAGGAGCCCGACGCTGCGGACGGCGACGCGGACGCAGAAGGGCGCGATGAAGACGGCGATGGCGACGACACGCCGCCGCCGCGTCGCGGCGCCCACCTCAGGATCGTGAAATAGCGCCCCAGGTCCCGGTGCGGGCGGTCGGGTGCAGTATGTTGCCGCCGCCTTCGTCGTCGCGCGGCGCGGGTCCGGCCAGTTCCTGGAGCTCGGTGCCGAGCAGCACGATGCGGCCGCGCCGGCGATCCTCGCCGTCGCGCGAATAGTCGAAGTGGTAGCGGCGCTCGACGCGGAGCCAGCCGTTGCCGCCGCGGCGCAGCCGGAGCCCGGCGAACTGGACGGTCTGGTCCAGCCACTGCACGTCGGCGGCGGCGCAGGCGTTGCGGCCGAAGCCGATCGCCGCCTCCGCGGCTGCGCGGTGCGCCGACCAGAATCCGGCGACGGCGGCGAAGATCAGCAGGACGGCGAGGGTGGTGGCCATCGCGCGAGTGTGGGGACGACGGCGCGGCCGCACAAGCGCGACGCGATCGGCTCGCCCGCCCTCAGTCGCGCACCAGCTTCAGCGACAGGTCGACCGCGCGCACGTGTTTGGTCAGCGCGCCGACCGAGATGAAATCGACGCCGGTCTCGGCGATGGCGCGGACCGTTTCCAGCGAGACGCTGCCCGAGACCTCGAGCGGGATCCGGCCCGCGGCGCGACGGACCGCCTCGCGCATGTCCGCGAGCGCGAAGTCGTCGAGCAGGATGCGCTCGCAGCCCACCGCCAGCGCCTCGTCCAGCTCGTCGAGCGTCTCCACCTCCACGATCAGCGGCAGCCCGGGTGCATGCGCGCGCGCCGCGCCCGCCGCGGCGGCGATGGAGCCGGCGGCGTGCACGTGGTTCTCCTTGAGCATGAAGGCGTCGAACAGACCGATGCGGTGGTTGTGGCCGCCGCCCGCGCGGACCGCGTACTTCTGCGCCAGGCGCAGGCCCGGCAGGGTCTTGCGGGTGTCGAGGATGCGCGCGCGGGTGCCGGCGACGGCGTCGACGTAGCGCGCCGCGGCGGTCGCGGTGCCGCTCAGGGTCTGCAGGAAATTGAGCGCGCTGCGCTCGGCGCTGAGCAGGGCGCGGGTGCGGCCGTGGACGAGTGCGACCACGGTGCCGGCCTCGATCCGGTCGCCATCCTCCTGCCGCCACTCGAACCGCGCCTCCGGGTCCAGCGCGCGGATGCAGCCCTCGAACCAGGGCCGCCCGGCGAGCACCGCCGATTCCTTGCACAGCAGGCGCGCCCTGGCGGCGACGTCGGCGACCAGGCCGGCGGTGACGTCGCCCGTGCCGATGTCCTCGGCCAAGGCGCGCTCGACATCGCGCGCCACCATGGCGGCATCGACCGTCTGCAGCACGCGCGCGACCCTAGCGCAGGCCGTCGATCTGGGTCGCGGCGATGCCCTCGTCGGCAAGCAGCACCGGGATGCCGTCGTCGACGCGGTAGAGGATCTTGCGGTCGCGGGTGATCAGGCCTTCCCGCAGCGGCGCGGCCTGCGCCTCGCCGTCGACGCGGCGCACGCCGCCGGCGGCGATCGCGCGGTTGACGGCCCCCAGATCCTCGGCGCCCAGCGGCGCCAGGGGCTGCCGGGTCTGCGGGCAGCACAGCAGGTCGAGAAGGCGGCGATCCATCGTGCGAGAAGCCTTGGGTCTGTCGAAACCCCGCTAGAATACGCTTTTGCGTCTCGGCCTCGCCAATGGGCAACAGCGATACATCCAAGCCGCTGGTCGGCGTCGTCATGGGCTCGCGCAGCGACTGGGACACCATGTCGCACGCCGTGTCCCGCCTGGAAACCCTCGGTGTCGCGCACGAAGTGCAGGTGGTTTCCGCGCACCGTACCCCCGACCTCCTGTTCGACTACGCGGCCTCCGCGCGCGACCGCGGGCTGCGCGCGATCATCGCCGGGGCCGGCGGCGCCGCGCACCTGCCGGGCATGCTCGCCGCGAAGACCCCGCTGCCGGTGCTCGGCGTCCCGGTGAAGAGCCGCGCGCTCAATGGCCTGGATTCGCTGCTGTCGATCGTGCAGATGCCGGCGGGGATCCCGGTGGCGACCTTCGCCATCGGCGACGCAGGCGCGGCGAACGCGGCGCTGTTCGCCGCGTCCCTGCTGGCGGCGGACCATCCCGCGATCGCGCAGGCGCTGGACGCGTTCCGCGCGCGCCAGACCGAGGACGTGCTGGCGCAGCCCGATCCACGCCCGGGCGCGCTGCCGTGAGCCGCATCGGCATCCTCGGCGGTGGGCAGCTTGCGCGCATGCTGGTGCTTGCCGGCGCTCCGCTGGGCCTGCGCTTCCTGGTGCTCGATGCCGCCGAGGGCGCCTGCGCGGCCGAGCTCGCACCGCAGCTGAAGGCGGATTACCGGGACGAGGAGGCGCTCGCGCGCTTCGCCGGGGAGGTCGACGTCGCCACTTTCGACTTCGAGAACGTGCCCGCGGACTCGGCCGAATGGCTGGCGACACGGGTGCCGGTGCATCCGGCGCCGCGGGCGCTCGCGGTCGCGCAGGACCGGATGGCCGAGAAGACGCTTTTCAGCGAGCTGGGCATCCCGGTGCCGCCGTTCGCGCCGGTCGATTCGCGGCGGTCGCTCGACGCGGCGCTGGCGCATGTGGGCGTTCCGGCGATCCTGAAGACGCGTCGCTTCGGCTACGACGGTAAGGGCCAGTTCCGCCTGCGTTCCGGCGCCGATGCGGACGCCGCCTGGGCGGCGCTCGGGGCGGCGCAGGGCGGATTGATCCTGGAAGGCTTCGTGCCCTTCGACCGCGAGATCTCGGTGGTGGCGGTGCGCGGTCGCGACGGCGCCTTCCGCGCCTGGCCGATCGGCGAGAACTGGCACGTCGACGGCGTCCTCTCGGCCACGCTCGCGCCCGCCGTCGTGGATGCGGCGCTGGCGCGGCGGGCGCTCGACCATGCGCGCCGGGTGGCGGAGGCGGTCGACTACGTCGGCGTCTTCGCGCTCGAGCTGTTCGTGCGCGATGGCGAAGTCCTCGCCAACGAGATGGCCCCGCGGGTCCACAACTCCGGGCACTGGACGATCGAGGGCGCGGAGACCTCGCAGTTCGAGAACCACCTGCGCGCGGTCCTCGGCCTGCCGCTGGGCGCGGTCGACGCGCGCGGCTGGAGCTGCATGCTGAACTGGATCGGTGCGATGCCGACGCGCGATGCCGTGCTGGCGGAGCCCGGCGGGCACTGGCACGACTACGGCAAGACTCCTCGCGTCGGGCGCAAGGTCGGGCACGCCACGCTGCGTGCGGAGACGCCGGAAGCCCTGGCGGCCGTGCTCGAGCGCGTAGGCCGGGCGCTGGCGCGCGAGGCGCAGGTCGCGCCGGTCCTGGCGCGGCTGCGCAGCTAGGTCGGATCCTCGAAACGGGCGCTGGCGAAGCGCCAGTTCGCCCGCGCCCAGAACGCGGCGAGCCAGCCGGCGCGGTCGCCATGATGGTCGAGGTAGTGGGCGTGCTCCCACAGGTCGCAGGCCAGCAGCGGCCAGTCGGCTCCGGTCAGCGGTGTCGCCGCGTTCGCGGTGACCAGGACGCCGAGGCGGCCGTCGGGCCGCCGCACCAGCCACAGCCAGCCGCCGCCGAACAGGGCCGCATTGCGCTGGACGAAGGTCTCGCGCAGCGCCTCGAGGCCGCCGAAGTCGCGATCGATGGCGGCGCGCAGCGCGCCCTCGGGCTCGCTGCGCTGCGGAGACAGGCACTTCCAGAAGAATTCGTGGTGCCAGACTTCCGCGGCGAGCTGCTGGATCCGTCCCTGGCGGCCGCGGACCAGGTCAATCAGCTCCTCCGGCCCGGCCTCGTCGTCCGCGGACTCCGCCGGCGTCGCCGTCAGCTGGGCATTGAGCTGCGCGACCAGGTCGCGATAGTGCTCGCCGTGGTGCGCCTCGAGCGCGGGCACCGAGATCTGCGGCTGGAGGGCGTCGGTGGCGTAGGGCAGCGGCTTGGCGGTGAAGGACATGCGGGAAGTGCCGGAGGCGACATGGGGCGTGGCGCTACAATGATGCCTTTCCGCGGCCGCCCCCGGCGATCCTGCGCGCACGCGCAGCCGGAACGGCGGCGCATCCCCCGAGTTCACATGCGGCATCGTCGCCTCGCGGCGGCCGCTCGTCGAGGAGACGAAAGCCAATGAGCGTCATCGAGCGAATCCAGGGCGAGGTGCAGTCGCACCCGATCGTGCTGTTCATGAAGGGGACGCCGCAGTTCCCGATGTGCGGGTTCTCCAGCCGTACGGTGCAGGCGCTGAAGGCAGCCGGCGCCAAGGGCTTCCACTCGGTCAACGTGCTCGAGGATCCCGAGATCCGCGCCAGCCTGCCGCGCTTCTCCAACTGGCCGACCTTTCCCCAGCTCTTCATCAACGGCGAGCTGATCGGTGGCTGCGACATCACGCTGGAGCTGCACGACAGCGGCGAGCTGGCGCGCATGGTCGCCGACGCGCAGGGCGACTGAGGATGTCGGAGGCTGCAACGGGCCGGGGCGCAGGCGTCCTCGCCGACCGCGTGGTGCTGGTCACCGGGGCGAACGGCGGGCTCGGCGAGGCGGCCGCGCGCGCCTGCGCGCAGGCAGGCGCGACCGTGGTGCTCCTCGGCCGCCGCGTCCCCAGGCTCAACAAGCTCTACGACATCCTGGCGACGCTCGGGCCCGAGCCGGCTGCCTATCCGCTCGACATGGAGGGCGCCGGGCCAGAGGACTACGCCCAGCTCGCGACCTCGCTCGAGTCGCAGCTCGGCCGGCTCGACGGCATCCTGCATGCCGCGCTGGCGTTCAAGGGGCTGACGCCTCTCGCCAACACCGATCCGCTGGAGTTCGCGCGCGAGATCCACGTCAACCTGACCGCGCCGATGCTCCTGACCCAGGCCTGCCTGCCGCTGCTCCGGCGTGCGCCGGACGCGGCCGTGGTGTTCGTGCTCGACGATCTGGAGCGGATCGGTCGCGCCTACTGGGGCGGCTATGCCGTCGCCAAGCACGGCCTGCTGGGCCTGATGCGCGTGCTCCACGACGAGACCGAGCAGGGCGGTGTGCGCGTATCGGCGCTGGAGCCGGGCCCCATGCGCAGCGGCTTCCGGGCGAAAGCCTTCATGGAGAGCGCGCTGCGCGACATCCCGGCGCCGACCGCCTACGCGGCGGCCTGCGTCGAGCTGCTGTCCCCGGCGGGGGCGAGCCATCGCGGCGCCGTGCACCGGGTGCGCGCGGACGCCTGAGCGTCCGTCGCCGGCCGGGCATGGTCGGTGTAAAGGAATTGTAACGAGCCCCCGTTACAGTGTTAAAATCTGATTAACCACACGCGCCGCAACAGCACCGCCGTGTGGCAGGGATTTCGCTGCGTCTCCGGGATGACCGCGCTGGTCATCGGTCGCCAGTGGCTGCGCATTGCCACACCGCCATCTCGTTTCACCACTCCCACGGGGCTTCACCAATGATGAATCGCAAGCAGGTACGTCTCTCGCGCCTGTCACTCGGTCTGCTCGCCGCTCTCGCGGCCGCGCCGTCCTTCGCACAGCAGACCTCCGCCGGCCTCGGCGGCGTCGTCACCGACGGCACCGGCGCGCCGGTCAGCAATGCCCAGGTCACCATCCTGCACGCGCCGTCGGGCACCACCAGCAACGCGACGACGGACGCCAGCGGCCGCTACTCCGCGCGCGGCCTGCGCGTCGGCGGTCCCTACACGGTCACCATCGTCAAGAACGGCCAGACCGAGATCCGCGAGAACGTCTACCTGAACATCGGCGACATCGCCAACGTCAGCGCCCAGATCGGCGCGGCGCAGACGCTGGACGCCATCACCGTCGTCGGCACCTCGGTCGGTTCCGAAGTGTTCTCGCCGGACAAGATGGGCACCGGCACCGACGTCAACCGCGAGACGATCGAGACGCTGCCTTCGGCGAACGCCAACATCCAGGACTACATGCGCCTCGACCCGCGCGTGGCCTTCATCGACCGCGCCTCGGGCAGCATCAGCGCCGGCGGCCAGAACCCGCGTTACAACGCGATCCGCATCGACGGCGTCTCCGCCAGCGACACCTTCGGCCTGGAAGGCAACAACATGCCGACCCGCCGCCAGCCGGTCGCCATGGAAGCCATCGAGGCGATCAACGTCGACCTCGCCAACTACGACGTTACCATCACCGGCGCCACCGGCGCGGTCGTCGACGCCGTCACCAAGTCGGGCACCAACGAGTTCCACGGCTCGGTCTACGGGACCTATCGCGATGGCGACTGGTTCGGCAGCGACCCGGACGGCGATGAGTTCAACGGCTTCACCGAGGAAGAGAACTACGGCGTGACCCTCGGCGGCCCGCTGGTCAAGGACCGCCTGTTCTTCTTCGCCAACTATGACAAGTTCACCCAGTCGGCGCCGGGCGTCGACCTCAACGGCACCGCGCTGGGCCAGTCCGACTCCGACTTCACCCTGGATGACGTCGCCGAGGCGCAGCAGATCGCCCAGGAGTACGGCTTCGACGCCGGTACGCTCGAGAGCGACAGCGACACCGACCTCGAGGAATACGCGCTGAAGCTGGACTGGAACATCAGCGACAACCATCGCGCCAGCCTGCGCTACAGCAACCTCGAGCAGAGCAAGCTGCGCATCAACGGCACCGGCACCAGCACGGCCTCGCTGAGCTCCTACTGGTACCAGCACGACAAGACCGTCGAGAGCTACGTCGGCCAGCTCTTCAGCGACTGGACCGACACCTTCTCGACCGAGTTCAAGGCGTCCTACCGCGACTACTCGGCAGTCCGCGTCATCCCGACCAATGCGCCGAGCGTGCGCATCTACTTCGGCGGCACCGAGGACGCGCCGAGCGGCGACTCGCTGTACCTCGGCACCGAGACGAATTCGCAGGCCAACGTGCTGCAGACCGAGACCTGGGACTTCTTCGGCGCCGGCACGCTCACGCTGGGCGACCACGACGTCAAGTTCGGTGCGGACTACAGCAGCAACGACATCTACAACCTGTACGGGCCGCAGGTGTTCGGCGTGTACACGTTCTACGGCCTGGACAACTTCCGCAACGGCATCTGGGACACCTACAACCTGCGCACCCCGCAGGCCGGCGAGTCGCTGGATTCCATCGCGGCGGTCTACAAGTACGAGAAGCTCGGCCTGTTCGTGCAGGACCAGTGGTACGTCAACAACAACCTGACCCTGACCTTCGGCCTGCGCGCCGACCGTCCGGAGGTCGCCGACGACCCGCAGTACAACGACGAGGCCTACGAGGCCTTCGGCTACGACAACAGCGAGATCCTTTCGGGCGATTTCCTGATCCAGCCGCGCTTCGGCTTCAACTACATGTTCGACACCGAGCGCCCGACCCAGCTGCGCGGCGGTTTCGGTCTGTTCCAGGGTGAGTCGCCGCAGGTGTGGCTGAGCAACAGCTTCAGCACCACCGGCTACAACTACATCCAGTACCAGGAGTTCGACTACGACCCGAGCCTGGCGTTCGATCCCGACGGCGGCAGCCAGCCCGTCCCGGCGGACCCGGCCTCGCAGCTGATGAACGTCAACTTCACCACGACCGACCTCGACCTGCCGTCGGTGTGGAAGGCGAATCTCGCGTTCGATCACGAGCTGCCGTGGAACGGTGTTGTCGCGTCGGCGGAGCTGCTCGTCACCGAGGTGAAGGACGGCCTGTACTACCGCAGCCTCAACCTGGGCGACAGCACGATCACCGGCCAGGACGGGCGCGACCTGTTCTGGAACCCGGAAACCGCGGGTCGCTACGGCTCGGGCGATGCCCGCTACCTCCGCAACCGCGAGTTCGGCGATGTCTACCTCCTCGACAACACCGACGAGGGCAGCACCCGCCAGATGACGGTGTCGCTGAGCAAGCCGGCGTCGGCGGAGAGCGACTGGTCGTGGACGCTGGGCTACACCTACACCGATGCGGAAGAGGTCGGCACCCTGACCAGCTCCACCGCGGGCTCGGGCTGGGGCTACCAGTACGCCTTCAACGCCAACGATCCGACCGTCAACACGGCCCGCTACGAGATCAAGGATCGTCTCAGCGGTTCGCTGAGCTGGAAGCACGCCTTCTTCGGTGACTACGAGACCAGCGTCGGCCTGTTCTACGAAGGCCGCAGCGGGCGCCCCTACAGCTTCGTGTACGGCAACGACATGAACGGCGACGGCCGCAGCGGCAACGACCTGTTCTACGTCCCCGCCGGCCCGGGCGACGTGCTGTTCGGCAGCTTCGACACCAGCGGCGCGTTCGTGGCGGACCCGGAGATGGAGGCGGAGTTCTTCGAGTGGCTCAACAACAATCCTGATCTGGCGCGCTATGCTGGCCGGGCCGCACCCGCCAACTCGGCCCGCGCCGACTGGGTGAACCTGTTCGACGTGCGCATCAGCCAGGAGCTGCCGGGCTTCTTCGCCGGGCACAAGTCGGAGATCTGGCTCGACATCCAGAACGTCGGCAACCTGATCAACTCCGACTGGGGCCACGTCTACGACTACGGCTTCTACGCCAACAACCGCGTCGCCGACATGATCGGCATCGTCGACGGCAAGTACGTCTACGACTTCGACGGCGCGGACGATCCGAGCGTCGCCAACAGCGATGCGGACGGCTTCGACACCGGCGTGTCGCAGTGGTCGGCCCAGATCGGTTTCCGCTACCGCTTCTGATCGACAGCCTCGGCAGTACCCGAAGGGCCGGCGTTTGCCGGCCCTTCGTCTTTCCGGCGCACGATGTGGCGCCTCGTCGTGCGGTGCTAAAGTTGCCGGCTCGCTCGACTCCGGCTCCATCGATGACCGTCAACGCCTCCGGCCTTCCCACCGTCAGCACCCGCGTCTACCCGCGCGGAGGACTTGACGTGCTCTCCCGCCACGAGGTCGCGCGCCTGCGCGACGTCTCCAGCGGCGGCCTGCACGAACTGCTGCGGCGCTGCGCGCTGGCGGTGCTGACCAGCGGCAGCCAGTCCGACGACCCGCGCGCCGCGCAGGAGCTGTATCCGGACTTCGACATCGAGGTGCAGCAGCAGGAGCGCGGCATCAAGTTGATGCTGGAGAACGCGCCGGCGATGGCCTTCGTCGACGGCCGCGTGATCGAGGGTGTCGCCGAGCTGCTGTTCGCGGTGGTGCGCGACATCGCCTATACCTCGAGCGAGGTCGAGGACAGCGGCCGCTTCGACCTCAGCGATTCCGAGGGCATCACCAGCGCCGTGTTCGAGATCCTGCGCAACGCGCGCATCCTCGTCGCCCACCAGGACCCGAACCTCGTGGTGTGCTGGGGCGGCCACTCGATCAACCGCGAGGAGTACGAGTACACCAAGTCGGTCGGCTACCAGCTCGGCCTGCGCGGGCTCGACATCGCCACCGGCTGCGGCCCCGGCGCCATGAAGGGGCCGATGAAGGGCGCCAACATCGCCCATGCCAAGCAGCGCCGGGTCAACAACCGCTACATCGGCATCACCGAGCCCGGGATCATCGCCGCCGAGTCGCCGAACCCGATCGTCAACGAGCTGGTGATCCTGCCGGACATCGAGAAGCGCCTGGAGACCTTCGTGCGCGTCGGGCACGGGATCATCGTGTTCCCGGGCGGCGTCGGCACCGCCGAAGAGATCCTGTACCTGCTCGGCATCCTGCTGCACCCGAACAACGCGGAGCTGCCGTTCCCGCTGGTGTTCACCGGGCCGCGCTCGGCGGCGCCGTACTTCGAGCAGATCGACCGCTTCCTCAGGCTCACGCTGGGCGATGCGGCCACCTCGCGCTACCGGATCATCATCGCCGACCCGGCCGAGGTCGCCCGCGAGATGGTGCAGGGCGTGCGTCGGGTGCGCCAGCACCGGCTGGAGACGCGCGACGCGTTCTTCTTCAACTGGACGCTGCACATCCCGTTCGAGTTCCAGCAGCCGTTCGCCCCGACCCACGAGGCCATGCGTGCGCTGGACCTGCACCGCGAACGCCCGGTGCACCTCCTTGCCGCCGATCTGCGCCGCGCGTTCTCGGGCATCGTCGCCGGCAACGTCAAGGAGGACGGCATGCGCCGGATCGAGCAGTACGGCCCGTTCGAGATCCACGGCGACCACGAATTCATGCAGCACCTCGACGCGCTCCTGCGGGCCTTCGTCGAGCAGCGGCGCATGAAGATCGCCGGCGACTACCGACCCTGCTACCGGGTCGTGGCCTGAGCGACCGGCGGCGGCCGCGCGCTCGTCGCTCCGCGGCCACCGCCTGTCGCGCTCCGATGGGCGTCGGCGGTCCGCTCCCCTAGCATCGCGCGGCGTCTGTCAGGGGAGTCGGGCTGATGCCCAAGGCACGGGGTTTCACGTTGGTGGAGCTGATGATCACTGTCGCCGTGCTGGCGGTGGTGGCGGCGATCGCATTGCCGAATTTCAAGGGCACGATGCAGCGCAACCAGTTGGCGACGGCAGCGAACGAGGTGCTCGCGGCCGTCGCCCTCGCACGGACGGAGGCGCTTCGCAGCCCCCGTACGGTGTCGGTCTGCGCCAGCGACGACGGCGCCTCCTGTGGGGGTGAGTGGAGCAACGGCTGGCTGGTCTGGATCGACGAGGATGCCAGCGGCGGCGCCTGCGACGTCGGCAGCGGAGACCGGGTGCTGCGTTACGTCGAGACGAACCGCAACCTGTCGATCGCGGCCGAGTCCGAGAGCGGCGGCTCCGCCGAGTGCTTCCAGTTCGACCGCCAGGGGCGCGTGCAGGACCGGGGGAGGCGCGCGCTGACGATCACGGTCGACGACGCGCCCGACGATGCGAGTCTCGTGCGCGAGATCAGGATCTCCGCGACCGGACAGACGCGGATCTGCCAGGGAGCCTGCGCATGAATCGGGGACGCGGCAGGCAGTCACGGCGGCTCGGGGCCGGCGGCTTCTCGCTCATCGAGGTACTGATCGCGCTGCTGGTGCTGGCGTTCGGTCTGCTCGGGTTCGCCCTGCTGCAGACGACCGGCCTGCGGTTCACGCAGAGCGCGAACTACCGGACGCAGGCGACCAACCTCGCCTACGACCTTCTCGACCAGATGCGGTCGAACCGGTTCCAGGCGGCCTGGTACGCGGGAAGCGCGGGCGCCGGCTTCAACGCTGGAGAAGTGACCGACACGGCGTGCTCCAGGGACACCGGCACGGTGAGCCTCGCGCAGAACGTGGCCCGATGGCAGTGCCAGGTCGCCCGTGCGCTGGGCGAGGACGCCAGCGCCGAGGTCAACTACGTCAACGGGCTGGTGACGGTGACGCTGAGCTGGAGCGAGCGCATCGCGGATGACCCGCAGTCGGAGGTGACGGTGAGGACGCAGCTATGACGGGCGGTCGGACCAAGGTGCGCGGCGTGTCGCTGATCGAGCTGATGATCGCGCTCCTCATCGGCAGCCTGCTGCTGCTGGGCCTGGTGCAGATCTTCTCCGCATCCCGGACCTCCTACCAGATGTCGGAAGGCGTCGCGCGCGTGCAGGAGAATGCGCGCTTCGCCATCGATTTCCTGCAGCGCGACATCCGCATGGCCGGCCACTTCGGCTGCGTCAACGACCAGGCGCACTGGGTGAAGGGGGAGGGCGATCCGGCGCTGCATCTGGGTGCATCGCTCCCGCTCGCGCATCCGCTCAATTTCGCCGTCTCCGTCCAGGGCTACGAGGCGAGCGGCACGGCGCCCGGCAACAGCGTCCAGATCGGCGCGGCGGCCGGAGGCTGGTCGCCCGGGCTCCCGACCACCATCAGCGGGCTGTCGCCGGCCGCAGGCAGCGACATCATCGTGCTGCGCTTCCTCGGCAGCCGCGCGGTGCCGGTGACGGCGATCGCGGGTTCGGCGGGGGCCGAGACGCTGACGATCCCGACGTCGACGGGAATCGAGTCGCTGCGGGAAGAGGGCGTGGGCGAACCGGACCTCTTCGGAGTCGCCGACTGCTCGCATGCCGACGTGTTCCCGGGAGCCGCCGCCGATGGCGCGGTCACCGTCGGGGCAGCGGTGCCGGACACCGAGCTGACGGGGCGGTATACGGCGCATCCCGCAGGCCAGACGGCGGTCTATCGCGCGCACTCGATCGTGTACTACGTCGCGCCCGGCGCTTCCGGCGAACCGGCGCTGTGGCGGGCATGGGCGAATGCCGCAGGAGCGTATCCGCCGGGCAACCGCGAGGAGCTGGTGGAAGGCGTCGAGAGCCTGCAGCTCCTGTTCGGCCGGGACGAGGAGCCGGTGCTCGATTCCAGTTCTCCGCCGCGGGGCAACATCACCGTGCAGGGCACGGCAGCGGCCGTGGTCGCGGGCGCGTCCACCGATGCCGAGGTCGCCAACGAGTGGCGGCGCGTCGGCCAGGTCCAGATCGGCCTGCTCGCCCGCAGTCCCGCGCGTGCCGCGGCGATGGCGGCGACCGAGGGTGCCAGTCCGCGGGTGCTGGGCGTCGTCTACACGCCGGCCGAAAACAACGATGCCAGGGTGCGGATCGCGTACGAGACCACGGTCGCGCTCCGCAACCGGCTGTTCGGGAACTGAGCAACGATGCGCAACGACCTTCACCCATCGGTCTTCATCCCGCCCCGTGCGCAGCGCGGCGCGGTGCTGTACGTCGCGCTGATCATGTTGATCCTGCTCGCGCTCATCGGTATCACCGCGATGCAGGTCGCGGGCCTGCAGGAGCGGATGTCCTCGAACTACAGGGCCGTGAACCTCGCATTCCAGAATGCCGAGGCGCTGGCGCGGACCGCGGAATGCAACATCGAGGACATGGAAAACCGGGTGGCGATGCGCTGCGAACAGGTCGTGACCGCGGCCGACATCTCCGAGACCTGCGGAGTGGACGCCGGAGCCTGGGTCGATCAGCAGGATTTCCCGGCCGTGCCGACTCCCAACGTCCGCAAGATCGACCAGTGCATCGCCGGTGAATCGAACATCGCGATGGGAGTGGGGCCGGTCGGCGAGGTCTCGCCGATCAGCATCTACCAGATCACCGCATACCAGACCGACATGCCCGGAGACGGCGAGACGCCGACCTCGGCAGCCGCGATCGACTCCGTCTTCAAGCTCTAGAGGAACATCCATGGCATCGCACAAGAGCGGCCCGATCGTGGCCTCGGTGGCGGCCTGCCTCGGCGTGCTGGCCGCAGGCTATGCCGGCTATGCCGCGTATGCGGCACAGGCCAGGCCGGGCGCCGTACTCGCGCAGGCGCCGTTGAATGTCGAGGTGCAGGTTCCTCCCGCCTTCATCATGGCGCTCGACGATTCGGGGTCGATGAACTGGGAAACGATGAACAACACGCGCGACGGCGCCTTTACCTGGGCCCGCGCGACGAACAACTCCAGCGTCATCCGTAGCTTCTTCGATACGAACGGCGTTCCCTTCGGCTATTCCGGCGGCTACTCCAGGACCACCAACTACCTTTTCGTCTTCCCGTATCCGGGAAGGAACAACGACCAGAACGCGATTCCGCCGACCACGAACTTCGGTTTTGCCCGGAGCCATGAGTTCAATCCCGCCTACTTCAACCCTGGCACGACGTACGAGCCGTGGAAGAACGCGGACGGGTCCGTCTATGCGAATGTCGACCCTGCCAACGCTCCGGTTGACCCTCGGCCTGCAGGAGTCAACAACAAGATCAACTATCGGGTCGATCTGACAGCGCCGCTGGAAGAAACCGATGGTGGTTGGCTGTTCCAGATGCGCACGGACATGGTGCTGCCTGCGGGTACCCGTCACTGGTTGAACGGCTGCGGAGGCTCGCGGCCGGGCCCGAACAGGACCTGGTACACGCATGGCTCGGATGTGAGGTTTTCCAGCGACTGCGACATCGCCATTTCCTTCTATCCGGCGACCTATTACCTGACCGTGCCGAACTCGCCTGACGGCTATAGCGGTACGCCGCTGCCTGTCGTGAATCCGGTCGGCGGTCCCCCTGATACCACCCTGTACCGGTATGAGATCAGGCGGTCCAACTATCCGAGCCAGGAGCTTTATGCGCGGGCGATCCAGAACTTCGCCAACTGGTTCACCTACTACCGGACGCGGCGCGAGGCGCTCATCTCCGGCCTGACCAATTCGCTGCTCGACGTACAGAACATGCGGGTCGGCTGGTTCCTCATGAACGTGCGCGACAACGTGACCATGTACGACCTGACCGATCCGGACGAGAAGGAGGATCTGTTCGAGGGACTGTACAAGATCCCTGCGAGCGGCAATACACCGAGCCGTCGCGCGGTGGATCATCTGGGGAAGCAGTTCCAGCGCTCCGGCAACAACGCCCCGGTGCAGCTGACCTGCCAGCGCAACGCCGGCATGCTCTTCACCGACGGCTACATCAACGACACCAGCAGCCCCTCCTCGACGCTTCAGGACGACGGCCTCGGCGCGCCTTTCGAGGATAAGGTCCCCAACACGATGGCAGACATCGTGCTGCCCTATTATCTGGAAAGCCTGCGTCCGGGAGGATTCGACACGAACAACGTGCCGGTTCCGAGCGGATGCTCCGCCGACAATCCGGACCCTCGCCTGGATTGCCAGACCAACCTGCACATGAACTTCTACGGGATCACCCTGGGAACCCTCGGCAACCTCTACGGCGACGAATATCAGCAGGATCCCGAGCAGCCATGGGTGGTGAACCCCAGTCCGTTCGACCAACCGCCGAGCTGGCACACCTCGCGTGTCGACCTCAGCCCGCATGCCGTCGACGAGATGTGGCACGCGACGATCAACGCGCGCGGCGAGATGATCAACGCGAGCACGCCGGAAGCGATCACCCTGGCCATGCGCCGCATCCTCGCATCCGTGCCGGGAGCCGCGACGCCGTCGGGCACCCTGGCCATGAGCGGCGCGCGCGTCGGAGCCGGCTCGCTCTCCGTCAGCCCGACCTATGAGGCCCGCGACGAGGGCACCGACTGGTTCAGCACCCTGACGGCGCAGCGCGTCCGCACCAATACGGCCGGGACGGCGACCGAGTTCCAGTACCTCTGGGAAGCGGCTGCAGCGATGCCTGCGGCCGCTAGCCGCGACGTTTACGCCACCAAGGGCGGCACCGTCGTCCGCTTCAATGCCGCCAACATCAGCCTCGATGACGTCTGCACGAAGCCGGACGGCCTCTATCCCGGCATGGTGCGCTGCACGTCGGGCGAAATCGCCGCACTCGGCGTGGATAGGACGCAGGCCGTCAACTATCTCCTCGGCGACCGCACGCTGGAGCGCTCGGGCGACACCGGCAAGCTGCGCAAGCGCTCGTCGCGCCTGGGCGACATCGTCAACTCCACTCCCGTGATCAGCTCGCCCGACGACGACTACGGCTACGGTTCGCTGCCGGCCCCGTATGGGACGAGCTACCGTACCTATCTCAACACCACCAAGCAGTCGCGCCGCTACATGGTCTACGCCGGCGCCAACGACGGCATGCTGCACGCGTTCGACGGCGGGATGGACGCGGACAACCAGGTGGGCGGAAGCGGGGGGCGCGAGGAGTTCGCCTATGTTCCCGCAACCGCGCTGGGGCACATGGGCAACCTGCTGTTTCCCTACGAGCCCGATAACCGCAGCGACCAGAAGTTCAGCCACCGGTACTACGTCGACGGCCCCGTCACCGTGTCCGACGCCTACGTAGGCAACGCGTGGGAAACGGTGCTCGTCGGCACGGCTGGCGCTGGCGGGCGTGGGGTCTTCGCCCTCAACGTGTCGGACCCCGCCAACTTCGATCCCGCGGACCGGCTGTGGGAGATCAGCGACCTCGACGCTTCGCTCAGCGACGCCGTGCGCGCGAACATCGGCCATGTGCTCGGTCGCCCGGTCATCGTCCCGGTGAAGAGCGACGGGGTGGTGCGCTGGAAGGCGATCTTCGGCAATGGCTACAACAGCGCCAGCGGCAAGGCGGTGCTGTTCGTCGTGGACATCGCCTCGGGCGCGCCGTCGATCACGATGATCGAAGCGGTGGAGGCAGGTGCCGGCGTGCCTGCCGGCAGCAATGGCCTGGGCAACATCGTGGTGGTCGATCGCTGGGGACCGGACGGCGCCAATCAGCTCAACGGCATCGTCCGCGACGGCTTCGCCGATACCGTGTACGCAGCCGACCAGAAGGGCGCGCTGTGGAAGTTCGATCTGCGCAGTTCCGCTCCGGCGACGGTGACGACGCCTGTCTTCACCACGCGGTCCTTTGTCGAAGGCGGGCAGACCTACCGGCAGCCCATCATCGGTGGCATGACCGCGGCGGCAGGCCCCAATGCCGGCGTGATGCTGTACTTCGGAAGCGGAAGCTTCTCCTTCCAGGGCGATCCGGACGATCGTTCGGTGCAGTCGCTGTATGCCGTGAACGACACCGTGCGGGGCAGCGTCACCAGCTCGTTGAGCCGCGGCAACCTCCAGGGTTATTCCGTGGGCGGCGGCGCCACCGAGCGCAGCATCTCGATGACGGGCAGCGGTCCGAGCTTCGCCTCTGGCTGGTACGTGGACCTGCCTGCTGGAGAGCGCTTCGTCGGCTATCCGCGCATCGCATCGGGCATCGTGTTCATGCCGACCTATGCGCCGCAGGACGGCAGTGCCGGGTGCAGCACGAACGGATCGAACTGGCTGTTCGGATTGAACGCGAGCTCCGGCGCCGCGGCGCTGTCGAACGCGCGCTACGGATCGCCGAGCGGCAACAATCCGAGCGAGGGAACCGCGAGCGTGATCCTCAATACCGGCGGTACCGCACCGGTCAAGGACGTCGGCGTCAACGTGCTGCCGCGGCTGCAGCCGGGCGCTCCGGACGACCTCAGTGCCCCCGGGGCGCCGCCGTCGACGCCCGAGCAGGGCTGTTGGATGACGGTCACGACTGCAGGGCTCGTCGAGCCGCTCTATCTTCCCTACCCGTGTGGACGCCAATCGTGGAGGCAGGTCGAATGACGAGGAGCAGCCTGAGGGGTGCGATGCATGCATGGCACAGGGCGGCGCGCGAGGGTCGCGCCGGGGGCTTCACGCTGATCGAGTTGATGATCGTCGTCGCGATCGTCGCCATTCTCGCGGCGATCGCCTATCCCTCCTACCAGGAGCACGTGCGCAAGTCGCGCCGCGGGCAGGCGAAGGCCGACCTGGTCGAGTTCGCGCAGCTGGCGGAGCGCTACCACACCGTCAACAACACCTACGCCGGCTTCACTCTTCCGGCGACGCAGTCCCCGCGCGACGGGACCGGGTTCTATGACCTCGCGTTCGTGGGGACCCCCAGCCAGTCCACCTTCACCGTGCGCGCTGCCCCCAGGAGCGGTACGCCGCAGGCGCAGGATCGCTGCGGCACGCTGACGATCAACCACGCAGGCGTGAAGACCCACTCGGCCGGAACCGACGCGGAGTGCCAGTTCGGCCGTACCCCCTGATCCGTCAGCGGCCTCTACGCCTTCGGGAGGCCGCGGGCTACCGGTGAGGCCGTGGCCGGCCATCGCTGGTGCCCCGGGCGCAGGCGGGTCGACAGGGTCTCGCGACACGCGTGGGAATGCGGATCGAGGAGATGCCGAGGCGGCTCGCACCTGATGGCGGTGGATAGGACCGACGCTCGTACCGCCGAGCGTCGGGTCGCCGCCGGGAGCAAGCGCGGCAGGCAGACGGCGGGAGCCGCGGTGGATGTCGTCCCGCGAGAGCGGTGCCGCGATCCGCGGCCATCGTCCTGTCGCTGCCGCCCGTCCCCACCAACAAGAAAGGCCCTGCTTGCGCAGGGCCTCTTCTACGATCTGGCGCCCGAAGTTGGACTCGAACCAACGACCCCCTGATTAACAGTCAAGTGCTCTAACCGGCTGAGCTATTCGGGCGGGGTCGACAATTGTAGCCGACCGGGACAGGCGGTCAAGCGGCCGTCCGCTCATCAGACGGTCGCCGCTCAGCCGGCGCCGCCGGGCGCGAACGGACAGGGGGTGGGGGCGGTCGGGCGCTCGCTGCGGGTGCGGCCGCTGATGTTCAGGATGACCCTGCCCAGCAGGCGCGGCTCGGCGTCCTCGGAGCACAGGCTGAGGCTGAGGTTGCTGCCGCCGCTGCGGCCGTCGCGCTGGACGCGGATGCGCGTGCGCCCGGCGCTGGAGCGGATCGCGATGCGTCCGGAGGTCTGGACGTGGCGGACGAGGTCGGCGTCGGTGTCGGGCCGGTCGTTGCCGTCCGCATCCACGAACACCAGCCAGCCCGCGCTCCAGTCGGGCTCGTCCACGCAGGCGCCTGCGGCGTCCGCCGGGCACAGCGCCAACGGGCGTCGATGCTGGATTGCGGCCAAGCGTGCGCTGGCGATGCTGGCGGTCAGCTGGTGCATCGCCGTCTGCGCGCGCGTGCGTTGCAGCACGTCGCCGAAGGCCGGCAGCCCGACGGTGGTGACGATCGCGAGGATCGCCACCACGACGAGGAGTTCCAGCAGCGTGAGTCCGTTCCTGCGGCTGCGCATCGGCCTGCCTTTCTGGTGGGTGGACGCACAGCATCCGCGGCGAAGACTTCCCGCGCCGCCGCCGTCGGGCGCGCGGCGCCCTCGGAAATCTCCTCGTCCGGGCCTCCCACCATTCAGGCTTCCGCTTTAGGTTCACGTGCCGCGACCCCACACTGGCGGTCATGAGCGATCGTTTCGAGCTGGTTTCTCCCTACACCCCCTCCGGCGACCAGCCGCAGGCGATCAGGCGCCTCATCGAGGGCTTCGACGCGGGCCTCGCGCACCAGACCCTGCTCGGCGTCACCGGATCGGGCAAGACCTTCACCATCGCCAACATGATCCAGGCGGTCCAGCGGCCGACCCTGGTCATGGCGCCGAACAAGACCCTCGCGGCCCAGCTCTACGGCGAGTTCAAGTCGTTCTTCCCGAAGAACGCGGTGGAGTACTTCGTCAGCTACTACGACTACTACCAGCCGGAGGCCTACGTGCCGGCCTCGGACACCTTCATCGAGAAGGACAGCTCGATCAACGACCACATCGAGCAGATGCGCCTGGCTGCGACCAAGGCGCTGCTGTCGCGACCGGACGCGCTGATCGTCGCCACGGTGTCGGCGATCTACGGCCTCGGCGACCCCGAGGACTACCTGTCGCTGCGCCTGATCCTGGCCAAGGGCGAGCACATCGACCAGCGCCAGCTGATCCGCCAGCTGACCGAACTGCAGTACACGCGCAACGACGTCGAGCTGCGCCGCGGTACCTATCGCGTGAGGGGCGAGGTGGTGGACGTGTTCCCGGCCGAATCCGACGCGGAGGCCGTGCGCATCGAGCTGTTCGACGGCGAGATCGAGGGCATGAGCCTGTTCGATCCGCTCACCGGCGAAGTGCTGCGCAGGATCCCGCGCTACACGATCTATCCCAAGACCCACTACGCCAGCACGCGCCAGAGCGTCCTCAACGCGGTCGAGACGATCAAGGTCGAGCTGCGCGAGCGGCTCGACTGGCTCTACAGGAACAACAAGTTGCTGGAGGCCCAGCGTCTCGAGCAGCGGACCAAGTTCGACCTGGAGATGATGGCCGAGGTCGGCTTCTGCCAGGGCATCGAGAACTACTCGCGGCACATGACCCGGCGCGAGGCGGGCGAGCCGCCACCGACCCTGTTCGACTACCTGCCGCCGGATGCGCTGCTGGTGCTCGACGAATCCCACGTCACCGTGCCGCAGATCGGCGGCATGTACCGCGGCGACCGGGCGCGCAAGGAGACGCTGGTGGAGTTCGGCTTCCGCCTGCCCTCGGCGATGGACAACCGCCCGCTGCGCTTCGAGGAGTGGGAGCTGCGCGCGCCGCGGATGGTCTTCGTGTCCGCGACGCCGGGCAAGTATGAGCTGGAGAAGTCCGACAACAATGTCATCGAGCTGGTGGTGCGGCCGACCGGGTTGATCGACCCGGAGGTCGAGATCCGGCCGGTGGCGACCCAGGTCGACGACGTGCTGGGCGAGATCCACCAGCGCGTGGCGATGGGCGACCGCGTGCTGATCACCACCCTGACCAAGCGCATGGCGGAGAACCTCACCGAATACCTCGCCGAGCACGAGATCAAGGTCCGCTACCTGCACTCCGACATCGATACCGTCGAGCGCGTGGAGATCATCCGCGACCTGCGCCTGGGCAAGTTCGACGTGCTGGTCGGCATCAACCTTCTGCGCGAGGGCCTGGACATGCCCGAGGTCTCGCTGGTCGCCATCCTCGACGCCGACAAGGAGGGCTTCCTGCGCTCGTCGGGCTCGCTGATCCAGACCATCGGCCGCGCCGCGCGCAACGTGCGCGGCAAGGCGATCCTGTACGCCGACTCGGTGACGCGCTCGATGCAGGCCGCGCTCGACGAGACCGACCGGCGCCGCAACCGCCAGATCGAATACAACGCCGAGCACGGCATCACCCCGCAGTCGGTGCGCCGCGCGATCATGGACGTCATGGAAGGCGCGCGCGCCGAACCGGAGATGGAGAAGGTCGGCGGCAAGGGGCGCGGGCGCAAGAAGGGCGCGGCGGTGGCCGAGGAGCGCGAGGATTACGCCGCGCTCTCGCCGGCCCAGCTCGCCGGGCGCATCAAGCAGCTCGAGCAGCGCATGTACAAGCACGCCCAGGACCTCGAGTTCGAGGACGCCGCCCGCGTCCGCGACCAGATCCAGAAGATCAAGGCGGCGACGCTGAAGGCCTGACTGCGTACGCGTCGATCCCTACGCTTCGTTCATGCACTCGAAGCGGTAGTCGTGCGTGCGGATCAGGTCCGCATCGCGTTCGGCGACCAGATCCCGCAGGTCAGCATCGTAGTACCTGCTGTAGTGGGCGTGTCGGCTCGTGTTTGCCGGCGGAGCGGCTTCGAGTCGCTCGCGCTGAAGCTCGGTGAGCGGAATGCCGTTCGCGACGAGGAACCGCGCCAGCCCGGCACGCAGGTCGTCGGTCCCGAGGAGGCTGAGGTTCGTGCATCCTGCATACATGCGGCGATAGAGGAAGCTGTAGAAGCCAACACCGGTGTCCTGCCAGCTTGTGACGCATTCCCTCGTGAGATTGAGCCCGCGCCCGGGGAAGCGCTCTGGCAGGACAGCGCGGAGCCGACGGATGCCTTCGCTGCTTTCCAAGGCAAGCAGGTCGCGGAGCGTCTGAGCGAAATCGCGGCGCCCCTCGTCGCTGACCAAACGGAACAGGGGATTCGGCGTCGGCATCGCCGACTGGAAGGCGTACCAGGAGACGTAGTAGGCCCACGGATTGCGCACCGTCCCCAGAACCGGAAGGGCATGCGCTGCGGCGGGGGCATGGCTGTAGGGCAGGTGGTAGCCCACCTGCCGGATGCCAGGAATGGTTGCGGCGAGGAACCTGTTGACGAAGGTGCCGCGGACTTGTGCAGGTGCAGGAAGACGAAGGTCGGCGCGACGAGCAGGTCAGGCCTGGTGCGGCGCACGGACGCGATCGTCCAGCTCGTGCGCGGTCCTGCCGAGGTCGCGTTCACCGCGCCCGAGTAGATCCAGTAGCGCCGGATCCGGCAGGAAATCGCAGATCAGATGCGTGCGCGGCTGGTCCCAATCGTTGAGAACGGCATGTAGGTTCGAATTGTTCAGCGCCCAGACTTCCCCCGGACGCATCGTGTAGGCGTGGCCGCGGGCGTACATGATCACGCTCGGGTCTGTCTGAACCGGGAAGTGCACCCGGATCGTGGCGCGGAAGTAGTTGCCCCGATCCATATGCAGCGGGATCCGGGCACCTGCGTGAAGCTTTGCCAGCAGGCAGCGCTGCGCACGAGCTGGCACGACTTCCTTGATCAGATGGCGGATGTACGGCGTGTGCTCGAGAGCAGGGCGGTCCTCGATCGGCTTGTCGCCTTCGGCGGGCGCGTAGCCGCGTAGGAACACCGCCTCGGCAGCGCGATGGACCCCGACGCGGCCGCCCCGGCTCCCCCAGAAGTCCGTGGGGAGCGCTTGCACCTCGGCGATCAATCGCAAGTAATCGATCAGGATCGGAAGGCGATTGCAGCCGCCGATCAGGATGTCCTTGTCGAGGGAGGGTGTGGATAGTGACATCGATCGTGGATGGTGGCGGGCGTATGCGGGAGCTTGCGGGCGACGCGGAAGCATATCGCGCTGGCGAAGCGCCGCACGGCTGCATTCGGGTGATTGTCGGCTGCTGCAGCGTGGTGCTAGACTGCGCGGCCCGCATGGCACTGCGGGACAAGCGGGCGGTTAGCTCAGCGGTAGAGCACTACCTTGACATGGTAGGGGTCACAGGTTCGAACCCTGTACCGCCCACCACCTCCGGCCGAGGGCCGAAGGTGATCGCGAACAGCCCGGCCGCGCGCCGGGTTTTTCGTTTCCGCCGTGGCGTTGACACTGCGCCGGGCGGCCCATAGGTTTTCGCGACCTGCGCGGCATGCCGCCGCGCGCGAAGGAGAGGTGGCCCGAGGGCGATCCCGGGTCGAGCGTGCGACATGAGCACTACCGCCATCCAGCGCTGAATCCTCCCGCGCCGCCGCACGGTCGGCGCGTCCTCGCTCGCCCCATCCGCTCCCCGATGCGCGCCACGCTGCGGCGCGTCGTCCACGCAAGGTCCCCATGATCACGATCACGCTTCCCGACGGCAGCCGCCGCGAGTTCGACCATCCTGTCTCGGTGCTGGATGTCGCCCAGTCCATCGGCCCCGGCCTGGCCAAGGCCACGGTCGCCGGCCGCGTCGACGGGCGCCTGGTCGACGCCGTCGACCGCATCGACCACGACGCCAGCCTGCAGATCATCACGCCCAAGGACGAGGCCGGGCTCGAGATCATCCGCCACTCCTGCGCGCACCTAGTCGGCCACGCCGTCAAGCAGCTGTATCCGACGGCGAAGATGGTCATCGGCCCGGTGATCGAGGAGGGCTTCTACTACGACATCTGGTACGAGCGTCCGTTCACGCCCGAGGACCTGGCCGCGATCGAGGCGCGCATGGCGGAGCTGATCGAGAAGGACTACGACGTCATCAAGAAGATGACGCCGCGGGCCGAGGTCATCGAGGTGTTCCGGGCGCGCGGCGAGGACTACAAGCTGCGCCTGATCGAGGACATGCCCGACGAGACGCAGATGGGCCTGTACTACCACGAGGAATACGTGGACATGTGCCGCGGCCCGCACGTGCCGAACACGCGCTTCCTGAAGTCGTTCAAGCTCACCCGCATCTCCGGCGCCTACTGGCGCGGCGACGCCAAGAACGAGCAGCTGCAGCGCATCTACGGCACGGCCTGGGCGGACAAGAAGCAGCTCGCCGCCTACATCCAGCGGATCGAGGAGGCCGAGAAGCGCGACCACCGCCGCATCGGCAAGCAGCAGGACCTGTTCCACCTGCAGGAGGAAGGCCCGGGCCTGATCTTCTGGCATCCCAGGGGCTGGGCGATCTGGCAGGTGGTCGAGCAGTACATGCGCGGCGTCTACCGTGACTCCGGCTACCAGGAGGTGCGCTGCCCGCAGGTGCTCGACGTCTCGCTGTGGAAGCAGTCCGGGCACTGGGACAACTACAAGGAGAACATGTTCTTCACCGAGTCGGAGAAGCGCACCTATGCGCTGAAGCCGATGAACTGCCCGGGCCACGTGCAGGTGTTCAATGCCGGCCTGCACAGCTACCGCGACCTGCCGATCCGCTACGGCGAGTTCGGCGCCTGCCATCGCAACGAGCCCTCCGGCGCGCTGCACGGCATCCTGCGCGTGCGCGGCTTCACCCAGGACGACGGGCATGTGTTCTGCACCGAGGAGCAGATCGAGGCCGAGGTGACCGCCTTCCATCGGCAGGCGCTCAAGGTCTACTCGGACTTCGGCTTCTCCGACATCCAGGTCAAGATCGCGCTGCGCCCGGACTCGCGCCTCGGCGACGACGCGACCTGGGACAAGGCCGAGTCCGCGCTGCGTTCGGCGCTGGGCACCTGCGGCGTCGAGTGGCAGGAACTGCCGGGCGAGGGCGCGTTCTACGGCCCGAAGATCGAGTACCACCTGCGCGACGCCATCGGCCGCACCTGGCAGCTCGGCACGATGCAGGTGGACTTCATGATGCCGGGCCGACTCGGCGCGGAGTACGTCGACGAGCATTCGCAGCGCCGGCATCCAGTCATGCTGCACCGGGCGATCGTGGGCTCGATGGAGCGCTTCATCGGCATCCTGATCGAGCATCACGCCGGGCAGTTCCCGGCCTGGCTCGCGCCGGTGCAGGCGGTGGTCCTCAACATCACCGACGCCCAGGCGGAGGCGGTCGAGGCGGCTCGGAAAAGCCTTGCAAATCAAGGATTCCGGGTTGAGGCCGATTTGCGGAACGAGAAGATCGGCTATAAGATCCGCGCCCATACGCTGCAGCGCGTCCCCTATCTGCTGGTGATCGGGGACCGTGAGCGCGAGAACGGCACCGTCGCGGTGCGCACGCGGGCGGGAGAGGATCTGGGCAGCATGCCCATTGACGCATTCTCCGCACGCCTGCGCGCAGAGTCGGCGCCGCAGCCGGTCCCCTGATGATGTAGATGCCGGGCGCCTCGGGGGCGCCCGTCCTGACACCCCAAGAGGATTCACGAATCAGTACCGAGAAGCAGAACCGCAAGAACCTGGAGATCCGCGTGCCGCGCGTGCGCGTGATCGGGGCGGACGGCGAGATGGTCGGCGTGCTTTCGCGCGACGATGCGCTGCGCCTGGCCGAGGAGGACGGGCTCGACCTCGTCGAGATCCAGCCCAACGCCGATCCGCCGGTCTGCCGGATCATGGACTACGGCAAGTTCAAGTTCGAGGCGCAGAAGAAGGCGTCCGCGGCCAAGAAGAAGCAGAAGCAGGTCGAGCTCAAGGAGCTCAAGTTCCGGCCGACGACCGACTCCGGCGACTACGACATCAAGCTGCGCAACCTGCGCCGCTTCATCGAGGAAGGCGACAAGGTCAAGGTCAACATCCGCTTCCGCGGCCGCGAGATGGCGCACCAGGAGCTGGGTCTGGCCATGGCGCAGAAGATCGAGGCCGACCTCGGCGAAGAGGTGGTCATCGAGCAGCGCCCGCGCCTGGAAGGGCGGCAGATGGTGATGATGATCGCGCCGAAGAAGAAGACCTGAGGCGCCGCCGGCCCGACGGCCGGCCCCCTCGCGAATTGCGCCGGGCCATGCTGCCCGGCATAATGCGCGGCCCGGTCTCGACCGGGTCGTTCGTTTATGGACCCGCCGTGCGCGTCGCGCATGGCCTACAAGCCGGCATGGGCAGGACGGAAAGCGTGGCCCCGCGCCACCGCCCCTCGCCAGTCACGAAGAACACGTCAGGACACGACAATGCCCAAGATCAAGACCAACCGGGCGGCGGCCAAGCGTTTCCGGAAGACCGCTTCCGGGAAGTACAAGGCCGGCCACGCCTTCAAGAGCCACATCCTCACCAAGAAGAGCACCAAGCGGAAGCGCAACCTGCGCGGGACGAACCACGTCCGCGCCGAGGACGCCGGCCGTCTGGACCGCATGCTTCCGTATCTCTGAGTCGAGGATCTAAGTCATGGCACGAGTCAAGCGTGGCGTCACCGCACGTCGCCGCCACAAGAAGGTCATCAAGTCCGCGCGCGGCTACTACAACGCCCGTCGCAAGGTCTTCCGCGTCGCCAAGCAGGCGGTCACCAAGGCGCTGCAGTACGCCTACATCGGCCGCAAGCAGAAGAAGCGCAACTTTCGCAGCCTGTGGATCACCCGCATCAATGCGGCGGCCCGCCTGCACGGCCTGAGCTACAGCCGCTTCATGAACGGCCTGTCCAAGGCCGGCATCGGCCTCGACCGCAAGGTGCTGGCCGACATCGCGGTGCACGACGCGGCCGGCTTCGGCCAGCTCGCGGAGAAGGCGAAGAGCGCACTCGCGGCGTAATGCGGAGGTCCCCGTGGCGGCAGGCCCTCGAGCCTTCCGTGCGGCGACATCCGGGACGCGCAGGCGTCCGACGCATGGGGAAGGGCGCAAGCTCTTCCCCATGTTCGTTTCCGGCACCCCATCGCGCACGAGGCGCGACACGAAGGCGGCTTGCATGAGCGACATCGACACCCTGACCCGCGGCGCCCTGGACGACATCGCCACGGCCAAGGACCTCCAGGCCCTCGACGCGCTGCGCGTCGGCCTGCTCGGCAAGCAGGGCACGATCACCGCCCAGCTCAAGACCCTCGGCGGCCTTCCGCCCGAGGCGCGCAAGGCCGCCGGCGAGGCGGTCAACCGCGCGCGCGACGCGGTCGGTGCCGCGATCGCTGAGCGCCGCACCGCGCTCGAGCAGGCGGCGCTGGATGCGCGCCTGGCGGCCGAGCGCATCGACGTGACCCTGCCCGGGCGCGACGCCGGCACCGGCGGCATCCATCCGGTATCGCGCACGATCGAGCGCATGGCCGACATCTTCGCCAGGCTCGGCTACGAGCGCGCCGACGGCCCGGAGATCGAGGACGACTGGCACAACTTCGAGGCGCTGAACTTCCCGCCGCACCACCCGGCGCGGGCGATGCACGATACCTTCTACTTTCCCGACGGGCGCCTGCTGCGCACCCACACCTCGCCGGTGCAGGTGCGCTACCTGCAGCGGCACGCGCCGCCGGTGCGCATGATCGCGATCGGCAAGGTCTACCGCTCCGACTCCGACCAGACCCACACGCCGATGTTCCACCAGTGCGAGGGCCTGCTGGTCGACGAGACCTCGAGCATGGCCGACCTCAAGGGCACGCTGGCGGAGTTCGTGCGCGCCTTCTTCGAGCGCGATTTCGAGATGCGCTTCCGGCCGAGCTACTTCCCCTTCACCGAGCCTTCGGCCGAGGTCGACATCGCCTGGCAGCAGCCGGACGGCTCCACCCGCTGGCTGGAGGTGCTCGGCTGCGGCATGGTGCACCCCAACGTGCTGCGCGCCTGCGGCGTCGACCCCGAGCGCTACACCGGCTTCGCCTTCGGCATGGGCGTCGAGCGCTTCGCGATGCTGCGCTACGGCGTCAACGACCTCCGCGCGTTCTTCGAGAACGACACGCGGTTCCTGCGGCAGTTCGCCTGAGCGCGAAACTGCGGGAAGAGGGAATGGGGAATCGGGACCTCGAGGTTGTGACGAGGCGCGGCGCCCCAAGCGGGGCCTGCCAGCGTGAGCGGCCTCCAATTCCCGATTCCCGATTCCCGCTCCTCCTTTCCCGCTTTCCCGGCCTCCCACCATGAAATTCCCCGAATCCTGGCTCCGCGAACACATCCCCACCGACGCGCCGCGCGAGCGCCTGCTCGAGGCGCTGACCGCGATCGGGCTGGAGGTGGAGGAGGCGACCGAGCTGGGCGCCGGGCTGGAGGGCGTGGTCGTGGCCGAGCTGGTCGAGTGCCGGCCGCACCCGGAGGCCGACCGCCTGCAGGTCTGCAGCGTGGCCGCCGGCGACGAGACGCTCACCATCGTCTGCGGCGCGCCCAACGCACGGCCCGGGCTGAAGGCGCCGCTGGCCAGGATCGGCGCGGTGCTGCCGGGCGGCGTGGAGATCCGCGCGGCGAAACTGCGCGGCGTCGAGTCCAGCGGCATGCTCTGCTCGGCGCGTGAGCTCGGCCTCGACCAGGACGCCGCCGGGCTGATGGAACTGCCGGCCGACGCGCCGGTCGGCACGGCCCTGGCCGACTATCTCGGCCTGCCCGACTGCGTGGTCGAGCTCAAGCTGACGCCGAACCGCGCCGACTGCTTCTCGCTGCGCGGCATCGCCCACGACGCGGCCGCCGCGCTCGGCGGCCAGGTGCGTGCGCTCGACATCGAGCCGGTGCCGGCGACGATCGACGCCGCGCCCGAGGTGCGGCTGGAGGCCGGCGCCGACTGCCCGCGCTACGTCGGCCGCATCGTCCACGGCATCGACCCCGCCGCGCGCACACCGCTGTGGATGGCCGAGCGCCTGCGCCGCTCCGGCATCCGTCCGGTGTCGCTGCTGGTCGACGTCACCCAGTACGTCATGCTCGAACTCGGCCAGCCGATGCACGCCTTCGACGCCGACGCCATCGACGGCCCGGTGGGCGCGCGCCACGCGCGCGAGGGCGAGACGGTCAAGCTGCTCGACGAGCGCACGGTGGCGCCGCAGCCGCAGGACCTCCTGATCGCCGACGCGCGCGGGCCGCTCGCCCTGGCCGGCGTCATGGGCGGCTGGGACTCGCGCGTCACCGGCGCCAGCCGCAACGTGCTGCTGGAGGCCGCGCATTTCGCACCGGCCGCGATCATCGGCCGCGCCCGCCGCTTCGGCATGCACACCGACGCGGCGCACCGCTTCGAGCGCGGCGTCGATCCGGCGCTGCCGCGGCTGGCGATCGAGCGCGCCACGCGCCTGGTCCTGGAGCTGGCCGGCGGCGAGGCCGGGCCGGTGGTCGAGGCCGAGCGCGCGCAGGACCTGCCGCGTCCGGTGCCGGTGACCCTGCGCCGCGCGCGCCTGGCGCGCGTGCTCGGGCTCGGGGTGGCGGATGCCGAGGTCGAGCGCATCCTGCGCGCCCTCGGCATGCGGGTCGAGGCGAGCGACGCCGGCTGGGCCGTGCTGGCGCCGAGCAGCCGCTTCGACATCGCCATCGAGGAGGACTTCATCGAGGAGATCGCCCGCATCCACGGCTACGGCGCGATCCCGACCCGGATCCCCGCCGGCGAGATCCGGCTGGCCGCGCCCAGCGAGGCGCGCCTGCCGGAGTCCGACCTGCGCCGCCAGCTCGTGGCCCGCGACTACCTCGAGGCGATCGACTACGCCTTCCTCGACGCCGCGGTGCTGGCGACGTGGGGCATGGACCGCGACACCGTCGCCCTCGCCAACCCGCTCACCGCCGAGCTGGGCGTGATGCGCCCGGCGCTGCTGCCGGGCCTGGTCGAATCGCTGCGTGCCAACCGCGCGCGGCAGCAGGCGCGCGTGCGCCTGTTCGAGATCGGCCGCGTGTTCGCGCCGGGCGCCGAGTCCGGTGCCGCGCCGGTCGAGACCCCGCGCCTGGCGGCGGTGGCGACGGGATCCGCCCGCCGCGAACAGTGGGCCGGGCAGGCGCGCGAGGTCGACTTCTACGATGTCCGCGGCGACCTGGAGACGCTGCTGGCGCTGGGCGCGGCGCGGCCGGTCGAGTTCCGCCCGGCACAGGTCGAATGGCTGCATCCCGGCCGGTCGGCGGAGATCCTGCGCGACGGCACGCCGATCGGCTGGATCGGCCACCTGCATCCGCGGCTGCTGCATGCGCTCGACCTGGATGGCGAGGTCGTGGCCTTCGAGATCGACCTGGACGCCGTCGCGCCGCGTCGCCTGCCGGCTGCGCAGGCGCTGTCGCGTTTCCCCTCGGTCCGTCGCGACCTGGCCGTGGTGGCGCCGGACGACCTGCCCTGGGCGGCGGTCGAGGCCACCCTGCGCGAGGCGGTGGGACCGGTCCTGCGCGAGGTCGTCCTGTTCGACCGCTACGTCGGCAAGGGCGTCGAGACCGGTTGCAAGAGCCTCGCTATGGGCTTGATTCTGCAAGACGTTTCGCGCACTCTGACCGATCGCGAGATCGACTCGGCGGTGGCGTCGGCGGTGGCTGCACTGGCCGACCGCCACGGCGCGACGATCCGCGGCTGAGCAACAGGGGGCGCGGCATGGCACTGACCAAGGCGGAGATGGCCGAACGACTCTTCGAGGAAGTCGGCCTCAACAAGCGCGAGGCGAAGGAATTCGTCGACGCATTCTTCAACGCGCTGCGCGAGTCGCTCGAGCGCGGGCAGCAGATCAAGCTGTCGGGCTTCGGCAACTTCGACCTGCGCCGCAAGAACGAACGCCCGGGCCGCAACCCCAAGACCGGCGAGGAGATCCCGATCTCCGCGCGCACCGTGGTGACGTTCCGGCCGGGACAGAAACTGAAGGAGCGGGTGGAAGCCTATGCTGGATCCGGGCAGTAATCGCGAGCTTCCGCCGATCCCGGCCAAGCGCTACTTCACCATCGGTGAGGTCAGCGAGCTATGCGACGTCAAGCCGCACGTGCTGCGCTACTGGGAGACCGAGTTCCCCAGCCTCAAGCCGGCCAAGCGCCGCGGCAACCGGCGCTACTACCAGCGCCACGACGTGCTGATGATCCGCCAGATCCGCGGCCTGCTCTACGAGGAGGGCTACACCATCGGCGGCGCCCGCCAGCGCCTCGAGGGCGAGGCCGGGCGCAGCGAGTCGGCGATGTCGGCGCAGATCGTCCACCAGGTCCGCCTGGAACTCGAGGAAGTGCTGCACCTGCTGCGGCGCTGAGCGGCGCAGCAGCGCCGAAGGTGCGGAACGACGGCGCTTCGCCCCCACAGGCGCGCTTCGCCCCGCACACAGCGCGAAGAACGGCTCCGCGACGCCGCATCGGCGGGAATGGGCGATTCCTCCTCCTCATGCCGCGCTCGGGCCTGTATACTCCCGCCTCCGCGTTCCCCACGCGGGAAGCGAGTCTTGCGATCGGGGCGTAGCGCAGTCTGGTAGCGCATCTGCCTGGGGGGCAGAGGGTCGTCGGTTCGAATCCGGCCGTCCCGACCATCTTCGAGACTCGACGATCCCATGGATCGACAGGAAGCCCGCCTCGGCGGGCTTTTTGCGTTGTGTGGCCGGCGTCCCGGTCGACCGCAAGCGATGCGCTCGCGCCGGATCGGCGAATGGGCGACACTCGGCGCCACGGCGGACGGCGCGGCGCGATGCCGCGCAACGACAGGGAGTCGGTATGGCGCACGGAAGGCGAGCCGATGCAGCAGCTGCGGAGGCGCACACGGGCCTCGCCGCGGAATCGGCGGCCGCCAGCGACGTGGGGATCGCCGGGTGCCGGATGGGCAGATGGCGGTGCGGGTGCGCACGGCGGACACCGCGGCCAGCAGAGCTGCGTCTTCGGGAAAGCCCTGCGCTGGCAGCGGCGGTGCGGGGCGGACGAGTTCATCCGAGGCCACCGGGGATCGCTGTCGAGCCGGCCTGCCGCGGCAGGCATGGGAGCGGTGCGCAGGCCAGCCGGTTCCCCCTTTGTCCGGTCGCGCTCCTCGGCGCGCGCAGCGCCCGCGGCGCGTGCGGATGCGCCCAATCGCATTATCGTCATTGCCATTCCCTCGTGCACCCGTGTGGCGTCGGGAAGGCGTCCCGGGATGTCGACCCGCTGCGACCGACGTCTCCCGTCCACGTGATCATGGAGGTCACCTTGAAGATCATGCTTGCTGCGGCCCCGCCGCTCATCCTGCTGCTGGCAGGCGCCTGTTCGGGATCCGTAGGTGCGACATCTGCCGGCACCGAGCCGGTGTCGATGGCGTCGCCAGGCGCCGAACATCCCGCTCGGGAAGGCCTGCAGATCGAGTGTGGAGGCGTGCACTACAGGCTGGACACCCGAGGCGCGGACGTGCGTGCGATGCGAGGCGACGGCGCGGTTCCCGCTGTGCTGCCGAGGCCCGAGGGAATGGATCTGTACGTGCCGGTCGGTATGGGATGTGCCGCTGCCGACAATGGTGACCAGTACCTGGTCGTGGAGTACGGCGAATCTCCCATTGGCTGCAAGGTGTGCGAATGGATGTTCGTCTATGGCTCCTCGGGAGCGCCGTTGAACAAGAGCGTGCCTCCGCACCTTGGAACCGGGGCGGAGTTGCGTCCGAATAATGAGGAGTACGATCGGCTGCTCGGCGAACGCGGATTGGAGCACCCGAGGATCGACTATCCAGGTGCGCCAGGACGCCTGCTTCATCGAAATACCCGAAAGGACGAGGTCGAATCCGAGCTCTAGATGCAGCCGGTCCGGTCCGATCGCCGGGGTGCCATGGATGAGGTTCCGCTTCAAGTGTCGAAGGGAGTGCAGGGATGCAAGATGAGATCTACGCGGACTTGATCCAGCGGAAGGGGGGCGCCTATCGGGCGGAGCAGGTCGCGCAGGACAGCCACTATCTGGATCCGATCGAGCGCCGGGAAGGCCGCCTCGCAGGCAACTCGCGCATCTGGGGCGATGCCAGCGCAGAGGTACAGTCGCGAGTGATCGATCATCTGCTCGATGCATCGCGCGACGCGGGTCTGGGTGCCAGGGATACGGCCCATGTACTCGCCATCGCTCGGATCGAGTCGGGGTTCAACCCCGACGCAGCTGCCGGTACAACCTCAGCGTCTGGTCTCGGGCAGTTCGTGCGTGACACCGGGATTGCCTATGGCCTGACCGATCAGAATCGCTTCGATGTCCAGAGCCAGGCGCGGGCGCTCGTTGCCCACTACCTCGACAATCGCGAGCTGGCGACGCGGCGCGGCCAGGACGAGGCCTACATCTACAAGTATCACCATGACGGTCCGAGCCTGGACTTCGGCGGCCTCGCCCTGTCCGAGGACAAGGTCATGCCGTTGCTCGACGGCTACACGCGCTTCGTCGAAGCGCGCTTCGTCCTGGAACAAGGCGGAGATCGCGCGCCGGATCACGGCGGTGGCGTACCAGGCGCGGTTGCCGAAACCTTCGACGACGTGATCCAGGCCGAGCTGCCGCGGCAGTCGGACGTCGTGCGCCATGCCGACGGCGAGCACGGCGAACAGCGCCGCATGGGCACGCACGATCTGGCGCCCGCGCAGTCGACCGCCGCGCATGGGCACCTCCGTGAGAACGACCGGGGCGAAGATGTCCGCGCGCTGCAGTCGACGCTGATCGAACTCGGCTTCGGCGACGCACACGGCGTGCCCTTGCAGAGCGACGGCGTGTTCGGGCCCCGCACCGGAGAGGCCGTCCGCGCCCTCCAGCGTGCGCACGGGCTGGAGGCGGACGGCATCGTCGGCCCCGACACCCGCGCTGCCATGGATCGCGCCCTCCCGCTCGAGCGCGCGGCATCGCTCGCCGGCGAGGGTGTCGACGGCTCCCCGGCCGCTCCGCTCGAAGCACTGCTCGCCGCTGCCCGGACCGGGGACCAGGCGGCGCTTCGCGAGGCATTGAGCGACCTCTCGAAGAGCGCGATCGGCCAGGTTTTCCACGCTGCGGCCAGCGCCCCGCCGACGCGGGAAGAGCGGGCCCTGGCGGCGCCGCTCCAGCAGGACGGAATGCAGCGCTGAGCAGCAGGCCCTGTCTGGGCCGGAGGATGCCTCGGAGCCCAAGCCACCAGCCCCCTCACCACCGGCGGCGACGCCATCCTCGGCGCCGGGCGCGACCTCAGCCTCGCCGTCGGCAAGGTGGATGTCGGCACGGTCCGTAAGCTCTCCCGTAAGCTCTCCCACCTGGCAGACACCTCGGAAGTAGAACTCTCTGGCATGTGACGTCTCCCTGCATTGGGCCCGGGCAGGTTGACGATCCTCCGCCCTCCGTCGCCATGGCCGCACACGGCGGCCATGGCTCGGGCTCGCTATCGGATCAGCTGCTGCAGCACGTGAGCCGGGCTTGGTAGACGGCGCGCTCTTCGCGCACCCGGCCCTGTGGGGGTGTGGCCGGGGCGGCGCGCTGCGCTTCGATCCGGTCGAGGATGTCGCGCACCGCCTGCGCGCTGTCGAAGATCGTCTCGCCCAGTGCCGGAAGCGTCGCGTCGGCCAGCTCGGTGCTGCCGCTGGCTGCCACGGCGTCGCCGAGGGCGGAGATCGTCTGGATCAGGCGGTTCAGTTCGTCGATCTGGTCCAGGGTGATGCCGGGGGGCGGGCCTGCGGGGGCATCCGTCGCGGCTGCGGCTTCATCTGCCGCCTCCTGGCTCGGGCCGGATCCGGATCCGGGGGCGTCCCCGTCCTCGCCCCGGAACGCCGGCCACGTCACCTCGGCCAGTACCAGTTCGGCCTGTTCGGCCAGCAGTTCCAGGCAGACGGCCAGTTCATCCAGCCGGATCCCGGGCGCGTATTCGCTGTCCTCGTCGAAGGTGCGCGGTTGCGCCAGATGCGAGAGGAACACCATGTGGTCGCGCAGTTTCTTCAGCCGGAACTGGCCGGCCTCCGGAAGGAAGTAGCCCGGCATCTGCAGATCGTTCGGTTCGCGGTTCGCCATCGTCCCATCCTCATTCCATGAAGTGGCCGCCCGCCGGGCACGGCGGACGGGAAGTCGGGAGGTTCGAAACCGCACAGAGCCGGCGGGCGTATTTCCCCGGAGGGTGTTGTATTAGCCGCCCTCCCGACGCAGGCATCGCGTCGGTCTGCGCCCGCAGGAAAACCACGGGCACAAAAAACCCACCGGTTTGACGGAGGTGGGGACCGCTCTGTGAGGAGTTTCGACGCTCCTTGCCACCGAGTCTCCACCCGGCGCGGCGGATGCGTCAAGCGCGATCCGTGGACGTTTCCGCCTCCCGCAGGGGCATGCCGGCCAGCGCCGGCTGCAGCCTGCGGACAGGCAAGTGCCGGCGTCGGACGCGGCGGCCCCGGCCTGGCGTCAGTACAGGATCCGCGTCCGCAGCGTGCCCTCGATCGCGGCCAGGTCCGCGCGCAGGGCCTGGGCGCGTTCGGCGTCGGCGGAGACGTCGATGACCACGTAGCCGACCTCGCCGCGGGTCTGCAGGTACTGGCCGTCGATGTTGACGCCGTTCGCCGAGAAGGCCTCGTTGATGCGGGTCAGCATGCCGGGCACGTTGCGGTGGATGTGCAGCAGGCGGCGGCTGCCGGCGTGCTCGGGCAGGGAGACCTCGGGGAAGTTCACCGCCGACAGGGTCGAGCCGTTGTCGCTGTAGCGCAGCAGCTTGGCCGCGACCTCCAGGCCGATGTTCTCCTGCGCCTCGCCGGTGCTGCCGCCGACGTGCGGGGTGAGGATCACGTTGTCCATCCCGATCAGCGGCGAGACGAAGGGCTCGTTGTTGGCGGTGGGCTCGACCGGGAACACGTCGATCGCCGCGCCGGCCAGGTGCTCCGCGCGCAGCGCCGCGGCGAGCGCGTCGATGTCGACCACGGTGCCGCGCGAAGCGTTGACGAGGCGCGCGCCGGGCTTCATCAGGCGCAGCTGCTCCGCGCCGATCATGCCGTGGGTGGCCGCGGTCTCGGGCACGTGCAGGGTGACGATGTCGGCGCGGGCGAGGAGGTCGTCGAGCCCGGCCGCCGCGCGCGCGTTGCCGAGCGCGAGCTTGGTCTCGATGTCGTGGAAGATCACGCGCATGCCGAGGCTCTCGGCGAGCACGCCGACCTGGGTGCCGATGTGGCCATAGCCGACGATGCCCAGCACCTTGTCGCGCACCTCGTAGCTGCCGGCGGCGGACTTGGACCAGCCGCCGCGGTGGCACTGCGCGTTCTTCTCCGGGATCCGGCGCATCAGCATGATCGCCTCGGCGATCACCAGCTCGGCCACGCTGCGGGTGTTGGAGTAGGGCGCGTTGAATACCGGGATGCCGGCGCGCTGGGCGTGGCCGAGGTCCACCTGGTTGGTGCCGATGCAGAAGCAGCCGATCGCCATCAGCCGCGGCGCGGCGTCGAGCACCGCGGCGGTGAGGTGGGTGCGCGAGCGGATGCCGACGATGTGCGCGTCGGCCAGCGCCGCGGTCAGCGCGTCCTCGGCCAGCGCCTTGGGGTGGTGCTCCACACGCGTGTAGCCGGCCTGCCGGAACGCCTCGACCGCGCTGGCGCTGACGCCCTCCAGCAGCAGGACCTTGATCTCGGACTTCGGAAACGACGTACGCAGCATGGCGGAGGGCGGGAAACGAGGGGCCGGCCACTATGCCAGAGGCGGTCTGCCGCTCCGTGGAGGCGGCGCTAGACTGGGCGGATGCCGAACACCGACCTCGCCCCCGCCGCGCTGGACGCGCTCCGCGCCTGCACCGACGCCGCCCGCGTCCTCACCGACCCCGCAGACCTCGAACACTACGGCCGCGACTGGACCCGGCAGGTGGCGCCGGCGCCGTCGGCCATCGTGCTGCCGGCGAGCGTGGCCGAGGTGCAGGCCGTGGTGCGCTGGGCGATCGAGCACCGCGTGGCGCTGGTGCCCTCCGGCGGGCGCACCGGCCTGTCGGGCGGCGCGGTGGCGCCGGGCGGCGAGGTCGTGGTCGCGCTGGACCGCATGAACCGCCTGCTCGCCTTCGACCCCATCGACCGCACGCTCACCGTGCAGGCCGGCATGGTCACCGAGGCGGTGCAGAACGCGGCGCGCGAGCGCGGCCTGTTCTATCCGGTCGATTTCGCCAGCAAGGGCTCGAGCCAGATCGGCGGCAACGTCGGCACCAACGCCGGCGGCATCAAGGTGCTGCGCTACGGCATGACCCGCGACTGGGTCGCCGGGCTCAAGGTCGTGACCGGCACCGGCGAGGTGCTCGAGCTCAACCGCGGCCTGGTCAAGAACGCCACCGGCTACGACCTGCGCCACCTGTTCATCGGCGCCGAGGGCACGCTCGGCATCGTCGTCGAGGCGACGCTGGTGCTGACCGAGCCGCCGGCCGATCCCAAGGTGATGGTGCTGGCGCTGCCGGACGCCGCGGCGATCATGCGCGTGTTCGCCGCGTTCCGCGCGCAGGTGGCGCTGAGCGCGTTCGAGTTCTTCACCGACCGCGCGCTGGCGCACGTGCTCGCGCACGGCGCGCAGCGGCCGTTCGAGACCGAGGCGCCGTTCTACGTGGTGTGCGAGTTCGATGCCGTCGGCGCGGCCGAGACCGACGCGCTGGCCGCGTTCGAGGCCTGCGCGGAGGAGGGCCTGCTGCTGGATGGCGTGATCGGCCAGAGCCAGGCGCAGAACGCCGACCTTTGGAAACTGCGGGAGGGCATCTCCGAGAGCCTGGCGCCGCACCTGCCGTACAAGAACGACGTCTCGGTGCGGATCTCGGCGGTGCCGGCCTTCATGGCCGAGGCGCAGGCGCTGATCGCGCGCGAATACCCGGACTTCGAGGTGGTGTGGTTCGGCCATATCGGCGACGGCAACCTGCACATCAACATCCTCAAGCCCGAGGGGCTGGCGCACCCGGCCTTCGTCGAGGAATGTGGCCGGGTGACCGCGCTGCTCGGCGAGGTGATCGAGCGCCACGGCGGCAGCATCTCGGCCGAGCACGGCGTCGGCCTGCTCAAGAAGCCCTACCTCCACCACACCCGCGGCGCGGCGGAGATCGCGCTGATGCAGGGCATCCGCGCGGTGTTCGACCCGCACCGCATCCTCAACCCCGGGAAGCTGGTCGACTGACGCGCGTCGGCGCCGACGTTTCCCGACACCAGGAGCTCCGATGAGCGACGTGCTGTACCCCGAGATCGAACCCTTCGACAGCGGCCGCCTGCAGGTCGATGCGCGGAACACGCTGGCCTACGAGCAGTGCGGCAACCCGGACGGCAAGCCGGTGGTGATCCTGCACGGCGGGCCGGGCGGCGGCTGCAGCCCGAAGATGCGCCGCTTCCACGACCCGAAGGTCTACCGCATCGTGCTGTTCGACCAGCGCGGCGCCGGCGCCTCCACGCCGCACGCCGACCTCGTCGACAACACCACCTGGGACCTGGTCGCCGACATCGAGCGCCTGCGCGCGCACCTGGGCATCGAGCGCTGGCAGGTGTTCGGCGGCAGCTGGGGCTCGACCCTGTCGCTGGCCTACGCCGAGACGCATCCGGAGCGGGTCACCGAGCTCGTCGTGCGCGGCATCTTCATGCTGCGGCGCTGGGAGCTGGAGTGGTTCTACCAGGAAGGCGCCTCGCGCCTGTTCCCGGACGCCTGGGACGAGTACCTCAAGCCGATCCCGTCGGTGGAGCGCCACGACCTCATCTCCGCCTACCACCGCCGGCTGACCTCGGACGACGAGGCCACGCGCCTGGCCGCGGCGCGGAGCTGGTCGGTGTGGGAGGCGGCGACCAGCCATCTGCACCAGGACCCGGACTTCATGGCCTCGCACGAGGACGCGCGGTTCGCGCTGGCGTTCGCGCGGATCGAGTGCCACTACTTCGTCAACGGCGGCTTCTTCGAAGTCGAGGACCAGCTCCTGCGCGACGCGCACCGGCTCGCCGACATTCCCGGCACCATCGTCCACGGCCGCTACGACGTGGTCTGCCCCGTCGCCAACGCCTGGGACCTGCACAAGGCCTGGCCGCAGGCGAGGCTCGAGATCTGCCCGGCCTCGGGGCATTCGGCCTTCGAGCCGGAGATCACCGCGGCGCTGGTGCGGGCGACGGATTCGTACCGCTGAGCGGAATGTCCGGGCGCACGGACTGCTGATATCGCTGCCGCGTGCTGCGACCGGCTCCTTCCCCCCTTGCGGGGGAGGGCTGGGTGAGGGGCGCGGCGCAGCCGCGGCTGTTGCTTGATCGGCGGCGCCGTGGCGCTGCGCGCTTCCCCCCATCCCAACCTTCCCCCGCAAGGGGGGAAGGGGCTGAAAGCGAAGCGAGCGGCTGCTTCCGACACCGCGAGCAGCCCGGCGCGACCGGCTCCCTCCCCCCTTGCGGGGGAGGGCCGGGGTGAGGGGTGCGGCGCAGCCGCGGCTGTTGCTTGATCGGCGTCGCCGTGGCGCTGCGCGCCTCCCCCCATCCCAGCCTTCCCCCGCAAGGGGGGAAGGGGCGGAAAGCAAGCGCGTGGGTACTTCCGACACCGCGATCAGCCCGGCGCGACCGGCTCCCTCCCCCCTTGCGGGGGAGGGCTGGGGTGAGGGGGGCGGCGCAGCCGCGGCTGTTGCTCGTTGGAGTGGGCGGTGGCGCCTGCGTCAGCCGCCCAGGCCGTGCTCGATCAGCCAGAGTCCGCTCCACACCTTGACGTCGAGCGAGTACCCCTCCGCCAGCTTGGACGCGAGCCAGGCGCCGGCCTCGGCGCGGGGGATGGCGTGGACGGTGATGTCCTCGCTGGCGTCGCCGCCGCCGGCGTGGATGCGGGTGAGGCCGGTGGCGCGGACGAAGGCGACGCGTTCGCTCGAGAGGCCGGCGGTGCTCGGGGCGACCAGCAGCACCTCGCAGTGCGCGGGGCGCCAGCCGGTCTCTTCCTCGAGCTCGCGCTCGGCGGCGAGTTCCAGCGACTCGTCGCCGTGGATGTCGCCGACCAGACCGGCCGGCAGCTCGATCGTCCGGCCGTCGATCGGCACCCGGTACTGTTCGACGAAGAGCACCTCGTCGTCGGGGGTCACCGCCAGCAGCACCACCGCCATGCCGTTGGGCGTGGTGCGTTCGACGTATTCCCAGGTGCCGCGGCGCTTGATCCGCAGGTAGTCGCCCTGCCAGAGGGTCTTGGTCTCGCTCATCGCTCGCCCGTGGTGGTGGGGGAAGGTCAGCCGGCGGCGGCCTCGCGCAGCCGGCGCCGGCTCATCGGGCCGAAGCGCAGGCCCTCGCAGAGGCCCTCGAGTGCATCCATGTTGGCCGCGCGACGCTCGGCGCGGCCGAAGTCGGCCGGCAGCGGCGCGTCCAGGGCCAGTGTCGCCAGCGCGCGTGACAGCAGCGCGCTCTCGCGGTGCTCGCGCAGCCGCTGCGCGCAGGTCGCCGCGCCGCGCAGGCGGAGGTAGGGCACCTCGTCCACGCGCGCGAGCAGGGCGTCGAGGCTGCCGAAGTGGGCGAGGAGCACGGCCGCGGTCTTGGCGCCGATGCCGGGCACGCCGGGGATGTTGTCGATGGCGTCGCCGCAGAGGCCCAGGAAATCGGCGATCTGGTGCGCGTGCACGCCGTAGCGTGCCTTCACCTCGTGGGCGCGCCAGCGCAGGTTGCGGCCGTAGTCCCACTGCTCGTCGTCGCCGAGCAGGAGCTGGGAGAGGTCCTTGTCGGCGGAGACGATGATCCCGTGCGGGATGTCGGTGCGCAGGCGGGTGAGCGCGCTGGCGATGAGGTCGTCGCCCTCGTAGCGCGCATCGGCCAGCACCGTCAGCCCGAGCGCGTGGCCGAGCGCCTGGCAGTGTGCGAACTGGCGGCGCAGGTCCTCCGGCGCCGGCGGCCGGTTCGCCTTGTAGGCCGGGTACAGGGTGTGGCGGAAGCCGGTGCGCAGCGCCTCGTCGAAGGCCAGCAGGATGCGCTGCGGACGCTGCCGTTCCAGGAACTCGAGGAGGAAACGCGCGAAGCCGTGCACGGCGCCGGCGGGGCGGCCGTCGGTGTCGACGGCGTCGAGGTCGCCCGCGTGCCAGGCGCGGAACACGTAGAGGCTGGCGTCGACCAGGTACAGCGGTTGGGTCATGCCGCTCAGTCCGGGGTCCAGGCGCGGGTCAGCGCGGCGGCGTCGGGACGCTCGCGCTCGTCAGGTGTGTCCGTGGGCGTGCCGATGTGGATGAAGCCGGCCAGTTCCTCGTGCTCGCCCAGGCCCAGGCGGGCGAGGAAGGGGCGGTCGTAGGCCGACCAGCCGGTCAGCCACTGCGCACCGTAGCCGGCGCCCCGTGCGGCCTGCAGCAGGGCGAAGCAGACGCAGCCGGCGGTCATCCGCTGTTCGCACTCCGGCACCTTGTGGTCCGGCGTCAGCCGGGCGACGACCGCGACCACCAGCGGCGCGAAGCTGAAGCGCCGCCGCGCCTTGTCGACGACCGCCTCGGCGGCCTGCGGATCGCGCTCGCGCGCCCGCGCCGCGAGTGCCTCGCCGAGGGCAAGGCGGGCGTCGCCGCGGAGGGTGACGAAACGCCAGGGCACCAGCGCACCGTGGTCGGGCACCCGCGAGGCGAGCTGCAGCAGCTCGGCGAGGTGGGCCTCGTCGGGCGCCGGCTCGGCCAGCAGACGGGACGGTACGGAGCGGCGCTCGGCCAGCGCGCGGAGGGTCGGTTGATCGGGTCCGGGCATCCGGGCACTCTAGCAGCGCGGTGCCCGACGCAGGGACTGTGATCCTCTTCTCATGGCCGGTTAAGAGCAGCCGGCTATCTTGTCCTACACGCGCGTCTCCCCCCAGACCGCTTCTGGCTCATCCTCCTATGGAACACGCACCGCGCAACGAGAACGTGGTGGATTTCGCCGGCCGCCGTGCCGGCGGTCCGGTGGTGCGTGCGGCCCTGAACCAGGTCGCCGAGATCGCGCAGTCGCGGCTGGTCGCGCTGCTGGGCGAGGCGCTGGGCCAGGTCGACGACACCCTGTTCGACTTCCTGCAGGCCGGCAACGCCGGCGGCCACGGCCGCCACCAGCAGTACTTCGACGCGATGCGCGAGCTGCGCCTGAAGCGCGAGCACGTGCTGGGCGCCTACGGCGACCACTTCCGCGCCGGCTTCACCGCGCTCGAGCGCGGCGAGCCGCGGGCGGCACCGCGCCTGGCCGACGGGCAGACCGCGGGCCAGGGCGAGCTGCGCCTGGTGGCGGAGGACGATCTCGAGGAACAGCTCGCGGTCGACATGCTCGCGCAGACCCTGCAGCGCCGGCTCGGCCGCAGCCTGCAGGCGCTGGACAGGCGCATCGGCGTCGCCGCCGGCGTGGGCGAGATCGATCCCGCCCAGAATCCCGCCGGCGCGCCCTATGTCGCCGCCGGCCTGAGCGTCGCCCTGCGCGGGCTGGAGATCGGCATCCCGGTCAAGCTGGTGCTGTTCAAGCTGTACGAGCGCGCGCTCGGCGGCCGCATCGACGCGCTGTGCCTGGACCTCAACCAGCGCCTCACCGAGGCCGGCGTGCTGCCGACCCTGCCGGATCCGGCGGTGCCGGCGCGGCCCAACGAGCCGGTGCAGCGGGGCTCGACCGCCGCCGAGGTCGTGGCCAACGTGCGCGACGCGCTGCGCGAGACCCAGCGCCGCGGGCCGCGTCCGGCGGCGGCAGGCGAGGCGACCCCCGAGGCCGGCGGGCGCAGCGACGCCCAGGACGAACTGCTGTACGAAGCCGTGTCCGAGCTCCTCCAGGCGTATCGCGAGCAGCGCGCCACGGGCGCCGGCCCGGCGGGCGCCGCGGCGGACCCGGAGGCGCCGGCGGCGGGCGGCGGTGCCGCGACCACCATCGGCGGCGGCGCCGCGCGCGCGCTGAGTTCGCGCGAGATGCTGTCGATCCTGTCGCTGCTGCAGGCGCATCCGCCGCTCAACGTGCAGGCGGCGATCGAGGATCCCGAGCAGTCGGTCACCGGCCTGCTCAAGAACGAACTGCTCAAGAACGCCGAGCGCCTCGGCCTCAACCCGAGCGAGACGCGGGTCGATCCGACCGACGAGGACGCGATCGACCTGGTCGGCATGCTGTTCGACGTCCTGCTCGACGAGCGCGACCTGCCGACCGGCGCGCGTCCCTTGCTCGGGCGCCTGCTGGTGCCCTACGTCAAGGTCGCCCTGCTCGACCGCCGCATGTTCCTGCGCAAGACGCATCCCGCGCGGCGGCTGCTGAACTCGCTGTCGGAGGCGCTGGCGGTGCTCGGCGGCGAGCCCGACCGCGACCGCGAGCTGCTCGACCACGTCGAGCACGCGGTGGACCGGCTGACCCACGAGTTCAACGAGGACATCGCGATCTTCGAGGCGGTCGAGCAGGACTTCAACGAGTTCGTCGAACGCTACCGCCGCCGCGTCAGCCTGGCCGAGAAGCGCGCCGCCGAGGCGCAGCAGGGGCGCGAGCGCCTCGACCGCGCCCGTGCCCGCGCGCTCGGCGACCTCGATGCCGCGCTCGACGGGCGCGACCCGCCGACCTCGGTGCGCCTGCTGCTGGGCAACGCCTGGCTGCACCACCTGACCATGATCATCCTGCGCGGCGGCATCGGCGCCTCCGCCTATCGCGAGGCGCTGGCGCTGGGCGACCAGGTGCTGACGCTGGCGGCGAACTGGCCGGCGGCTCCGGCGGCGCGAGAACAGGCGCGCGAAGTGCTGCAGGCCGCCATCGGCACCATGCTGTCCACCGCCGGCGGCGACGCCGTGGCGGCAGCGGCGCAGGCCGATGCGATCGCGGCGGAACTTTCCGGCACCACGGCGCAGCCGGCGGTCGAGGCGCTCGTGGTGCCGATGCCGCTGGTCGACACGCCCCCGGTCGCCGAGGAGGAGCCGGCTCCGTCCGCGGAAAGCCATCCGGAGGAGATGGAGCGGCTGCGCGCGCTGAAGGTCGGCACCTGGATCGAGCTGCGCGACGCCGACGGCGAGATGAAGCCGGCCAAGCTGTCCTGGATCAGCCCGATCTCCAGCAAGCGCCTGTTCGTCAACCGGCGCGGCCTGCGCGTGTGCGTGGCCTCGCTGGAGGAACTGGCGGCGCAGCTGCACGACGGCTCGCTGGTGATCCGCGAGGGCGACTCCGCCTTCGAGCAGGCGATGCACCAGGTCCTGGGCAAGCTCGGCGCCGCGGTCGGGCGCGCACCCGCAGACGGCACCGACTGATCCTTCCGCGCTCCGCCGCGGCGGAGCGTTTCCCGGCCCTGGATCGGCGCGCGGAGGTGCGTGCTAGCATCGCTCCGCCATCTCTGGGAGGGGACGCATGGCGGTCGAGATCCTGGTGCTGCGGGAAACCGCTGCCGGCGAGCGGCGGGTCGCCGCGACGCCGGAGACGTGCAGGAAGATGAGCGCTGCCGGTGCCCGGGTCGGGCTGCAGCAGGATGCCGGCGCGCGCGCCTTCCTTCCCGATGCCGCCTATGTCGAAGCCGTCATCGTCGACGACGCGGCGCTGGCCGATGCCGCGGCCACGGCCGACGTGGTGTTGTGCGTGCAGCCGCCCGCGGCGGGCGTCCTGCAGCGCCTGAAGCCCGGCGCGATCGTCATCGGCCTGCTTGCGCCGCACGCGGATCCGGAGCGCGCGGCGCTGTATGTGTCGCGTTCGCTCACCGCCTTCCCGCTGGAGCGCCTGCCGCGCACGACGCGGGCGCAGGCGATGGATGTGCTCAGCTCGCAGGCCGGCATGGCCGGCTACAAGGCGGCGCTGATCGCCGCCGAGCGCGCGCCGCGCTTCTTCCCGATGCTGACCACCGCCGCCGGCACGATCCGCCCCTCGAAGGTGCTGGTGATCGGCGCCGGCGTCGCCGGCCTGCAGGCGATCGCCACCGCACGGCGCCTGGGCGCGCAGGTGGAGGGCTTCGACGTACGCCCCGAGACGCGCGAGCAGATCGAGTCGCTGGGCGCCAGGTTCCTCGACCTCGGCGTCAGCGCGGCGGGCGAGGGCGGCTACGCGCGCGAGTTGAGCGCCGAGGAGCGCGCCGAGCAGCAGCGGCGGCTGGCCGAGCACCTGAAGGGCGTCGACGCGGTGATCTGTACCGCCGCGGTACCCGGGCGGCCGGCGCCGCGGATCGTCAGCCGCGCGATGGTCGAGGGCATGAGGCCCGGCAGCCTGATCGTCGACCTCGCCGCCGAGACCGGCGGCAACTGCGAGGCCACGCGGCCCGGCGAGACCGTGGAGATCGGCGGTGTCAGCGTCATCGGCCCGCTGGGCCTCGCCAGCTCCGGCGCCCTGCACGCCAGCGAGATGTATGCGCGCAACGTCTGGAACTTCCTCGCGCTGATGCTCGGCGAGGGCGCGCTGAGGGCAGACTTCGACGACGAACTGATCGCCCGCACCGCCTTCTCGCATCAGGGCCAGCAGCGCGGCTGACGACACCGACTCACGCGGCACCGCGCCGCAGCCGAACGGGGAGGCAAGCGATGATCGATGGATTCGTGGCGCTCTACATCTTCATGCTCGCGGCGATCGCCGGACACGTGATCATCTCGCGCGTGCCGGTGATCCTGCATACGCCGCTGATGTCGGGCTCGAACTTCATCCACGGCATCGTCCTGGTCGGCGCGATGATCGTGCTCGGCCACGCCGACACCACGCTGGAGAAGGCGATCGGCTTCTTCGCAGTGGCGCTGGGCGCCGGCAACGCCGCCGGCGGCTACGTCGTCACCGAGCGCATGCTGGAGATGTTCCGCACCTCGAAGAAGCCGGAGCGCGACGCATGAGCGCGGCGCTCGCGTTCCTGGTCAAGGCCAGCTACTTCGTCGCGGCGACCCTGTTCCTGCTCGGCCTGCAGCGCATGGCCTCGCCGCGCACCGCGCGCAGCGGCATCCACTGGGCCGGCGTCGGCATGCTGCTGGCGGTGGTGGCCACCTTCCTCCTGCCCGGCCTGCACAACCTCGGCCTGATCCTCGTCGCCCTGCTGCTGGGCGCCACGCTGGCCTGGGTGTCGGGCAGGAAGGTCGCGATCACCGACATGCCGCAGATGGTCGCGCTCTACAACGGCATGGGCGGTGGCGCGGCGGCGGCGATCGGCGCGGTCGAGCTGCTGCGCATGCTCGCGCCGGTGGCGGACCCCGCCAGCGTCGGCGGCATGACGCTGCTGCAGATCCCGCATCCGCAGGTCGACCTCGCCCTGCTGGGCGGCCTGATCGGCGCCATCGCGCTGTCGGGTTCGGTGGTGGCCTGGGCCAAGCTGGACGGGCGCCTCGAGCGACGCCTCGCGCTGCCCGGGCACAACCTCGTCAACGTCGTCCTGCTGCTGGTGGCGGTGGCGATCGCGCTGCTGTTCGCGGGTTACGGCTTCGCGTTCGGCATCGGGACGGCGCCGGCGGTATGGATGGTGGTCGCCTTCTTCCTGATCGCGCTGGCGCTCGGCGTGCTGGCGACGCTGCCGATCGGCGGCGCCGACATGCCGGTCGTGATCTCGCTCTACAACGCGCTGACCGGCCTCGCCGTCGCCTTCGAGGGCTACGTGCTGCAGAACGAGGCGCTGATCATCGCCGGGACCATGGTCGGGGCGGCCGGCCTGCTGCTGACGCGGCTGATGGCAAAGGCGATGAACCGCAAGGTGTCGAAGGTGCTGTTCGCCAGCTTCGGCGCGAGCGGCCAGGCGCAGGCGATCGAGGGTGCGCAGAAGCCGATCGAGGCCGGCGACGTCGCCGCGATGATGGCCTTCGCCGAGCGGGTGGTGATCGTGCCCGGCTATGGACTCGCGGTCGCCCAGGCGCAGCACAAGATCTGGGAGCTCTCGCAGAAGCTGATCGAGCGCGGGGTCAAGGTGCGCTTCGCGATCCATCCGGTCGCCGGGCGCATGCCGGGGCACATGAACGTGCTGCTCGCCGAGGCGGGCGTGCCCTACGACCTCATCGCCGACATGGACGAGATCAACCCCGAGTTCCCCGCCACCGACGTCGCCCTGGTGATCGGCGCGAACGACGTGGTCAATCCGGTGGCCAAGACCGATCCCGCCTCGCCGATCTACGGCATGCCGGTCCTGGACGTGGCGGCCGCGCGCAACGTGGTGGTGATCAAGCGCGGCCGCGGCACCGGCTTCGCCGGCATCGAGAACGCGCTGTTCTACGCCGACAACGCGCGCATGCTGTACGGCGACGGCGCCGACATGGCCGCGCAACTGGTGGCCGAGGTCAAGGCGCTGGACGGCGGCCACTGAGCCGCCGGCGCTCCGGCTTCAGCGCGCCAGCCATGCCGCGAGGGGCAGCGACAGGCCCATCCACAGCCAGTCCAGCGCGCCGTTGCCGTGCACGGCGAAGACCCATGCAGTGTCGGCACCGAGGCGGCTGACGGCTTCGAGGGGGCGCAGGCCCAGGGCCCGGCCGAGGTCGACCGCGACGATGAACCAGTTCGCCAGCAGCAGCGTGGCGGCGGTGCCGGCGACCGCCGCCCACGCCCGCGCACCGTGGCCGCGCACGCCGGCCAGGCGCAGCAGGATCGCGGCGTCGACGGCAGCGACGAGCGCCATCCAGCCCGACATGCCGCCGAGCGCCAGCGCCAGCACCGTCCACAGGGCAGCCACGCCGAGCGCGCCGGCGACCAGTCCGAAGCAGGCGAGGATCCAGGTCCAGGGGCTTGTCGCAGGCACGCGCCGGCACCACGTTGGTGGGGCGCCGTACCATAGCGGCATTTCCCGAAGGCGGACATCTTCCGTGAGCTATTCCCGCACCAGTGAACCGGTGAAGTTCGAGCGCGACTGCGAGGTCGTGCTGGTCCCGCAGGGCGACCGCGTGACCATGCCGGCCGGCACCGTCGGCTACGTGACCCAGGCGCTGGGCGGAAGCTTCACCGTGTTCGTCGAGGGCAACCTGGTGCGGGTGGCGGGCGTCGACGCCGACGCCATCGGCAAGGAGCCGACGCTTCCGCCGGAGCTGCCCCCGGAAGCCACCGACGACGACGTCGAGCGCCTGGTGTGGACGCAGCTGCGCACCTGCTTCGACCCCGAGATCCCGGTGAACATCGTCGACCTCGGGCTGATCTACGAGTGCGAGCTGATGCCGGCCGGCGATGGCCAGCGCCGCGTCGACGTGCGCATGACCCTGACCGCGCCGGGCTGCGGGATGGGCGACATCCTGGTCGACGACGTGCGCAGCAAGCTCGAGCTGGTGCCCACCATCGTCGAGGCCGACGTCGAGCTGGTGTTCGACCCGCCATGGAACCAGATGATGATGTCCGAGGCGGCCCGGCTCGAGACCGGCATGCTCTGAAGGGGGCGCGAAGGCCGGCGCCGCCGGACGCGCGTCGCGAGCGCGACCCGTCCTCATTTTTCAGAAAAATCTCATGCCTTAATTGCAGATGAACTGTGATCGAGGTCGAGGTTTCACCTGTCATCTTTTCCGCAGGATCGATCCAGGCCACCCGCAGACGGTGGCGACCACGCCCGGTACGGCGTGGACAGGGGGCAGTACCGCGACCGCCGCAACCCGGCCCGCAGCGCGCGGCCGGAAGCAGGGCGAAACGCCACCCAATCCGAGGGAACCCTCCGTGATGTCCATCCATTCCGCAGTTCGCGCCGGCCTCCTGGCCGCCGCGGTGTCGTCCGCTTTCGCCTACTCCGCCGCGCAGGCAGCGGACGTCGACCTCACCGCCCTGACCGAGCAGGGCCGCTACGACCGCTTCATCGTCAAGTTCAGCGACGGCACGGCCGAGGCGGCCGCACCGGATCGAGTCGCCGCGACGCTCCGCGGCGCCGCCGAGCGGGCCGCGCCGCTGCTGGCCTCGCGCGCCGGACTCCGCCTCGACCACATGCGCCGGCTGTCGGTCGGCGCCGATCTCGTCCGCGTCGATCGGCGCCTGGACCGCGCCGGTGCCGAGGCGCTGATGCGCGAGCTGGCCGAGGTGCCGGGGGTCGAGTACGTCGAGGTCGACCAGATCATGGTCCCGCTGCTGACCCCGAACGACAGCCGCTACTCGGAACAGTGGGGCTACTTCGACAACGCCGCCGGCATCAGCATGCCGCCGGCCTGGGACATCACCAACGGCAGCGGCACCGTGGTCGCGGTGATCGACACCGGCATCACCAGTCACGGCGACCTCAACGCCAACATCATCGGCGGCTACGACTTCATCAGCGACTCCGCCACCGCACGCGACGGCAACGGTCGCGATTCCAACGCAGCGGACGAGGGCGACTGGTACGGCGCCAACGAGTGCGGGGCCGGCTATCCCGCCGCATCGTCCAGCTGGCACGGCACCCACGTCGCCGGCACCGTCGCCGCCGTCACCAACAACGGCAACGGCGTGGCGGGCGTGGCCTACGGCGCCAAGGTGGTGCCGGCGCGCGTGCTCGGCAAGTGCGGCGGCTATACCTCGGACATCGTCGACGCCATTACCTGGGCATCGGGCGGCAGCGTCTCCGGCGTGCCGTCGAACCCGAACCCGGCCGAGGTCATCAACATGAGTCTCGGCGGCGGCGGCAGCTGCTCGTCGAGCTACCAGACCGCGATCAACGGCGCGGTGGGTCGCGGCACCACGGTCGTGGTCGCCGCCGGCAACAGCAACACCAACGTGTCCTCGGCGGTGCCGGCCAACTGCGGCAACGTCGTCGCCGTGGCCGCGACCACCTCGACCGGCTCGCGGGCCAGCTTCTCGAACTACGGCGCCGGCATCGACGTGTCCGCGCCCGGCCAGGGCATCCTGTCGACCCTCAACACCGGCAGCACCACCCCGGGCAGCGCCAGCTACGCGTCCTACAACGGCACCTCGATGGCGGCGCCGCACGTGGCCGGCGTGGTCGCGCTGATGCAGGCGGTGGCGCCGACGCCGCTCACTCCGGCGCAGGTCGAAAGCATCCTCAAGAGCACCGCCAAGCCGCTGCCGGGCTCGTGCTCGGGCGGCTGCGGCGCCGGCATCGTCGACGCCCACGCCGCGGTGCTGGCGGCCTCGGGCGGCGGCGGCGGGGATCCGGAGCCGCCGGTGGGCGGCACGCTCGCCAACGGCACGCCGGTGACCGGCCTGTCCGGCAGTGCCGGCACCGAGCTGCGCTTCACCATGACCGTCCCGGCCGGGGCCAGCGGGCTGAAGTTCGTGCAGTCCGGCGGCAGCGGCGACGCCGACCTCTACGTGCGGTTCGGTTCGGCGCCGACCACCTCCAGCTACGACTGCCGGCCCTACCAGAGCGGCAACAACGAGACCTGCACCATCGCCACCGCGCAGGCGGGCACCTACCACGTGCTGGTGCGCGGCTACTCCTCGTTCTCCGGGGTGAGCCTGACCGGCTCCTACACCGCGAGCAGCGGCGGCGGTGGCGACGTGCTGCAGGACGGCGTGCCGGTGACCGGCATCTCCGGGGCGTCGGGCAGCACCCGCACCTGGACCGTGCAGGTGCCGGCGGGGACCAGCAGCCTGAGCATCGCGGCTTCAGGTGGTTCCGGCGACGCCGACCTGTATGTGCGTCGCGGCAGCGCGCCGACGACCTCGGCCTACGACTGCCGTCCCTACCGCACCGGCAACAACGAGACCTGCACGTTCTCGTCGCCCGGTTCGGGCACCTGGTACGTCACCCTGCGCGGCTACAGCACCTATTCGGGGGTGAGCCTGGTCGCGAACTACTGACGCATCGCGCGTCGGTGATGGCGGGGGCGCGCCGCGGCGCGCCCCCGTCGCATCCGCCTCAATCCACCGCCTCGAAGCGGTTGGCGGCGACGTTCTTGCGCACCTGCTCGGGTTTCCAGATGCGGCCGTTCATGGCGATGTAGACCCCGGGCGGCAGGCTCTGCACCGCGCCGACCGCGCAGCCGATGTTGAACTCGGCATCCGAGCCGCGGAAGCGCGCCGGGTTCAGCGCGCCGGTCAGCACCATCGTCTTGTCCGGGATCGAGGCCAGCACCTTGGCGGTGTCGACCATGGTGTCGGTGCCGTGGGTGATCAGCACGTGGCGCGCGGTGTCGGCGGCGACCGCCGCGCGGATCGTCTCGCGGTCACCGGCGGTGATGTGCAGGCTGTCCTTGCGCACCAGCGGCAGCACCCGGAACGGGAATGCCACGCCCAGCTCCTGCAGGATGCGGCCGATCTGCGGCTCGCCGACCTGGTAGTCCGACTTGTCGTCGAAGTAGATCTTGTCGATGGTGCCGCCGGTGGTGACGACGCACAGCTCTTCCATCTCGGGTTTCCGGGTCGTTGGCAAGCGGGCGCGCATTCTAGCGAATGCCGGCGCAGTGCCGGCGCGGATCCCGCGGCGTCTCAGGCCCTGTCGCGCCGCTTCGCGAAGCGCGCGCGCATGCCGTCCCAGCTCGCCGCGACGATCAGGAGCACCGACAGCGCGATCTCGACCGCCGCCAGCACGCGGGCTTCCGGGCCGCCCCATGCCTCGGTGATGCCGTGGCAGAAGTAGAGCAGCGCGGCGACCGCGCCCCAGAACGCCGTGCGCCGGTGGCCGACCACTCCCAGCGCCAGCGCCGGCAGGATCGGCAGCGAGAACAGCAGCGCGGCCAGCACCGGATCGGCCGTGCGCGGCGGCGAAAGCCAGGCGTGCCAGACCGGCTGCAGCACGGCGAGCGCGAGGATGCAGGCGAGGGCGAGCCGCTGCGCGCTCACGCGCCGAGCCTCCGCGCGACCTCGGCCACGCGGCGCCCGAGCGCGCGCGCCAGGCGCTGCTCCTCCTCGGTCGGGGCGGGGTCGTCGTCCGGCCCGGCGACGTGGCTGGCGCCGTAGGGCGTGCCGCCGGAACGGGTGCGGTTGAGGTCGGGTTCGGCGTAGGGCAGGCCCACCACCAGCATCCCGTGGTGCAGCAGCGGCAGCAGCATGCTCAGCAGGGTCGCCTCCTGGCCGCCGTGCATCGAGGCGGTGGAGGTGAAGGCCGCGGCGGGCCTGCCGACCAGGGTGCCGGAGGCCCACTGCGTGCCGAGGCCGTCGATGAAGTGCTTCAGCGGCGCGGCCATGTTGCCGAAGCGCGTGGGGCTGCCGAGGATCAGGCCGGCGCATTCCTCGACGTCGCGATGCTCGACGTAGGGCGCGCCGTCCTCGGGCACCGGTGGCCGCGCCGTCTCCGTCACCGGGGCCACCGGCGGCACGCTGCGCAGGCGCGCGCGCATGCCCTCGACCTCCTCCACGCCGCGCGCGACCAGCCGCGCCAGGCGCGCCACGGCGCCGGTGCGGCTGTAGTAGACGACGAGGATCTCGCTCATGGCAGGGGCCGGCGGAAAGGGCGGGACAGCCTACCGGACGATACGCACGTACGGCAGGCACCGGCCGCCTCGACACGGCTCGACGCCGCCGTTCGGGTATCTTCGCCGCCATGCGGGTGATCGAGATCGCGAAGGACTGGGCCGGGCGCATCGAACGCGAGCGTGCGCAGGCCTTCCTGGTGTTCCTGTGGCGGCACTTCCGCGACGACCGCTGCCTCGACGTCGCCGGCGCGCTGTCCTACACGACGGTGTTCGCGCTGGTGCCGCTGGCCACCGCGGTGTTCGGCATCCTGTCGGCGTTCCCCGTGTTCGACGAACTCAGCGACTCGCTGATGCACTTCGTGTTCGAGAACTTCGTGCCCGGTTCGGCGCGGGCGGTGGAGAACTACCTGCTGGAGTTCGCCGAGGCCGCCAGCCGGCTGACCATGCTCGGCGTGATCACCCTGCTGGTCATCGCGCTGTGGACCATGGCCAGCATCGAGTCGACCTTCAACCAGATCTGGCGGGTGCGCACCGCGCGTCCGGCGGTGATGCGCTTCCTCGTCTACTGGACGGTGCTGACCCTGGGCGCGCTGATGGCGGTGGCGGTGCTGGCGGCGACCTCCTACGTGTTCGGCCTGGCCACCGGCGAGCAGGGGCTGGCCGACTGGTTCCTGCGTGCGGTGCCCTGGGGCGTGGAACTGGTCGCCTTCTCGCTCGCCTACATCGTCATCCCCAACCGCACCGTGGCCAAGCGCCATGCGCTGGCCGGCGGGGCGCTGGCGACGCTGCTGTTCGAGGCGGCGAAGTGGGGTTTCGCGCTGTACCTGCGCAACGCCACCTACCAGCAGATCTACGGCGCCCTGGCGGTGCTGCCGATCTTCCTGTTCTGGCTCTACCTGAGCTGGCTGGTGGTGCTGCTGGGCGCCACCTTCGCCGCCGCGCTGTCGGCGTTCCGCTACCAGCCGGCCTCGATGCGGCTGCCGGCCGGCTACGAGCTGTTCGGCATGCTGCGCCTGCTCGGCCGCCTGCAGCAGGCGCGCCGGCGCGGACGTGGCCTGCACACCGACATGCTGCACCTGCTCGAGCCCTGCCTCACCGACGACATGCTCCAGCGCATGCTCGGCGAGCTGGTCGCGATCGGGGTCGTCTCGCGCAGCGAGCACGGCGAATGGCTGCTCGCCCGCGACCTCGAGGCGCTGACCCTCGGCGAGCTCTACGAGGCCGGCAACCTGCGCATCCCCGTCGCCGAGGCGCGCCTGCCGTGCCGCAGCGACGCCCTCGGCCGCGCCGCCGCGGGTGCCCTCGACCAGCTGCGCCTGCCGTTGCGCGACCAGTTGCGCCGCAGCGTGGCCAGCATGCTCCCCGATCACGAGGATCCATCGCCACATGTCCCGAGCTGAGCGCATCGCGCCCTTCCTCCTCGCCGCGCTGGCGCTTGCGGCCTGCGGCGACGAGACGCCGCCCGCGGCCTCCGCACCGGAGTCGGCGGCCGTCGCGCCGGCGCCCGCCGGCGACGTGCCGGCCCCGGCACCGCTGGCGCTGTCGGTGGAGACGCTCGACCACGGCCGCTTCGACCTCGCCTCCGAGCGTGGGCGGTGGGTGGTGCTGAACTACTGGGCGACCTGGTGCGCGCCCTGCCTGAAGGAGATGCCGGACCTGGACGCCTTCGCCAGCGCGCGCGAGGACGTGCGCGTGCTCGGCCTGGCCTACGAGGAGATCGCGGCCGACGACATGCGCGGCTTCCTGCAGGAGCACCCGGTCGGCTATCCGATCGCCATCGTCGACGTCTACGCGCCGCCGCCGCCGGGCCTGGAGGCGCCGCGCGGGCTGCCGATGACCCACCTGGTGGGCCCCGACGGCGCGATCGTGCGCAGCTTCCTGGGCCCGGTCACCGGTGCGGACCTGGAGGCCGAGATCGCCGCGGCCGCCAGCGAGGCCGGTACATGAACGCCGCGCGCTTCTTCGTCTCCGGCTACGTGCAGGGCGTGTTCTTCCGCGCCAGCACGCGCGACGAGGCCGAGCGCCTCGAGCTGCGCGGCTATGCGCGCAACCTCGAGGATGGCCGCGTCGAGGTGCTGGCGATCGGCGAGGCGGCGGCGCTGGCCGCGCTCGAGCGCTGGCTGTGGCAGGGCCCGACGCAGGCGCGGGTCGACGCGGTGCGGCGCGAGGACGTCGAGCTCGACGTCGCCGCCGGCGGCGGCTTCCAGACCTACTGAAGGCGGCCGCGGCGCGCGCCGCTCACCACTTGAACAGCACCAGGCTGATCGCCAGCGCGCCCATCCCGGTGACCAGGCCGTAGACCGTCTCGTGGCCCTTGCCGTAGCGCTTGGCGGTGGGCAGCAGTTCGTCCAGCGCCAGGAACACCATCACTCCCGCGATCACCCCGAACACGCCGCCGAACACCGCCTGCGACAGCACCGGCGAGAGCACCAGGTAGCCCAGCGCCGCGCCGACCGGCTCGGCCAGGCCCGACAGCATGCACGCCACCATGGCATAGGCCTTGTTGTTGGTCGCGTAGTAGACCGGGATGGCGATGGCGATGCCTTCGGGCACGTTGTGGATCGCGATCGCGAAGGCCAGCGGCAGGCCCACGCTCGGGCTCTCCAGCATGGCGAAGAAGGTGGCGAGACCTTCCGGGAAGTTGTGCGCGGTGATCGCCACCGCGGTCAGCAGCCCCACGCGCTTGAGGTATTCCCGGTTGTGCTCGCGGAAGTAGGGATCGTCCGCCTCGAGCCGCTCGTGCGGGTTCGGGATCAGGTGGTCGATGGCCACGATCAGCAGCACGCCGGCGAGGAAGGCGAGGGTGCCGTAGGTGAAGCCGAGGCGGTCGCCGAAGGCCTGGCCGAAGGCCAGCACCGACTTGCCGAAGATCTCGGTCAGCGACACGTACACCATGGCGCCGCCGGCGAAGGCCAGGCCGAAGGACAGCAGGCGCGGATTCGGCGTCTTCGAGGCGAACACCAGGAGGCCACCGAAGCTGGTGGCGAGGCCGGCGGCGGTGGTGACCGCGAGCGCGATCAGGAGCGTCGTGGTCGGAACGTCGGGCATCAAGGCGGGTGGTCCTCGAAGGCGGCCGCGCGCCCAGCGGCGCGCGTCGGTGGAAGGATGGGAAGGAGTCTCCGCCGAAGTGTCATTCGCGCAGGCGTGGACGCAGCGTGGCGAGGTTGCAGGGGCGCGTGCGGGCGTCCAGCTGCGCGGAGATCAGCTTCTCCCAGGCGGTGCGGCAGGCCGAGGTCGAGCCCGGCACGCAGAACACGAAGGTTCCGTTGGCGAGGCCGGCGAAGGCGCGCGACTGCAGCGAACTGGTGCCGATCTCCTCGAAGCTCACGGCGCGGAACAGCTCGCCGAAGCCGTCCATGACCTTGTCCAGGAGCGGCATCAGCGCCTCGGGCGTTGAGTCGCGGCCGGTGAAGCCGGTGCCGCCGGTGACCAGGATGCCGTCGACGCGCTCGTCGGCGATCCATGCCGAGACCGTCGCGCGCAGGCGGTAGCGGTCGTCCGGCAGCAGGGCGCGCTCGACGATGCGGTGGCCGGCGCCGGTCGCCGCCTCGACCAGATAGTCGCCCGAACTGTCGTTGTCGGCGCTGCGTGTGTCGGAGACGGTGAGCACGCACAGGGCGAGCGGGATGAAGTCGCGTTCGGCGCTCATGCGATGGTTCCTGGCGGAGGCGGCGAGGAGGGTGGCAGGTCGAGGTCGGTCTGCGCCAGCCCGGCGCGGCTGCGCGCGACCATGCCGCGTACCGCGGCTGCGAAGTCCCGCGCGAAGGCGGCCATGTCGAACAGCGGCGTCGCGGCCCGCGCCTGCGCGAGCCGGTCGCGCAGCGCGGCGCGTGCGGCGGCGTCGCCGGCCAGCGCCGTCGCGCGCGCGACATAGTCGTCCGCATCGCGGGCGACCAGCGCCGCGTCGAGGCCCAGCGTCGCCAGCAGCGAGGCGCCGACGCGCGAGGCGAACGACCGGCCGGGCAGGGTCAGCAGCGGGCAGCCGGCCCACAGCGCGTCGCTGGCGGTGGTGTGCGCGCCGTAGGGCCAGGTGTCGAGGAACAGGTCGGCGTGGCGGTAGAGCGCCAGGTACTCCGGATGCGGGCGCCGGTGCGCGAACACCAGCCGGGCCGGATCGATCCCGGCGGCCTGCGCCGCCGCGCGCAGGTTGGCGTCGGTGCGCGCGTGCTTGCCGGCGAGCAGCCACAGCACCGTGTCCGGCGCGACGGCGAGCACGCGCATCCAGCAGGCGAAGACGGCGGGCGTGATCTTGTAGGGATTGTTGAAGCTCGCCAGCACCACCGCGCGCTCCGGCAGGCCCAGCGCGGCGCGCGGCGGCGGCGTGCCCACCGCGCGGCTGGTATCGGAGGGCTGGAAGCAGTGCGGCAGGCGCACGACGGGCTCGCTGAAGCCGTCGCGGTTGCCGGCATCGACGGTGGTGCGGTCGGCGAGCAGCACGTCGATGAAGCCGGCGCCGGAGGTCCCCGGATACGCCAGCCAGTTCACCTGCACCGGCGCCACGCGCAGGGCGAAGACTTCGCTCACCGCGCCGTCGCCGTAGCCGCGCAGGTCGAAGCAGGCGTCCAGGCGCGCATCGCGCAGGCGCGCGGCCATGGCCGTGGGTGCCAGTCCGGACACGTCCGCGAAGGCATGGCAGGCGGCTGCCAGTCGCCGCCGCAGCGGGCGCCCGTCGTCCGCCCGCGTGGCGAAGCCATGGACCTCGATGCCGGTGCCGCGCAGACGCTCGACCAGGTCGACCACCAGCAGTGCGGTCGGGTGGTCGTTGAAGCCGGAGGACACCAGGCCGATGCGCAGCGGACCTTCGCCATCGGCCGGTCGCGGAGGCGCAGGCGGCGGCAGCCGCGCGCGCAGCGGCGCGACGGCCGCCTCGATCCCGCGCGCCCAGGTCGTGGCGCAGCGGCGCTGGCGCCGCGGGTCGTCCGTCTCGGCGAGGAAGGAGAAGGGCGTGACGCCTTCCGCACCGGCGTCGACCGCCTCCTGCAGCGCGCGCGCCATCGCCTCGAGGCCGCGCCAGTCGCACAGCTCGCGCCTGACCCACAGCGCCTGCGCCAGGCTCGCCGCCTGGGCCGGCGCCAGCGCGTGCGCGTGCTCGAACGCGGCCAGCGCGCCGGGCTTGTCGCCGGCGGCGTCGCGGGCCAGGCCGAGGTTGTGCCAGGCCTGCGCGTGGCGCGGCGCCAGCGCCGTGCAGCGGAGGTAGGCGGCGGTGGCCTCGCCGGCGTCGCCCGCGGCCAGCGCCGCCTCGGCCAGCAGGAACCAGGCGTCCGGGCTGGCCGGCGCCAGCGCGGTCGCCGCGTGCGCCGCCGCGCGCGCGGATGCGACCTCGCCGCGCTGCAGGCGCAGGTGCGAAAGATGCAGCCGCGCCGGCAGGTCCTCGCCGCAGGCCAGGGCGCGTTCGAGCAGGGGCAGGGCGTCGTCGGCCTGGCCGAGCGCGAGGTAGAACAGCGCGAGTTCGCGCCAGGCGGCGGGATCGCCCGGCTGCGCCCGGGTGGCGGCGACGAGGCGCTCGAAGCGGCGGCGCGGCTCCTGCGCGCTCATGCGCGCGGCTCCGCGTGCGGGATCACCCGGCCTCCGTCAGCAGGCGCAGTTCGTCCGCCTGGTGCTCGCGGGTCAGCCGCTCCACCAGCTCGTCGAGGTCGCCCTGGACGATCTCGGGCAGCTTGTAGAGCGTCAGGCCCTCGACGCGGTGGTCGGTGATGCGGCCCTGGGGGAAGTTGTAGGTGCGGATGCGCTGGCTGCGGTCGCCGGAGCCGACCTGCAGGCGCCGCGACTCGGCCTGCACGGCGTTCTGCCTGGCGCGTTCCTCGTCGAGCAGGCGCGCCTTGAGCAGGCCGAGCGCGCGGGCGCGGTTCTTGTGCTGGCTGCGCTCGTCCTGGCACTCGACCACGATGCCGGTCGGGATGTGGGTGATGCGGATCGCCGAGTCGGTCTTGTTGACGTGCTGGCCGCCGGCGCCCGAGGCGCGGAAGGTGTCGGTGCGCAGGTCGGCCGGGTTGAGCTCGATCTCGTCGACCTCGTCGAGCTCCGGCAGGATCGCCACCGTCGCCGCCGACGTGTGGATGCGGCCCTGCGACTCGGTCGCCGGCACCCGCTGCACGCGGTGCGTGCCGGACTCGAACTTCAGCCGCGAATAGGCGCCGCGGCCCTCGATGCGGGCGACGATCTCCTTGTAGCCGCCGTGCTCGCCCGGGCTCTCCGACAGGATCTCGACGTTCCAGCGCCGCGCCTCGGCGTAGCGCGCGTACATGCGGAACAGGTCGCCGGCGAACAGTGCCGCCTCGTCGCCGCCGGTGCCGGCGCGGATCTCCAGGAACAGGTTGGCCTCGTCGCGCGGGTCGGCCGGGACCAGCAGGCGGCCGAGTTCGTCCTCGAGCGCGGCGATGCGCGCCTGCGCCGCCGGGATCTCCTCCTCGGCCAGGTCGCGCAGCTCCGGATCCGCGCGCATGGCCTCGGCCTCGGCGAGATCGTGCAGCGCGCGCGCGCGCGCGGCCATCGCCTCGGCCAGCGGTTCGAGCTGGGCGTATTCGCGCGCGAGCTCGCGGAAGCGCGCGGCGTCGGCCATGACCTCCGGCTCGGCCAGCAGGCGACCGACTTCCTCGCGGCGTTCGCCCAGGGCCTCGAGCTTACGCAGCAGGCCGGGCGTCATCGTCGTCCTTGTCGTCCAGGTCGTAGAGGCGCTCGGCCGCGCGCAGCAGGTCGGTGTCGCCGCGCAGCGCGGCATCGCGCAGCGCCGCGCTCGGCGCGTGCAGCAGGCGGGAGGTCAGGCGGTGGGCCAGCCATTCCATCACCGCCTGCGGGTCCTGGCCCTGGGCCATGCGATCGCGGGCGACGGCCAGCGCCTCGACGCGCTGCGCCTCGCCCTGCGCGCGCAGGCGCTTGAGCGCGTCGTTGCGGTCGCGCGCCTGCCACCACGCCATGTAGTGGCCGACCTGCAGCTCGATGATGGCTTCGGCCTGGTCGGCGGCCTCGCGCCGCGAGCGGCGGTTGTCCTCGATGACCCGGTCGAGGTCGTCGACCGTGTACAGGTAGACGTCGTCGAGTGCGGCGACGCCGGTCTCGATGTCGCGCGGGACGGCGAGGTCGAGCAGGAACATCGGCCGCCGCCGGCGGGCCGCCAGCGCCTGCCCGACCTGGGCCGAGGTGAGCACCGGATCGCGGCTGGCGGTGGCGGAAATGACGATGTCCGCCTCGGCCAGGTGGCGGTCGAGATCCGCCAGCGGCAGCGCATAGCCGCCGAAGCGCTGGGCGAGAGTCTGCGCGTGCTCGAGGGTGCGGTTGGCGACCAGCAGGCGCCTGACCCGGGCATCGACCAGGTGCCGGGCGGCGAGTTCGATGGTGTCGCCGGCGCCGACCAGCAGCACCGTCGCCTGGTCCAGGCGCGCGAACACCTGCTGCGCCAGGCGCACCGCGGCATAGGCCACCGACACCGGGTGCGCGCCGATGCGGGTGTCGGTCCGCACCCGCTTGGACACGGTGAAGCACTGCTGGAACAGGCGGTCGAGCGGGGTCTTGAGCGCGTGCGCATCGCGCGCGGCGGCCCAGGCCTGCTTCACCTGGCCCAGGATCTGCGGCTCGCCCAGCACCAGCGAATCCAGCCCGGTCGCGACCCGGAACAGGTGGCGTACCGCGGCGGCATCGTGGTGGCGATAGAGGTAGGGCTCGAGCCGGTGCGCGTCGACGCCATGGTGCTCGGCCAGCCAGCGGCCGACGGTGTCGTCGGCGACGTCCGCCACCCGCGCATAGATCTCGGTGCGGTTGCAGGTCGACAGCACCGCGGCTTCCTCGACGCCGGGCATCGCCCGCAGCGCGGCCAGCGCGCGGCCGAGGTCGGCGTCGGCGACGGCCACGCGCTCGCGCAGCGCCACCGGCGCGGTCTGGTGGTTGAGCCCGAGGGCGAGCAACGGCATGGAGGCGGCTTGCGATAAGCTGGCGGGAAACCGCGGAATTGTACCGCCACACCGCACGCGTCGCCCTCCATGTCCCCACGCCCCCTCCTGTGCGCCCTGCTGTCGGCGCTCCTCGCCGTCGCCGCCGCCCGGGCGCAGACCGTGCCGGAGCTGCCGCCCCTCGACGCCGCGGGATTGCCCCCGGCGGCGCTGGAGGCGGCGCTGGCCGGCGAGTTCGCGCTGCAGGAGGGCGATCTCGGCGGCGCCGCCGCCTACTACATCGACGCCGCCAAGGCGGTCGAGGACGCCGGCCTGGCGGAGCGTGCGACGCGGATCGCGCTGCTGGCCCAGGACGAGCCGAACGCCCGCGCCGCCCTGGCGCGCTGGCGCACGCTGGCCCCCGACGCTCCGGGCGTGCTGGCCGCGGCCGCGGCGCTGGCGCTGCGCGGGGGCGACCTCGATGCCTCGCGCGAGGACCTGCTGAAGCTCATGGCGCAGCCGGGCGAGGACGGCTGGCGGCGCGTGCTGGGCACCCTGGCCGGGCACCAGGACCGCGAGCAGGTCGCCGCGCTGCTGGCCGACATCGTCGACCGCGACGCGCTGCCGGACGACGACTTCCAGGCCTGGCTGGCGTTCGGCGGCCTGGCCCAGCAGCTCGGCCGCGCCGACCTCGCCGGGCGCATCGTGGAGGGCGCGATCGCGCACTTCCCCGACGAGCCGCGCGCCTGGCTGCTGCAGGCCGGCCGCTTCCGCATGCAGGGCGATCCGGAGCGGGCGCGCGAGGCGATCGAGCGCGCCCTGGCTGGGGCCGCCGACGACCCGGCGCTGCGCCTGGCGGCGGCCGGCGAGTACGACGCGCTCGGCGACGGCCGCGCCGCCGCCGCCACGCTCGCCCGCGGCGCGCAGGACGACGCCAGCTACGCCGCGCGCGCCAGCCTGCTGGCCCGCGCGCAGGACGACGTCGGCCTGGTCGAGCTCTACCACGAGATCAAGGCCGACAGCGCCGCCGGCGCGGCCATGGATCCGGAGCGGCGCCTGCTGCTCGGGCAGCTCGCCGAGGTGCTGGACCTGCCGAACGAGGCGCTGACCTGGTACCAGGGCATGCCCGGCGGTCCCGAACGCGGCCAGGCGCAGCTGCGCTCGGCGGTGGTGCTGGAGGACATGGACCGCCTCGACGAGGCGCGCGGCGTCCTGCACGCGCTGCAGGAGGACGAGGACCTGGACGGCGAGCTGCGCCGCGCCGCCTGGCTGCTGGAGGCCGAACTGCTGGCGGAGCGCGGCCTCGGCACCGAGGCCATCGCGGTCTACGGGCGTGCGCTGGCGGTGTTCGAGGACGATCCCGAGCTGCTCTACGCGCGCGCCCTGGCCTACGAGCGCGCCGACCGCATCGACCTGGCCGAGTCCGACTTCCGCCGGATCCTCGCCCTCGACCCGGACAACGCCGACGTGCTCAACGCGCTCGGCTACACCCTCGCCGACCGCACCGAACGCTACCGCGAGGCCCTGCGCTACATCCGCCGTGCCGACGCCCTCAGGCCCGGGCAGCCGGCGATCATCGACAGCCTCGGCTGGGTCCTGCACCGCATGGGCCGCAACGAAGAGGCGGTGACCCACCTGCGGCGGGCCTTCGAGCTGCAGCCCGACGCCGAGATCGCCGCGCACCTCGGCCAGGTGCTGTGGGCGCTGGGCGATCACGACGCCGCGCGCCTGGTGTGGGAGAAGGGCATGGCGATCGATCCCGACAACCGCGCGCTGCAGCGCGCGATGGAGACGCACCTGCCATGAGGCCGCCGTTCCGCCTGGCCACTGCGGCCCTGCTGCTGGGCCTGGCCGCCTGCGCCACCGCGCCCAGGCAGATCGACACCCGCCCGGCCGATGCCGCGCTCCTGGCGGCGCAAAGCGCGCGCGAGGCGGCGCTGGCGGCGCAGCCGGACTGGAGCTTCGTCGGCCGCATCGCGGTCAGCGCCGGCGACGACGGCGGCAGCGGCCGGATCGAGTGGCGCCAGCACGGCGACGACGTGGCCATCCGCCTGGCGGCGCCGGTGACCCGGCGCAGCTGGAGCCTCATCCGCGAGGGCGGCGAGGTGCGGCTCGAGGGCCTCGACGGCGGCACCCGCTACGGCCGCGATCCGCAGGTGCTGCTGTACGAGGCGACCGGCTGGCTGATCCCGTTCGACGCGCTCGGCGCCTGGGTCCGCGGCGCGCGCGCCGGCGCGGACGCGCGCATCGAGTTCGGCCCGCAGGGACGGCCCGCCACGCTGCACGAGGGCGGCTGGACCGTGGACTACCGCGAGTGGGACGCGGCCACCCCGGCGCGGCCGCTGCGGGTATTCGCCGAACGCGACGATGCGCGCGTGCGGCTCGCGATCGAGCGCTGGGACGCCGCCACGCCCACGCCCTGATGCCGACGTTCCCGCCCGCCGACGGCTGGAGCGCCTGGCCGGCCCCGGCCAAGCTCAACCTGTTCCTGCGCATCGTCGGCCGCCGCGGCGACGGCTACCACCTGCTGCAGACGGTGTTCCGCATCCTGGAGTGGGGCGACCGCGTTCACCTGCGCGTGCGCGACGACGGCCGCATCGAGCGCCACGCCGGCCTGCCCGGGCTCGCCGCCGAGGACGACCTCGTGGTGCGCGCCGCGCGCCTGCTGCAGGCCGAGAGCGGATGCGTCCTCGGTGCCGACGTCGCCGTCGACAAGCGCATTCCCGCCGGCGGCGGCTTCGGCGGCGGCTCGTCGGATGCGGCCACCGTCCTCGTCGTGCTCGACCGGCTCTGGGGCACGCGGCTCGGCATCGAGCGGCTGGCCGCGCTCGGACTGCGCCTGGGCGCCGACGTGCCGGCGTTCGTGCGCGGCGGGGACGCCTGGGCCGAGGGCGTCGGCGAGCGCCTGGTGCAGGTGGCGCTGGCGCCGCGCTGGTACCTGGTCGCCGATCCCGGGGTCGGCGCGCCGACCGCGGCGCTGTTCGCGGATCCCGAATTGACCCGTAACGCCCCCCCGGCGACACTATCCGACTTCGTGTCCGGCACCGTCCTCGACAATGCGTTCGAGCCGGTGCTGCGTCGCCGCGAACCGGCCGTGGATGCCGCCCTGACCGCGCTGTCGCGCTTCGGGACGGCGCGCCTGACCGGGACCGGCGCGGGCTGCTTCGTCGAGTTCGACACGGAGGCCGCCGCGACCGCGGCACAGCGCGCCCTCGCCGGCACGCTGCGCACCGTGGTCACGCGCGCGGCCGAGGGTTCTCCGCTGCATCGCCGCCTGGCGATGCACACGGGCCTGGAGGCGAGAGGCGAGACGCAAGCGATCCGGCACCCCGAGGGCACCTGAGCGTTTGCTTCTGGCTTCTTGCCGCTTCATCGCTGGGGCGTCGCCAAGTGGTAAGGCACCGGGTTTTGATCCCGGCATTCGCAGGTTCGAATCCTGCCGCCCCAGCCAGTTTCGGTGATCCAGGTTCTCCTTCAGGCTCTAGCGGACCCCAAGGCACATGGCGATCGACAGCAATCTTCTGGTCTTCACCGGCAACGCGAACCGCCCCCTGGCGCACGCGGTCTGCCGCGAACTGGGCGTGCGCCCCGGCAAGGCGGTGGTCAGCCGCTTCTCCGACGGCGAGGTCCAGGTCGAGATCGAGGAGAGCGTCCGCCGGCAGGAGGTCTACGTGATCCAGCCGACCTGCGCGCCGACCGCCGAGAACTTCATGGAACTGCTGGTGCTGATCGACGCGCTCAAGCGCGCCTCGGTCGCCAGCGTCACCGCGGTGGTGCCCTACTTCGGCTACGCCCGCCAGGACCGCCGTCCGCGCTCCTCGCGGGTGGCCATCACCGCCAAGGTCGCGGCCAAGATGTTCGGCGCGGTCGGCACCGACCGCGTGCTCACCGTCGACCTGCATGCCGACCAGATCCAGGGCTTCTTCGACCTTCCGGTCGACAACGTCTACGCCTCGCCGCTGCTGCTGGCCGACATCTGGCACGCCCAGGGCACCGACAACATCATCGTGGTCTCGCCCGACGTCGGCGGCGTGGTCCGCGCCCGCGCGCTGGCCAAGCGCCTGGACGATGCGGACCTGGCGATCATCGACAAGCGCCGCCCGCGCGCCAACGTCGCCACGGTGATGAACATCATCGGCGACGTCGCCGGCAAGTGCTGCGTGCTGGTCGACGACATCGTCGACACCGCCGGCACGCTCTGCGCGGCCGCGGCGGCGCTCAAGGAGCAGGGCGCGCGCAAGGTCGTGGCCTACTGCACCCACGCCGTGCTCTCCGGCCCGGCGGTGAAGAACATCGAGGGCTCGCAGCTCGACGAGCTGGTGGTCACCGACACCATCCCCCTCTCCGAAGCCGCCCGCGCCTGCGGCCGCATCCGTCAGCTGAGCGTCGCCGAACTCCTGGCCGAGACCATCCGCCGCATCGCGTACGGGGAGTCGGTGAGTTCGCTGTACGTGGATTGAGGGGGTGGGGCGGGAACAGGGAACAGGGAACAGGGAACAGGGAACAGGGAACAGGGAACAGGGAACAGGGAACAGGGAACAGGGAACGGATGCCGCGGTGGATTCCTGGAGTCGGCGCCCCTGCGGGGGAGGCGACTCAGTGGCGGGCGGCCGCGATCGGGACCGGCTCCACTCCGGGCATCCCGCCCCGTTCTCCGTTCCCCGTTCCCTGTTCCCTGTTCCCGCTCCACCCTTCCCGCCTCGCCAAACCCGCTATACTCCCCGGTTTGCCATCCCGGCTCCCCTGGTCGCGGGGGAGTCACATCGCCGCCGCGAGGCGGTTCTTCACTAGCGAGCAATACGTCATGTCCGAACACACCATCACCGCGGTCGGCCGCGTGGACGCAGGGAAGGGTGCGAGCCGCCGCCTGCGCCGCGCTGGCCAGATCCCGGCCGTCGTCTACGGCGGCAGCGCCGAGCCGGTCAGCATCCAGCTGGCCCACGAGAAGACCTGGGTCGCCAGCCAGAACGAGTGGTTCTACTCCTCGATCCTGAACCTCGAGATCGACGGCAAGGCCGAGAAGGTCCTGCTGCGCGACATGCAGCGCCACCCGTACAAGCAGGTGATCATGCACCTGGACTTCATGCGCGTGGACGAGAACGCCGCCATCCGTGTCAACGTGCCGCTGCACTTCCTCAACCAGGACACCTCGCCGGCCGGCAAGGCCTCGGGCGTGGTGGTCAGCCACAACCTCAACGAGATCGGCGTGTCCTGCCTGCCGAAGGACCTGCCGGAGTTCATCGAGGTCGACCTGGCCGGCCTGAACCCGGGCGACATCGTCCACCTGTCGGAGCTGAAGCTGCCGGCCGGCGTCGAGATCCCCGAGCTGAAGCTCGGCAAGGAGCACGACGTCGCGGTGGTCACGGCCTCCTACGTCCAGGCCGAGCCGGAGCCGGAAGGCGAGGGCGCCGAGGGCGAGGGCGCCTGATGCCCGGCACCCGTCGTCGTGCCGTGCGCGGCGCACGGCGGGTGCATGCCTGCGGTATCGCGCGAACGGGCGCCGCCGCCGCATGAAGGCCGGCGTGCGCCTGATCGTGGGCCTGGGCAATCCCGGGCCCGAATACGCCATGACCCGGCACAACGCCGGGTTCTGGTTCGCCGACATCCTGGCCGACCGCCTGGGTGCGCGCTTCTCCCTCGACGGCAAGCTGCACGGCGAGTCGACGCGGGTCGACATCGGCGGCGAGCCGGTGCGGCTGCTCAAGCCGGCGACGTTCATGAACCTCAGCGGCCGCGCGGTCAACGCCGCGCTGAAGTTCTGGAAGTTCGAGCCGGAATCGGCGCTGCTGGTGCACGACGAGCTGGACCTGCCCGCCGGCACGGTGCGGCTGAAGTTCGATGGCGGCCACGGCGGCCAGAACGGCCTGCGCGACACCATGCAGCACCTCGGCCACGGCCGCTTCTGGCGCCTGCGCATCGGCATCGGCCATCCCGGCCAGCGCGACAAGGTCACCCCCTGGGTGCTGAGCCGCCCCGGCAAGGACGACGAGGCGGCGATGCTGCGCGGCATCGACGAGGCCATCGACGTGCTGCCGCAGCTGGTCGCCGGCGACGGCGAGGCGGCGATGAAGCGGCTGCATACGGTGGGGTGAAGCGGGAAGCGGTGGTGGTGGAGCGGGAACGGGGAAGCGGAGGTCGTCTTTTCCCGGTCCGTCGGTATCCTTCCGCGCATCGTGCTTGGTCCGCTGCGTCGGTCCGGTGCGGTTCTCGTCGGCTTCGTCTCGGCGTTGTCGGAACCTGAAGACGCACCAGCCGAAGCGCCGCGCTGCCCGCATTCCGCAACCTCCAGTTCCCGGTTCCCGCTTCATCCTTCCCCTTTCCCGCTTCTCCAAGAACAGCCATGGCCATCAAATGCGGCATCGTCGGCCTGCCCAACGTGGGCAAGTCGACCCTCTTCAACGCGCTGACCAAGGCGGGCATCGCCGCGGCGAACTTCCCCTTCTGCACGATCGAGCCGAACGTCGGCGTGGTGCCGGTGCCGGATCCGCGGCTCAACGCGCTGGCCGCGATCGTCAAGCCGCAGAAGGTGGTGCCGACCTCGGTCGAGTTCGTCGACATCGCCGGTCTGGTCGCAGGCGCATCCAAGGGCGAGGGCCTGGGCAACAAGTTCCTCGCGCACATCCGCGAGGTCGACGCGGTCGCGCACGTGGTGCGCTGCTTCGAGCACGGCGACATCGTCCACGTCGCCGGCAAGGTCGACCCGATCGCCGACATCGAGACCATCGACACCGAGCTGGCGCTGGCCGATCTCGATTCCGTCGAGAAGGCGCTGGTGCGCGCCGAGAAGGCGTCCAAGGCGGGCGACAAGGAGGCGATCGCGCGCAGGGAGCTCCTGGCCCGCGTGCGCGCCGGCCTCGACGAGGGCCGGCCGGTCCGGGCGCTGGGGCTCGACGAGGACGAGCGCGCGGCGATCCGCGACCTGTTCCTGCTGACCATGAAGCCGGTGATGTACGTCGCCAACGTCCGCGAGGACGGCTTCGAGAACAACCCGCACCTCGACCGCGTGCGCGAGCGCGCGGCCGGCGAGGGCGCCGAGGTCGTGCCGGTGTGCGCGTCGATCGAGGAGGAGATGAGCCAGCTCGAGGACGCCGACCGCGACGAGTTCCTGAAGGACCTCGGCCTCGACGAGCCGGGCCTCAACCGCGTGATCCGCGCCGGCTACAGGCTGCTCGGCCTGCAGACCTACTTCACCGCGGGCGAGAAGGAAGTCCGTGCGTGGCAGGTGCGCAGGGGCGCCACCGCGCCGAAGGCGGCGGCGGTGATCCACAACGATTTCGAGAAGGGCTTCATCCGCGCCGAGACGATCGCCTTCGACGACTACGTCCGCCTCGGCGGCGAGGCTGGCGCCAAGGAAGCCGGGCGCCTGCGCCTGGAGGGCAAGGAGTACGTGGTGCAGGACGGCGACGTGCTGCACTTCCGCTTCAACGTCTGAGGCGGGGCTGCCTGCAGGCAGGCGCAGGCAGCGCTCAGAGCGTGATCAGCCCGTTGCGCAGCGCGATCAGGGTCAGTTCCGCCTGGTTGGATGCGCCCAGCTTCTGCTTGATGTTGTAGAGGTGGGTGCCGACGGTGTTCGGCGAGAGCTTCAGGGTCTCGGCGATGGCGGCCACCGAGGCGCCGTGGGCGAGCTTGAGGAACACCGCGAACTCGCGCTCCGAGAGCGCCTCGACGGTGCCCGCGCCGCCGTGCTCGGCCAGCGCCAGACGGCGCGCGGTGGCGGCCTCCAGATAGCTGCCGCCGGCGGCGACGGTGCGCACCGCGTCGAGCAGTTCCTCCGGCGCGCTGCGCTTGCACAGGTAGCCGGCCGCGCCGGCGCGCAGGGCGCGTCGCGGGTGGACCACGTCCTCGTGCGCGGAGAGGACCAGCACCCGCACCGCCGGATCGCGCGCGCGCATCCGCGCCAGCGCCTCGATGCCGCCGATGCCGGCCATGGCGATGTCCATCACCACCACGTCCGCGCCGAGTTCGCCCTGCATCCGGTAGCCGGCCTCGCCGCTGTCGGCTTCGCCGACGATGACGATCTCCTCGGCCGCCTCGAGCAGCATGCGGAAGCCCATCCGCACCATCGCGTGGTCGTCGACCAGCAGCAGGCGCACCGACGCGCTCACGGCCGCGCCTGCAGCGGCAGCCGCGCACGCACGCGGACGCCTCGGTGGCCGGATTCGATCTCGACGCCGCCGCCCAGCGCCTCGGCGCGTTCGCGCATGCCGCGGATGCCGTAGTGGCCGGGGCGGTGCCAGTCCGCGGGGAGGCCGCGGCCGTCGTCGACGATCTCCACCAGCAGCGCCGCGTCCTCCACCGTCACCCGAAGCGCGATGCGCCGCGCGCCGGCATGGCGCAGCGCGTTGATCGCGGCCTCCTGGACGATGCGGTGCGCGGCCAGGGCGCGCTCCGCGGGCAGGTCCGCGGCGGAACCCTCCTCGACGCACAGCTCGAACACCGTCTCCGGGTACTGCTGCCGCCAGAGGGCGACCTGCTCGTCGAGCGCGTCGGCCAGGCTGGTGCCGTCGAAGTCGGTCGACTGCAGGCGCGGGATCAGCGCATGCACCGCGGCATGCAGGCCGGCGGCGCTGTCGGCGATCAGCTGCGCCCGGCGCGCCTGCTCCGGGTCGCCGCCGCGCCGGGCGAGGGCCAGCGACATGCTGCGGATCGCGGTGAGGCCCTGGCTGGTCTCGTCGTGCAGCTCGCGCGCGATCTGCCGGCGTTCGTCCTCCAGCCGCGCCTGCACGACCGTCGCCGTCTCGCGGCTCTGGCGCAGGCGCAGGGTGGCGGCGATGGCCTCCTCGCGCGCACCGAGGTTCTCCTGCACGGCCGCGCCCATGCGGTTGAAGGCGCGCGCGATCAGGTCGGCTTCCGCATTGCCGAACATCGGCAGGCGCGTTTCCCAGGCGCCGCGCTCGAATTGCTCCAGGCCCCCCACGATCTGTCGCAGCGGCGCGGTCGCGCGGCGCAGCAGCAGGACCATCAGCGCGATGCCGAGGGCGAGGAAGCCGGCGCCGACCGTGGCCAGCTCCACGGCCTGGTCCCAGCCGTCGAGGATGGAGCGGCTGGCGTCGGCGCTGACCTCGAGCACGCCGTCGGGCAGCAGGAAGCGCTCGTGCATCGCCTCGGGCATGACCAGGCGCGCGTACCAGGCCGGCGCGTCGCGGCCGGCCTTGTAGGGCGAGGGCGGCGAGGCGTAGAGGACTCCGCCGGAGGCGTCGAGCACGCGCGCCTCGGTCGAGCGGATGCGGCCTGCGGCTTCGAGGAAGCGCACCAGGTCGTCGATGTCGCGGCCCACCCGGGTGGCCGCCACCACGGTCTCCAGCAGCTGGGTGGCGATGCGGTTGCTGGCGCGGATCTCCTCGCCGACCGCGCGGCGGGTCTCGGCGACGTGCATCCACAGCACCACCATGATGAGCGCCGCGATCCACGCCGCGAACAGCAGGTTGACCTTGAGGTGCAGGCTCATGCGCCCGCGCCCCGGCGGCGCAGGTCGGGCGGGATCGGAAGCGGGGCGCGCGGCGGTGGGCATGCCGCAGCGATGCTAGCCGAGGCTCCGCGTGCGGCGTCGGTGCCGGCGCCGAATACAGAAAATCGTGAGCCCAGGTTGGTGATCCGGGCGAGGCGTGGGCGCAGGCGACGGGCGCAGAGTCGGGCGGCGCACCCCGTGCGCCGTCGCGGCCGCCCGGTCGCGCAACGCCGACAGCCAGGAGACAGCTCATGAAGTGGGAAACCCCGAAGGCCATCGATCGCCGCTTCGGCTTCGAGATCACGATGTACATCGCCAACCGCTGAGGCAGCGATGGGACGCCTCGACGACACCGCCCGCGGCGCGTCGACGCGTCCGCAGCCGGACCCGCAGCGTGCCACCACGCTGCGGGTCCGCGTCCTCGGCTCGGCCGCCGGCGGCGGCTTTCCGCAGTGGAACTGCAACTGCCGCACCTGCCGCGGCGTGCGCGACGGCAGCCTCCGCGCGACCGCGCGCACCCAGTCGTCGATCGCGCTCACCGGCGACGACGCGAACTGGCTCCTGTGCAACGCCTCGCCCGACATCCTCGCCCAGCTGCAGGCCAACCCGGTGCTGCAGCCGGCGCGTGCGCTGCGCGACACGGCGATCGCCGCGATCTGCCTCCTCGACGCCCAGGTCGACCACACCACCGGGCTGTACATGCTGCGCGAGCACCGCGCCCGCCACCGGGTCTGGACCACCGCGCCGGTGCGCGAGGACCTCACCCGCGGCAATCCGATCCTGCCGCTGCTCGAGCACTACTGCGGCGTGGACTGGCAGGAGATCGGCCTCGACGGCGCGACGTTCGCGATGCCGGAGATCCCCGGCCTGCGCTTCACCGCGCTGCCGCTGACCAGCAACGCGCCGCCGTACTCGCCGCACCGCGACGCGCCCGTGCCCGGCGACACCATCGGGCTGCTGGTCGAGGCCGAACGCAGCGGTCGGCGCCTGTTCTACGCACCAGGCCTGGGCGAGATGGAGCCTCACGTGTGGGCGGCGATGCGCGCCGCCGACTGCGTGCTGGTCGACGGCACCTGCTGGACCGACGACGAGATGGAGCGCCAGGGCGTCGGCCGCAAGCGCGCCCGCGCCATGGGCCACCTGCCGCAGTCGGGCCCCGGCGGCATGCTGGAGTGGCTGGCGAAGCTGCCGGCGTCGACCCGCAAGGTGCTGATCCACATCAACAACACCAACCCGATCCTGGACGAGGACGGTCCCGAGCGCGCCGCGCTCGCGGCGGCCGGCATCGAGGTCGCCCACGACGGCATGGAGATCGCGCTGTGAATGCAGCCCTCGCATCCACCACTGTCGCCGCCGGCTTCGAGGCGCGCCTGCGCGACGCCGGCCGCGCCTACCACATCCACCATCCGTTCAACCGCATGTTGAACGAGGGCCGCGCCAGCCGGGAGCAGATCCGCGGCTGGGTCGCGAACCGCTACTACTACCAGATCACCATCCCGCGGAAGGACGCGGCGATCCTCGCCAACTGTCCGGACCGCGAGCTCCGCCGGCAGTGGATGCAGCGCATCCTCGACCACGACGGTCACGGCGAGGACGCCGGCGGGATCGAGGCCTGGCTGCGGCTGGGCGAGGCGGTGGGGCTGGCGCGCGCGGAGATCGTCGACCTGCGCCACGTCATCCCCGGCCTGCGCTTCGCGGTCGACGCCTACCTCGACTTCGCCCGCCGCGCGCCCTGGCAGGAAGGCATGTGCTCCTCGCTGACCGAGCTGTTCGCGCCGAAGATTCACAAGGAGCGGCTGGCGACCTGGCCGCAGCACTACCCGTGGATCGAGAGCGACGGCCTGCAGTACTTCCGCAACCGCGTGTCGCAGGCGCGCATCGACGTCGACCTCGCCCTCGCCGTCACCCTCGGGCACTTCGTCACCGCCGAGCAGCAGGAGCGGGCGCTGTCGATCCTGCGCTTCAAGCTCGACATCCTGTGGACGATGAACGATGCGATGGCGCTGAAGTACGGCGTCGCGGAGGCGGCGTGAGCACGGCCGCCGCCAGCGTCTCCGCAGCCAGCGTGCCGAGCATCGGCCGCGGGTTCCGGCTGCAGTTCGAGCCGGTGCAGGACGCCCACGTGCTGCTGTATCCGGAGGGCATGGTCACGCTCAACCGCAGCGCCGGCGAGATCCTCGCCCGTTGCGACGGCAGCGCCACCGTCGCCGACATCGTCGCCGACCTCGAACGCAGCTTCGACGCGCAGGGGCTCGACGACGAGGTGCGGGCGTTCCTGGAGATCGCGCTGGCGCAGCGCTGGGTGGCGCTGGCATGAACGCGCAGCGCGCGCCGGCGCCGCACCCGGAGACCGGGCCGCCGTTCTGGCTGCTCGCGGAGCTGACCTACCAGTGCCCGCTGCACTGCGCCTTCTGCTACAACCCGGTCGACTTCGCCCGGGTCGAGGACGAACTGTCCACCGAGGACTGGCTGCGCGTGCTGCGCCAGGGCCGCGAGCTCGGCGCGGTGCAGTGCGGCTTCTCCGGCGGCGAGCCGCTGCAGCGCAGGGACCTGGAGACCCTGGTCGCCGAGGCCCACCGGCTGGGCTACTACACCAACCTCATCACCTCCGGCATCGGCCTCAACGAACGCCGCATCGCCGACCTCAAGGCCGCCGGGCTCGACCACATCCAGCTGTCGTTCCAGGACTCGACCCGCGAGGTCAACGACTTCCTGTCCTCGACCCGCACCTTCGACCTCAAGCGCAAGGCCGCCGCGCTGATCAAGCAGCACGGCTACGAGATGGTGCTCAACTGCGTCATCCACCGGCTCAACATCGACCACGTCGAGGCCATCATCGAGATGGCGGTGGCGATGGAGGCCGACTACCTCGAGCTCGCCAACACCCAGTACTACGCCTGGGCGCACGTCAACCGTGAGCACCTGCTGCCGACCCGCGAGCAGCTGGCGCGCGCCGAGGCGGTCACCGTGCGCTGGCGCGAGCGCCTGGAAGGCCGCACCAGGCTGATCTTCGTCGTCCCCGACTACTACGAGACGCGCCCCAAGAAGTGCATGAACGGCTGGGGCAACGTGTTCCTGACCATCGCCCCCGACGGCGCGGCACTGCCCTGCCACACCGCGCGCATGCTGCCCGGGCTCGCCTTCCCCAACGTGCGCGACCTGGACCTGCGTGCGATCTGGTACGACTCGGAAGGCTTCAACCGCTTCCGCGGCACCGACTGGATGCAGGAGCCCTGTCGCAGCTGCCCCGAGAAGGAGAAGGACCTCGGCGGCTGCCGCTGCCAGGCCTGGATGCTGGCGCAGGATCCGGCCGCGGCCGACCCGGTCTGCGCGAAGTCGCCGCGCCACGGCGAGCTGCGCGCGGTGGTCGAGCGCGCGCAGGCGCCGCAGGCGGGCGTGCCCGCCCAGCCGCTGGTGTTCCGTGGCCGCCGCGAATCGAAGGCGCTCGGCCGTCCGTTCTGAGGCGGACGCCGCGACCGCCTCCGGCCCGGCGCCGTTCGGGACGCCGGTGGCGCCGGTGCGGCTCGATCCCGCCGAGCTCGACCCAGGGCGCGACCCGGCCCGCGATCTCGACGCCCATGTCAACGCGCGCTGGCGCGAGGCGACCGTGCGCCCGGCCGACCGCGCCGCCTGGGACAGCTTCTCGATCCTGCAGGCGCACACCGAGCAGGTGCTGGCCGGGCTGGCGCAGGCGGCGTCGGAGGACCGGGACGCCGTCGGCGCGGCGCGGGCGGTCGGCAGGGTCTGGCGCGCCGGCCTCGACCTGGACGCGCGCGAACGCGCAGGCCTCGCGCCGCTGCGGCCGCGGCTCGAGGCGATTGCCGCGCTGCGCACGCCGGACGAGGTCGCGGCCTTCATCGACGACGCCCACGCGGCCGGCGAGGACCTGCTGTGGCGGCCCGCGGTGGCGCCCGACCCCGAGGCGCCGGCGCGGCCGCTGCTGGGCCTGCATCCGGCGCGGCTGACGCTGCCGGACCGCGACGACCTGCTCGATCCCGCTCGCCGCGGCCAGCGCCGGCGCCGCCTGGCACGGGCCCACCTGCGCGGACTGCTCCTGCGCGCCGGCCTCTGCCGCGACCAGGCCCGCGCGCAGGCGGCTGCGGCGCTGGACCTGGATGTCGCGCTCGCCGCGGCGCTGCCGTCGCCGCGTGAGCGCGACGTCGCCGCCTTCCATCAGCCGCTGTCGTGGACGGACGCCGCACGCCGCCTGGCGCCCTGGCGGCTCGCACCCTGCCTCGCCGCGGCCGGTGTCGCCCCGCCCGCGCGGCTGTCGCTGGCGGTGCCGGGCTTCCACGCGCGCGCCGCCGGCCTGCTGCGGGAGCGGCCGGTCGAGGCCTGGCGCGCATGGCTGCGCGCGCGGCTGCTGGACCTGCACGCCCGCCACCTCGACGCCGACCTGCGTGCGCGCTACCAGCGGTTCCACGGCCGCGCCCTGCGCGGGCGGGCGCGGCCGCCGGAGTGGCGGCAGGTTCTGGAGGATCTGGACCTCGACCTGGGCGACGCGCTGTCCGAGCTGTACGTGGCGCGCGCCGTGGACGGCGGCCTGCGGCCGCGGATGCAGGCCGTGTTCGACGGGTTGCGGACGGCCTTCCTGGCCCGCATCGACGCCGCCCGCTGGCTCGGCGAGCGCGGCCGTCGGCACGCCCGGGCGAAGATCGCCGGCATGCGCGCGGCGCTGGTGGCGCCGGAGTGCTGGCCCGACTGGCACGGGTTCGACACGGGGAACGACGGCTATGCCGGACTCCTCGCCGAGGCGCGGCGGCGCGCACGCACGCGCCTGCTGCAGCGCCTCGCGGCGGGTGTCGGCGCGGCCTGGGACATGCCCGCGCACCGGGTCAACGCACGCTACGACCCGGCGCGCAACCGCATCGTCGTCCCTGCGGCGCTGCTGCAGCCGCCCTTCCTCGACGGCGTCGATCCGGCCGCGCTGTACGGCGGCATCGGTGCGGTGATGGCGCACGAGATGACCCATGCGCTCGACGACCAGGGGCGCCGCTTCGATGCCGCCGGCCGGCTCGCCGAAGACGCCTGGGACGCCTCCGACCGCGCGGCGTTCGATGCGCGGCTCGCGGCGCTGCGGGCGGCGTTCGAGGGCCGCGGGCTCGGCGACGGGCTGCGCCTGGATGGCGCCCTGATCGCTGGCGAACTCGTCGCCGATTTCGGCGGCCTCGCCATCGCCCACGACGCCCTCCGCGCCGTCCTGCGCGCAGGCGGCGCCGGCGATGCGGAGCGCGCCGCCGCCGACCGCCGCTTCTTCATCGCCTGGGCCGTGCTCTGGCGGCAGTGCCTCAGCGTCGAGGAGCGGCGCCTGCGTGCGAGCGTGGACCCGCATCCCCCGGCCGCGCTGCGCGCCGACGCGCCTGCGCGCGCGCTGCCTGCGTTCGCCGCCGCCTTCGGTGGCGATGCGGGAACCGGCGCCGGCCTCGGCGTGTGGTGAGGCAGCGCCCGGCGCGCCGCCGTGCTCAGTGCAGCAGGAAGGCGCCGTCGGGGCGCGCGGCGGCGTGCCAGCGGCGCAGTTCGTCCAGGCCGACGCAGGGCGCGCCCGCGCCGTCGCCGAGCGCATCGACGACCGCCAGCGCGCCTTCGAAGACGTGGTCGTGCGTGTAGGGATTGCGGGTGACGACCGTCGGCACGCCCGCCGCGCGCGCCGCGGCCAGGCCCGGCCCGGAATCCTCCAGCGCCAGGCACTGCCCGGCCGCCAGGCCGAGCGCGCGCAGCACGCAGGCATAGACGCCCGGATCGGGCTTCTTCGCCGGCGCGTCCTCGCCGCAGGCGATCGCCGCGAACCAGTCCACGGCCTGCGGCCCGAGGGTGTGCGCCAGCAGCGCCTCGACATTGGCGCGCGAGGTGGTGGTGGCGATCGCCAGCCGCAGGCCGGCGGTCCGCGCCTCCTCGACCAGGCGCGCGATGCCCGGCCGCAGGGCCACGCATCCGCGCGCGACCAGCTCGACGTAGTGCCGGGTCTTGGCCGCGTGCAGCTGGCGCGCGACGTCCTCGCGCGCGGCGCCATCCAGGAGGTCGTCCGGCAGGATCCGCCGCATCCAGTGCAGCAGGCGCTCGCGCCCGCCCGCCACCCGCAGCAGCTCGCCGTACAGCACCTCGTCCCAGCGCCAGTCGAGCCCCGCCTCGCGGAAGGCCAGGTTGAAGGCCACGCGATGGCCGTCGCGCTCGGTGTCGGCGAAGGTGCCGTCGATGTCGAAGATGAGGGCGTGCATGGGTGGGGTGGGGCGGGAATCGGGAAGCGGGAATCGGGAAGTGGACCTGGGACCTGGCTCGACTTCGGGGCTCTGGGCGGGGGCGTGGCCTCGGGTTGGGTGGCCTGCGTCCCGTGCCCGCCTGGGGCGTCCACGTCGCAGGCCCTCGCACCGCACCCGTTTTCGCTTCCCGATCCCCCTCCCCGTCCGTCCGCCCACTACCCATACCTGCCCGCCATCGCCTCCATCGGCACCGGCCGGATCGAGGCGGCGCGGCCGGCGCTGCCGAAGGCCTCGAACCGCGCTTCGCACACCGAGCGGGCCGCGGCGGTGGCGGCCTTCAGCGCCTTGCGCGGGTCGAAGTCGGCGCGGTCGGTGGCGAGGCTGCGGCGCATGGCGGCGGTCATCGCCAGGCGGATGTCGGTGTCGATGTTGACCTTGCGCACGCCGTTGGCGATGCCGCGCCGGATCTCCTCGACCGGCACCCCATAGGTCTCGGGGATCTCGCCGCCGTACTCGCGGATCACCGCCAGCCATTCCTGCGGCACCGAGCTGGAGCCGTGCATGACCAGGTGGGTGTCGGGGATGACGGCGTGGATCGCACGGATGCGGTCGATGTCGAGGATGTCGCCGGTCGGCTCGCGGCTGAACTTGTAGGCGCCGTGCGAGGTGCCGATGGCGATGGCCAGGGCGTCGACGCCGGTGCGCTCGACGAAGTCCTTCGCCTGCCGCGGGTCGGTCAGCAGCATCTCGTGCGACAGCGCGCCGGCAGCGCCCACGCCGTCCTCCTCGCCCGCCTGCCCGGTCTCCAGCGAGCCCAGGCAGCCCAGCTCGCCCTCGACCGAGACGCCGACCGCATGCGCCATGTCGACCACGCGGCGGGTGACCCAGACGTTGTAGTCGTAGCTCGCCGGGGTCTTCTGGTCGGGCTCCAGCGAGCCGTCCATCATCACCGAACTGAAGCCGGAGCGGATCGACTGCTGGCAGACGGCGGGCGAGGCGCCGTGGTCCTGGTGCAGCACCACCGGAATCTGCGGGTGCGACTCGACCGCCGCCAGCACCATGTGCCGCAGGTAGGGCTCGCCGGCGTACTTCCGCGCGCCGGCGGAGGCCTGCAGGATCACCGGGCTGTCGAGCGCCTCGGCACCCTGCATGATCGCGTGGATCTGCTCGAGGTTGTTGACGTTGAAGGCGGGTACGCCGTAGCCGTGCTCGGCGGCGTGGTCGAGGAGCTGGCGGAGCGAGATCAGGGCCACGATGCGGGGTCTCCAGGTGGGTGCCTCGGGTCGCGCCGCGGGGTGCGGGTCGGCGCTCAGGTGGGCATGGCCGCGGCCACCGGCCGCGCATCGATCCACGCGGGCAGGGCGGCGAGGGTGTCGATCAGGGGCGTGCCGAGCGTCTCGGGCGCGCGGCCCTCGTTGTAGCCGTGGGTGACGCAGACGATGTCGCAGCCGGCGGCGCGCGCGGCCTCGGCGTCGTTGACCGAATCGCCCACCATCAGCGTGCGCGCCGGCGTGGTGCCCAGCTCGCGGCAGGCGAACTGCAGCGGCTCCGGACGCGGCTTGCGCTGCGGCAGGCGGTCGCCGCCGACCACGACATCGGCGTAGTCCGCGATCCGGTGCTGCGCGAGCGCGGTCTCCACGAAGCGCTGGTACTTGTTGGTGACGATGCCGATCGCGTAGCCGCGCGCGGCCAGCGTCGCCAGGCAGTCGCGGGCGCCCTCGAACAGCACGCCGCGTTCGCCGATGTGCGCGGCGTAGGCCTGCATGTAGCCGGCGAGCACGCGCTCGGCCAGCGCCGGGTCGCCGCCGCGCCCCTGCGCCGCGAGCGCGCGCTCGACCAGCACCGGCGTGCCCTTGCCGATGAAGCTCACGATGCGGTCGCTGGCGAGGGCGTCGAGGCCGTTGGCGACGAGGCTGGCGTTGATCGCGTTCACGATGTCGGGGGCGCTGTGCAGGAGGGTGCCGTCGAGGTCGAAGAGGACGGCGTCGTAGGGGCGGGTCATGGGTGCGCGGGAGCGGCCTCGGGGCGGGTGAGTCTGCGCGCCGCGGCGGCAACGTCGCGTGCGGTCAGGCCGAAGGCCTCGAACAGCGCCTCGGCCGGTCCCGAGGCGCCGAAGCGGTCGATGCCGAGCACCTGTCCGCCCGCGCCCGCCAGCCGCCACCAGCCGCCGGTCGCACCGGCCTCGACCACCAGCCGCGGCACGCCCGGCGGCAGCACCGCGGCGCGCCAGGCCTGCGGCTGCGCGTCGAACAGCTCCACGCAGGGCATCGAGACCACGCGCACGGCCAGGCCCTCGGCAGCCAGGGCATCGCGCGCCGCCATGGCCAGGGCCACTTCGGAGCCGGTGGCGACGATCGCCACCTCCGGCCGGTCGCCCGCGGCCTCGGCCAGCACGTAGCCGCCGCGCGCGATCGCGGCCAGCTGGCCGGCGTCGCGCGCCTGCGCCGGCAGGGTCTGCCGCGACAGCACCAGGCAGCTCGGGCCGTCGGCGCGGCGCACCGCGGCGCCCCAGGCGGCGAGCGTCTCCACCGCGTCGCAGGGGCGGTGCACGTGCACGCCGGGGACGAGGCGCAGGCTGGCCAGGTGTTCCACCGGCTGGTGCGTCGGCCCGTCCTCGCCCAGGCCGATCGAATCGTGGGTGAGCACGAACACGCTGCGCACGCCCATCAGCGCGGCCATGCGGATGGCGTTGCGGCTGTAGTCGGAGAAGGTCAGGAAGGTGCCGCCGTAGGGCAGGTGGCCGCCGTGCAGGGCGAGGCCGTTCAGCACCGCGCCCATGCCGAACTCGCGCACGCCGTAGTTCACGTGGCGTCCGGCCTCGGCGAAGCCGCGGCGCACCGGGCGCACGCCGCTGAACGCGGTGAGGTTGGAGCCGGTGAGGTCGGCCGAGCCGCCGAGCAGTTCCGGCAGGCGCGGCGCGATCAGGTCCAGCGCCTGCTGCGAGGCCTTGCGCGAGGCGACCGCCGGCGCCTCGGCCTGCAGCGCCGTCAGCGCCGCGGCGAACCAGGTGTCGAACCCGGCCGGCAGTGCGCCGCGGCTGCGGCGGGCGAACTCGGCGGCGGCCTCCGGATACGCCGCGGCGTAGGCGTCCATCCGCGCCTGCCAGGCGGCGCGGCGGGCGGCGCCGAGGTCGCCCGCGTTCCAGTCGCGGTAGCTCGACTCCGGCACCTCGAACGGCGCCGCGGTCCAGCCCAGCGCGCTGCGCATCGCCTGCAGCGTCTCCGCGCCCAGCGGCGCGCCGTGCACGTCGTGGCCGCCGGCCTTGCCCGGGGCGCCGTGGCCGATCTCGGTGCGGCAGCAGATGAGGCTCGGCGCGTCGCCGCGCGCCTTCGCCGCGGCGATCGCGCGGTCGACCGCATCCACGTCGTGGCCGTCGACGTCGGCGACCACGTGCCAGCCGTAGGCGGCGAAGCGTCGCGGCGTGTCGTCGGCGAACCAGGGGCCGACCTCGCCATCGATGGAGATGCCGTTGTCGTCGTACAGGCAGATCAGCTTGCCGAGGCCGAGCGCGCCGGCCAGCGAGCAGGCCTCGTGGCTGATGCCCTCCATGAGGCAGCCGTCGCCGAGGAACACGTAGGTGTGGTGGTCCACGATCACGTGGCCGTCGCGGTTGAACTCGCGCGCCAGCAGCGCCTCGCCCAGCGCCATGCCCACCGCATTGCCCAGGCCCTGGCCGAGCGGCCCGGTGGTGGTCTCCACCCCCGGGGTATGGCCGACCTCGGGATGGCCGGGCGTGCGGCTGCCGAGCTGGCGGAAGCGGCGCAGTTCGTCCAGCGGCAGGTCGTAGCCGCTCAGGTGCAGCAGGGCGTAGAGCAGCATCGAGGCGTGCCCGTTGGAGAGCACGAAGCGGTCGCGGTCCGGCCAGTCCGGCGCGGCGGGGTCGTGGCGCAGGTGGCGGTGCCACAGCGCCACCGCCATCTCGGCCATGCCCAGCGGCGCGCCGGGATGACCGGAATTGGCCGCCTGCACCGCGTCGGCGGCGAGGAAGCGCAGGACGTCGGCGCGGCGGTCGCGCGCGGGAACGGTGCGCGGGGCGGCGGGCAGGGGCGTGGTCGCGTTCACTTGGAGCTCCGGCGGCGGGCGGATCAGGCGGCGGTGGCGGCGACCGGGGACAGCCCGGTGACGCGCGGCGTGGCGCGCCGCTTGCGGTCCATGAGCTGCAGGATCATCGGCGTGAAGATCAGCTCCATCGCCAGGCCCATCTTTCCGCCCGGCGCGACGATGGTGTTGGGGCGGCTCATGAAGCTGTCGCGCAGCATCGCCAGCAGGTAGGGGAAGTCGATGCCGCTGGCGCGCGCGAAGCGGATCACCACGAAGCTCTCGTCCGCGGTCGGGATGTCGCGGGCGATGAAGGGATTGGACGTATCCACCGTCGGCACCCGCTGGAAGTTGACGTGGGTGCGCGAGAACTGCGGGACGATGTGGGTCACGTAGTCCGGCATCCGGCGCAGGATGGTGTCGACCACCGCCTCCTGCGAATAGCCGCGCATGCGCTGGTCGCGGTGCAGCTTCTGGATCCATTCGAGGTTGATGATCGGGACCACGCCCACGCGCAGGTCGGCGTGGCGGGCGACGTCGATCTCGCCGTCGGTGACCGCGCCGTGCAGGCCCTCGTAGAACAGCAGGTCGGAGCCCGGCCGCAGATCCGTCCATGCGGTGAAGGTGCCCGGCGGCTGTGCGAACGGCGCGGCCTCGGCCTCGTCGTGCAGGTACCTGCGCACGCGTCCGCCGCCGGTCTCGCCGTAGTCGCGGAACAGCGCCTCCAGCTCGGCGAAGAGGTTGTTCTCCGGGCCGAAGTGGCTGAAGGTGCGGTCGCCGTCGGCCTCGGCCTGGCGCAGCTTCTCGCGCATGGCGGCGCGGTCGAACCGGTGGAAGGCGTCGCCTTCCACCAGGGCGGCGTCGATGCCCTCGCGGCGGAAGATGTGCTGGAAGCTCTGCATCACCGTGGTGGTGCCGGCGCCGGAGGAGCCGGTGACGGCGATGACCGGATGCTGGACGGACATGACGCTCTCCCGGAGCGGGTGGGGCGCGGCGCTCAGGCCTGGGCTTCGGGCCGGAACAGCGAGCGCGCGTTGAACAGCGGGGAGACGAAGGGCAGGTCGGCGCCCTCGTCGTGGTCGCGGTGGTAGTCCTCGATGCGGGCGACCTCCTCGCGCGAACCGAGGATCACCGGGATGCGCTGGTGCAGCGTTCCGGGAACGACCTCGAGCAGGCGCTCGCGTCCGGTGGAGGCCATGCCGCCGGCCTGCTCGACCACCATCGCCATGGGGCTGGCCTCGTAGAGCAGGCGCAGGCGGCCGGGGCGCGCCGGGTCCCTGCTGTCGCGCGGATACATGAAGACGCCGCCGCGCATCAGGATGCGGTGCACCTCGGCGACCATCGAGGCGATCCAGCGCATGTTGAAGTCGCGCCCGCGCACGCCGCTGGCCCCGGCCTTGCATTCGGCCACGTAGCGCAGCACCGGCGGTTCCCAGAAGCGCTCGTTGGAGGTGTTGATGGCGAACTCGGAGGTCTGCTCCGGGATCCGCAGGTGCGGGTGGGTGAGGATGAAGTTGCCGATCTCGCGGTCGAGGGTGAAGCCGTGGGTGCCGGCGCCCACGGTCAGCACCAGCACGGTGGACGGTCCGTAGATCGCGTAGCCGGCGGCCACCTGGCGCACGCCCGGCTGCAGGAAGTCGGCCTCCTCCGGTGGCGCGTCGCGTCCGTGGCGCAGCACCGAGAAGATGGTGCCCACCGCCACGTTGAGGTCGATGTTGCCGGAGCCGTCGAGCGGGTCGAACGCCAGCAGGTGGCGGCCGCGGCGCATCGGCCCGGGAACCGCGCGCACGCGTTCCATCTCCTCCGAGGCGGTGCCGGCGAGATGCCCGCCCCATTCGCAGTACTGCAGCACGGTGTCGTTGGTGACCACGTCCAGCGCCTTCTGCGTCTCGCCCTGCACGTTGCGGCTGTCGAGTTCGCCGAGCTGGCCGCCGAGCTCGCCCTTGCGCAGCAGCGCGGAGATCGCCTTGATGCTGGCGCCGACGTCGATGAGCAGGGCGGCGAGGTCGCTGCCCCCGGGCGTCGCGTGGAGCTGCTCGATGACGAACTTCGACAGCGTGGTGCGTCCGTAGAGCATGGCGGTGCCTCCGGTGGGAGCGCTGCGGGGTCAGTCGGCTGCGGCGCCGGGCGCCGCGTCGCCGGCGGCGTCGGCCAGGACGCGGCTGGCGCGGATGTCGTCGGCGGCGATGCGGGTGAGGGCGTCGCGGTCGGGATCGGGCGCGCCCGCGAGCGCGTCTTCGAACAGGCGCGTCGCCTGGCGCAGGCGCGCCCGGTCGAGCGCGTTGCGGATCGAGCGGGCGTTGGCGAAGTGCGGCTGGCGCCTGCGGCGCGCGACGTACTCGCGCATCGCCGCCTCGGCGTCGGCGTCGAGGCGGTAGTCCATGCGCCGGGCGAGCAGGCGCGCGATCGCCAGCAGCTCGTCCTCGCCGTAGTCGGGGAAGTCGATGTGGTGGGCGACGCGCGAGGCCATTCCGGGATTGCTGCGGAAGAAGGTGTCCATGCGTCCGGCGTAGCCGGCGAGGATCACCACCAGGTCGTCGCGCTGGTTCTCCATCACCTGCAGCAGGATCTCGATCGCCTCCTGGCCGTAGTCGCGCTCGTTCTCCGGCCGGTACAGGTAGTAGGCCTCGTCGATGAACAGCACGCCGCCCATCGCCTTGCGCAGTACTTCGCGGGTCTTCGGCGCGGTGTGGCCGATGTACTGGCCGACGAGGTCGTCGCGGGTCACCGAGACCAGCTGGTCGCGGCGCACGTAGCCGAGCCGGTGCAGGATCTCGGCCATGCGCAGCGCCACCGTCGTCTTGCCGGTGCCCGGGTTGCCGGTGAAGCACATGTGCAGGCTCGGCGCGGTGGTGCCGAGCCCGTGCGCGCGGCGCGCGGTGTCGACCAGCAGCAGGGCGGCGATGTCGCGGATGCGCTGCTTGACCGGCGCAAGCCCGACCAGCTCGCGGTCGAGGGTGTCGAGCACCGCCCCGATTCCGCTTTCGCGGAACAGGTGGGCGAGGTCCGCGACCGCCGGCTGCGCGTCCGCGGACGCCGCCGGCGGCGCCGGTTCGGGGGCGAGGGAGGCGTTCATGGCCGGGGTCAGTAGCGCTCGCCTTCGGGGCGGTCGGCGGCGTAGGCGGTGATCGCGTAGCGCTGGGCGCGGCCGTCGGCGTCCTGGCGGGTCAGCCGGAAACCCGGCTCCTCCGCAGGGCGGTTGACGATGTAGGACATCCGCGGCGACTCCACGCCGCGGGTGCTGTCGAACGCGGTGACGCGGATGTAGTGGCGGGGGAAGGTTGCCCGCGCCTGGTTGATCTCGGCGAGGATGCCGGTGGCATCGTCGAGGTCGAACAGCGGATTGCCGTACATCTCCCAGTAGGTGTTCCGCGGATGCGGGTCGTCGGTGTACTCGATGCCGACCGCCCAGCCCTTGCCCAGCGCGTAGTCGATCTGGCGGGTGATCTGCGCGTCGGTGAGGTCGGGCAGGAACGAGAACTGGCCCTGGGTCAGGCGGTTGCCGTAGTTGCTCAGCATGGTCGTGCTCCGGGTCGCGAGGTTCAGGCCGTCTCGGTGGCGGCGGCGACGAAGTCGGCGGTGTCGGTGGAGGCGTAGTCGAAGGTGACGTCCTTCCAGGTGTCGAGCGCCTGGCGCAGCGGCATGCAATCGCGGGCGGCGGCGTCGAGGATCTCCGGCCCCTCGTTCCAGATGTCGCGGCCCTCGTTGCGCGCCAGGACCATCGCCTCCAGCGCGACCCGGTTGGCGGTGGCGCCGGCCTGGATGCCCTGCGGGTGGCCGATCGTGCCGCCGCCGAACTGCAGCACCACGTCCTCGCCCAGGTAGGTCAGGAGCTGGTGCATCTGCCCGGCGTGGATGCCGCCGGAAGCCACCGGCATGACCTTGTTGAGCGAGGCCCAGTCCTGGTCGAAGAACAGGCCGTGCTCCAGGTTCGCCGGCGTGCGCGTCTCGCGCAGGGTGTCGTAGAACCCGCGGATCATCAGCGGGTCGCCCTCCAGCTTGCCGACCACGGTGCCGGCGTGGATGTGGTCGACCCCGGCCATCCGCATCCACTTGCAGATGACACGGAAGTTCATGCCGTGGTTCTTCTGCCGCGAGTAGGTCGAGTTGCCCGCCCGGTGCAGGTGCAGGATGGTGTCGTTGCGCCGCGCCCACTTCGCCATCGACTGGATCGCGGAGTAGCCCACGACCAGGTCGATCATCACGATGACGCTGCCGAGCGACCTGGCGAACTCCGCCCGCTCGATCATCTCCTCGACGGTGCCGGCGGTGACGTTGAGGTAGTGGCCCTTGACCTCGCCGGTGGCGGCGGAGGCGCGGGCGACCGCCTCCATGCAGTAGAGGAAGCGGTCGCGCCAGTGCATGAAGGGCTGCGAGTTGATGTTCTCGTCGTCCTTCATGAAGTCCAGCCCGCCCTTGAGGCCCTCGTAGACCACGCGCCCGTAGTTGCGGCCGGACAGGCCGAGCTTGGGCTTGGTGGTGGCGCCGAGCAGCGGGCGGCCGAACTTGTCCAGGCGCTCGCGCTCCACGACGATCCCGGTCGCCGGCCCCTGGAAGGTCTTCAGGTAGGCGACCGGCAGGCGCATGTCCTCCAGCCGCAGCGCCCGGAGCGCCTTGAAGCCGAACACGTTGCCGATGATCGAAGCGGTCAGGTTGGCGATCGAGCCGGGCTCGAACAGGTCCAGGTCGTAGGCGATCCAGGCGAAGTACTGCTGCTCGGTGCGGGTGCCGGGCCCGGTGCCCGGCACCGGATCGACCCGGTAGGCCTTCGCCCGGTAGAGCTCGCAGGCGGTCAGGCGGTCGGTCCACACCACGGTCCAGGTGGCGGTCGAGGACTCGCCGGCGACCGCGGCGGCGGCTTCCTCGGCGTCCACGCCCTCCTGCGGCGTGATCCGGAACAGGGCGACGACGTCGGTGTCCAGCGGCCGGTAGTCGGGCTGCCAGTAGCCCATCTGCCGGTACTTCAGCACCCCGGCGGCGTAGCGCTTGCGGGCATCGGTGACCGGGGCGTCGGCGGGGGCTGAGGCGTCGGTGCGGGGCGCGGGGGCAACGGCGTTCATCGCAGGTCCTCGGAGGGGCCGCCCGACGACGTCGGGCCTTGGCAAGCGACGCTAGATGGCGTGTCCGATCAGGTAAAATCACGATTACTTCGTGGCAGATCATGAATACCTGATGCTTCTGCGCGTGACCCTCCGCCAGCTGCAGATCTTCCAGGCGGTCGCGCACGCCCGCAGTTTCGTCCGCGCCGGCGAGCTGCTGCACCTGAGCCAGCCCGGCGTCTCCATGCAGATCAGACAGTTGGAGGAGGCCGTGGGGTTGCCGCTGCTCGACCGCATCGGCCGTCGGGTGGTGCTGACCGAGGCCGGGCAGCGCTTCCTCGACCATGCCGCGCGCATCCTCGGCGAGGTCCAGGACGCCGCCGCCGACCTGGACGGCCTCAAGGGGCTGCAGCGCGGGCGCGTCGTGATCGGCATGGTCAGCACCGCCAAGTACTTCCTGCCGCGGCTGCTGGCGCGCTTCACCGCCGCCCACCCGGAGCTGGACCTGCGGATCTACTCCGGCAACCGCGACGAGCTGATCGGCACCCTCGGCCGCAACGAGATCGACCTCGCGGTGATGGGGCGCCCGCCGGCGCGGCTGGAGCTGGAATCCGAGCTGTTCGCGCCGCATCCGTTCGTGGTGATCGCCCCGGGCGGGCACCGGCTCGCCGCGGCGCCGTCCCTGGACCTGTTCGACCTGCGCGACGACACGGTGCTGCTGCGCGAGCGCGGCTCGGGAACCCGCCTGCTGATGGACGACTGGTTCCGCAAGGCGCTGTTCGCGCCGCGGCGGCAGATCGAGATGGGCGGCAACGAGACGGTGAAGCAGGGCGTGCTGGCCGGGCTCGGCGTCTCCATCCTGTCGCGGCACACGCTGACCCTGGAGCTCGCCCACGGCGCGATCGCGATCCTGCCGGTCGACGGGACGCCGGTCATGCGCGGCTGGTACGTCGCGCACCGCGCCGGCAAGCGCCTGTCGCCCGCCGCGCTGGCCCTGCGGCGCTTCGTGCTGGAGGAGGGCGGCGGATTCCTCGGCGAGGCGTTCGGCGCAGGCCCGGCGGATGCAGCGACCGCCCGGCAGGGCGCGCGCCCGCGGCGGTCGTCCGTCGGGCAGTCAACGGAGCGTTGACAGCGGTCCCGGGTGCAGCGAGAATGAGCGGCTCCTTGCAGCATCCAGGATCCGGAGGGATACCCAAGCGGCCAACGGGGGCAGACTGTAAATCTGCTGGCTTACGCCTTCGGTGGTTCGAATCCACCTCCCTCCACCAGTTCGGCGCGTTGCGGGAGTAGTTCAACGGTAGAACCTCAGCCTTCCAAGCTGATGGTGCGGGTTCGATTCCCGTCTCCCGCTCCACCGTTGGACTGGCCCGTACGTCACAACTTCGCTCACGTAGCTCAGTCGGTAGAGCACCTCCTTGGTAAGGAGGAGGTCGCTGGTTCGATTCCAGTCGTGAGCACCATATCCGACGCCGCCCCGTACGCCGGGGCGGCGTTCGCTTCGAAGATCGTTTTCCAACCAGCACACCAACGGATCACTACGAGCCATGGCCAAGGGAAAGTTCGAGCGCACCAAGCCCCACGTGAACGTGGGCACGATCGGTCACGTTGACCACGGCAAGACGACGCTGACGGCGGCGCTGACGAAGATCGGCGCAGAGCGTTTCGGCGGCGAGTTCAAGGACTACTCCGCGATCGACGCGGCGCCGGAAGAGAAGGCGCGCGGCATCACGATCTCGACGGCGCACGTGGAGTACGAGTCGCAGACCCGTCACTACGCGCACGTGGACTGCCCGGGTCACGCCGACTACGTGAAGAACATGATCACCGGCGCGGCGCAGATGGACGGCGCGATCCTGGTGTGCTCGGCCGCGGACGGCCCGATGCCGCAGACGCGCGAGCACATCCTGCTGTCGCGCCAGGTCGGCGTGCCGTACATCGTCGTGTTCCTGAACAAGGCCGACATGGTCGACGACGCCGAGCTGCTCGAGCTGGTCGAGATGGAAGTGCGCGAGCTGCTGTCGAAGTACGACTTCCCGGGCGACGACACCCCGATCATCAAGGGCTCGGCGCTGAAGGCGCTGGAAGGCGACCAGTCCGAGATCGGCGTGCCGGCGATCATCCAGCTGGTGGACGCGCTCGACAGCTACATCCCGGAGCCGCAGCGCGACGTCGACAAGACGTTCCTGATGCCGGTCGAGGACGTGTTCTCGATCTCGGGCCGCGGCACGGTGGTGACCGGTCGTATCGAGCGCGGCGTCATCAAGGTCGGCGACGAGATCGAGATCGTGGGTATCCGCCCGACGGTCAAGACCACGGTCACCGGCGTGGAGATGTTCCGCAAGCTGCTCGACCAGGGCCAGGCGGGCGACAACGCGGGCCTGCTGCTGCGCGGCACCAAGCGTGACGACGTGGAGCGCGGCCAGGTGCTGGCGAAGCCGGGCACGATCAAGCCGCACACCAAGTTCGAGGCCGAGGTGTACGTGCTGTCGAAGGACGAGGGCGGCCGCCACACGCCGTTCTTCAAGGGCTACCGCCCGCAGTTCTACTTCCGCACCACCGACGTGACCGGCGCCTGCGAGCTGCCGGAGGGTGTGGAGATGGTGATGCCGGGCGACAACGTGAAGATGGCGGTGACCCTGATCGCGCCGATCGCGATGGACGAGGGCCTGCGCTTCGCGATCCGCGAGGGTGGCCGCACCGTCGGCGCCGGCGTCGTCGCCAAGGTCACCGAGTAACGGTCTTCCGCACGTCGTCCGTGCTCCGGCCCGGATGACGGATGGAGGAAGGGCGAAAGGCGAGCGGGGTCCCGCTCGCTTCTCGCGTTTGGAAGCAAGGTTCGTACGCCAGTAGCTCAATTGGCAGAGCAGCGGTCTCCAAAACCGCAGGTTGGGGGTTCGAGTCCCTCCTGGCGTGCCATAAATCGAAGGGCGCAGCGCCGGCGCGCCGGAGCGGGACCAGTCCCGTCCGTCGCAGGCGACCAGTCATGAACAGCAAAGCCGAACAATCCGCGGGCGCGACCACGGGCGCAGACATCGCGAAGTACGCCGTCTCGGCACTGCTGATCATCGCGGCCATCGTCATCGGTACCTTCGATCCCTTCGGCCTGGCGGCCCCGCTGCCGACGGTGATCGGGCTGGTCGGCGCGATCGCCGGCGTGGCGCTGCTGCTGCCGACGACGCTCGGTCGCCGCGCGAGCGGCTACCTCGGCGAGGCGCGCTTCGAGCTGCGCAAGGTGGTCTGGCCGACGCGCCAGGAGACCACGCGCATGACGCTGGTCGTCGCGGTGGTGGTCGTGATCCTGACCATCCTGGTCGGAATCATCGACTTCCTGATCTCGGGCGGAATGCGCCTGCTGCTCGGCAACTGAAGGAGCCTCCGACTGTGAGCAAACGCTGGTACGTGGTCCACGCCTACTCCGGGTTCGAGAACCAGGTGTCGCGCACGCTCAAGGAGCGGATCGCGCGCGCCGAGATGGAGGAGCGGTTCGGCGAGATCCTCGTGCCGACCGAGGAAGTGGTGGAGATGCGCGGCGGGCAGAAGCGCAAGTCCGAGCGCAAGTTCTTCCCCGGCTACGTGCTGGTGCAGATCCAGACCAGCGACGACGGCGGCATCCCGCGCATCGACGACGAGAGCTGGCACCTCATCAAGGAGACGCCGAAGGTTCTCGGCTTCATCGGCGGCACCGCCGACCGGCCGCTGCCGATCCGCGACGAGGAGGCCGACGTCATCCTGCAGCGCGTGCAGGCCGGCGCGGAGAAGCCGCGGCCGAAGATCCTGTTCGAGCCGGGCGAGATGGTCCGCGTGGTCGATGGTCCGTTCAACGACTTCAACGGCACCGTCGAGCAGGTCAATTACGAGAAGAGCACCGTCCGCGTCGCGGTCCTGGTGTTCGGACGCTCCACCCCGGTGGAGTTCGATTTCGGTCAGGTCGAGAAGGCCTGACCGCGAGGACGGGGCCGGCGAGGGTCGGTTCCGAGTACACCTGAGACGGGGAGTCCCGCAGCGCCTCGCGCGCGTGCAGACGCTGGAACCCGAGGAGAATCCACATGGCAAAGAAAGTCATCGGCTACATCAAGCTGCAGGTCAAGGCCGGTCAGGCCAACCCCAGCCCGCCGGTCGGTCCCGCGCTGGGTCAGCGCGGCCTGAACATCATGGAGTTCTGCAAGGCGTTCAACGCCGCGACGCAGAAGATGGAGCCGGGTCTGCCGATCCCGGTGGTCATCACCGCCTACTCCGATCGCACCTTCACCTTCGTCACCAAGTCCCCGCCGGCGTCGATCCTTCTGAAGAAGGCCGCGAACATCAAGTCCGGTTCCAAGCGTCCGAACACCGACAAGGTCGGCAAGGTCACCCGGGCGCAGCTCGAGGAGATCGTGAAGACCAAGGAGCCGGATCTGACCGCGGCGGATCTGGATGCGGCCGTGCGCACCATCGCCGGCAGCGCGCGCAGCATGGGCCTGGTGGTGGAGGGTTGATCGATGGCTAAGATGACGAAGCGTTTCAAGGCGATGCAGGCCCTGGTCCAGCCGGGCAAGGCCTACGGCATCGACGAGGCCCTGGAGATCGTACAGGGCAACAGCAAGCTGAAGTTCGTCGAGTCCGTCGACGTCGCCGTGCGCCTGGGCGTTGATGCGCGCAAGTCGGACCAGCAGGTCCGCGGCTCGACCGTGCTGCCGAAGGGCACCGGCAAGTCGGTGCGCGTGGCGGTGTTCGTTCCGGCCGGCGCCAAGGCCGACGAGGCGCTGGCGGCCGGTGCCGACGTGGTCGGCATGGACGACCTCGCCGAGAAGATGCAGGGCGGCGACCTCAACTACGACGTCGTGATCGCGACGCCGGACGCGATGCGCGTGGTCGGCAAGCTCGGCCAGGTGCTCGGCCCGCGCGGCCTGATGCCGAACCCCAAGGTCGGCACCGTGAGCCCGAACCCGGCCGAAGCCGTGCGCAACGCCAAGGCGGGCCAGGTGCGCTACCGCACCGACAAGGCCGGCATCATCCACTGCACGATCGGCAAGGCCAACTTCGACGCGGACGCGCTCAAGACCAACCTGACCGCGCTGCTGGCCGACCTGATCAAGGCCAAGCCGGCCGCGGCCAAGGGCCAGTACCTGCAGAAGATCTCGCTCAGCTCGACCATGGGCGTGGGCGTCACCGTCGACCAGTCGACCCTGGCGCTGAAGTAATCACGATGCCGCGCGGCGGGCGCAGCCCGTCGCGACGGCCATCGATTTTGGGGGCGAAGGCGCGGTCACGACCACGCCGGAGCCGTCAAAGACCGCAGGTGTGCTGCGGGACGTGTCGGCGTCGGGCATGGACGCACGAGAGGCAGGGAATCGCCGCCGCCACGCGACGCAGCGCTTAAATCCACCGGTTCGCCGGTCGGGCCTGCGCAGATGGTGTCGCCCTTCCAGATTCGAGTTGTTCTGGAAACGGCCACCGAAACGGACGCATGCGCGTCCCGATGCCGAAGGATCGGCATCGAACCGGACCGCCGCCGGGATGGATCCGGCGTCGGAAGCAACAGCAGTTCGGAGAAGTGCAATGGCTCTCAATCTGTCCCAGAAGCAGGAAGTCGTTGCCGAACTGGCGGACGTGGCCTCCTCGGCGCACTCCCTGGTCGTCTCGGAATACGCGGGTCTCACCGTCGGTCAGCTGACCGACATGCGCAAGAAGGCGCGCAGCGAAGGTGTCTACCTCAAGGTAGCCAAGAACACCCTCGTGTCGCGCGCGGTGCAGGGCACCGACTACCAGTGCGTCGCCGACGCGCTGACCGGTCCGCTCGTGTACGCCTTCTCGAAGGAAGACCCGGGTGCCGCAGGCCGACTCATCAAGGAGTTCGTCAAGGGCAACGACAAGCTCAAGCCCAAGCTGGTCTCGATCGGCGGTCAGATGTACCCGGCGTCCCACGTGGACGTGCTGGCGTCGCTGCCGACCCGCGAGCAGGCCCTGGGCATGCTCGTCAATGTCCTGGCCCAGCCGGCCACCATGCTGGCCCGCGTCCTGGCCGAGCCCGCTTCGCAGGTCGCCCGCGTGGTCGCCCGCGTCGGCGAGCAGAAGGAAGCGGCGTAAGCCCGTCCCAGTTCGGTTGCGTCACCGCAATCAACCGTATCCAGATCAACATCCAAAGGTAGAACCATCATGTCCCTGACCAACGATCAGATCATCGAAGCGATCGCCAGCAAGTCCCTCGTCGAGGTGATGGAGCTGGTCCGCGCCCTTGAAGACAAGTTCGGCGTCTCCGCCGCCGCCCCGGTCGCCATGGCCGCCGGCCCGGCCGCCGCCGCCGCCGCTCCGGCCGAGGAGCAGACCGAGTTCACCGTCGTGCTGAAGGCCGCCGGCGACAAGAAGGTCGAGGTCATCAAGGTCGTCCGCGCCATCACCGGTCTGGGCCTCAAGGAAGCCAAGGACCTCGTCGAGGGCGCCCCGAAGGACGTCAAGGAAGGCGTGTCCAAGGACGACGCCGCCAAGCTCAAGAAGGACCTCGAGGCCGCCGGCGCCACGGTCGAAGTCAAGTAAGCGACGCATTGCGTCGACTTGCCGCTTCGGCACTCCGAGGCCGGGGGCGAAAGCCTCCGGCCTTTGGGCGTTCCGGAATCCCGGCGGGATCCGCGGCGCCCGTCATGCAGGACCCGATGTAGCAGTGCAGTGCGAGTTGGTAGTTGGAAGTAGCGGGAGAGGGCGTGCTGGTGCCGGCAATACCAGCGACTTCCAACTGACGGCTTGATGTTTCCCTTGGACCGCGCCGGGCGCGGTCCTCCAGCGAAGGTGAAAACCCCCATGACCTCCTATTCGTTCACCGAAAAGAAGCGCATCCGCAAGGACTTCGGCAAGCGCGGCGCGATCCTCGACGTGCCGTTCCTGCTTGCCATCCAGGTCGACTCCTACCGGCAGTTCCTGCAGGAGAACACGCCCGCGGCCAAGCGCGAGGACCGCGGCCTGCATGCCGCGCTGAAGTCGGTGTTCCCGATCACCAGCTACAACGGCTACGCCTCGCTGGAGTACGTCGGCTACAAGCTCGGCGAGCCGGCGTTCGACGAGCGCGAGTGCCGCAACCGCGGCCTGTCGTTCGGCGCGCCGCTGCGCACGACCGTGCGCCTGGTGATCTACGACCGCGAGTCGTCCTCGAAGGCCGTGAAGTACGTGAAGGAGCAGGAGGTCTACATGGGCGAGATCCCGCTCATGACCGACAACGGCACCTTCATCATCAACGGCACCGAGCGCGTCATCGTCTCCCAGCTGCACCGCTCGCCGGGCGTGTTCTTCGACCACGACCGCGGCAAGACCCACAGCTCGGGCAAGCTGCTGTACTCCGCGCGCATCATTCCCTACCGCGGCTCGTGGCTCGACTTCGAGTTCGACCCGAAGGACGCGCTGTTCACCCGTATCGACCGCCGCCGCAAGCTGCCGGTGTCGGTGCTGCTGCGCGCGCTGGGCTACTCCAACGAGGAGATGCTCCAGATGTTCTTCGAGATCAACACGTTCCACCTCCTGAAGGAGGGCGTGGAACTGGATCTCGTGCCCGAGCGCCTGCGCGGCGAGACCCTGGGCTTCGACCTCACCGTCGGCGGCAACGTCATCGTCGAGGCCGGCAAGCGCATCACCGCGCGCAACGTCAAGCAGCTCGAGAAGGAGGGCGTCTCCAGCCTCGAGGTGCCGGACGACTACCTGACCGGCCGCATCCTGGCCCACGACGTGGTCGACCCGTCGACCGGCGAGCTGCTGGCCGCCGCCAACGACGAGCTCAACGACGAGCAGCTCGCCGCCTTCCGCAAGGCCGGCATCGAGCAGCTCGGCACCCTGTGGGTGAACGACCTCGACCGCGGTCCCTACCTGTCCAACACCCTGCGCATCGACTCGACCAAGACCCAGCTCGAGGCGCTGGTCGAGATCTACCGGATGATGCGTCCGGGCGAGCCGCCGACCAAGGACGCCGCGCAGAACCTGTTCCACAACCTGTTCTTCACCTTCGAGCGCTACGACCTCTCGGGCGTGGGCCGGATGAAGTTCAATCGCCGCGTGGGCCGCAAGGAGACCACCGGCGCCTCGGTCCTGTACGACTACAAGTACCTGTCCTCGCGCAACGACGAGGAGTCCAAGCGCCTGGTGTCCGAGATGGGCGCCGAGTCGCCGTCGGACATCATCGAGGTCATCAAGACCCTGACCGAGATCCGCAACGGCCGCGGCACCGTGGACGACATCGACCACCTCGGCAACCGTCGCGTGCGTTCGGTTGGCGAGATGGCGGAGAACACCTTCCGCGTGGGCCTGGTCCGCGTCGAGCGCGCCGTGCGCGAGCGCCTGACCCTGGCCGAGGCCGAGGGCCTGACCCCGCAGGAGCTGATCAACGCCAAGCCCGTCGCCGCGGCGATCAAGGAGTTCTTCGGCTCCTCGCAGCTGTCGCAGTTCATGGACCAGAACAACCCGCTGTCGGAGGTCACGCACAAGCGCCGCGTGTCCGCCCTCGGCCCGGGCGGCCTGACCCGCGAGCGCGCCGGCTTCGAGGTGCGCGACGTGCACCCGACCCACTACGGCCGCGTGTGCACCATCGAGACGCCGGAAGGCCCGAACATCGGCCTGATCAACTCGCTGGCGGTCTACGCCCGCACCAACCGCTACGGCTTCCTTGAGACGCCGTACCGCAAGGTCGTGGACGGCGTGGTCACCGACCAGGTCGACTACCTGTCGGCGATCGAGGAGAACGACTACGTCATCGCCCAGGCCAACGCCGAGCTCGACAAGAAGGGGGCGTTCAGCGCTGACTTCGTGACCTGCCGCTTCCAGGGCGAGACCCTGCTCAAGCCGCCGGCCGAGATCCACTACATGGACGTCTCGCCGATGCAGTCGGTGTCGGTGGCGGCCGCGCTGGTGCCGTTCCTCGAGCACGACGACGCCAACCGCGCGCTGATGGGCGCCAACATGCAGCGCCAGGCGGTGCCGACGCTGCGCGCCGAGAAGCCGCTGGTGGGTACCGGCATCGAGCGTGCGGTGGCGCGCGACTCGGGCGTGACCGTCAACGCGCTGCGCGGCGGCGTGATCGACCAGGTCGACGCGGCGCGCATCGTGGTCCGCGCGCACGAGGAGGAGATCGGCGAGAACGACGCCGGCGTCGACATCTACAACCTGGTGAAGTACACCCGTTCCAACCAGAACACCTGCATCAACCAGCGTCCGCTGGTCTCGGTCGGTGACGTGGTGGCGCGCGGCGACGTGCTGGCCGACGGTCCCTCGACCGACATCGGCGAGCTGGCCCTGGGCCAGAACATGCTGGTCGCCTTCATGCCCTGGAACGGCTACAACTTCGAGGACTCGATCCTGCTCTCCGAGCGGGTCGTGCAGGAGGACCGGTACACCACGATCCACATCGAGGAGCTGACCTGCGTCGCCCGCGACACCAAGCTCGGGCCGGAGGAGATCACCGCCGACATCCCGAACGTGTCCGAGCAGGCGCTCGGCCGCCTCGACGAGTCCGGCGTGGTCTACATCGGCGCCGAGGTCCGCGCCGGCGACATCATGGTCGGCAAGGTCACGCCGAAGGGCGAGAGCCAGCTGACGCCGGAAGAGAAGCTGCTGCGCGCGATCTTCGGCGAGAAGGCGTCCGACGTGAAGGACAGCTCGCTGCGCGTGCCGCCGGGCATGGACGGCACCGTGGTCGACGTCCACGTGTTCACCCGCGACGGCATCGAGAAGGACAAGCGCGCCCGCCAGATCGAGGAGTCCGAGATCCGCCGGGTCAAGAAGGACTTCGACGACCAGTTCCGCATCCTGGAGGGCGCGATCTACGCCCGCCTGCGGCAGCAGATCGTCGGCCGCGTCGCCAATGGTGGCCCGAACGGCCTGAAGAAGGGCGCGGAGATCTCCGACGCCTACCTCGACGGGCTGAAGAAGGACGACTGGTTCTCGATCCGGATGAAGGACGAGGACGCGGCCGAGGCCGTGGAGCGCGCCAGCAAGCAGATCGAGTCGCACAAGGCCGAGTTCGACAAGCGTTTCGTCGACAAGCGCGCCAAGATCACCCAGGGCGACGACCTCGCCCCGGGCGTGCTGAAGATGGTCAAGGTCTACCTGGCGGTGAAGCGTCGCATCCAGCCGGGCGACAAGATGGCCGGCCGCCACGGCAACAAGGGTGTGGTCTCCACGATCGTTCCGGTCGAGGACATGCCGCATACCGCCGAGGGCGAGACCGTCGACATCGTGCTGAACCCGCTGGGCGTGCCCTCGCGCATGAACATCGGCCAGATCCTGGAGGTGCACCTGGGCTGGGCCGCCAAGGGCCTGGGTCGCAAGATCCAGCGCATGCTGGAGGCACAGCAGGCGGTGGCCGACCTGCGCAAGTTCCTCGGCGAGATCTACAACCACGACACCCGTCCCACGGGTGACCGGGTCGATCTCTCGCAGTTCTCCGACGAGGAGCTGATCGGGCTGGCAAAAAACCTGACCGGCGGCGTGCCGATGGCGACGCCGGTGTTCGACGGCGCCGAGGAGGCCGAGATCAAGGCCATGCTCAAGCTCGCCGACCTGCCGACCTCCGGCCAGACCACGCTCTACGACGGTCGCACCGGCGAGGCGTTCGACCGCGAGGTGACGATCGGCTACATGCACATGCTGAAGCTGAACCACCTGGTCGACGACAAGATGCACGCACGTTCGACGGGTCCGTACTCGCTCGTCACCCAGCAGCCGCTGGGCGGCAAGGCGCAGTTCGGCGGCCAGCGCTTCGGCGAGATGGAAGTCTGGGCACTGGAAGCCTACGGCGCGGCCTACACCCTGCAGGAAATGCTGACGGTGAAGTCCGACGACGTGCAGGGCCGCAACCAGATGTACAAGAACATCGTCGACGGCGAACACGAGATGGTTGCGGGCATGCCCGAGTCCTTCAACGTGCTGGTCAAGGAAATCCGCTCGCTGGGCATCAACATCGAGCTCGAGGAGCACTGATGCGCTGAAGAGGCGGGAACAGGGAACAGGGAAGGGGAATGGCAGCGCGTCGCGCCCTCTCCCCTCCCGGATTCCGGGCCCGCCTCTTCTTCCCGCTCCAGCTGCCCCCTTCGACGACTTACTCCTCCCCGGAGAATCCAAATGAAAGACCTGCTCAATCTCTTCAACCAGCAGCGCCAGACCCTCGATTTCGACGGCATCAAGATCGCGCTGGCGTCGCCGGACCTGATCCGCTCGTGGTCGTTCGGCGAGGTGAAGAAGCCCGAGACCATCAACTACCGCACCTTCAAGCCGGAGCGTGACGGCCTGTTCTGCGCGGCCATCTTCGGGCCGATCAAGGACTACGAGTGCCTGTGCGGCAAGTACAAGCGCATGAAGCACCGCGGCGTGGTCTGCGAGAAGTGCGGTACCGAGGTCACCCTGGCCAAGGTGCGTCGCGAGCGCATGGGCCACATCGAGCTCGCCAGCCCGACCGCGCACATCTGGTTCCTGAAGTCGCTGCCCTCGCGCATCGGCCTGATGCTCGACATGACGCTGCGCGACATCGAGCGCATCCTCTACTTCGAGGCCTACGTGGTCACCGAGCCGGGCCTGACCGCGCTCGAGCGCGGCCAGCTGCTCTCCGAGGAGCAGATGATGCAGGCGCGCCAGGAGCACGGCGACGACTTCGAGGCCGCGATGGGCGCCGAGGCCGTGTACGACCTGCTCAAGACGATCGACCTGCAGTCGGAGACGATCCGCCTGAAGGAGGAGATCGCCGCGACCAACTCCGAGACCAAGCTCAAGCGTCTGTCCAAGCGCATCAAGCTCATGGAGGCCTTCCTCGAGTCCGGCAACAAGCCGGAGTGGATGGTCCTGACCGTGCTGCCGGTGCTGCCGCCCGACCTGCGTCCGCTGGTCCCGCTGGACGGCGGCCGCTTCGCGACCTCCGACCTCAACGACCTGTACCGCCGCGTCATCAACCGCAACAACCGTCTCAAGCGCCTGCTCGAGCTCAACGCGCCCGACATCATCGTGCGCAACGAGAAGCGCATGCTGCAGGAGTCGGTTGATGCGCTGCTCGACAACGGCCGCCGCGGCCGCGCGATCACCGGCACCAACAAGCGCCCGCTGAAGTCGCTGGCCGACATGATCAAGGGCAAGCAGGGCCGCTTCCGCCAGAACCTGCTCGGCAAGCGCGTCGACTACTCGGGCCGTTCGGTCATCGTGGTCGGCCCGTACCTGAAGCTGCACCAGTGCGGCCTGCCGAAGAAGATGGCGCTCGAGCTGTTCAAGCCCTTCATCTTCTCCAAGCTGCAGCGCCGCGGCCTGGCGACCACGATCAAGGCCGCCAAGAAGCTGGTCGAGCGCGAGTCGGCCGAGGTCTGGGACATCCTCGAGGAGGTCATCCGCGAGCACCCGGTCCTGCTCAACCGCGCGCCGACCCTGCACCGCCTGGGCATCCAGGCGTTCGAGCCGGTGCTGGTCGAGGGCAAGGCGATCCAGCTGCATCCGCTGGTCTGCACCGCGTTCAACGCCGACTTCGACGGCGACCAGATGGCCGTGCACGTCCCGCTGAGCCTCGAGGCCCAGCTGGAGGCGCGCGCGCTGATGATGGCGTCGAACAACATCCTGTCGCCGGCCAACGGCGAGCCGATCATCGTGCCGTCGCAGGACGTCGTGCTCGGCCTGTACTACATGACCCGCGCGCTGGAGAACAAGGCGGGCGAGGGCATGGTGTTCGCCAACGTCGCCGAGGTGAAGCGCGCCTACGACAACCGCATCGTGCAGCTGCACGCCAAGGTCAGGGTGCGCATCCGCCAGATCGAGATCGACGAGCAGAAGAACCGCACCGAGTCGACCTCCATCGTCGACACCACGGTCGGCCGTGCGCTGCTGGCCGAGATCCTGCCGGAAGGCCTGCCGTTCGAGCTGGTCAACACGGAGCTGACCAAGAAGAACATCAGCCGCCTGATCAACTCGTCGTACCGCCAGCTGGGCCTGAAGGAGACCGTGGTCTTCGCCGACCAGCTGATGTACACCGGCTTCGCCTACGCCACCCGCGCCGGCGTGTCGATCGGCATCGACGACATGACCATCCCGGACGAGAAGAAGCCGATCCTGGGCGAGGCCGAGGCCGAGGTCCTGGAGATCCAGGAGCAGTACCAGTCGGGCCTGGTCACCGCCGGCGAGCGCTACAACAAGGTGGTCGACATCTGGTCGCGCACCAACGAGCGCGTGGCCAAGGCGATGATGGATGCGATCGGCACCGACACCGTGACCAACGCCAAGGGCGAGCAGGTCGCGCAGAAGTCGATGAACTCGATCTACATCATGGCCGACTCCGGCGCGCGTGGTTCGCAGGCGCAGATCCGCCAGCTGGCGGGCATGCGCGGCCTGATGGCGCGTCCGGACGGCTCGATCATCGAGACCCCGATCACCGCGAACTTCCGCGAGGGCCTCAACGTCCTGCAGTACTTCATCTCGACCCACGGCGCCCGCAAGGGCCTCGCGGACACCGCGCTGAAGACCGCGAACTCCGGCTACCTGACCCGTCGCCTGGTCGACGTGGCGCAGGACGTGGTGATCACCGAGGTCGACTGCGGCACCAAGAACGGCCTGACCATGACCCCGATCGTGGAAGGCGGCGACGTGGTCGAGCCGCTGCGCGACCGCGTGCTCGGCCGCATGGTGGCCGAGGATGTGTTCCTGCCGGGCAACGACGAGGACCCGATCGTCACCCGCAACACCCTGCTCGACGAGCAGTGGGTGCAGCGGCTCGAGGAGGCCGGCGTGCAGGCGATCAAGGTCCGCTCGACCATCACCTGCGAATCGACCTTCGGCGTCTGCGGCAACTGCTACGGCCGCGACCTGGCGCGTGGCCACATGGTCAACATCGGCGAGGCCGTGGGCGTCATCGCGGCGCAGTCGATCGGCGAGCCGGGCACGCAGCTGACCATGCGTACCTTCCACATCGGCGGCGCGGCTTCGCGTGCGGCGGCGGTGGACAAGGTCTCGGTCCGCACCAACGGCACGATCAAGTTCAACAACATCAAGACGGTCAAGCAGGACAACGGCAACCTGGTCGCGGTCTCGCGCTCGGGCGAGCTGTCGGTGCTCGACAACGCCGGCCGCGTGCGCGAGAGCTACAAGGTGCCCTACGGCGCCGTGATCTCGGCCAAGGACGGCGATGCGGTCAAGGCCGGCGAGACCATCGCCAACTGGGATCCGCACAACCATCCGGTCGTGGCGGAGGCCTTCGGCCGCGTCGAGTTCGTCGACTTCTACGAGGGCATCACCTTCCAGAAGAAGCGCGACGAGCTGACCGGCCTGGAGTCGACGGAGATCATCGATCCCAAGCGCATCGCCGGCGACAAGGAGCGCGAGGTCGAACTGCGCACCCCCACGGGCGAGAAGCTCGGCCGGCGCAAGCTCAAGGACGTGCAGGGCGCGCGTCCGGCGGTCCGCCTGGTCGACGCCGACGGCAACGAGGTCCTGCTGCCGGGCAACAAGCAGCCGGCGATCTACTACGTGCCGCCGCGCGCGATCGTCTCGCTGGAGGCGGGCGCAGAGGTCGGCATCGGTGACGCGGTCGCCAAGATCCCGCAGGAAGCGTCCAAGACCCGCGACATCACCGGCGGTCTGCCGCGCGTGGTGGACCTGGTCGAGGCGCGCGTGCCGAAGGATGCGGCGATCCTGGCGGAGCAGTCGGGCGTCATCTCGTTCGGCAAGGAGACGAAGGGCAAGCAGCGCCTGATCATCACCGACGCCGACGCGGGCACCGAGTTCGAGGTCCTGATCCCGAAGCATCGCCAGATCAACGTGTTCGAGGGCGAGCACGTCGAGAAGGGCGAGACCATCGTGGACGGCGAGCCGAATCCGCAGGACATCCTGCGCCTGCTCGGCGTCGAGCCGCTGGCCGCCTACTTGGTCAAGGAGATCCAGGACGTGTACCGGCTGCAGGGCGTGAAGATCAACGACAAGCACATCGAGACGATCATTCGCCAGATGCTGCGCAAGGTCGAGATCACCGACCCGGGCGACAGCCGCTACCTGGCGGGCGAGCAGGTCGAGCGCGTGCGCCTGGTCGAGGAGAACGCCCGCGCCGACTCGCGCGGCGAGATCGTGGCCGGCTACCACCCGGTGCTGCTGGGCATCACCAAGGCCTCGCTGGCGACCGAGTCGTTCATCTCGGCGGCCTCCTTCCAGGAGACCACCCGCGTCCTTACCGAGGCGGCGGTCCGAGGGACCCGCGATACCTTGCGGGGCCTGAAGGAGAATGTTATCGTTGGCCGCTTGATTCCGGCCGGTACCGGTCTCGCCTACCACAGCGACCGCCGCCGTACCGCCGAAGATCTCGCGGACTCGGAGTTCGATGCCCTGCGTACCGCCGCCGTGACGGCGGACGCGGCACCCGACGAGGCCGGCCCGCAGGAGTAATGCGGGCCGGTGCCACCGCCGGATCCAACGACATATCGAAATGAGGCGCAGGATGCGCCTCGTGTTCGGCCCAGGAAGGGCGGGTCTGCCTGTCGCGACGCCGTTGACGCTGCGGGCGGGATGGAAGTACACTTCCGCTTCTCGGCAGGTCGGGTTTCCCGGCCTGCCTTTGTTTTCGCAAAAGGTTCTCAGGAATGGCGACGATCAATCAGCTGGTCCGCAAGCCGCGGCAGGCGCCCACCTACAAGAGCCAGTCGCCTGCGCTGGCCGACTGCCCGCAGCGCCGTGGCGTGTGCACCCGCGTCTACACCACCACCCCGAAGAAGCCGAACTCGGCGCTTCGCAAGGTGGCCAAGGTGCGCCTCACCAACGGGTTCGAGGTCATCTCGTACATCGGCGGCGAAGGCCACAACCTGCAGGAGCACTCGGTGGTCCTGATCCGCGGCGGTCGCGTGAAGGACCTGCCGGGCGTGCGCTACCACACCGTGCGTGGTTCGCTGGATGCCTCGGGCGTGGCCAAGCGCAAGCAGGCGCGTTCGAAGTACGGCGCGAAGAAGCCCAAGGCCTGACGTTCCAAAGTAAAGGCGCGCCCGGCTGGCTCCGGGTGTCGAAGCTCTTTTTCCAATCTAGGCACGCAACATGTCCCGTAAAGGTTCTCCCGGTACCCGCTCGGTCCTGCCCGACCCGAAGCACAGCAGCGAGCTCGTCGCCCGCTTCATCAACATGGTGATGTTCAGCGGCAAGAAGTCCGTCGCCGAGAAGATCGTCTATGGCGCGATGGACGTCATCGGCGAGAAGAACGCGAACTCCCTGGAGCTGGTCGAGAAGGCGCTGAACAACGTCGCGCCGGCCGTCGAGGTCAAGTCCCGCCGCGTCGGCGGTGCGACCTACCAGGTCCCGGTCGAGGTGCGTGCCTCCCGTCGTACCGCCCTGGCCATGCGCTGGGTGATCGACTCCGCGCGCAAGCGCGGCGAGAACTCCATGCCGCGCAAGCTGGCTGCCGAACTGCTCGACGCGTCCGAGAATCGCGGCGGTGCCGTGAAGAAGCGCGAAGAAACCCATCGCATGGCGGAGGCGAACAAGGCGTTCGCCCACTACCGCTGGTAATCCGAGGTATTTGATCGTGGCCCGTACCACACCCATCGAGCGCTACCGCAACTTCGGCATCATGGCCCACATCGATGCCGGCAAGACGACCACGTCCGAGCGCATCCTGTTCTACACCGGCGTCAGCCACAAGATCGGCGAAGTGCACGAAGGTGCCGCGACGATGGACTGGATGGAGCAGGAGCAGGAGCGCGGCATCACCATCACGTCCGCGGCGACCACCGCGTTCTGGAGCGGCATGGACCGCTCGATGCCGCAGCACCGCCTGAACATCATCGATACCCCGGGCCACGTCGACTTCACCATCGAGGTCGAGCGTTCGCTGCGCGTGCTCGACGGCGCGGTGTTCGTGCTGTGCGCGGTCGGCGGCGTGCAGCCGCAGTCCGAGACGGTGTGGCGCCAGGCCAACAAGTACGCCGTGCCGCGCCTCGCGTTCGTCAACAAGATGGACCGCACCGGCGCCAACTTCGACAAGGTCGTCGAGCAGCTGAAGTCGCGCCTGGGTGCCTACCCGGTGCCGCTGCAGGTGCCGATCGGCGCCGAGGACGGGTTCGAAGGCGTGGTCGACCTCATCAAGATGAAGGCGATCTACTGGGACGTGGCCTCGCAGGGCACCACCTTCGAGTACCGCGACATCCCGGCCGAGCTCGCCGACCGCTGCGCCGAGGCGCGCAACTTCCTGGTCGAGGCCGCGGCCGAGACCAGCGAAGAGCTGATGAACAAGTACCTCGAGGAGGGCGACCTCGCCGAGGCCGACATTCTCGCCGGCCTGCGCGCGGGCACGCTCGCCACGTCGCTGATCCCGGTGATGTGCGGTACCGCGTTCAAGAACAAGGGCGTCCAGGCGATGCTCGACAAGGTCGTCGAGCTGCTGCCGTCGCCGGCCGACCGTCCGCCGGTCAAGGGCATCGACGAGAACGAGCAGGAAGATTCGCGCCGGGCCTCCGACAGCGAGCCGTTCTCGGCGCTGGCGTTCAAGATCATGACGGATCCGTACGTGGGTTCGCTGACGTTCTTCCGCGTCTACTCGGGCACGCTCAACTCCGGCGACCAGGTCTACAACCCGGTCAAGTCGAAGAAGGAGCGCATCGGCCGCATCCTGCAGATGCACGCCAACAACCGCGAGGAGATCAAGGAAGTCCGCGCCGGCGACATCGCCGCGGCGGTCGGCCTGAAGGACGTCACCACCGGTGACACCCTGTGCGCGGGCGACAAGATCATCACCCTGGAGCGCATGGTGTTCCCGGAGCCGGTGATCGCGATGGCGGTGGAGCCGAAGACCAAGTCCGACCAGGAGAAGATGGGCCTGGCGCTGGGCCGCCTGGCGCAGGAGGATCCGTCCTTCCGCGTCAATACCGACGAAGAGTCCGGCCAGACCATCATCCGCGGCATGGGCGAGCTGCACCTCGAGATCCTCGTCGACCGCATGAAGCGCGAGTTCAACGTCGAGGCCAACGTCGGCAAGCCGCAGGTCGCCTACCGCGAGACCATCCGCAAGCCGGTCCGCGTCGAAGGCAAGTTCGTGCGCCAGTCGGGCGGCAAGGGCCAGTACGGCCACGTCTGGCTCGAGCTCGAGCCGCAGGAGCGCGGCAAGGGCTACGAGTTCGAGAACCTGATCGTCGGTGGTGTGGTTCCGAAGGAATACATCCCGGCCGTCGACAAGGGCATCCAGGAAGCCGTCGCCAATGGCGTGATGGCCGGGTTCCCGATCGTCGACGTCAAGGTCAAGCTGGTCGACGGCTCCTACCACGACGTCGACTCCTCGGAAATGGCGTTCAAGATCGCCGGCTCCATGGGCTTCAAGGAAGGCTTCAACAAGGCCAACCCGGTCCTGCTCGAGCCGATGATGAAGGTCGAGATCGTCACTCCCGAGGATTACCTCGGCGACGTGATGGGCGACGTGAGCCGCCGCCGCGGCATCCTCTCGGGCCAGGACGACACGCCCTCGGGCAAGGTCATCAACGCGATGGTTCCGCTGGGCGAGATGTTCGGCTATGCGACCACGCTGCGCTCGATGACCCAGGGTCGCGCGACGTTCTCGATGGAGTTCGACCACTACGCGGAAGCGCCGGCGAATGTCGCCGAGGCCGTGGTCAAGAAGTCCTGATTTCCAAGTTCAAAGATTCCAGAGGTGATTTGAGATGGCCAAGGGTAAGTTCGAGCGCACCAAGCCCCACGTGAACGTGGGCACGATCGGTCACGTTGACCACGGCAAGACGACGCTGACGGCGGCGCTGACGAAGATCGGCGCAGAGCGTTTTGGCGGCGAGTTCAAGGACTACTCCGCGATCGACGCGGCGCCGGAAGAGAAGGCGCGCGGCATCACGATCTCGACGGCGCACGTGGAGTACGAGTCGCAGACCCGTCACTACGCGCACGTGGACTGCCCGGGTCACGCCGACTACGTCAAGAACATGATCACCGGCGCGGCGCAGATGGACGGCGCGATCCTGGTGTGCTCGGCCGCGGACGGCCCGATGCCGCAGACGCGCGAGCACATCCTGCTGTCGCGCCAGGTCGGCGTGCCGTACATCGTCGTGTTCCTGAACAAGGCCGACATGGTCGACGACGCCGAGCTGCTCGAGCTGGTCGAGATGGAGGTGCGCGAGCTGCTGTCGAAGTACGACTTCCCGGGCGACGACACCCCGATCATCAAGGGTTCGGCGCTGAAGGCGCTGGAAGGCGATCAGTCCGAGATCGGCGTGCCGGCGATCATCCAGCTGGTGGACGCGCTCGACAGCTACATCCCGGAGCCGCAGCGCGACGTCGACAAGACGTTCCTGATGCCGGTCGAGGACGTGTTCTCGATCTCGGGCCGCGGCACGGTGGTGACCGGTCGTATCGAGCGCGGCGTCATCAAGGTCGGCGACGAGATCGAGATCGTGGGTATCCGCCCGACGGTCAAGACCACGGTCACCGGCGTGGAGATGTTCCGCAAGCTGCTCGACCAGGGCCAGGCGGGCGACAACGCGGGCCTGCTGCTGCGCGGCACCAAGCGTGATGACGTGGAGCGCGGCCAGGTGCTGGCGAAGCCGGGCACGATCAAGCCGCACACCAAGTTCGAGGCCGAGGTGTACGTGCTGTCGAAGGACGAGGGCGGCCGCCACACGCCGTTCTTCAAGGGCTACCGCCCGCAGTTCTACTTCCGCACCACCGACGTGACCGGCGCCTGCGAGCTGCCGGAGGGCGTGGAGATGGTGATGCCGGGCGACAACGTGAAGATGGCGGTGACCCTGATCGCGCCGATCGCGATGGACGAGGGCCTGCGCTTCGCGATCCGCGAGGGCGGCCGCACCGTCGGTGCCGGCGTCGTCGCCAAGGTCACCGAGTAACACCGCAGCATCGAAGTACGGCGCGCCGGAACGCGGCGCGCCGATTCACACCGCTCTTTAGGAAAACACGGCAATGGCGGACCAGAAGATTCGGATTCGGCTCAAGGCGTTCGATCATCGTTTGATCGACCGTTCGGCGAGCGAGATCGTGGAGACGGCGAAGCGGACCGGCGCGCAGGTGCGCGGCCCGATCCCGCTGCCCACCAAGATCGAGCGCTACACCATCCTGGTGTCCCCGCACGTCGACAAGGACGCGCGCGACCAGTACGAGACCCGTACCCACAAGCGCGTGCTCGACATCGTCGACCCGAACGACAAGACCGTCGACGCGCTGATGAAGCTCGAGCTCGCTGCGGGCGTCGACGTCCAGATCAAGCTGACCTGAGGCGACGACCATGAGCAAGAAAGTAATCGGAATCGTGGGCCGCAAGGCCGGCATGAGCCGCCTGTTCACCGACGAGGGCGTGTCCATCCCGGTCACCCTCATCGAGGCGAGCCCGAACCGCATCACCCAGATCAAGACCGTCGAGAGCGACGGCTACTCCGCCATCCAGGTCACGGCCGGCAGCAAGCGCAGCGCGCTGGTGAACAAGCCGCAGACCGGGCACTTCGCCAAGGCGAAGGTCGAGGCGGGCCGTGGTCTGTGGGAGTTCCGCGTCGCCGACGACGCCGTCTCCGGCTTCGAGGTCGGTGGCGAGATCAAGGCGGACATCTTCGCCGAGGGCCAGGTGGTCGACGTCTCCGGCGTCACCAAGGGCAAGGGCTTCCAGGGCACCATCAAGCGCCACAACTTCCGCATGGGCGACGCGACGCACGGTAACTCGCTGTCGCACCGCTCCCCCGGTTCGATCGGCCAGCGCCAGACGCCGGGCCGTGTGTTCCCGGGCAAGAAGATGTCGGGGCACATGGGTGCGGAGAATCAGACCGCCGTCAACGTGACCGTGGTCAAGGTGGACATCGAGCGCGGCCTGATCGCGGTCAAGGGTTCGGTGCCGGGCGCTCCGGGTGGCGACGTGATCGTGCGTCCCGCGAGCAAGGCGTAAGGAGTAGATAATGGATCTCGCCGTCATCGGTAGTGGCCAGACGCTGTCGGTTTCCGACGCCGTCTTCGGTCGCGAATTCAGCGAGGACCTGGTGCACCAGGTGGTGGTTGCGTATCGCAACGCCGGCCGTGCGGGCACCAAGGCGCAGAAGTCGCGGTCGGACATGTCCGGCACCACCAAGAAGTTCAAGAAGCAGAAGGGCGGCGGTGCCCGTCACGGTGACTATCGCGCGCCGATCTTCGTCGGCGGTGGCGTCACGTTCGCCGCGCGGCCGCGCAGCTTCGCGCAGAAGGTCAACCGCAAGATGTACCGCGCCGCCATCTCCGCGATCCTGTCGGAACTGGCGCGCCAGGACCGCCTCAAGATCGTCGACGCGTTCGTGGTCGACGAGCCCAGGACCAAGGCGTTCGTCGCGAAGCTGGCGGATCTCGGCGTGAGCCGTCCGCTGATCGTCACCGAGGACGCGAGCGAGTCGCTGTACCTGGCGGCGCGCAACGTGCCCTACGCCGAGGTGCGCGACGTGCAGGGTCTCGACCCGGTCGCCCTGGTCGGCGCCGAGTACGTGGTGATCACCACGGACGCCGTCAAGAAGATCGAGGAGTGGCTGGCATGAGCAACATCAAGCTTCTCAGCGTGATCCGTGCGCCGCGCGTGTCCGAGAAGACCGCCCGCCTGCAGGAGCTGAGCAATCAGTACGCCTTCGAGGTCGCGACCACCGCGACCAAGGGCGACATCAAGCAGGCGATCGAGTCGCTGTTCAACGTGAAGGTCGAGGCCGTCAACGTGGTGAACGTCAAGGGCAAGAGCAAGTCCTTCCGTTTCCGCGAAGGCCGCCGCGCCGACACCCGCAAGGCTTACGTGCGCCTGGCCGAAGGCCAGAGCATCGACGTGATGGCCAAGGCCTGAGGTAGAGACCCATGCCACTGATGACATTCAAGCCGACCTCGGCAGGGCGCCGCTCCGCAGTGCGCGTCGTCACCCCGGGGCTGCACAAGGGGCGGCCGCACGAAGCGCTGGTCGAGAAGCAGAGCCGTTCGGGTGGTCGCAACCACCACGGCCGGATCACCACCCGCCACGTCGGCGGCGGCCACAAGCAGCACTACCGCCTGATCGACTTCAAGCGCGACAAGGAAGGCATTCCGGCGCGCGTCGAGCGGATCGAGTACGACCCGAACCGCACCGCGCACATCGCGCTGCTGTGCTACGTCGACGGCGAGCGCCGCTACATCATCGCGCCGCGCGGCCTGTCGCAGGGCGACCAGGTGATCGCGGGGCAGGGCGCGCCGATCAAGGTCGGCAATGCGCTGCCGCTGCGCAACATCCCGGTCGGTTCCACGGTGCACTGCATCGAGATGAAGCCGGGCAAGGGCGCGCAGCTCGCACGTGCGGCCGGCGCCTCGGTGCAGCTGGTCGCCCGCGACCAGGGCTACGCCACGCTGCGCCTGCGTTCGGGCGAGATGCGTCGCGTCCCGGTCGAGTGCACCGCCACCATCGGCGAGGTCAGCAACTCCGAGCACAGCCTGGAGAAGCTCGGCAAGGCCGGTGCCAAGCGCTGGCGCGGCGTGCGTCCGACCGTCCGCGGTGCGGCCATGAACCCGGTCGACCATCCGCACGGCGGTGGTGAGGCCAAGGCCGGCCAGGGCAACCCGCATCCGGTCACCCCCTGGGGTGTCCCGACCAAGGGTTACAAGACGCGCAAGAACAAGCGCACCGACAAGTTCATCGTGCGCGACCGTAGGGGCTGATAGACCATGGCACGTTCTCTCAAGAAGGGTCCCTTCGTGGACCACCACCTCCAGAAGAAGGTGGAGGCGGCCATGTCCGCCAACAGCAAGAAGCCGATCAAGACCTGGTCGCGCCGCTCGATGATCCTGCCGGAGATGGTCGGCCTCACGATCGCCATCCACAACGGCCGGGCCCACGTGCCGGTGCTGGTCAACGAGAACATGGTCGGCCACAAGCTCGGCGAGTTCGCGGTGACCCGTACGTTCAAGGGTCATGGCGGCGACCGGAAGAGCAGGTAAGGAGCCGATCATGACGATTGCAGCCAAAGAAAGGGCCGACGCCCGCAAGGCGGCGCGCGAGCAGCGCAAGGCGGACCGCAAGGAAATCACCAAGCGGATGAGCTCGCTGCGCACCGCGCGCATCTCGCCGCAGAAGGCGCGTCTGGTCGCCGACCAGGTCCGCGGCCTGCCGGTGGCGCGTGCGCTCGACCTGCTGAAGTTCAGCGACAAGAAGGCCGCCCACCTGATCTACAAGGTCGTGTGGTCGGCGGTCTCCAATGCCGAGGCGAATGCCGGCGACGATGCCGACGAGCTGAAGGTCGCGACCATCACCGTCGACGAGGGCCCGGTCCTCAAGCGGTTCATGGCGCGTGCCAAGGGCCGCGGTACCCGGATCCTGAAGCGCACCAGCCACATCACCGTGGTCGTGGGCGCGGGTCGCTAAGCCGAGGAAGGAAGACACATGGGTCACAAAGTCAATCCTGTTGGAATCCGCCTCGGCATCGCCAGGGACTGGAATTCCAAGTGGTACGCCAACAAGCGGGAGTTCTCGAACTTCCTCGCCGCCGACCTGAAGGTCCGCGAGATGCTGCGCAAGAAGCTGGCCCAGGCCGGTATCTCGCGCATCATGATCGAGCGCCCCGCCAACAACGCCCGCGTCACGATCCACACCGCCCGTCCGGGCGTGGTGATCGGCAAGCGCGGCGAGGACATCGAGAAGCTGCGCAAGGAAGTCTCGGCGCTGATGGGGGTCCCGGCCCACATCAACGTCGCCGAGGTCCGCAAGCCTGAACTGGACGCGCAGCTCGTGGCCGAATCGATCGCACAGCAGCTCGAGCGGCGTATCATGTTCCGCCGCGCGATGAAGCGCGCGGTCGGCAACGCGATGCGTCTCGGCGCGCTGGGCATCAAGATCAACGTGTCCGGCCGCCTCAACGGCGCCGAGATCGCGCGGTCGGAGTGGTACCGCGAGGGTCGCGTTCCGCTGCACACGCTGCGCGCGGACATCGACTACGGCTTCGCCGAGGCGTCGACGACCTACGGAATCATCGGCATCAAGACCTGGATCTACAAGGGCGAGATCTTCGACTACGCCCAGGTCGGCCAGGAGAAGGCGGAAGAGCGCAGCGAGCGTGCGCCGCGTGGACCGCGCGCGCCGCGCGAGGCGAGGGACTAAGTCATGCTGCAACCCAAGCGAACCAAGTACCGCAAGGTCTTCAAGGGCCGTAACGAGGGCCTAAGCTGGAACGGCGCTGCCGTCAGCTTCGGCGAGTTCGGCCTGAAGGCGACCGAGCACGGCGCGCTGACCGCGCGCCAGATCGAGGCGGCGCGCCGCACGATCAGCCGCCACGTCAAGCGCGGCGGCAAGCTGTGGATCCGGGTGTTCCCGGACAAGCCGATCACCAAGAAGCCGATCGAAGTCCGCATGGGCTCGGGTAAGGGCAACGTCGAGTACTGGGTCGCGCCGATCCAGCCCGGCCGCGTCATCTACGAGATGGAAGGCGTTTCCGAGGACGTGGCGCGCGAAGCGTTCCGCCTGGCCGCCGCCAAGCTCTCGGTCAAGACCACGTTTGTGACCCGCACGGTGCGCTGATGGAACTCAACGAACTCCGCAAGAAGTCGCAGAGCGAACTCGAAGGCCACCTGCTGGACCTGCACCGGGAGCAGTTCTCCCTGCGCATGCAGAAGGCCACCGGCCAGCTCGCGAAGACCCACGACATCCGCCGGGTGCGCCGCGAGATCGCGCGCGTCAACACCCTGCTGGGCGAGAAGAAGTAAGGACCCGCCATGACCGACAACAATACAGAGAAGGCGTTGCGCACGGTCGAAGGACGCGTGGTCAGCAACAAGATGGACAAGACCGTGACCGTCCTGGTGGAGCGCCAGGTCAAGCACGCGCTGTACGGCAAGTACATCCGTCGCTCGACCAAGCTGCACGCCCACGATGCCGACAACAGCTGCAACGAGGGCGATGTGGTCCGCGTGACCGAGATCGCCCCGATGTCCAAGACCAAGAACTGGCGGGTGGTGGAAGTCGTCACCCGCGCGGCGGAATAAGGAGGACTGACCCATGATCCAGATGCAGTCCTACCTGCAGGCCGCCGACAACTCCGGTGCGCGCGAGCTGATGTGCATCAAGGTGCTGGGCGGCTCCAAGCGCCGCTACGCCCACATCGGCGACATCATCAAGGTGACCGTCAAGGACGCGATCCCGCGCGGCAAGGTCAAGAAGGGCGAGGTCTACGACGCCGTCGTGGTGCGCACCCGCAAGGGCGTGCGTCGCGCCGACGGCTCGCTGATCCGTTTCGACGGCAATGCGGCGGTGATCCTGAACAACAAGCACGAGCCGATCGGCACGCGCATCTTCGGACCGGTGACGCGCGAGCTGCGTTCCGAGAAGTTCATGAAGATCGTGTCGCTCGCTCCCGAAGTGCTCTGAGCGGAGGAAGCAAGCAATGAATCGTATCCGCAAGGGTGATCAGGTCATCGTCATCGCCGGCGCCGACAAGGGCAAGACCGGCGAGGTCGTGCGCGTCATCGGCGACCGCGTGGTCGTCCAGAACGTGCGCGTGGTCAAGCGCCACACGCGGGCGAACCCCCAGCTCAACCAGCCGGGTGGCATCGTCGAGCGCGAGGCACCGATCCACGCATCCAACGTGATGCTGCTCAACCCGGCCACCGGCAAGGGCGAGCGCGTCGGCTACAAGGTGCTCGAGGATGGACGCAAAGTGCGTGTGTTCCGCTCGAGCGGTGAGGCCATCGAGGGCTGATCCCAGCCCTCCTGAGGAAATGTCGCAATGACACGGTTTGAAAAGATCTACCGGGAAGAAGTGGTACCGAAGCTCACCGAGAAGTTCGGCTACGCCAACCCGATGCAGGTGCCGCGCCTGACCAAGATCACGCTCAACATGGGCGTGGGCGAGGCGGTGGGCAACAAGAAGGTGCTGGAGAACGCGGTGGCCGACATGGCCAAGATCGCGGGCCAGAAGCCGATCGTGACCCACGCCCGGGTGTCGGTCGCGAGCTTCAAGATCCGCGACGGCTGGCCGATCGGCTGCAAGGTCACGCTGCGTCGTGCCCACATGTACGAGTTCCTGGATCGCCTGATCAGCGTGGCGCTGCCGCGCGTGCGCGACTTCCGCGGCATCTCGGCGCGCTCGTTCGACGGACGCGGCAACTTCAACATGGGCGTCAAGGAACAGATCATCTTCCCGGAGATCGATTTCGACCAGATCGACGCCGTCCGCGGCATGGACATCGCCATCGGCACCACGGCCAAGACCGATGCCGAGGGGCGCGCCCTGCTGGAAGCCTTCCGCTTCCCCTTCCGCAACTGATACGCGAGGACGATCATGGCCAAGACTTCGATGGTGAATCGCGAGAAGAAGCGCGAGAAGCTCGTCAAGCAGCACGCCGACAAGCGCGTTGCCCTGAAGAAGATCATCTCCAGCGAGACCGCCTCGTACGAGGAGAAGATGGATGCGTCGGTGAAGCTGCAGAAGCTGCCCCGCGACTCCAGCCCCTCGCGCCAGCGCAACCGCTGCGAGCTGTCCGGTCGCCCGCGCGGCGTCTACCGCAAGTTCGGCCTCGGCCGCAACATGCTGCGCAAGGCGACGATGAACGGCGACGTGCCTGGCCTTCGCAAGGCCAGCTGGTAACTGCTATAGTGCGCGGCTGCCCGTGAGAGCGGGCGCCGTGCTGCAACACCCACAACTTAGAGTTCGCGGAATTTTCTGCGGATATCGGTGCTACGAGGACGTTCCATGAGCATGACTGATCCCATCGCCGACATGCTGGTCCGCATCAAGAATGCGGCCGCGGTCGGCAAGCCCAGCGTCAAGATGCCTGCCTCCAAGGTCAAGGCCGCGATCGCCGACGTGCTGAAGGCCGAAGGCTACATCGCCGACGCCCGCACCACCCAGGTCGACGGCAAGCCCGAGCTTCAGATCGTGCTGAAGTACTACGAGGGCAAGCCCGTCATCGAGCGCCTGCAGCGCTTCTCCCGTTCCGGCCTGCGCCAGTACCGCGGCAAGGCGGAGCTGCCGCGCGTGCTCAACGGCCTCGGCGTGGCCATCATCTCGACCTCCAAGGGCATCATGACCGATGCCCAGGCTCGCGCCGCCGGCGTGGGTGGCGAAGTTCTCTGCCTCGTGGCGTAAGGAGTCCATCAATGTCTCGAGTCGCAAAGAAGCCGATCACCCTGCCCAAGGGCGTCGACGTCACGATCAATGCCGCTGACGTGGTGGCGAAGGGCTCCAAGGGCACGCTGTCCATCAAGCGCCCCTCCGGCGTCGAGTTCAACCTCGACAACGGCGTGGTCACGCTGCAGCCGAAGTCCGACGAGCATGTGGCCATCACCGGCACCATGCGCGCCGTGCTGGCCAACATGGTCACCGGCGTGTCCGAGGGCTTCACCCGCAAGCTCGAACTCGTGGGCGTCGGCTATCGCGCCGCCATGCAGGGTTCGGACCTGAACCTGTCGCTGGGCTTCTCGCACCCGGTCGTGTTCAAGGCGCCGGAGGGCATCACGCTCACCACGCCGAGCCAGACCGAGGTGCTGGTGTCCGGCGCCGACAAGCAGCGCGTCGGCGAGGTCGCTGCGAAGATCCGCGGGTTCCGTCCGCCGGAGCCCTACAAGGGCAAGGGCGTGCGCTACAGCGGCGAGAACATCATCCGTAAGGAAGCCAAGAAGGCGTAAGGCGGTTCTCCGCCGGAGCCCCGTCCGCCACGGCCGCGGTTCCGACCGGTTCCAACCCACCTTCAGCTTCCGGAGCACAAGACATGCAGAAGAAGATTGCCCGCCTGCGCCGCGCCAAGTCGACGCGCTCGCACATCCGTGTCCTCGGCGTGCCGCGCCTGTCGGTGCTGCGCACCGGTCAGCATCTGTACGCGCAGCTGTTCACCGCCGACGGTTCCAAGGTCCTGGCGTCCGCGTCCACCGTCCAGAAGGACGTGGCCGATGGGCTCAAGAGCCGCAAGAACGTCGAGGCGGCGGCCAAGATCGGTCGCACCATCGCCGAGAAGGCCAAGGCCGCGGGTATCGAGCGCATCGCGTTCGACCGCTCCGGCTACCGCTACCACGGCCGCATCAAGGCGCTCGCCGATGCGGCGCGCGAAGGCGGTCTGCAGTTCTGATCCCCGGTGCGCGGCGGATGCGCCGCGCCCGGTCATTCGATGCACCCACAACGATAAGCGGCGCCACGCCGTAAATTTCCAGGAACGATGCAAATGGCAAACGAACGCGAATCGCGCGGCCGTGACCGCGATCGCAACAACGAAGTCGACGACGGCTTCGTCGAGAAGCTGGTCGCCGTCAACCGCGTCTCCAAGACGGTCAAGGGTGGCCGCCAGTTCACCTTCACCGCGCTGACGGTGGTCGGCGATGGCGCCGGCAAGGTCGGCTTCGGCTACGGCAAGGCCCGCGAAGTGCCGGTCGCCATCCAGAAGTCGATGGAGATCGCCCGCCGCAACATGGGTGCGGTCGAGCTCAACAACGGCACCCTCTGGCACCCGGTCAAGGCCGGCCACGGCGCGGCGCGCGTGTACATGCAGCCGGCGTCGGAAGGTACCGGCGTCATCGCCGGTGGCGCGATGCGCGCGGTGCTCGAGGCGGTCGGCGTGAAGAACGTGCTGGCCAAGGCGGTCGGCTCGCGCAACCCGATCAACCTGGTCCGTGCCACGGTGAAGGGCCTCCAGGCGATGCATTCGCCGGAGAAGATCGCAGCCAAGCGCGGCAAGAGCGTCGGGGAGATCCTCCATGGCTAAGTCCAAGACCGAGTCGGCCGGCACTGTCAAGGTGCGCCTGGTCAAGGGCCTGCGCGGCACGCAGGCGCGTCACCGCCTCTCGGTGAAGGCGCTGGGCCTGAACAAGCTCAACGACGTCCGCGAGATCAAGGATTCCCCGCAGGTGCGCGGCCTGATCAACAAGGTGTACTACCTTGTCCAGGTCGAGCAGTAAGGGCAGGAGAGAAATCATGCGTCTCAACACTCTGAAGCCCGCCGAGGGCGCCCGCGAGGACGCCCGCCGCGTCGGTCGCGGCATCGGTTCCGGGCTGGGCAAGACCTGCGGCCGCGGCCACAAGGGTTCGTTCGCGCGCGCCGGCAAGGGCAAGATCAAGCCGGGCTTCGAGGGCGGCCAGATGCCGCTGCAGCGTCGCCTGCCTAAGGTCGGCTTCCGCTCCAAGCTGAAGGCGGATACGGCCGAGGTGCTGCTGTACAAGCTCGCGCTGATCGAGGGCGACACCATCGACTTCGCGGCGCTGCGTGCCGCCAAGCTGGTGCCGTCGACCGCCAAGCGCGCCAAGGTCGTGAACAAGGGCGAGCTGTCGCGCAAGATCACGCTGAAGGGCATCGCCGCCACGGCCGGCGCCAAGGCCGCGATCGAGGCCGCCGGCGGAAGCGTGGAGTAACCGTGGCGAACGCACCCTCCGCCGCCGGCATGATGGGCGGGCTCGGCAAGTTCACCGAGCTCCGCCAGCGCCTGATGTTCGTCCTCGGGGCGCTCATCGTGTACCGCCTGGGCACCTATATCCCGGTGCCCGGCGTGGACCCGGCGGCGATGGTCGCCCTGATGCAGCAGCAGCAGGGCATCGTGCAGATGTTCAACATGTTCTCGGGCGGCGCGCTGTCGCGCCTGAGCGTGTTCGCGCTGAACGTGATGCCCTACATCTCGGCATCCATCATCGTGCAGCTGTGCTCGCACATCTTCCCGAGCCTGCAGGCGCTGAGGAAGGAAGGCGAGAGCGGACGGCGCAAGATCACCCAGTACACCCGCTACGGCACGGTGCTGCTCGCGGTGTTCCAGGCGATCGGCATCTCGACCGCGCTGCAGGGCCAGCAGGGCCCGGCGGGTCCGGTGGTCTACAGCCCCGGCATGGGTTTCGTGCTGACCGCGGTGGTCGCGCTGACGGCGGGCACGCTGTTCCTGATGTGGCTGGGCGAGCAGGTGACCGAGCGCGGCGTCGGCAACGGCATCTCGCTGATCATCTTCGCCGGCATCGTCGCGGGCCTCCCGGGTGCGGTGGTCGGCACGCTGCAGCAGGTCCAGAACGGCGAGATCGGCGGCTTCGCCGTCATCGTGATCGTGGCGCTGATCGCGGCGGTGACCTATTTCGTGGTGTTCGTCGAGCGCGGGCAGCGTCGGATCACGGTGAACTATGCCCGGCGCCAGGGCGGCCGCCAGGCCTACATGAACCAGTCCTCGCACCTGCCGCTCAAGCTCAACATGGCAGGCGTGATCCCGGCGATCTTCGCCTCGAGCCTGATCATGTTCCCGGCGACGGTCGCGACCTGGTTCGGCCAGGGCACCCAGGCCGGCTGGCTGCAGGACCTGGCGCTGACGCTGGGCCCGGGGCAGCCGCTGCACATGATCCTGTACGGCGCGCTGATCATCGGCTTCGCGTTCTTCTACACGGCGCTGGTGTTCAACTCGCAGGAAACCGCGGACAACCTGAAGAAGTCCGGTGCACTGATTCCGGGCATCCGACCGGGCCGCGCGACCGCCGACTACATCGACGGCGTGCTCACCCGGCTCACGGCCTGGGGCGCGCTCTACCTGGTGGCGGTCTGCCTGCTGCCGGAGTTCATGCGGCTGTGGTGGAACGTCCCGTTCTACTTCGGCGGTACCTCGCTGCTGATCTGCGTCGTGGTGGTGATGGACTTCATCGCCCAGATCCAGGCGCACCTGATGTCGCACCAGTACGACAGCCTTCTGAAGAAGGCCAACCTGAAGGGCGGTTCGCGCGGCGGCTTCGCGCGCGGATAGATCCGGAGTAGTTCCTGCGCTGGAGTAGCGCGGGCCGGCGGGGCAGGGCATCGCTCCGACCGGTAGTCCGGATTGTCGCCGGAGCACGGGCACACTCCCCGTGCCGGAGTCCCGCGGGCCCGCTCGGCCGCGGGGCTTCTAAATAACACGAAGCCTTGCTATCATTTCGAGTTCACTGCGCCGGCGCGACCGGCGAATCAGCGTTGGAGATCGCGTAATGGCGCGTATTGCGGGTGTCAATCTCCCCGTCCAGAAGCATGTCTGGGTGGGGCTTCAGAGCATTTACGGCATTGGCCGTACCCGGTCCAAGAAGGTCTGCGAAGCCGCCGAGGTCAACACCTCGACCAAGATCCGCGACCTGACCGAGGCGGAAGTCGAGCGCCTGCGCGCCGAGATCGCCAAGTTCATCGTCGAGGGCGACCTGCGACGCGAGGTCGGCATGTCGATCAAGCGCCTGATGGACCTGAGCTGCTATCGCGGCCTGCGCCATCGTCGCGGCCTGCCGCTGCGTGGCCAGCGGACCCGCACCAACGCCCGTACCCGCAAGGGTCCGCGTCGCCCGATCAAGAAATAAGGGTTTGATCCATGGCTAAGCCGACTGCTGGCAAGACCAAGAAGAAGATCAAGCGCGTCGTCACCGACGGTATCGCGCACGTCCAGGCTTCTTTCAACAACACCATCGTCACCATCACCGACCGCCAGGGCAATGCGCTGTCGTGGGCGACCTCGGGCGGCGCGGGTTTCCGCGGCTCGCGCAAGTCGACCCCGTTCGCTGCCCAGGTGGCGGCCGAGCGTGCGGGGCGCGCGGCGCTCGACTACGGGCTGAAGACGCTCGAAGTGCGGATCAAGGGCCCCGGCCCGGGCCGCGAATCGGCGGTCCGCTCGCTGAACAACGTCGGTTACAAGGTGATCAACATCATCGACGTGACCCCGATCCCGCACAACGGCTGCCGGCCGCCCAAGAAGCGCCGCGTCTGAGGAGCTGACAAAACATGGCTCGTTATATTGGTCCCACCTGTAAGCTCGCCCGCCGCGAGGGCTACGACCTCGGTCTGAAGAACCCGGCGCGCGCGATCGACTCGAAGTGCAAGCTCGAGCAGAAGCCCGGCCAGCACGGCCCGAACGTGCGCCGCGGCAAGCTGTCCGACTACGCCACCCAGCTGCGCGAGAAGCAGAAGGTCAAGCGTATCTACGGTCTGCTGGAGCGTCAGTTCCGCAACTACTACAAGAAGGCGTCGTCCAAGAAGGGCAACACCGGCGAGTCGCTGCTGCAGCTGCTCGAGACCCGCCTCGACAACGTCATCTACCGCATGGGCTTCGCCGTAACCCGGCCGCAGGCGCGCCAGCTGGTCTCGCACCGCGGCGTCCAGGTGAACGGCAAGGCCGTGAACCTGCCGTCCTACCAGGTCAAGGCCGGCGACCAGATCGCGCTCACCGAGCGTGCGCAGCGCCAGCTGCGGGTCAAGGAATCCCTGACCGTCGCCCAGCAGATGGACCTGGTCCCGAGCTGGATCGAGGTCGACGGCGGCAAGTTCAGCGGCGTGTTCAAGTCGGTCCCGGAGCGTTCGGATCTGCCGGCGGACATCAACGAGGCGCTCATCGTCGAGCTGTACTCGAAGTAATCCGGTTGTTCGAGCTCGGCCTCCCGGGCTCCCCGGGTCGATTCATTCAGGAGATACGCTGACCATGTCGGTATCCGCTAATCAGGTCCTGCGTCCGCGCGGACCCCAGATCGAACGCACCGCGCCGAACCGCGCCAAGGTCGTGATCGAGCCGCTGGAGCGCGGCTACGGTCACACCCTGGGCAACGCGCTGCGCCGCGTTCTGCTGTCGTCGATCCCCGGCTTCGCGATCACCGAGGTCGAGATCGACGGCGTGCTGCACGAGTACACCACGGTCGAAGGCCTGCAGGAAGACGTCATCGAGGTGCTGCTGAACCTCAAGGACGTGGCGATCCGCATGCACAACGTCGAGCAGTCGACGCTGACCCTGACCAAGCAGGGCCCGGGCACCGTCACCGCCGGCGACATCAAGACCGACCACAACGTCGAGATCCTCAATCCCGACCACGTGATCTGCCACCTCACCAAGGACACGGCGCTGAACATGCGCCTGAAGATCGAGCGCGGCTTCGGCTATCAGCCGGCCACCGTGCGCCGCGTCCCGGACGAGGAGACCCGTGCGATCGGCCGCCTGATGCTGGACGCCAGCTTCTCGCCGGTGCGCCGCGTGGCCTACGCGGTGGAAGCCGCGCGCGTCGAGCAGCGTACCGACCTCGACAAGCTGGTCATCGACATCGAGACCAACGGCACGATCGACGCCGAGGAAGCCGTGCGCACCGCCGCCGACATCCTCACCGACCAGCTCTCGGTGTTCGGCGACTTCACCCAGCGCGACCGTGGCGCGGCCAAGCCGCAGACCGCGGGCGTGGATCCGGTGCTGCTGCGCCCGATCGACGATCTCGAGCTGACGGTGCGTTCGGCCAACTGCCTCAAGGCCGAGAACATCTACTACATCGGCGACCTGATCCAGAAGACCGAGGTCGAGCTGCTCAAGACCCCGAATCTCGGCAAGAAGTCGCTCACCGAGATCAAGGAAGTGCTTGCCCAGCGCGGTCTGTCGCTCGGAATGCGCCTGGAGAACTGGCCGCCGGCCGGTCTGCAGCAGGGCATGCTGGGTTAAGCCGGAACACGAAACCTTAGGGATCCAAGACCATGCGTCACCAGAAAGCCGGCCGTAAGTTCAGCCGCACCAGCGCGCACCGCGAGGCGATGTTCCGCAACATGGCGGCATCGCTGTTCAAGCACGAACTGATCAAGACCACCCTGCCCAAGGCGAAGGAACTGCGCCGCGTGGCGGAGCCGCTGATCACCATCTCCAAGGTGGACGGCGTTGCCAATCGCCGCCTCGCCTTCGCGCGCCTGCGCGACAAGGAAGCGGTGGGCAAGCTCTTCGTCGAGCTGGGCCCGCGCTACCAGGGCCGCCCGGGCGGTTACCTGCGCGTGCTGAAGTGCGGTTTCCGCAACGGCGACAACGCACCGATGGCCTACGTCGAGCTCGTCGACCGGCCGCAGGTCGCCGAGGCGGTCGAGGCCGAGTAAGCCTCGCCGCAGGTGTGGGATGTATCGAAGCGCCCCGGTCCGCCGGGGCGTTTTCGTATATGAGCGCCGGCGTTTCCGGAACCAATGGCATGCGCCGCCGGTCGCAGTCGGCCGATGTTCCACGCGCCGGCCCGGCGCGGCATCGTTGGGGAGGTGGTGAATGAAGGCGAACCCGCTGGCCTGGCCGTTCCGGCTGCAGTGCGCGCTCGGCGCGCTGGTGTGCGTGGCGCTGCTGGCCTACGCGCTCTACCTGCAGTACGTCGAGTACCTGGATCCGTGCCCGCTGTGCATCTTCCAGCGGGTCGCGTTCATCGGCATGGCGGCGGTGTTCGCGCTCGGCGCGCTGCACGGTCCGCGCTCGCGTGGCGGGCGGATGGCCTATGGCGCGCTCGCCGCGCTCTGCGCCGCGGTGGGCATCGCGGTCGCCGGACGGCATGTCTGGCTGCAGTCGCTTCCCGCCGACGAGGTGCCGAGCTGCTCGAGCATGGGGCTGGATTACATGCTCGACACCTTTCCGGTCGGCGAGGTGGTGGCCAAGGTCTTCACCGGCTCCGGCGAATGCGCGGCCGTGGACTGGAGCTTCCTCGGCCTCGGCATGCCGGCGTGGACGCTGCTGTGGTACGTGCTGCTCGCCGGCTGGGCGCTGTGGATCGCCGCTCGTCGTCGCTGACGCACGACACGGCGTCGCCGCGGGAGGCTGTGGCATGATCGGATGATGCGACGCACGATGATCCTTCCCACGCAGCAGGCGGAGCGCCCGGTGGGCGCGGTGGCCCTTCCCGAGAACTGGATGCCGGATTCCTGGCGCGGGCGCGAGGCCCTGCAGCAGCCGAGCTATCCGGATCTCACCGCGTTGCAGGCGGCCCTGGACGAGCTGCAAAGGTTGCCGCCGCTGGTCACCTCCTGGGAGATCCTCGCGCTGCGCCGCCAGATCGCGGATGCGCAGGAGGGACGCGCGTTCCTGCTGCAGGGCGGCGACTGCGCCGAGAGCTTCGCCGACTGCGAGTCGGGCACCATTTCCAGCCGCCTCAAGGTGCTGCTGCAGATGAGCGTGGTGCTCGTGCACGGCCTGCGGCGCCCTGTCGTGCGCGTCGGCCGGTTCGCGGGGCAGTACGCCAAGCCGCGTTCCGCCGATACCGAGACGCGCGACGGCGTGACCCTGCCGACCTACCGCGGCGACTTCATCAACGCGCCCGAGTTCGAGGCGGCCGCACGCATTCCCGATCCGCGGCGCATGGTCCGCGGCCACGCGCGCTCGGCGATGACGATGAACTTCATCCGCGCGCTGATCGACGGCGGCTTCGCCGACCTGCATCACCCCGAGTACTGGGACCTGGGCTGGGTCGGCCATTCGCCGCTGGCCGAGGAGTACCAGCGCGTGGTGACCGGGATCGGCGACGCGCTGCGCTTCATGGAGACGCTGTCCGGCACCGATGTCCACAACATCGACCGCGTGGACTTCTACACCTCGCACGAAGCCCTGCTGCTGCCCTACGAGGAGGCGCTGACGCGCCAGGTGCCGCGGCACTGGGGCTGGTTCAACCTGTCCACGCACTTCCCGTGGATCGGGGTGCGCACGGCGGCGCTCGACGGCGCGCACGTCGAGTACATGCGCGGGCTGCGCAACCCGATCGGGGTCAAGGTCGGCCCGACGACGAAGCCGGACGAGCTGCTGCGCCTGATCGACATCCTCGATCCGAACCAGGAGCCGGGACGGCTCACCCTGATCCACCGCATGGGCGCGGCGCAGATCGCCGACAGGCTTCCGCCGCTGCTGCAGGCGGTCGCCCGCGAGGGCCGCCGCGTGCTGTGGGTCTGCGACCCCATGCACGGCAACACCGAGAGCACCGCGTCCGGCCTCAAGACCCGCCGCTTTGGCAACATCCGCAGCGAGCTCGAGCAGGCCTTCGACGCGCACCAGGCCGCCGGCACCCGGCTGGGTGGCGTGCACCTGGAGCTGACCGGCGACGACGTCACCGAATGCACCGGCGGCGCCCGCGACCTCACCGACGCCGACCTCGCGCGCGCCTACCGGTCGCAGGTCGATCCGCGGCTGAACTACGAGCAGTCGCTCGAGATCGCGATGCTGATCGTGCGCAAGCACCAGCAGCTGAGCTCGCAACACAGCCTGTAGGGACGCAGCGCGTCCGCCCGGGGCGGTCGACCGCATCTCGACATGACGCTGCGCACCATGCGCGCATTCCGGTAGGAGGTGCCCGAATGCCCGAGCGATGGTCGTCGCTGGACTGGTCCGCGATCGCGGCGAATGGCTGGCCGCTGCTCGCGGCCGTGATCATGGGCCTGCTGGTACGACGGCTCCTGCTGGCCGTCGAGCGCCGCGCGCGCCGCGGCGAGCACCTGCGCGCGCGCATCGCGCGGGTCATCGCCGTCCCCGCCGCCGTCGCCCTGCCGTTGCTGTTCCTGAGCATGGCGGTGGAGGCCACGCCGCTGCCGGAGGCCTGGGTGGATCGCATCCAGCACCTGCTCGGCATCGGCGGCGGCCTGTGCCTGATATGGCTCGCCGTGCGCGTGATCAGCGCGATCGAGCAGCGGATCCGCCGGCGCAATCCGCTGGAATCCGACGACAACCTGCATGCGCGCGCGGTCCAGACCCAGGCGCGCGTGCTCAGCCGCGTCGCCCAGGGCGGGGTGATCATCATCGGCGTCGCGATCGTGCTGATGACCTTTCCCTCGATCCGCCAGATCGGGGCCACGCTGCTGGCGTCGGCGGGCATCGTCGGGCTGGTCGCCGGCATCGCCGCCAAGCCCGTCTTCGGCAATCTCATCGCCGGCCTGCAGATCGCGCTGACCCAGCCGATCCGGCTCGACGACGTGGTGATCGTCGAGGGCGAGTGGGGCCGCATCGACGAGATCACCAGCGCCTACGTCGTGGTCCGGATCTGGGACGAACGACGGCTGGTGGTGCCGCTGCAGTGGTTCATCGAGAACCCGTTCCAGAACTGGACACGCAACAGCGCGCAGCTCCTCGGCACCGCATTCCTGTGGCTCGACTACCGCACGCCGATGGGCGAGGTGCGCGACGAGCTGCAGCGCATCTGCGAGAGCGACGAGCGCTGGGACGGGCGCGTCTGCGTGGCCCAGGTCACCGAGACCGACCGCCACGTCATCCAGGTCCGCCTGCTGGTCAGCGCGCGCAACTCCGGCGACGCCTTCGACCTGCGCTGCGCCGTCCGCGAGCGGATGATCGACTTCCTCAACCGCGAGCATCCGCAGGCGCTGCCGCGCATGCGCGCCGACCTGGTGACGTTCGAGGACCAGCGGCATCCGGACGAGGCGCGGCGCCAGGCCGCCGCCGCAACGCCGCGTGCGCCTACGCCCGACGAGACGAGCTCGCCGCACGCCGAGGACATGGATCCGGCGCACGCCGGTCAGGACGCCCCCGGGCGCGTCCCTGCGGATCTGCATCCCGGCCGCTGACCCGCGCGCACCACGGCTGCCGGAAACGAAACGGGCCGGCATCGCTGCCGGCCCGTCGCGTGCTTCGCCGCGGCTCGCGGATCAGGCCGCGCGCGCGGCCCGCTTGCGGTCGTTCTCGGTGCGGAACTTCTTGCGCAGGCGGATCTGCAGCGGGGTGATCTCGACCAGCTCGTCGTCGTCGATGAACTCCAGCGCCTGCTCCAGCGACATCTTGATCGGCGGGATCAGGCCCTCGTCCGCGTCCTTGCCGGCGGCGCGGAAGTTGGTGAGCTGCTTGGCGCGCAGGGCGTTGACGGTGAGGTCGTTGTCCTTGGAGTGGATGCCGACGATCTGGCCCTCGTAGATCTCCTCGCCCGGATCGATCATCAGGCGGCCGCGCTCCTGCATGGCCATCTGCGCATAGGCGGGGGAGGGGCCGGTTCCGTTGGAGATCAGCACGCCGTTCTGGCGCTGGCCGATCGCGCCCTCGGTCTTCGGACCGTAGTGGTCGAAGACGTGGAACAGCAGGCCCGTGCCGGCGGTGAGCGTACGGAACTCGGTCTGGAAGCCGATCAGGCCGCGCGCCGGGATGATGAAGTCCAGGCGCACGCGGCCCTTGCCGTCGGGCTCCATGTTCTGCAGCAGCGCGCGGCGCTCGCCCAGGCGCTGCATCACGCCGCCCTGGAACTGCTCCTCGAGGTCGACCACCAGCGATTCGAACGGCTCCATCTGCTGGCCGTCGATCTCCTTGATGATGACCTCCGGACGCGACACCGCCAGCTCATAGCCCTCGCGGCGCATGGTCTCGATCAGGATCGACAGGTGCAGCTCGCCGCGGCCGGAGACCTTGAACTTGTCGGCGTCGTCGGTGTCCTCGACCTTCAGCGCGACGTTGTGCTGGGTCTCGCGGACCAGGCGGTCGCGCAGCTGGCGCGAGGTCAGGAACTTGCCGCCCGAGCGGTCCTTGACCCCGGCGAACGGCGAGTCGTTGACCTGGAAGGTCATCGAGATCGTCGGCTCGTCGACCGTGAGCACCGGCAGCTGCTCGACCGCGGACGGATCGCACAGCGTCTCGGAGATGCCCAGCTTCTCCACGCCGGAGATGGCGATGATGTCGCCGGCCTGGGCCTCGGCCACCTCGTGGCGCTCCAGGCCGTGGAAGCCCAGCACCTGCAGCACCTTGCCGTTGCGGGTCTTGCCGTCGCGGTCGATGACCGTGACCTGCTGGTTCGGCTTGATGCGCCCGCGCTGCACGCGGCCCACGCCGATGATGCCGACGTAGTTGTTGTAGTCCAGCGAGGTCACGCGCATCTGGAACGGGCCGTCCAGGTCGACCGGCGGCGGCGCCACCTTGTCGACGATGGTCTGGAACAGCGGGGTCATGTCGCCCTCGCGCACGCTGGAGTCGAGGCCGGCGTAGCCGTGCAGGGCGGAGGCGTAGACGACGTCGAAGTCGAGCTGCTCGTCGGTGGCGCCGAGGCGGTCGAACAGGTCGAAGGTCTGGTCCAGGACCCAGTCGGGACGGGCGCCGGGACGGTCGACCTTGTTGACCACCACGATCGGCTTGAAGCCCATCGCGAAGGCCTTCTGCGTCACGAAGCGGGTCTGCGGCATCGGGCCGTCCATGGCGTCGACCAGGATCAGCACCGAGTCGACCATCGACAGCACGCGCTCGACCTCGCCGCCGAAGTCGGCGTGGCCCGGGGTGTCGACGATGTTGATGCGGTATTCCTGGCCGTCGGGCGCGGTCCAGCGGATCGCGGTGTTCTTGGACAGGATCGTGATGCCACGCTCCTTTTCCAGGTCGTTCGAATCCATGACGCGGTCGGACACGACGGCGCGCTCGGCGAAGGTGCCCGACTGCTTCAGCAGCTGGTCGACGAGGGTGGTCTTGCCGTGGTCGACGTGGGCGACGATGGCGATGTTGCGAAGGTTCTGGACGGACATGACGGCCATGCTCAAGGCGCACCGGGCTTGATGCGGCGCGCGGACTGGGAAGGGAACCGCAGAATTATAAAGGAAATACGGCCGCGGGGCGCGGCAGTGGCGTGGCGGCGACGGCCGGCGCGCCGGGCGGACGTTGTGAGCCCCGCCGATCGTCCCCATGTGCCCCCGACCCACACCCCATCCATCGCGAGACCACCCATGACCGACCTGATCGCCACCTTCGCCACCGAGCGCGGCCCCATCCGCGTCCGCCTCTTTCCGGAGCAGGCGCCGCTGACCGTCGCCAACTTCGTCAATCTCGTGCGCCGCGGCTTCTACGACGGCCTGAAGTTCCACCGCGTCATCCCCGACTTCATGATCCAGGGCGGCTGCCCGGAGGGCTCGGGCCGCGGCGGTCCCGGCTACCGCTTCGAGGACGAGGCCAACAACGGCCTGAAGCACGACGGCAGCGGCGTGCTGTCGATGGCCAACGCCGGCCCCAACACCAACGGCAGCCAGTTCTTCATCACCCACGTGGCCACGCCGTGGCTGGACGGCAAGCACACCGTGTTCGGCAAGGTGATCGACGCGTCCGACCAGAAGGTCGTCGACGCGATCAGGGGCGACGACCTGATCGACAAGGTCACGATCGAGGGCGATGCCGACGCCGTGCTCGCCGCCAAGGCCGACCGCGTCGCCGACTGGAACAAGACGCTCGACGCCTGATCGCGTCGGTGCAGTCCCGGCGCCTGGCTCCGGGACTGCGCCAGCAGCCGTGCCCCCCGGAGGTGGCGCACGGCGCGTGCTACCATTCCGCGGCTTTTCGCCGCGTTCTTCCCTTCAGCCGCACGAGGTCTTCGATGCCGCAGCTCGCCCAGCGTATGGGTCGCGCCAAGCCCAGCGCGATCATGATGGTTGCCGAAAAGGCGAAGCAGCTCAAAGCCGAAGGCCGCGACATCATCAGCTTCTCGATCGGCGTGCCGAACTTCCTGCCCGGCGACCACGTCTACGCCGCGGTGCGCGAGGCGCTGGCGACCGATTCCGGCCAGTACGGCAGCAACCGCGGCGATCCGGCGGTGCTCGATGCCTTCCTCAGGCACGTCGAGCCGCTCGGCCTCACCGGCTACGGCCGCGAGAACGTGGTGGTCAACGTCGGTGCCAAGCACTCGCTCTACAGCCTGGCGGAGGCGCTGCTGGACGAGGGCGACGAGATCGTCTTTCCGACGCCCTACTGGACCAGCTACCTCGACATCGCCGACATCGTCGGCGCCAAGGTCACGACCCTGCCGTGTCCGCCCGAGCAGGACTACAAGCTCACCCCGGCCCAGCTCGACGCCGCGCTGCAGTCCAAGCCGCGCGTGTTCCTGTTCAACAACCCGTCGAATCCGACCGGCATGGTCTATTCGCGCGAGGAGATCGAGGCGCTCGCCGACGTGCTGGTGAAGTACCCGGACACCTGGGTGATCACCGACGACATCTACAACCGCATGGTCTTCGACGGCCTCGGCTACCACAACTTCGTGCACGCGCGCCCCGAGCTCCGCGAGCGGGTGGTCTTCGCCGACTCGCTGTCCAAGACCTACGGCATGCCGGGCTGGCGCGTCGGCTTCCTGCTCGGTCCGGCCGAGGTGATCAAGGCGGTGGTGACGTTGAATTCCAACGCCATCACCAGCGTGCCGGAGATCGTCAACGCGGCCGCCGTGGCCGCGCTCAGCGGGCCGCAGGACGTGCCCAACGCCAAGTGCGTCGAGTTCCAGGACAAGCGCGACCAGGTGATGGCGGTGCTGGAATCGATCCCGGGCGTCGTGTGTCCGCGGCCGCAGGGCGCGTTCTACGTCTTCCCGGACATCTCCTGCGCCTTCGGCAAGTCCCACGGCGCGATGCGGATCGAGAACGACATCGACTTCTGCAACGCGCTGCTCGAGGCCAAGGGCGTGGCCTGCGTCCCCGGTTCCGCCTTCGGCGAGCCGCGCGCGCTGCGCATCAGCTACACCTGCCCGACGGCGCAGCTGGCGCCGGGCATGGAGCGCATCCGCGAGTTCTTCGCGGAGCTGACCTGACGCCGATGCCGATCCTGCGCATCCTCGCCGCCGCCCTCGTCGCCGCCGCGCTCGCCTGGGGCGGCTGCGGCGCCGCGTCCGCGCACGTCGAGGACGCCGCAGGCCTGGACGCGGACGATCCCCGCGTCGGCCTGCACGACGACGAGATCGTGCTGATCGCCGCCGACTGGTGCGGCTTCTGCCAGCGCCAGGTGCAGGACTTCGAGCGTGGCGGCGTGCGCTACCGGCTGCTCGACTACGACACCGCGGCGGGGCGCAACGCGGCCCGCGCGCTGGGACTGCGCGGCGTGCCGATCACGGTGATCGGCCGCGACGTGGTCCAGGGTTACCGCCCCGACCAGCTCGGGCCACGGCTCGCGCCGCTCGGCTACGACATCTACTGATCCGCCAGACGAGGACCCCCACATGAAGACCCCCGTTCGTGTTGCCGTGACCGGCGCTGCCGGCCAGATCGGCTATTCGCTGCTGTTCCGGATCGCCTCCGGCGAGATGCTGGGCAAGGACCAGCCGGTCATCCTGCAGCTGCTCGAGCTGCCGATGGAGAAGGCCCAGGCCGCGCTGAAGGGCGTGATCATGGAGCTGGAGGACTGCGCGTTCCCGCTGCTGGCCGGCGTCGTCGGCACCGACGATGCCGAGGTCGCGTTCAAGGACGCCGACATCGCGCTGCTGGTCGGCGCGCGTCCGCGCGGCCCGGGCATGGAGCGCAAGGACCTGCTGCTGGAGAACGCCAAGATCTTCACCGCGCAGGGCGCGGCGCTGAACAAGGTCGCCTCGCGCGAGGTCAAGGTGCTGGTGGTCGGCAATCCGGCCAACACCAACGCCTACATCGCGATGAAGTCGGCGCCGGACCTGCCGTCGAAGAACTTCACCGCGATGCTGCGCCTCGACCACAACCGCGCGCTCAGCCAGCTCGCCGAGAAGGCCGGCGTGGCGGTCGGCGACATCGAGGGCCTGGTCGTGTGGGGCAACCACAGCCCGACGATGTATCCCGACTACCGCTTCGCCACCGCCGGCGGCAAGAAGCTCAAGGACCTGGTCAACGACGAGAGCTGGAACCGCGAGACCTTCATCCCGAAGGTGGGCAAGCGCGGCGCCGCGATCATCGAGGCGCGTGGCCTCTCGTCGGCGGCCTCCGCCGCGAACGCCGCGATCGACCACATCCGCGACTGGGCGCTCGGCTCGAACGGCAAGTGGGTCACCATGGGCGTGCCCTCCGACGGCAGCTACGGCGTGCCGGAAGGCGTGATCTGCGGCGTGCCGGTGACCACGCAGAACGGCGAGTACACGGTGGTCAAGGACGTCGAGATCGACGACTACAGCCGCCAGATGATGGACAAGACCCTGGCCGAGCTCGAGGAAGAGCGCAGCGGCGTGGCGCATCTGCTGGGCTGAACGGCGGCAACGCCTGCGTACGTGGAAGGGCGGCCTCGGCCGCCCTTTTTCGTGCACGGTCGGGGACGGTGCTGGACGCCGGCGGTCGCGCCGGCTTCACCTCGCGTGCGCGTTTCGACCAAGGTCGAAAATCCTTCGCCGGCGCGGCGTCCTAGCCTAGGCGCATCGCAGGAGCAGGGCGTTGCGCATGAGCCAGCACGGCAGCAGCTACGAGGAGGTTTACCGCTGGTCGATCGAACAGCCGGAGGCGTTCTGGGCCGAGCAGGCGAAGGCGATCGACTGGCAGCGGGCGCCGGAGCGGATCCTCGACGACTCGCACCCGCCGTTCCGGCGCTGGTTCGTCGGCGGCACCACCAACCTCTGCCACAACGCGGTCGACCGGCACCTGGAGGCGCGCGGCGACCAGCTCGCGCTCGTGGCGGTCTCGACCGAGACCGACCTGACCCGCGAGCTGACCTACCGGCAGCTGCACCGCGAGGTCTCCGCCGCCGCGGCGGTCCTGCAGTCGCTGGATGTCGGCGTCGGCGACCGGGTGGTGATCTACATGCCCAACATCGCCGAGGCGGTGGTGGCGATGCTCGCCTGCGCGCGGATCGGTGCGATCCATTCCGTCGTCTTCGGCGGCTTCGCCGCGCACAACCTGGCGCTGCGCATCGACGATGCCCGGCCCAAGCTCCTGATCTGCGCCGACGCCGGCATGCGCGGCGGCAAGCTGGTGCGCTACAAGCCGCTGGTCGACGCGGCGCTCGCCGAGGCCGCGCACGCGCCGCCGAAGGTGCTGATCGTCGACCGCGGCCTGGATCCCGGGCTGGAGCGGGTGGCGGGGCGCGACCTCGACTACGCGGAACTCGTCGCGCGCCATGCCGATGCCGAGGTGCCGGTCGCCTGGCTGGAATCGAATGCACCGAGCTACCTGCTCTATACCTCCGGCACCACCGGCCGACCCAAGGGCGTGCAGCGCGACGTCGGCGGGCACGCGGTCGCGATGGCGCTGTCGATGCGCACGGTGTACGACGTGGGGCCCGGGCAGGTGATGTTCTCGACGTCCGACGTCGGCTGGGCGGTCGGACACAGCTACAACGTCTACGGCCCGCTGATCGTCGGTGCGACCTCGCTGCTCTACGAGGGGCTGCCGACGAGCCCCGATGCCGGCATCTGGTGGTCGCTGTGCGCGAAGTACCGCGTGCGCACCATGTTCTCCTCGCCGACCGGCATCCGCGTGCTGAAGAAGCACGACGCCGCGTGGCTCCGGAAGTACGACCTGTCGGCGCTGCGCTGGCTGTTCCTGGCCGGCGAGCCGCTCGACGAGCCGACCGCGCGCTGGATCAACGACGGCCTCGGCAAGCCGGTGATCGACAACTACTGGCAGACCGAGACCGGCTGGCCGGTGCTGTGCCTGCTGCCGGGCCTGGACCTCAAGCCGGCGAAGTTCGGATCGCCGGGCCTGCCCAACCTCGGCTTCAACCTGCGCGTCATCGACGAGGCGACCGGCCGCGACGCCGGACCCAACGAGAAGGGCGTGCTGGTGATCCAGCCGCCGCTGCCGCCGGGCTGCCTGTCGACGGTGTGGAACGACGACAAGCGTTTCCTCTCCAGCTACTTCAGCCACTTCAAGGAGCTGCTCTACAGCTCGCTGGACTGGGCGGTGCGCGATGGCGACGGCTACACCTACATCCTCGGCCGCACCGACGACGTCATCAACGTCGCCGGGCATCGCCTGGGCACGCGCGAGATCGAGGAGATCGTCTCCGGCCATGCGGCCGTCGCCGAGGCGGCCGTGGTCGGCACCACCGACGAACTCAAGGGCCAGGTGCCGGTGGTGTTCGCGACGCTGCGCGCGGCGGGCGACGAGGCCGCGCGCGACGCCGCCGCCCGCGGCATGGCCGAGCGCGTCACCGCGCAGCTCGGTGCGGTCGCGCGACCGGCCCGCATCTACATCGTCGACGCGCTGCCGAAGACCCGCTCCGGCAAGCTGCTGCGGCGTTCGCTGGCGGCGATCAGCGAGCATCGTGATCCGGGCGACCTGTCGACCCTGGACGATCCGAATGCGCTGGAGGAGATCAAGCGCGCGCTCGCGCGCGGACCGGACTACGGCGGCTGACGCCGTCGCTCCCGTCGCGCTTCGCCGCCGCGTAACGCGCTGCGGCGCAAGATGGGACGTTCCCGCCGCGCGGCTAGAATGGCGGGCTTTCCATCACGGAGGTGGCATGAGCCAGACGCTCTCCGCCGGCGCGCGTTTCCGCGCCGCGCTGCAAGAAGAATCGCCGCTGCAGGTCATCGGCGCGATCAACGCCAACCACGCCCTGCTGGCCAGGCGCGCCGGCTACCGGGCGATCTACCTGTCCGGGGGCGGCGTCGCCGCCGGTTCGCTCGGGCTGCCCGACCTCGGCATCAACACGATGGAGGACGTGCTGATCGACGTCCGCCGCATCACCGATGTCTGCGACCTGCCGCTGCTGGTCGACGTCGACACCGGCTTCGGCCCGAGCGCGTTCAACATCGCGCGCACGATCAAGTCGCTGATCAAGGCCGGCGCCGGCGCCTGCCACATCGAGGACCAGGTCGGCGCCAAGCGCTGCGGCCATCGTCCCGGCAAGGAGATCGTGAGCGCGGACGAGATGGTGGACCGGGTCAGGGCCGCGGTCGATGCGCGCACCGATCCGGACTTCTTCGTCATCGCCCGCACCGACGCCATCGCGGTCGACGGCGTGGACGCCGCGCTCGAGCGCGCGCAGAAGTGCGTGGAGGCCGGCGCCGACGGCATCTTCGCCGAGGCCGCCTACGACCTCGAGACCTACAGGCGCTTCGTCGACGCGCTCGATGTGCCGGTGCTGGCCAACATCACCGAGTTCGGCAAGACCCCGCTGTTCACCCGCGACGAGCTGGCTTCGGTCGGCGTCGGCATCCAGCTGTACCCGCTGTCGGCGTTCCGCGCGATGAACAAGGCCGCCGAGGACGTCTACACCGCCATCCGCCGCGATGGCCACCAGAAGAACGTCGTCGACCGGATGCAGACGCGCGAGGAGCTGTACGAGCGCATCGGCTACCACGCCTTCGAGCAGCATCTCGACGCGCTCTACGCGAAGAAGCACGGCTGAGTCGCCGCCATGACGCCGCGGCCGACGCGCCGCGGCCGCCCCGCATCATTCCAGGAGACAGTCCATGTCCGAGACTCCGAACCCGACCTTCAAGCCGAAGAAGTCGGTCGCGCTCAGCGGCACCGCCGCCGGCAATACCGCGCTGTGCACCGTCGGGCGCAGCGGCAACGACCTGCACTACCGCGGCTACGACATCCTCGACCTCGCCACCACCAGCGAGTTCGAGGAGATCGCCTACCTGCTGGTGCACGGCAAGCTGCCGACCGCGGCCGAGCTGCGCGGCTACAAGGCCAAGCTGAAGTCGCTGCGCGGCGTGCCCGCGGCGGTGCGCGTCGCCCTCGAACAGCTGCCGCCCTCGGCGCATCCGATGGACGTGATGCGCACGGGCGTGTCGGTGCTGGGCTGCATCGCGCCGGAGAAGGACGACCACAACCATCCGGGCGCGCGCGACATCGCCGACAGGCTGATGGCCTCGCTGGGCTCGATGCTGCTGTACTGGTACCACTACAGCCACAACGGCGTGCGCATCGAGATCGACACCGACGACGACTCGATCGGCGGCCATTTCCTGCACCTGCTGCACGGCAGCGCGCCGCGCGAGTCGTGGGTGCGGGCGATGCACACCAGCCTGATCCTCTACGCCGAGCACGAGTTCAACGCCTCGACCTTCGCCTCGCGCGTGGTCGCCGGTACCGGCAGCGACATGTACTCGGCCGTCGCCGCCGGCATCGGCGCGCTGCGCGGCCCGAAGCACGGTGGCGCCAACGAGGTCGCCTTCGAGGTGCAGAAGCGCTACGACACGCCGGACGAGGCGGAGGCCGACATTCGCGCGCGCGTGGAGCGCAAGGAAGTGGTCATCGGCTTCGGCCACCCCGTGTACACGGTGAGCGACCCGCGCAACAAGGTGATCAAGCAGGTCGCGCAGGAGCTCTCGCAGGAGCAGGGCAGCATGAAGATGTACGACATCGCCGAGCGGCTGGAGTCGGTGATGTGGGACATCAAGAAGATGTTCCCCAACCTCGACTGGTTCAGTGCCGTCAGCTACCACATGATGGGTGTGCCCACGGCGATGTTCACGCCGCTGTTCGTCATCGCCCGCACCGCCGGCTGGAGCGCGCACATCATCGAGCAGCGGATCGACGGCAAGATCATCCGCCCGAGCGCCAACTACACCGGGCCCGAGGACCGTCAGTTCGTGCCGATCGCCGAGCGCACGGTCTGAGAGGCTTCCGACGCAAGGCAGCGAAAAGGCCCCGCGATGCGGGGCCTTTTAGGTGCTGCCGGTGGCGTGCGGCCGCCGGCCGCCGCTGCTGCGGTCAGAGGCGCAGCACCCGATAGAAGGCGTGGTCGCCGATGGTCGCGACCTTGTGCGAGGAGCGCCAGGAGGGAGTCGCATAGAGCGCGGCGAAGTGGCTCGCGCCCGGGACGACTTCCTTGCGCTGCTCCGGCGGGAGCGACCACTGGTGCTCGGCATCGAGCGCGATCGCGGCCGAAGCGGTCCAGGCCTCCAGGTTCTTGAGGCGGTGCCCGGGATGCACGAGCGAGGGCGCAAACTGGCCGCGCGCTGTGACCACCTCGCAGACGCTGTCGCCCCAGAGGCCGCTCTCCAGGCGCCGCATGGCGACTTCGGCCACGGCACGCTGGCCGACCACCGACTGGTTGCGCGCTTCAAGGTAGACCGTGGTGGTCAGGCACAGCGGGTCGGCGACCGGCTGCGGAAGCAACTGCGCGAGCCACAGGATCAGGCTCAACTTCATGGCGTTCTCCTTGCTCCGTTGCGCGGCCTTCCGCGCCCGTGCAGCGAGCTGCAAGGACGCGACAACGGAAGGACCTGCCTGGCGTGATGGGGACGCACGGCTTGAAGCCGTTTCGCTGCCCGGTGAAGCCAACGCATCGCGTCACCGGCTCACAAAAAACCCGCGGGGCCACAGGCCGCGGGTCTGCAATGGCGCGCACGGTATCCACGCAAATCACAACGAAGGGTGAACCCGCTCTTCACGGTTCGACGACGCGTTGTGGTAGTGCGCGGGAGCCGACGTGACCTTCGGAGGTGCCCGCGCAATGCAACCTGGGGCCCGTGCACGCGCGCTGCGCGGGTCGGCTGCCTGTGACTGTCGACCCGCTCTGGCAGAATGCGCGACCTCGTCCGAACCAGCAGGAAAGCCATGAGTCACCACGACATCCGTTCCGCCGTGCGTCCGGAGTTCGATGCGCCGATCGCCGCGGTCGCCGACTACGTCGCCGACTACCGCGTCGAGTCGCAGGAGGTCATCGACACGGCGCGCTACATGCTCCTCGACTCGCTGGCGTGCGCGATGCTGGCGATGAAGTTCCCGGACTGCACCAAGCATCTCGGCCCGCTGGTGCCGGGCGCCACGCTCGCCGGCGGCGCGCGCGTGCCCGGAACGGACTACGAGCTCGACCCGGTGCAGGCCGCCTTCAACATCGGCACCCAGGTCCGCTGGCTCGACTTCAACGACACCTGGCTGGCGGCCGAATGGGGCCATCCTTCCGACAACCTCGGCGCCATCCTCGCCGTCGCCGACTGGCAGGGGCGGCAGGCGGAGAAGGAGGGCAGGGCGGCACCGACCGTCGGCGACGTCCTCGGCTGGGCGGTCAAGGCCCACGAGATCCAGGGTGTGTACGCGCTGCAGAACAGCTTCAACCGCGTCGGCCTGGACCACGTCATCCTGGTGCGGCTGGCGTCGACGGCGGTAAGCGCCGCCATGCTCGGCGGCAGCAAGGAGCAGATCCGCAACGCCGTCTCGCACAGCTGGATCGACAACGGCGTGCTGCGCACCTACCGCCATGCTCCGAACACCGGTCCGCGCAAGAGCTGGGCTGCCGGCGATGCCTGCCGTCGCGCCGTCACCCATGCGCTCAACGCCGTGCACAAGAACGTCGTCGGCTACCCGAGCGCCCTGTCGGCCAAGACCTGGGGCTTCTACGACATCGCCTTCAACGGCAAGCCGTTCGAGTTCGAGCGTCCCTTCGGCAGCTACGTGATGGAGAACGTGCTGTTCAAGATCAGCTATCCGGCCGAGTTCCACGCGCAGACCGCGGTCGAGTGCGCGATGACGCTGCACGGCGAAGTGGGTTCCAGGATCGATGAGATCGAGAAGATCGTCATCGAGACGCAGGAAGCGGGCGTGCGCATCATCGACAAGACCGGCCCGCTCGCCAACTACGCCGACCGCGACCACTGCATCCAGTACATGGTCGCCGTGCCGCTGATCTTCGGCCGCCTCACCGCCGACGACTACGGCGATGCCGTCGCCGCCGATCCGCGCATCGACGCGCTGCGCGCGAAGATGGAGGTGGTCGAGAACCCGCAGTTCACCAAGGACTATTTCGACCCCGAGAAGCGCTACATCGGCAATTCGGTGCAGGTGTTCTTCAAGGACGGCTCGTCGACGGAGAAGGTCTCGATCGACTATCCGATCGGTCACCGGCGCCGTCGCGAAGAAGGCATCCCGGTGCTGATGCGCAAGTTCGAGGCCGCCATCCGGGCGCAGTTTCCGGCTGACCGCGCCGAGGCGATCATCGCCGCGGCGGGCGACGCGCAGGGGTTCGTGAACATGCCCGTCACGAAGCTGATGGAACTGTTCGCGGCCTGAGCGCCGGGTGGGTACGTGAGGATCGTTACGACGGTGTTAACCTCCTCTTCACGGCGTGCCGATAAGCTGCACCAGATGGCGCGCCGAACGGGCCGTCACCACCCTTACGTTTCAGACGGTATTTCTCCAAGGAGCGTGTAATGAAGAAGAAACTCCTGTGCTGTGCCCTGCTCGGCGCGATGGGCGTGGCCTCCACCGCGATGGCGCAAGACTACGACGACCGCTGGTACGTCGGCGCCGCCGCCGGCTTCAACTTCCAGGATTCGGATCGTGGGACGGAAGACACGCCGTTCGGCGAGATCAGCTTCGGTCGCTTCATCGACCCGAACTGGTCGCTGGACTTCACCCTGAACTACCAGAACCCGGAGATGGATTCCAACCAGGATCTCTGGTGGAGCCAGTACGGTGCGTCGGTCGACGCCCGCTACCACTTCCGCGACGCGACCAGCGACCAGACCTGGTGGCCCTACGTGCGCTTCGGCCTCGGCCTGCAGCGCTCGGAGGAGGAGTTCGACATCTCGCCGGACGCGCGTTCGCCGGGCCAGCGTCGTGACAACTACCTCGCCGCCAATGTCGGCGTCGGTCTGCAGGCCGACTACGGCCGCGCCGCGCTGCGTACCGAGGTCGGTGCGCGCGTGAACTTCGACGACAGCAGCTTCAACGCTCCGGGCGAGGACGAGTTCGTCGACGCGCTGGCTTCGATCGGCGTCATCGTCAAGCTCGGGCCGGAGCCGGCTGCGCCGGTCGCCCCGGCTCCGCCGCCGCCGCCGCCGCCGCCGGCCCCGCCGGCTGGTCCTTGCGACAACATGGACATCCCGCCGGGTACCCCGGTCGGTCCGGATGGCTGCCCGGTTCCGGTCACCATCGACCTGCGTGGCGTGAACTTCGACTTCGACAAGGCCACCCTGCGTCCGGACGCGGTTTCGGTCCTGAACGAGGCGGTCCAGGTCCTGCAGAACTACCCGGACCTGCGTGTCGAGGTTGCCGGCCACACCGACTCGATCGGTACCGAGCAGTACAACCAGGGCCTGTCCGAGCGCCGCGCCCGTGCCGTGTACGACTACCTGCAGCAGCAGGGCATCGCCGCGTCGCGTCTGGTGGGTCCGGTCGGCTACGGCGAGAGCCGCCCGATCGCTCCGAACACCAACCCGGACGGCACCGACAATCCGGAAGGCCGCGCGGAGAACCGCCGCACGGAGCTCAACGTCCAGAACTGATTACCGTTCGGGATTGCTGTACCCTTCGAAGCCCGGCCTCGTGCCGGGCTTCTTTTTTGTCCGTTCGTCGGCTTTGGCTCGTTGCCATTGAAGGACTTACGGCGACTTCCTAGACTTCGATATCAAGTCACTCCGGTCCTCTCTGCCATGTCGCGCATCCTGTTGTCGGCCACCGTTCTCGGAGCCCTCGCTCTCGCCCCCTTCGCTGCCCATGCCGACCCGGCCTGCGCCGGCGCGGTGGTGCCCGAGCCGCGGCCGGTCCGGCCCACCGGGATCCCGGCGGTGGCGATGGAACTCCCGGCAGGCGGCAGCCGCCTGGGCGCGCCGAGCGGGCTGATGGCGAGGACCGCGGACGAGATGCAGTCGGTGGACCGCGTGCTGCTCCGGCTGCGCCTGGAGGGTTGCCAGAACGTCTCCGCCGCCGCGGGCTACCAGAAGCGCACCGAATGGGACAACAAGCCCTGGCGCTTCAATGCCGGTACCAAGTTCACCGCGGCGGACTTCGACGCGTGGATGAAGGAGCGCGGCATCACCATCTCCAAGGCCGCCCCGGCCGCGGCGCCGGCAGCGGCGGTGCCCGCCGCCGAACAGGTCGAGACGCAGGACTGAAAGCCGCCCGGCGGGCGCGTGCGGCGGCCATGCGCCGGCATTGCGGCGGATGCATGAGGCGCCCGCCAGGGGTCGACCTCTGCTCGCCCACGGGGGTGCGGCGATGACGCCGCCGACGCGCCGCGACACCGGCGTGCGCTACGGCATCGCCCGGGTCATGTCCAAGCGTGGCCTGTGCTCGCGCAGCGAAGCCGAGCGGCTGGTGCGCGCGGGCCGCGTGCGGCTCGACGGCAGGCCGGTGCTGGACCCGGAGCGGCCCGCCGACCCGCAGCGCGCACGCATCGAGATCGACGGCGCCGCGACCGGCGCCGCCGTGCCGCTGTTCCTCGCGCTCAACAAGCCGCGCGGCCTGGTCTGCACCGCGCGCGACGAGCGCGGACGCGACACCGTCTTCCGCTGCTTCGAGGGCGCAGGGCTCCCGCACGTCGCCCCGGTGGGCCGGCTCGACCAGGCCAGCGAAGGCCTGCTGCTCTTCAGCAACGATCCGGTCTGGGCGGCCGGCATCACCGCGCCGCAGACGGGACCGGTCAAGACTTACCGGGTGCAGGTGGACCGGCCCGTCGATGACGAGCGCCTGTGCGCCATCGGCGCCGGTGCCGTCGATGCCGGCGAGGTTCTCGGCGTGCACGCGGTGCGCCTGCTGCGCGACAACCCGCGCACCGCCTGGCTCGAGATCGAACTGCACGAGGGCCGCAACCGGCACATCCGGCGCCTGCTCGCCGCGCACGGCCTGGGCGTGCTGCGGCTGGTGCGGGTGGCGATCGGGCCGGTGGCGCTCGGCGACCTCGCCAAGGGACAGTGGCGGGCGCTCGATCCCGCCGAGGTGGATGCGCTGCGGAGCCCCGGCTCAGCCTGAGCCGGATGGCTCGCGCCAGCGACGCAGGCGCGTGTCGAGCAGGGCGGCGACGACCGCGTGCGCGCGTGCATCCTGCGGCCCGCGCGCGTCGGGACCCGTGCCCTTGCCCTGGTTGCAGCGCGCGCAGGCCAGGGCGAGGTTGCGCGCGTCGTCGGGATCCCCGCCGACCCGTGCGACCAGGTCCGCCGCCGCGCGCTTGCCGAATCACGCGCGCGGCACCACGTGTTCGAGCGAGGCCGCGCCGAGCGGGGTGCCGTCGGCTCCGACCTCAAGCCGCGTCCGGCAATGGAGACAGCGCGTGGTCCAGCCGTCGCCGGAGGGCATGGCGTCGGCATCCGTGGCCACCGCCTTCAGGAAGCGGTGGCGCAGGGATGCCCGCACGGACGCCGCCTCAGTCCTTGATCGCGCCCAGTTCGCGGCCGACGCGGACGAAGGCGTCGATCGCGCGATCGAGCTGCTCGCGCGTGTGCGCCGCCGACATCTGCGTGCGGATGCGCGCCTGGTTGCGGGGCACGACCGGGAAGAAGAAGCCGATCGCGTAGATCCCTTCCTCCAGCAGGCGCTCGGCGAAGCGCTGCGCGAGCGGCGCGTCGTAGAGCATCACCGGCACGATCGGATGCTCGCCGGGCTTGAGGTCGAAGCCCGCCGCGGTCATGCGCTCGCGGAAATGCGCGGTGTTCGCCTTGAGCGTCTCGCGCAGGTCGCCCGCCTCCTCGAGCATGTCGAAGACCTCGATGCCGGCGGCGACCACGTGCGGCGGCAGCGAGTTGGAGAACAGGTAGGGCCGCGAGCGCTGGCGCAGCATCTCGATCACCTCGCGCCTGGCGGTGGTGAAGCCGCCGACCGCGCCGCCCAGGGCCTTGCCCAGGGTGCCGGTGACGATGTCGATGCGATCCAGCACGCCACGCACCTCCGCCGAGCCGCGGCCGGTCGCGCCGAGGAAGCCGGTGGCGTGGCATTCGTCGATATGGACCAGGGCGTCGTACTTCCTCGCCAGCGCGGTGATCTGGTCGAGCGGCGCGATGAAGCCGTCCATCGAGAACACGCCGTCGGTGGTGATCAGGATCGTGCCTGCGCCGTCGGCCCGCGCCTGCCTGAGCTGGGCCTCGAGGTCGGCCATGTCGCAGTTGGCGTAGCGGTAGCGCCTGGCCTTGCACAGGCGCACGCCGTCGATGATCGAGGCGTGGTTGAGGGCGTCGGAGACGATGGCGTCGTTCTCGCCCAGCAGCGGCTCGAACAGGCCGCCGTTGGCGTCGAAGCAGGCGGCGTAGAGAATGGTGTCCTCCTGGCCGAAGAAGGCGGCGATCTTCGCCTCGAGCTGCTTGTGCAGGTCCTGGGTACCGCAGATGAAGCGGACCGAGGCCATGCCGAAGCCGTGGGTGTCCAGCGCCTTCTTGGCCGCGTCGATGATGCGCGGATGGTCGGCGAGGCCGAGGTAGTTGTTGGCGCAGAAGTTGAGGACGCGGCGGCCGTCCTCGAGCTCGATCTCGGCCGACTGCGGCGAGACGATGATGCGCTCGCGCTTGAACAGGCCCTGCTCGCGGATGGCGTCGAGTTCGGTGGTGTAGCGTGCGGTGAGCGACATGGCGGTCCGTTGATGCGGCGAAAGTGCGCAGTCTAGCCGGGCGCGGCAGGGCGTCACGTGAGGCGCGCGGTCACTGCAGGGCGGTCGTCGCCGGCGCGGACGGGGCGAGCACGGCGGTCGCGTAGGGCGGCGCGTCCGGGTACGGCGCGCGGCTGACGATGCTCCAGCCGCGCACGGTCAGTTCGCGCTCGGCGAGGTCGCTGACCCGGCCGCCGACCAGCACGGTGCGATAGGGGTGGTCGCCGATGCCGGGACTGTCGAACCACTCCTGCATCTGCGGCGTCCAGCTCAGGTAGTCCACTGGCAGCGGGAGGACGAACTCGTTGCCCGGAGTCAGGTACGCCAGGATCGCGCCCTGCGGCACGAACCGCCCGCCGCGGCCGGCGTCGCCGAAATGGCGCTCGATCTGGCCCAGGGCGTCGAGCACGAAGCGCGTCTCGATCCCGCTGCGCGCCATCAGCGCGGTCTCCAGCAGCGCCTCGCAGCCTTCGGCGGGTGCCAGCCGCAGCAGGCGGTCGACCAGGAGGGTCTGCTGCGTCGAGGAGAAGCGCCCGCGCCAGAGGAAGTCGTAGCGCAGCTCCGGGTCCGCGCAGACGTAGCCCAGGCGCTCGTCGTTGCGCGCGCGCGCGTCCTCGTCGGGCAGCGACAGCACGTTGCTGTCGATCGTGCCCGCGGTGCCGAGGACGTCCGAGGCCCCCGCGGTCAGCACCGTGTAGATGCGGTCCACGCCGATGCGGCCGATGGTCGCCATCCATGCCAGGCGATCCAGGCGCGGGCGGATCAGCGGATTGTCCGTGCCCGCATCGACGCCCAGCCGCGCGGCGATCTCGCGGCGCAGGCGGTTGAAGCGCAGCTCGCCCTTGACCAGGCGCACGGACTCCTTGCTGACGTCGTTGTCGGCCCACCAGGCCTCCTCGTCCTCCCCTTCGGCGTCCGGCAGGGGCGCGCGCCATGCGCTCATCGGCGCGTCCGCATCGCGGTAGGGCGAGCCGTTGCCGAAGATGTGGTCGCCGGCGCGGTCGCCGAGCTTGGTCGCGCGGTCGCGGATCCTGCGCAGGCGCTCGCCGAAATAGCGCAAGACGCCCTCCGGCAGGCCGACCACGGCGTCCACGGGGTTGCTCACCACGTTCCACAGCGCCCGCGCCGGGCCCGAGACCTGGTCCAGGCCGGCCTCGCCGAGGACGCCGGTGACGGTGGCGTCCTGCACCACGGGAATGGCCGGCATCTCGGCCACGCGCTGGGCCAGCACGCCGACGCTCTCGGCCTCGAGCGTGCCCCAGTCGGTATCGATCACGAACCGCGCCTGGTAGCCGTGGATGCGCGCCATGGCACGCACGTTCCAGCCCGGGCCGGCGAGCAGTTCCGGCGCGACCAGGTCGACGGCGGGCAGCAGGGGTTCGGATTCGGTCTCGGCCTGCGCGGCGCCGGCGGTGCAGACGAGGACGAGGATCAGCCAGCACGGGCTGCGGCGATGCGCGCGCAGCGGCGGAACGGGGGAGGGGGGCACGGAGGGTGCGGTCGTGGGCCGCGGGTTCGGGTGGGGAGGACCGTCGCCGGCGCCGCGCATCCGCGCGCCGGCGACCGGCGCGTCAGGTCCAGCTGCAGACCACCTTGCCGCAGTGGCCGGAGGCCATCAGGTCGAAGCCCTTCTGGAAATCGTCGACGTGGATCTGGTGGGTGAGCACCTTGCCCAGGGGGAAGCCGGACAGCACCAGCTGGGTCATCTTGTACCAGGTCTCGTACATCCGGCGGCCGTAGATGCCGTGCATCACCAGGCCCTTGAAGATGACCTTGTCCCAGTCGATCCCGGCGCCGTTGGGCAGGATCCCGAGCAGGGCCACGCGGCCGCCGTGGTACATGCAGTCGAGCATGTCGTTGAAGGCGCGCGGGTTGCCGCTCATCTCCAGGGCGACGTCGAAGCCCTCCATGTGGAGATCCTTCATCACCTCCTTGAGCGAGGTGTTGGCGACGTTGACCACGCGGGTCGCGCCCATGTCGGCGGCGAGCTTGAGCCGGTAGTCGTTGACGTCGGTGACCACCACGTTGCGCGCGCCGATGTGCTTGCAGATGCCGGCGGCGATGACGCCGATCGGGCCGGCGCCGGTGATCAGCACGTCCTCGCCGACCACGTCGAACTCCAGCGCGCAGTGCGCGGCGTTGCCGTAGGGGTCGAAGAAGGCGGCGAGTTCAGACGGGATGGCGTCGGGAATCGGCCACAGGTTGCTGGCCGGCATCACCACGTACTCGGCGAAGGCCCCGTCGCGGTTGACGCCGATGCCGACCGTGTTCGGGCACAGGTGCTGGCGCCCGGCGCGGCAGTTGCGGCAGTGCCCGCAGACGATGTGGCCCTCGGCGGAGACGCGGTCGCCGACCGCATAGCCGGTGACGCCGGGGCCGAGCAAGGCCACGCGGCCGACGAACTCGTGGCCGATGACCAGGCCCGGCCTGATCGTGCGCTGCGCCCACTCGTCCCATTTGTAGATGTGCAGGTCGGTGCCGCAGATGGCGGTCTTCTCCACCCGCACCAGGACCTCGTTCGGGCCGGGTGCCGGCACCGGCACCTCCTCCATCCAGATGCCCTCGGTCGCGTTGCGCTTGACCAGCGCCTTCATCGTCTGCGCCATCGTCGAAAGTCCCTTCCGGGGCCGGTGCGACGCGCACCAGCCAAAGACCGTCGATTATACCGGCGCACGGTGAACGCACCGCCGACCATGACCGTCGGCACATCCGCACCCGGCCCAGGCATGACTATGGTCATGGATTCGCCTGCGAAACCCCGGAGCCCGTCTTGCGCCTGCGCGTCCTTGTCCTGACCCTCGCCGCGGCGCTCGCCGCGCCTGCCGCCCATGCCGACGAAGGCATGTGGCAGCCGCACCAGATGGCCGACCTCGCCGACGTGCTGCGCGAGCGCGGGCTGGAGATGGATCCCGCCGACCTCAGCGACCTCACCAGCCATCCGCTCGACGCGGTGATCGGGCTGGGCTTCTGCACCGCGAGCTTCGTCTCGCCGCAGGGCCTGATCGTCACCAACCACCACTGCGCCTACGGCGCGATCCAGTACAACTCGACGCCCGAACGCGACCTCATCAGCGACGGCTTCCTCGCCCGCAGCCTCGACGAGGAGCTGCCGGCCGACCCCAGCCTGCGCGTCTACGTGACGCAGGCCATCGACGAGGTCACCGACCGGGTCACCGGTTCGCTGCCGGCCGGGCTCGACGACCGCGCGCGCTTCGATGCCATCGACGCGGCGACCAAGGCGCTGGTCGCCGACTGCGAGGCGCCGGGCGGCCTGCGCTGCGGCGTCTACAGTTTCTTCGGCGGCCTGCGCTTCTACCTGGTCCGGCAGATGGAGATCCGTGACGTGCGCCTGGTGCATGCGCCGCCGGACGCCATCGGCAAGTTCGGTGGCGACGTCGACAACTTCGAGTGGCCGCGCCACACCGGCGACTACAGCTTCATGCGCGCCTACGTGGGCCCGGACGGGAAGCCCGCCGACTACGCCAAGGAGAACGTGCCCTACCGCCCGGACAGCTGGCTCAGGGTGGCCGAGCAGGGTCCGGAGGCGGGCGACTTCGTCATGGTCGCGGGCTACCCCGGCAGCACCAACCGCTACCGCCGCGCCAGCGAGGTCGCCGCGGCCATCGACTGGCGCCTGCCGACGATGATCGACTACCTCGAGCGCTCGCTCGACATCATCGGGCGGCAGACCGAGGGCCGCGACGAGGCCGCGATCAAGTACGCGGCGACGGTCGCCAGCCTCAACAACGCGCTCAAGCTCTACCGCGGCCAGCGCGACGGCTTCGCCCGCATCGATGCAGTGGCCGACAAGCAGGCGGCCGAGGCCGCGCTGCTGGCCTGGCTCGGCGACCAGGGTGCATCGCGGCGCGCGCAGCGCGAGGCGGTCGCCGCGCTCGAGGCCGAGATCGCGGCGGAGCGCGCGACGCGGGAGCGCGACCTGTGGGTCGGCCTGCTCGGCCGCAGCGGCCTGGTCGGCAGCGCCAACCTGCTGTACCGCCAGGCCCGCGAGAGCGCCCGCCCCGACGCCGAGCGCGAGGCCGGCTACCAGGCGCGCGACCGGCCGCGGCAGGAGGCGCGCCTGCGCCAGCTCGAGCGCCGCTACGACCCGCAGGTCGACCGTGCGCTGCTGGCCTTCGTGCTCCAGCGCTATGCGGCGCTGCCGGCGGACCAGCGCGTGGCCGAGCTCGACCGCTGGCTCGGCCTGGCGCCGGGCGGAACCTCCGTCGACGACCTCGACGCGCGCCTCGACGCGCTCTACGCCGGCACCGCCCTCGGCGACACCGAGGCGCGGCTGCGCTGGTTCGGCGCCGATGCCGCGGCGATCGAGGCGTCCGACGACAGCGCGCTCGCGCTGGCGGTGGCGATCGCGCCGGCCCTGCGGCGCATCGAGGACGCGGAGAAGGCGCGCGAGGGCCGCTTCTCGGTGCTGCGTCCGCAGGTCATGCAGGCGACCATCGACTTCAATGCCGCGCAGGGCCGACCGGTCTATCCCGACGCCAACAACTCGCTGCGCCTGACCTTCGGCACCGTGCAGGGCTATGCCCCGCGCGACGCCGTGCGCTACGAGCCGTTCACCACGCTCGCCGGGATCGCCGAGAAGCACACCGGCGCGGAGCCGTTCGATGCGCCGGCCGCCGAGCTCGAGGCGATCGCCGCCGGCGCCGGCGCGCGCTACCGGGGCGAGGCGCTGGACGCGGTTCCGGTGAACTTCCTGAGCGACGTCGACACCACCGGCGGCAACTCCGGCTCGCCGACGCTCAACGCCCGCGGCGAGCTCGTCGGCCTGCTGTTCGACGGCAACTACGAGAGCCTCGCCTCCGACTACGTCTTCAACCCGGACGTGACCCGCTCCATCCACGTCGACGCGCGCTACATGCGCTGGGTCATGGACACCGTCTCCGGCGCGGACAACCTGCTCGAGGAGATGGGCCTGCCGCATGGGGAGGAGGCGCGATGATCCGGCGCACGCTGCTGGCGGTGGGACTCGCCGCGGGCCTGCCGGCGCAGGCGAACGAGGGCATGTGGCTGCCGTCGCAGTTGCCGGACATCGCCGACGCGCTGCGCGAGGCCGGCTTCCGCGGCGACGCGCGCGACCTCGCCGACCTCACCCGCGCCCCGCTCGACGCGGTGGTGCGGGTGGGTGGCGGCACCGGCAGCTTCGTCTCCGCCGATGGCCTGCTGCTGACCAACCACCACGTCGCGCTCGGCGTGATCCAGTACAACTCGAAGCCGGGCCGCGACCTGATCGCCGACGGCTACGTCGCCGCCGACCGCGGCGCCGAGCTGCCGGCCAATCCGGACTACCGGGTGCTGGTCACCACCGGCTTCGAGGACGTGACCGAGCGCGTGCTGGGGCAGGCGCGTGGCAAGCGCGGCCGCGCCTACCACGATGCGGTCGACGCCGCCTCCAAGGCGCTGGTGGCCGAGTGCGAGGCGCAGGGCGACGTGCGCTGCAGCGTGGCCGACATGTTCTACGGCACCTCGTTCCACCTGGTGACCCAGCTCGAGCTGCGCGACATCCGGCTGGTCTATGCGCCGCCGCGCGCGATCGGCAACTACGGCGACGAGGTCGACAACTTCATGTGGCCGCGCCACAGCGGCGACTTCACCCTGCTGCGCGCCTACGTCGGCCGCGACGGCAGGCCGGCCGACCATGCCGCCGACAACGTGCCCTATGCGCCGCCCTCGCACCTGCGGATGGCCGCCACCGGGCCGGCCGAGGGCGACTTCGCCATGCTCGCCGGCTACCCCGGCATCACCTACCGCCACCGCACCGCGGCGGAGTTCGACCAGCAGGTCAACTGGCGGCTGCCGGCGCAGGTCGAGGTGCTCTCCGCGCTGGTCGACACGATCGAGCGCGTCGGCGCGACCGACGCCGATGCGCGCACCCGCTACGCCTCGCAGCTGGCCTCGCTCAAGAACGGCGAGAAGCGCTATCGTGGCGAACTCGAGGGTTTGCGCCGCAGCGACGCGGTGCGCGAGCGCGCCGCGGACGAGCGCGCGATGCTCGCGGCCACGCCGGCGCAACTCGCCGCGCCGATCGCCGACCTGCAGGCGCTCGTCGCCGACGCGGCCGCCACCCGCGAGCGCGATCTGCTGGTCGGCCTCGTCGCCGGCCAGGCCCAGCTGCTGCGCGCGGCGCTGACCCTGGAGCGCCTGCGCATCGAGTCGTCCAGGCCCGATGCCGGGCGCGAAAGCGGCTACCAGGTGCGCGACCACGGCCTGATCGAAGGCCAGCTGCGCCAGGTCCAGCGCCGCTACGCACCGGCGATGGAGAAGGCGCTGCTGGCGACCCTGCTCGAGCGCTACCAGGCGTTGCCCGAGGCGCAGCGCCTGCCCGAGTTCGACGCCGCCTTCGGCCGCACCCCGGAGGCGCTGGACGCGGCCCTGGACACGCTGTACGCGGACACGGCGCTGGGCGAGGAGGACGCGCGGCTGTCGCGTTTCGCCGCCGCCCGGGAGGGGCGCGCGCTCGCCGCCGATCCTCTGGTGACGCTCGCCGCGGCGCTGATGCCGGCGCTGCTGCGCATCGAGGACGCGCGCAAGGCGCGCGAGGGCGAGGACCTGCGCCTGCGTCCGGCCTACATGCAGGCGCTGGTGGCCTGGCGCGAAGGGCAGGGCATGGCGGTGTATCCCGACGCCAACCGCACGCTGCGCGTCAGCTACGGCCGCGTCGAGCCCCTGCAGCCGCGCGATGCGGTGCGCCATGCGCCGGTGACCACCGTCGCCGGCATCGTCGAGAAGCACACCGGCGAGGTGCCGTTCGACGCGCCCGCGCCGCTGCTGGAGGCGATCGCCCAGCGCCGTTTCGGCGAGCATGTCGATCCGCGCCTGGACAGCGTGCCGGTCAACTTCCTCACCAACCTCGACACCACCGGCGGCAACTCCGGCTCGCCGGTGCTCAACGCCGACGGCGAGCTGATCGGCCTCAACTTCGACAGCAACTGGGAGGCGGTCAGCGCCAGCTGGAAGTTCGATCCCCGCTACAAGCGCGCCATCCACGTCGACATGCGCTACCTGCGCTGGCTGCTGGACGAGGTCTATCCGGCCCCGCACCTGCTCGAGGAGCTCGGCGTGCCGGCCTCCGGCTGACGCCCCGCCGTCGATGCGCGCCCCGACCCGAACCGCCGGCGCCCCGCCGCCGGCCTGCCCCATCCGAAGGAGTGACCGCATGACCCTGCGTCCGAATCCCCTCCACCTCGCGCTCGGCGCGGCCCTCGCCCTCGCCGCCGGCGGCGGCGCGCATGCCGTCGAGGGCATGTGGGTCCCGCAGCAGCTGCCCGAGATCGCCGGCCCGCTGGAGGAGGCGGGGCTGGAGCTCGATCCGCAGCAGCTCGCCGACCTCACCGGCGACCCGATGGGCGCGATCGTGAGCCTCGGCGGCTGCACCGCGAGCTTCGTCTCGCCGCAGGGCCTGGTGGTGACCAACCACCATTGCGCCTACGGCGGCCTGCAGCTCAACTCGACCGCGGAGAAGGACCTCACCGTCACCGGCTTCAATGCTGCCACCCTCGGCGACGAGATCAGCGCCGGGCCGAACGCGCGCATCTACGTCACCGAGCAGATCACCGACGTCACCGAGCGCATCCGCGCCGCGCAGGCGCAGGCTGCCGACGGCGCCGCGCGCCAGGCCGCCACCGAGGCGCTGGAGAAGCGCCTGGTGGCCGAATGCGAACAGGGCGGCGGCTACCGCTGCACGGTCTATTCGTTCTTCGGCGGCCTGCAGTACCGGCTGTTCCGCCAGCTCGAGATCAAGGACGTGCGCATCGTCTACGCCCCGCACGGCGGCATCGGCGTGTTCGGCGGCGACATCGACAACTGGATGTGGCCGCGCCACACCGGCGACTTCACCTTCATCCGCGGCTACGTGGCCCCCGACGGCCGCCCCGTCGCCTACGCCAAGGACAACGTTCCCTACCGGCCCAAGCACTGGCTGGAGGTGTCGGAGGAGGGCGTGGACGTGGGCGACTTCGCCATGGTCGCCGGCTATCCCGGGCGCACCTACCGCTACGCGCTGGCGGAGGAGTTCGCAGACACCCGCGACTGGGCGTACCCGCAGGCGATCGAGGCCTACGAGGCGCAGCTGGCGATCATCGACGCCGCCGGCAAGGCCGATCCCGAGGCCGGCGTGAAGTACGCCGCGCAGGCCAAGGGGCTCAACAACTACCTCAAGAACATGACCGGGCAGCTCGAGGGCTTCGAGCGCGCCGACGCCGGCGACACCAAGCGCAAGGAAGAGCGCGCGGTGCTGGCCTGGCTGCGGAAGCAGGGCGAGGCTGGCAGGCCCGCGCTCGACGCCTACGCCCGCCTGCAGGCGGCGAACGCCGAGGAGCGCGCGACCCGCGAGCGCGACTTCATCGTGCGTGGCCTGCTCAACACCGGCCTGGTTTCGACCGCCAACCGCCTGGTGCGCGCCGCGGAGGAGCGGGCGAAGTCGGACGCCGAGCGTGCACCCGGTTACCAGGAGCGCGACCAGGCCGCGATCAAGGGCGCGCTGGAGCAGATGGAGCGCCGCTACGACGCCAGCGTCGACCGCCAGCTCCTCGCCTACTGGCTCGGGCGCTACATCGACCTGCCGGAGAAGCAGCGCGTGCCCGCGATCGACGCCTGGCTGGGCGGCGACGACGAGGCCGACGTGGAGAAGGCGCTCGACGCGCTCTATGCCGGCACCCGCCTCGGCGAGACCGAGGCGCGGCTGCGCTGGTTCGCCGCCGACCGCGCCGCGCTGGCCGCGAGCGAGGACAGCGCCATCGTCCTGGCCAACGCGCTGCTGCCCTACGTGCTCGAACGCGAGGCCGCGGCCGAGGCGCGCGAGGGCGAGGACATGCGCGACCGCCCGCTGTTCCTGCAGGCGGTGATCGACACCAACCGCGCCAACGGCCGCGCCGTCTACCCGGACGCCAACTCGAGCCTGCGCATCACCTTCGGCAACGTGAAGGGCTATTCGCCGAAGCGCGGCACCACCTACGAGCCCTTCACCCGGCTGGAGGAGATCGCGGAGAAGGCGACCGGCGAGGCGCCGTTCGACGCGCCGCAGGCCGAGCTGGACGCGATCGCGGCCCGGCGCTACGGCGGGCGCGAGCTGGAGTCGCTGGGCACGGTTCCGGTGAACTTCCTCACCGACCTCGACGTCACCGGCGGCAACTCCGGCTCGCCGACGCTCGACGCGCAGGGCCGCCTGGTCGGCCTGGTGTTCGACATGAACTGGGAAAGCGTGGCCTCGAACTGGGTGTTCAACCCGGAACTGACCCGCACCATCCACGCCGACATCCGCTACATCCTGTGGGTGATGGAGCAGGTCGACCCGGCGCCGCGGGTGCTGGAGGAGATGGGCGTCGAACCGCGGGACTGATCTTCCCGCTCCGGAACACACGCGACGCCGCGCCTCCGGGTGCGGCGTCTGCGTTTCCGCACCGGGCGCCGGCGCGGACGGAATCGCTCGTCGCGGTGCCGGGCCTTGCCCGACAATACCGGCCCCACCCGCACAGGTTCTCCCCCGTGACGCAGTCGCTCGACGCCTGGCTCGACCGCATCGGCCGCCAGCACCCGAACGCCATCGAGCTCGGCCTGGAGCGCGTGCGCACCGTCGCCGGGCGCCTGGGCATTCGGCGCCCGGCGCGGCACGTGCTGACGGTGGCGGGCACCAACGGCAAGGGCTCGACGGTGGCGTTCGCCGAGGCGATCGCGCGCGCGGCGGGCCTGCGCGTGGGCGCCTACACCTCGCCGCACCTGCTGCGCTACAACGAGCGCGTGCGCATCGACGGCGCGGAGGCGTCCGACGCGGCGCTGGTCGAGGCCTTCGAGGCGGTGGAAGGGGCGCGCGGGACGACGTCGCTGACCTACTTCGAGTACGGCACCCTGGCCGCGCTGTGGCTGTTCGAACGCGCCGCGCTGGACCTGGCGGTGCTGGAGGTCGGCCTGGGCGGGCGGCTCGACGCGGTCAACATCGTCGATCCCGACGTCGCCGTGATCACCACCGTCGACCTCGACCATGCCGACTGGCTCGGCAGCGACCGCGAGTCCATCGGCGCGGAGAAGGCGGGGATCATGCGTGGCTGGCGGCCGGTGGTCCTGGGCGAGCGCGATCCGCCGTCGAGCGTGCTGCGCCGGGCCTACGCGGTCGGCGCCTCGGCCATCCGCCTGGGCTGCGACTTCTTCGTCGACGCGCCCCCGCTGGCGGGCGAATGGACCTGGCGCGAGCCCGGCTTCGAGATGGCGCTGCCCGCGCCGGCGCTGCCGGCACCGGCGCAGCGCGACAACGCCGCGACGGCGATCGCCGCCCTGCGCGCGCTCGACCTCGACCTGCCGCAGGCCGCCTTCGCCCGCGGCGTCGCCACGGCGGCGCTGCCGGGGCGCCTGCAGCGGATCGTGCGCGACGGCGTCGACATCGTGCTCGACATCGGCCACAACCCGCAGGCCGCGCGCGAGCTCGGGCGCTGGCTCGACGCGCAGCGCCCGGTGACCACGCACGCGGTGTTCGCCGCGCTGGGCGACAAGGACCTGCCGGGACTGGTCGCGCCGCTGGTTCCGCGGATCGGCGCCTGGTTCCTCGCCGGCCTGGAGCCGGAGACGCCGCGCGGTCTCGCCGTGGACAGGCTCGCCGCCCGCCTCGGCGAGGCCCTGCCGCGGGCGGAGCGCCATGCGACGGTCGCGACGGCGCTGGATGCCGCCTGCGGCGCCGCGCTGCCGGGCGAGCGCGTGCTGGTGTTCGGCTCCTTCTTCACCGTCGCCGCCGCGCTGCGCCGCCTGCAGCCGGCCGCCGTCGGCTGAAGCGCGGCGCCTCCGCTCACGGGGGCGCAGGGACGGACGCGTATACTCCGCGCCACACCCGCTCCGCTTCCTTCCTGCGATGGATTCAGCCCTGAAACAGCGCCTCATCGGCGCCGCGGTGCTCGTGGCGCTGGCCGTGATCTTCGTGCCCATGCTGCTGGAAGGGCCAACGCCCGAGGACGAGGCGCAGGACGTCCCGCTGACCCTGCCGGACGCGCCGCAGCAGGGTTACGAGACGCGCGAGCTGCCGCTGGCGCCGATCACTCCGGCGGGCGACGCGGCCGCGGAGCCCGGTGCGGCGCCCGGCACGGCGACCGACGACGGTCGCCTGGCCACGGTGGAGGCCGGTGGCGAACCGGCGCCGCGGATGGACGGCGCGAGCGCTGCGCTGCCTGCGCCGCAGCCCGTCGCGCCCGCCGCCGATGCCGATGCCGATGCCGGCGCCCAGGCGGCGAACGAACCCGACCCCGAACCCACACCTGCGACCGCACCGGCAGCGCAGCCCCCCGCGGCGCCCGCGCCGGCAGCGGCGGCGACCCCGACGGCCGCGCCCGACGGCCGCTATGCGGTCAACGCCGGCGTCTACGGCAACGCCGGCAACGCGCGGACGCTGGTGGCCGCGTTCCGGCAGGCCGGCCTGCCGGCCTATGCCGAGGACACGCAGTGGCAGGGCCGGGCGGCGCAGCGCGTGCGCATCGGTCCCTACGCCAGCCGCGCCGAGGCCGAGAGCGTGCGCCTGAAGGTGCGTGGTGTGCGCAGCGACGTACCGACCAGCGTGATCGCGCTCGAGAGCGCGCCGAGGCCGTCCGGTGCCGTCGCCGCGGCACCGGCACGCACCGGCGCCTCCGCTCCGGCGACCGCGGCTCCGGCGCCAGCCCCGCGCGCGGCGCCGGAGACCGGGTTCGCGGTGCAGGTCGCCGCCTTCAGCTCGCAGGGCGACGCGAATGCGATGCGCGACCGCGTCCGCGGCGCCGGCTTTAGCGCCCTGGTCGAGGACGTGCGCACCGAGCGCGGCACCCTCTACCGCGTGCGCGTCGGGCCGACCGCCGCGCGGGCGGAGGCCGAGCGCCTGCGTTCGCAGCTGAGCCAGCGGCTCGGGCTGAACGGCAACGTCGTCTCCTATCCCTGATCCGGACCGTTCCCCATCGTGGCGTTGAACTGGGCCGACTACGTCCTCATCGGGATCGTCGCGGCGTCGGTGCTGATCGGCCTGGTCCGCGGGTTCCTGGTCGAGGCGCTGTCGCTGGCGATCTGGGCGGGGGCGTTCTGGCTGGCCTTCACCTACGGCGACGCGGTTGCGGCGCTGTTCTCGGGCGTGGACGTACCGTCGGTGCGGCTGCTGCTCGGCTACGCGACGGTGTTCGTCGCGGCGATCCTGGTGGGCGGCCTGCTGACCTGGCTGCTGTCGCGGCTGATCCGGGTGAGCGGCCTGTCCGGCACCGACCGCCTGCTCGGGATGCTCTTCGGCGTCGCCCGCGGCCTGGCGCTGTGCTGCCTGCTGGTGCTGCTGGTCGGGTTCACGCCGATGCCGCAGGACCCATGGTGGTCGCAGTCGCGGCTGCTGCCGGAGTTCGAGCGCGGCGCGCGCTGGATGCGCACCTGGCTGCCGGAGGCGGTGGCGGCCTACATCGATTTCGACCCGGCCCCCGCGGCTGGACCTGCTTCCACCGGACCATCACCGGCCGAGCCGCTTCCCGGCTCGACCCTCTAGAGGCCTCAAGATCATGTGCGGGATCATCGGTATCGCCGGAACCTCGGAAGTCGCCGGCGCGCTCTACGACGGGCTGACCGTGCTGCAGCACCGCGGCCAGGACGCGGCCGGCATCGCCACCGCCGAGGGCGCGCGCCTGCACATCCAGAAGGGCAACGGCCTGGTGCGCGAGGTGTTCGGCGAGGCGCAGATGGCCCTGCTGCCGGGCCGCGCCGGCATCGGCCACTGCCGCTACCCCACCGCGGGCTCCGAGGGCTCGGCCGAGGCGCAGCCGTTCTACGTCAATTCGCCCTACGGCATCGCGCTCGCGCACAACGGCAACCTGATCAACACCGAGGCGCTGCGCCAGGAGGTGTTCGAGCAGGACCGCCGCAACGTCAACACCGAGAGCGATTCCGAGGTGCTGCTCAACGTGTTCGCGCACGAGCTGGAGGCGCAGAAGGCGCTGACTCCGCAGGCGGCGATCAATGCCGTGGCCGGCGTGCACCGGCGCTGCAAGGGCGGCTACGCGGTGGTGTCGCTGGTGCTGGGGCTGGGAATCGTGGCGTTCCGCGATCCCAACGGCATCCGTCCGCTGGTGCTGGGCCGGCGCGACACCGGCGACGGGCTGGAATGGGCGGTGGCGTCCGAGAGCGTGGCCCTGGACCTGGCCGGCTTCCGCCGCGAGCGCGACGTGCGCCCGGGCGAGTGCGTGGTCATTTCGCCGCGCGGCGAGCTGACGGCCGAGGTCTGTGCGCCGGAGACCCGCCATGCCCCGTGCATGTTCGAGTACGTCTACTTCGCGCGGCCGGACTCGATGATCGAGGACATCTCGGTGCACAAGGCGCGCATGCGCATGGGCGTCAAGCTCGGCGAGAAGATCCTGCGCCTGCGCCCGGACCACGACATCGACACTGTGATCCCGATTCCCGACTCCTCGCGCGACGCCGCGCTGGAGGTCGCCAACGTGCTCGGGGTGAAGTACCGCGAGGGCTTCATCAAGAACCGCTACGTCGGGCGCACCTTCATCATGCCGGGGCAGGGCGAGCGGGTGAAGTCGGTGCGGCGCAAGCTCAACCCGATCCAGCTCGAGTTCCGCAACCGCGTGGTGCTGCTGGTCGACGACTCCATCGTGCGCGGCACCACCAGCCAGCAGATCGTGCAGATGGCGCGCGACGCCGGCGCCAAGAAGGTCTACCTGGCATCGGCCGCGCCGCCGGTCCGCTACCCCAACATCTACGGCATCGACATGCCGGCGGCCAGCGAGCTGATCGCGCACGGCCGCACCGAGGAGGAGATCCAGCGCCTGCTCGGCTGCGACTGGCTGATCTACCAGGACATCGCCGATCTCGAGGAGGCGGTCGCCGGCAAGAAGCAGCTGGTGTCGACCTTCGATTCCTCCTGCTTCACCGGCGAATACGTCACCGGCATCGAGCCCGGCTACTTCGAGCGCATCCAGCAACTGCGCTCCGACAGCGCCAAGCAGCAGCGCCGCACCGGGACCTGATGGGCGACGTGTTCGCCGCCGCGCGCGCCTGCCTCGACGCCGGCACGGTCGCGGCCAAGCTCGAGCTCACCCATGCCGCCGCGGCCGCCTGGGCGCGCGGCGGGCTGGCGGTGCCCGCCGACGCCGCGCCCCCCGCGCCGATCCGCATGCCGGGCCGGCCGCCGCGGCCGCGCCTGGTCCCGCCGCGCGGGCTCGCCCAGCGCGGCCTCGGCACGCCCGAGGGCAAGGCCGCGTTCCTGCACGCCATCGCGCACATCGAGTTCAACGCGGTCGACCTCGCCTGGGACGCGGTCTACCGCTTCCGCGGCCTGCCCGAGGCCTACTACGCCGACTGGATCGGCATCGCCGCCGACGAGGCCCGCCACTTCGCCCTGCTGCAGGCGCGGATGGCCGACCTCGGCGCCGCCTACGGCGACTTCGACGCGCACAACGGGCTGTGGGAGATGGCCGAGCGCACCGCCGCCTCCTGCCTGGCGCGCATGGCCCTGGTGCCGCGCGTGCTGGAGGCCCGCGGCCTCGACGTCACCCCCGGCATGATCGCGCGGCTGCGGCACATGGGCGACGAGGCCACGGTGGCGGCGCTGGAGGTGATCCTGCGCGAGGAGGTTCCGCACGTGGCCGCCGGCAGCCGCTGGTTCCGCTGGTGCTGCGAGCGCGAGGGCGTGGTGCCGGACGCGACCTTCCGCCAGCTCCTGCGCGACTACGCGCATGGCTACCTGCGCGGGCCGTTCAACGTCGAGGCGCGGCTCGAGGCCGGCTTCGACGCCGAGGAGCTCGCCGCCCTGGAGGCGCTGGCGCCACCGCGCTGACCGCGCGTATCCGGGCCGCCGCAGGAGCGGCTTCAGCCTCACTCCGCGTTTGTGTGGGAGGGGCTTCAGCCCCGACTGGAACGGCCCGGCAGGGCAGTGGGCGAACGGGCGCAGCCGCTCCGGTCGCAGGCCGCGAAGCGCCTCAGCCGAGCGCCGACAGCTCCAGGCGGTCGGCATCGACCCGCAGCACCGAACCCTGCTCGAACCAGTCGCCGAGCACGATGCGGGTGCAGGTGCGGCCGTCGACCTCGAGCGTGTGCACGGCCGGGCGATGGGTGTGCCCGTGGATGACGCGGTCCACGCCGTAGCGCGAGAACAGCGCGGCGACCGTGTCCGGGGTGACGTCGGTGATGTCGGCGGCGCCGCCACCGACGGTCGCCTGGTGCTGGCGGCTGGCCTCGCGGGCCTGCCGCGCGAAGGCCTGGCGCGCGGCGAGCGGCTGCGCCAGGAAGCGCTCGCGCCAGGCCGGGTCGCGGGTCTGCGCGCGGAAGGCCTGGTAGGCGTGGTCGTCGCTGCAGAGCGCGTCGCCGTGGGTGAGCAGGGTCGGATGGCCGTAGAGCATGACCACCGCCGGATCCGGCAGCAGGCGCATGCCCGCGCGCGCGGCGTAGTCGCGGCCGAGCAGGAAGTCGCGGTTGCCGTGCATGAAGTACACCGGCACCCCGGCATCGGCGACGGCGCCGAGTCCGGACGCCACCTCGGCGCCCAGCGGCGCCGGATCGTCGTCGCCGATCCAGGCCTCGAACAGGTCGCCGAGCAGATAGAGCGCGTCGGCGCCGGCCGCCTCCTCCTGCAGGAAGCGCAGGAACAGCGCCGTGATCTCCGGCCGCGCGGGATCCAGGTGCAGGTCGGAGACGAACAGCGTGGTCATCGGCCGTTCCGGCGGCTCACTCGGCGTCCAGCAGCTCGACGCGCTCGATGGTCACCGGCTCCACCGGCACGTCGCGCTGCAGCGGCTCGCGCGCGGTGGTCGGCACCTCGCGGATGGCGTCGACCACGTCCATGCCGTCGACGACCCGTGCGAACACCGCGTAGCCGCGGGTGTAGTCGCTCTCGTCGGAGGTGAAGTCGAAGCGCGGGTTGTCGACCACGTTGATGAAGAACTGCGAGGTCGCCGATTCCGGCGCCGCCGCACGCGCGGCGGCGACCGTGCCGCGCAGGTTGGACAGGCCGTTCTGCGTCTCCAGCGGGATCGGCGCGCGCGTCGGCTTGGGCTGCATGTCCGGCGTGTAGGCGCCGGCCTGGACCAGCATGTCCGGGATCACGCGATGGAAGATGGTGCCGTTGTAGAAGCCCGCGCGCGCGTACTCGACGAAGTTCTGCACCGTCCGCGGCGCCTGCTGCGGATACAGCTCCAGGGTGATGTCGCCCATCGAGGTGTGCAGGACCGCCTGTGGCCCGGTCACCGCCGGCGCCTCCTCGGCGCTCGGCACGCGGTCGACCGGCGCGTCCTGCGCGCGCGGCGCGGCAGGCAGCAGGCCTGCGCAGGCGAAGGCGAGGGCGGCGAGGAAGGATCCGGATCGGGTCATGACGGGTTCCGCGGACGAGCGAGTGCGACAGTCTAAGGCGTCGCGCCGGCGAGCGGGACGACGCGCCGGCTGTCGCACTGCGGCGGCGGGACGGGCCGCGCGCGCGGCCGCTAGACTAGGCGGCTGTCCCCACGCCCGCACCGCCATGACCTGCCGCACCCGCTTCGCCCCGAGTCCCACCGGCTTCCTGCACATCGGCGGCGCCCGCACCGCGCTGTACTGCTGGCTGCAGGCGCGCCACAGCGGCGGCGAGTTCGTGCTGCGGATCGAGGACACTGACCGCGAGCGCAGCACCGACGCGGCGGTGCAGGCCATCCTCGACGGCATGCGCTGGCTCGGCCTCGACGCCGACGAGGGCCCGATCTACCAGACCCAGCGCTTCGACCGCTACCGCGAGGTCGCCGAGCAGCTGGTCGCCGCCGGCAAGGCCTACTACGCCTACGAGACCCGCGAGGAGCTCGATGCGATGCGCGCCGCGGCCATGGAGGCCGGCACCAAGCCGCGCTACAACGGCCACTACCGCGATCTCGGCGCGCCGCTGCGCGACGATCCCAACCGCGTCATCCGCTTCAGGAACCCGCAGGGCGGCAGCGTGGTGTTCGAGGACAAGGTCAAGGGCCGCATCGAGTGGGCCAACGCCGAGCTCGACGACCTGGTGCTGATCCGCTCCGACGGCTTCCCGACCTACAACTTCGCGGTGGTCGTCGACGACCTCGACATGCGCATCACCGACGTCATCCGCGGCGACGACCACGTCAACAACACCCCGCGCCAGATCAACATCTACGAGGCGCTGGGCGCGGCCGTGCCGGCGTTCTCGCACCTGCCGATGATCCTCGGCCCCGACGGCGCCAAGCTCTCCAAGCGCCACGGTGCGGTGGGCGTGATGCAGTACCGCGCCGACGGCTTCCTGCCGCAGGCGCTGCTGAACTACCTCGTCCGCCTGGGCTGGTCGCACGGCGACCAGGAGATCTTCTCGCGCGAGGAGATGGTCCGCCTGTTCGACATCGCCGACGTCAACCACTCCGCCTCGCGCTTCGACCTGGACAAGCTGTCCTGGCTCAACCAGCACTACTTTAAGGCCTCCGACCCGGCCGAGGTCGCGCCGGAGCTCGAATGGCACCTGCGCGAGCAGGGCATCGATCCCGCGACCGGGCCGGCGCCGGCCGACGTGGTGGTGGCGCTGGCCGACCGGGTCAAGACGCTCAAGGACATGGCCGAGCGCGCCGCGGTCTGGTACCGCCCGCTGGCCGACTACGACGACAAGGCGGTGGCCAAGCACCTGGGGGCGTCCGCGCGCGCGCCGCTGGAGGCGATGCAGCGCCGCCTGGAGGCGCTGCCGGCGGCGGACTGGTCGCCGGCGGCGATCGACGCCGCGGTCAGCGCCACCGGCGTGGAGCTGGAGCTGGGCCTGGGCAAGATCGCGCAGCCGCTGCGGGTGGCGATGACCGGCACCCAGGTCAGCCCCTCCATCGACCACACCGTCTACCTCGCCGGGCGCGACGAGGCGCTGCGCCGCATCGCCGCCGCGCTCGCCAGAGTGCCCGCCGCGGACTGAGGCCCGGGCTCCCGGACACCGCCGCCCGCGACGCGGCGGTTCACCCGCACGGTGCTAGCATGCCGGCCATGTCTCCCGCCCATGCCAGCCGCGTGCACGCCTGCACGGACCCGCACGCGCACGTCGATGCGCCGGACGATTTCGTGCGGGCGGTGGAAGCCGCCTGCGCCGAACGCGGCCTGCGCCTCACGCCGATCCGCGCGCAGGTGCTGCGCCTGATCGCCGAGGCGCAGCGCCCGGTCAAGGCCTACGACCTGCTCGACCGGATGAAGGTGACCCGCGAGGGTGCCGCGCCGCCGACGGTCTACCGCGCGCTCGACTTCCTGATGGAGCAGGGCTTCATCCACAAGCTGGAATCGGTCAACGCCTATCTCGGCTGCCACCATCCCAGCGCCGAGCATCATTCGGCGCCCTTCCTGATCTGCGACCGCTGCCTGGCGACGGTCGAGCTGGAGGACCCACGCATCGCCGAGCAGCTGACCGCGCAGGCGAAGGCGCTGGGTTTCCAGCCGCAGGCGCAGACCCTGGAAGTGCATGGCCTGTGCGCGCGCTGCAGCGCGGCCTGAGGCGGTGGAGAAGGGACGCGGCCGCAGGGCGCGGCTGACCGCGCTGGCGGCGATCCTGCTGGGCCTCGCGCTTCCGGCCACGGCGCAGGATTTCCCGGTCGCGCCGCCGGGACGGCCGCAGCCCCTGCCGCCGCTCACCCCGATCGCCGGCGGCGACGTCGACGCCTCCGCGATGGGGCCGCCGCGGGTCGCGCCGCTGCACATCCTCGACCGCTTCGTCCTTCCGGGCACCCGCGTGCGCCTGGAGTGGCAGGCGAGCCAGGGCCTGGCCGGCGAGGCCGCGGCGCCGGTGGTGATCGTCCACGGCGCGGAGCCGGGCCCGGTGCTGTGCCTGGCCGCGGCGGTGCACGGCGACGAGATCAACGGCGTGGAGATCGTGCGCCGCGCGGTCTACTCGCTGCAGCCGGAGACCCTGGCCGGCAGCGTGGTCGCGGTGCCGATCGTCAACGTGTTCGGCTACAGCCGCGGCAGCCGCTACCTGCCGGACCGGCGCGACCTCAACCGCTTCTTCCCCGGCAGCCGCTACGGCAGCATCGCCTCGCGCATCGCCTGGAACTTCTTCGATGGCATCGTGCGCGGCTGCGACGCGCTGGTGGACTTCCACACCGGCTCGTTCGACCGCAGCAACCTGCCGCAGATCCGCGCCGACCTCACCCGGCCGCAGGTGCTGGAGATGACCCGTAGCTTCGGCAACACCCTGGTGCTGCACAGCCCGGGCAGCCGCGGCATGCTGCGGGTCGCCGCCAACAGCATCGGCATCCCGGCGGTGACCTTCGAGGTCGGCGCGCCGCTGCGGCTGGAGAAGCACGAGATCGAGGCCGGCCTCGACGGGCTGCGCCACCTGATGCAGCGCATGGGCATGCTCGCCGGCGAGGCGCAGATCCTGGAGGATCCGGCCGAGGCGCAGCCGGTGTTCTACGAGTCGCAGTGGGTGCGCGGCGACGTCGGCGGCCTGCTGATCAGCGACGTCGAGCTCGGCCAGCGCGTGCAGCGCGGCCAGGTGCTGGGCCGCATCCACGACCCCATCCTCAACCGCGAGCGCGAGATCGTCTCGCCGATCCACGGCCGCGTGCTCGGCATGGCGCTCAACCAGCAGGTCCTGCCCGGCTATGCCGTCTACCACCTGGGCGAGGAGACCAGCGAGCAACGCGCGGTGGCGGAGGCGGCGACGGTGGGCGAGGCCGTGCCGGAGGACGGCGAGGGCGGACCGCGGCCGCTGCGCCGCATCGGCGAGGAGACCGGTGCCGGCGCGGACGACGGCGCGGTCGACGAGGACGATCCCGACATCGAATGAGGGCGGCGCCGCTGCATGCGGCGCCGCGAGCCCGTGTCCCCGTCAGAAGAAGGCGCGGACGCCGAAGGCCACGCCGCGGCCCGGCAGCGGGGCGTAGTCGCGCAGCAGCGAGGTGTGCTGGCGCGCCTCGCGGTCGGTGAGGTTGGTGCCGTCCAGGAACACCTCGTAGGACAGCGCCGGCATGTCCCAGTGGTAGGACAGGTGCGCGTTCACCAGGGTGTAGGCCTCGCTCGGCTCCTCGTTGTCGGCGACGCGGTCCTGCTCGCCGTAGCGGACGCCGCCGACCGAGGCACGCCAGCCGCCCATGCCCCAGCCAAGGTCGGCGCCGATGCGCGACGGCGCGATCCGCGGCAGGTCGCCGGTCTGGTCCAGCACCACGCTGTAGTCGTGGGTGTGGTCGTCGTGCGGCACCGAGAACTCGCGGGTCTGCGTGGGCTCGCCGTCGAAGGTGGCATGCACGTAGTCGCCGAACACGCGCAGGTCCCAGAGGCCCGAGGTGTTGTCGGCGAGGTGGAAGATCGCTTCGGCCTCGGCGCCGCGGAACTTCGCGTCCGTCTGCGCCCACAGGCGCACCGGAAGGCCGAACTCCTCGATGCCCGTGTCGGCAAGGTAGACGAAGTCGTCGAAGTCGGTCTGGTACAGCGCGAACTTGAAGTCGGCCGGGTCGGTGTGGACGTGCATGCCCAGCTCCAGCCGGCGCGCGCGCTCCACGTCCATGCCGGCGTCGCCGACTTCCCAGCTCGCGGTGGCGATGTGGGCGCCGTTGGCGTAGAGCTCTTCCTGCGTCGGCGCGCGCTCGGAGCGGTCCGCACCCAGGGTCAGGTGCAGCGCGTCGCTGACCCGCCACAGCGCCGAAGCCGAGATGCTGTTGGTGTCGAAGCTGCGGTCGGCGCCGGTGCCGGGTTCGAGCTCGACGCGGTCGTGGCGGAGTCCGCCCTCCAGCTTCAGCGGCCCGAAGTCCTTTTCCTGGATGACGAAGGCGCCGAGGGTGTCGGTGACGGTCGGCGGCACGAAGGCCTCCTCGCCGATCGCCTCGAAGTCGCTGCGCGAGATCTGCACGCCGAACGCGCCGCGCCAGCCGTCGACCTCCTTCTGCAGCGCCTCGATGCGGGTGTCGTAGCCGGTGTTCTCGAAGCGCGTGCCGACCTCGCCGCTCTCCAGCTCGACGTGCTCGTAGTCGTTGTAGGCGCCGTTGAAGGTCAGCTCCTCGAGGAAGGGCAGGGGATCGTAGAGGCCGGCCTTGACCTGGTAGCGGGTCTGGTCGAGGTCGATGCGCACGACGTGCTCCTCGTGCTCTTCCTCCTCCTCGTCCTCGTGGTCGTGGTCGTGGTCGTGTCCGTCCTCCTCGACGTGGAGGTGCGCGCCCTCGGGGATGCCGTAGTTGGTCTGGTAGGTGCTGACCGCGGCGCCGATATAGCCGCGCTCGCCGAAGAAGGTGCCGCCGACGGCGCCGCCCTTGGTCAGGAACGAGCTGTTGGCGAGCGTTCCCTCGACCTGCTCCTCGTGCTCCTCGTGTTCCTCCTCCTCGTGGTCATGATCGTCGTGATCGTGATCATCATGCTCGACCTGGGCGACGCCGGGGATGTCGAAGTCGTCCCCGTCGCGGTAGAAGGCATCGGCATGCCAGGTGAAGCGCTCGCTGCCGCCGTCGACACGGAACATGCCGGTCGTCTCGTCGTTGACGGTGTTGCCGCGCACCTCGGCGCGACCGCTGAAGGCCTCGGTCGCCGGCGCCAGCGGCACGCGGCCATCGACCACGTTGACCGCGCCGCCGATGGCGCCGCTGCCGTAGATCAGCGTCGCCGGCCCCTTCAGCACCTCGATCTGGTCGGCGAGGAAGGGCTCGATGCTGACCGCGTGGTCCTGGCTGACGGTGGAGACGTCCATCGCACTGGTGCCGTTGGACAGCACCTGCACGCGCGGGCCTTCCTGGCCGCGGATGATCGGACGGCCGACGCCGGTGCCGAAGTAGGTGCTCTGCACGCCCGGCAGCAGCGAGACGGTCTCGCCCAGCGTCGCCGCCTTCCTGCGGTCGAGCTCCTCGCCGGACAGCACCTCGACCGGCTGCGCCAGCGACTCGGTGTCGTTGCGCAGCGGCGAGGCGGTGACGGTGATGGCGTCCAGGTGCTGCGCCTGGTCGTGGCGCGTGTCCGAGCGGGTGGCGGTCTGGGCATGGATCGGCAGGGCGAGCGCGAGGCCGATGGCCAGGGCGAGCGGACGGTGGACGGAAGGCATGAAACGGAATCTCCAGGATCTTCAGGTGATGCGGCGCCGCGCGATGACGTCCGGCGGCGAACGTTATAGAGTAACCGGCAGCAGATGTTATAGTGTTTCGTATGCTCGCCAACAGGACGAAAGTCATGGGCTTCACTTCCAGCGCAGCGCGCGTGCAGCACGTCGGCGACCGCGTCGGTTTCGCCGGTTCCCTGCTTTGCGCCGTGCACTGCGCTGTGCTGCCGGTCCTGCTGGCGGTGGCGCCGGCGCTGGGGCTGAAGCTGGTCGCCGGCGTCGACCTCGACCAGGCCATCGTGGTGTTCACCGCGCTGCTGGGCGTCGCCATGCTGGCCATCGGCTACCGTCGCCACCGCGCGCTGCGCCCGGCGCTGCTGCTGCTGGCAGGACTGGCGCTGCTCCTGGGTGGCGCCTTCGGCGGCGCGCATGAGCACTCGCTGGCGCACGCCGCAGTGATGACCGTCGGCGGCGTGCTGGTCGCTGCGGGCCATCTGCTCAACCTGCGCCTGGGCCACGCCGCGCGGCGCTGAAGCTCAGCATTCCCGTCGGATTGCCGCGTGCGGCGGGAATGCTTAGGCTTGCCCACCGCAACGACGAGCAGGAGAGACCATGGGCAAGGGCGACAAGAGGACGGCCAAGGGCAAGCGCTTCGCGAGCAGCCACGGCAATGCACGTCCGCAGACGACGGTGAAGGCGACGGCGAAGATCGCGACGCCGAAGGCCGCCGTGGCCAAGAAGGCGCCCGCCAAGAAGGCCGCTGCCAAGAAGGCCTGAGCGCGCCGCCGCCTGATGGAGAAAGGCCCCGCTCGCGGGGCCTTTTTCATGGCGCCGGAGGCGTCGCGGCGGGCGGCGCCGCGGGTCTCAGCGCAGCCGCCGGCCGCCGGCGTAGACGGCGCGTGCGCACGGTCCGCCGAGCCAGTAGCTCAGCTCCGCCGGCTGCGCCGCGTCCCACACCGCCAGGTCGGCGCGCAGCCCGGGCGCGAGGCGGCCGCGGTCGTCCAGGCCCAGCGCGCGTGCCGCATTGACGGTCGCGCCGCGCAGCGCCTCCTCCGGCGTGAGCCGGAACTGGGCGCAGGCCAGCGCCATCGCCAGCCGCAGCGAAAGCAGCGGCGAGGTGCCGGGATTGCAGTCGGTGGCGACCGCCATCGCCACGCCTTCGCGTCGGAACAGGTCCACCGGCGGCCGCCGCTCCTCGCGCAGGCAGACGAAGGCGCCGGGCAGGAGCACCGCCACCGTGCCGGCGGCGGCCATCGCCCGCGCGCCGTCCGCGCCGGTGTATTCGACATGGTCGGCCGAGAGGCCGCCGAAGCCGGCGCTGAGCGCCGCGCCGCCGAGGTCCGAAAGCTGGTCGGCGTGCAGCTTGACCGGCAGGCCCAGCGCGCGCGCGCGCTCGAACACCCGCCGGGTCTGCGCCGGATCGAAGCCGATGCCCTCGCAGAAGGCGTCCACCGCATCGGCCAGTCCCGCGTCCGCCACCGCCGGCAGCATCTCGTCGCAGACCAGGTCGATGTAGGCGTCGGCGCGGCCGGCGTAGTCCGGCGGCAGCGCGTGCGCGCCGAGGAAGGTGGTGCGCACGCCGACGCCCAGCGTGGCGCCGAGGCGGCGTGCCGCGCGCAGCATGCGCAGTTCGCTGGCGGTGTCGAGGCCGTAGCCGGACTTGATCTCGAGCGTGGTGACGCCGTCGGCGACGAGCGCCCTCGCGCGCGGCAGCGCGGCCGCCACCAGCGCGTCCTCGCCCGCCGCGCGCGTGGCGCGCACCGTCGCCGCAATGCCGCCGCCGTTGCGGGCGATGGTCTGGTAGTCGACGCCGGTGAGCCGCTGCTCGAACTCGCCGATGCGTTCGCCGGCGAACACCAGGTGCGTGTGGCAGTCGATCAGCCCCGGGGTCAGCAGCGCGCCGCCGAGATCCTCGACGTCCTCGCTGCGCCCGCGCAGCGTCTCCGGCAGGTCGGCGGCGCGGCCGACCCAGGCGATGCGCCCCTCGCGCACGTGCAGCACGCCATCCTCGATCAGGCCGTAGCCCGCGGCGTCGGCGAGGGTGACGAGGCGGGCGTTGCGGAACAGGCGGTCGGTCGGGTCGCGGCTCATGCGCCGGGATGGTAGCCGCAGGCGCCGCCCGCGTTCACCGCAGCGCCTCGCGCAGGTGCGCGGCGTCGCCGTCGTTGGGTGCCGGCTCCACGCCCAGGAGCGCCGCCAGCAGCGGGTAGACGTCGACGTTGTCGAAGGGCTCGAGCACCACGCCGCGGGCGAACGCGGGGCCGTGGGCGATGAAGATCGCGCCCATGCTCGGTTCGGCGGGGTCGAAGCCATGCTCGCCGGCGCTGGTGCGGCCGCCCATGCGCAGCAGGTCGGCGCGCGCCAGCGCCTTCCAGCCCAGCGCCGCCTGGCACAGCACCGGCGGCACGCGCGGATGCGTGCCGTAGTGCCAGCGCGCGGGGAGCTCCTGCTTGCGCCAGCAGGTCAGGTGCGGGTCCTGCTTCGGGAAGGCGGCGTCGGCGCTGCGCGGCGCCAGCCCCACCACCGTGCCCTGGGTCACCACCGTCCAGTCGTCGAGGTCGACCAGGTCGTCGAGGAACACCAGGCGCCGCAGCGAGGTCGCCGCCATGCCGTGGTCGGAGACGACGACGATGTTGGTGTCCTCGTACAGGCCGCGCTCGCGCAGGCCGTCGACGAGCAGGCCTATCGCCGCGTCGAGACGCTCGGTGGCGGCGATCCGCGCCTGCGAGTCCGGGCCGGAATAGTGGCCGGCGGTGTCGACGTGTTCGAAGTAGAGGGTGATGAAGTCGGGGCGCGATGCGGGCGGCCGGTCCAGCCAGCCGAGCACGCGCTCGACCCGCGCCTCCGGCGTCAGCTCCGGGTCGAAGGGCGTCCAGGTGTCCGGCCGTACGCCGTCGATGGCGGCCTCGGTACCCGGCCAGAACATCGCCGCGGTGCGCAGCCCCGCGCGCTGCGCGCCGACCCACAGCGGCGTGCCGTCCCACCAGTGGGCGTTGCCGACCGCCTCCGGATCGTGGATGGTGAAGCGGCCGAGCGCGGGGTCGCGCATGGTGTTGTTGACGATGCCGTGGTGGTCCGGGCGCAGGCCCGTGACCAGCGTGTAGTGGTTGGGGAAGGTCAGCGACGGATAGGACGGGTTCATCCAGCGGGCGCGGGCGCCGTCGGCGGCGAGCGCGTCGAGCACCGGCGTATGCCCGGCGCCGAGATAGCGGGCGGCGGTGCCGTCGAGCGAGACCAGGATCAGCCGCGCCGGCCGCGGTGACGCTTCGGGCAGGCTGGCACAGGCCGACGACAGGCACAGCAGGATCAGGATCAGGAGCGCGGGAAGAGCGGGCGAAGCGGAACGTCGGGACATCGATCTGCCGGCTGTGGAACGGCGCGGGAGGGTAACAGGGGTGGATGACCCGCCGATGGCATTCATGTCCGCGCCACGCCTGCAGGTGTATCGCTCGGGTTCCCTGATCGTCGGTTCGCGTTCCGTGTCCGGTACCCGGCGCCTGCTTCTTCTCGTCGTCCTGCTGCTGGCGGTCGCTCCGCTGGCTGCGCAGGTTCCTCGGCCCTACCCACCGCCGCCGGGGACCGCGACGGTGCCGGGCCGCGGCGTCATGCCCTCGCCGCTGCAGCGCCACGAGACGTTCCTGCGCGACGCCGAGGTCGAGCGTCAGCGTGCGCAGGTCGAGCGCCTGCGCCAGCAGCGCAGGCTGGATGCGCTGGACGCGCGGAGCGCGCGGCGCAGCCTCGACCTGCGCCAGGCCACCACCCGCGATCCCCTGGTGGCCGAGCGGATGCAACGCCAGGTGGACGCGGCGGAGGCAGAGCGCCGCCTGCAGCGGGCCCGGCGCGCGCAGGCGCTGCAGGGCGAGATCGAGGCCGCACGGCCCGCCGCCGCCGATCTCGACTACCGGGCGCGCCTCGCACCTCGCCAGCGCGCGATCGAGGAGCCATGACGGCGGTGGCGACACGCGCCGCTGCGGCTTGCGAGCGGTCGCACCATGTCCTCCCACGGAGACGCACCATGACACGTGCTTGCAGCCTTGTTCTCCTCGCGGCCCTGGCCGCGCCCCTGCACGCGCAGACGCCGGAGCGCCCTGTCCGGTCCGACGAGGCGGGCGCGGCCGAGCGGCAGCGCACGGCGGAGCGCTGCGCGCGGTTATCCCGACTGCAGAGCGTGCAGGCCCGGCGTCCGGTCCCTGCCGAATGCTTGGACGGCAACGTGCGCAGCTACGACCGCGAGGACCTGCGCCGTACCGGCGAGACCGACCTGGGGCGGTCGCTCGAGCGCCTGGATCCGTCGATCACCACGCGCCGCCACTGAATCGGCGCCGTCCGCGGCGCATGCATCCTCGCCGCACGTCCACGCGGAGCTGCGGCAGAATCGGTCGCACCGAATCACGAGGAGAGCCGATGCTCCGCTGGATTCCGATGCTCGCCGCGCTGCTGCTGGTCACCGCTGCACGTGCAGCGCCGGTGCCGCTCGAGGTGGGCGGCGAGACCATCCCCTTCCCCGCCGATGCCGGTTACGTACGTGCGAGCGAGGCCGCGCCGGAACTGTTCGAGTTCTCGCAGGCGGCGCTGCCGGAGGGCAACCGCCTGGTCGAGGCCTTCTACCTGCCCGAGGACATCGAGCGGCTGAAGCGCGGCGAGGCGGTCCAGGACGTCTACTTCCAGGTGCAGACCTCGCGCAGCGCCGAGAACGCCGCGATCACGCTCGACGAATGGCAGGACGCGCGGCCCGAGCTCGTCGCCGGCATGCAGCGCATGGATCGCGAGCAGTTCGACGAGACCTACGGCAACGCCAACGCAAGGCTGAGCAGGTTCGCAGGCAACGAGGTCGAGGTGCGCTTCGGCGAGCTCGGCATGCCGAGCATCTACGAGGAAGACGAGCGCAGCCTGCGCTTCCAGATGGTGATGCCGGTCGAGATGCGGGTCGGCGACAGCGCGATGAACATGGAGATCGCGGCGGCCGGCGCGGTCGCGCTGGTGCGCAACCGCATGCTCTACATCTACGCGTTCGTGCCGGCGGAGCGCATCGACAGCACCGAGCGGATCCGGCAGCGGCTGGACCGGGTCGTCGACGGCCTCACCGGCGTCGCGCCGGCTGCCGACGTGGACACCGCCGGCGACGGCATTGCCGCCCTGCCGGATGCGCAGGGGCCGCAGTTGCGCACGGTCTACCTGCTGATCGGCGTGGTGGTGCTGGTGGTCGTGGCGCTCCTGGTCTGGGCGGCGCACCGCCGCCGTGACCCGGGCAGCAGGCCGCCGCCGGGCTGAAGCCCGGGCACACGGCGTGGGTCAGGGCGCAGGTGCGGCGGCGTCGCCGCAGCCTTCCGGACCCATGTCGGGCAGCCCGCCGTAGGCGATGGCGCGCACCGGCAGGCTGGACGCCGGCTGCGGCGGCGTCCACGCCCGTCGGCGCTCCGCCAGCCGACGTTCGGCGTCGGCGCGCATGTCCGGCGTGGCGTCTTCGTCCAGTCGCGCGAGCGCATCGTCGATCAGGCTCGCAAGCGCGGGATCGCTGTCCCGGTCCTGCTGCACGAGGCGTTCGGCGGCGAGACGGTAGAGCGCCAGCGCCTCGATCCGGTCCGGCCGGACCACCTGCGCCAGATAGCTGCGGCTGCCGGTGTCGAGGAGGCCGGAATACGCATTCGCCAGCACGAGCAGCGCCTCGGCGCTGCCGGCCTGGGCGGCGCGGCGGGCGATCGCCTCGGCCTCGCCGCGGTAGCGGACCAGCGCCTGCAGGGTGTCGAGCGTCTCCCGATGGCGGAAGGCGTTGCCGTTGGCGTACTGCACCATCGCCGCCACGTTGCCGCCGAGCGCCGCCTGCCTCCAATAGTCGATCTTGCGCGCGGGTTCGATGGCCGGCACGCCGTCGCAGTGGGCGGCCTCGCGCAGGAGGTTGTCGCCGGCGATCTCGCCGAACGCGGCAAGCTCGCGCATCGCGCGCTCGCGCTGGTCGGCGTCGGCGATGCTGGCGATGGCGTCGCCCTGCGAGCGTATGCGTTCGTCCACCGCCGACATCCGGTAGCGCAGGTTCTCGCAGGCCTGATACTCGGTCGCGAGCCGGCACGCCGCGGCGGCATCGCCTCGCGCCGCGCGCCGTTCGAGCTGCGCGCGGACCGCATCGAAGGGCGCATCCAGCGGCGGCAGCGGCGCCATCGACTCCGCCGTGGGTATCGCGCCCGCCTCCGGGCGCAGCTCCGCACGGGACACGGGCCGATCCGGCGCCGTGCCGGCCTGCGCGCCGGGCTCGCCCGGGGCGACGGGTGCGGGCGACGGCGGCGGATCGTCGATCCACCACCACGCGGTGCCTGCGACCGTGCCGGCCGCCAGCAACGCAGGCAGCACGAGGCGGCGACGGGGCGGCGACGACGGCGGATCGGCAGGCATCGCCGCGATCAATACCGCGTCGCCGGGCACGGTTCCAGTGAGCCGACCTGCATGCGCCGGCAGAGGTGGCTCCGTCCGCTCGGGTCGGAGCAATGCCGAGGAAGCCGGCCGCGCGCTCAGCCGGCGCGTGGAACTGGTGTTGCGGCAGCCGCGGCGGTGTCGAAGAACGCGCGCTTCATCGCCGGGCGCAGGCGCTTGACCGCGTATTCCAGGCGCAGCGCCTCGCCGCGGTCGGCGCAGGCGCGCACGCCGACGATCCGCTGCGGAGGATGCGCGCGCGTGTAGCGCGCGCCGGTGCCGGCGCGATGCGCAGCGAGACGCTTCTCCACGTCGACCGCGATGCCCGTGTACAGCGAGCCGTCGCGGCATTCGAGCAGGTACACGAACCAGCGGTCGTCCGCGGCCGCCACCGTCGTCATACCGGCGCCACGTCCGCCTGCACGCCGGCCTTGGCGAGCACGTCCTGAGCCTCCTCGCGGGCGTCGGCATCGCGCTCGAGGCCTGCGTCCGGGTCGTTCTCGCCCGGATCGAGCGCCAGCGTCACCACGATCGGGAAATGATCGGAGCCGATGCCCGGCAGCCTGCGGATGTCGACCAGGGTGAAATGACTGCTGTGGAAGAGGTGGTCCAGCGGCCAGCGCAGCACCGGGATCCTGGCGTGGAAGGTGTTGAACATGCCGCGGCCGACGCGCGGATCGAGCAGGCCGCTCACCTTGCGGAACAGCCGCGTCGTGCGCGACCACGCCACGTCGTTGAGGTCGCCGGCGACGATGACCGGCAGCTCGCTCCTGGCGCAGGCCCGGCCCACGACGACGAGCTCGGCATCGCGCTCGGTGGAGTCGTCGGCCTCGGTCGGACTCGGCGGACGCGGATGCACGCAGTGCAGGGCGAAGCGCTGGCCGTTGCGCATGCGCACGTGCGCGTGCGCCGAGGGGATGTCGTCCTCGACCAGGAAACGGATCTCGCCGTCGTCGAGCGGCAGCCGCGAGTACACGTTCATGCCGTAGAGGTTGTCGAGCGGGCAGCGCAGCGTGTGCGGGTACTCGTCGACGAGCACGTCGAGCCGCTCCTGCCACCAGCTGTCGGTCTCCACCGCGATGAGGATGTCCGGATCCTCGCGCCGGACCAGGTCGAGCAAGGCATCCGAGTTCCGATTGGTCATCAACACGTTGGAGGCGAGGAAGGTGATCCGGCCGAGGTCGCGGTCGTCGGCGTCGGCGACCTCGCGCCGCTTCAGGCGCGTGTAGGGCCAGATCCACCAGGCCTGGTAGGCCAGGCACAGCCCGTTGGCCACGGTCACGCCGATCGTCCAGGCCCGCTCCGGGCTGCCGCCCACGAGGAGATGCGCCGCCAGCAGGGCGAGCGAGGCGAAGACCAGGAGCAGGCGGGGAAAGTCCAGCGCGCGCACCCACCACACCTCGGTGCGCAGGAGGGGCAGGGCGGTCAGCGCCACGAGCACCGCGGTCAGGGCCGCGAACACCCATTCGGTCATTGGTCGTCTCTGGTCGGTGGTCGCGCGATTGTGCCGGAGCCCCCGGCGAAGCGTTCGTGGACGACCCCGGCGACGCAGTGTGCCGCCACGTGCCCGCCGCAGTTCCGGGACCGTTCGCGCCGCCTTGTCGCCGCAGCGGCGAGGGTCGGGGGTTTCCGTTTCCGTCCGATCGCCGACCTTGGACTGCGTCGACCGACCCCATACGCACACCGACACGTCCCGTGCGCTGACCTCCGGCGAACGCGCGATCGTGCGGCGGATGTTCGGCGGCGCCGTGGACGCCGATCGGGTGAGGGTGTTCGCGCGCTGCTACCTGCCCTTCGGCCTGCAGCCGCGCGGCACCGCGATGGCTCCGGACGGCGCGATCTACTTCCATCCCACGCGCTTCCGCGGCGATTTCGCCGACCCGGCGCGGCCGGGTGCGCAGCGCTGGTTCGTGCACGAGATGACCCACGTCTGGCAGCACCAGCTCGGCTTCCCGGTGAAGTGGCGCGGCGCGGTCCGGCTGGGGCTGTCCTACGACTACGCGCTGCGCGACGGTGCCCGGCTCGGCGACTTCGACATGGAGGCGCAGGGCGAGATCCTGGCCGATGCCTTCGTCCTCGGCGTGCTGGGGCGGCCCGAGTTCGTGGCCCAGGCCGAGCATCGCCGCGATCCGCTGCACGCGGTCAGGCTCGACGCGCTGATGCGCGATTTCCTGCGCGATCCCGGCGACCGCCGGCACCTGCCGGCGCTGTCGCGCGGTTGGCAGGCGCTGGCGCGCGTGATTCCGGCGCTCGGGTGCGCGCCTAGCGGGGAGCTTCTACGCGGATCGCGGCGCCGCCCAGGGTGACCATCTGTCCCGCGCGGATCTTGCAGGTCTTGCGCAGCTCGACGCTGCCGTCGACGCGAACCTCGCCCGAGGCGACCAGGGCCTTGCCCTGGCCGCCGCTGCCGGCGAGGCCGGTGAGCTTGAGCAGCTGGTTGAGCTCGACGAAGTCGTGGCCGGGGTCGAGGGCGAAGGTCTGGACGGTCATGGCGGCGCGGCTGCGGGCGGCCGCCGATGGTCGCATGCGCGCGGGTGGCGCGGGGTTTCAGCGCCTGCGCGCCAGCAGCCGGTCGAGCGCGTTGGCGAAGGCCTGCCGGTCGCGCGGATGCAGCGCCGCCGGCCCCCCGGTATCGACGCCGGCGCCGCGGAGTTCGTCCATGAAGTTCCGCATCGACAGGCGCTGGGCGATGGTGTCGCGGGTGTAGAGCTCGCCGCGTGGATTGAGCGCATGCCCGCCCTTCTCGATGGCGCGGGCGGCGAGCGGGATGTCGGCGGTGACCACGAGATCGCCCGCCGCCATGCGTTCGACGATCGCGTCGTCGGCCACGTCGGGGCCGCCGGCCACCTGGATGCTGCGCACGAAGCGCGACGGCGGCGTCCGCACCCACTGGTTGGCGACCAGAGTCATCTCCACCTGCGCGCGCTCGGCGGCACGGAACAGGATGTCCTTGATGACGTTGGGGCAGGCGTCGGCGTCGATCCAGAGGTGCATGGGGTGGGGTGAAGCGGGAATGGGAAATCGGGAATCGGGAATCGGGAGGTGGTAGGGCCGCGAAGCCGGCAGAGGCGGTGTCCGATCTGCCGGCCCTGCGTTGGCGAGGGATTCGGAGATGCCGGAACGGCGGAACCGTGTCCTCAGCCTACCTGGATCAGTGGCCAGCGACTCCGGCCGCAAGCAGCCTGACCCTTCCCAATCCCCGATTCCCGATTCCCGATTCCCGATTCCCAATCCCCGATTCCCAATCCCCGATTCCCAATCCCCGATTCCCAATTCCCGATGCGCCGCTCTTCGTCCCCATTTCCGCTCCCCCAGCCCGATGCCACACTCCCCGGTCCCTCCGAGCCCGGCCCCACCATGACCGACTGGCGCACCCGCCTGCTGCATCCGACCGCGTCCGCGCCCGGCGGATTCCGTTCGCTGGCGGTACCGACCTACCGCGGCTCGACCACGCTGTTCGAGCGCGCGGCCGACCTGGAGGACAACTGGCGGCGGCTGGACCACTACACCTACGGCCTGTTCGGCACCCCGACCTCGCGCGAGCTGGCGCTGCGCGTGGCCGAGCTCGAGGGCGGCGGGCAGACGCTGCTGGCGCCGAGCGGGCTGGGGGCGATCGCCCTGGTGTGGTTCGCCTTCGCCCGCAGCGGCGCGCATGCGCTGGTGCCCGACAACGTCTACGTCCCCAACCGCGCCCTCGGCGCCGACCTGGCCCGGCGCTTCGGCATGCGCGTGGACAGCTACGACCCGATGCGGCCCGCCTCGCTCGCGGAGCGGCTGTGCGACGAGACCGTGCTGGTCTGGGTGGAGACGCCCGGTTCGGTGACGATGGAAGTTCCCGACGTGGGCGCGCTGGCCGAGGCCGCGCACGCGCGCGGCGCGGTGGTGGCGGTCGACAACACCTACGCCGCCGGCGTGCTGTTCGACGCCTTCGCGCACGGCGCCGACGTCAGCATGCAGGCGCTGACCAAGTACGTCGGCGGCCACAGCGACCTGCTGCTCGGCGCGGTGACCGCGCGCGAGGACGCATACGTGCAGGCGCTGCGCCATGCGCGCGACATCCTCGGCATGGCGGTGTCGCCGGACGAGTGCGCGCTGGCCCTGCGCGGCCTGCAGACCCTCGGCGTGCGCCTGGCGCACCTGGAGACGGCGGCGCTGGCGGTCGCGCACTGGCTGGCCGCGCGGCCGGAGATCGACATCGTGCTGCACCCGGCGCTGGCCTCGTGCCCGGGCCACGCGAACTGGGTGCGCGACTTCCAGGGCTCGGCCAGCATCTTCTCGGTCGTGTTCGATGCGCGCTTCGGCCGCGAAGAGGTCGAGCGCTTCGTCGACGCGCTGGGGCTGTTCGGCATCGGCTACAGCTGGGGCGGGACGCGGAGCCTGGCGTTGCCGCAGTTCCAGCTCGGGGCGCGCACCCGCGACTACGGCGAGCGCCTGGTGCGCTTCAACATCGGCCTGGAGGCGGTGGACGACCTGATCGCCGACCTCGAACAGGCCCTGGCGAGCCTGGGCTGACGCCGCGCCGGACGACAGCCGCGGCGGCAGCCGCTATCATGCTGCGCCGCAACGCCCGCGCCGCCGTCCGGTCGCGCCCACGAGCAGCGATGACGCCACCCTGATCCCCGTTCGACGCCGTTGAACCGTGCAGTGCGCGCCGTGCGTGTGCCTGCGCGATCCCTCCTGTCCGAACGATGCGCGGGCGCCGCAGGCGTACCGCGCGAGGTGGCCATATGCTCCAGACACTCCGCCGCGAGTGGTTCTCAAACGTCCGCGGCGACCTGCTCGCGGGTCTCGTCGTCGCGCTCGCCCTGATCCCCGAGGCGATCGCGTTCTCGCTGATCGCCGGCGTCGACCCCGCCGTCGGCCTCTATGCCTCCTTCTGCATCGCAGTGGTGATCGCCTTCGCCGGAGGGCGGCCCGGCATGATCTCGGCGGCGACCGGCGCCATGGCGCTGGTGATGGTCGGCCTCGTCCGCGACCACGGGCTGCAGTACCTGTTCGCCGCGACGGTGCTCACCGGCATCCTCCAGTTCCTCGCCGGCATGCTGCGGCTGGCGGACCTGATGCGGTTCGTGTCGCGCTCGGTGGTGACCGGCTTCGTCAACGCGCTGGCGATCCTGATCTTCATGGCCCAGCTGCCCGAGCTGATCGCGGTGCCGTGGGCGGTGTATCCCATGGTCGCCGCGGGGCTGGGCATCATCTACCTGTTCCCGCTGCTGACGCGCGTCGTGCCGTCGCCGCTGGTCGCGATCGTCGTGCTGACGGCGGTGGCGATCGGCTTCGGCATCGAGATCCCGACGGTGGGCGACAAGGGCGAGCTGCCGTCGTCGCTGCCGGCATTCCTGCTGCCCGACGTGCCGCTGAACCTCGAGACGCTGACGATCATCCTGCCGGTGTCGCTCACCCTGATGGTGGTCGGCCTGCTGGAGTCGATGATGACCGCGCAGATCGTGGACGACCTCACCGACACCTCGAGCGACCGCCACCGCGAGGCGCGGGGACAGGGCATCGCCAACTTCATCACCGGCTTCTTCGGCGGCATGGCTGGCTGCGCCATGATCGGGCAGTCGGTGATCAACGTGAAATCGGGCGGACGCGGCCGGCTGTCGACCCTGGTCGCCGGTGTGGTCCTGCTGATCCTGGTGGTGTTCCTGGGCGACTGGGTGGCGCGGATCCCGATGGCGGCGCTGGTCGCGGTGATGATCATGGTCTCCATTGGCACCTTCAGCTGGGCCTCGCTCAAGGCGCTGAAGACCATGCCCAGGAGCTCGAGCGTGGTGATGATCGCGACCGTCGCGGTCACCGTCGCCACCCACGACCTGGCCAAGGGCGTATTGACCGGCGTGCTGCTGTCGGCGCTGTTCTTCGCCCGCAAGGTGTCGGCGTTGATGCAGGTGAACTCGACGGCATCGGCCGATGGCCACGAGCGCGAGTACGTGGTGACGGGCCAGGTGTTCTTCGCCGCGGCCGAGCGCTTCGGCGCCGCGTTCGAGTTCCGCGAGGCCCTCAGGCGGGTGCGCATCGACGTGACACGCGCGCACTTCTGGGACCTGAGCGCGGTCGGCGCGCTGGACCGGGTCGTGCTCAAATTCCGGCGCGAGGGCACGGAGGTCGAGGTCGTCGGCCTGAACGAGGCCAGCCGGACCCTGGTCGAGCGCCTCGGCGTCCACGACAAGCCGGATGCGTCGCCCGACGCGTCGGCCCACTGAGGAGGAACGCGACATGTCCATGGCAACGGAAACCGTCCCCACCGGCGCCGGCTGCGTGCTCGCCGCGATCGACCGCTCCGCCTACACCGAGAGCGTCTGCGCCCATGCCGCCTGGGCCGCCTCGCGGCTGGGCGCGCCGCTGGAATTCCTGCACCTGCCGGACCGCCGCCAGCCGGCGGCGCCCAGCGTGGACTGGAGCGGCAGCATCGGTGTCGACGCGCAGATGGAACTCCTGCGCGAGCTGGCCGAACTCGACGAACGCCGCAACGCCATCTCGCAGCAGCAGGGCGAGCAGTTGCTGGCGGAGGCCGCCGCGCTCGCGCAGGGCCGCTACGGCATCGCTGCGGCGACGCGCCAGCGCCACGGCAGCCTGACCGAGAACCTCGATGCGCTGCAGCCGGACGTGCGCCTGTTCGTGATGGGCAAGCGCGGCGAGCATGCCGACTTCGACCGCGGCCATCTCGGCGGCAATCTCGAGCGCGTGGCGCGCGCGGTGCAGCGGCCGCTGCTGGTCGCCGCACGGGCGTTCCAGGAGATCGCCCGCTTCGCGATCGCCTACGACGGCAGTCCGGCGGCGCGCCGCGCGGTGGAGATGGTGGCCGCCAGTCCGCTGCTGCGGGGCCTTCCGGGCGACGTCGTCACCGTCGGCGAGGCCCGCGGCGAGGGCGGCCAGGACTGGGCGCGGGAGACGCTCGCCGCGCGCGGCTTCGAAATCGCCTGCCATCGGCTCGAGGGCGCGCGCGAGGAGGCGCTGGCGGCGCACGTCGAACGCGCCGGCATCGGCCTGCTGGTGATGGGCGCCTGGGGCCACGGCCGCGTGCGCAACCTGTTCGTCGGCAGCACCACCACCGAGGTGCTGCGGGCCTGCCGGATCCCGGTCCTGCTGCTGCGCTGAAGGGACGCCGGCCGCGGCCGGCCTCATGTCCCCAGCGTGGCGGCGGCGCGCTGCAGCCAGTCCGCCAGCCGCGCCGCCCAGTCGGCCTGGCCAGGCGCGTCGGCGATCAGGTCCTGGCGCACCTCGATCTCGACGTAGGGCAGGCCGCGCGCCTGGCCGTGGGTCGGGATCGAGTATTCCGCGGTGTCGCTGATCGCGTAGGGCTCGTTGTCGCCCGCGACCCAGCGCCCGTCGGCGCGGATCAGCGCCAGCATCGCATCGCTCATGCGCGTGTCCTGCTGGTGCAGCATGCCCAGGTGCCAAGGCCTGGGGACGCCGTCGTAGACCTCGGTGAAGCTGTGCATCGACACCAGGATCGTGGGCAGGCCGGCGGCCTGGCGGCGGTCCAGCTCGGCCGCGATCGCGGCGTGGTAGGGCTCGAAGATCCCGCGCACCCGCGCCGCGCGCTGCGCGTCGTCGAGCCCGAGGTTGCCGGGGACAGGCGTGTTCTCGCTGCGCTCGGGAATGCGCGTCGGCGAGCCCGCCGGGCGGTTGCAGTCGATCACCAGGCGCGAATAGGTCTGCGTGATCAGGAAGGCGTCCAGCGCCTGCGCCAGGTGCCGGGCGACGCCGGCGGCGCCGATGTCCCAGGCGATGTGGCGCTCCCATTCCGGCGCCGGCACGCCGAGGTCCCCGAGCGCGCGCGGCACCGCGCGACCGGCGTGGTCGCAGATCAGCACGAACGGCGAGGCGCCGTCGCTGCGTTCGATGGCGAAGGGGGCGGGGTCGTCGGCGGCGAGAAGCGGGGCGGGTCGGGTCATGCGCATCAGGCTAGCGCATGCGCGCCGCTCAGCAGGCCGGGATGCGGCCGATCACGTAGCCGTTGGCCCGCTCCGGACCGGCGATCACCGCCACCGAGTCGACCGCGCCGCCCTGCGCGCAGATCGCGCCCTCGCCCGGCTGCGCGGTCACCACGTGGGCCGGACGCATGTAGACCTCGCCCTCGTCGGTGCCGGTGCGGGTGAAGCCGGCGAGCGCGGCCTCGACCGCGGCCGGCGGCATCGCCAGCGCCAGTCCGTGCGGCAGCAGGCTCGCCGTGTCGACGCTGGCCACCGCGCAGCCGGCGGCCAGCGCCGCGGTCGCCGGCATCACCCGCGCCTGGGTCACCACCGGCTCGCCGCCCGGCTGCGGCCGCGTCGCCGCGAAGCGCAGCTCGAGTTCGCCGCCGGCGCCGTCGGAGACGCGGTAGCAGGTCTCGGTGGCCGTGTCCTCGGGCTGGTTGCCGCGCGCGATCCGCTGCGAGGCTCCGAAGCGTTCGGCGACGTCGGCGAGGCTGTCGAAGCCGAGCGCGATGCCGGCCACCCGCGGTGCGTCGGCAGGCGGCTGCGGATCCTGCGGCGGCGTGGTCGCGCAGGCGGCGACGGCGAGGGTGAGGAGGCAGGCGGACGGCAGCGGGAATGGCTTCATGCAGCGACGGTTCCGGGGATCGGGCGCCGGAGTATCGGCGGCGCCCGGTCAACCGGATGTCGCCGCGCTCAGTCGGCGCCCGCCGCCGCCGCGACCGGTTCGAGGGCCTGGGCGTGGCGCGCGAGGCGCAGGAACTCCGCGCGCTCGCCCGCGGCATCGTCGCCGCGCGCGCCCTGCGCGAGCGCGATCGTCTCGTCCCAGCCGAACCCGCCCACGTGCGCGCCGCCGCGCAGCAGGTCGGCGTAGGCGGCGACGGCGGCGGCGAAGCGGAAATCCGTGCCCGGCACCGCGCGCATGTCGGCCTGCCGGATCGGCGTCTCGACGAGGCGGCTGGCATCGGCGCGGGGCTCCTTGTAGCGCAGCCTGAGCCAGGCCAGCTCGTCGCCATGCGCCGGCGCCGCGGCGGGCGCCGCGTAGCGCAGCGGGGCGATCCGCTCGCCGCCGGAGCCCGCCAGCGCGATCTCGTAGAGCGCGGTGACGGTATGGCCGGCCCCGATGTCGCCGGCGTCCACGCGGTCGTTGTCGAAATCCTCCCGGCGCAGGAGGCGGTTCTCGTAGCCGATCAGCCGGTACTCGGCCACCTGCGCGGGATTGAACTCGACCTGCACCTTCACGTCGCGGGCGATGGTCATCAGCGTCGAGCCCATCTGTTCGACCAGCACCCGGCGCGCCTCCAGCGCGCTGTCGATGTAGGCATGGTTGCCGTCGCCGAGATCGGCGAGGCGTTCGGCCATGGCGTCGTTGTAGTTGCCGGTGCCAAAACCCAGGGTCGACAGCGCCACGCCGGTCGCGCGCTGGCGCGCCACCATGGTCTCCAGCGCGCCCTGGTCGACGGTGCCGACGTTGAAGTCGCCGTCGGTCGCCAGCAGCACCCGGTTGATGCCGCCCTCGACGAAGCCCTGCCGGGCCAGCGCGTAGGCGAGCTCGAGGCCGGCGCCGCCGTTGGTGGAGCCGCCCGCCTCGAGCCGGCCGAGCGCGGCGAGGATCTCGCCGTGCTGGTCGCCGGGCGTCGGCGCCAGCACCATGCCTGCCGAGCCGGCGTAGGCCACGATCGCCACGCGGTCCTGCGCGCGCAGCTGGCCCACGAACTGGCCGAACGCCTGCTTCAGCAGCGGCAGCTTGGCCGGCGAGTGCATCGAGCCGGAGGTGTCGATCAGCAGCACCAGGTTGGCCGGCGGCAGCGCGCTGCGGTCGATGTCGTAGCCGCGGATGCCGATCCGGAGCAGGTGGCGGCGCGGGTCCCAGGGTGCCGGCGCGACCTCGGTCGACACCGAGAACGGCACCTCCGGCGACGCCGGCAACGGGTAGTCGTAGCGGAAGTAGTTGATCAGCTCCTCGGCGCGCACCGCGTCCGCCGGCGGCAGCCGGCCATCGACCAGCATGCGCCGCACGTTGCTGTAGCTGCCGGTGTCGACGTCGACGGAGAAGGTCGACACCGGCTGTTCCGCGACACGCTGCACCGGGTTGGGCGCGATCTCCGCGTACCGGTCGGTATCGACCTGCGGCCCCGGCTGCGGCGGAAGGGCGACCCGCGCCTGCGGCGCGTACATCGCGGCTGGAGCGGGTGGCGCGGGTGGAGAGGGAGGCGGGGGCGACGCGGGCGCGGCGACCGGAGAGGGGTCTTCGAACACCACCGGTGGCACCTCGGCCGCGCGGCGGGCGCAGCCGGCGGCGAGGAGGGCGACGACGAGCAGGGCGAGCGACGGGAAACGCGGCATGGTGTCCTCCAGTGACAGTGGTGCAGTCCTGGAACGGATGGTACGTGCGCTTCGGGTCAGGGCGAATCCGACCCGGCGGTGCCTCCTGCGCCGGCGATCAGGGCGGCGAGCGCGTCGATGTCCTCGCGCGCAGAGGGCCCGACCGGCCTGCCCTGCGCGTCGCGCGGCGGCTCGTAGCGGTCCAGCAGCAGCGAGAAGGCGAGCGGGCGCCCGCCGGCGAAGGTCACGACCCCCGACAGCGCATTGCTGTAGCGCACGGTGCCGGTCTTGGCGCGCAGCCGGCCCTGCAACGGCGTGCCGCGGAAGCGGTTGCGCAGGGTGCCGTCGACGCCGGCGACCGGCAGCGCGTCGAGATAGGCCGCGGCCCACGGCTGCCGCTGCGTCCATGCGATCAGCGCGGTAGTCGCCCGCGGCGTGACCAGGTCGCGCCGCGACAGGCCGCTGCCTTCCTCGAGCAGGACCTCGTCGCGAGGGATGCCCGCGTCGGCCAGCAGCGCATCCAGCGCGCAGCGTCCCCATGCCTCGGCGGTGCGCGGGATCGCGCCGGGCGTGGCGCAGGATCCCGCCGCCTGTGCCGCGCGTCCGGCCTGCAGCCACAGGTGCTGGGCGATCAGGTTGTCGGAATCCTTGAGCGCGCGGCGGACGATCTCGGCAAGCGGCGGCGACGCCACCTCGGCGAGCGGCTGCGGCGCTGGCACCGGCGTGTCCGGCCAGCGCCGCACCCGGATACCGCCGTCGACGACGATGCCGGCATGCGCCAGCGCCTCGCGCAGCAGGGCCGCCGCCATGCGCGCGGGATCGGGCGCGGCGAGGCGGAAGCCGCGCACCGACGGCGCCGCGGACACGCGGCCGTGGACGACGAGCCCGGAGCTTCCGAGCGGTCGGTAGAGGCCGAGCTCGTCGGTCGCGCCGACGCCGCTGTGGTCGAGCCGGTCCAGCACCTCCACGCCGGCGGCCTGCGGGTCCACGCCGAAGCGGCAGCAGGCCTGGCCGTCGCGGGCGATCGTGAGGCCGAAGGCGTTGCCCTGCACGCTCAGCGCCGGGACCGGCGGGGCATAGGCGGTGAGCAGGTCGGCGGCTTCCCAGCCCGAGGGCGTGGGCGGGCCTGCGTAGAGCGTCTCGTCGGCGAGGAGGTCGCCGCGCACGCGGCGCAGCCCGCGCGCGGCCAGGGCCGAGGCGAGCGCGTCGGCCCAGCCGGTGTCGGCGCGTCCCTCGGCGTCGAGCCCCAGGACCGGATCGCCCCCGCCGACGAGGACGAGATCGCCGGCGAGGGTGCCGTCGGCCGCGGGCGTCGCGGTGGCCGCCAGGCGGGTGACGAAGCGGTGGTCGGGGCCGAGCGCGTGCAGCGCCATCGCCGCGCTGTAGAGCTTGGCGTTGGAGGCGGGAATGGCGAGTTTCCCGGCTTGACGCGCGGCCAGCGTCGTGCCGCTGTCCAGCGCCACGACTTGGACGCCCCAGTCCGCGGCGGCGAAGCGCGGCTGCGCGACGAAGGCGGCGATGCGCGCCTGCAGCGGGGCATCGCTCGCGGGCGGTGGCGGTAGCGGCGCGGAGGGACGCGGTGGGGCGGGACGCGCGGCCGGTTCCACGGCCGGGGCGGCCGGTGGCGCGACCGGCGCGCTGGCGCAGGCGGCGAGCAGCAGGGCGAGACAGGCGGCGCTGGCGCGACGGCCGGCGGACGGGGCGGTGCGGTGGAGTCGGAGCATGCGTGGCGGGACGGTCACAGGCGCTCGATCAGCGCCATGGCGGCGGCGGGATTGCGGGCCTTGGCGGCGCCGATGAAGAACACGAACACCTCGCGGGCGGCAGCCGGCGGATCGTCCGGTGGCGCGACGCGGGGCAGGTCGTCGGGTGCGGCGCCGCCGGCCCAGGCGCGGGCGCGTGCCGCCCAGGCGTCGAGCTCCGGCGCCGGATAGCCGCAGGCCTCGCCGGCACGGCTGCGCATCAGGCGCAGGTAGGCGAACCCGGCGGTGAGGTCGGCGAGGTTCGGATAGTCGGGGGCGTCGGTGATCACCGTCGCCACCCCGTGCGTGCGCGCCAGCGCGAGGTAGTCGGCGCAGAGGAAGCTCGGATCGCGCACCTCGACCACGTGGCGCAGGGGTCGCCCAGCGAGCGTGCGTGGCAGCGCGTCGAGGAATGCGGCGAGATCGTCGCGGTCGAAGCGGTGGCCGAGCGGCGCCTGCCACAGCACCGGCCCGAGGTGCTCCCCGAGCTCCTCCAGGCCGCCCTCCAGAAAGCGCCGCGCGGCCGCGGTCTGGGCGCGCCAGCGCGGGCTGGTCACGATCCATTTCGGCGCCTTGGCGGCGAAGACGAAGCCCGCCGGTACCTCGGCGGCCCAGCGGGCGAAGGTCGCCGGCTTCTGCGGCCCGTGGTAGGTGCCGTTGATCTCGATCGCGCTCAGGTGCCGGCTGGCGTATTCGAGTTCGCGTCGCTGCACCAGCCCGCGCGGGTAGAAGTTGTCGCGCCAGGGCGCGAACACCCAGCCGCCGATGCCGACGCGGATGCCGTGCGGTGCGGCGACGGCATCGTCCCTGGCGGCGTCGGGGGTGAAGAGGTCGGCGGGCATCGGGTCGCGGGCGTCGGGGAATCGGGGAGTCGGGGCAGGGTAACGGCCGCGGGTGCGCGCGGAGTCAATCCGCGTCAGTCGATCAGCTGCTTGTCCTCGGCCGTCGCCAGGGTGCCGCGGGCGCCTGCGCGGCGGCGCACCGGCCGTGCGAGGAGTGGATGCACCAGCACCGCCGCGAGGATCACCGCGACGCCGAGGTAGAACAGGCCGGTCAGCTCGCGCTGCTCGTCCAGCAGCAGTGCGGCCAGCACGATGGCGTAGACCGGTTCCAGGTTCACCGCGAGCTGGGCGGCGAAGGCGCTCATGTGCCGCAGCGCGACGAGCGACAGCGCGAACGGCAGCAGGGTGCAGACCATCGACAGCAGCACGATGAGCAGCGCGTCGCGCACGCCGGGCAGCACGAAGGGATCGCCGCCCAGCGCAGGCAGCAGGAACGGCATCGCCGGCGCGAGTGCGGTCAGCGCCAGCGTGCCCGCGCCCAGCTCGAGGGCGGTGACGGTGAGCGGATCGGCGTGGTCGACCAGGCGCTTGTTGAGCGAGCCGAACAGCGCCACGAGCAGGGCCGAGAGCGCGCCCACAGCGATGCCTAGGCGCATGTCGGCGGACACGCCGCCCACCACCAGGCCGACGCCGGGCAGCACGGCGATGCCCAGCGCCAGCTCGCGGCGCGAGAAGCGCCGGCGCGCCAGCAGCGGTTCGACCACCGCGGTGAAGGCCGTCGCCAGCGCGATGCAGGTCGCGGCGACCGAGGCGTTGGCGAGCTTGATCGCGCCGTAGAAGGTCAGCCAGTGCAGCGCGACCAGCACACCGACGCCGGCGTAGGCGCCGCGCAGCCGCCACGGCATCGCCCGCAGGCCGCGCCAGACCCGCGGCAGCAGGGCCAGGGCCGCGACCACCAGCAGCATGCGCCACCACACCAGCGGCAGCGCCGGCAGGCTGATCAGCTTGCCGATGATCGCGGTGAAGCCCCAGAGGAGCACGCACAGGTGGATCTGCGCCTGGGCGCGCAGGGTGGGGGAGACGCTCATCCGCCCATCGTCCTGCCGGACGGGGCGGAGCGTGGAAGCGGGCGGCGGCCGGGCATGCGGGCAGGAGCTCTGGCGGGAATCGTCCATTCTGGGGCAAGCCGCGCCAGGATCCGCCCCCGATTCGCCGGGGATGCCGCTTCGGCTCAAGTTCCGGCGCGGCCGGCCGAAACAGAAGCGAGCGTTCCTTCCTTCCCGGGAGCGCGCCTGACGGACGACGAGCAACGATGGGTATCGAAGAGCGCAGGGTCGAACTCGGCGACCTCGCGATCGGCATGTACGTGTGCCGGCTCGACCGCGACTGGACCGACACCCCGTATCCGCTGCAGGGCTTCCTGCTGAACTCGCAGGAGGACATCCGGGAGCTGCGCCGGCACTGCGCGTACGTCTACGTCGACGCGGAGCGCAGCGGCATGGAGCCGCTGAAGCCGCCGCCGGTGGCCAGGCCGCGGCGGGTCGTAGATACCCGTCCGCGCGACTATGACGAGCTCAAGGGCCGCGTGCGCTATGCCGATACGGCCAGCGTCGAGGAGGAGGCGCCGCGCGCGCGGCAAGCCTATGACGCTGCCGCGACCGCCACCGCCCGGATCATCGACGACGTCCGCAGCGGCCAGGCGCTCTCGCTCGACGACGTGGACGACGCCGTCGAACCGGTGATGCGCAGCATCCTGCGCAGCGCCGATGCCTTCATGTGGATCGAGAGCCTGCGCCAGCGCAGCAGCTACGCCTACAGCCATGCGATCAACTGCAGCGCCCTGGCGGCAATGTACGGCCGGCACATGGGCTTCCCCGAGGACGTGCTGCTCGACATGGCCGCCGGCGCGCTCCTGCTCGACATCGGCACGACCCAGCTGCCGGAGTCGCTGCTGGCGCATGCCGGTCCGCTGTCGCGCGACGGACTCGACGCCGTGCGCGCCCATGTGGAGGCCGGTCTGCGGATCGTGGAGCAAGGCGAGGGGCGCAACCCGCATATCGTGGAGATGGTCCGCGGGCATCACGAACGCGACAACGGCAGCGGCTATCCCGATGCCCTGTTCGGCGCGCAGATCCCGCTGCTGGCGCGCATCGCGGGAGTGATCGACAGCTTCGACGCGATGACCAGCGACCGGCCGTACCGCAAGGCGCTCGGTCGCCACGAGGCGCTGCAGGAGCTGTACCGCCAGCGCGACCAGCTCTACCAGGGGGAGGTCGTCGAGCAGTTCATGCAGTGCCTGAGCATCTATCCGACTGGCTCCCTGGTGGAGCTCAATACCGGCGAGGTGGCGATCGTGATGGCGCAGAATCCGGCGCGGCGCCTGCGCCCCCGGGTGATGCTGCTCACCACGCCCGACAAGGCCATCGACGAGAGCTTCCGCGTCGTCGACCTCCTCGTGCAGCCGGCCGAGGGCGACGAGGCCGTGCGCGTGGTGCGCGCCCTCGAGCCCGGCGCCTACGGCATCGATCCGGCCGAGCTCTATCTCTGAGATGCACGTCATGGCCGATGCCGGCTCGCCTCCGTCCGCGCGGACCGAAACCTTCGAGGCCGTGGCAGCAGCGCTGGCGGCGGCGCCGGACGCGACCGTCGGGCTGGTCGTGCTGCGCGTCGGCAGGCTCGGCGCCCTCGGGGCGATGATCGGCTATGCGTCGATCGACGAGGCCGAGGCCAAGATCCTGACGCAGATGCAGTTGGTGCTCAGGGTCGGAGACCGCGTGTTCCGCATCCGCGAGGGCGAGTACGCCGCGGTGCTGGCGAACTTGCGCAGCCGCAACCACGTCCTGCTGGCGGCCAACCGCCTCGTCCGCGACTTCCAGCAGCCGCTGCTGCTCGCCTCGGGTCCGGTCACCCTGAACGCCGTCGCCGGCGCCGCCGCCGCGCCCGTGGATGCGACCGCGCCCGAGCCGCTCTACCGCTGCGCGGACCTGGCCTGCCTGGCCGCCGAGCGCGAGGAAACCCGCACCGCGCTGTACCGCCCGGAAGAGGGGGCCGTCCGCATCGAGCATGCCGAGCTGCACGAGGCGGTCGCTGGCAACCAGCTGCAGGTGCACCTGCAGCCGTTCGTGGAGGTCGCGTCGCGGCGGATCATCGGCGCGGAGTCGCTGGCGCGGTGGACCTCGGCGCGGCTCGGGCCGGTCCGGCCGGACCAGTTCATCACCTTCGCCGAGCGGACCGGCCTCATCGGCGAGCTGACCCGCTGGAGCATCAACGCCACGCTGCGGCTGTGCGCCGAGGTCCTGCGTTCGCCGGAGGCGCCGCTGGTGTCGATCAACCTCTCTCCGCGCGTGCTGATCGCGCCCGGCTTCGAGCAGCTGATCACCGGCGCGCTCACGTTCTGGAACGTGCCGGCGACCTCGGTGCTGCTAGAAGTGACGGAAACCGCGCTGATGGAGGATCCCGAGCGTTGCGTGGCGGTGATGACGCGCCTGCGCGACCGGGGCCTGCGGATCGCGATCGACGACTTCGGCGTCGGCCAGGCCTCGCTGTCGTACCTGAAGCGCCTGCCTGCGAGCAAGCTCAAGATCGACCGCACCTTCATCATGGATGTCGTCGGCGACGATCGCGGCGCTAGGCTGGTGCACTCGATCATCGACCTGGCCCACCGTCTCGGCCTGCAGGTGGTGGCCGAGGGCGTCGAGGACGAGGCGACCCTGCTGCGCCTGGCCGAAATGGGCTGCGACCTCGTTCAGGGCTACCATACCGGCCGTCCGGCACCGGCCGCCGAGGTGCTGCCCCTGCTGGTGCAGGCGGCGCCGGCGCCTGCGCGTTAAGCCGCGCTCCGGCATCATTGCCGGTCCGATCCTTTTCACAGCGCGCCGGTTCCGGCGCGGAGTCCGCGATGTCCCCCTCCGATCCCGTCCCCGCCGGCACGCCCGCGGCGGAACTGCGTTTCTCCGACCTGGCCCTGTCCGCGCCGCTGCTCGCCGCGCTCGCGGACGTCGGCTACGAGTCGCCCTCGCCGATCCAGGCGGCCACCATCCCGCCGCTGCTGGCCGGCCGCGACGTCCTGGGCCAGGCGCAGACCGGCACCGGCAAGACCGCCGCGTTCGCGCTGCCGGTGCTGTCGCGCCTGGAGCCTGGCGCCGGGGCGCCGCAGGCGCTGGTGCTGGCGCCGACCCGCGAACTCGCGATCCAGGTCGCCGAGGCCTTCCAGCGCTACGCCACCCACATTCCCGGCTTCCACGTGCTGCCGATCTACGGCGGCCAGAGCTACGGCCCGCAGCTGGCGGCGCTCAAGCGCGGGGTGCACGTCGTGGTCGGCACGCCGGGGCGGGTGATCGACCACCTCGAGCGCGGCTCGCTCGACCTTTCGAAGCTGGCCACGCTGGTCCTCGACGAGGCCGACGAGATGCTGCGGATGGGCTTCATCGACGACGTCGAGACGGTGCTCAAGAAGACCCCGCCGGAGCGCCAGGTCGCGCTGTTCTCGGCCACCATGCCGCCGCAGATCCGGCGCATCGCGCAGACCTACCTGCGCGAGCCCGAGCAGGTCACGATCCAGGCCAGGACCACCACCGCGGCCAACATCCGCCAGCGCTACTGGCTGGTCTCGGGCGTGCAGAAGCTCGATGCGGTGACCCGCATCCTGGAGGCCGAGCCGTTCGACGCGATGATCGTGTTCGCGCGCACCAAGACCGGCTGCGAGGAACTCGCGCAGAAGCTGATGGCGCGCGGCTTCGCGGCCGCGGCCATCCACGGCGACGTGCAGCAGGCGCAGCGCGAGAAGACCGTGGCCCAGCTCAAGGCTGGCGTGCTCGACATCCTGGTCGCCACCGACGTCGCCGCGCGCGGCCTGGACGTGGAGCGCATCAGCCACGTCCTCAACTACGACATCCCCTACGACACCGAGAGCTACGTGCACCGGATCGGCCGCACCGGCCGCGCCGGGCGCAGCGGCGAGGCGATCCTGTTCGTGACCCCGCGCGAGCGCGGCATGCTGCGCGCGATCGAGCGTGCGACGCGGCAGCCGATCGAGGCGATGGAGCTGCCGACGATCGAACGGGTCAACGACCAGCGCGTGACGCGCTTCCTCGGCCGCATCAGCGACGCGCTGGCCGAGGGCGGGCTGGAGCTGTTCCGCGAGCTGGTCGAGCGCTACGAGCGCGAGCACGACGTGCCGGCCGCCGACATCGCCGCCGCGCTGGCCAAGCTCGCGCAGGGCAGGACCCCGCTGCTGCTGGCGCCGCCGCCGGCGGCCGAGCGCGGCCGTGGCGTCTATCCCGGGCAGGTCGAGGCCGCGCCGCGCGCGCACGATCGTGCGCCGCGCCCGGAGCGGGACGCGCAGGCGGCGCCGCGGTCCGACCGCAGGCCCGCGGCGGTCGCGGACGCGGGCGTCGATCCTGCCGCCGGCGCGCGTGCGCCGGAGCGCCGCGAGCGGCCCGAGCGGGCTCCGTCGGAGTTCGCGATGGAGCGCTTCCGCATCGAGGTCGGCCACGTGCACGGTGTGAAGCCGGGCAATATCGTCGGCGCGATCGCCAACGAGGCGGGGCTCGACGCCAAGCACATCGGCCGCATCGACATCCGCGACGACCACAGCCTGCTCGACCTGCCCGAGGGCATGCCGAAGGAGCTGATGGCACATCTGAAGAAGGTCTGGATCGTCGGTCAGCAGTTGCGCATCTCGCGTGCCGACGACGACGCCACGCAGGGTCCGGCGCGCGCGCCGCGTCCGCGCCCGCCGCGCCGCGGCCCGCGGCCGCGCTGAGGCTCGCCGGCGCCGCATGCGTCGCGGCACGGGACTTGCTACAGCCCCTGGGGGCTCCGTCGCCCGCCGGGTCGAGCCCGGCGCGGTCGATGCGGGCAGCAGGAACCGGGGGTGGTGTGCGGGGCATCGATGAGCTGCTGAGGTGGAGCTGGCGCTGCGGCCTGGTGCTGCTGGCGCTGGCATGCCTGCTGCCGGCGGCCGCGGCGGAAGGCGCGGCCGGGGCCATGGTGCTGGGTTCGCCGTCGGTGAACGAGGGCCACGCCACCCGCTGCCGGAGCGGCGACGCCTCCCTGGCGCGCACGATCGAGATCCCGGCGCCGCGCGGCGGCTGGTCCGGGCATCCGCAGGCGGTCAACGTGATCAACGCCGTCAGCGGCGAAGTGGTGATCGAGCACGGCACGCGGCGGGTCTGCGGCACGATGCTGGACGCGCGCACGCTGGACTCGCGCTTCCGGGCCGGCGTCGGCACCGTGCTGGTCCCGCCGGCGGGCGACACGCGGCCGATCCGGGTGCGCCTGGAGGCGCAGGTCGCGCCGTGGAGACCGGTGGTGCGGATCGGCGCGCCGGCGGACGTGCAGCGCGAGGACACCGGCCGTTTCGTGGTCCGCGTCGCCGCCCTGGCGGTGATCTCGGCGCTGGCGCTGGCCGCCCTGCTGAGCTTCATCGGCACGCGCGAGACCTCGTTCCTGAGCTACGTCGCCTACGCGTTGCTGTTCGCGTTCTGGATGGCCCTGGTCTGCGGACTCGCCGGCTACCCCGAACCCTGGATCGAGATGGCCGGCAACAGCCGCCGCGCCATCGTGGGCCTGGGCATGCTGGTGGTCGGCGGCGTGTTCTACGTGCTCTGCAAGTTCAGCGGCGTGGAGCGGCGGCTGCCGCGCATGCGCGCGCCGCTCCGCGCGGCGCCGTCGCTGGCCGGCGTGGGCGCGGCCGGCGCCTTCCTGCTGCCCGACGCCGCGCTCGGCCCGGCCGCCGGAGCGCTGCTGTGCGTGTTCGTCGCCAGCGCCGGGCTCGCCGTGCTGGCGGGCGCGGTGTCGATGGCGCGTGGCGAGAGCCGTGCGGTGCGCGCCGTCGTCGGCGGGCTGCCGTTCCTGGCGATCTTCGGGAGCGTGGCCGCCGGCAGCGCCACCGCGCGCGCCTACGAGCTCGAGCTGCTGGTCACCGCCGGCACCTTCATGCTGCTGATCGCGATCCTGGGCCTGCAGCTGCGCCTGGGCAGCCTGCGCCGGCAGCGCGACGCGATGCGCGTGCTCGCCGATACCGATCCGCTGACCGGCGTGGAGAACCGCCGGGCGGCGCTGGCACGCCTGGAGGACCTGATCGCGGGCTGCAGGGCCGGTGGCGCGGGCGGCTCGATCGCCTTCGTCGACATCGACCACTTCAAGACGATCAACGACCGCCACGGGCACCACATGGGCGACAGGGTCCTGGTCGAGGTCGCCTCGGTGCTGCGTGCGCACGTGCGCGTCGACGACCACGTCGCCCGGATGGGCGGAGAGGAGTTCCTGGTGGTGCTGCCGGGCGTCGCGCCCGAGGTGGCGCGCGCCCGCATCGCGGCGCTGTGTCCCGCGATCGGCGCCGCCGGGCAGCGGCTGGATCCGCCGGTCGCGGTCACCGCCAGCGTCGGCGTGGCGCACGTGGCCCCCGGCGTCGAGTCGGTCGAGGCGCTGCTGCGACTGGCCGACGACGCGATGTACGCCGCCAAGCGCGCCGGCCGCAACCGCATCGTCGAGGCGCTGCCGGCGGAAGCCGCTGCCGGTTGAGGATCCTCACGCCGCGTGGCCGCGCCGGGTCGGAGGCTCGCGCCTCCCCGGTACGGGAACGGCCATGGCTGCGGAACTCGTCATCCTCGCCTGGGCGGTGGTCCTGGGCTTCGCGCACGTGCTGCTGGCGGCAGCCGCGGCCACCGCGCAGCGCGGCATCGCCTGGAACGCCTCGGCGCGCGACGCGGAGGTTCCTCCGCTCGCCGGCGTCGCCGCGCGGCTGGCGCGGGCGAGCGGGAACTTCCGCGAGACCTTTCCCTTCTTCGCGGCGCTGGTGCTGATCGTCGTCGTGGCAGGGCGGCAGGACGCGACCAGCACGCTCGGTGCCCAGCTCTACCTCGGCGCGCGGCTGGTCTATCTGCCGCTGTACGCCCTGGGCGTGCCGTGGGTGCGCAGCCTGGTCTGGGTGGCGTCGGTGCTGGGCATCGCGCTGGTCGGCGCGGCGTTGCCGTGAGCCGCGCTCAGCGGCGGGCGCGGCCGCGGCGCGCCGGTGCCGGCGTTCCCGCCAGTTCGCCGCGGATGAAGGCGCGCACCTTCGGGTAGACCTGCTCGCGCCAGCGGCGGCCGCTGAAGATGCCGTAGTGACCGGCTCCCTCCGCCTCGTAGTGGGCGTGGCCGGCGGCGGGAATGCCGGTGCACAGGTCGTGCGCGGCGCGGGTCTGGCCGACGCCGGAGATGTCGTCGAGCTCGCCCTCGATGGTCAGCAGCCGGGTCGCGGTGATCGTCTCCGGGCGCACGCGCTCGCCGCCGATGACCCATTCGCCCTTCGGCAGCAGGTGCTGCTGGAACACGATCTCGATGGTGTCCAGGTAGTACTCGGCGGCCATGTCGAGCACCGCGTTGTATTCGTCGTAGAAGCGCCGGTGCGCGTCGGCGTCGTCGAGGTCGCCGCGTACCAGGTCCATGTAGAAGTCCCAGTGCGACTGGAAGTGGCGGTCCGGGTTCATCGCCATGAAGCCCGCGTGCTGCAGGAATCCCGGGTACACCGCGCGGCCGCTCCCGGGGTAGCCCTGCGGTACCTCGTGGATGACGTTGTTCTCGAACCACGACAGCGGCTTGGTGGTGGCCAGGGTGTTGACCTGGGTCGGGCTGCGGCGTGGATCGACCGGGCCACCCATCAGGGTCAGGCTCAGCGGGGTGGCCTCGCCGGCCGCGGCCATGAGCGAGACCGCGGCGAGCACCGGGACCGTCGGCTGGCACACCGCGATGACGTGCAGGCGGTCGGCGCCGCGGTGGCGCATGAACTCGCGCACGTAGTCGACGTAGTCTTCCAGCCGGAAGGCCCCTTCCTCCAGCGGGACCATGCGCGCGTCGGTCCAGTCGGTGACGAAGACCTTGTGGTCGGCCAGCAGGGTGCGCACGGTGTCGCGCAGCAGGGTGGCATGGTGGCCGGAGAGCGGCGCCACCACCAGCACCGCGGGGTCCTGCTTCATCGCCTCGATGCAGTCCGGCTCGTCGCTGTAGCGCTTGAAGCGCAGCAGCTTGCAGAACGGCTTCTCCATCACCGTGTGCTGCAGCACCGCGACCGGATGGCCGTGCGCCTCGACCTCGTGGATGCCGAACTCCGGCTTCTCGTAGTCCTTGCCGATCCGGTACATCAGCTCGCAGCCGGCGGCCACGCGCGAGGCGCCGGGCAGCTGCGCCAGCCAGCTCGACTGCTCCGAGAACATCCGCGCGCAGGCCTCGGACCAGTAGGTGACCGGGCTCAGGAGCGCGCGCTGGGCTTCGTGCAGGGTGTAGAGCATGAGGGCGGCGGCTGCGGGGGGCGACCCCCGATTCTACGCCGCCGGCGCCAAGGGTTCGTTCAGGTTCGTGCCGGCTCCGCCTCCGGATCGCGACCGTGCCGGTGCCGCAGCTCGAGGACCAGGTAGGCCAGGGCGGCCAGGCACAGCGGCGCGAGATAGTAGACGCCGCGGTAGGCGAACAGCGCCGCGAGCAGCTCGTGCGAGGGCACCTGCCCGCCCAGGAGGGCGATGAAGACCGCCTCCAGCACGCCCAGCCCGGCCGGGACGTGGACGGCGGTGCCGGCGATCGCCGCGATCAGGAGCACGCCCAGCACCGGCAGGTACTGCGGCTCGCGCCCGAGCAGCAGCCATACGATGAAGCCCATCAGCATCCAGTTCGCGGTGGACAGGCCGAGCTGCAGCAGCGCCATGCGCGTGCCCGGCCACTCGACCGCATGCCCGCGGACGTGCCAGGTGCGGCGCCTGGCGAATGCGCAGACGCCGAGGTAGGCCAGGGCGGTGGCGACCATCGCCGCGCCGATCACGCGCAGCCCGATGTCGCCGATGAACCAGCCCTCGGGCGTCGGCACCAGGCCGGCCGCGAACAGCGCGCCGCCGAGCAGCAGGTAGCCGCTCCAGTTGGTGAACACCGCCAGCATCATGATCCGGGACACCGTCGCCGGCTTCAGCCCGGCGCGGCCATAGAGGCGATAGCGCAGGCCCACGCCGCCGACCAGGGCGCCGAGGTTGATGGTGAAGGCGTAGCAGACCAGCGAGGTCATGCAGGTGCGCCAGACCGGCACGTGGTGGCCGGTATAGTGGCGTCCCATCAGGTCGAACATGCAGTAGACGCCGTAGCTCAGCAGCGACAGCCCTGCCGTCGCCGCCAGCAGCAGGGGATCGGTCTCGCGCAGCGCCTTGCCGACCTCTTCCCAGTCGACCGTGCTGGCATGGCGCACCAGCAGGAACACGACCAGCGCGAGGAACGCCGCGACCAGCACGCGCTTGGCGATGGCCCAGCGACGCTGGCGGGCCGAGGGGGCGGGGGCGTCTGACGTGCTCATGGGCGTTCCTTGGGGGCGCCCGCCAGCTCGATGCGCTGCCGGTGCGCCGGCACCAGCCCGGACCAGCCGGGGAAGATGCGCAGCAGGTGGAAGACGATCACTCCGAACACCATCCGCCAATCGCTGCGCAGCGGCACCTCCTCGGCGGCGATCGCGCGGCAGTGCGTGTCGCGCAGCCGGTCGAGGTTGCCGCGCAGCTCCGCGTTGAAGGCGCGGTCGCGGATCATGAGATTGGCTTCCAGGTTGAGCGCGAGGCTCAGCGGGTCGAGGTTGGAGGAACCGACCGTTGCCCACTCGTCGTCCACCAGGGCCACCTTCGCATGGAGGGGGCGGCGGCAGTACTCGTGGATGACCACGCCGGCGCGCATCAGGTAGCGGTACAGGGTGCGCGCGGCGAGCTGGGCGATCGGCATGTCCGGCTCGCCCTGCAGGATCAGGGTCACCGCGACGCCGCGGCGCGCCGCGTTGCGCAGGTCCCGCACCAGCCGGTAGCCGGGAAAGAAGTAGGCGTTGCACAGCACCAGCTCGCGCCGCGCCAGCCGTGCGGCCAGCCGGTAGTGGCGCTCGATGTCGGTGTGGCGCGTGTCGTTGTCGCGGGTGACCAGCGCGACCTCGGCCGCGCCGCGCTCCGCATGCGTCTCCTCCTGCGTCCGCCAGGCGGGCGGTTCGAGCGGCAGGTCGGCCTGCTCGAGGAGGAAGTCGCGCAGCGTCTGCACCACCGGCCCCTCGACCTCGACGGCGTAGTCCTGCTTCGCCTCCGGACCGAAGTCGGCGAGGTGGTTGGCGCTGAAGTTGATGCCGCCGACGAAGCCGATCTCGGCGTCGACCACCACGATCTTGCGGTGCAGGCGGCGGAACCAGTTGGTGCGCCGGCCGAAGTGCAGCGGCTGCGGGTCGAAGATGCGCAGGGTGATGCCGGCGTCGCACAGACTGGCGATGAATTCCGCCGACAGCTCCGCGGAGCCGAAGCCGTCGAGCGTCACCGTGACCCGCGCGCCACGGCGCGCCGCCGCCAGCAGCGCATCGCGGATGGCGAGGCCGACCTTGTCCTCGCGCAGGATGAAGGTCTCCAGCAGGACCTCATGGCGGGCCTGCGAGAGCACGTCGACCACGCGCGGGAAGAACGCCTCGCCGTTCTCCAGCAGGCTCACCCGGTTGCCGGCGCGCCAGCCCGCGCTCACAGGGCGATGTCCGTGGCCAGTGGCGCGTGGTCGGACAGATGCGACCACGGCCGCGTCGTCAGCACCTGCGGCCGGTGAGCGCGCACGTTGCGGAAATAGATGCGGTCCAGCGGCAGCACCGGGAAGCGCGCCGGGAAGGTCCGCGCGCAGCGGCCGTAGGCCTGGTCGAAGGCCTCGGTCATGCCGCAGCCCAGGAGCCGCGGGTGGCCGCGGCGGCGCCAGTCGTTGAAGTCGCCGGCGACCACCACCGGGGCGGCCTCAGGAACCTCCTCGGCCAGCACCCCGCACAGCAGCGCGAGCTGGGCCTCGCGCTCGGCCTCGCGCAGGCCGAGGTGGACGCAGATCGCATGCACGCCGTCGCGCTGCCCGGGCACGTCGAGCACGCAGTGCAGCAGGCCGCGCGTCTCGTGCCCGGCCACGGAGATGTCGCGGTTGTCGTAGCGCAGGATCGGGTACTTCGACAGCACCGCGTTGCCGTGGTCGCCCTCGGGATACACGGCGTTGCGGCCGTAGGCGAAGTCGCTCCACATGCTGTCGGCCAGATACTCGTACTGCGGCGCATCCGGCCATCCGCTGTGGCGCGAGGCGTGGCGGCTGTGCATGCCGAGCACCTCCTGCAGGAACACCACGTCCGCCGACACCGCGCGCACCGCCTCGCGCAGCTCCTGCAGGATGAAGCGGCGGTTGAGCGCGGTGAACCCCTTGTGGGTGTTGATCGTCAGCACCGTCAGCGAGGAGGGTGCGGGCGCATCACGGACGTCCAGGTGCGGCGGCGGGTTCGGCATCGATCGGAAGCGGCCTCGGAGCGGAGGGATCGCCGGCGGCGAGCGCGCGCAGCCGGTGTGCGATCCATCGTCGGTAGAGCGTGGTGTGCACGTTGTGCAGAGTCAGCTCGATCGCGTAGGGCGTGCGCGGGTTGCGGTCGAGCAGGCGGGCGACGTGGAAGCCGACCGGGCGTACGCCCATCGGGTGCACGTAGATGCGGAAGCCGCGGTAGAAGGGGTCGTCCAGCAGGCGCGCCATGCGGGTGGCGGTCGCGCGTGCGGCCGGATCGAGCCCGGCCCAGAGTTCGGGATCGCGCTGCACGAGCAGCCGCTCCCAGCCGCGCCAGCCGGGATCGGGCAGGGTCCGCGACAGGCGCCAGATCTCGCGGTTGACGCGGTCGTAGTGGCGGAAGCCGCCGTGGGTGCGCAGCGCCCGCGCGGCGGCGGCGTCGACGTCGGTCACCACGAAGTTCTCGGCCTGGTTGTTGATGTCGTCGAGCGTCTGCCTGCCGAAGACGTGCACCACGATCCCCGGCAGGCCGATGAAGCCCTGCCGACCCATCCGCGCCGCCCGTACCGCCTTGCCGTCGGCCACCAGCTCTCCGGCATGCGCCCCGAGCAGGATGCTGTCGGTGCCGTGGAGGGTGACGAACGTGCCGATGCTGAGCTCGTCCGCGTCGAACGCCCGGTCGAAGGCCGCGGCGCCGTACAGTTCCGCCTGGCCCGCCAGCTGGGCGACCTGGCGGCCGACGCCGCACTCGGAGCGAACGCGGCCGGAGTAGAACGCCGCGATCGCCGCGCTGTTGGCGCCGGCAGGGCGATAGCCGCGGCCGAAGCTGCGGAACCGCTCCCAGCCCTGGCGCCGCGCGCCGCCGATGCCGAAGCCGATCCAGCCGAGCTGCAGCCCCGAGAAGCGGTAGCCGCCGTTGGACTCCAGCCGCGCCGCGGCCCGTCGCGTCGCTTGCCCGAGCCGGAAGGTCCACGCGCACAGCGTCGCCTCTGCATCGAGTGCGATGCGCAGCGCATGTGCGCGCTGCTCCGGAGTCGCTGCACGAGCCAGGTACAGGACAAGGTCGCCAGCCGCCTGCGCCTCGCCCAGACTCCCACGCGTGCACGGGCGGCCACCCGCGACGCGGCTGAACCGGCCCGGCGCATCCTCGATCCGCCAGCCGAGCTCGGCCAGCAGCGCCTGCTCCGGCGCGACCGCCGCGGCGGGGGCGGCCGCCAGGATCGCGGCGAGGAAAGCCAGGATCCGCCCGGAGGCCATGGCCCGTTGCACCGCCCTCGCGTCGGTGAACGGCCACCACCGCGTTTCACCCCGGCGTGCCGCGCGGTTCACCGGTATCGGACGTGCGACCGGGAGACTGGCGGGCAAGCCGGGACCGCACCGGTCCGACCCACATCCGGAGTCCATCGCCATGATCAGCCCCCTCATCCGTAGCGCCCTCGCCACCGCCATTTTCCTCGCCGCAGGCGCGGGCAGCGCATTCGCGCAGAGCAGCGCACCTCCCAGCACCTCGACCGGCTCCCAGAGCACCGGCTCGGCGAGCCCGCAGACGGGTACCACGCCGCCGCCGGTGACCTCGCCGACCACCCCGCGCGGCGCGATCGACCGCACCGGCGCGCCCGCCGACGTCATCGATCCGACCACGCAGGGCACCACCACGCAGGGTGGCAATCCGATGCGCGACGACAGCGTCGACGGCGGTCGCTATGGTGCCCAGGACCGCCGCGACCAGATCAGCACCCAGGATGGCCAGCGCCGCGGGACCGGCGTCGGCACCACGCCGCCCCGCGACGGCACCAGCACCGGCAGCGACCGCATGGGCACCACGACCGGCGCCGAACGCACGGGCACCACCGGCAGCGACCGCACCCGCATGGGAACCGATGCCGAGCGCGACGGCATGGAAGTGGGCAGCGACGACACCCGCTGGGACGAACGCGACGCCATGGGCGACGACCCGACGCGGGATCGTCCGCGCACCGACAGCGAGCGCCGCGATCCGCTGACTCCGACCGACGACGACCAGCGCTGACACGCCGCAGCCGCAGGCACGGCCTGCCGGCAGCGTCCACGCGAGGCGGCACTCCGGTGCCGCCTCGTTTCGTTTCCGCCATCCTGGTCGTGGGCGCCGCCGCGACAGAGGCATTCGCGGGCCGGGCACCTTCCCGACGACGACATGAACCGGGGTGCGCGCGTTCACTCCATCCATGCGTCCGGTTCACCGGCGCGGGACGCGACGCCGTCCACAGTGGGTCCAACGTTCGATGCGCAGCGCGCGTCGATCCACATCCGAACAGGAGGGACCTATCCATGGCCAAGCACACCCTGACCCGCACCGCACTCGCCACCGCTCTCTCGCTGGGCCTCGCGCTCGGAGGTGCGACGGCGATGGCCGCCGACGCCGCGGCGCAGTCCGAGCGCCCGGCGCAGGCGCCGACGCGCGACTCGGCGCAGCCGGTCACCGATACCTGGATCACCACCAAGGTGAAGTCGGCGCTGCTGGCCGACGACAGCGTCTCCGGGCTCGACATCGAGGTCGAGACCGCCAACGGCGTGGTGATGCTCGATGGCGACGTCGACAACCAGCGCCAGCTGACGCAGGCCCGCGAGGTCGTGCAGGGCATCGAGGGCGTGCGCCGCGTCGAGACCAGCGGCCTGCGCGTCGGCGCGGCGACCGTGGCCGACGCCGACGACCGGAGTGCCGGCGACGGCGCGCTGGCGGACCGCGAGGGACGCGACTCGACCCAGCCGATCACCGATACCTGGATCACCACCAAGGTCAAGTCGGCGCTGCTCGCCGACGACGACGTGGCCGGCCTCGACATCGACGTGGAGACCGCCAACGGCGTGGTCGTGCTGACCGGGGACATCGACGACCAGAACCAGCTCGCCGAGGCCCGTCGCATCGCGCAGGGCATCGAGGGCGTGACCCGCGTCGAGACGAACCGGCTGCAGATGAACCCGGCCCGCGACCGCACCAGGGCGACGACGATGCGCGACGGAGTCGATGCGGACATGGAGCGCGACGGCGCCGACCGCCGCGATTCCGCGCAGCCGGTGACCGACACCTGGATCACCACCAAGGTGAAGTCGGCGCTGTTGGCCGACGACGACGTGGCCGGCCTGCAGATCGACGTCGACACCGCCAACGGCGTGGTCACGCTCGAGGGCGACGTCGAGAGCCAGAACCAGATCGCCGAGGCGCGCCGGGTGGCGCAGGGCATCGAGGGGGTGACCCGCGTCGAGACCGCCGGCCTGCGCGTCGACGCCGATGCGCGCGCCGTCGCGACGGGTGGCGCGGCCGCCGCCGCGCGCACCGATCGCGATGTCGACATGTCCCGCGACCGCGACATGGATCGCACGACGGCGCGGGCGGACGACGACATGGACGTGGCCGGTGCCGATGCGTCGGCACAGCCGGTCACCGACACCTGGATCACCACCAAGGTGAAGTCGGCCCTGCTGGCGAGCGGCGACGTCTCCGGCCTCGACATCAGCGTCGAGACGAACGATGGCGTGGTGATGCTCACCGGTGCGGCGGAGACCGAGGCGCAGGTGCGTCGCGCCACGGCCCTGGCCCGCGCGATCGAGGGCGTGACCCGCGTCGATGCCAGCGGTCTCGAGGCAGGCACCCGCAAGACCGCGGCCGCCAACGCCGATCGCGATGCCGATGCCGAGAGCCTGTCGCTGGGCGCGTCCGACCAGCCCGTGGACGACACCTGGATCACGACCAAGGTGAAGTCGAGCCTGCTGGCCGACGACGTGGTCTCGGGGCTTGCCCTGAGCGTGCAGACCATCAACGGCGTGGTGTCGCTGCAGGGCGACGTCGAGTCGCAGGCGCAGATCGACCGCGCCACGCGCATCGTCGAGACCATCGACGGCGTGCGCGACGTCAACGCCGAGGGCCTGCGCCTGGAGAGCGGCCAGGCGCAGCGCTGACGCGGTCGCTTCGTCGCGAAGGAGGAACGGCGCGCCGCGAGGCGCGCCGTTCCTCCATGGAGCAGGGGAGCAGGAAGCGAAGCCTGCTTCTGTAGGAGCGGCTTCAGCCGCGACCGGGGCGCCGCTCGATCGCGGGCATCAGGGAATGGGCTGGTCGAACATCAGCGCGCGCACGTAGCGCACCGGCGGGGAGCCGAACGAGAGCACGCGGTCGTGGTAGCGCTTGAGGTCGAAGGCCTCGCCCTCGCGGCGCTCGGCCTCGGCGCGCAGGTCGAAGTGCTCCTGCGCGCCGACGAAGTAGGTCGGCAGCTGCGCCGAAGTCAGCTGCGCGCGCACCCATTTGCCGGCGGCCTCGCGCTCCTGCTGGAACGCCTTGTCGACCATCAGGGTCATCGCCTCCTCGCGGGTCATGCCCTCGACGTGCACGCCGATGTCCAGGATCGCGTTGGCGATGCTGCGCAGGTAGAACTTCTGTTGCACGAGGCGGAACAGCGGGTCGCGGTCGAGGTAGCCGGCTTCGGTCATCATCCGCTCGGTGTAGACCGCCCAGCCCTCGACGAACGGCCCGGAATACAGCACCGCGCGCAGCGGCGAGGCGTAGGCGTTGGCGTGCGCGAGCTGCAGGTAGTGCCCCGGCATCGCCTCGTGGATGCTGAGCAGGTGGATCATCCGCGTGTTGTATTCGCGCAGGAAGGAGTTGGCCTGGTCCTCGCTCCAGTCGTCGGGGATCGGCGACACCGCGAAGAAGGTGTCGAGGTTGCTGTCCAGCGGGCCCGGCGGATCGCAGTAGGCGACGGCCACGCCGCGCTGGAACTCGGGCATCAGGATGATCCGGACCGGCGCGTCCGGCAGGGTCACCAGGTCGTGCCGGCGGACGAATTCGGTGGCCTGGGCGAGCGTCCCGCGTGCGGTCTCGACCACCGCCTCGCGCGCCGGCCGCTCCGCGTAGGCGAGCTCGAGCGCGGCCTCGATCGCCGCCTGCTGCTGCGCGGGCGTCGGCGCATCGGGGGTCGCCGGCGCGTCGACGCGGCCGGCGAGCACCTCGCGTGCGGTCGCGTACATCGCGGTGCGCACGCGCTCGAGTTCGGCCTCGGCGCGCTGCCTGATCTCCGCGCGCCCGAGGCCCGAATCCAGCGCCAGCGCCAGCTTGGCGTCGTACTGCTCCGCGCCGATGCGGAACTCGCCGCGGGCGTTCGGCACCAGCGTCCCGTCGAGCCAGACCTGGTGCTCGGCCACCGCCGCCCTCAGGCCTTCGATCGCGGCGTCCAGCCGTCGGCGATCCTCGCCCGACAGTGCGTCGCGATGCGGCACCACCAGTGCATCGACCAGGCTCAGGACGCCGGCGTTCTGCCTGGCCACGGTCTGTGCGTGGATCTCGGGCACGCGCGCCGGGTCGAGGTTCTCCCGCGCCTGCGCGAACAGGCCGGGGATCTTCTCCATGCGCGCGGTCGCGCTGCGCAGGCGCTCGGGCAGCGGTGCGAACTCGCGCGCCATCAGCGAATAGATCGCCCCGCCGGCGAGCTGCGAATAGACCTGCGGGTCCCAGGCCCAGGACTGCGCCGTCTCGACCTCCCACAGCGTCGCGCGCACGCGGTTGGCGAGGATCTTGGCGTCGACCTGGTTGGCCCGCGACAGCGAGCCCGGATCCAGCGCCTCCAGGCGCGCGAGCAGGTCGCGCGAGGTGTCCACCAGGTGGCGCCGCGCAGCAGCGCTGTAGTCGTCGAGCTCGGCATCGTGCGCGTGGTTGCCGGCCTGGGTGGCGGTGACCGGCGACAGCACGAACAGCGCCTCCAGCACCTCGGCGCCGAGCGCCTCGAATCGCGCGTCGGCGGTTGCCTGCGCCGTCGCGGCGGACGCGGCGGTCGACGCCGGGCCGGCGGTATCGGCGGGCGCATCCGCCATGCAGCCTCCGAGCAGGACGGCGAGGGCGGTGGCGAGGGCGGTGCGCTGCATGGCGGCTCGGCCTGGGCAGTGAGGAAGCGGGCGACGATACCCACTGCCGCGGATGCGGCCAAGCCGGCGCCGCGTGCTCAGCCGCGCCGCGGGGCGTCGCCTTCGTCCAGCGGCGGGGCGTCGTCGGCCGGCGTGGCCGCCGCTTCGCGCAGGCGTTCGACGTCGGCCTCCTCCCGCGCCAGCCAGCGCTCGATCGCGTGCCGGAAGTTGCGGGCGCGCCGTTCCTGGTGCAGTTCCTCGTCCGACATCACCTTGTAGAGCGAGAACGCCACCGCGGCGAGCAGGATCACGAACGGCAGGGCGACCACGGTGACCATGGCCTGCAGCGCGTCGAGGCCCGACTTCGCGGCCTCGCCGTCGGCTCCGGCGGCGTCGGAGCCCGCGCGCAGCAGGGCCACCGCGATCAGGGCCTGGACCACGCCCCAGGTGACGCGGCGCTTCAACGGCGGGTCCGGGTCGCCGGCGGAGGACATGCTGGCCAGGATCATGGTGGCGGAGTCGGCCGAGGTGACGAAGAACACCATCAGCAGCACGATCGCCGCGCCGGCGAGGAGCTGCGAGGCCGGCATCGACTCGAACAGTGCGAACAGGACCTGTTCGTGCCCCTGCGCCAGGGCGGCGCCAAGGTCGGTGCCCTCGAAGATCTCGGCGTGCAGCGCGGCGCCCCCGAAGACCGCGAACCACATGAAGCCGACCAGGCTCGGCAGCAGCACCACGCCGACCACGAACTCGCGCACGGTGCGGCCGTAGGACACGCGGGCGATGAAGGCGCCCACGAACGGCGCCCAGGCGATCCACCACGCCCAGAAGAACACGGTCCAGTCGCCCACCCAGCTCGCACCGGAGTAGGGCGCCATGCGCAGGCTCATGTCCGGCAGCGAATTGATGTAGCCGCCGAGCGTGGTGGTGAAGGTGTCGAGGATGAAGCGCGTGGGGCCGATCACGAACACCGCCAGCGCCAGCAGCGTGGCGATGACCAGGTTGGTGCTGGAGAGCCATTTGATGCCGCGGTGCAGGCCGCTCACCGACGACGCCATGTAGAGCACGAAGGCGATGGCGATCACCGTCAGCTGCAGGCCGAAGCCCTGCGGCAGGCCGAAGCTGCGGCTCAGGCCGGCGGAGATCTGCGCCGCACCGAAACCCAGGGTGGTGGCGACGCCGACGGCGGTGGCGAGCACGGCGATGATGTCGATGGCCGCGGCCAGCCACCCGCTTGCGAAGCGCCCGATCAGCGGCTGCAGGAGTTCGCTGATCTGCCCGTTCTTGCCGAGGTTGTAGCGGAACCACGCGATCGCCAGCCCGACCAGGGCGTAGATCGCCCAGGGGTGCAGGCCCCAGTGGAAGAAGACGTAGCGCATCGAGGCGCGTGCGGCGTCGATGGAGCCGGGCGCCAGCGCCTCGGGCGGCGCGGCCAGGTGGCTGACCGGCTCGGCCGCGCCCCAGAACACCAGGCCGATGCCCATGCCGGCGGCGAAGAGCATCGCCAGCCAGGTCGCCGAGGAGAACTCGGGTTCCGCGTCCTCGCCGCCGATGCGCAGGGCGCCGTAGCGGGCGAACGCCAGGTACAGCAGGAAGGCGACGATGAGCGCGACGATCAGCAGGAACAGCCATCCGCCGTAGGCGATGACGCCCGCGAGCGCGGCCGCGCTGACGTCGTAGAAGGTCTCGGGCAGCAGGACCCCGAGCACGACGAGGACGACGAGGAGCGCGATGGAGATGCGGAAGACCATTGGGATCCGGGCAACGGCGAAGGAAGGCGCCGCGACGGAGGCGACGCGTCGGCCGATCCTGCGCAACGGAGCGTGAAGTGCATGCGGTGACGCTGGAGCGGGCGCCTCAGCGGGAGGAAGCGAGCGGGTCCGAGGCAGGCAGGCGCATCCGCACGCTGGTGCCTCCACCGGGCCGCGGTTCGATCAGCAGCCTGCCGCCGGACTGCTCGACGAAGCCCTGCGCCATCGAAAGGCCGAGTCCGCTGCCGGTGCCGGGCGCCTTGGTCGTATAGAAGGGCTCGATCGCGCGCTGGGCGGTTTCGGGCGACATGCCGCTGCCCTCGTCGTGGATCGCGATCTCGATCATCGTGCCGCGCTCCTCGTCCTGGACCTCGGCGCGCAGCTCGACCGCGATGCCGCAGCCGTCGGGGCTGGCCTCGGCCGCATTGCGCACGAGGGCGAGCAGGGCCATCTCCAGCTGCCCGGGGTCCAGGTGCGCCCAGGCCGGCAAGGCCTCGGTGGTCACCGTGACCGGGTGCTCGCGTCCGGCCATCTGCGCCAGCACCGTGTCGAAACCGGTGACCAGGGCATCGAGCTCCACCCGCCGGTTGTCGTGGAACTGCCGGCGCGCGAAGGAGAGCATCTGCTGGGTGAGCCGGCCGGCCTGGGTCGCCGCCCACTCCACGTTGCGCAGGCGCTCGCGGGTGGCCGGCTCGCCGGACTGGCGCATGACCTGCTGCACGTTGTTGAGCACGATCATCATCAGGTTGTTGAACTCGTGCGCGGCGCCCGAGGCGAGCCCGCCCAGCGCCTCCATGCGCTGCGACTGGCGCAGCGATTCCTCTGCCTGGCGACGCCTGGTCACGTCGATCTGGCTGGCGAAGTGGTAGAGCAGGTGCCCGCGCGGGTCGTACACCGGGCTGACGAAGAGCGCGTTCCAGAACGGCTGCCCGTCGCGCCGGTAGTTGAGGACTTCCTCGTGCACGTCCTCGCCCGCGGCGAGCGCGTCGCGGATCCGGCGCACGGTGGCGCGGTCGGTGTCCGGGCCCTGGAGGAACCGGCAGTTGCGACCGAGGATCTGCTCGCGCGGATAGCCGCACAGCCGCTCGAAGGCGGAATTGGCGAAGATCACCGGGTCGTCGTCCTGGTGCGGATCGGTGAGGATCATCGGCATCCGGCTCATCTGCACCGCGGCGAAGAAGATGTCGCCGCCGGCGTGGCCGGGTGCGGTGACGATGTTGCGGCCCTCTCCCGAGTGGTGGCCGTCACGGTCGCCCGCGGTATCGATCCTGCCCTGCATGTACTCTCCAGGCGGCGCGCCTTCGCGCCATCTTCTGATCCTGCCCCTAGCATTCTCGACATCCCGTCAATCCGGCGCATCCGCCGACCCCGCATGGCCAGACAGATCCTCCTCGTCGACGACGAAGCCATGATCCGCATGATCCTGGCGGACGTGCTCGGTTCCATGGACTACGCAGTGGTGGAGGCCGCCTCGGGCGACGCTGCACTGCGTCACCTCGATGCGCTCGACGACTACGCCCTGGTGATCACCGACATCCACATGCCCGGCGGCATCGACGGCCTGGAGCTCGCCGACAGGCTCGAGTCGCGCAGCCCTGGCAAGCCGCTGATCTTCATGACCGGTCGGCCCGATGTGATGCAGCGCGAGCTGCGGCGCAACGAGGCCTTTCTGCGCAAGCCGTTCGGGGCCGAGCAGCTCCTGCGCGCGGTCGACGACCTGCTCGGGCGACCGGCGGCCGCCGCCGCCGGCTGAGGCCACTCACGGCAGGCGCAGCGGCGCCTCGCCCGTCGCGGTCACCAGTTCGGCCAGTTGCCTGAGGAAGTCCTCGCGGCGCGGCGGCGCGTCGATGCCGGCGAAGGCCAGCGGGAACGCAGGATCGTCCCAGCGCCGCGCGATCCAGGCATGATGGTGCAGCAGGCGTTCGGCCCGCAGCACCGCGACCAGGTGCAGTTCGGCAGGGTCGAAAGCTCGGAAGACCTCGTAGCCCTCGAGCAGCCAGCCGAGCTGGGTGCGCTGCTCCTCGCGCGGGCCGGACAGGAGCATCCACAGGTCCTGCACCGCCGGCCCGGCCAGCGCATCGTCGAGATCGACGAAATGCGCCACGCCGTCGCGCCACAGCACGTTGCCGGGATGGCAGTCGCCGTGCAGACACAGCGTCGCCAGCGTGCCCGCGCGGCGCGTCGCCACATCGATCGCATCGAGCAGATCGTCGCAGAGGTCGGTGAAGCGGTCCTCGTGGTGCGCCGGGATCCAGCCGGCATCCAGAAGCGTATGCGCCGCCTGCTCGGCGCGCGCCGCCGGGTCCATCCGCGTGCGGTGCAGGAAGCGGTGCTCCGCGCCGATCGCGTGCAGGCGTCCGAGGGTGCGGCCGATCGCGGTCATCGTCGCCTGCGCGCCGATTTCCGGCGCGTGCCCGCCCAGCAGCGGGAACAGGGCGAAGCGGTAGCCGGCGTGCCGGTGCAGGCTGCGGCCGCCGAAGCGCAGCGGCGCCACGACCGACAGCTCCGCGGCGCGCAGCGCGTCGGCGAAGGCGTGCTCCTCCTCGATCGCCGCGTCGCTCCAGCGCCCCGGGCGGTAGAACTTGGCCACCACCGGCGCGGCATCCTCGAGTCCCACCCGGTAGACGCGGTTCTCGTAGCTGTTGAGGGCCAGGATGCGGCCGTCGCTGCGCAGGCCGAGCGCGTCGACGGCGTCGAGGATGGTGTCGGGGTCGAGACCGGCGTAGGGCGGTGCGGGCATCGGAGGCCTGCGCGGCGTGGCGCACCATGCTAGCGCCGATGCGCTGCCCGGTTGCGCCATCCGGCGGCGGAAACGCGGCCATCCGCTGCCGCGGCGCCCTACAATGGCCGATCGGCCAGGGGAGCAACGGCGCGGCGCATGGCTGCGGATCACGTCATCGACTACATCGGGGGCAGCGACGAGGACGTCGCGCACCTGCGCCTGATGCTGCGCAAGCTGCGCGGCCGTCTCAGGCGCACGTGGGAGATGGGCGCGGAGATCCACGCCGACCTGGTGCTGGTCGACCGCGCCAGCGTCGCCGGCGAGGCCGCGCACCAGCGCACCCTCGAGCGCGGCGTCGCCTGCGCGGAGATCTGGCGCGAGGGCGATCCGCTGCCGGCCGACCGCTATCTCCCGCTGCCCCTGCGCGAGGACGACCTGGTCGCGCTGCTCGACGGCTTCGACCCGGGCAGCATCATCGCGCCGGTGCCGCTGATCTCGCACGGTGCCGACTTCTTCGTCATGGACATCGGCGACGATGCCGGCCTCCAGGTCGATCCGAACCTGCTGTCCGCGGTACCGGACGGCGACCTCGGCGCAGGGGCCTGGCAGCGCGGCGCGGCGGCGCAGGACCTCGACCACGACGCATTGTTCCGGCGCGACCCGATGGCCGACGACGTGCGCATGCTGGTGCCCGACTCGCTCGGCAACGCCGCACTCGAGGAACGCGAGGGCCGGCCGACCGCCCGCAGCCGGGCGCGCAGCGAGACCCGGCGCGAGACCACGTTCGAGGCCGAGGAGCCCGGCGGCGCGGGTATCGCCGATCCCGTGGCGGTGCCGCAGGCCTTCCAGGGCGGGGGGCCGTGGCCGCTGCGCGACTACCTGCGGCATCCCATCCTCGCCGCGCCGGCACGCCTGGAGCTGATGGGGCTGCCGCCGCTGGTGCTCGATCCCAAACAGGAGAGCTACGACAGCCCGGCGCCGCTGCCGGAGCTCGAGCTCTACTGCCTGCAGTCGCTGAAGCGCTCCGACTGGCAGCCGCTGTCCAGCGCGGAGATCGCCGACCTGCATGCCGCCGGCACGCTGCGCCCGTGGCGGCGCCTGCTGTGGATGGACCGGCTGCTGACCTCGGATGGCCGCCTCGAGCCGCAATTCGACCGCGCCGGCACGTTCTGGATCACCCGCTGGCTCGACATCATCCATGACTACCCGCACCACGCGCGCATCGCCTCGGCGATGATGCAGCCGAGGCGGCTGCACGAGATCGCCGAAGCCGCGAAGGCGACGATGACCGAGGTGTTCGATTCGGTGAACGCCTTCCACGCCATCGGCGACCTGCGTTGGGAAGCCAAGCCGCGCGGCGAGCCCCGGTCCGCCTGAACCGCGGTGCCGTCAGTCGCCCGGCGTGCGCACCGGGATCGGCACGTTGCACAGCTCGACGTGGCCGACCGGGTCGATGAACCAGGACTCGCGCCGGTTGCGGCGCGCCTCGACCAGGCGCTCGAAGGTCGGGGTGTCGGTGCGCAGCACCTCGAGCGGCTCGCGCTCGGCCGGCGGCACGTCGGCCGCCAGCCGCAGCGACCGGATCGGCACGCGCTGCGACGGATCGGTGTAGAAACCGAGGTCGCCGGTGCCGCGCGGCAACGCGGACAGGTGCTCGATCCCGCGCAGGACGCGACCGACCACGGTGATGTTGCGGTCGAGGTGGCGCGGCGCGTGGCCGATCACCGTGTAGAGCTCGGCGCCGTTGCTGCTGTCGGCCGCCATGTCGCGGCCGGCGCCGACCATGCCGTAGCAGTGCGCGAGCCAGGCGCGGCCGGTGGCCGGATCGCGTGCGGCGGGGAAGCCGCCGGACCAGCCTACCTCGGGCGCGTAGATGTCGCCGTCGGCGAGCCGGGTGAAGGCGAGGCCGTCGGAGGCGCGGTCGAACTCGGCCGGCAGCGCCGTCCGCGCCGCGCCCAGGGCGCGCGCCTTGCCGGGCTCGCCGGCATCGGCATCGCCCCACTGCACGACGTAGTTGTCCTGCACCCGATAGATGTGGAGCCCGTCCCAGAAGCGGCCGCGCGCCAGGGCGCGGATGTTCTCCGCGTGGCGCGGTGCGAAGGCGGGCGCGAGTTCGATGACCGCGCGGCCGTCCGCGGTGTCGAGGTAGAGCAGGTTCTCCGGCTCCGGCGTGCGCCAGTCCGAGGCGGCACTCGCGGCCAGCACCTCGGCGGTCGTCGGTGGCGCCGGCGGGTCCGCGGCGCGTGCGGAGGCGGCGAGGGCGCCGGCCAGGGCGAGGGCGCACGCCAGCCGCGTGCGGAGGATCGAGGTCATGCGCGAGGCTCCCCAGGCGCGGCGGGCGCCGCACGATGGCGGGAAGCCTAGCGCAGGGCGGTCAGAACTCGTCGACGAATTCGACCGCACCCTCCATGTCGAAGGCGACCGCCTCGGCCAGCTCGTGGATGCGGCGCACGGCTTCCGCGTTCGGCGCCTCGATCTCGATGTCGTGGGTCTCGGTGCCGCCGCCGTCGGAACGCAGGCCGGCGGAGCTGGAGTCGTCGTCCTCGAGGTCGAGCATGAGGTCGTCGACCTCCTCGACGTGCTCCACGCCCGGCACCGCCAGCAGCGTGCTCATGAGGGCGTTGGCGGCGTCCTCGTTGCCCGTGAAACGGATGCGGACGGTGTGCATGGCGGACGTGCTCCAGCGGTTGTCGTGGCGGGCGAGAGTGGGCGAGGAGGCGTCAACGCCGCGCATCCGCCCGGAAGCATGACCAACGGCCCGGGAACTAGTGCGGACTCCACACTAGGATGAGGTGCGTAGATCGTCCGGGGCCGACCATGCACGACATCGATGCACACCGCCGCAAGTTCGAGAAGGAGCTGGCCGCCGGCACCACTTCGCTGGTGCTGCTGGCGGTGCTCGCGGCGGCGCGGCAGCCGATGTACGGCTACGAGATCGCCCGTCGCCTGGAAACCGCCGCCGGGGTGGTCGCCGGCAAGCAGAGCGCGCTGTATCCGGTGCTGCGCAACCTGGCCGCCGCCGGCCTGCTCGACAGCCACGTGGAGCCGTCGGCGAGCGGGCCGCCGCGACGCTACTACGCCATCACCGCCACCGGCCGCGGGGTCCTGCGCGACTGGACCGCCAGCTGGTCGGCCACGCGCCGCGCGGTCGATTTCGTCCTGAAGGGAGTGCCATCGTGAACGCCGTCCTGCCGAGCACCATCGACGACTACCTGGCCCAGCTGCGCCGGGCCCTGCGCGCGGCCGACCCCGCGCTGGTCCAGGACGCGCTGTACGACGCCGAGGAATACCTGCGCGGCGCGCTGGCCGAACAGCCCGGTCGTCCGCAGCGCGAGGTGATCGCCGAGATCGCCGCGAGCTACGGCGCGCCCGAGGAGGTCGCCGGGATCTACCTGGATCAGGAGGTCACGGTGCAGCGCGCCCTGCGTCCGCCGCCTGCACCGCCCGCCCGCGGCATCCTCGCGCGCTTCTTCGCGGTCGCCGTCGAGCCGCGCACCTACGGCGCGCTGTTCTACCTCGCGCTGTCGCTGGCGACCGGCACCTTCTACTTCAGCTGGGTGGTCACCGGCATCGCGCTGTCGGCCGGGCTGTCGATCCTGATCGTCGGCATCCCCGTGGTGGTGCTGTTCTTCGCCACGGTGCGTGTGCTGTCCCTGGTCGAGGGGCGGATCGTGGAGGCGATGCTGGGCGAACGCATGCCGCGGCGCCCGGTGTATGCACACCGCGACCAGCCCTGGCTGGCGCGGATCGGGGCGATGTTCACCGACCCGCGCACCTGGAGCACGCTGCTCTACTTGCTGCTGATGCTGCCGCTGGGCTTCGTCTACTTCACGCTCGTGACCGTGCTGCTGGCGACCTCGCTCGCGATCGCCGTCGCCCCGCTGCTGTCGGTCTTCGACGACGTGGTGGTGATGCTGGGCGAGTTCGACCTCACCGCGCTGTCGCCATGGGCGCTGCCGCTGACCTGTGCGGCGGGTGTGCTGCTGGTCGTGGCCACCCTGCACGTGGCGCGCGGGCTGGGCTGGATGCACGCGCAGTTCGCCAGGCACCTGCTGGTGCGCAGGCCGACCGACTGAGCAGGCTCAGGCGGTCTCCAGCCGTGCGGCGTCCTCGCGCCGCGCCGGCGACAGCCAGCAGTGCGGGCCGCAGAAGGCGAAGCCGGCGCGCTCGAACGCGCGCCGATAGAAGCGGGCGGGGCGGCGGATGAAGCCGTCCATGTCGCCGTCGATGGCGTCGTCCTCGCCGTAGACCTCGAGGAAGGCGACGCCGTGGCAGAGCTCGCCGAAGCCGGACAGGCCGCGGCGCAGCTCGGCGTCCGCCACGTAGTGCATGACGTCGCTGCACACCAGCAGGTCGACCGGCGGGCCGGGTCGCAGCGCCGCCATGTCGCCGAAGCGCGCCGGCCGCAGGTTGCGGCTGCGGCCATAGCGGGCGACCGCGTACTCGCTCGGATCCAGGCCCAGGTACGCGACCCGGGGGCGCAGCCTGCGCAGCGGCGCCAGCCACGCGCCCTCGCCGCAGCCGACATCGAGCACCGAGCGGAGCGGCCGCCCGAGGTGGTACTCGGCCACCGCCACCGCCGCCGCCACCTTGTGCGCAAGCGCGCCGGCACCGATGCCGCGCTGGCGGTACCAGCGGTCGAAGTAGGCCTGGTCGTAGATCTTGGTCATCGGCGCCGCCGCGGGAAAGGAAGGCGGATTGTCGCAAGCGGCGCCGGCGCCCCGCCGCTTCCCGGCGCAAAAAAAGGGCGGATCGGGCGATCCGCCTGGGGAGAGAGATGTAATGCTTGCGCGTCGCCGCGCTGGCCACCGGTCGCCGGAGCCGTGGCGCGGGAGGATGCGCGCTCCGGTCGTCGATGACCGGCGGCATTGTCGCCGCCGGCGCCTGAGCCCTGCCCAACGCGCCGGCGCGCGGCTTCGCAGGAACGTCATTGGAGTGTGCGCAATGGATCTCGCGAGAGGCGAAACCGCCCTGACGCTGGCGCAGGCGCGCGTCCTGCACCTGCATGCCCAGGGCCTGGCGGGACCGCCGCGGCGACGCGCCCGCCCGGAGGACGTGGTCGCGGCGATCGCGCGCATGCGCCTGCTGCAGATCGACACCATCCACGTCGTCGCCCGCAGTCCCTACCTCGTGCTGTTCTCGCGGCTGGGCGCCTACGATCCGGCGTGGCTGGATGCGGCGCTCGCCGACGGCGCGATCTTCGAGACCTGGGCGCACGAGGCCTGCTTCGCGCCGATCGACGCGCTGGCGCTGCACGCGGCCGATGCGGATGCCCCGGCGCGACACTGGGCGTTGCGTAATGCGCACCGCATGCGCGATGCGCATCCGCAGGCGATGGCGGCGCTGCTTGCGCATGTGCGCGCGCACGGGGAGGTGCGCTCCAGCGATTTCGCGCGCGAGACCAGCGCCGCCGGCTGGTGGGACTGGAAGCTGGAGAAGCGCTGCATGGAGGCCTGGTTCGCGCTCGGCGCACTGATGGTGGCGCGGCGCGAGCGCTTCCAGCGCGTCTACGACCTGCGTGAACGGGTGCTCGCGCATGCCGGCGTGACGGTTCCGCCGGCGCTGGACCCGGCCGCGCGGCGCCGGCGCATGATCGTCGATGCGGTACGGGCGCTGGGGATCGCGCCGGCGCGCTGGATCGCGGACTACTTCCGGATCGCGCCGCGCATCGGCGATGCCGAGCTCGAACCGCTGTGCGGGGCGGGGCTGCTGCGGCCGGTCGAGGTGGAGGGCTGGCGCCATCCGGGCTACGTCCACCGCGACCACGCCGATGGGCTGGCCGATGCGGCGGCGGGCCGGCTGCGGGCCCGGCATACGACCCTGCTGTCGCCCTTCGACCCGGTCGTCTGGGACCGCGCCCGCGCCGCCGCGCTGTTCGGCTTCGACTACCGGATCGAGTGCTACGTGCCGGCGCCCAAGCGGCGCTACGGCTACTTCGTGCTGCCGATCCTGCGCCGCGGGGCGCTGGTCGGACGGCTCGACGCCAAGGCCCACCGCGCGGAGGGCGTGTTCGAGGTCAAGGGCCTGTGGCTGGAGCCGGGCGTGCGGGTGTCGGCGGCGCTGGCGGCGGATCTCGCCGCGGCGCTGCGGCGCTGCGCCGACTGGCACGGCACCCCGGCCGTGCGCGTGCGGCGGAGCGAACCGGCAGCGCTGCTGCCGGCGCTGCGCGCTGCGCTCGCCGCGCGCACCGGTGCCGGGTCCGATCCATGAGTGCGGAGCGCGCGACGCGCGGGCGGCGCCGCGGCGACGCGCTCAGCGCAGCCCGCGCGCCTGGGCCAGGCGATCGCGCTCCAGGCGCATGACGTAGCGCTGCAGCGCGCGCTGGAACATGCCGCTGGGCCGCAGGAACTCGCAGCCGGCGTGGCGCATCCCGATGCCGCGTACGGTGACCGGCTCGAGGTGGCGCACGGCCAGCGCGAAGCGCAGCTCGCCCTCGTCGGGGAGCCGCATGCGGCAGGTCTGCAGCTGGGTGCCGATCACGAAGCGCTCGTCGTCGGCCGGCAGGCGCAGGCCGACGCCGCCGGCGCAGATGTCGGCAACGTCCGCGCGCAGCGACGCGTTGTCGGCGAGGCCGTCGATGTGGCAGGTCAGTGGCGCGACCGGCGAAACCTCGAGGCGGTGGTATTCCCGGCGCTGGACCTCGACCAGCTCCTCCGGCAGCGGGACGGCGAAGGCGTCGCGTCCCTCGTGGCGGGCCGGCCGCACCGGCCCGCAGCCGAAGTGGATCTGCACGCCGTCCAGCCGGCTCCGGCACAGCAGGGTGCCGCCGTCGGCGACCAGGCGGTTGAGCGCAGGGTCGGGCGCCACGTCGAGCAGCAGGCGCGCGTCCTCGATCCCCAGCACCGCGGTCAGGAAGGTGCGCGGCGTGCCGCCCAGCTGGGCGTCCAGCAGGCAGTTGCGCGCCTGCATCGCGCGCAGCAGGGCGTCGATGCGTGCCGCATCGCGGATGCTGGAACCGTCGGCGTCGGCCGCGATGGCGTTCAGGGCTGGGCTCGCGAGGCGCGGGAAGGGACGTGAAGCTTATCGGCCGCCGCCGGCAGGACTGAAGGGCGGATCGCGGCCGGGCCGCACTGGAACACTGTCGAGCGCCCGGTCGCGTCGCGCGGGCGCGGCGGCTTGGGTAAGGTGCCGCGTCCCGCCAAGGATGCCGTGCGGCACCCCGCGCCCCGGAACGCCCATGTCCACCGCCCTCTCAACCTGGTTCCGCATCCCGTTCTGGCAGCGCGTGCTCGGCGGCTTCATGCTCGGCGCCGTGGTCGGCTGGGCGGTGGGGCCGGCGGCGGAGACCTGGTTCCAGCCGCTGGGCACGATCTACGTCACCCTGATCAAGATGATCGCCACGCCGCTGGTGTTCTTCGCGGTGATCAATGCGGTCGCCGCGCTGCAGGGGCAGAAGTCGATCGCCGCGCTGGGCGGGCGCACCTTCGCCTGGTTCGCGGCGACGGCGGCGCTGGCGGTCGGCGTCGGGCTGGCGGTCGCGCACGTGGTCAATCCCGGACTCGGCGTCAGCGGCCTGCAGATCGCGGCGGACTACGTCCCGCGCGAGGTGCCGACGCCGGTGCAGGTGCTGCTCGACGTGGTGCCGGCCAATCCGTTCCGGGCGCTGGCCGAGGGCCGGATCCTGCAGGTGATCTTCTTCGCCGGCCTGCTCGGCTTCGCCCTGGTCAGGCTCGGCGAGCGCACCGCCGCGCTGCGCGCCCTGGTCGGCCAGGCCAGCGATGCGATGATCCAGGTCACCCGCTTCGTGCTCGAGTTCACCCCGTTCGGCACCTTCGGTCTGATCGCCGCTCTGGTCGGCGCCTATGGGTTCGAGCGCCTGCTGCCGCTGGGCAGCTTCGTCGTCGCGCTGTACGTGGCCTGCGCGCTGCACATCGTGATCGTCTACGGAGGGCTGCTTCTCGCGCACGGGCTCAACCCGCTGAAGTTCTTCCGCGGCGCGGCGCCGGGGATGCAGGTCGCCTTCGTCAGTTCCTCCAGCTTCGCCTCGATGCCGGTGGCGCTGCGTGCGGTCACCCACAACCTGGGCGTCGACCGCGACTACGCCGCGTTCGCGGTGCCGCTGGGCGCCAGCATCAAGATGGACGGCTGCGGCGCGATCTATCCGGCGCTCGCCTCGATCTTCATCGCCCAGTACTTCCACCTCGACCTGAGCCTGGCGCAGTACGTGGCGATCCTGCTGGCCTCGGTGCTCGGCAGCTTCGGCACCGCGGGCGTGCCCGGCACCGCGGTGGTGATGGCGACGGTCGTGCTGTCGGCCGCCGGGCTGCCGCTGGAGGGCCTCGGCCTGCTGCTGGCGATCGACCGCGTGCTCGACATGATGCGGACCATGACCAACGTGACCGGGCAGATGCTGGTGCCGGTCCTGGTCGCGCGCGAGCAGGGGCTGCTCGACACCGCGGTCTACGACGCCGCGTCGAGCAACGTCGGCATCGAGCATGCCCAGGATCCGCGCGAGGCCCGCGCCGGCGAGTGATGGCCCGGCGCCGGGTGCGGCGCGCGCGTCCCTGCGCACGCCGCGTTGCGCGCATCAGCGCATGCGGCGCCCGGCAGCCTGCGCCAGCGCGCGCAGCTCCTCGCGGGTGAGGAGGCCGTCGCCGTCGGTATCGGCCTGGTCGAAGTGCTCTGCCATCCGCGGGAAGCCGGCCTCCACCTCGGCGCGGCTGTAGGCGCCGTCGCCGTCGGTGTCGGCGGCGGCCATGCGCTCCTGCAGGGCCTGCAGGCGTTGCTGGCGCGCATCTCCGGACTGGGCGGCGGCGGCGCTCGTGGCGAGGAGGGCGGCGACGCCGAGGGCGGCGAGGCCGATGGCGACGGGGGTGATGTGGATCCGGATGGTCATCATGGGCTTCCTCAGTGGCAGTCGATGGTGGCGCCGTCGGCGTCGGTGCAGCGCACGGTCCGGCTGCGGGTGCCGCCGTCGGCGTCGGCCTCCCAGGCGCGGGTGGAGGTGATCGTGTTCCCGTCGCGTCCGGTGACCGTGGCGGTGCGGCCGCCTTCGGCGCTGCCGTCGCCGTGTGTACGGCTCGCGCTGGTGCTTCCGCTTGCGCCTTCCGGGCCGGTGAATTCGCCGCCGCGCTCGACCGAGCCGGTGTCGCCGTCGCGGTCTGCGCTGCGCCAGCGCGAGGCGCTGCCGCCATCGACGCCGGCGATGCTGGCGCTGCGTGCGGAGGCATAGCGGTCATCGTCGAGGCTGCGTTCACGCTGCCGCATCGCGTCGCCGCGCGGGCCGCTGGCGGCGGCGCCGACGCTGGCGTTGCCGGGTGCGGTGCGCGAGGCGCTGCGTTCGCGCGTCCGCTGCGCGGCGGCGTCGGGGATCGAGGCGCACAGGCCGGCGCCAAGCAGGGTGATCGACATCAGCAGGGGGGCTGCTTTCATGGGGGCATCCTTGGGTTGGGGAAGCCGTCGCTGCGGCGGGCATGCGGGCCGCGCCGGCAGCGGCGACAGCGACAGGCTAGGGCGCACGGTGGCGCCGTCTGTGTCGCCGGCGACGCCGGATGCAAACGGATGTGTTGGCCTGGCGAGCGCGGACACATCCGCTTGCATCCGGCGTAGTCCGCGCTCCTTGCCGCCGACACGCGGCGCCCGCGATAGTGGCCGCGATGGACTCCCTCCCCCGGTTGCTGCTGGTCGACGACGACGTGCGCCTGCGCGACCTGCTGGCGCGCTATCTCGAGCAGAACGGCTTCGCGGTGCGTGGCGTGGGCGACGGGACGGCGATGCGGCAGGCGCTCGCGCGCGGGCACTACGACCTGATCGTGCTCGACCTGATGCTGCCGGGCGAGGACGGCCTGGAGATCTGCCGGCGCCTGCGCGGCAGCGAGGACGCCACGCCGGTGGTGATGCTCACCGCCAAGGGCGACGAGATCGACCGCATCCTCGGGCTCGAACTCGGCGCCGACGACTATCTGCCCAAGCCGGTCAACCCGCGCGAGCTGCTCGCCCGCATCCGTGCGGTGCTGCGCCGCGCGCGGCAGCCCGGGCCGGGCGCGCCGCGTCCCGATGGCGGCCCCAGGCATTTCGGTTCCTTCACCCTCGACACCGCGCGCCGCGAGCTGTGCCGCGACGGGCGCCCCCTGCCGTTGACCACCGGCGAATTCGCGGTGCTGGCGGTGCTGGTCGCGCATCCGCACCAGCCGCTCACCCGCGACCGCCTGATGAGCCTGTCGCGCGGCCGCGAGCACGAGGCCTTCGAGCGCAGCATGGACGTGATGATCGCGCGCCTGCGCAAGCTGCTCGAGGACGATCCGCGCCATCCGCGGCTGATCCAGACCGTGTGGGGCGTGGGCTACGTCTTCGTGCCGCCGGCGGCGGGGGAGTGAGGATGCCGCCGCGTTCGGTGTTCGGGCAGCTCGCGTGGGTGATCCTGCTGGTCCTTGCCGGCGCAGCGCTGCTGGGCATGCTGCTGGTGCGCGAACTCGCCGTGCGGCCGGGCGCCGAACAGGCGCTGCGCGTGCTCGACCAGCACGGCGCGGCGCTGTCGGCCCTGGTCGCGGGCGCGGAGCGCGACGCGGCAGCGGCGCGGCTGCGCCATCTCGGCTTTGTGGTACGGACGCAGGCGCCGCCGGCGGCGGCCCGGCCGCCGCGCGCCGGCCGCCCCGCCGCGCGTGCATTGCTGGCGCGGGCGCCGGAGGTGCTCGACCCGGGGCGTGCGCTGGTGGCCGGCGAGGTCGACGGCGAGCCCGGGCTGTGGCTGCGCCTGGACGCGCCGGGCCTGTGGGTCGCGGTGCCTTCGACTGCGGGGCGGCGCCTGCCGCTCGGCATCCCGGTCCTGCTGATGCTCGGCTGCGCGCTGCTGGTGTGGCTGGTCGCCGGCTGGTACGCCGGCCGCCTGGTCCGGTCGCTGCGCCGCCTGGCCATGGCGGCGCCCGGGATCGCCCGCGGCGAGACGCTGGCGCCACTGCCGGCTGACGCGCCGCACGAGCTGCACCGGCTCGCCGACGCGCTGGCCGCGGCGAGCACGGACGTGCGCGTCGCCGCCAGCGAGCGCGCGCTGATGCTCGCCGGCATCTCGCACGACCTGCGCACGCCGCTGACGCGCATGCAGTTCGCGATCGCGCTGATGCCGGACACCGACCGCGGGCTCAGCGAAGGGGTGCAGCGCGACGTCGCCGAGATGGACGCGATCCTGGCCCAGTTCATCGCCTATGCGCGCGACGGCCGCGACGAGGCCAGCGAGCCGCTCGACCTCGCCGCCGTCTGCCGCGGCGCGACCGATGCCGCGCGCGGCGCCTGGGCCCTGGAGCTCCCGCCCGCCGCGCCGCTGCGCGGCAAGCCGATGGCGCTGACGCGCGCGGTGGAGAATCTGGTGGTCAACGCGGAACGCCATGGGCGCGCGCCGTTCGCCCTGCGCCTGCGCCCGGCTGGGCACGGCTGGCGGCTGGAGGTCGCGGACGGCGGCGCCGGCCTCGACGCGGAAACCTTCGCGCGACTGCTGCAGCCCTTCGCGCGCGGCGAGGGCGGCGGCAGCGGACTGGGGCTGGCGATCGTGGAGCGCGTCGCGCGGCTGCACGGCGGCAGCCTCGAGGCCGTGCGCGAAGCCGGGGGCTTCGCGATGGTGCTGCGCCTGCGCGATGCCTGAGCCCGCTCAGATCCGGCTGTAGTGCCAGGACTGCATGCGGCCCTGCGCGTAGGGCATGACGCCGTGGAAGGCGCGCGGGTCGTCGTCGAAGACCAGGGGCAGGAACTCGCGGTCGCCCTCCCACATCGGCAGCTCCATGATGCGGTCGAGCGGCTTCCACTCCAGCGTGCCCTCGGCATTGCTGGTGTAGGCCTCGCCCTCGAAGGCGGTGATCACGAACACGAAGCCGAGCCAGTCCTCGCCGTTGCGGCCGAAGCCGGGCCAGCTGATGGTCCCGCGCAGGGTCATCTCGGTGCAGGCGATGCCGGCCTCCTCCATGATCTCGCGGCGCATGCCCGCGACCACGTCCTCGTCGCGCTCCAGCTTGCCGCCGAGGCCGTTGTACTTGCCGAGGTGCTCGTCCTCGGGGCGCGCGTTGCGGTGGATCATCAGGACCTGGCGGCGGTCGCGCGAGAGCACGTAACCGAGCGTGCCGACGATGGGCGTGTAGGGCATGGGCGGGCGTGGCGGAACGGGACGGGCCGCGCATGATACGGGGCTGCGGCCCCAGCTTCCCGCACGTGGTCCCGACCCGGCCGGCGCGCAGCACCTACACTGCCCGGTCCGCTGTCCGTTCATGAGGAAACGCCATGCAAGTCCGCGCCGCCGTCGCCCACAGGGCCGGAGCCCCGCTCACCATCGAGACCGTCGACCTGGAAGGCCCGCGCGCCGGCGAGGTGCTGGTCGAGCTCAAGGCCACCGGCGTGTGCCACACCGACGCCTTCACCCTGTCGGGCGACGACCCGGAGGGCCTGTTCCCGGCCATCCTCGGACACGAGGGCGCCGGCGTGGTGGTGGACGTCGGCCCGGGGGTGACCTCGCTGAAGAAGGGCGACCACGTCATCCCGCTGTACACGCCCGAGTGCCGGCAGTGCGAGTACTGCCTCAATCCCAAGACCAACCTCTGCCAGTCCATCCGCGAGACGCAGGGGCGCGGCCTGATGCCCGACGGCAGCAGCCGCTTCTCCATCGGCGGCGAGAAGATCCACCACTACATGGGCACCTCGACCTTCGCCCAGTTCACCGTGCTGCCGGAGATCGCGCTGGCGAAGATCCGCCAGGACGCGCCGTTCGACAAGGTCTGCTACATCGGCTGCGGCGTGACCACCGGCATCGGCGCGGTGGTGTACACGGCCAAGGTCGAGGTGGGGTCCAAGGTGGTGGTGTTCGGCCTCGGCGGCATCGGCCTCAACGTGATCCAGGGCGCGCGCCTGGCCGGTGCGTCGATGATCGTGGGCGTCGACCTCAACCCCGGCAAGAAGGCCATGGCCGAGCGTTTCGGCATGACCCACTTCGTCAACCCGGCCGAGGTCGAGGGCGACCTGGTGCCCTACCTGGTGTCGCTGACCAAGGGCGGTGCCGACTACACCTTCGAGTGCATCGGCAGCACGAAGGTGATGCGCCAGGCGCTGGAGTGCGCGCACAAGGGCTGGGGCACCTCGGTGATCATCGGCGTGGCCGGCGCGGGTCAGGAGATCTCGACCCGGCCGTTCCAGCTGGTCACCGGCCGCAACTGGCGCGGCTCGGCGTTCGGCGGCGCGCGCGGGCGCACCGACGTGCCGCAGATCGTCGACTGGTACATGGACGGCAGGATCGAGATCGACCCGATGATCACCCACACCATGCCTCTGGACGACATCAACCGTGCCTTCGACCTGATGCACTCGGGCGAGTCGATCCGCTCGGTGGTGCTGTACTGACCGCGGCGGGCGCGGCGCCATGAAGACCTTCCTGCTGTTCGTGGCGACCGCGCTGGCCGAGATCGTCGGCTGCTATCTGCCCTGGCTGTGGCTGCGCCAGGGGCGAAGCGCGTGGCTGCTCGTCCCTGCGGCGGCCGCGCTGGCGCTGTTCGTGTGGCTGCTGAGCCTGCATCCCACCGCGACCGGCCGGGTCTACGCGGCCTACGGTGGGGTATACGTCGCCGTCGCCCTGCTGTGGCTGTGGCGGGTCGACGGCGTGCGCCCGGGAACCTGGGACCTGGTGGGCGCCGCCTTCGCGCTCACCGGAATGGGCATCATCATGTTCGCGCCGCGCGGCAGCTGAAGCCCGCCGGCGGGCCGATCACCACGACACCACGGGAGGATCCACGATGAGCATCGAGACCATCTCCGAGCAGCGCTGCTTCGGCGGCGTGCAGGGCACCTACCGGCATATCTCGCGCGAGACCGGAGGCGCGATGCGCTTCTCCGTGTACCGGCCGCCGGCGGCGGAGGACGGTCCGGTCCCGGTGCTGTACTACCTCGCCGGCCTGACCTGTACCGAGGAGACCTTCCCGATCAAGGCCGGCGCACAGCGGGTGGCGTCCGAACTCGGACTGATGCTGGTCGCGCCCGACACCAGCCCGCGCGACACCGGCATCGAGGGCATCACCACCGACTGGGACTTCGGCGAGGGCGCCGGCTTCTACCTCGATGCGACGCAGGCGCCGTATGCCGAGCGCTTCCGCATGTACTCCTACGTGGTCGAGGAGCTGCCGGCGCTGATCGCCGGGCAGCAGCCGGTCGACGTCGCGCGCACCGGGATCTTCGGGCACTCGATGGGCGGCCACGGCGCACTGACCATCGCGCTGAAGAACCCGGGCCGCTACCGCTCCGTGTCGGCGTTCGCGCCGATCGTCGCGCCGGCGCAGGTGCCGTGGGGCGAGAAGGCGCTGCCGCGCTACCTCGGCGACGACCGCGCCGCCTGGGGCGCGTACGACGCCACGGCGCTGGTGCGCGAGGGCCGCCGCTTCGACGGCACCATCCTCATCGACCAGGGCGATGCCGACCAGTTCCTCGCCGGCCAGCTGCGTCCCGAGGTGTTCGAGGAAGCCTGCCGCGAGGCCGGCCAGCCGCTCGAGCTGCGCATGCAGGCCGGCTACGACCACAGCTACTGGTTCATCCAGAGCTTCGTCGAGGACCACCTGCGGCATCACGCAAGGGCGCTGAGGGGCTGAGGACGGTCTCGACGTCGGGGCGGCGCCCCTGTGGGAGGGGCTTCAGCCCCGAGGGGCATGCATCGGCGGGTGGTGCAGGGGGGGGCGCGGCTGAAGCCGCTCCTACAGGGGCGTGGGCTCGGGGCGGCTGGCATCATGCTCGGCGTTCCCACCGCCTGGACCGCACGATGGCCTATCTCTGGACCAAGACCTTCCACCTCGTCTTCGTGATCGCCTGGATGGCGACGGTGTTCTACCTGCCGCGCATCCTGGTGAACCTGGCGGAGGTCGCCGGCGAGGCCGCGGTGCGGGAGCGCCTGGTGCTGATGGGGCGGCGCCTGTACCGCTTCGGCCACGTCATGTTCGGCATCGCCTTCGTGCTGGGGCTCGCGCTGTGGCTGCACTTCGGCATCGCCGGCGGCTGGCTGCACGCCAAGCTGGGCCTGGTCGTGCTGCTGCTCGTGTACTACACGATCAGCGGGCGCTGGCTGAAGAAGGCCGGCCGCGGCGGTGCACTGCCCGCGGCGAAGACCCTGCGCTGGTTCAACGAGCTCCCGGTCCTGCTGCTGGTGGCGATCGTGTTCCTGGTGCTGGCCAAGCCGTTCTGATTGGAGTCGGCGGGAAGAGGGAAGCGGGAACCGGGCCCCGAGGCTCCGGACACCGGTCCGCCCGCATTCCCTGTAGGAGCGGCTTCAGCCGCGACCCACGCGGCGGGCGCAGGCTCCGATCCGGCCGCGCCCGATCATTGCCGTAGCCGGTCCGTCACCGCGCCGATCCACTGTACGAGGCTGCAGGCCGCAGGGAATCGAGGTCCCCATTCCCGCTTCCTGCCGTTCCCCTCCCGCTTCCCCTGTCCAGCCATGCCCACCCTCCGCCGTACCCATCCCGCCGACCTCCCGCCCGTCCAGCGCCGCGAGCTGTGGGCGTGGGCGGGATACGACTTCGCCAACTCCGGCTACACCACCGTGGTCATCACCGCGGTGTTCAACGCCTACTTCGTGCGGGTGGTGGCCGACGGCGCGGACTGGGCGACGTTCGCCTGGACCCTGGCGCTGTCGCTGAGCTACCTGCTGGTCGCCGTCACCGCGCCGGCGCTGGGGGCGTGGGCGGACCTGCGCGCGCGCAAGAAGTTCCTGCTGGCGATCACCACCGCGGTGTGCGTCGCCGGCACCGCGGCGCTGGCCGCCTGCGGGCCGGGCTCGGTGGCGCTGGCGATCGCGCTGGTGGTGGTGACCAATGCCGCGTTCGGCACCGGCGAGAACGTGATCGCCGCCTTCCTGCCCGAGCTCGCCAGCGAGGACGGCATGGGCCGGCTGTCGGGCTACGGCTGGGGCTTCGGCTACGTCGGCGGGCTGCTGATTCTGGGCGTATGCCTGTGGTGGATCATGGCCGGCGCCGCCGCCTTCGGCGTGGATGCGTCCGCGGTGGTGCCGCAGACCATGCTGATCACCGCCGCGGCCTTCCTGCTCGCCGCGCTGCCGACCCTGCTGGTGCTGCGCGAGCGCGCGCGTCCGCAGCCGGCGCGCAGCGGGCTGTGGCGGACCTCGTTCGCGCGCCTGCGCCAGGCGCTGCTCGAGAGCGAAGGCCTGATCGACCTGCGCCGCTTCCTGCTGTGCATCGTGTGCTACCAGGCCGGGGTCATGACCGTGATCACGATCGCCGCGATCTTCACCGAGCAGGCGCTGGGCTTCAGCACCACCGAGAGCATCGTGCTGATCATGGTGGTGAACGTCACCGCCGCGGTCGGCGCCCTGGTGTTCGGGCTGGTCCAGGACCGCCTGGGGCACCGGCCGACGCTGGCGATCACCCTGGTGGCCTGGCTCGCGGCGATCGGGCTGTTCTGGTTCGCCGAGGACCGGCGCCTGGTCTGGGTGGCGGCCAACGTCGCCGGGCTCGCGCTGGGCGCATCGCAGTCGGCAGGGCGCGCGCTGGTGGGCTATCTGTGCCCGGCGCGGCGCGAGGCCGAGGTGTTCGGGCTGTGGGGGCTGGCGGTCAAGCTGTCCTCGGTGATCGGGCCGCTGGCCTTCGGTGCGGTGAGCTGGGCCAGCGGCGGCGACTACCGCATCGCCATGCTGGCGACTTCACTGTTCTTCGTCGCCGGCCTCGCGATCCTGGCGACCGTCGACGTGCCGCGCGGCCGTGCTGCGGCGAGGGTGGCCGACGCCGCCATCGGCTGACCCGCGCACGGCGACGCCATCCCGTCCGCTGGAGTCGCGCATGCCGTCCAAGCCCCCCGAGGTTCCCGTCGTCTCCGCCGCACCGCTCGCCGGCCGCGTGGTGCTGGTCACCGGCTCCGCGCACGGCATCGGCCGCGCGATCTGCGAAGGCGTGCTCGCCGCCGGCGGCAGCGTGGTGGCGCTCGACCAGGACGGCGAGGCCGGCCGGCGCACCGCGCAGGACTGGAGCGCCGGCGAGCGCGTGCTGTTCCGGAGGACCGACGTGGCCAGGGAGGCGCAGGTCGCCGCCGCGGTGGCCGCGGCGCTGAAGCGTTTCGGGCGCCTCGACGGCGTGGTCAACAACGCCAACATCGCCGACCCCGTGACCGGGCCGGTGGCGAAGCTCGACCTCGCCGACTGGAACCGCAGGCTCGCGATCAACCTCACCGCCGCGATGCTCTTCGCCAGGCACGCGGCCGAGGCGCTCGGCCGGGATCGCGGCGCGATCGTCAACATCGCCTCCACCCGCGCGCACCAGTCGGAGCCGGAGACCGAGGCCTATGCCGCCTGCAAGGGCGGGCTGCTGGCCCTGACCCATGCGCTCGCGATCAGCCTGGGGCCGACGGTGCGGGTCAATGCGATCAGTCCGGGCTGGATCGACACCGGCGACTATGCGGCGCTGCGCCGCGCCGACCACGCCCACCACCCGGTCGGGCGCGTGGGCGTGCCGGCGGACATCGCCGCGCTGTGCGTGTTCCTGCTGTCGGACGCGGCCGGATTCGTGACCGGCCAGGAGTTCGTCGCCGACGGCGGCATGACGCGGAAGATGATCTACGCGGGCTGACGCATGCGCGTCAGATCTGCGACTGCGACGGGTACTTGTAGCGCTCGATCGCCATCGGCAGGTAGCGCCGCGCGTAGACGTGGTCGACGCCGTCCAGCACCTGCCTGGCGCGCTCCGCGCTGGCGTCGTCCGGGGTGTAGACGAAGGCGAACGCGCCGCCGCGGCGGGCGAGCTTGATGTCGTCGTCGACGTAGCCGTGCTCGGTGCCGCCGTGCATCTCGGCGATGGCGACCTTGAGCTTCTGCAGGGTGGTGTCGGGCTCGGCCTCGAGCGTCTGGGTCATGAAGGTGCCGCTGACCGCGGCGACGTCGTCCTCGGCGAATCCTGCCTCGCGGAACCGGTCCACGGCGGTCGTGGCGCGCTCCTGGTTCTCGAATCCGACGACGACGTAGTGCTTGGGGAAGAACATGCCGAAGGAGGAGTCCTTCTCCTTCAGGAAGTCCCAGTGGTAGACCATGGTGGCTGCCCTCGTGCGGAAAGTCCGCATGCTCGCGCCGACACCGTCAATGGCCCGCGAACCGGGCGCCGCAACGGCAGAGGGCGGCCCGTGGGCCGCCCTCGTCGTCTCCATGCGGCTGGCGTGCCCGGTCAGCGTGCCGGTGCCTGGCTGCGCTGGCCGCCCCGGCGCCCGCGCTGCTCGCCGGGGCTCTTCTGCCGCGGACCGGCATGCGCGTGTCCCTGCGGCTGCGGATGCGGACGGCGCCCCTGCTTGCGCGGCGGGCGCTGGCCCGCGGGCGTGCCCGGCGCACGCCGGCGGCTGTCCCCCGAATCCAGGCGCAGCGGCGCCTGCGGCGCGTAACCCTCGACCTCGGACAGCTCGATGTCGCAGCGGATCAGGCGCTGGATCGCGCGCAGCAGCTTGGCCTCGTCGGCGGCGACCAGGCTCAGCGCCTCGCCCTTCGCGCCGTTGCGGCCGGTGCGGCCGATGCGGTGCACGTAGTCCTCGGCGACCATCGGCAGGTCGAAGTTGATGACCCGCGGCAGCGAGTGGATGTCGAGGCCGCGCGCGGCGATGTCGGTGGCGACCAGCACCCGCGTCCGCCCGGACTTGAAGTCCTTCAGCGCCCGCGTGCGCGCGCCCTGGCTCTTGTTGCCGTGGATCGCGTCGACGGTGATGCCGGAGGCGGCGAGGAAGCGCGCCAGCTTGTCGCTGCCGTGCTTGGTCCGCGCGAACACCAGGGTCTGGTCCTGGTTGGCGCCGAGCAGGTGCAGCAGCAGGTCGCGCTTGCGCGGCGCATCGACCGGATGCACGCGGTGGGTGACGGTGTCGGCCACGGCGTTGTTCGCGGCGATCTGCACCTCGCGCGGGTCCGGGCGCATGAAATCCTTGGCCAGCGCCTTGATCGGCGCGTCGAAGGTGGCCGAGAACAGCAGGGTCTGCCGGTTCGAGGGCAGGCGGCCGAGGATGCGCCGGATCGCGGGCAGGAAGCCCATGTCGAGCATGCGGTCGGCCTCGTCGAGCACCAGCACCTGGATGTGCGAGAGGTCGACGCTGCGGCGGTCGATGTGGTCGATCAGGCGGCCGGGGGTGGCCACCAGCACGTCCACGCCGCGGCGCAGCGCGTCGAGCTGTGGGGTCATGCCGGCCCCGCCGAAGATCGCCAGCGTCGACAGGCGCAGGTGGCGGCCGTAGGCGCGCAGGTTGTCGTGGACCTGCAGGGCGAGCTCGCGGGTCGGGGTCAGCACCAGCGCACGCGGGCGCTTCGGGCCCGCGGCGCGGACCTCGCCGTGGGCGAGCATGTCGAGCATGGGCAGGCCGAAGGCGGCGGTCTTGCCGGTGCCGGTCTGGGCGCCGGCGAGCAGGTCGTGGCCGGCCAGCACGTGCGGGATCGCCTGTGCCTGGATTGGAGTGGGGTTGGTGAAGTTCTGGTCCGCGAGTGCACGCAGCACCGCGGGCGACAGCCCGAGTGTATCGAAGGACATGGATGCTCCTGTTGTCCGCGCCCGTAGGCGCGGGGTCACGCCCGCAACCGGACGTGCAAGGTCTCGCAAGCGTTCCCTGGAACCGCGCTCGGAGCTTGGGATGCGGACGCGCCGACAGCGGCGGATCCGGCGTTCGCGCAGCGCGGCGTGCGGCGTGGTGCGGCGCGGATCGGCGGGCGATCCGGTGGCGGCGACCGGAGGGGACGGCTCTGCCGCTGCGGCGAACGAACGCTGAGTCTACTGCATCGCAGCAGGCGCGGCCATCGCCCGGCGCCCGCCGGGGCGAGGGCCACCTGATTCCGTTCAGGCCCGCGGCATGACGAATGCAACTGTGCAGGTCCTTCCCGCGGCGTTAAGGTCGCGTTCCGGATCCACCGGAGGGACGCCTGCAATGCGCATCACGTTCGAACTCGACCCGGTCGACCTCGCGCGGTTCGACGAGGCGCTGCGGCGCGCCGAGCGTCGCGTCGCCTGCGCCGATGCCTGCGAGATCGTCGACGCGGCGCGGCATGCGCTGGCGGCGATGCCGCACTGTACGCCGGGCTTCGTGCGCCGCCGGCTCGACCAGGTGGGCGACCTCATCGCGATGCTCGAGGACGAGGCCTGGGCGCTGCCGCAGGACGAGCGCGCCCAGGTGCTCCGCGTGCTGGCCTACATGGGCGACCCCGAGGACATGATCCCCGACCACGTCGAGATCATCGGCCTGCTCGACGACGCGATCATGCTGGAACTGCTGCTGCGCCGGCTCGACCGGGTCATCGTCGCGTGGCGCGACTTCTGCGGCCAGCGCGAGGCGCTGGGTGCACCGCCGTCCGAATGCGCCGCGCGCGGCGACTGGGTGCGCCTGCTCGCGCGGCAGCGCGAGGCGCTGCACGGGCGCATGCGCGGCAGCGTCGCCGGGCCCGGCTCGGCCTGAGCCGGGCGGCGGGGCACTCGCGCCTCGCCAGGGTGGGCTCCGCTGACGCACTCTATGCGGCGACCCCGCAAGGAGCCGCCGCATGCGCACCGACCTTCCCGTTCCCGGCACCGCCCCGAGCCATGCGGAGGCCGCGGCATGAGCGGCCAGCAGGATTCGCTGACCTTCCGTTTCCTGGCCGAGCCGACCGACGTCAACTACGGCGGAAAGGTCCACGGCGGCGTGGTGATGAAGTGGATCGACCAGGTCGGCTACGCCGCGGCGGTCGGCTGGAGCGGCAAGTACAGCGTCACCGTCGCGGTCGGCGGCATCCGCTTCGTCTCGCCGATCCGCACCAGCGACCTGGTCAGCGTCACCGCCAAGCTGGTGCACACCGGCACCACCAGCATGCACTTCGCCATCGACGTGCGCGCCCGCGATCCCGGGCTGGACAGCAGCGATCCGCAGGAGCGGCTGTGCACCCACTGCGTGATCGTCTTCGTCGCGCTGGACGGCGTCGAGGGCCGGCCGACGCCGGTGCCTGCATGGGAGCCGAAGACCGACGAGGACCGGCGCCTGGCCGAGTACGCGATCCAGGTCATGGACCTCAGCAAGGGCATCGAGGCGGTCGTCGAGCGCTACCACGGCGACGCCGGCTAACGCCATGCCCCGGGTGCTGTGGCTGGTCGCGGCCTACCTGTTCCTGGTTCTGGGGCTGATCGGTGCGGTGCTGCCCGGAATGCCCACGACGGTGTTCGTGCTGCTCGCGGCCTGGGCCGCGACCAACGGCTCGCCGCGCCTGCGCGCCTGGCTGATGCGCCACCGCGTGTTCGGCCCGACCATCCGCGACTGGGAGGCGCATGGCGCCGTCGGCCGCCGCGCCAAGTGGATGGCGACGCTGGCGATGGTGGCGTGCGCCGCCATCGCCTTCGTCTTCGCACCGCGCTGGGCGGCCTGGCTGTCGGTCGCGGTGATGGGCGTGGTCGATACCTGGCTGTGGTTGCGGCCGGAGCCGCCGGCGGCGGAGACCGGCGCCGGCCCGGTCGCGGAGCGGGCGCACCGCGACGACGAGCCGTGATCGGCCGCCGGGCGGAGCGGGTGGCGACCGATGCCTGCCTGCCGTCGCTCAGCGCAGCACGCGCCGCGCGCCGAGGTAGTTCTCCTTCCACCAGTAGCCGTCGAGGCTGTCCATGCGCACCGTGCCGCCGCTGTTGGGGGCGTGCACGAAGCGGCCCTCGCCGACGTAGATGCCGACGTGGCTGGCGCTGCGGCCGCTGCCGAAGAACACCAGGTCGCCCGGCGCGATCTGGCCGAGGCGGATGCGCGGCGCGTCGAGTTCGTTCATCGCCCGCGAGGTGCGCGGCAGGGCGAGATCGGCGACGTCGCGGTAGACGTAGACCACCAGGCCACTGCAGTCGAAGCCGGAGTCGGGCGTGTTGCCGCCGTAGCGGTAGGGCGTGCCGACCAGGCCGAGCGCGCGCATCAGCACGTCGTTGGCGCGCGGGGAGACCGGCGTGGGCGCGTCGTAGCCCTCGCTGCGCCAGTCGCGGATGCGCGACTCGGGCAGCGACGTCGGCCGCGTCGCCTGGTGGCCGCCGCACGCGGCCAGGCCGAGACAGAGGGCGATGCCGAGGAGGGCGGAGGGCCGCGGCCGCGGCGCTGGCGCCTGCCGGTGACGGTCGGGATAATGCGCGGCCTTCTTCACGGCCGCGGATGATGCCGCACGCGCGCGCATCCTGCATCCGCCGCCCCACCCGAGAGACCGAATGAAGATCGAGAAAGACAGCGTCGTGCGCTTCCACTACCGCGTCAGCGAGGGCGGCACCGAGATCGAGAGTTCGCACGAGCGCGAGCCGATGACGATCCTGGTCGGCCACGGCGCGATCATCCCGGGCCTGGAGAAGGCGCTGGTCGGCGCCGAGGCCGGCGAGACGGTGGCGGTGGACGTCGAGAGCGCCGAGGCCTACGGCGCGCGCAACGAGGGCATGACCCAGCGCGTGCCGAAGAAGGTGTTCGGCAAGCAGAAGCTGGTGCCGGGCGCGCAGGTCGTGGTGCAGACCAACCAGGGCCCGCGCGCGGTCACCGTGCAGAAGGTCGGCATGACCGTGGTCGACGTCGACCTCAACCACCCGATGGCGGGCAAGGACCTGCACTTCGACGTGGAGATCGTCGAGGTGCGCGCCGCCACCGAGGAAGAGATCGCCCACGGCCACGCGCATGGCGACGGCGGCCACCAGCACTGACCGATGGCGGAGGTGCGGGGAGCTCCGGTGACCGCCCCGGCGCCCCTGCCGCCCGCGGCTGCCGGCGCGCTCGACGGCGCGCCGCGGGGCCGCGTCGAGGGCCTCGACGCGATCCGCGGCGTGGCCCTGCTCGGCATCTTCCTGATGAACGTCGAGTGGTTCTCGCGGCCGATGCAGGAGCTGGGTCTCGGCCCCGCCGCCGGCCTGGCACCGCTCGACGCGCTGGCGGCGTGGCTGGTGTACGCCCTGGTCCAGGGCAAGTTCTGGATCCTGTTCTCGCTGCTGTTCGGGATGGGATTCGCGGTGATGCAGGGCCGCGCGCAGGCGTCGCCGCGTCCGTTCGCGCCGGCCTACGCGCGCCGCCTGGGCATGCTGCTGGGGCTGGGCGTCGCCCACGCCGTCCTGCTGTGGCCGGGCGACATCCTGCACAACTACGCGATCGCCGGCGCCGTGCTGCTCGCCTTCCACGGGCTCGAGCAGCGCCTGCTGTGGGTGCTCGGCGCGACCCTCTATCTGTTGCTGGCCCTGCTGTCGCTCCTCGGCGGGGCGCTGATGGCGGCGGCACCGGCGCTGGCGCCCGATACGGCCGTGGACGCCGCCGCGGCCGCGCAGGCCTATGTCCAGGGCGACTTCGCCACCGTCACCGCGCAGCGCCTGTCGTACTTCGGCGGCCAGCTCGCCAACGAGATCGCGATCCTGCCGTCGATCCTGGGCGTGTTCCTGATCGGCATGTGGTGCGTGCGGTCGGGCGTCGTCGTCGACCCGGCGGCGCATCGCCGCGTGCTGATGCGGATGCTCGGATGGGGCGCGCCGCTCGGGGCGGCGCTGACCGCGCTCGCGCTGTGGATCGCGCTGGGCGCCGAGGCCGGTTCCGGCGGCCGCTACCTCGCGCTCGGGGTGATGCTGTTCGCCAACCTGCCGCTGGCGCTGGCATATCTCGCAGTGCTGGCGCTGGCCTTCGCGCGCATGCCGCGGCTGCGGGCCTGGTTGGCGCCGGCAGGACGCATGGCGCTGACCAACTACATCCTGCAGTCGCTGGTCGCCTCGCTCGTGTTCTACGGCTACGGCGCCGGGCTGTACGGCCAGATCGGCCGGGCCGGGCAGTGCGGCCTGGTGTTGGCGGTGTTCGCGGCGCAGCTGGTGATCAGTCGCTGGTGGATGGGGCGCTTCGCCTACGGGCCACTGGAATGGCTGTGGCGCGCGGCGACCTGGCTGCGCTGGCCGCCGCTGCGACGCGCGGCCGCCGACGTCTGAGCCCGGGGGGCGGTCGCTACACTCGCGGCATGACCGACAGCCACGACGACATCCTCATCCTCGGCGGCGGCGTCGCCGGCCTCGCCTGTGCGCTGTACCTGCTGCGCGAAGGGCGCGGCGTGCGCATCCTCGAGCAGGGACGGGTCGGCAGCGGCGCCTCGCACGGCAACTGCGGCACGATCACGCCCAGCCATGCGCCGCCGCTGGCGGGGCCGGGCGTGATCGCGCGCGCGCTGAAGTGGATGACCAGGCCCGATGCGCCGCTCTACATCCGCCCGCGCGTCGATCCGGCGCTCGCCGACTGGCTGCTGCGCTTCGCCCTGCGCTGCAACCGCGACGACTGGTGGGCGAGCGCCCGCGCGCGCGCGGCGCTGCTGGACGCCTCGCGCGGCCTGATCGGGACCCTGGTGGAGGAGGAGGGCCTCGACTGCCGGTTCGAGGCCAACCCGCTGTGGTACGTGGCGCGCGACCGGCGCCAGTTCGAGCACGAGGTGCGGGAGGCGGCGCTGCTGCGCACGCTCGGGATCGAGTCGCGGGTGCTGGATGCGGCCGAGGTCGCACGCTGCGAGCCGGCGCTGCGGCCGGGCGTCGCCGGAGCGATCGAATTCGCCGGCGACGCCAGCCTGCGCCCGGACCGCTACGTCGCCGAGCTGGCGCGGGTGGTGCGCGCCAACGGCGGCCTGATCGAGGAGGACTGCCGCGTGCTCGGCATCGACCACGAGCGCGGTCGCGTGGCGTCGGTGCGGACCGCGCTCGGCGCGCGCCGCGGCGGCGAGGTGGTCCTGGCCGCCGGCGCGTGGTCGCCGACACTGTCGCGCGGTCTCGGCCTGAACGTGCCGGTGCAGCCCGGCAAGGGCTACTCGATCACCTATTCGCGGCCGGCGCTGGCGCCGTCGCGACCGCTGGTGCTGAAGGGCCCGCAGGTGTGCGTGACCACGTGGTCCGACGGCTTCCGCCTGGGCAGCACGATGGAGTTCTCCGGCTACGACGCCAGCCTCAACCGCACCCGCCTGGACGCGCTCGTGCGCGCCGCGCGCGAACACCTGCACGAACCGGTCGGGCCCGAGCTGCGCGAGGAGTGGTACGGCTGGCGGCCGATGACCTACGACGACCTGCCGCTGCTCGGCCGCGCGCCGCGCTGGGACAACCTGTGGCTGGCGACGGGGCACGGCATGCTCGGCATGAGCATGTCGGCGGCGACCGGTCGGCTTCTTGCCGACCTCGTGACGCGGCGCGCGCCTATCCTCGACCCTTCCCCCTACGATCCCGCCCGCTTCGCATGAGCCAGGCCCAGTACGACCTCGTGGTGATCGGCGCCGGTTCCGGCGGCATGGCCACCGCGCAGCGCGCCGCCGCCCACGGCGCGCGCGTGGCGATGGTCGAATCCGGCCCGGTCGGCGGCACCTGCATCCATTCCGGCTGCGTGCCGAAGAAGGCGACGTGGCTCGCCGCGCAGCTCGCCTACGCGCAGGACATCGGCCGCGAATACGGCTTCCCGGTGAAGCCGACGAAGATCGACTGGGGCGCCTTCGTCGAGCGACGCGACGCCTTCATCGCCGGCATCGAGCGGCGCTACCGCGAGCGCTTCGCCAGCGCGGGCGTGGAGATCATCGCCGCCGAAGGCCGCATCGTCGGGCCGGGGCGGGTCCGGGCCGGCGAACGCGAACTCGGCGCGCGCCACATCCTCGTCGCCACCGGCTCCAGGCCCGTCGTGCCGGACATCGACGGCGCCGACCTCGGCGAGACCTCCGACGACTTCTTCGGCTGGCAGGCGCAGCCGCGCCGGGTCGCGCTGATCGGCGGCGGCTACATTTCGGTCGAGCTGGCCGGCATGCTCTGCGCCCTCGGCACCGAGGTGACGCTGTTCGCACGCGAGCAGCAGCTGCTCGAGAAGTTCGACGCGGAGTCGGCCGACTTCCTCGCCTCGCGCATGCGCGGCGAGCGCATCGACGTGCGCTGCGGGGTCGACGTCACCAGCCTCGTCCGCGACGGCGCGAAACTCACCGTCGAATGCCGCGAGGGCGGCACCAAGGCGGGCTTCGACCGGGTGCTGTGGGCGGTGGGGCGTGCGCCGCGCACGCGCGGGATCGGCCTGGAGAGCGTCGGCGTGAAGACCGACGGGCGCGGGCGGATCGAGGTCGACGACGAGTTCGACACCTCCGCCGCCCACGTCCACGCCCTCGGCGACTGCAGCACGCTGCGGCCGCTCACGCCGGTGGCGGTGGCCTGCGGGCGCAGGCTGGCCGACCGCCTGTTCGCGACCGGCGAGCCGGTGCCGGTGGATCTCGGCCTGATCCCGAGCGTGGTGTTCGGCCATCCGCCGCTGGCGAGTGTCGGCCTGTCCGAGGCCCAGGCGCGCGCGCGCCACGGCGACGGCATCACCATCCATCGCGGCCGCTTCCGCGCACTGCGCACCGCGCTCGGCGGCCGCGACTGCGAGAGCTTCGTCAAGCTGATCTGCACCGGCGACGACGAGCGCGTGATCGGCCTGCACATGGTCGGCGAGAACACCGACGAGGTGCTGCAGGGCTTCGCCGTGGCGATGCGCTGCGGCGCGACCAAGCGCGACTTCGACGCCACCATCGCCGTGCATCCGAGCACCGGCGAGGAAGTCGTCACCCTGGTCTGAGCCGTGCCGGCTGCCGGCGCGCATGGCCTACCATGCCGCGATGGACCTGCAGACCGACACCGACACCTACACGCTGCATCGCGGCACCGCGCCGCTGCTGGTGAGCCTGCCGCACGACGGCACCCACGTGCCCGACGCCATCGCCGCGCGCCTCACCGATGCAGCGCGGCGGGTGCCGGACACCGACTGGCACGTCGCGCGGCTGTACGCCTTCGCGCGGGATCTCGGCGCTTCGGTGCTGGTGCCGCGCCATTCGCGCTACGTGATCGACCTCAACCGCGGCGAGGACGACGTCTCGCTGTATCCCGGCCAGAACACCACCGGCCTGTGCCCGCTGGTGCGGTTCTCCGGCGAGCCGGTCTACCGCAAGGGCCGCGTGCCGGACGAAGCCGAGGTGCGTTCGCGCGTGCAGCGCTACTGGCGGCCCTACCACGCCGCCCTGGCCGGCGAGCTGGCGCGCATCCGCAGCGCGCACGGGCGCGCGGTGCTGTGGGAAGGCCACAGCATCCGCGGCGAGGTGCCGTTCCTGTTCGACGGGCCGTTGCCCGACTTCAATCTCGGCACCGCGGCCGGGACGAGCTGCTCGCCGGCGCTGCAGAAGGCGCTGGAGGGCGTGCTCGCGGCCCAGGCCGACTACCGCTGGGTCGCCAACGGCCGTTTCAAGGGCGGCCACATCACCCGGCACTACGGACGCCCGGGCGAGGGCGTCGACGCGGTGCAGCTCGAACTCGCCCAGCGCACCTACATGGACGAGGACAGTTTCGCCTGGGACGCGGAGCGCGCCGCGCGGGTGCAGCCGCTGCTCCGCCGCCTGCTGGAGACGACGCTGGGCTGAAGGCGCTTCAGCCGCGCAGCAGGGTCAGGAACACCGGCGTGGTGAGCGCGGCGCCGGCGGTCGACAGCACCAGGCTGCTGGCAGTCGCGCCCTCGAGGGTGCCGAAGCGGCGCGACATCAGGTAGACGTTGGCGCCGCTGGCCATCGAGCCGAGCAGCACCACGACCCGGGTCTCGAGCGGCGGCAGCGCGATCGCCCACGCCAGTCCCCACACCACCAGCGGCAGGACCACGAGCTTGAGCGCGGCGATCGCCCCGCTGAGGCGCCACTGCGCGCCGATGCCGTACTCGGCCAGGCCCATGCCGAGCGCGACCAGCGCCATCGGCGTGGCGGTCTGGGCGAGGCGCGCGAGCGGGTCGTCGACCAGGTGCGGCAGCTCGAGTCCGGTCAGGCCGAAGACGGTGCCGGCGAGGATGGCCGCGATCAGGGGATTGCGCAGCACGCCGGCGAGGGTCCGGCGCAGGCCGGACCAGTCGGGACGGCCGCTGCGCGCCCACTCGATGGACACGGTCGCCAGCGTCCACAGGATCAGCGAGTTGAACACGATCACCAGCGCGACCGGGGTCAGCGCGCGTTCGCCCAGCGTGGCCTGCGCCACCGGCACGCCCAGCAGCAGGTTGTTGGAGAAGATCGCGCCCATCGCGAACACGGTCTGCGCGCTGCCGTCGAGCCCGAACACGCGCCAGGCGACGAGCCGCGCGAGGGCGAAGACCAGCAGGCAGCCGCCGAAGAAGGCCAGCAGCAGGCGCGCGTCGACCGGCGGGTGCCCGGCGAACCCGGCCATCAGCCGGAACAGCATCGCCGGCAGCGCGATCGAGAACACGAAGCGGGTCAGCGCCTCGCCGAGCGTGCGCGGCCAGCCGGCCCAGCGGATCAGCCCGTAGCCGAGCAGGATCAGTCCGAACAGCGGGACCGACAGCGCGAACTGCTGGACGAACAGGCTCACGGGACGGAGGCGCGTACCGACGGCATGGGGTGGCGCGACAGCATGCGCGCCCGCGACGGCACGATCACCCGCCGCTGCGCGCCAGCGGCAGCACGTGGCGCGCGCTCAGCGGCGCGATGGCCAGATCCCCCGTCGCGTCCGGGTCGACCCAGCGCAGCTCGGCGATCTCGGCCCGCGCGACCGGCGTCCCGACGAACTCGACCGCGTACACCTCGGCCTGCACCCGGCGCCCGCGCTCGTGCACGGCAGCGTCCTCGAACAGGCCGAGCCGGCGTGTGCTGCCGGGGCGGATCGCCACGCCCAGCTCCTCGTCGAGCTCGCGCGCCAGCGTCGCCAGCGCGTCCTCACCCGGTTCGCGCTTGCCGCCGGGCTGGATGAAGGTGCCGCTGCCGGCCTTGCGCACCAGCAGCACGCGGCCCTGCGCGTCGCGCACCAGGGCGGCGACGATGCGCACCGGCTCCGGCGCGGCCGTCACCGCTCAGACCTCCAGGGTCGCCATGTCGCCCTTGGCCTCGAGCCAGCCCTTGCGGTCGGAGGCGCGTTTCTTCGACAGCAGCATGTCCATCAGGCCGCGCGTCTCGATGTCGTCGTCGACGGTCAGCTGCACCAGGCGGCGGGTGTCGGGGTGCACGGTCGATTCGCGCAGCTGCGCCGGGTTCATCTCGCCCAGGCCCTTGAAGCGGGTGACCGCGACCTGGCCCTTCATCTTCTCGCGCTCGATGCGCTCCAGGATGACGCGCTTCTCTTCCTCGTCGAGCGCATAGAACACCTGCTTGCCCACGTCGACGCGGAACAGCGGCGGCATCGCCACGAACACGTGGCCGGCGGCGACCAGCGCCGGGAAGTGCTTCAGGAACAGCGCCGAGAGCAGGGTGGCGATGTGCAGGCCGTCGGAGTCGGCGTCGGCCAGCACGATGACCTTGCCGTAGCGCAGGCCGGTGATGTCGTCCCTGCCGGGATCGCAGCCGATCGCGACCGCGAGGTCGTGCACTTCCTGCGAGGCGAGCACGCTGCCGGACTCGACCTCCCAGGTGTTGAGGATCTTGCCGCGCAGCGGAAGGATCGCCTGGAAGTCCTTGTCGCGCGCCTGCCGCGCGCTGCCGCCGGCGGAGTCGCCCTCGACCAGGAACAGCTCGGTGCGCGAGAGGTCCTGGCTGATGCAGTCGGCGAGCTTGCCGGGCAGGGCGGGGCCCTGGGTGATCTTCTTGCGGACGACCTGCTTCTCGGTCTTGAGCCGCACCTGCGCGCGCTCGATCGCGAGCTGGGCGATGCGCGTGCCGAGTTCGACGTTCTGGTTCAGCCACAGCGAGAAGGCGTCGTGGGCGGCGCCCTCGACCACGCCGGCGGCCTGGCGCGAGGACAGGCGCTCCTTGGTCTGGCCCGAGAACTGCGGGTCGGTCATCTTCAGCGACAGCACGAAGGAGACCCGGTCCCACACGTCCTCCGGCGCCAGCTTGACCCCGCGCGGCAGCATGTTGCGGAAGTCGCAGAACTCGCGCAGCGCGTCGGTCACGCCCGAGCGCAGGCCGTTGACGTGGGTGCCGTGCTGCGCCGTGGGGATCAGGTTGACGTAGCTCTCCTGCACCAGCTCGCCGTCGGGAATCCACGCCAGCGCCCAGTCGACCACCTCGGTCTCGCGGGTCAGGTGGCCGAGGAACAGCTCCGGCGGCAGCAGTTCGCGGTCGGCGAGCTCGCCCAGGAGGTAGTCGCGCAGGCCGTTCTCGTAGTGCCACTCGCTGCGGTCGCCGGTGGCCTCGTCGAACAGGCGCACGGTCAGGCCCGGGCAGAGCACGGCCTTGGCGCGCAGCAGGTGGCGCAGCGGGCGCAGGGCGAACTTGGAGGTGTCGAAGTACTTCGGGTCCGGCCAGAAGCGCAGCCGGGTGCCGGTGTTCTTCCTGCCGACCGTGCCGACGACCGCCAGCGGCTCGGCCGGGTCGCCGTCGCGGAACAGCATGCGGTGCTCGCTGCCGCCGCGCTTGATGAACAGCTCGACCTTGCTCGACAGGGCGTTGACCACCGAAACGCCGACGCCGTGCAGGCCGCCGGAGAAGGTGTAGTTGCGGTTGGAGAACTTTCCGCCGGCGTGCAGGCGGGTCAGGATCAGCTCGACACCGGGGATCTTCTCCTCGGGGTGGATGTCGACCGGCATGCCGCGGCCGTCGTCGGCGACCTCGCAGGAGCCGTCGGCGAACAGGGTCACCTCGACCGTCCTGGCGTGGCCCGCGAGCGCCTCGTCGACCGAGTTGTCGATCACTTCCTGCGCCAGGTGGTTGGGGCGCGCGGTGTCGGTGTACATGCCCGGGCGCCGCTTGACCGGGTCGAGACCCGAGAGGACTTCGATGTCGGCGGCGTCGTAGCGGCTGGTCATGGGCGGTGCGGTGCGGATCGGGGGCGGCAGGATGGGGGCTCGGCGCGCGCCGGGCAAGCGGCCGGGGCCCCCGGGGGGGCGGCGGGACGGGCCCGCGGGGCGAATGTCGCGCGGCGGTCGCCGCGGCTGCCGGCAACCGGTAGAATGCCGCTTTCCGGCAACGCTGATTCCATGACTCCCCTGATCTTCGTCACCGGCGGCGTCGTGTCCTCCCTCGGGAAGGGCATCGCCGCGGCCTCGCTTGCGGCCATCCTCGAGTCGCGCGGGCTCAAGGTCACCCTCATGAAGCTCGATCCCTACATCAACGTGGATCCGGGCACCATGAGTCCCTTCCAGCACGGCGAGGTCTACGTCACCGACGACGGTGCCGAGACCGACCTCGACCTCGGCCACTACGAGCGCTTCGTGCGCACGCGGCTGACCCGCCGGCATTCGGTCACCACCGGTCGCATCTACGCCAACGTGATCCGCAAGGAGCGTCGCGGCGACTACCTCGGCGCGACGGTGCAGGTCATCCCGCACATCACCGACGAGATCAAGCGCCGCATCGACGTGGCCACCGCCGGCGCCGACATCGGCCTGGTCGAGATCGGCGGCACGGTCGGCGACATCGAGTCGCTGCCGTTCCTGGAGGCGATCCGCCAGATCCGCAGCGAGCGCGGTCCCGAGGCCTGCCTGTTCATGCACCTGACCCTGGTGCCCTACATCCAGGCCGCTGGCGAGCTGAAGACCAAGCCGACCCAGCACTCGGTCAAGGAACTGCGCTCGATCGGCATCCAGGCCGACATCCTGGTCTGCCGCAGCGAGCAGCCGCTGCCGGCCAGCGAGAAGCGCAAGATCGCGCTGTTCACCAACGTGCCCGAGAAGGCGGTGATCAATGCGGTCGACGTCGACACCATCTACAAGATCCCGGCCGGCCTGCACCAGCAGGGCCTGGACGACATCGTGCTCGAGCGCCTGCGCCTGACCGCGCCGAAGCCGGCCGACCTGGCGGACTGGGCCGAGGTCATCGATGCCGTCGAGCATCCCGTCGACGAGGTCACCATCGCCGTGGTCGGCAAGTACGTCGACCACGCCGACGCCTACAAGTCGATCGGCGAGGCGCTCAAGCACGGTGGCCTGCGCCAGCGCACGCGCGTGCGCCTGAAGTGGATCGAGTCCGAACAGGTGCAGCGCGACGGCACCGGCATCCTCGAGGGCGTGGACGCCATCCTGGTGCCGGGCGGGTTCGGCGACCGCGGCTTCGAGGGCAAGGTGCTGACCTCGCGCTTCGCGCGCGAGCGCAAGGTCCCGTACTTCGGCATCTGCTACGGCATGCAGGCGGCGGTGGTCGACGTGGCCCGCCACGCGGCGGGGCTGGAGGATGCCAACAGCACCGAGAACGACCGCCGCAGCCCGCATCCGGTGATCGGCCTGATCACCGAATGGCGCACCGCCAGCGGCGGCATCGAGCGCCGCGACGAGGCCTCCGACCTCGGCGGCACCATGCGCCTGGGCGCGCAGGAATGCCGCCTCGCCACCGGGACCCGCTCGCGCGAACTCTACGGCGCCGACATCGTCACCGAGCGCCACCGTCACCGCTACGAGTTCAACAACCACTACCTCGAGCGCCTCGAGGCCGCCGGCCTCACCATCGCCGGGCGCTCGGCCGACGAGTCGCTGGTGGAGATCGTGGAGATCGCCGACCACCCGTGGTTCGTGGCCTGCCAGTTCCATCCGGAGTTCACCTCGACCCCGCGCGACGGCCACCCGCTGTTCGTCGGCTTCGTGCGCGCCGCGCGCGAGCACAAGGCGGGCGGCGCGCTGCACGAGTCGGCGGCCTGAGGCCGCCGCCAGCACAGGAGCACAGCATGAAACTCTGCGGATTCGACATCGGCCTCGACCAGCCGCTGTTCCTCATCGCCGGTCCCTGCGTCATCGAGTCGATGCAGCTGCAGCTCGACGTCGCCGGCCGGCTCAGGGAGATCACCTCGGCGCTCAGGGTGAACTTCATCTTCAAGTCGTCCTTCGACAAGGCCAACCGCACCTCGGTGTCGGGCTTCCGCGGTCCGGGCATCGAGGAGGGGCTCAAGGTGCTGGCCGAGGTCAAGCGCCAGATCGGCGTGCCGGTGATCACCGACGTCCACGAGTACACGCCGATGGACGAGGTGGCGGCGGTCGTCGACGTGCTGCAGACCCCGGCCTTCCTGTGCCGCCAGACCGACTTCATCCAGAACGTGGCGAAGGCCGGCAAGCCGGTGAACATCAAGAAGGGCCAGTTCCTCTCGCCCTGGGAGATGAAGCACGTGGCCGAGAAGGCCAAGGCCACCGGCAACGCCGCCATCATGGTCTGCGAGCGCGGCGCGAGCTTCGGCTACAACAACCTGGTCTCCGACATGCGCAGCCTCGCGGTGATGCGCGACACCGGCTGCCCGGTGGTGTTCGACGCCACCCATTCGGTGCAGCTGCCCGGCGGCGCCGGCGGCAAGTCCGGCGGCCAGCGCGAGTTCGTGCCGGTGCTCTCGCGCGCGGCGGTCGCCGTCGGTGTGGCGGGGCTGTTCGCCGAGACCCACCCGGATCCGGCCAAGGCGCTCTCCGACGGCCCGAACGCATGGCCGCTCGACCGCATGCAGGCGCTGCTCGAGAACCTGATGGCGATCGACGCGATCACCAAGAAGAACGGCTTCCTCGAAGCCGACGTCTGACCCGGCGCCGGCGCGTCAGCCGCTCCGCAACGATCTTCCTTCCGTCTTTCCGCACAGGACCGCAGATCCATGACCACCATCACCGCCATCCTCGCCCGCGAGATCCTCGATTCCCGCGGCAATCCGACGCTCGAGGCCGAGGTCACGCTCGCCGATGGTTCCGTCGGCCGCGCCGCGGTGCCGTCCGGCGCCTCGACCGGCAGCAAGGAGGCGGTGGAGCTGCGCGACGGCGACAGGACCCGCTACCTCGGCAAGGGCGTGACCCGCGCGGTCGGCAACGTCAACGACGCCATCGCCACGGCGCTGAAGGGCTTCGACGCCCGGGACCAGGCCGGGCTCGACCGCAAGCTGATCGACCTCGACGGCACCGAGAACAAGGGCCGGCTGGGCGCCAATGCGCTGCTCGGCGTGTCGCTCGCCAACGCGCATGCGGTGGCGGCCTCGCGGAAGCTCCCGCTGTGGAATCACCTGGCCGGCGAGCGCGCGCCGGTGCTGCCGGTGCCGATGATGAACATCATCAACGGCGGCGCGCATGCCGACAACAACGTCGACCTGCAGGAGTTCATGGTGCTGCCGGTCGGCTTCGACCGCTTCGCCGAGGCGCTGCGCGCCGGCGCCGAGATCTTCCATGCGTTGAAGAGCGTGCTGAAGGCGCGCGGCCTGTCGACCGCCGTCGGCGACGAGGGTGGCTTCGCCCCCGACCTGCGCTCCAACGTCGAGGCGCTGGACACGATCATGGAGGCCATCGGCAAGGCCGGCTACAAGGCCGGCGACGACGTGCTGCTCGGCCTCGACGTGGCCAGCACCGAGTTCCATGAGAACGGCAAGTACCACCTGACCGGCGAGGGCAAGCGCCTGGGGTCCGACCAGTTCGTCGAGTTCCTGGCCGGCTGGTGCGCGGAGTACCCGATCGTCACCATCGAGGACGGCATGTCCGAGGACGACTGGGACGGCTGGAAGGCGCTCACCGACCGCCTCGGCGGCAAGGTGCAGCTGGTCGGCGACGACCTGTTCGTGACCAACCCGAAGATCTTCGCCCAGGGGATCGAGCGCGGCGTGGCCAACTCGATCCTGATCAAGGTCAACCAGATCGGCACGCTGACCGAGACCCTGGAGGCCATCGCCATGGCCGAGCGTGCGAAGTACTCGGCGGTGGTCTCGCACCGCTCCGGCGAGACCGAGGACACCACCATCGCCGACATCGCCGTGGCGACCACCGCCACCCAGATCAAAACCGGATCGCTGTGCCGTTCGGATCGCGTGGCCAAGTACAACCAGCTGCTGCGCATCGAGTCGGCGCTCGGCAGCGCGGCGCGCTACGCCGGCCGCAACGCCTTCCCGAACCTGGCACGCTGACCGGACTCCAGCGCTGCAACCGCCGGCCGCCCGCCCATGTTCCGCCTCATCGCGCTGTTGCTGGTCGCGCTTCTGGTGCTGCTCCAGGTCAAGTTCTGGGCGGGCGAGGGCGGCTGGCGGGAGGTGGAGGCGCTGGAGCAGTCGGTCGCCCGGCAGCGCGCGGAGAACGCCAGGCTCAAGCTGCGCAACGACGCGCTGTCGGCCGAGGTCGAGGATCTCAAGACCGGCGATGCCGCGATCGAGGAGCGTGCCCGTTCCGAGCTCGGCATGATCCGCCCGGGCGAGACCTTCTACCGCGTGGTCGAGGACGCGCCCGCGGCGCAGCCCGCCGACGGGGACGGCCGGCAGTGACCTGGGTGGTGGTGCCGGCCGCCGGGCGCGGCGCGCGCTTCGGCGGCGCCCTGCCCAAGCAGTACGTCGACCTCGGCGGCGCGCCGCTGATCCAGCGCACGCTCGAGCGGGTGCTGTCGCACCCGCGCATCGATGCGGCGATGGTGGCGCTGGCGCCGGACGATCCGCACTGGCCGCGCCTGCGCGAGGTCGTCGGCAAGCCCGTCTTCACCTGCTGGGGCGGCGACGAGCGCGCCGATTCGGTGCTGGCCGCGCTGCAGGCGCTGCCGGCGACGGTGATCGAGGACGATCCGGTGCTGGTGCACGATGCGGCGCGGCCCTGCGTGCGCCTGGCCGACCTCGACGCGCTGCTCGAGCGCGGCGCCGTGCATGCCGTCGGCGCGCTGCTCGCGGCGCCGGTGCGCGACACGCTCAAGCGCGCCACCGCGGCGACCACCGTGGCCGCGACCCAGCCGCGCGAGGACCTGTGGCGTGCGCTCACCCCGCAGCTGTTCCGCCGCGGCGGCCTCACCCGCGCCCTCGAGGCCGCGGCCCGTGCCGGCGTCGCCGTCACCGACGAGGCCATGGCGATGGAGCGCCTCGGCCTGGCCCCGCTGCTGGTCGAGGGCGCCGAGGACAACATCAAGGTCACCACGCCGGCGGACCTCGCCTTCGCCGAGTTCCTGTTGGCGCGCCACTGACGCGCGACCCTGCCCGCACCGGGTAGGTCCCCCTCCCGCCAGCACCTACCCGTCGGCCGGGCCTACCCGCCGGCGAGCGCCCGTCGGCGGCGCTTCTGGCTAAGGTCGTCATCGAACGGTCACACGCCTGCCAGGGACGCGGCGGCTTCCAGCGCCGCGCGGCGGTGACCGCAACCGATCGCCCCACATTGCGCGCCCACCGCGGCGACGCGCAGCGGACCGCTGCGGCCGTTCGCCCGTCGCTGCGGGCGTCGCCGCGACGGAGTGGGCAACCCCGCGCGTCCCGCCGGGACGCGTCCATGCGCCAGTGCTGAAACCGAGGAGAGCGACGATGCGGTTGAGGAAGCCCGATGCACGGATCCGGTTCTGCCTGATGGGAACGGTGCTGCCGGCACTGGTGGCGATCCCACCGGCGCTGGCCGAGGAGCCGCAGGCGATCGACAGCGGTTCCGCTGCGGAAGCGGGCGCGAACGGCGCTGCGGCGCGCCTGGACACGATCAGCGTGGTCGGGAGCGGCTCGACCCGCGCCACCGCGTCGATCTCGCAGGCGGAGATCCTCGCCGAGGCGCCGGGCATCTCGCCGCAGAACCTGCTCGGCGAGCTGCCCGGCGTGAACGTGCAGAGCACCGATCCCTATGGCCTCTACGAGTTCGGCGATGCCCTGCGCATCCGCGGCTTCAGCTCGGAACAGGTCGGCGTCACCCTCGACGGGATTCCGCTGGAGACCTCCGACGTGCGCGAGGGCGGACCGATCTCGCGCTACGTGCTGACCGAGAACCTGCTCGACGCCACCGTGTCCGCGGGCTCGGGCGACGTGACCCAGCCCTCCTACCACGCGCTCGGCGGCGCGATCCGCTACACCAGCGACGACCCGACCGGCGTGTGGGGCGGATCGGTTTCGCAGACGCTGGGCTCCGACGAATTCGTGCGCACCTTCGCGCGCATCGATACGCCGGAATGGTGGAGCGGTGGGCCGAGCGCCTATTTCTCGGCCGCGCGCACCCGCGGCACGCAGTGGGACAACAACGACGCCACGCTCGAGGCGGACCACTTCGAGATGAAGGTGCAGCAGGCGTGGGGCATGAACAGCCTCGCGCTTGCCTGGCGCTACAACAAGCGCGACGACCACGACTACCAGAGCTACAACCTCGACGGCTCGCTGTCCTGGGACCTCAACCCGACCGCCAGCGGCGATCCCGTGGCCGATGCCAGCTACGCCGGCAACTGGACCAACGGCCGCATCGATTCGCTGGTGAGCCTGCACGGGGACTTCCTGCTCGCCGACCGGATCAGGCTGCGCTTCGTGCCCTACGTCGAGAACAAGCGCGGCTACGGCTACGGCACCGCGACGCCCGATGGCGCGCTGACGCAGTACGAGAATGCGCTGGCCGGCGACCCCGACCGCACCGACATCGCCCTGCTCTCGCCGGGGCGCATGGCGAAGCGGCTGGAGGAGATCGATGGCGACCGCAAGGGCATCACCGGCAGCGTCGCCTGGGAAAGCGACCTCAACACGCTGGAGGTCGGCGGCTGGTACGAGAGCTACGAGTTCTCGCAGTACCGCCCGCTGTACAACCTCGACGAGGGCGGCGACATCCTCAAGGACCAGCCGTTCATCATCAACTACTACGACCGCAACTTCGACACCGAGGTCACCCAGGTGTTCGTCAAGGACACCCTGCGCCTGCTGGACGGGCGCATGCGCCTGGAGTTCGGTGCGAAGGGCCTGCAGGTCGAGCGCGATTTCGAGGGCATCGCCAACCTCGACGACTTCTATGCCAACACCACCCGCTCGACCCGGCGCGAGGACAGCGACTGGTTCCAGCCGCAGGCGGGCGTGAGCTTCGACCTCGGCGACGCCAGCCAGCTGTTCGCCAACTACGCCGAGAACTTCAGCGCCGCGCCGCGGCAGTCGCTGACCGCGGGCGGCGACACCCTGGCCACGCTCGCGCCGGAGGATTCCGAGAACGTCGACCTCGGCGTGCGCGTGGAGAACGGCGACTGGAGCGGCTACATCGCCGGTTACTGGATCGCCTACAACAACCGCATCATCGCGCTCAGCGATCCCGATCCCTACGTGGTCGACTCGACCGTGTACCAGAACGTCGGCGACGTCGAGACCTACGGCGTGGAGATCTCCGGCATGTGGCGGCCGGCCCCCGGCTGGCGCACCGGCGCGTCGCTGACGCTCAACCGCTCGGAGTTCCAGGACGACTACTACAACTCCGACGGCAGCCTGCGCGAGGTGGCGGGCAACGACGTGCCCGACCAGCCGGAGCTGATGTTCAACCTCAACGGCGGCTACAGCGGCGAGCACTTCTTCGCCAACCTCGAAGCCAAGTACACCGGCGACCGCTACGGCGACACCTTCAACACCGAGGAGGTGCCTTCGTCGGTCGTGGTCAACGGCAGCCTGGGCTACCAGGGCGGTCGCGATGGCCCGCTCGCCGGCGCGCGCCTGCAGCTGTCGGTCTACAACCTGACCGACACCGATCGCATCGGCTCGGTGTTCCCGAACGAGGACTACGGCTCCTACAACCTGCTGAGCCCCCGGTCCTGCTACGTGAGCCTGTCGTATGACTTCTGAGGCGACGGCTGCGGTGCGGTGCGACGTGTCCTTCCGGAGTCGGTGAACCCATGCACGAACCGTCCAGCGGCGTGACCCGTCGCCAGCTTCTGCAGCGCATCGGCCTGGCCGCCGGCGGCGCGATGATGTACCAGGCGATGGCCAGCCTCGGCTTCGCCGCCGAATCGAGCTACCGCGGGCCGGTCCGGCTCGAGGGCGATCCCCGCGGCGCCTCGGTGCTGGTGCTGGGCGCGGGCCTCGCCGGCATGACCGCCGCCTTCGAGCTGCGCAATGCCGGCTACCGGGTCCGGGTGCTCGAGTACAACGACCGGCCCGGCGGGCGCAACTGGAGCCTCCGCGGCGGCGACCGCTTCGTCGAGCTGGGCGGCGCCGAGCAGGTCTGCGGCTTCGACGACGGCCTCTACCTGAACCCGGGGCCGTGGCGCATCCCGCACCACCACCAGGGCGTGCTGTCCTACTGCAAGCGCTTCGGCATCGAGCTCGAGTCCTTCGTGCAGGTCAACTACAACGCCTACCTGCACAGCGCCGCGGCCTGGGACGGCGCGCCGCGGCGCTACCGCGAGGTCAACGCCGACTACCGCGGCGGCATCGCCGAGCTGCTGGCCAAGGCGACCCGGCAGGGCGGCCTGGACCAGCTGGTCAGCCGCGAGGACCAGGAGATCCTGCTGGAATCGTTGCGCAGCTGGGGCGCGCTCGACCGCAACTTCGCCTACGTCGAGGGCGAGGAGAGCAGCACCCGGCGCGGCTTCGCCCGCTATCCCGGAGGTGGCCTCTCCGGCCGGCCCGAGTTCTCCCGTCCCATCGCGCCGCCGGACCTGCTGCGGTCCAGGCTGTGGGCAGGCCTGGCCGCAGGCGAGAACTACGAGATGCAGACGACCATGTTCCAGCCCAAGGGCGGCATGGACCGGATCGGCAGGGCATTCGCGCAGCGCCTGGGCGAGACGATCCGCTACCGCGCGCAGGTAAGCGGGATCCACCAGGACGCCGATGGCGTCAGCGTGACCTGGGAGGACCTCGCCCACGGCGGCGAAGCACGCACCGAGCGCGCGGACTGGTGCATCTGCACCATTCCGCTGTCGGTGCTCAACCGCATCCCGATGAACGTCGGGACGGAGATGGCCACCGCCATCGGCATGGTGCCGTATGCCTCGTCGGTCAAGGTCGGCCTGCAGTTCAGGCGCCGGTTCTGGGAGGAGGACGAGCAGATCTATGGCGGCATCACCTACACCGACCTGCCGATCGGCGTGATCGGCTATCCCAGCACCGGCTACCACAGTCCCGGCAAGGGCGTGCTCCTCGGTGCCTACATGTGGGGGCTGGAAAGCTTCGAGATGACCTCGATGGATCCCGCACAGCGCGTACGCCAGGCGCTGGAGGACGGCGCGCGCATCCACCCGCAGTATCCGCGGGAATTCGACAACGGCATCGCGGTCGGCTGGCACCGGGTGCCGTTCACCCACGGCTGCTTCGGCATGTGGACCGAGGAGCGCCGCGCGGAGCACTACGAGAACCTGTGCCGGATCGACGGTCGCATCGCCCTGGCCGGCGAACACGTCTCCTACATCCCGGCGTGGCAGGAGGGTGCGGTCCTGTCGGCGCACGACGTGATCGGCCGCCTGCACCGCCGGGTGATAAGCGGGGGGACGGCATGAACGTGCGCCTACATCCGGGTCGCCTGCTGCTGGCGCTCGCCGTGGCGCTGCCTGCGGGTCTGGCGCACGCGCAGTCGTCCGACGCGACGCCGACCTTCATCCGCCAGGACGCTTTCGCCGGAGCGTCCGGTGAAACCGTCTACGGCGTGATCTGCCGGGGCTGCCACATGGCCGACGGCGGCGGAGCCACCGGCGCCGGCAGCTACCCGGCGCTGCGCGGCAATCCCGCCCTCACCGGAAGCGCCTACGTCGCGATCACCGTGCTCCAGGGGCGTGGCGGCATGCCCGGGTTCGGCGAAATGCTGAGCGACGAGCAGGTCGCCGGCGTGGTGGAGTACGTCCGCCACCACCTGGGCAACGACTTCCCCGGCGCCATCACCGCCGAGGAGGTCGCCCGGCTGCGGTGAACCGTCACCGCGGCTTCCTCGTCCTTCCGTTCCACCACCAGGGTCTCCCCGCCATGCATATCTCCCATCGCATCCTCTCCGGCCTCGTCTTCGCCGCGGCGTCCGCGTCGGCGCAGGCCGAGGACGTCGTCCGCCACGGCATCCCCGGCAGCGACTTCCCGATCGCCGCCGCCGTCGAGGTGCCCGCCGGCAGGACGACCGTCTACCTCAGCGGCAAGGTGCCGTCGGTGGTGAACCCGGAGGCGCCGAGGGACAGCCTGGAGGCGTACGGCGACACCGAGCGCCAGACCGTCAGCGTGCTCACCTCGATCAGGGAGCAGCTCGAGGGCCTCGGACTGGGCATGGGCGACGTGGTCAAGATGCAGGTGTTCCTGGTCGGCGGTCCCGAGAACGACGGCCGGCTCGACTTCGCCGGCTTCATGAAGGGCTACACGCAGTTCTTCGGCAAGGAGGCGGAGCAGCCCCGGCTGCCGGCGCGTTCGGCATTCCAGATCGCCGGGTTGGCGAACCCCGGCTATCGCGTGGAGATCGAGGTGATCGCGGTCCGGCCCTGACCTCCGCGCGTTAGTCGCGGCACGGCAGGCCGTGCCGCGGCGCGTTCGCCTGGCCGCGGCCGGCGTCTGCGGCGGCGGGAGCCGGCTGCGTCAGCCCGAGTTCGCGGCCGCGCTCGACCGCTTCGGCGCGGGTGCCGGCGCCGAGCTTGCGGAAGAGGTTCTTGAGGTGGAACTTCACCGTGTTCTCGGACAGGTTGAGCCGCCGCGCGATCGCCTTGTTCGACCGGCAGGGCGCGAGCAGGGCCAGCACGTCCAGTTCGCGCTCGCTGAAGTCGGCGTCCTGGCGGCCCGCCCACCAGGGATGCGCGAGCAGCTGGCGGATCGCGGCGGCGCGCGCCGCGCCCTCGCCGCCGCCATGCTGCCGGACCAGGCGCAGCAGGCTCTTGGCCGGCGCGCCCAGCCCCAAAACCACCTGCAGCGCGCCGTCGACGGCCACCCGGTCGAGCAGCGAGCCTGCCAGCGCGAGCGCCGCGTGCTGCTCGCCGCGCTGCTGCAGGAGCAGCGCGCGCGCCGCGGCCGTCGCCTGCTCCGCCAGGGTCTCCGGCGGACGCCCCGCCGGCGCCAGTGCATCCAGGATCTCCAGCGCACGCGCACCGCGGCCGCTGGACTGGTGCCAGCGCGCCAGGGCACGCCCCAGCGCATGCGCCTGCCGCCAGGCCTGCGGCTGCGCACGGATGTGCGCGAACTCGGACTCCACGTCGGCCTGCACGATCAGCCGGTGCGCCGACGCCGCCGCATGGTCGAGAAGGATGTCGATCCGCCACGCCATCGCCAGGCCGGCGAGCCGCGCCAGACGGCGGCTCCCGGCGAGGGCCGCGGCCCGCTCCGCCAGCGCCAGCGCCGCTGCCGGATCGCCGCGGTGACGGGCCATCGCGATCGCCGCCTCGAAGCCGTCCGCATAGATGTCCACCCATCCCGCCGCCGCCTCGAGCCGGAGCAGCGCAGCCTCCAGCCGCAGTGCGCCCGCCGCCGACGGCGGCTCGCCGCGCAGCAGTTCAAGGCGCGCCTCGATGCACGCGAGCGCCGCCGGCAGGGAGGTCTCCGACGCCGGCAGCCCGGCGAGCCCATGTCGCGCCTGCGCCAGCGCAAGTCGCGCATGCTCGGTCTGCCCGCGATGCAAGCGGCTCAGCGCCTGCTGCACGAGCGCGTGGGCGACGCCGACCGCGTGGCCGCGACGCTCCAGCGCCTCCTGCGCGTCGCGCGCACGGTCGCCGGCCTCGGCGAACGCGCCGCGCGCAGTGCAGGCGGCGGCGCAGGCGGCGAGCAGGAGCCCGCGGCCGACGTCGTCGTCGGCATCCATGGCCGCCGCCTGCGAGCGCAGGCCGGCGACGGCGCCGGGATTGTCGGCCACCTCGTCCATCAGTACCCGCAACAGCGCCACGACCAGGGCGTAGCCGCGCTGCAGGCGCGCAGGCAGGTGGTCCGCAGCATCGCGCACGCTCTCCAGCAGCGCCTGCGCCGGCGGGAACTGGCCGAGGCTGCTGTGCACGCAGGCCTGGGCCAGCGCGAGGTCGGGCAGCACGCGGACGCGGCGCCGGTCGAAGGGGCGCAGCAGCGCCTGCAGGCTGGCGACCCCGCGGACCAGGGCCACCTCCCAGCCGCCGGCATCCACGAACAGCGCGAGGGCGAGCGACTCGTCCCCCGCCGCGAGCGCATGCGCCAATGCCGACGCGGCGTCGCCCTCGGCGCCCAGACAGGTGGCCGCCGCCCGGTGCAGGCGGCCGCGCATGGCGGCGGGCAGCGCGTCGAAGCGCCGGCGCAGGTGGACGGCGAACAGGGGGTGGTGGCGGTAGCCGTGTGCAGCGCCATCGTCGACCAGGAGCAGGCCGCGCAGCGGCGCGAGGCGCTCGAGCAGGGCGACGCTGTCGTCGCGGCCACGTATCTGGTCGGCGAGGCGGCCGTCGATGCGCGCGAGCATCGCGGTCTCCACCAGGAGGTCGCGCAGCGCCGGCTCGAGCGACGCCAGGACCTCCTCGTCCAGGTAGGCAGCGAGCGCCTCCGACCGCGCCGCGAATCCCATGACGGCGGGGGCGCCGTCCGCCCGCTCCGCGTCGAGCCATGCCCGCGCCAGCCGCACCGCGACCGGCCAGCCCAGGGTGAGCTGGTGCACCGCCGCGGCGGTTTCCGCATCGTACGCAGGACCGAGCGCGCGACGCGTCTCGTCCGCATCGAACGCGAGCGCGGCGGCGTCGATGCGCTCGGCCAGCCCGCGGACCCAGAGGTGGGCCAGGGGCAGCGCGGGCGCGCCGGCGGACGCGACCACCGTGCGCAGCCGTCGTCCACAGTGGCGGACCAGGCGCATGAGCAGCGCATGCACGTCGCCATGCGCGACGCGGTCGTAATCGTCCAGCACCAGCGCCACCGTCCCCTGCGTGGCGGCGATCGCCAGCGCGGCGGCATCGACGAGCGCCTCGCCGTGGGCGTCGGCGGGAAGCGCAGGCACATCGAGGCCGGCGTGCGCCAGCGCGGCCAGAAGCATGCGGGCGAACCGCTCCGGGTCGGCATCGACGCGGTCCAGCGACAGCCATGCGAACGGTGTGCGCCGTTCCCGCGACTGCTCCTGCCATTGCCGCAGCACCGCAGTCTTGCCGTATCCGGGCGGGGCGACCAGCAGCGTCAGCAGCGCGGTCGATGCGTCGAGCTCGGCGAGCAGGCAGCGACGCGGCAGCGTGGCGGCGGCATCCGGCGGTGGGTGCAGGCGGACCCCGGCCAGCGCCATCGGTGCGCATCGCGTGCAGGAAACAACCGGCAGCGGGCTCGGGCGCATGGCCTGGCGATGCGGTCCTGGGGGGCGTCGCAGCACGATAGCGCGGTCGTGCTGCGCTGCAACAGCCCTGTCCGTATGCGTTGGGCGGCGCCGCCGCGCTCCCGTATCCTTGCGCGCCCTTCAGCAGGAGCAATGTCGCCATGCGTATCGGCCAGGGCTACGACGTCCACGCCTTCGGCGAGGGCGATCACCTGATGCTCGGCGGCGTGCGCGTGCCGCACAGCCAGGGCGTGGTCGCGCATTCGGATGGCGACGTCGTCCTGCATGCGCTCTGCGACGCCCTGCTCGGGGCGCTGGCGCTGGGCGACATCGGCGTGCACTTCCCCCCGTCGGACATGCGCTGGAAGGACGCCGACAGCCGCATGCTGCTGCGCCACTGCCGCGGGCTGGTCGCCGAGCGCGGCTGGCGGGTCGGCAACTGCGACATCACCGTGGTCTGCGAACGGCCGAAGGTCGGGCCGCATGCGCCGGCGATGCGCGCGCACGTCGCCGCGGACCTGGGCATCGACATCGACGCGGTGAGCGTCAAGGCCACCACCAGCGAACGCCTCGGGTTCACCGGCCGCGGCGAAGGCATCGCGGCGATGGCGGTCGCCCTGCTGGAGCGCGCATGAGCGCGGTGCCGCGCGCGTTCGGGGCAGACGTCCTGGGCGCGCGGATCCGCTGTACGCCGGAGGACTTCCGGGTCGACGAGGTCGACGCCTTCGCCGCCACGGGCGAGGGCGAGCACCTGCTGCTGACGATCGAGAAGCGCGGCATGACCACCGCCTTCGCTGCGAAGCGGATCGCGCAGTGGGCGGGCGTGGGCGAGGTCGCGATCGGCTACGCCGGCCTCAAGGACCGCCACGCGGTGACCCGCCAGCGCATCAGCGTGCACCTGCCGAAGCGCGTGGCGCCGGAGCTGGCCGCGCTCGAGGCGGAGGACCTGCGCGTGGTCGAGGCCACGTGGCACAACCGCAAGCTGCCGCGCGGCGCGCTCGCCGGCAACCGCTTCTCGCTGCTGCTGCGCGAGGTGCGCGGCGAGCGCGCCACCGTCGACGCGCGCCTCGCCGAGATCGCGCGCCGCGGTGCGCCCAACGCCTTCGGCGAGCAGCGTTTCGGCCGCGAGGCCGGCAACCTCGCGCAGGCGCTGCGGATGTTCGCCGGCGCGCGGGTCAAGCGCGAGCAGCGCGGCATCCTGCTGTCGGCGGCGCGCTCGGCGCTGTTCAACCGCGTGCTCGCGGCGCGGGTGGCCGACGGCAGCTGGGACCGCGGCCTGGCGGGCGAGGTGTGGATGCTCGACGGCAGCCACAGCGTGTTCGGCCCCGAGGACCCGGATGCGGCGCTCGCCGCGCGCGCCGCCGCGCTCGACATCCATCCGACCGGCGTGCTCTGGGGCCGCGGCGAGCCGCGCCCGGTCGCCGCCGCGCGCGCGCTCGAGGAGGCGGTGCTCGCCGACGAGGAGGCCCTCGCGCTGCGCGCCGGGCTCGAGGCCGCCGGCCTGCGCCAGGAACGGCGCGCGCTGCGCATGCGGGTGACCGATCTGTGCGGGGAGTGGGTGGAGGAGGGGCTGCGGATCGGCTTCGCGCTGCCCCCGGGAGCCTATGCCACCACGGTCCTGGCCCAGCTGGGCGCCGTCGAGGATGCGGCGCGGGCCTGACCCGACCGCCGCTCGTCGGAACCGACCGACGGCAGGGGGCGGGCCGCTGCGGCGGGCGTAGATTCGGAGCGTGGCGGTGCGACCGTCGCGCCGCCGTGCCGAGGAGAAGCCGTCATGTCCGTCCTGCGTGTGTCGTGCGCCGTCGCTGTCGTGGTTCTCGCTCTTCCCCTCCTGTCCGCCTGTGCCGGCGGTCCGCAGACGCGCCCGGTGGCGCAGTCGAACTTCTCCAACGACCAGGCCTATATCGCCCGCGTCGAACAGATCGCCACGCGGCGCGGCATCCGCGTCGAGTGGGTCAATCCCCCGGCGCAGAAGACCGCGACGCTCGCCTCGGTCGACTGAGCCGCTTGCCCGCCCTCAGCCCGCCCCGGCCCCCTCCGGCGGCGGGCTGAACTGGTACAGCCAGGTCTCGCTGAGCGGCTGCCCGCCCGCGCGCAGGAACATGCGCACGGTGATCTGCTCGCGACGCCCCGGGTCCGGCACGAGATCGAACATCACCCGGTAGCCGTCGATCGCATCGAGCGGGCGCGCCGAGACGGTCTCCACCCGGCCGCCGTCCAGCGTGATCACCGGCTCCACCGGCGTGTCGCGGGTGAGCAGGGCCAGGTCGCCGCCCGCCAGGTCGACGGCGAAGCGCCTGGAGTAGTAGGTGCGCTCAACGCCGATCACTCCGCCGATGCCGGTGCGCGTCGCCACCGCCTGCGCCAGCGGTGGCTCGGCCGGAGTGCGGCCGCCCCAGTGCATCCGATAGGCGTAGAGCAGCTCCTCGCCGCCGGTCACCGGGGCGGCCGGGTTCCAGAACGCGACGATGTTGTCGAGCGTCTCGTCGGGCGTCGGGATCTCCACGAGCTGCACCGAGCCCGCGCCCCAGTCGCCGCGCGGCTCGATCCAGAGGCTGGGCCGGCGGTCGTAGAAGACCCCGTCGTCCTGGTAATGGTCGAAGTCGCGATCGCGCTGCAGCAGCCCGAAGCCGCGCGGGCCGGTATCGGCGAAGGCGTTGAAGCGCAGCTCGCGCGGGTTGACCAGCGGTCGCCAGATCCACTCGCCGGCGCCGGTGTGCATGGCCAGCCCGTCGCTGTCGTGGATCTCGGGTCGCCAGTCGTTGGCCATGCGCCGATCGTTCTCGCCGGCCTGGTACATGCTCGTCAGCGGCGCGATGCCCAGGCGCTCGATCGACCGTCGCGGGTAGAGCGCGGCGTCGACGTCCATCGTCAGCGTGGCCCCGGGGGTGATCGCGAACCGGTAGGCGCCGGCGATGCTCGGCGAGTCGAGCAGGGCGTGGACGACCAGGGTGCGGGAGCCGGGCGCGGGCCGCTCCAGGTAGAACTCGGTGAACTCCGGAAATTCCTCGTCGCGCGGCAGCCCGGTGTCCACCGCCAGCCCGCGCGCCGACAGACCGTATTGCCACTCGCCGCCCACTGCGCGGAAGTAGCTGGCGCCGAGGAAGGCGACGACGTCGCGGACGGGATCGGTGTGCAGGTTGACGCGGAAGCCGGCGAAGCCGAGGTCGTCGGGCAGGGCGGTGCGGTCGAGGCCGCTGCTGCCGTAGTCGAACATGCCGGGTCCGTAGGCGAGCTCGCGCGCGCGGCCGGCGGCGACCTCGAAGATCCGCACCGGGCGGGTGAAGCCGCGGCCGAGGTGGAAGAACTGCGCGCGCACGTGCAGCCCCGCGTCGGCCCACAACGCATGCGCGCGGTCGTAGTGGATCGACTGGTAGGCGTCCCAGCTCATGTCGCGCATGGCCTGGGTGATCCGGGTGGGGCGCTGCCGGAAGGGCGCCTGCGCCAGGGCGCGGGCGCGGCCCTTGAGCGCGGCGTGGTCGAAGGCGACGCCGTCGTCGCGGAAACGCAGGCTGGCGTCCGCCTCCTGCGCATGCGCGGGAAGCTGCAGGAAGGCGAGCAGGGCGGCGGAGGCTTGCAGGAAGTCGCGACGTCGCATCGGCATCGGGCGGGGGTCCAGGGGAAGTGCGCCGCATCATCGGTGCGGGCGGGCGGGGGGGGCGGGCGAAGTGGGGATGCGGCGGCAGCGCCCGCGCCGCAGC
>NZ_JAGQFT020000002.1 GCF_018122625.2 Coralloluteibacterium stylophorae | reverse complement strand
TGCGCCAAGCAGATCATCTGCGCCGCCATGCGCAGGCTGCTGCGCATCGTCTACGGCGTGCTCAAGTCAGGTCAGCCATTCGATCCTGCAAGAGCCGTTGCCAGGTAGGAGGCAAGACGGTATCTACCGGGCGGCTTGAGCCGCGACGAGCGGTGCTTCCATCAGTGAGCGCGTCGGGGCTGAAGCCCCTCCCACAGCAAGCCCCTCCCGCGGGAAACGCCTCCCACAGACACACAGGCCATCGCACCATGGGTCGCGGCTGAAGCCGCTCCTACGGGGGCCGATGCCGGAACCGCGGCGCCCCCCTGGTCCCGATTCCCGATTCCCGACGTTCACCCCCCGCATCACCACCATCGCCCCACGTCGAGACCGATCACGCGCTCGAGCGGGAGCGGCGTGCGAGACTCGGCGGCTGCCAACCGGGACTGCGTCGTGAGCGACACCCACTTCTACCGCGTGGCCGACGGCCACGGCCTGCCGCACAACCCGTTCAAGGCGATCGTCGCGCCGCGGCCGATCGGCTGGATCTCGACCGTCTCCGCCGACGGGGTGCCCAACCTCGCGCCCTACAGCTTCTTCAACGCGCTGAGCGACACGCCGCCGATCGTCGGCTTCTCCAGCTCCGGCTGGAAGGACAGCGTGCGCAATGCCGAGGCGACCGGCGAGTTCGTCTACAACGTCGCCACCGCCGAGCTCGCCGCGCGGATGAACGCCACCGCGGCGCCGCTGCCGCCGGACGTCGACGAATTCGTCGAGGCCGGCCTCGCCGCCGCGCCTTCGCGCCTGGTACGCGCGCCACGCGTGGCCGACAGCCCGGCGTCGCTGGAATGCCGCCTGACGCAGATCGTGCGCATGGCCGCCGCCGACGGCCGCGAGACCGACAGCTGGCTGGTGCTGGGCGAGGTCGTGGCGGTGCACATCGACCGCCGCCACCTGGTCGACGGCATCTACCAGACCGCCGCGGCGCGCCCGATCCTGCGCGCCGGCGGCCGCGCCGACTACGCCGAGATCGGACCGGACAGCATGTTCAGGCTGGTGCGGCCGACGCAGGCCTGAAGCGCCTGCGCGCACCTGCGCGGCGCGCCGGACGGGGCCGGCGCCGCCGGGGGCCTTCCGCACCGATGCTGCGGAACCGCACGGCCCGCCGGCGCGGGACGACGTTCGCGGATTCCGCCGCATCGCCGCGGCGGTGGCGGACCCGCCTTCCCCGCCGCCCTGCGCGGGCACGGCCCCCGGACCGGACGATGCGTCAGGGGAAGGCGGGCTCGCGACCGATCCCACCCAGGGCCCGGTACACCTCCACCGCGCCGACATTGACATCGCTCTCGACCCGCGCAAGGGCATCGGCGGCGGCGAGCTGCTGGCGCTGGGCGTCGAGCAGGACCAGGAAATCGGCCGCACCCTCGCGGTACAGCAGCTCCGCCACCTCGGCCGCGCGACGCGCCGCCTCGGCCTGGCCGACCACGCTCTCGAGCTGCTCCTGGCGTCGGGCCTGGGCCTGCAGTGCGTCCTCGGTGTCCTCGAGTGCGACCAGCACCGCCTGCTCGTAGCGGGCGAGCGCGGCGTCTGCATCGGCTTCGGTCGCGCGCAGCCGCGCACGCACGCTGCCGAGGTCGAAGGCGGCCCAGCTCACCGAGGGCTCGATCGACCAGGTCTCCGAGTCGCTCTCGAACAGGTCGCCGGCGCTGCCGGACAGGAACCCGAGGAAGCCGGTCAGGCTGACCCTCGGGAACAGGTCGGCGGTGGCCACGCCGACACGCGCGGTGGCCGCCGCCAGCCGGCGCTCGGCCGCGCGCACGTCCGGGCGCTGGCGCAGCAGGTCGCGGGTGTCGCCGATCGGCAGCGGCCGCACGAAGGGCGCGAGCGGGCGCGGCGCGAGCAGGTCGTCGAGGCTTCCCGGCGCCTGCCCGAGCAGCACCGCGAGCCGGTTGCGCGCGACCGCGGCCTGCGACTGCAGCGCCGGCACGCTGGCCTCGATCTCGCGCAGCCGGGCGAGGCTGCTCTGCACCGCCTGCTCGCTCTCGGCGCCGTACTCGGCGCGCACCTCGGTCAGGCGCTGGGTGTCGCGGAGGGTGTCGAGGGTGTCCTCGGCGACCTCGATCCGCCGCTGCAGGCCGCGCAGCGCGAAGTAGTTGCCCGCGACCTCGGCGGCGATGCTCACCCGCACGTCCTCCAGCCCCGCCCGCTCGGCGCCGAGGTCGGCGTCGGCCGCCTCGATCGAGCGGCGGATGCGCCCGAACAGGTCGATCTCCCAGCGCGCGTCGAAGCCGAAGCTCACCTGCTCCTGGATCACGCGCGGCTGGCCGGGGAACACCGGCGCATTGGAGCGGCTGGCGGCGGCGACGGCGGGCACGTGCGGCGCGAGGTCGAGCCGCTGCTCGGAGAACACGGCCCGTGCCGCGTCCACCCGCGCGACGGCCACGCGCACGTCGAGGTTGGCGAGCATCGCGCGGTCCATCAGCGCGTCCAGCACGGGATCGTCGAACTGCCGCCACCACGCCGCGACCGGCACCGTGCCGCTGAAGGCGGCGGCGTCGGCGCTCGGCAGCGCGACCGGCGCCGGCTCGGGCGCCTGGTAGTCGGGGCCGACGCTGATGCAGCCGGCCAGCGCCAGCACCAGCGCCGCCGGCACCAGGGGGCGCATGCGCATCACCATGGCAGCGTCTCTCCAAGGTAGGTGAAGCTGCCGGTGGGGCCGTCGGCGTCGATCAGCGCCATCTGCACACTGGTCCTGGCGCCTTCGTCCGCTTCGATCTCGCCGCGCTGCTCGCCGCCGCTGTTGTTCATGTCGGTCCTGACGTAACCGGGGTGGACGGTGTTGACCTTGATCGGCGTATCGCGCAGCTCCCAGGCCAGCTGCACGGTCCACGCGTTCACCGCGCTCTTGGAGACGTTGTAGGCCGGCACCTTGAAGTCGTAGACCGGCGAGCCGGGCTGGCCGTGCAGGGTCAGCGAACCGAGGATGCTGGAGACGTTGACGATGCGCCCGCTCGCCGCCTCGCGCAGCAGCGGCAGGAAGGCCTGCGTCACCGCCACCAGGCCGAACAGGTTGGTGTCGAAGGTGCGCCGCCAGGTGTCCAGGCTCTGCTGCGAGGGCGGCAGGCTGCCGTCGTCGAGGATGATCCCGGCGTTGTTGACGAGGATGTCGAGCCGGCCGTGGCGGGCATCGACCTCGCGCGCGGCGGCCTCGATGCTGGCGCCGTCGGTGACGTCGAGCGCGATCGGCTCCACCGACAGGCCCTCGCCGCGCAGCTCGCGGGCGGCGGCATCCGCGCGGTCGCGGTCGCGGCCGGCGAGGAGCACGTGCACGCCCTGCTCCGCGAGCTGGCGCACCGTGTGCAGTCCGATGCCGCGGGTGGCGCCGGTGACCAGCGCGATCTTCCCCGTGTTGCTGTTGCCGTTCATGGTGTTGTCCTTGTCGTTCTGGGATGTGGGTCAGGAATGGGCCGGAGCGGCCGCGGCGGATTCCGGTCCCCGGCGCCGGGCGCCGCGCTCGGCCAGCGTGCGCAGGGCGACGTAGAACACGGGGGTGAGGAACAGGCCGAACAGGGTCACGCCGACCATGCCGGCGAAGACGGTGACGCCGGTCGCCGCGCGGACTTCGCTGCCGGCGCCATGGGAGAGCATCAGCGGCACCACGCCGGCGCAGAACGCGATGGAGGTCATCACGATCGGGCGCAGGCGCAGGCGGCAGGCCTCCAGCGCCGCCTCGACGATGCTGCGCCCCTGGTGCTCCAGCTCGCGGGCGAACTCGACGATCAGGATCGCGTTCTTGCACGCCAGGCCCATCAGCACCACCAGGCCGACCTGCACGAACACGTTGTTGTCGCCGCCGGTCATCCACACGCCCAGCAGCGCCGCCAGCAGGCACATCGGCACGATCAGGATCACCGCCAGCGGCAGGGTCCAGCTCTCGTACAGCGCCGCCAGCACCAGGAAGGCGAGCAGCACCGCCAGCGGGAACACGATGAAGGCCGCGCCGCTCTGGTTGGCCTGCTGGTAGCTGAGGTCGCTCCAGTCGATGCCCATGCCGGGCGGCAGGACCTGCGCGGCGAGCTCCTCGACCTTGGCCATGGCCTCGCCCGAGGACAGCACCCGCGGGTCGGCCTCGCCCAGCAGGTCGGCGGCGGGATAGCCGTTGAAGCGGATCACCGGGTCCGGCCCGTAGGTCTGGCGGATGTCGACGACCGAGCCGATCGGCACCATCTCGCCCTGGTCGTTGCGGGTGCGCAGGCGGCCGATGTCCTGCACGTCGGCGCGGAAGCGGGCGTCGGCCTGGGCGATCACCTGCCAGGTGCGGCCGAACATGTTGAAGTCGTTGACGTAGGCCGAGCCCAGGTAGGTCTGCAGGGTGTCGAACAGTTCGGTCAGCGGCACGCCCTGCGCCTTGGCCTTGACCCGGTCGACCGCGGCCTCGAGCTGGGGCACGTTGGCCTGGTAGCTGCTGATCGGGAAGCCCAGGCCCGGCGTCTGCGAGGCCGCGCCCTGGAAGGCCTGCACCGCGTTCTGCAGCTCGCCGTAGCCCAGCCGGGTGCGGTCCTCGACGAACAGCGACCAGCCCGAACCGTTGCCCAGGCCCTGGATCGGCGGCGGCATGAAGGCGAAGGTGAAGCCCTCCTGGATGCCGGCGAACTTCTGGTTGACCTCGGCGACGATCTCCTCCGCGCTGCGACTGCGCTCGGAGAAGGGATCCAGGGTGAAGAACACCACGCCGTTGTTGGGCGTATTGGTGAACTGCAGCGGGTTGAGGCCCGGGAAGGCGATCTCGCTGGCGACGCCGTCGACCTCCAGGGCGAGCGCGGCCATCTTCTTCAGCGTCGCGTCGGTGCGGGCGATGGACGCGCCCTCGGGCATCTTCACCCCGGCCAGCAGATACTGCTTGTCCTGCACCGGGATGAAGCCCGCCGGCACCGTGCCGAACATGGTGCCGGTGGCCAGCAGCAGGCCGGCATACACCAGGAACACCGCGCCACGGCGGCCGAGCACGCGGCCGATGGTGTGCTGGTAGCGGTCCGAGCTGCGGTTGAACAGGCGGTTGAACGGGCGGAACAGCCAGCCGAAGGCGCGGTCGATGCCGCGGGTCAGGCGGTCCTTGGGTGCATCGTGCGGACGCAGCAGGCGCGCGGCCAGGGCCGGCGACAGGGTCAGCGAGTTGATGCCGGAGATGGCCACCGAGATCGCGATGGCCACCGCGAACTGCTTGTAGAACTCGCCGGTCACCCCGTCCAGGAACGCCATCGGCACGAACACCGCGCACAGCACCAGGGTGATCGCGATGATCGGCCCGGACACCTCGCGCATCGCCGCGTGCGCGGCCTCCAGCGGTGCCGCCCCGCTCTCGATGTGGCGCTCGACGTTCTCGACCACCACGATCGCATCGTCGACCACGATGCCGATCGCCAGCACCAGGCCGAACAGGGTCAGGGTGTTGATCGAGAAACCGAGCAGATGGAGCACCCCGAAGGCGCCGACGATGGAGACCGGCACCGCCAGCAGCGGGATGATCGAGGCGCGCCAGGTCTGCAGGAACAGGATCACCACCAGCACCACCAGCAGCACCGCCTCGAGCAGGGTGCTGACCACCGACTGGATCGAGTCGCGCACGAAGATCGTGGTGTCGTAGACCGACTGGATCTCCACGCCCGGCGGCAGGCTCGGCCGGATCTCGTCCATGGTGGCGACCACCGCGTCGCGGATCTCCAGCGCATTGGCGCCGGGCGCCTGGAAGATGCCGATGGCCGCGGCGTTCTTGCCGTCCAGGCGCGCGCGCAGGGTGTAGTCGCCGGCGGCCAGCTCGACGCGGGCGACGTCGGCCAGGCGCACGATCTCGCCGTCCGCGCCGCTCTTGAGCACGATGTTCTCGAACTCCTCCACGCTCTCGAGCCGGCCCTTGGCGTTGATCGGCAGCAGGAAGTCGCTGCCGCCGGGCATGGGCTCGGCGCCGAGCTGGCCGGCGGACACCTGCACGTTCTGCTCGCGGATCGCGCGCAGGACGTCGCTGGCGGTCATGTCGCGCGCGGCGACGCGGTCGGGATCGAGCCAGATCCGCATCGCGTAGTCGCCGCCGCCGAACAGCTGCGCGTCGCCGACGCCCTCGATCCGCGCCAGGCGGTCGCGCACGTGCAGGCGCATGTAGTTGCGCAGGTACAGCGAATCGTAGCGGCCGTCCTCGGAGGTCAGGTGCACCACCATCAGGAACACCGGCGACTGCTTCTGCACGGTGATGCCCTGCCGGCGCACGTCCTCGGGCAGGCGCGCCTGCGCCTGGGCGACGCGGTTCTGCACCTTGACCGTGGCGTCGTCGGGATCGGTCCCGGGGCGGAAGGTGACGATCATCTGCAGCACGCCGTCGGAACCGGCGAGCGACTTGACGTACATCATGTCCTCGACGCCGTTGACCGCCTCCTCCAGCGGCGTCGCCACGGTTTCGGCGATCACCTTCGGATTGGCGCCCGGATACACGGTGCGCACCAGCACGCTGGGCGGGACCACGTCCGGGTATTCGCTCACCGGCAGGATCGGGATGGCGATGGCGCCGCACAGGAAGATGACGATCGACAGCACCGCGGCGAAGATCGGCCGGTCGATGAAGAAGCGTGAGAAGTCCATGGGGTGGCGCCTTGGAGGAGGAACGGGGGACATCGCGCCCGCTCTGCGGCGGGCTCGTGGATGGATCGGCGGTCGCGCCGCGCGGGATCAGTCGGCGCGGGCGACGGCGGGCGCGTCCGCGTCCGCGGCCGCCACCGCCTGCACCGGCATGCCGGGGAAGAACACCTTCTGCACGCCGCTGACGATCACCCGGTCGCCGGCGGCGAGGCCGTCCTCGACGATGCGCCGGCCGTCGACCACGCGGCCGAGCCGGACGTCGCGGCGCTGCGCGCGGCCTTCGGCGTCGACCACGTAGACGTACTTGCGGTCCTGGTCGGTCAGCACCGCCTTGTCGTCGATCAGCAGCGCCTCGGACGCGCCCCTGCCGAGCACGCGCACGCGCGCGAACAGGCCCGGCGTCAGGCTGCCGTCGCTGTTGTCGAGCACCGCGCGCGCGCGGATCGAGCCGGTGGCGGGGTCGACGCGGTTGTCGAGGAAGTCGACCACGCCCGCGTGCGGGAAGCCCTCCTCGTTCACCAGCCCGACCTGCACCGGAACGGCGGCGTCGCGCTCGCTCGGACGTTCGCCGGCGCGGGCGAGGCCGGCATAGCGCAGGAAGGTGGCCTCGTCGGTGTCGAAGTGCACGTGGATGGGATCCACCGACACCAGCGTGGTCAGCACCACGCCGCTCTCGGCGCTCACCAGGTTGCCGGCGGTGACCAGGGCGCGGCCGGCGCGGCCGGCGATCGGCGCACGCACGCGCGTGAATTCGAGGTCCAGGCGCGCCGCGTCCACGGCAGCCTGCGCGGCCTGCACCTCCGCGTCCGCCTGCGCGGCGGCGGCACGGCGCTGCTCGTTCTGCTCGGTGGAGACCGCATTGAGCTCGACCAGCTTCTGCGCACGCGCCGCCTCGCTGCGCGCGACCGCCGCGCGGGCGCGGGCGTTGGCGAGCGCGGCCTCGGCCTCGGCCAGCGCCGCACGGTAGCTGCGGTCGTCGATCTGGAACAGCACGTCGCCCTGCGCGACGAGCTGGCCCTCGCGGTAGTTGACCTTGTCGATGTAGCCGGACACGCGCGGACGCAGTTCGACGTGCTGCACGGCCTCGACCCGGCCGTTGACCTCGTCCCACTGCTGCACCTCGCGGACTTCGGCGGCGACCACGCCGACTTCGGGCGGCGGCGGTGCGGCGGCATCGGCGGCGCTGCTGCCGCAGCCGGTCAGGCCGCCGAGCCCGGCGAAGACCGCAGCGACGGCGACGCTCAGCAGGGCGGTGCGCAGGCGATCGCGGCCGCGTGGGGAAGGGATGGACATCATCGGAGGGACTCCTGGTCGGAACGGGAACGGGGAAACTCGATTGGGAAGCCGGCGGCGCCCGCCGGTCTGGTATCGACATGCGGCGCCGACCGGCGGGGCGGCGGCTCGAACTCGATCACCGGCCGCGCCGGCGCCTGCGCCGAAAGCAGGCCGGCGACGCGGTAGCCGACCGCGCGCGCGCTCGGCCAGTCGGCGCAGGCATGCCTGGCGTTGGCCTCCGAGCGCACCGGCTGGCTCACCGAGAGCAGTTGCACGCGCACGCCCAGCGGCGCGGCCTCGCCGTGCACCACGCGGGCGAGCATGCGCATCGCCGACGCGGCGATGGAGGCGTGGCCGTAGCCGGACCACGGGTGGGCGGCGCCCGGGCCGCCGATGAGCACGTAGTCGCCGCCGTCGGTGTTCTGCGCCAGCAGGGGCAGCAGATGGCGCACCGCGACCAGGTGCGGGATCAGGTCCTCGTCGAGGCGGCGGCGCAGGAACTCGGCGGGGCGGTCCAGCATGCGCCCGCCCTCGCGGCCGCCGGACAGGCTGGCCACCACCGCCGCCAGCGGACGCCGGCGCTGGCGCAGCGCCGCCGCCAGCGCCTGGCCGTCGGTCTCCTCGGCGACGGAGCCCGGAAGCAGTTCCAGGCCGCGCAGGGCGCCGCAATGCTCGCGCAGCGCCGCGAGCCGGTCGCCGCGGCGACCGACCGCGATGACGCGGTGCCCCGCCTCCAGCAGCGAGGCGACGATGCCGCCGCCGACCGTCCCGGTCGCGCCGAGCACCAGCACTTCGCCGGTCACTGTCCCGCCCCCGGGATTTTCTCTCCCGCATTAGGGATTGTCCCGAGCACTGCCTCGGTAACCCGGCGTCCGCTTCCGCTCCTTGCGGCAGCGCCGTCGACGCCGGCTGCAGCCGTTCCGGCCCTGCGCGGCTCCTGATCCGGCGCGGGCGAGAACACCCGCCCGAAGGCATCTTCGGAAAGGAAGGCGCGGACGGCTGCGGTGATACGCTGGGTCACGACGACAACTCCGGTGCGGACGATGCCGCGCAGACTAGGCATCGAAACAGGAGTTGATTAGTCGGGATTTAAGGGAATAATCATCCCGCTTCCGGTCCAATCGAGAAGGAACCCCGATGTCCCGCGATCTCAACGACACCCTCGTCTTCGTCAAGGTGGTCGAGCAGGGCAGCTTCATCAGCGCCGCGCGCGCGCTGCGCCTGCCCAAGACCACCGTCAGCCGCAAGGTGCAGGAACTCGAGGAGCGCCTCGGCGCGCAGCTCCTGCACCGCACCACGCGGCGGCTCGGTCTCACCGAGGCCGGCAACGTCTACTACGAACACTCCCAGCGCATCGCGCGCGACCTGGCCGAGGCCGAGAGCGCCGTCACCCAGCTGCAGGCGGGTCCGCGCGGCTGGCTGCGCTTCACCGCGCCCTACTCCATCGGCATCGACAAGATCGCGCCGCTGCTGGGCGAGTTCCACGCGCGCCATCCCGAGGTCCGGGTCGAGATGCTGCTGAGCAACGAGCCGCTGGACCTCATCGCCGGCGAGATCGACGTCGCGCTGCGCATCGGCAACCTGCCGGACTCGAACCTGATCGCCCGCCCGCTGGGCAGCCTGAGGATCGAGGCCTACGCCGGCACCAGCTACATCGAGCGCCACGGCGAGCCGCTGCATCCGGACGACCTGCAGCACCACCGCGTGCTGGCGATGACCAAGCACCGCCGCGGCAACGCCTACTGCTGGACCCTCGACGACGGCGACGGGCCGAGGGACTTCCCGGTCAATCCGGTACTGGTCGCCAACGATCCGGCGGCGCTCAAGGGCGCGCTGCTGTGCGGCGAGGGCATCATCATGGGCGCCGACATGATGGTGAAGACGGCGGTCGAGAAGGGCCTGGTCCGCCGCGTGCTGGCCGGCTGGTCCGGCGGCGAGTACGCGCTCAACGCGGTGTTCCCGCGTGGGCATGTGCAGTCGCCGAAGGTGCGCGCCTTCGTCGATTTCCTGCTCGAGCACGTCCAGCTCGACCTCGACGTGATGCTGCGCTGCTGCCCGGTGGTCCGCGCGGCCGAGGCCGCACAGGCGCGCGTCGCGGGCGACCCGGTCGCCGAGGACGGGGCGCGCATCCTCGCCGACGCCGTCGCGCCCTGAGTCAGAGCGCGGCGAGGAAGCGGCCGAACTCCTCGGCACAGAAGTCGACGTGGCCGGCGAGCCGATGGCTGTCGTCGACCAGGACCAGGCCGTCGCGACGCGGCAGCGCCCAGTCGATGACCGCCTGCGCGGGGATCAGTTCGTCGTCCCAGCCGTGGACGATGCGGGTCGGTACCCGCGCGGCGTCGAAGCGCCGGCCGAACCCGTCGATGCGGATCGGCGGCGCCATCAGGAACAGGCCCTCGCAGGCGACCTGCTCGGAGACGAAGCCGGAGATGAAGGCGCCCATGCTCGAGCCCGCCAGTACCAGCGGCCCTTCGACCCGCTCCGCACGTTCGCGCAGCCGCGCGATGCGCAGCTCGATGTCCTCGACCCGGCGCCCGGCGTCGATGTCGGAGTAGTCCGGCCGTTCGTGGGTCCAGCCGAGGCGCCCGGCGACCGCGGCCAGGGCGGTGACCTTGGTCGCGTCGGGGCTGCTTTCGAGTCCGTGGGAGAGGATGACGTGGCCGTGCATGGCGGTCCTTGGCTTGGGGAGATGTCAGAACAGGGCGTGCTGGGCGACGTCCGACGGCACCGGCGCATCGTCGACAGGACGCACCGCGTCGCCGACGCGGATGACGCCGGTGGCGACGATGCGCGCGACCAGCCCGCCGTGGCCGCGCATGGCGTTGTAGCCGCCGCGGCCGAGCGCGAGCTCCATGCGCGAGCACGGGTCGCAGGGCCCGGTGCCTTCCAGCACCACGTCGTCGCCGATCCGGAACCGGCGCCCGCGCAGCGCCGCCAGCGGGATGCCGCTGACCACGAGGTTGCGGCGCAGGCGCGCCGGTTCGAGCCGCGGCAGCCCGGCCAGCGTCGCGACCACCGGCAGGTGCTCGGCCTGGACCAGGCTGACGTCGCGCGCGCCGCTCGTGCCCCGGTAGCGGTCGCCGTCGAGGCCGGCACCGACCACGGCGGCCACCGCCTCGACCTCGTGCATCGGCACGTCGCGCGCGGGACGCAGCCCGATCCACTCGATCCGCCCCGGCCGCGGCAGGGTCGCGAGCAGGCGGCCGAGCGGCGAGTCGGCGGGAGGACGGCGGGTCGGGCGCATGGGGGCGCGATGATAGAGGCAGCCCGCGCGGCAGGCGACGCGCACGCGCCTGCTAGCATCCGCGCATGCCCGCCGACCTGCCGCCCGCCGACGTCCTCGCCACGGGCCACCACGCTCCCCTGCCCTACGAGATCCGTCTCCCCGAGCGCCCGCGCACGGCGATCGACCTGGTCGTGATCCACTGCACCGAGACCCCCGACCTCGCCAGCGCGCGGCGCTTCGGCGAGCGTGTGCTCTACGGCAGCGGCACCGGCAACAGCGGCCACTACTACATCGACCGCGACGGCAGCCTGCACGTCTACGTCGCGCCCGAGCGCGTCGCCCACCACACCCGCGGCTACAACGAGCGCGCGGTCGGCATCGAGCTGGTCAACACCGGGCGCTACCCGCACTGGCTGGACTCGCGCCACCAGGCGATGGACGAGCCCTACACGCCGGCGCAGATCCAGACGCTGAAGGCCCTGCTCGCCAGCCTGCGCGAGGCGCTGCCGAACCTCGTCTACATCGCCGGCCACGAGGATCTCGACACCGCCACCGAGCCGGCCAGCGACGACCCGGCGCGGCGCGTGTTCCGCAAGCGCGATCCGGGGCCGCTGTTCCCCTGGCCGGAGGTGCTGGCCGGCAGCGGCCTGGAGCGCATCCGCGCCGAGCCCTGAGGCCGCGCGGGGCGCCCGCTATACTGCCGCCCCGTCCGTGCCCGTTGCCGACATGTCCGATTCCGTCGTCGCCGAACTCACCGATCTGCTCGCCCTCGAACGCCTCGAGGACAACCTGTTCCGCGGGCAGAGCCGCGACATCGGCACCAAGTACGTGTTCGGCGGCCAGGTGCTGGGCCAGGCGCTGTCGGCGGCGCAGCGCACGATGACCGACCCCGCGCGCGACGTGCACTCGCTGCATGCCTACTTCCTGCGCGCCGGCGACATCGAGCACCCCATCGTCTACACCGTCGAGCGCACCCGCGACGGCGGCAGCTTCTCGACCCGTCGCATCACCGCCATCCAGCACGGCCAGCCGATCTTCGTGGCGACCTGCTCGTTCCAGCACCGCGAGTCCGGCGCCGAGCACCAGGCCGCGATGCCCGAGGTGCCGGCACCGGAAACCCTGCGCCCGGGCACCAACATCCCGCCGGAGGTGATCGCGAAGCTGCCGCCCAAGATCCAGCGCTGGGTCACGCGCGAGGGGCCGTTCGAGTTCCGCCACGTCGACCCGCGCAACGAACTCGACCCGGCGACGATGCCGCCGCTGCAGTACGTGTGGTTCCGCCTGATCGGGCCGGTCGGCGACGACATCCACCTGCACCAGGCGCTGCTGGCGTACTCGTCCGACTTCCACCTGCTCGGCACTGCGACCTTCCCGCACCGGATCAGCTACTACCAGCCGGGCGTGCAGATGGCCTCGCTCGACCACGCGCTGTGGTTCCACCGCCCGTTCCGCGCGGACGAATGGCTGCTCTACGCCTGCGAGAGCCCGAGCGCGTCGGGCGGCCGCGGGCTGGCGCGGGGGCAGATCTTCAGCCGCGACGGTCGCCTGATCGCATCGACCGCGCAGGAAGGCCTGATCCGCGTGGTCGACCGCAACGGCGGCAAGGCCTGACGCCATGCGCCAGGTCTTCACCTCGCCACGCCTGGAGAACGTCGAGCGCGTCGCGCAGATGCTCAACGACGAGGGCATCGCCACCCACATCACCAACGGCCGCTCCTACGGTGGCGCGCGGCGGCGCCAGTTCAGCTATCGCGACATCCCCGGATCGCAGCCGCAGCCGGCGCTGTGGATCGTGCACACGCGCGACCAGGTCCGCGCCCGCGAGCTGCTGCGCGGCGCCGGCCTGATCGACAGTACCCGCGGCGACACCGGCTTCGACAGCTACCTGCCGGGCGGCGCGCCGCGCGCCGCCGCCGGCTCGCCGCAGTCGCGCCGCAAGGCCGTCGTGATGCGGGTGCGGATCCTGATGCTGGCGATCGTCGCCGCGGTGGTGGTCGCGGCCCTGTACCAGATCTTCGGCGGCTGACACCGCCCGCGACGCGGCGCCACGCTTCCGCCATGTCCCGTTCCGAACCGCTGCGGCTGTACCTGACCCACGCCCACGCCTGCGGCTACTACGACGACCGCCAGGCGCGCGACCTGGTGCTCGATCCGCACGACCCGCGCCTGCCGCTGGCCTACCCGTCGGCGCTGGCGCAGGGCTTCCGCCGCTCCGGCGGGCACGTCTACCGCCCGCACTGCGCCGGCTGCAGCGCCTGCGTGCCGGTGCGCATCCGGGTCGCCGACTTCGTCCCCAACCGCAACCAGCGCCGCTGCCTGGCGCGCAATGCGGACGTGACCCTGGTCGAGACCGCGCCGGGCCATACCGCCGAACGCTTCGCGCTCTACACCCGGTACCTCGCCGCGCGCCACGCCGGCGGCGGCATGGACGATCCCGCGCCCGGCGACTTCGACGCCTTCCTCGCCAGCGGCTGGCAGACCACGCGCTTCCTGGAACTGCGCGAGGCCGGGCGGCTGGTCGCGGTGGCCGTCACCGACGCCACCCCGGACGCGCTGTCGGCGGTCTACACCTTCTTCGATCCCGACCTCGCCGCGCGCAGCCTCGGCACGCTGGCGATCCTGCGCCAGGTCGAGCACGCCCGCGCCACCGGCCGCACCTTCGTCTATCTCGGCTTCTGGATCCGCGCGCACCCGAAGATGGACTACAAGACCCGCTACCGCCCCCTGGAGATGCTCGAGGGCGGGCACTGGCGGCGGATGGGCGGCTGAGGCGGTGGCTCGCGCTCAGTTCCAGTCGATCGCGATCGCCGCGGCGGCATCGCGCGCGGCGGCGCGTGCGGATTCGAGGTCGGCGCCGCGGGCCAGGGTCACGCCGACGCGGCGCCGGCCCTCGACCCGCGGCTTGCCGAACAGGCGCAGCGCGGTGTCGGGGGCGGCGAGCGCCTGCTCCAGGCCGCGGAACACCGGCACGCCGTTCCCCTCGGCCAGCAGCGCGCAGGACGCGGAGGCGCCGAGCTGGCGGATCGCGGGGACCGGCAGCCCAAGGATGGCGCGCGCGTGCAGCGCGAACTCCGACAGGTCCTGCGAGACCAGGGTCACCAGGCCGGTGTCGTGCGGCCGCGGCGACACCTCGGAGAACCACACCTGGTCGCCCTTCACGAACAGCTCCACGCCGAACAGGCCGAAGCCGCCGAGCTCGGCGGTCACCGCCGCGGCGATCGCCTGCGCGCGTTCCAGCGCGAGATCGGACATCGGCTGCGGCTGCCAGCTCTCGCGGTAGTCGCCATCGACCTGGGTGTGGCCGATCGGCGCGCAGAACGCGGTGCCGTCGCGATGACGCACCGTCAGCAGGGTGATCTCGTAGTCGAAGTCGACGAAGCCCTCGACGATCACCCGCCCCTTCCCGGCGCGGCCGCCGGTCTGCGCGTAGTCCCAGGCGCCTTCGATGTCGCCCTCGCCGCGGACCACGCTCTGGCCCTTGCCCGAGGAACTCATCACCGGCTTGACCACGCACGGCAGGCCGACCGCGGCGACGGCGGCGCGGAAGTCGTCGGGGGTATCGACGAAGCGGTAGGGCGAGGTCGGCAGGCCGAGCGTCTCGGCGGCGAGGCGGCGGATGCCTTCGCGGTCCATGGTCAGGCGCGCCGCGCGCGCGGTGGGGATCACGCGCAGGCCCTCGTCGCGCTCCAGCTCGACCAGGGTCTGGGTGTGCAGCGCCTCGATCTCGGGCACGACGAGGTCGGGCATCTCCTCGGCGACGAGCGCGCGCAGCGCCTCGGGATCGAGCATGTCCAGCACATGGCTGCGGTGCGCGACCTGCATCGCCGGCGCATCGGCGTAGCGATCGGCCGCGATCACCTCGACGCCGAAGCGCTGCAGCTCGATCGCCACTTCCTTGCCCAGCTCGCCCGCGCCCAGCAGCAGCACGCGCGTCGCGTCCGGCGTGAGCGGGGTACCGAGGGTGACGGAGGGAACGGCGGCGGGGCTCGAGCTCACGATGCATCCAGTGCGGGTGGAAACGCGCAGTGTATGCGAGCCCGCACCGCCACGGCCGCAGCGCGAGCATGCTGGCGCCCCACGCGGAACGACCGCGGCCGCACTGCACCGCCGGCCGCTTCCGCTGTCGGCCATGCCCGGCGGGCGACTACACTTGCGCGATGCGGCGCGACGCCTGGCAGCTGATCAACTTCGAGCGGTTCGAGGCCATTCCGGCGGCGCTCGCGCGACCGCGCGGCAGCGCCACGGCACGCATCCTCGCGCGCTCGGAATGGCTGCTGCGACGCAAGTCGGATGGCCGCTTCCTCGCCGCCGTCGGACCCGCGCGGGCGCTGGTTCCGCTCGATCCGGCCGGGCGCCGTCTCCTGCGCACGCTGCGACAGCTGCTGCCGGCGCTGCGCGGCCGCAGGCCTGCGGATACGCTCCCGCTGGTGTCGATGCACGCTGCGCTCGCCGAACTTGCGGTGCCGCCCGACTACGGGACGCAACGTGGCCTCGCCCTCGTCGCCGAGCCGCGGGGGCTCGCCTTCGCCGGCGTCGACCGCTACCGTCGACCACTGTGGCTGACGCCCGGCGCCGCCCGCGGCTGGCGCCGACTGCAGGCCGCGGCGCGGGCCGACGGCGTGCACCTGGACGCGATCTCCGGCTACCGCAGCCACGCCTACCAGCTCGGGATCTTCCGCCGGAAGCTGGCGCGCGGGCAGACCGTGGCCGAGATCCTCGCCGTCAACGCCGCGCCCGGCTACAGCGAGCACCACGGCGGCGACGCGCTCGACATCGGCACCCGCGGCGAGCCGCCGGCCGAGGAGAGCTTCGAACGCACGGCGGCCTTCGCCTGGCTGGCGCGGCGGGCGGGCGAGTTCGGCTTCACGATGAGCTACCCGCGCGACAACCCGCACGGCATCGTCTACGAGCCCTGGCACTGGCGGCATCGCGACACCGCGGCGCCGCGCCGAGCCTTCAGCGTCGCCGCAGCGACGCCACCGCCTGCACCAGCCAGCCCAGCATGAGCAGGCCGCCGCCGGCCGGCGCGAGCCGCGTCGAGGCGCCGGTCAGCACCGCGGCGACCAGGCTTCCGGAGAACAGCAGGACGCCGGCCAGCAGGACCAGGGGCACCAGCGCGCCCCAGCCGCGCACACGCGGCGCGAGCAGCACCAGCGCCAGTCCGTGGCCGAAGGCGAACAGCGCGGCCAGCCCCAGCCGCACCGCGGCGGCGCCCTCCGCGCCGTGCGAGGCATAGGCGCCGAGCGCGACGGCGAGGCCGCACAGCAGGGCGCCGGCAGCGGCGGCCAGGCGCATCGGCAGGGACACGGGATCGTGCGCGGACGGCGCGTCGTGCATGGGGCGACTCCGGGGCGAGCGGCGATGAGGGCCGGAACGAAAAGGGCCTCCGCACGCGGAGGCCCTTGCTGGCTGCTGGATGGCGGGAGCGCCGCTGGGCGGCGCGATCCCTCACTCCTCTTCGGCGTCCTCGCCGTCCGCGTCGGCGGCCTGCTCGCCACCGATCGGCTCCGGCTCGACCCAGTCCGGCTGGCCCGGCGTCTTGATCGGCCAGTACACGGCGAACTCGGAATCCGGAGCGAAGCTCTTGGCGGCGCCGAGCAGGTACTCGTCGAACGGACGGCCCTGGGTCTCCTCGCCGTGCACCAGCAGCCAGGCACGGATCTGGTCGCGGATCGCCGGCAGGCCGGCGGGATGGCCGACGTACACCGTCATCGCGGCGCGGCCCTCGTAGGTGCGGCGCAGCAGCACCGGACCGGCGAGTTCGATGTCCAGGCTCTCCAGCTCGGGCAGCGGTTCGCGGCGCTCGGCGGCGGCGTAGTTCGCCGGCAGGGTCACCAGCGGCTGCTCCTCGTCGCCGGTCATGGCCGTGGCCTGCCCGTCGCCGTTCTCCTCGCCGTCCTCGCCCTCGTCCTCGTCGCGCGAGGCGGTCGCCTGCTCCGGCGCCTCCTCGCCGTCGGCGAGACGGCGGACCGGCTGGACCAGGTCGAACGCGTAGTTCTCGGCGCCGTACTCGGTGGTGACCAGGCGCAGCGGACCGTCGGCGACCAGGTCGTTGCTCTCCATGACCCGCTCGATCCAGCCGAGGTTGTTCTCGACCGCGAGGATCATGCCGTCGTTGTTGCGCGGCGCGTTGGTCGGCACGACCAGCGCGTTGCGCTGCGCCACGTCGACGACCTGCACCGGGCGCGGCAGCACGCTGTAGTCGAAGCGCGGGATGGTGGTGAGCATGGTGCTCAGGTTCTCGAGACCGCGCTTGAGGTCGCCGCCGACGGTGCGGTCGACGTACATGCCGGCGTAGCGGCCGAACAGGTCGAAGCCGTAGTCGACGTGGTAGGTCTGCTTGATCTCGACGTTGCGGCCATTGCGACCGGTCTTGCGCAGGTCGAAGGTCATCGTCTTGTCCTGGCCGCGGGCGTCGTTCTCGACGTCGTACACGACCTGCTCCTGCGGCGTCGACGAGACGATCTTCCAGGAGCCCTGGTTGACGTCGCGGTTGCGCGAGTTGTAGGCAAGCGACGCGCCCTCGCCGACCTCGGCGCCGGAGGCCGTGTACGTGATCCGCGGATCCTTCTGGGTCAGCGGACTCCAGTCCTTGAAGCGCTTGAAACTGTTGACCACGTCGTAGACGACCGTGATCGGACGGTTGGTCTCGACGGTGTGGCTCACGGTGCGCTCGGAGGGCAGCACCAGGCCGACGATCACAAACAGCACTGCAACCAGGACGGCTGCAACGATGAACTCAAGGACACGGGTCATTCGCGGTCTCCAAAGACGGCCTGCCGCGCCGGAACGGCCGAAGGGAACGGGCAGGAACCGCTATGCTAGCAGGGAAGAAGCGACTGCCGCATGCGCGTACGGAAGATTTGCGCGGCGGCCGGCCGGCCCGCGACGGCCCTGGAATCCGGCCCGGGCCGACTCGCGCGCCCGACCCCGAGAAGGGCCCGATGCGGGCGCGCTCCAGCCCGCCGAGGCCGGGCCCCGGAAGCCCCTCCCCGCGGACCGGCCCGAGCTCGCAGGCCTTGGGCACGGCCCGGGTGCGGTCGCGCACGCCGAGCCTGGAGAGGGTGAGCCGGCGCCGCCTGCGAGGCACCGCCTCGCGCGCCGGCGAACGCCCGGAGCGCTGCGACGGGCCGGGCATCCTCCCCTCAGACCAGCTTGAGCTCGAAGGCCTTGAGCACCGCCCGGGTGCGATCGCGCACGCCGAGCTTGGAGAGGGTAAGCCGGCGCCGCCTGCGAGGCACCGCCTCGCGCGCCGGCGAACGCCCGGAGCGCTGCGACGGGCCGGGCATCCTCCGCTCAGACCAGCTTGAGCTCGAAGGCCTTGAGCACCGCCCGGGTGCGGTCGCGCACGCCGAGCTTGGAGAGGATGTTGGAGACGTGGTTCTTCACCGTGCCCTCGGCCACCCCGAGCGAGTTGGCGATCTCCTTGTTGCTGAAGCCGCCCGCCATCAGGCGCAGGATCTCGGTCTCGCGGTCGGTCAGCGGATCCGGGCGCTCCAGGCTCACGAACTCGTTCTGCATGTGTTCGAGCCCGGACAGCAGGCGCTGGGTCACCGCCGGCTGCACCAGCGAACCGCCGCCGGCCACGGTCTGGATGGCGTCGACCAGCTGCTCGAGCGAGACATCCTTGAGCAGGTAGCCCTTGGCGCCGGCCTTGATCCCGGCGAGCACGAGCTGGTCGTCGTCGAAGGTGGTGAGGATGATGGTCGGCGGCAACGCGGCGGCCGCGCTCAGCGCCTGCAGCGCCTCGAGCCCGGACATCACCGGCATGCGCATGTCCATCAGCACCACGTCCGGCTTCACCGTCGGGACCAGCTCCACCGCCTGGCGCCCGTCCCCGGCCTCGGCGACCACCTCGATGTCCTCGGCCAGCTCGAGCAGCGAACGGATGCCCTGGCGCACCAGGGTCTGATCGTCGACCAGACACACGCGGATCATGCGGACCTCGTTTGGGAAGTGAAGGAGTCGCCGGCGGCGTCCGTCTCGGCGGCGGCATGCTGCGCCACCGCGTCGAATCCCGCCAGCGGCATGCGGATCTCGAGGGCGAAGCCCTGGCCGGGCACGGTCCGGATCTCGACGCTGCCGCCGTGGGCGCGCAGCCGCTCGCGCATGCCGCGCAGGCCGTTGCCGGCGACGAAGCCCGGCGCGCCGCGGCCGTCGTCGCGCGCGTGCACGTGCAGCGCGTCGTCGTGGCGTTCGAAGGTCAGCCACAGGGTGCGGGCGTCGGCGTGACGGACGGCGTTGGTGATGATCTCCTGCGTGCAGCGCAGCAGGGCATGCGCGCGCTCGGGATCGTCGAGGGCGAAATGCTCCGGAAGCTGCAGGCGCACGTCGAGCCGCGGCACGCCCTCGGCGAGTGCGCGCAGCGCGGCGGAGATCTCGATGGCGCCGCTGTCGCGGATCTGGCTGACCGCCTCGCGCACGTCGGTCAGCAGCAGCTTGGCCAGGGTGTGCGCCTGGCGCACGTGCTCCTGCGCCTTGCCGGTGGACAGGTGGCCCGCCACCTCCAGGTTGAGGCTCAGCGCGGTGAGGTGGTGGCCGAGCAGGTCGTGCAGCTCGCGCGAGATGCGGGTGCGCTCGTTGAGCCGGGCGCTCTCCGCCAGCAGGGTCCGCGTGGCGTGCAGTTCGGCGTTGAGGCGGCGCTGTTCCTCGCGGTCCTCGGCCTGCTGCATGGCGACGTTGCCGGTCGCGAACACGAACGCGCAGAACAGCGCGTAGAGCAGCGCCTGCATCACCGCCTCGAACGGCGAGAAGCCGAGCCCGAAGTGGAACACCGGGATCACCGCGAGATTGGCGACCAGCAGCCAGCTCGCGCCCAGGGGCAGCGGCAGGAACCACGGCAGCACGCCGGCCACCACCATCAGCAGGATGCTGCCCAGGCCCGAGGCGTTGAAGAAGCTCACCGCGATCGCCGCCACGGTGAGCGCCAGCAGCATCAGGATGTCGACCCAGCCGGTGCGGCGCACGCCCAGGGATCGGGTCACGAACCAGTAGATCGCGCCGAACGCGAGGTAGGCGGTCAGCCACCAGCCCACCCGCATCGCGGAGCCGGCCAGCCCGGACAGCTCCGGGTAGTACCAGCTGTAGAGCAGCGGCATGCCGACGATCGCCCAGGTCAGGAACCCGACGTAGCGCAGCAGGGGGATGGTCAGGCGCAGGTGCATCCGCCAGATCCTACGGGGCCGGACGGGCCCGCGGACATCGGACGCAAGTCATGCCCCTGCGCCCAAGCGCCGGCGCGGGCGTGCGATACTGCCGGCCGCGCGGCGCCCGCCGGAGGCGACGCCCGCCCGCAGCCGTACCTGGAGCCCCCGATGACGATCACCGTGCGCGACGTTCACGCCGACGAACTGGACACCGTCCTCGCGCTGAACAACTCCGCCGGGCCGTCGATCCTCGCGCTGGACCAGGCCGGCCTCCGCCGGCTGTGGGAGCAGGCCGACTACTTCCGCGTCGCCGAGGTGGAGGGCCGCATCGCCGGCTTCCTCGTCGCGATGCTGCACACCTCCGACTACACCAGCCCCAACTTCCGCTGGTTCCGCGAACACTACCCCGCCTTCCTCTACGTCGACCGCATCGTGGTCGCCACGACCCGTCGCGGCGCCGGCGTCGGCCGGGTGTTCTACGCCGACGTGCAGAGCTTCGCGGAGGTGCGCGTGCCGATGCTGACTTCCGAGGTGTTCCTCGAGGAGACCAGCGGCGGCGCGATGCTGTTCCACGGCACCTTCGGCTACGGCGAGGTCGGCCAGCAGGTGATGGAGGGCCCCGGCCGCCGCGTGAGCCTGCTGGCCAAGCCGCTGTGCAGCTACGAATGGGTGCGCGAGACCTACGGCGAGACCCTGCCCGACGTGCCCTGGCTGGCGCCCTCCGCGGCTCACCGCCGCCCCCTGCAGACCCTGGAAGCCTGACGAGACCGATGGCAGCTGCGATCCCCGACTACGAACAGGCCGGCGAACTCAAGATCGGCCAGGTTGGCATCGCCAACCTGCGCGTGCGCACCCTCGACGTGCCGCGCCTGACCCGCGAGATGCGCGAGCGCGTGCAGCGCGCGCCCAAGCTGTTCGCGCGGGCGGCGGTGATCGTCGACTTCGGCGGCCTGCCGACGCTGCCCGGCGTGGCCGAGGCGCGGGCGCTGATCGACGGCCTCGGCGAGGCCGGGGTGCTGCCCGTCGCCCTGGCCTACGGCAGCAGCGAGAGCGAGGCCCTGGCCGAGGCCCTGGGCCTGCCGGTGCTGGCCAAGTTCCGCGCCCAGTACGAGAGCGCGGCGCCGGTCGCGCCCGAACCCGCGCCGCCTCCGCCGCCCCCCGCGCCGGCACCGGCGGCCGAACCGGCCGGCGCGCCGATGCTGCTCAGCGCGCCGATCCGCTCCGGACAGCAGATCTACGCGCGCGGCGGCGACCTCACCGTCTGCGCCACGGTCGGCGCCGGCGCCGAGGTCATCGCCGACGGCTCGGTGCACGTCTACGGCGCGCTGCGCGGGCGCGCGCTGGCCGGCGCGTCCAACGACCCGCGCGCACGCATCTTCTGCCGCGAGTTCCACGCCGAACTCGTCGCCGTCGCCGGCCACTACAGGGTGCTCGAGGAGATTCCCGCCGCCCTGCACGGCAAGGCCGTGCAGGTCTGGCTGGAAAACGACACCCTGCGTATCGAAGAATTGACCTGACCCTCCGGCCCTCCCCCTGGCGCCGGCAAGACACGCATCTGGAGAGCTGATCAGTGACAGAAATCATCGTGGTGACGTCCGGCAAGGGCGGCGTGGGCAAGACCACCTCGAGCGCCAGCATCGCCAACGGCCTGGCCCGCCGCGGCAAGAAGGTCGTGGTCATCGACTTCGACGTCGGCCTGCGCAACCTCGACCTGATCATGGGCTGCGAGCGCCGCGTCGTGTACGACTTCGTCAACGTGATCCAGGGCGAGGCGACGCTGCGCCAGGCGCTGATCAAGGACAAGCGCTTCGAGAACCTGTACGTGCTCGCCGCCTCGCAGACGCGCGACAAGGACGCGCTGACCCTGGAGGGCGTGGAGAAGGTGCTCAACGACCTCAAGGCCGACGGTTTCGACTACATCCTCTGCGACTCGCCGGCGGGCATCGAGAAGGGCGCGTTCCTGGCGATGTACTTCGCCGACCGCGCGGTGGTCGTGGTCAATCCGGAGGTGTCGTCGGTGCGCGACTCCGACCGCATCCTCGGCCTGCTGTCGTCGAAGACGAAGAAGGCCGAGTCCGGCGGCCGCGTCAGCGAGCACCTGCTGCTGACCCGCTACAACCCGGCCCGGGTCGAGACCGGCGAGATGATGAGCATCGCCGACGTCGAGGAGGTGCTGGGACTGAAGGCGATCGGCGTGATCCCCGAATCCAACGACGTGCTGACCGCATCCAATTCCGGCGTGCCGGTGATCCTGGCCGAGGACACCCGCGCCGGGCAGGCCTACGACGACGCGGTCGCGCGGCTGATGGGCGAGGACCGCCCGATGCGCTACACCCACGCCGACAAGAAGGGCTTCTTCTCGAAGCTGTTCGGGAGCTGACGCATGGCATTGTTCGACTTCCTGAAGGCGCGCCCGAAGAACACCGCCAATGTCGCCAAGGAGCGCCTGCGCATCATCGTGGCGCAGGAGCGCTCCTCGCGCGGCGGCCCGGACTATCTCCCGCTGCTGCGCCGCGAGCTGCTCGAGGTGATCCAGAAGTACGTCTCGGTGGACGTCGACGCGGTCAAGGTGGACCTGGCCAAGGAAGGCGACCACGACGTGCTCGACATCTCGGTGTCCCTGCCCGACCGCAACGACGGCCCGGCGACCGCGGCCTCCGGCGCGCGCTGACGCTGGAAGCCGGCCGGTGCGTCGGCAGTGCAGGCCATGAGCGCTCCCCAGCACGCGCCGCGCGGCGCGGACCAGCCCCTGCCGGCGGGCGCCGGCGGCGTCATGACCGTGGCCGACCTCGGCTTCGACGGCCCCGCGCGCCTGCTCGCGGGCTACGGGCTGGCGCTGGAACGCGTGGCCGACGGCGCCGCCATCCCCGGCAGCTACTGGGGCGAGCCGGAGGCCGGCATCATCGGCGACCGCGTCTACGCGCGCGCCGACACGCCGGTGCATTCGCTGCTGCACGAGGCCTGCCACCTGATCGTGCTGCCGCCGGAGCGGCGCGCCGCGGTGCACACCGACGCCACCGATTCGATCGCCGAGGAGGATGCGGTGTGCGTGCTCCAGGTGCTGGTCGCCGACGCGCTCGGCGTGGGCCGCGAGCGCGCCTTCGCCGACCTCGACGCCTGGGGCTACAGCTTCCGCCTCGGCTCCGCGCGGGCCTATTTCGAGCGCGACGCCGACGAGGCCTTCGCCTGGCTGGAGGCGCACGGCCTGGTCGATGCCGCGCGCCGGCTGCGCCCGCCGCAGGACGCGCACCGGCACGCGGACGCGGGTGCACACTAGGCGCCGGACGCCAACCTGCGGAGCCCGCATGCGCACCACCGCCCTCCTCCTCGCCCTGGGCCTGCTCCTGCCCGTCGCCGCGACGGCGCAGCAGATGACGGCCACCGGCGACTATCTGCTGCACTACAACGCGCTGCCGAGCAGCCAGCTGCCCGAGGAGATCGCGCAGCGCTACGGGCTCATCCGTTCGCCGCAGACCGTGGTGCTCACGGTGTCGGTGCAGAAGCGCGGCCAGCCGGGCGCGCCGCAGCCGGTCGCCGCGGACGTGGAGGTGACCGCCACCGATGCCCAGGGGCGGACGCAGCCGCTGCGGATGCGCGAGGTCGTCGCCGGCAACGACGTGTCCTACCTCGGCCAGGCGCGCATCGGCGACGGCGATGGCGAAACCCTCACCTTCGGCATCCAGGCGCGCCCGCGCGACGGCGACCCCGACGCCGGCCAGCCGCCGGCGCCGCTGCGCGCGACCTACAGGCAGGCGTTCTTCCGCTGACGCGGATCGCGGCTCAGGGATAGAGCATCCGCTGCGACCAGTGCCCCTCGGCGTCGCGCTCGTGCACGTGGCGCTCGTGCAGGCGGAACTCCATCCCGTACCAGAACTCGATCCGCCGCGGCACCACGCGGAAGCCGCTCCAGCGCGGCGGGCGCGGCACCTCGGCGTCGGCGAAGCGCGCCTCGCTCTCGGCGAGCGCGCGTTCGAAGGTCCCGCGGTCGGGCAGCGTCCGCGACTGCCGCGAGGCCCAGGCGCCGATCTGGCTGCCGCGCGGCCGCGAGGCGAAGTAGGCGTCGGCCTCGGCGTCGTCCACGACCTCCACGTCCCCCTCGATCCGCACCTGGATCTGCTGCGGCAGCGACTTCCACAGGAACAGCAGCGCCGCCTGCGCATTGGCCTGCAGTTCGCTGCCCTTGTGGCTGTCGAGATGGGTGTAGAACACGAAGCCGCGCTCGTCCCACGCCTTGAGCAGCACCGTCCGCGCGGAGGGCCGCCCCTCGGGCGTGGAGGTCGCCACGGTCATCGCGGTGGGCTCCGGTTCCCCGCCGCCGCGGGCGGATTCGAGGAGGGCTTCGAAGGTGTCGAGGACATCGCGCGGCACGGTGGACATGGCGGACTCGCAGGCGGTTCGGCGCGTATTGTCGACGCATGCGCCCCTCGCCGTCGCCCCCGTCCGCAGGATGGCCCGCCGACCTCGTCGCCGGCGTGCTCGACGAGGCGCTGGCGGTGCCGGCCACGACGCCGGTGTTCGGCATCACCGGCCTGCAGGGCAGCGGCAAGACCACGCTCGCGCGCCAGCTCGTGGCGCTCGCGCAGGCGCGCGGACTGCGGGTGGCGACGTTCTCGATCGACGACGTCTACCTCGACCGGCCCCGGCGCCTGGCGCTGGCGCGCACGGTCCACCCCCTGCTCGCCACGCGCGGCCCGCCCGGCACCCACGACCTGGAACTGGCCCTGGAGACGCTGGCGCGGCTGCGGGAGTGGAGCCCGGGCCGGAGCGTGCGCCTGCCGAGCTTCGACAAGCTCGGCGACCGCCGTCGTCCGCTGGCGGAGTGGCCCGAGATCCGCGAACGGCCGGACCTCGTGGTCTTCGAGGGCTGGTTCCTGAAGACTCCGCCGGAGTCGCCACGGGCGCTGGCCGCACCGGTGAATGCGCTTGAACGCGACGAGGATCCCGACGGCAGCTGGCGTGGCTGGTGCAACGCGCGCCTCGCCGGCTACGCACCGTTGTGGCGCGGCATCGACCGGCTCCTGTTCCTGGCCGCGCCCGGCTTCGAGCACGTGCCGCGCTGGCGGCTGGAGCAGGAACGCGCACTGCAGGCGGCGCAACCCGGGCGCGCCGGCATGGACCAAGCGCAGATCCTGCGCTTCGTGCAGCACTACGAGCGGGTCAGCCGGCAGGCGCTGCGCACCCTGCCCGGCATCGCCGAGCGCACGCTGCGGCTGGACGCGTGCAGGCGCCCGGCCTGAGCGCGCCCGCGGGTTAGCATTGCGCGGATGCAGCGCGCGCCGAACCTCATCTTGGTGGGCCCCATGGGGGCGGGCAAGACCGCGCTCGGGCGCGCGCTCGCCACGCGCCTCGACCTCGACTTCGTCGACGCCGACCAGCTCGTCGAGGCCCGCACCGGCGTGTCCATCGCCACCATCTTCGAGCACGAGGGCGAGGCCGGCTTCCGGCGCCGCGAGTCCGCGCTGATCGACGAGATCTGCGCGCGCGCGGGCCAGGTCGTCGCCACCGGCGGCGGTGCGGTGATCGACCCCGGCAGCCGTGTCCGCATGCGCGCGGCCGGCCACGTGGTCCATCTGCACATCGACGTCGAGCGCCAGCTCGAGCGCCTGGCCCGCGACCGCAGCCGGCCGCTGCTGCACCGGCCCGACCGCCGCGCCGTGCTGGAACGGCTCGCCGCCGAACGCGCGCCGTGGTACGCGGAGGCCGCGCACCAGCGCTTCGAGGTCGGCGACTGCGGAGTCGAGCAGGCCTGCGCGCGCCTCGTCGCCATCCTCCCCGATGCCTTCCGGCTGCGGTCGGCCGAACACGAGCCACGATGAACCCACGCATCCTCGACGTCGCCCTGGGCGATCGCAGCTATTCCATCCGCATCGGCTCCGCTCTGCTCCGCGACGCCGAGGGCCTGCGCGCCTGCGCGCCCGGCCGGCACGTGCTGCTGGTCACCGACGCCAACGTCGCCACCCACCACCTCGCGCCGGTGCGGGCGGCGTTCGCCGGGCATGCCGTGGAGCTCGTGGTGCTGCCGCCCGGCGAGCAGGAAAAGACCCTCGCCCGCTTCGGCGACCTGATGGCGGCCCTGGCCCGCCTCGGCGCCAGCCGCGACGCCACCGTCGTCGCGCTCGGCGGCGGCGTGGTCGGCGACCTCGCCGGCTTCGCCGCCGCGTGCTGGATGCGCGGCGTCCGTTTCGTGCAGCTGCCGACCACGCTGCTGGCCATGGTCGACTCCTCCGTCGGCGGCAAGACCGCGGTCGACCTTCCGGAGGGCAAGAACCTGGTCGGCGCCTTCCACCAGCCGGCGGCGGTGGTGGCCGACACCGACGTCCTCGCCACCCTGCCCGACCGCGAGCTGCGGGCGGGCCTGGCCGAGGTGCTGAAGTACGGCGCGATCGGCGATCCCGCGTTCTTCGCCTGGCTGGAGACGCAGGCCCCGGCGCTGCTGGCGCGCGATCCGGCGGTACTGGGCGAGGCGATCGCGCGCAGCTGCGCGCACAAGGCCGACGTCGTCGCGCGCGACGAGACCGAGCGCGGCGAACGCGCCCTGCTCAACTTCGGGCACACCTTCGGCCACGCCATCGAGACCGTGCAGGGCTACGGCGGCCTGCTGCACGGCGAGGCGGTGGCGGTGGGCATGCGCCTGGCCGCGGACCTGTCGCACCGGCTCGGCCGCGCATCCGCGGACGATGCGCAGCGCCTGGCGGAGCTGGTCGAGGCCTTCGGCCTGCCGACGCGGATCCCGCCGGGCCTCGATCCCGATGCGCTGCTGGCGCGCATGCGCCTGGACAAGAAGAACCTCTCCGGCCGGCTGCGGCTCGTGCTGTGGCGCGCGCTGGGCCGCGCCGACCTCGTCGACGGGGTGGACGAGGCCGCGGTGCGCGCACTGCTGGCCGAGGGCTGAGCCGCAGGCCCGCGACGGCCTCGTCGCGCACCCGGGCGGCCGCTACAATCCGGCGGATGCGTCTTCTGCTCCAGCATCCTCCCGTCGCCGACGAGCCCGTGCGCTTCGTGCGGCTCAGCCTCGACCAGGACCTGCTCGGCGGCTGGACCCTGACCCGCGAGAGCGGCCAGCTCGGCGGGCGCAGCACGCTCAGGCGCGACCAGTTCCTCGACCGCGCGGAGGCCGATGCGGCCTTCGCCCGGCTTCGCGACCAGCAGCTCAAGCGCGGCTTTGTGGCCGCCGCCGGCGACTGACGCCGCCCCACCCGGCCGTCGCCGACGGCCCGCTCCGGAAGGACCACCGTGCCCGCTCCTCTCAAGAACGACCGTTTCCTGCGCGCGCTGCGTCGCGAACCCGTCGACACCACGCCGGTGTGGCTGATGCGCCAGGCCGGACGCTACCTGCCCGAGTACCGCGCGACCCGCGCCCGCGCCGGCAGCTTCCTCGGCCTGGCCAAGAATCCGGAGGCGGCCTGCGAGGTCACCCTGCAGCCGCTGGACCGCTTCGACCTCGACGCGGCCATCCTGTTCTCCGACATCCTCACCGTGCCCGACGCGATGGGCCTGGGCCTCTATTTCGCCGAGGGCGAGGGCCCCAAGTTCGAGCGCCCGGTGCGCAGCGAAGCCGACATCGCGAAGCTCGCCGTGCCCGACATCGGCGCCACGCTCGGCTACGTCACCGATGCGGTGTCCCTGATCCGCCGCGAACTCGACGGCCGCGTGCCGCTGATCGGTTTCTCCGGCAGCCCGTGGACGCTGGCCTGCTACATGGTCGAGGGCGGCGGCAGCAAGGACTTCGCCCGGATCAAGGCGCTGGCCTACGACCAGCCCGCTCTCCTGCACCGGCTGCTGGAGGTGGTGACCGACGCGGTCATCGCGTATCTCGACGCGCAGCGCCAGGCGGGTGCGCAGGCGCTGCAGGTGTTCGACACCTGGGGCGGCGTGCTCGCGCCCCACGTCTACCGCGAATTCTCGCTGCGCTACCTCGAGCGCATCGCGCGCGAGCTGCCGCGCGGCGACGGCGCCGACCGCGCGCCGCTGATCCTGTTCGGCAAGGGCAACGCACCGTATCTCGAGAACCTGGCGGCGAGCGGCGCCGAGGGCGTCGGCGTGGACTGGCTGGTCTCGCTCGACGAGGCGCGGCGCCGCACCGCAGGCCGCGTTGCCCTGCAGGGCAACCTCGACCCGGCCACGCTGTACGCCACGCCGGAGGTGATCCGGAGCGAGGTGCGGCGCGCGATCGACGCCTACGGTGACGGTCCCGGGCACGTGTTCAACCTCGGCCACGGCATGGCGCCGGACATGAACCCCGAGCACGTCGCCGTGCTGGTCGACGCCGTGCACGAGTTCGGACGCGGCCGCGCCGGCTGAGTCCGCGCGCCCGCGCCGGCCCGGCGCTCAGGCCGGATCGACCGGACCGGCCGACCGCACCGCGGCGATGGCCGCGGCCAGCGCCGCGAGGGTCACCGGCTTGCGCAGGAAGCGCAGCATGCCGGCCTCCAGCGCCTCGCTCTCGGCGGCCGCGTCGGCGCGGGCGGTCAGCGCCACCAGCGGCATGCCGGGGCACTGCGCCCGCAGCAGCCGCGCGAGCTCGAGGCCGTCGAGGCCGGGCAGGTCGAGGTCGAGGAAGGCGAGGTCGAAAGGCTCGCCGCCGGTCTCGGCCAGGGCCGCCATCGCGTGCACCGCATGCACCACCTCGTGCCCCGCAGAGCGCAGCAGCCCGCTCACCACCCGCGCCACCGTGGCATCGTCCTCCACCAGCAGGATCCGGCAGGCGCCCGCATCGGCGGCGCTGCGCCGCACCGGCTCCGCCGCGGCGGGCAGCGCGCACGGCACCAGCGGCAGCCGTACCTGGAACCGGGTGCCCACGCCGGGCGTGCTGTCGATCTCGATGCGGCCGCCCATGAGCGTGACCAGCTCGTTGGCGATCGAGAGGCCCAGCCCGCTGCCGCCGTAGCGGGCGGCGGTGCGCGCGTCCTCCGCCTGCACGAAGCGCTGGAACAGCCGCGCGCGCTGCCCCTCGTCGAGCCCCGGCCCGGTGTCGGACACGGTGAACAGCACGACCTCGCCCTCCTGCGCGGCCTCGATGTCCACCCGACCGGCCTCGGTGAACTTGACCGCGTTGTGGGCGAGGTTGAGCAGGACCTGGCGCAGCCGGTGCGGGTCGCCGCGGTAGCCCGGCGCCAGCGAGGACGCGACGACGTCGCAGGCGAAGGCGATGCCCTTCGCGCGCGCCTGCGTCGCCAGCAGCCGGCAGACGTCCTCGATCACCGCACGCAGGTCGAACGCCTCGTCGGCGAGCGGCAGGCGCCCGGCCTCGATGCGTTCGAGGTCGAGCGCGTCGTTGACCAGGTGCAGGAGATGTTCGCCGGCGCCGCGGAGCGCCTCGGCGTAGCTGCGCTGCTCGGCGCCCAGGCGGGTGCCGAGCAGCAGTTCGGCCATGCCCAGCACGCCGGTCAGCGGCGTGCGGATCTCGTGGCCCATCGTCGCCAGGAAGCGGCTCTTGGCGGCGGAGGCCGCCAACGCCAGGCGGTGCTCCTGGCGCTGCAGCGCATAGGCCTGGCGGCGCTCCAGGCGCCGCCGGTAGCCCGCGAAGACCAGCACGAAGCCCAGCAGCATGAGCGCCAGCGCGGCCGCGAACGCCCACGGTGTGCGCCACCACGGCGCCGCCACCACGAAGCGCAGCTCGCGCGGCTCCGACCACTGCATGCGGCCGTCGCGGCCCTGCACGACGAAACGGTACCCGCCCGGCTCCAGGCGCGAGAACACGCGTGCGCCGGACGCCGAGCGCATCCAGTCGGCGTCGTAGCCGACCAGGCGCGAGCGGTATTCGATCACGGCGGAATCGCGGAACGACAGCAGGTGCGCGGCGATGCGCAGCTCCCGGTCCTCGGGGCCCAGCTCGAAGTCGCCACCGGCATCCAGCAGCACGGAGCGGCCGTCGCGCTGCAGGCTGGGCGGCTCCAGCGCCAGGCGCGGCGGGGCCGCCGCGGTCGGCGGCGCGTCGGCATCGAACAGGAGCAGATGGTCGCGCGCGGTCAGCGCCGCGCCGATGCCGTCGGCGGTGAGCAGCATCCGCCGCTCGGGACCGGAGCCGTAGCCGGGGATGCCGTCGTTGCGGGTGTAGTGCTGCAGGGAACGTGCGGGCACGTGCCAGCGCAGCAGGCCGCGCGGCGTCATCAGCCAGACGTTGTCGACGGTGGCGACGAGGCCGCTGGCCTCGACCGCGGGGAGGCCCTGCGCGACCGTCACCGCGTCGATGCGGACGAGCCCTGCCCCGTCCCAGCGCAGGCGCTGCAGGCCGCTGCGCGCGTGCAGCCAGAGGCTGCGGTCCGGCAGAGACTGGAAGGCGTACACCGGCCCGCGCGGGGCACCGGGGACGCCGACCAAGTCGTGCCCGGCCGCATCCCAGCGCAGCAGGCCGCCGGCGTGCGCGACCCAGAGCGTCCCGTCCGGCCCCGCGCCGAGCTGCTGCACGTCGAGCTCGGCGAGGCCCGGCGCGCGGATCACCTCCTCGCCCTGCGCGTCGAATGCGGCGAGGCCGCTCCGCGCATCGTGCACCCAGAACAGCCCGCCCACCGCTTCGGCATGCATGGCGGTCTCCGGACGCACCTCGTCCACGCGGCGCCGCGTGCCGTCGTCCCGCTGCAGGACCAGGCGGCTGCCGAAGAACCAGCGTCCTGCCCCGGAATCCACGCGCACGCGCTGGAAGCCGCCTCCGACGCTGTCGAGCGGAGGTACCGGCCATGCCTCCAGGCGTCCGTCGCGCGCATCGAAGCGATGCAGCCGGTCGGCCACCGGGCCGCTGCCGGACGCGAGCACCAGACCCGCGCGTGCCGCATCCAGAGCGAAGGTCCGCAGGTCCGAGCGGGAGCCCGCGGTGGCCGGGCGGAGTCCGCCATCGCCGAACGACAGCGCTGCGAAGCGTCGCCATTCCGGTCCGAGGTAGGCGACGCCGTGGTTGCTGGTGCCGAACCACCATCCGCCTTCGTGGTCCTGCAGGATCGCCTGCACGCCGTTCGCGTCCAGCAGGACGGCGTCGGGCTGCTCGGTGGCGTCGGCGCCGGCGTAGTGCAGGAGCCCGGCGCTGGTCGCGACCCATGCGCCGTCGCCGTGATGGCGCACTGCCGCAGCCCGGATGGCGCGGCCGCCCCGCACGAAGCGCCGCGGCTCGAACCCGTCCGCGGCGGACCAGCGGACCGTGTCGGTGCCGGTGATCCACAGGGTGCCGTCCGCCTGGGCATCGAGGTTCAGCACCACCCCGTCCACGTCCTCCACCGCGGCGAAGCGCCCGCCCGCGAAGCGCGCCAGGCCGCTCATGGTGCCCGCCCAGAGGGTTCCCTCCGCATCCACCTCCACCGCCAGCACGCGCGCGTCCGGAAGACCCTCGGCGGTGCCGAAGCGGCGGATGCGGTCGGCGCCGTCGATGCGCAGCAGGCCGCCGCCGAACAGCGCGACCCAGACTGCGCCGTCGGCGCCGGAGGTGATGTCGAAGACGTCGCCGCCGAGCGCCGATGCCGACGCGGCCCCTTCGTCGCCTGCGCCGATCGCGGCGAACCGCGTGCGGGCGGGATCGAGCCGCTGCAGGCCGCCGCCCTCGATGCCGATCCAGAGCCGATTCGCCGCATCCACGTGCAGCGCCTGCACCGTATTGGCCGGCAGCGAGCCCGGATCGTCGGGGACGTGGCGCCAGACCCGGAAGGCACTGCCGTCGTAGCGCGCGAGGCCGTCGCTGGTGCCGATCCAGATGTAGCCGTCCCGATCCTGCGCGAGCACGGTCGCGGATTCGGAGGGAAGACCCTGCTCGATCCCGAACAGGCGCGGCTGCGGCGTGGGCGGGAGGTCGACGGCGCAGACCGCGCGCGCGGCGGCCAGCGCCAGCACGGCGGCGACGATGCGGATCGGCACGGCTCCCCTCCCTGCGAGTCGAAGGCGGGCATCCCCATGCCGCGCCGCCGGGCATCGTCGCAACGGCGCGTCCCGGCCGCAAGCGCGCGCCGGCGGCGCCACGGCGCCTAGAATCCGGCCGCGATGCACACCGCCCACGCCCGTCTCCTGCCGCCGCCCCGCACCGCATCCCTGCGACTGCGCTGCCTCGCGACGCTGCTCGCGGTAATCGCGACCGCCGCGGCGCAGGCGGAGCCCGCGCGCTTCGTGATCGACCCTGTGCACACGCGGGTGGTCGTGTTCGTCCGCCACGCGCAGTTCTCGCGCGCGGTCGGCACCGTCTCCGGCGCGCAGGGCGAGGTGCTGTTCGACGAGGACGATCCCGCCTCGGCATCGGTGCAGGTGGCGCTGCCGCTCGCGCGGCTCGATTTCGGCGACCCGGCCTGGAACGAGGTGGTGCTCAGCGATGTGCTCGACGTGGACGCCACGGCCCAGGCGCGGTTCGCCTCCACGCGCGTCGAGCTGGTCGACGCCACGCACCTGCGCGTGCATGGCACGCTCACCATCGCCGGCGCGTAGGCCCCGGCGGTGCTCGACGCCACCATCAACGCGCTGCGCCGGCATCCGCTGCCGCCGTTCCGGCGCACGCTCGGCGTCTCCGCACGCACCATGATCGACCGCCGCGAGTTCGGCATCGATGCCTTCCCGCGCAGCGTGGGCCACGAGGTCGAGGTGATCATCGAACTGGAGGCCACGCGCCGGGCACGGGCGCCGGCTTCCTCCCCGCCATCCACGCAGGAGGCTCCGTGAGCAGGATCAACCGCACCCGCTGGGGCGGCGTCAGCCAGGCGCTGCACTGGTTCGTCGCCCTCGCCATCCTGGTCCTGGCCGTGGTCGGGCTGGTCATGGGCGAGCTGCCGCGCACGCCGCGCTACTTCTGGGTCTACGACCTGCACAAGTCGCTCGGCCTCACCGTGCTGGCGCTGATGGCGGTACGCCTGGGCTGGCGGCTGTACGCGGGCGCGCCGCCCGACGTGCCGATGCCGACCTGGCAGCACCGCGTCGCCGGCCTGTCGCACTGGCTGCTCTACATCCTCGCCTTCGCGATGCCGCTGTCGGGCTGGCTCTACGACTCGGCCAGCGGACTGCGCCCGCTGCGCTGGTTCGGCCTCGCCGAGGTGCCCAAGCTCGCGGCGCCCGATCCCACGCTCAAGGCAGCCAGCCTGGCGGTGCACGAGTACGGCTTCTGGGTCCTTGCGGTGCTCGTCGTCGTGCACGCCGGCGCGGCGCTGTGGCACCACTTCGTCCAGCGCGACGTCACCCTCTCGCGCATGGTGCCGCGCGTGCTGCTCGATCCCCCCACCCCGAAGGACAGCCATCGATGATCCTGCGTCCGCTCCTCGTCGCCACCCTGTTCGCCAGCGGCACCGCCGCCGCCGCGGACTACACCGCGGTCGCCGACCGCTCGACCCTCGGCTTCGCCTCCAGCTACGAGGGCGAGGCCTTCGAGGGCCGCTTTCCCGGCTTCAGCGCCGAGATCGCGTTCGATCCGGCCGCGCCCGCCGCGGCCCGCTTCGACGTCGCCATCCCCGTCGGCAAGGCCGACACCGGCGTGGCCGAGCGCGACGAGACCCTGGTCGGCGCGGACTTCTTCGCCAGCGACAGCAACCCGACGGCCACGTTCGTGTCGTCCGGCGCGCGCGTTCTCGGCGGCGGGCGCTTCGCCACCGACGGCACCCTGACGCTGCGCGGCACCAGCCGCCCGGTGACGCTCGAATTCGCATGGACGCCGGGCGCCCGGCCCGAACTCGACGGCACCGCCAGCGTGCCGCGCCTGGCCTTCGACGTCGGCGGCGGCGACTGGGCCGATACCGGGCTGATCCCGGACGAGGTCGCGGTGCGCACGCACCTGGTGCTGCAGCCGGTGCAATGACGCGGGCGGCGCAGGCGGCGCTGGCCCTTCATCCGGCCGGCGCGCCGGGCTGTCCTAGAATCCCGGCGTGCACCGACGTCCCTCCCAACCGCTGCGCTGGCTGATCGCCGCGCTGATCGCGCTGGTCGCCGCCGCGCTGGCCTGGCTGCTGATCGCGGCGACCGAGTCGGCGCTCGCAGTGTGGGGCCGGCTCGACACCCTGCCCGGCTGGACCAGGATGGCCTTCCTCGCGGCCCTGGGCGTCTTCGGCCTCGGTGCCGGCGTCGCCATCTGGCGCGTGCTGCACCCGGGCGCGCCGCGCGCGCCGAAGGCGGCTCCGATCGATCGCGACAGGGTCGAGCGCCGACTCGACGCCCTGCCCGGCGACCACACCGCCGAGCTCGCCCGCGAGCTCGCCGCCAGCGACGCCCGCCGCGCCGGCGGCCGCCTGCACGTGGCGGTGTTCGGCGACATCAGCACCGGCAAGAGCGCCCTGGTCTCGGCGCTGGCACCCGGTGCGGCGCAGCCGGTCGACGTGGTCGGCGGCACCACCCATGCGGTGCACGAGGTCGAGGTGGTGCTCGCCGACGGGCTCGCGCTGGCGCTGGCCGACGTACCGGGCAGCAACGAGGTCGACGGCGACGCCTGGGCGCGCCTGGCCCACGTCGAGGCCGCACGCGCGCACGCGCTGGTCTATGTCGCCGACGGCGACCTCACCCGCAGCCAGGCCGCCGACCTGCGCCGCATCGGCGCCTTCGGCAAGCCGGTGGTGCTGGCGCTGAACAAGTCCGACCGCTACCGCGACAGCGAGATCGAGGCGCTGGCCGAGGCGCTGCAGCGGCGCTACCGCGACGAGATCGGGGCGGTGGTCGCGGTGCAGGCCGGCGGCGTCGACCGCCTGCGCCGCGAGTCCGACGGTGGCGTCGTCGAGCGCCCGCGCGCGCCGCGGATCGAGCCGCTGCTGCGCACCCTGCGCGCGATCGCGCGGCGCGGGCCGGAGGGGCTGGAGGCCGCGCGCGAGACCGCGGTGCTGGCCTCGGTCGACAGCCGTCTCGGCGAGCTGGAGGACGAACTGCGGGCGACGCGGGCGCTGGAGATCGTGCGCGGCTACACCCGCCGCGCGGTGATCGGCGCGCTCGCCGCGATCGCCCCCGGCACCGATCTCCTGATCCAGGGCGCGCTCGCCACCGCCATGCTGCGCGCGCTGGCGGAACTGCACGGGCTGCGCGTGCGCGACCTCGACCTCGACGCGCTGATCGGCGAGGCCAGCGGCATGGTCCGCACCACCACCTCGGTGACGCTGGCGATCGCCGGCAATGCGCTCAAGGCCTTTCCCGGCCTCGGCACGCTCGGCGGCGGCCTGGTGCATGCGGTGGCCTACGGGCTGATCTTCGACAGCCTCGGCCGTGCCGTCGCGCGCACGCTCGCCAACACTGCCGCGCTGGACCGCGAGGCGACCCTGCGCGCCTTCGCCGAGGAGCTCGAGCGGCCCAGCCGCGAGCGCCTGGCCGGGATCGTCGCGCTGGCGCGCGAGGCGCTCGGCGAGACGCGCGCTGCGCCGGAGCGCGCACCTTGAACTGGCTGTCGCGCATGCGCGGCTGGTTCGGCCCGGGCGCCGCCGGGGCGGGCGCCGCGCCACGCCGCGGCGGCGAGACGCACCTGGACCGCGCCGCCGACAGCCTGCGCGCGCTGATCGAGGACCGCTCCATCCCGAAGTCGGTGCGCGAGGCGCTGGCCGACGACTACGCCGAGATCCAGGCCCTGCTCGACAAGCTCGAGCAGGACCAGCTGCACGTGGCCGTGTTCGGCCGGGTCAGCGTCGGCAAGTCTGCCCTGCTCAACGCACTGGCCGGCCGCGATGCCTTCGCCTCCGGCGTGCTCCACGGCACAACCGTGCGCCAGCAGCGCGTGCACTGGGACAGCGCCGCGGCCGACGCGCCCCAGCTCGGCGCCCTGGTGCTGATCGACACGCCGGGGATCGACGAGCTCGACGGCGAGCAGCGCGAGGCGCTCGCGCACGAGATCGCCGAACGCGCCGACCTGGTGCTGTTCGTGGTCGATGCCGACATGACCGCGGTCGAGCACCGCGCGCTCGGCGAGGTGGCGGTCGGCGGCCGGCCACTGCTGCTGGTCCTCAACAAGGCCGACCGCTACACCGACGCCGAGCGCGCCGCGCTGCTCGCCCGGCTCGGCGAGCATGCGGCCGGGCGCGTGCGCCGCGAGCACATCGTCCCGGCGATGGCCGCGCCCGCGCCCGAACGCGTGCTGCGCGAGACCCCGCAGGGCGAGCAGGTGGTCGAGCGCGAGCGCGGCGCCGACGTCGAAGCGCTGCGCCGCGCGATCCTGACGCTGATGGAGCGCGAGGGCCGCAGCTTCGCCGCGCTCAACGCGGCGCTGGCGGCGGGACGCCTGAGCGATGCGGTCGGCGCCCGCCTGATCGCGCTGCGCCGCGCCGCCGCCGACCGCATCGTGCACGCCTACTGCCTGGCCAAGGGCGTGGCGGTGGCGCTGAACCCGGTGCCGGTGGCCGACCTGCTCGCCGCCGCAGCGCTGGACGTGGCCCTGGTCGCCCACCTCGGCCGGGTCTACGGGATGCCGCCCTCCCGCGCCGAGGCCGGCCGCCTGCTCGCGGTGATCCTCGGCCAGCTCGCGGCGCTGATGGGCGCGGTGTGGGGCGTGCACCTGGTCGCCTCCGCGCTCAAGCTCGGTACCGGCGGCCTGTCGACCGTCGCCACCGCCGGCGCGCAGGGGGCGCTGGCCTGGTACGCGACCTACGTCGTCGGCCGCGTCGCCGAGCGCTGGTACGCGCAGGGCCGCAGCTGGGGGCCGCAGGGGCCGAAGCAGGTCGTGCGCGAGATCGTGGAGTCGCTCGACCGCGACTCGATCCTGCGCGAGGCCCGTGCCGAGATCCTCGGCCGCCTGCGCGGACGGGACGCGGACGGCGGGCGCAGGCGCTAGCGGCACCACGGCGGCGCGGCGCCAGAGGCGGGCCGGAGCCTGCCCCCCGGTCCGGCGGATGGATGCTGCACCCGCTGTTGACGACCGTTCATGCAGCCTGCGGCAGATGCGCCGCCAGCCGATGCCGCTCCGCCGCCGCCACGGCGAACCATCAGGGGACATGCCGCGCACCCGCAGGCGCCGCCTGGCGGCCGTGACGACGGCAGCCCGGCGCCCCATGGCCACGCCGAGGCGGCCACGGTCGCGACGGATCCCGCTGGAATGACCCAGACGTTCTCGCGCCAGGCCCAGTTGTTCATCAAGCTCGTGCTGCTGGGCGGCGTGGGCGGCGTGGTCGTCGCCGCGCTGGCGTGGAAGGCGACGACCGCGCGACCGTACGCGCAGGGCGAACCGGTGGTGCAGCCGGTGCCGTTCTCGCACAAGCACCACGTCGCCGACGACGGCATCGACTGCCGCTACTGCCATACCGGCGTCGAGACCGACGCCTTCGCCGGCATGCCGCCGCTGTCGACCTGCATGACCTGCCATTCCCAGCTCTATACCGACGAGCCCGTGCTGGCCCCGCTGATCGCGGCCTGGACCGAGGACACGCCCCTGCCCTGGCGCCGGGTGCACGACCTGCCGGACTTCGTGTACTTCGACCACAGCGCGCACGTCACCCACGGCGTCGGCTGCTCGAGCTGCCACGGCCGCGTCGACCGCATGCCGCTGACCTGGCGCGCGGCGCCGCTGACCATGGAGTGGTGCCTGGACTGCCATCGCCGGCCCGAGCGCCACCTGCGCCCGGCCGACGCGGTCTTCGACATGGCCTGGACGCCGCCGCCCGACCAGCTCCGGCGCGGCCGCGAGCTCGCCGCGCACTACCGCATCGACCGCGACCGCCTCATCGAGTGCTCGACATGCCACCGCTGAAGCCCGCCGACGCCAGCCTCCCCGACGCGCGCTTCGAGCGCCTGCGCGCGGCGCTCGCCGGCACCCGCGGCGCCGAACGCTGGGCGGCGCTGGACCAGCTCGTGGCCGCGCCCGGCTTCGAGGACTGGCTGCGGCGCGAACATCCGCGCCTGGCCGCGGCCGCGGCGCTGCACCGCCGCGACTTCCTGCGCCTGGCCGGCGCCTCGCTGGCGCTGGCCGGCGTCGCCGGCTGCGGCGGCCCGCCGGCGGAGGAGATCGTGCCCTGGCAGCGCGCGCCCGAGGCGCGGCGCGACGACGACCCGCGCTTCTACGCCACCGCGCTGGGCATGGAGGGCGATGCGCTCGGCGTGCTGGTGGAATCCCACCAGGGCCGTCCGACCAAGGTCGAGGGCAACCCCGACCATCCCGCCAGCCTGGGCGCGACCGACACCTTCGCCCAGGCCGCCGTGCTCGAGGTCTGGGATCCGGACCGCTCGCGCGCCCTGCTCAGGGACGGCAATGTCGCCGACTGGAACGTGCTGCTGGCCGAGTTCGCGCAGCGCGCGGCCGGGTGGGACCGCGTCGGCGGCCGCGGCCTGCACGTGCTGACCCCACCGGTGGGCTCGCCCACGCTCGCCGCCGAGCTCGAGCGCCTGCGCACGCGCTGGCCGCAGGCGCGGCACCACGCGTGGGAGCCGTGGCACCGCGACCAGGCGCTGGCCGGCGCCGCCCTCGCCTTCGGCCGGCCGCTCGAGGCGCGCCCGCATCTCGAGCGCGCGCGCGTGGTCCTGGCGCTGGACGCCGATCCGCTCGCGCGCGCGCCCGGCCACGTGCGGCTGGCGCGCGGCTTCGCCGACGGCCGCCGCGTGGACTCGGAGGCGCCACGGATGAGCCGCCTCTACGTCGCCGAACCGACTCCCAGCCTCACCGGCGCCAACGCCGACCACCGCCTCGCGCTCGCCCACGACGCGATCGGTCCGCTGCTGCGCGCGGTCGCGGCGCGGCTGGGCATCGATGCCGGCGGCAGCGCGCCCGAGCCAGCGCGGGACGCCTGGGCCGGCGCGGCGGCCGAGGATCTCGCCGCCGCGCCGGGCGAGGCGCTGGTCCTGGTCGGCGAGACGCAGCCGCCGTGGGTGCATGCGCTCGCGGCACTCGTCAACGAACGCCTGCAGGCCTTCGGCCGCACCCTGGACTGGATCGAACCGGTGCGCGGCGGCGAGCCGGCCGCCGACTCCCTGGATGCGCTGCTGGCGGCGATGGCCGGCAACGAGGTCGACGGCCTGCTCGTGCTCGGCGCCAACCCCGTCTACGACGCGCCCGCCGATGGCGACTTCGCGCGCCTGTTCGCCAGCGTTGCCTTCAGCCTGCACCTCGGCCTGCACGTCGACGAGACCGCACGCCTCGCGCGCTGGCACGTGCCGCAGGCGCATGCGCTGGAGAGCTGGGGCGACGCGCTCGCCGCCGACGGCACCGCCAGCATCGTGCAGCCGCTGATGGCACCGCTCTACGACGGCCGCACCGCCGCCGCGCTGCTGGCTGCGCTGCAGGGCGAGCCCGACGCCGCCGATCACGCCCGCGTGCGTGCGCGCTGGCCGCTCGACGATGCCGCCTGGCACGCCGCGCTGCAGCGCGGGGTGGTGCGTGCCGCGCCGGCACCGCTGCCGCCGCCGGCGCTGGACGAATCGGCCTGGCGCGCGACGGCGACGCGGAACCCGACGCCCTCGCCCGCCGCCGGCAGGGACGGCGTCGACCTCGTGTTCCGTCCCGATCCCACGCTCTGGGACGGCCGCCACGCCAACAACGGCTGGCTGCAGGAGCTGCCGCGGCCGCAGACCACCCTGACCTGGGAGAACGCGTTCTGGCTGCCGCCGGAGCTCGCGGCCGTCCACGGCCTGCGCAACGGCGACGAGGTCGCGATCGAGGTCGACGGCCGCACCGCGCTCGGCGCGGCGTGGATCGTGCCGGGACAGGCGCCGGCCACCGTCACCGCCTTCCTCGGCGGCGGGCGCCGCCATGCCGGGCGGATCGGCGACGGCGTCGGCACCGACGCCTATGCGATCCGGACGCGCGCCGGCGCCTTCGTCGCCCGCGGCGCGCGGCTGCGGCCGACCGGCCGGCACCGAGCCCTGGCGCCGACGCAGCTCGAGCAGGACATGCACGGCCGCGAGCCGGTGCGGACCGAGACGCTGGCGGCGCTGGTGGCGGACGCGAAGGCCTTCGACCGCGGCCGCCATCGCGACGGGCCGTTTCCGAGCCTGTATCCGCAACGTCCGCGCGGCGGGATCGCCTGGGGCATGAGCATCGACCTCAATGCCTGCATCGGCTGCGGCGCCTGCACCCTCGCCTGCCAGGCCGAGAACAACATCCCGGTGGTCGGCGCCGACGAGGTGCGCAAGGGGCGCGAGATGCACTGGATCCGGGTCGACCGCTACCTGCCGGAGGCCCACCACGCCGCCGCCCTCGACGGCGCCGCGGCGCTGCACCAGCCGGTGCCGTGCATGCACTGCGAGCACGCGCCCTGCGAGCTGGTGTGCCCGGTCGGCGCGGCCATGCACGACGCCGACGGGCTCAACGTGCAGGTCTACAACCGCTGCGTCGGCACCCGGTTCTGCTCCAACAACTGTCCCTACAAGGTGCGGCGCTTCAATTTCCTGCAGTACACCGACGACGCCGAGAGCCTGGCCGGGCAGCGCAACCCGTCGGTGACGGTGCGCGGGCGCGGGGTCATGGAGAAGTGCACCTTCTGCATCCAGCGCATCCGCGTGGCCGAGATCGACGCCCACAACGCCGGCCGCGCGATCGCCGACGGCGAGGTGCGCACCGCCTGCGAGGCGGTGTGCCCGACGCGGGCGATCGTGTTCGGCAACCTCGCCGACGCCGACAGCGAGGTCGCGCGCAGCAAGCGCGACCCGCGCCATTACGACCTGCTGGCCGAGCTCAACACGCGGCCGCGCACCGGCTACCTCGGACGGCTGCGCAATCCCAATCCGCGGCTGGAGCGCGGCGACGCGGAGGACGGCGCATGAGCGGGCCGCCGGAGATGCCGGCGATCGCGCCCGGCCATGGCCTGGCGAGCATCGGCGACGCCGTCGCCCTGCGCACCTTCGCGCAGCGCGGCCGCGGCTGGTGGCTGCTGTTCGGGATCGCCAGCGCGCTCGCGCTGCTGTTCGCGGTGGCGGTCGGGCGCCTGCTGTGGAGCGGGCCGGGCGTGTGGGGACTGGGCGTGCCGGTCGCCTGGGGCCTGGCGATCTCCAACTACGTGTGGTGGATCGGCATCGGCATGGCCGGCACCTTCATCTCCGCGGCCCTGCACCTGACCGACCAGCCCTGGCGCGCGGCGCTCGCCCGCTACGCGGAGTCGATGACGGTGTTCGCGGTCGCGGTGTCGGGCTTCTTCCCGATCCTGCACCTCGGCCGGCCGTGGTTCTTCTACTGGCTGTTCCCCTACCCCGACTCGCTGGGCGTGTGGCCGCAGTGGAAGAGCGCGCTGGTCTGGGACTTCCTCGCGATCCTGGCCTACCTGATCGTCTCGATCATCTACTGGTACGTGAGCCTGGTGCCGGATGTCGCGGTGCTGCGCGACCGCGCACCGACGCAAGGCGCGCGCCGCTTCTACGGGCTGCTCGCGCTGGGCTGGCAGGGCAGCCGCCGGCAGTGGACGGCGCACGCGCGCTTCAGCGGCCTGCTCGCCGCACTGGCGGTGCCGCTGGTGTTCTCGGTGCACTCGATGGTGGCGCTGGACTTCTCGCAGGCCACGCTGCCGGGCTGGCACTCGGCGATCTTCCCGCCGTTCTTCGTCGCCGGCGCGCTGTATTCGGGCTTCGCCATGGCCCTGGTGCTGGGCATCCCGCTGCGCGCGCAGCTGGCGCTCGGCGACTTCATCACGCCGCTGCACCTGGACCGGCTGGCGAGGATCCTGCTCGCGGTGGGCCTGTTCGTGAACTACGCCTACCTGATGGAGATCTTCGTGCCCTTCTATTCCCGGGACGAGTACGAGATCCACACCGTGCTGACGCGGATGGGCGGCCCCTACGCGCCGGTGTACTGGTCGATGCTCGCGCTCAACCTGCTGCCCGTCCAGCTGCTGTGGTCGGCGCGCCTGCGCACGCAGCCGAAGGTCCTGTTCGGCATTGGTCTGGCGGTGGTGACGGGCATGTGGCTGGAGCGCTACATGCTGGTGGTGACCAGCCTGTCCGAGGACTACCTGCCCTCGAGCTGGGGCCACTACCTGCCGAGCTTCTGGGACTGGGCGCTGTTCGCCGGCAGCGTCGGCGTGTTCGGGGTCATGTTCCTGCTGTTCGTGCGCTGGCTGCCGGTGCTGTCGGTGAGCGAGCTGCGCGGCCTGGTCGCGCGGCGGCCGGATGCGCGCACGGGGGCATCGCGATGACCGAGGCGATCGCCGGGACCCTGGCGCGGTTCGCCTCCGGCGCGGAGCTGCGTGCCGCGGCCGCGGTGATCGCCGGGCGCGGCGGGGCGCGGATGGACGCATGGTCGCCGGTCGCCATCGACGGGCTCGACGCGGTGCTCGGGCGCCCGCGCGACGCCATCGGCCCGGCGGTGCTCGCCGGCGGCGTGCTCGGCGGCGGCGGCACCCTCCTGCTGCAGGCGCTGAGCGCTGGGGTGCTGTATCCGCTGGACATCGGCGGGCGGCCGCCGATCGCCTGGCCGCTGTTCCTGCCCGGCGCGCTGGAGATGACCTTCCTCGGCGCGGCCCTGGCCGGCCTGCTCGCCTTCCTGCTGTCGGCGCGGCTGCCGCGCCTGAACGAGCGCGCCTTCGACCTCCCGGGCTTCGCCGAAGCCAGTCACGACCGCTTCCTGCTGCTGGTGCATCGCGGGCCCGACGACCGCGACGAGGACCTGCATGCGGTCGCGGAGATCCTGCGCGCCGCCGGCGCCACCGCCGTCGTCCGGGTCGAGTCCTGATGCGCCGGGACGCGCTGCCGCTGCTCGCATGCCTCCTCGTCCTCGCCGGCTGCGAGAACGCCATGCAGGACATGTACGACCAGCCGCATCTCGAGGAGGGCGAGGCGACCACCCTGTTCCCCGACGGCCGGGTGCTGCAGGCGCCGCCGCCGGGCGCGGTGGCGCGGGCCGCCGGCGTGCGCGCGGACAGCTCCGGCGGCCGCCTCGGTGTCGCCGACGCCGGTGCCGACGCCGGTCCGCCAGGCCGCTCCGGACGCGCGCCGCCGTGGGGGCATGGCGAACCGGAGCAGCCGCTGCCGGCGATGCCCGGCCTGCCTCTCACCCGCGCCGTCCTCGAACGCGGCCGCGACCGCTACCGCATCAACTGCGAGCCCTGCCACGGTGCGCTCGGCGACGGCGACGGCACCCTGCCGCGGCGCGGCTTTCCGCCGCCACCGAGCTTCCACGAGGCACGCCTGCGCGCGGCGCCCGACGCGCACCTGTACGCGGTGATCACCCACGGCTACGGAGTCATGTATCCCTACGGCGACCGCGTGGTGCCGGCGGACCGCACCGCGATCGTGCAGTGGATCCGCACCCTGCAGCTCAGCCAGCACTTCCCCGCCGCGGCGCTGGCTCCCGGCGAACGCCACCGGCTCGACGAGGCGTCGCCGTGAGCCGGCGGACCTGGATCGCCTGCGCGATCGTGCTCCTGCTGCTGGCCGGCGCCGGGCTCCTGCTGCGGCCGCAGGCCGCCTTCGCCGGCTGGCTGCTGGCGTGGGCGTTCTGCCTGCAGCTGGGACTCGGCGCGCTGACGCTGGTCCTGGTCGGACGCCTCGCCGGCGGCGCCTGGCGCGAGCAGCTCGGCCCACCGCTCGTGTGGATCGCCTCGGTGCTGCCCGCGCTCGTACTGGCCGGGCTCCCGCTGCTGGCCGGGCTCGGCCGGCTCTATCCGTGGGCGCGCAGCGAGGCGCTCGCCGTGGATGCCACGCTCGCCGCGCAGGACTGGTACCTGGCGCCGGGGCCGCTGGCCCTGCGCTACCTGGTGGCGGCGGCGCTGTGGACGTGGATGGCGCTGCGCATCGCGCGCGCCAGGCCGCTGCGCACCGGTGCCGCGGTCGCCTTCGCGCTCCTGCATCTGCTGGCGGTGACGGCGTGGTCGATCGACTGGATCATGTCGCTGGTGCCGGAGTTCCGTTCCACCAGCTTCGGCCTGCGCGCGCTGGCGACGCAGGCGCTCGGCGCCTGCGCGCTGGCGCTGCTGCTGGCCCCGGCGCATCCGCTGGAACGCGTCCGCCGCAGCGCCGCCAAGCTCCTGCTGATGCTGGTGCTGGCCTGGGCCTATCTCGCGATGATGGGCTACGTGACCATCTACGCCGCCGACCTGCCGCCGGAGATCGCCTGGCTGCTCCCGCGCCAGCGCGGCGGCTGGGGCAGCGTCGGCCTCCTCGCCGTGGTCGCCATCGCCGGGCTGCCCTTCCTCGCCCTGCTGTCCGCGCGCGTCCGCGACGGTGCCGGCCTGCGCGCCGTCGCCGGCTGCATCCTCGCCGGACTGCTCGTGTTCGCCGTGTGGCAGGTCCTGCCGGTGGTGGCGGCGCCGGCCGCCGAGGCACTGGCCTGGGCGCTGCCGGCGCTGCTGGCCGCCGCCGCGGCGCTGGCCGCGGCGGCGCCGCGACCCGGCGAACGCGTCCCGGAGCGGGAGGCGAAGCGATGAGCGACCCGCGCCACCACGAGCCCGACGCCATCGCGGCCAGGACGCTGCGCCGGCTCGGCGCGCTGATGATCGTGATCCTGCTGACGGTGGCCGGCAGCACCTTCGTGGGCTGGCGCTTCCTGTTCCCCGGCCACCGCCATGGCGCGACCCAGGAGCAGCCGGTCCCGCCACCGCCGCGCCTGCAGCCGGATCCGGCCGCGCAGTACCGCGCCGAGAGGGGCCAGGACCGGGCGCGGCTCAAGGCCTGGGGCTGGGTCGACCGCGAACGCGGCATCGCACGGGTGCCGGTCGAACGTGCGCTGGAGCAGCGCCTGCGGGATGCGGGAGAGGCCGAATGAGGGCCTGCCTGCTCGTGGCCCTGCTGGTTCTCGCCGCGGGCGCGCGCGCGGCGCCGGACGCGGCCGTGCTCGCGCGCGAGGTCGGCATCGACCAGAACCTCGGCACGCGGCTGCCGGCGGCGCTGGAACTGCGCGAGTCCGACGCGACGCGCCTGCGCCTGGACGCCCTGTTCGGCGCACGCCCGGTGCTGCTGATGTTCGGCTACTACCTCTGCCCCAACCTCTGCCGCACCGACCTCGACGGGCTCGCGCGCGCGGTGCAGGAGAGCGGGCTCGAGCCCGGCGAGGACGTGGAGATCGCCTTCGTCGGCATCGACCCGCGCGAGGGTCCCGACACCGCCGCCGCCGTGCAGCGGGAGTACGCCGCGGCGTTCCCCGAGGCCGACGTGGCGCGCTGGCATTTCCTCACCGGCGAGGAGGACGCGGTGCGGGCGCTGGCCCGCCGCGCCGGCTTCCGCTACCTCTACGACCGGGAGATCGACCAGTACGCGCACGCCGCCGGGCTCTACGTCGTCTCGCCCGACCGGATGGTCTCCAGCGTGCTGCTGGGCGTGCGCTTCGACCCCGACGAGCTCGCCGCCGCGGTCGAGGGCGCGGCGCGCGAGGAGGTCGCCGCGCCGGTGCAGCAGCTGTTGCTGCTGTGCTTCCACTACGACCCGACCACCGGCCGTTACTCGCTGCGGATCGTGCGCGCGCTGCAGGTGCTGGGCGTGGCCACGGCGCTCGGCCTGCTGGCGCTGGTGTGGCGCATGCAGCGCCGCCACGGGAGGCGCGCATGAACCGCTGGCTGTTCGGCGCCTCCAGCATCGCCGGCGACCTCGACCTGCTGTTCGGGTTCATGACCCTGCTCTCGGGCATCGTCGCCATCGGCGTGTTCGCGGCGATCTGGTACTTCTGCATCCGCTACCGCCGCGGCCACGAGACCACGCGCACGCTACCCAGGCGCGGCGACCTGCCGGTCGAGCTGACCTGGACGATCATCCCGCTGCTGCTGTTCCTGGGCGTGTTCATCTGGAGCATCCGCCTGTACGCGCGCATCGAGACCGTTCCGGACGGCGCGATGCCGGTCTACATCGTCGCCAAGCAGTGGATGTGGAAGGCGCAGCACGCCGGCGGCCGCCGCGAGATCAACGTCCTGCACGTGCCGGTCGGCCGGCCGGTGCAGCTCAACATGATCTCCGAGGACGTGATCCACAGCTTCTTCGTGCCGGCGTTCCGGGTGAAGCAGGACGTGCTGCCGGGCCGCTACACGCAGCTGTGGTTCGAGGTCGAGGAGCCGGGCGAGTACGACCTGCTGTGCGCCGAGTACTGCGGGACCGAGCACTCCGGCATGCGCGGCACCGTCGTCGCCCTGCAACCGGAAGCCTTCGCGCGCTGGCTGGCCGGCGGCGGCGACGTCGCCGACCTGGCGACGCGCGGCGCGGCGCTGTTCCGGCGCCACGGCTGCAGCGGCTGCCACGCACCGGAAAGCCGCGTGCATGCGCCCGACCTGGCCGGCCTGCCGGGTCGCCCGGTGCAGCTGGCCGACGGCAGCCGCACCGTCGCCGACGACGCCTACCTGCGCGATTCGATCCTGCTGCCGACGCGGCAGGTCGTCGCCGGCTACGAACCGATCATGCCCTCGTTCGCCGGCCAGCTCGACGAGGAGGACCTGCTGGCGCTGATCGCCTACCTGAACTCGCTCGAGCGGCGTCCGGGCGCCGCGGAGATGCCGCCTTGACCGCCACCCTGCACCGCGAAGAACCCAGCTACCTGACCGCGGAACCCGGCCTGTGGTCCTGGTTCACCACCCGCGACCACAAGCGCATCGCGATCCTCTACGCGATCGCGATCACCGGCTTCTTCCTGGTCGGCGGCATCGCCGCGGCGCTGATGCGCGCGGAGCTGGCCACGCCCGAGGGCGACGTGCTCAGCGCCGAGGCCTACAACAAGACCTTCTCGCTGCACGGCATCGTGATGGTCTGGTTCTTCCTGATCCCCTCGATCCCGAACACGCTCGGCAACTTCCTGCTGCCGCTGATGATCGGCGCGCGCGACCTCGCCTTCCCGCGGCTCAACCTGTGGAGCTGGTACGTCTACATCGTCGGCGGCGTGTTCACCGTGGCGATGCTGCTGGCCGGCGGCGTCGACACCGGCTGGACCTTCTACACGCCGCTGTCGTCGATCTTCTCCAACACCCACGTGGTGCTGGCGGTGGTGGGCGTGTTCGTGGTCGGCTTCTCGTCGATCTTCACCGCGATCAACTTCATCGTCACCGTGCACACCATGCGCGCGCCGGGCATGCACTGGTTCCGGATGCCGCTGTTCGTGTGGGCGATGTACGCGACCAGCCTGGTGATGGTGCTGGCCACGCCGGTGCTCACCGCGACGCTCGCACTGATCGGGCTGGAGCGCCTGTTCGGCGTGGGCATCTTCGATCCCGCCCTCGGCGGCGATCCGCTGCTGTTCCAGCACCTGTTCTGGTTCTACTCGCACCCGGCGGTCTACATCATGGTGCTGCCGGCGATGGGCGTGACCAGCGAGCTCATCACCTGCTTCGCGCGCAAGCGCATCTTCGGCTATCGCTTCATGGCCTGGTCGATCATGGGCATCGCCGGGCTCGGCTTCCTGGTCTGGGGCCACCACATGTTCGTGTCGGGGCAGTCGATGTACGCCAGCATGGTGTTCTCGATCCTGTCCTACTTCGTCGCGGTGCCGTCGGCGATCAAGGTGTTCAACTGGACCGCGACCCTGCACAACGGCCACATCTCCTTCGAGGCGCCGATGCTCTACGCGATCGGCTTCGTCGGGCTGTTCATGCTGGGCGGGCTGACCGGGCTGTTCCTGGCGGCGACCGCGCTGGACGTGCACCTGACCGACACCTACTTCGTCATCGCCCACTTCCACTACATCATGGTCGGCGGCTCGGTGATGGCCTTCCTCGGCGGCATCCACTTCTGGTGGCCCAAGATCACCGGGCGGCTGTACCCGGAGGCCTGGGCGCGCTTCGCCGCGATCCTGATGTTCTTCGGCTTCAACCTGACCTTCTTCCCGCAGTACCTGCTCGGCATCGGCGGCATGCCGCGGCGCTACCACGACTACCCCGAGCAGTACCTGCTGCTCAACGTGCTGTCCTCGGCCGGCGCCTCGATCCTGGCCGTGGCCTACCTGCTGCCGCTGTGCTACCTGACCTGGTCGGTGTTCAACGGCCGCCGTGCGCCGCCGAATCCGTGGCAGGCCTCGGGCCTGGAATGGATCACCACCTCGCCGCCGCCCAAGCACAATTTCCGGCGCACGCCGGTGGTGGACTTCGAGGCCTACGACTACGAACAGGAGTCGACCCGGTGAACACGCTCCGGCGCGAGGTCCTGCCGGCCGAGCAGTTCGACGACCTGCCGCAGCAGCACGCCAGCGCGCGGCTGGGCATGTGGCTGTTCCTGCTCAACGAGATCCTGTTCTTCGGCGGCTTCTTCTGCGCCTACGCCTGGGGACGCTACGGCGCGCCGGAGGCCTTCACGCTCGCCAGCCGCAGGCTCGACGTGGTCCTGGCCGGGATCGAGAGCGTGGTGCTGATCGTCTCCGGCCTGCTGGTCGCCCTCGCCCTGCGCGCGATCCGCCTCGACCGCCCGCGCGGGGCCTGGCGCCTGCTCGCCTGCGGCGCCGCGCTGGGCCTGCTGTTCCTCGCCCTGCACGGCAAGGAGTACCTGACCGAGTTCCACGAGGGGCTGGTCCCGGGCCTGCACTTCCGCTGGGACGGCGTGCACGACGCGCAGGCGCAGCTGTTCTTCTTCCTCTACTACGCGATGACGCTGTTCCACGCGCTGCACGTCGCCGTCGGCGTGGTGCTGCTGGGCTGGCTTGCGCTGCGCACGCGACGCGGGCACTTCGACGCCGGCCACCATCCGCAGATCGAGATGGTCTGCCTGTACTGGCAGTTCGTCGACGTGGTGTGGATGTTCCTGTTCCCGCTGTTCTACCTCGTGGACCGCAGCACGTGAACCCCGACCATCCGAACCGGGACGGGGACCGCACGCGGCCGAACTCGCTGCGCACCGAGTACCTGCTGACCGCGGCCCTGCTCGTCCTGCTGGGGCTGAACGTGGCGTCCGCCTGGCTGCCGCTCGGGCGCTGGCGGCTGGCGGTGAACCTCGCGATCGCCGCCACCCAGGCCGGACTGGTGATGGCGGTCGCCATGCACCTGCGCAGCAGCCGGCCGCTGCTGCGCTACCTGGTCGCGGCAGCCGGCGTGCTGGTCGCGCTGCTGATCGGCATGGTGCTGGCCGACAGCCTCACCCGCCAGGCGGTACCGGCTCCCTGGTGAAGCGGGTTCAGCGCGCCGCCGCGCTTTCGGCGACCGTCGCGACCGCCGCCGGTACGCCCTGCGGCTCCGCCCGCGCCTCGGCCACGGCCCAGGAGGCCGCGGCCAGCGCCAGCACCGTCATCACCAGCACGCGCCCGCCGGGCCCGATGTTCGGCTTGAGCATCGCGGTCACTCCGTGGTGCAGGACGGCAGCGACAGCGTGCCGGCGATGTCGCGCCAGTCCAGCGCGACGACGCCCTGGTCGTCGTGCACGGCGAACAGCGCACCCTGCGGGAACCGCTCGGATGAGCCGCCGAGCCAGATGCCGTCGGTGTTCGCGACCCGGGCGCCGGCGACCGCGCCGACGTGCTCCAGGCTGTCCCGCGCGAACAGGTGGAACACGGTGCGCTCCTTGCCCTGCTCGGTGGTGACCCACCAGCCGCCATCGCCTGCGCAGGCCTTGAGCGCGATGCCCTCGGCCTGCGCCGCGATCATGTCGCCGCCGAAGGTGCGCCCGGAGAACGTGCCGTCGAGCGTGTAGATCTTGATCTCGTTGGCGTAGCTCTCGTCCTCCTCGGCGATGAGCAGGCGGTCGTTGGCCGCATCGCCCCAGATCGACTCGACGATGCGCAGCGCGCCCGCCTCGCCGGTGTCGCCGAAGGCGCCGGCCAGGCGCGCCTCGAGGCCCTCGCCCTGGCGCACGAGTTCGTAGCGCTTGATGCGGCGGTCGAGTTCGCCCAGCGGCGGCAGGATGTCCTCGCCCTCGGCGTCCTCGCCGGCCATGTAGGCGTCGGTGACGTAGAGCGTGTAGCCGGCGTCGGTCGGACGCACCCACAGGCCGTAGGGCTTGAGCAGGTCGTCGGCGCCGAAGCTCGCGACGTGGCCGAAGTCGGGCAGCCTCAGCACCTGCACGCGGTGGTTGTCGCGCTCGACCACGAACAGCAGGTCGTCGACCACGGCCACGCCGTTGGGGCGGTCGAACTGGACCTCGCCGGTGCCGTGGCTGCCGACGGTGCGCAGGGTCGCGCCGGTCGCGGCGTCGTAGATCACCAGGCGGTCGGTGGCCTTGGCCGTGGCGATCACCCAGCCGCTGCCGTCGGGCGCGGTCCAGCTGGCAGGCGAATCGATGTTGTCGGCGGGATCCAACGCGCTCACCCAGGCTTCCTGCACGACCGGCAGGTCGCGCTGGTCCGGCGCGGCCGGCGCATCGCCGCCGCGGCCCTCGTCGGCATCGGCCTCGTCGGTGGGCGTCGCCGCCGCGGCGGTCTCCGCAGGCGCCTCGGCTCCGGCCGTGGCGGCGGGATCGGGGCCGGTGCAGGCGCCGAGCGACAGCGCCAGCAGGATGGCGGCGGTGAGATGCGGGATGGCCTTCATGGTGTCTCCTCGTCCGGTCACAGGTTGATCCGCACGCCGGCGGTATAGGTGCGCTCGTAGACTTCGTACTGCAGGGTGTTGGCGCGCTCGCCCTGGTAGAGCTCCAGCGGCTCGTCGAGCAGGTTCGAGGCCTCGAAGTACAGCTCCCAGTTCCGGTCCACCGCGTAGTTGAGGGTGAAATCGAGCTGGGTGTGCGGCGCGACGTAGACGTCGAAGATCGGCGCGTCGCCCACCTCCTCCAGGTACTCGCTGCGGTACTGCGCGGCCAGGCGCGCGCTCAGGCCGAAGTTCTCGTAGCCGAGGTAGGCGCTGTAGACGCGGTCGGAGGCGCGCGGCAGGTCGAAGTCCTCGTCGCGGCCGTTGATGCCGGCGTCGAAGGTCGCGTCCAGGAAGGTCGCACTGACGCCGTAGAGCAGGCCGGCCCAGGCGCCCGGCAGCACGTCGAGCTGCTGCTGCGCGTTGAACTCCAGGCCCTTGACCGTGGCCTCGCGCCCGTTCACCGCCCGGGTCACGTCGAAGCCGGGGAACTGCGGGTCGTCGCGGGTCGTGGTCTCGACGATGTAGCCGTCGATCGACTTGTGGAACAGGCCCAGCGAGACGATGCCGGAGTTGCCGATGTAGCGCTCGACCGAGACGTCGAGGTTCTGCGACTCGTAGGGATCGAGGTCGGGATTGCCGGCCTCGACCTCCTCGTCCTCGCGGTTCACCGCCAGCCGCGGCGAGGCGTCGCCGAAGCCGGGCCGCGAGATCGTCTCGGTGTAGGCGCCGCGCAGCACCCAGTCGTTGGCCCCGTCGTAGCGCAGGTGCAGGCCGGGCAGGACCGAGGTGTAGCTGTTGGAGGCGCTGCGCGCGCCGATCGACACCAGCGCCGGATCGCCGTCGACCTCCTCGGTCTCGATCGCCACGCCGGTGGTGTCGAAATCGGTGCGCTCGGCGCGCACGCCGGCGATCACGCGCAGGGCGTCGAACTCGAAGGTGCCCATGAAGTAGCCGGCGGCGATGTCCTCGCTGGCGGTGTAGTCCTCGCCGCGCGAGAGCAGGAGGTTCTCGACCGCGTCCTGCTCGCGCTCGCCCACCTCGCCGCGGTTGGCGCGCAGCCAGGCCAGCATGGCGGCCGAATCGATGCCGTCGCCGAGGTCGCCGAAGCGGTAGTCGCGGGCGCCGGTCGTCCATTCGCCGAGGCTGAGGTCGGGCACGTCGCGCAGCTCCATCTCGCTGGAATCGGCCTTGCGGTCGCGCCAGCGGCCGAGCAGGCCGGTCTTCCAGGTGATGCCGGCGGCGTCGAAGTCGACGTTGAAGGCGGCGCTGAGCTCGCGGTCGTCGACCACGGTCGGGCTCGGAATGAAGCGGTCGAGCACGTAGGCGTCGTTGTCGAGGTAGTCCGCGCCGGCCGGGTCGATCAGCTCGAAGGTGGGGATGCCCGCGCTCTGGTCGAGCTCCACGGCCAGCGGATCGGCGTCGTACTCGAAGCGGGCCTCGATCTCGTCGAGCACCCGCTCGTGGGTCTGCGTGTAGCCGATGCGGTAGTCGATGGCCGAGGCGTCGAAGCGGTTCTCGCCGCCGGTGGTGACGGCGAAGGTGTCCTGCTCCTTGGTCCGCCAGCGGATGCGGCGACCGAACTCGTCGGCATCGATCCCGCCGATGGTGTAGCGCTCGCCGTCGCTGCCGAGGAGCTCGCCGCCGTCGAAGTTGTAGACGCTGCTCTGCCGGGTCTCGGCGTCGGTGAAGTCGCTGTAGAGCATGCGCACGTAGTAGGCGTTGTCGGCGTCCGGGCGCAGGTCGATGTTGAGGTTGGTGCCGAAGCGCTCGCGGTCGACCATGTACTTGCGCTGCTGGATCTGCTGCGCGATCAGAGGGCCGCCCTCGTCGGCGTCGCCGAAGGGGTAGTCGTACTCGGCCTCGACGTTGTCGCTCTCGTACTCGCGGTCCTGGAACGAGGCGCCGAAGGCGATGCCGAGGGTGCCGTCGAACTGGTCGGAGTAGTTGAACGAGGCCTTGGGATTGGTGTTGCCGCTGAGCTCGTTGTAGCCGGCCTCGACGCGGCCACGGAGGCTGCGGCCCTCGCGGTCGAAGCCGGACGCCGACTCGATGTTGATGCTGCCGCCGATCGAGTCGCCGGGCATGTCCGGCGTCGGCGCCTTGACCACGGTGATGCGCTCGGTCGAGTCCGAGGGGATCACGTCGAGCGTCGCCGAGCGCACCGCGTCCTCGGGCGTGCCGATGGCCTGGCCGTTGACGGTGACGCTGTTGAGCGCCGAATCCAGGCCGCGGATGGTGACGAAGCGGCCCTCACCCTGGTCGCGGGTGATGCTGACGCCGGGCACGCGCTGCAGCGACTCGGCCACGTTCTGGTCCGGGTAGCGGCCCATCGAGTCGGCCGAGACCACGTCCGCGATCGCGTCGGCGGCGCGCTTGTCGTTGACCGCGCGGCGGCGCGATTCGTACTGGCCGCGCACCACGATCTGGTCGAGGCGCTGCGCCTCGCCGTCGACGGCGAGCACCACGTCGAGCCGGCGCAGCCCGCTGCCGGGCTCGAGCCGCCGCGTTGCCGGCACCTGGCCCGCCCCCTGGAAGCTCAGCACCTGCGCGTCCTGGCCGACGCCGTCCAGGCGATAGCCGCCGTCGGCGCCGGTCAGCGCGCTGGCGCGTCCGCCGAGCACCTCCACCCGCACGCCTCCGACGCCGCGGCCTGCGCCGTCGGTGACGCGACCGGCGACGGCGCCGGCTTCCTGCGCGAATGCGACGCCGGTGTTGCCGGACCATGGCAGCGGGAGCGCGCCGCTGCCGACGGCGGCGAGCGCGATGGAGACGGCCATGCAGAGACGACGCTTGGAATGCACGTGCGGATCCTTCGGACCTGAGACGAAGCCGCGCACGCTAGGCATCGCGTCTGACGGCTGGATGACAGCCGGATGACCCGCACGCGACACCGTGTCATCTGCCGCACATCAAACCGTCGCGCTGGCGCCTCAGCCGGCGAGGTAGCGGCGCACGGCGTCGGCGTCGAAGGGCCAGCCGAGGTCGTGGTCGCGCGCATCGTCGTGGAGCACCGGCACGCGTGCGCCGTAGCGCGCCTCGAGCTCCGCCTCGCCATCGATCCACACCGTCTCGAACTCTGGCGCGCGCGCGGCGGCGAGGACGTCCAGCGCGCGGTCGCACAGGGGGCAGTCGTCGCGCTGGTAGAGGATCAGGGCCATGTCGCGGTGCAAGGTCGGAATGGGACGCGCAGCCGCCTAGAATAGCCGGCTCGCCCGCAGCCGCGGGCGCCGCCGCACGCAGCCGCTTCCGCCATGGCAGTCAGCATCTTCGACCTCTTCAAGATCGGCATCGGGCCGTCGTCCTCGCACACCGTGGGGCCGATGCGCGCGGGCGCACGCTTCGTCGAGCGCTGGCTGGCCGAGGCCGGCCAGCTCGCGCGCTGCGCGCGGATCCGCGGCGAACTCTACGGCTCGCTCGCGCTCACCGGCCGCGGCCACGGCACCGACAAGGCGGTGCTGCTGGGGCTGGAGGGGCACTGGCCCGACCGGGTCGACCCCGATGCCATTCCCGGCATCCTCGAGCGCATCCGCGACCAGAAGCGGCTGAACCTGGGCGGCAGCCACGGGATCCGCTTCGACGAGAAGCGCGACCTGGTCTTCAACAAGCGCCAGAAGCTGCCCTTCCATACCAACGGCATGCGCTTCACCGCCTACGACGACGCCGACCAGGTGCTGGCGACGCGCGACTACTATTCGGTCGGCGGCGGCTTCGTGGTCAACAACGACGAGGCGGCCGAGGACCGCATCGTCGCCGACGACACCCCGGTGCCCTACCCGTTCTCCAGCGGCGACGAGCTGATCGGCCGCGCCAACGAGACCGGCCTGAGCATCGCCCGGATGATGCTGGCCAACGAGCGCTCCTGGCGCAGCGAGGAGGAGATCCGCGGCGGCCTGCTCGCGCTGTGGCAGGCGATGCAGGACTGCGTGGCGCGCGGCCTGCGCCAGTCCGGCACCCTGCCCGGCGGCCTCAACGTCGGCCGCCGCGCGCCGGTGCTGCACCGCGAGCTGTCCGAGCGCCCCGAGGCGGGCATGCGCGACCCGCTGACCATCCTCGACTGGGTCAACCTCTACGCGCTCGCGGTCAACGAGGAGAACGCCGCCGGCGGGCGCGTGGTGACCGCGCCCACCAACGGCGCGGCCGGGATCATCCCCGCGGTGCTGCACTACTACGACCGCTTCTGCCCGAAGTCCGACGAGGCCGGGGTCATGGACTTCCTGCTGACCGCGGGCGCGATCGGCATCCTGTACAAGGAGAACGCCTCGATCTCCGGCGCCGAGGTCGGCTGCCAGGGCGAGGTCGGCGTCGCCTGCTCGATGGCCGCCGCCGGCCTCACCGCCGCGCTCGGCGGCACGCCCAACCAGATCGAGAACGCCGCCGAGATCGGCATGGAGCACAACCTCGGCCTGACCTGCGACCCTATCGGCGGCCTGGTGCAGATCCCCTGCATCGAGCGCAACGCCATGGGCGCGGTCAAGGCCATCAACGCCAGCCGCATGGCCATGCGCGGCGACGGCAAGCACAAGGTGTCGCTCGACAAGGTCATCAGGACCATGCGCGACACCGGGCGCGACATGCAGGACAAGTACAAGGAAACCTCGCGAGGTGGGCTCGCGGTCAACGTGATCGAGTGCTGACGGCCGTGTGACACGCGGTCATCCGCCTGTCACCGGAACGGTCGAGCATCGGCGGCCGTCGCGGGGCGGGGAGGTCCGGCGACGCCGTCCCTGGTCGTTCCCGGAGTCCGCATGTCGTCCCGTCCGTTCCAGCGCCACCCGATCGCGGTGGCCGTCGCCGCGTCCCTGCTCGCCACCCTGCACCTGCCGGCCACGGCCGCCACGCTGTCCGGCCGCGTCACCGCCGCCGACGGCAGCGTCGGCTTCGAGGGCGCCACCGTCCGCGTGCTCGGCGAAAACCGGCAGGCGGTCAGCGGCGACGACGGCAGCTTCCGCATCGGCGGACTGGCCGCCGGCCAATACACGCTGGAGTTCAGCTACGTCGGCGCGGCACCGGTACAGAGCGTGGTCGAGGTGATCGAGCCGGGCATCGCCATGGGCGACGTCGCGCTCGGCGCCGCGGCCACCGCGGCACGCCTCGACTCGCTGCTGGTCGTCGGCCAGACCGCCGGGCAGGCCGCCGCGCTGAGCCAGCAGCGCGCCGCCGACAACCTGGTGTCGATCGTGTCCGCCGACGCGATCGGCCAGTTCCCGGACCAGAACGTCGCCGAATCGCTGCAGCGCCTGCCCGGCGTATCGCTCGAACGCGACCAGGGCGAGGGCCGCTTCGTCGTCCTGCGCGGCCTCGACGCCTCGCTCAACAGCACCAGCATCAACGGCGTGCGCGTGCCCGGACCCGAGGACGACTCCCGCGCGGTCAACCTCGACGTCGTCTCCTCGGATCTCCTGGAGACGCTGGAGGTGGTCAAGACGGTGACGCCGGACATGGACGGCGACGCGGTCGGCGGGCACATCGAGATCAAGAGCCTCACCGCCTTCGACCGCTCCGGACGCAGCATCGGCGGCCGCGTCGAGGCCAGCCACAACCAGCGCCGCGACAGCACCAATCCCAAGCTCGCCGCCACCGTCACCGACCGCTTCGGCGCGGAGGACGACCTCGGCGTCGCCGCCTCGGTGAGCTGGTACGAGCGCGACTTCGCCAGCGACGGCATCGAGACCGCCAGCGCCGATTTCCTGGAGGCCCCGGACGGCAGCGAGATCAAGGGCATCGCCGAGGGCGAGCAGCGCGACTACATGATCACGCGCGAGCGCCTGAGCGCGAACCTCAACTTCGACTGGCGTCCGGGAATGGACGACGAGTTCTACTGGCGCAACCTCTACAGCCGCTTCCGCGACGACGAGGTCCAGTCCACCAACGTGTTCACCTTCGACGATGGCGACACCGTCGCCCTCGGCGAGGACGGCGGCCGCTTCGCCGGCGCCACGGTCGACAAGCTCACCGAGGCGCGCATCCAGACCCAGGACATCTTCGCCACCACGCTCGGCGGCCGCGCGTTCCGCGGGCGCTGGACGATCGACTACAGCGCGGCCTACTCGCTGGCCGAGACCGAGGAGACCGACTCCTACGGCGCCGCATGGCGCCAGGAAGGCATCGACCTCGGCTACGACATCGGCGGCGGCGGCAAGCGCCCGCACTTCTTCGCGCTCGACCCGGCCGCCTTCGAGGACGCCGCCGCGTACGCGCTCGACGAGATCGTGCTCGAGCCCTACACCACCGAGGAGACCGAGACCGCGCTGAAGCTCGACCTGCAGCGCGACTTCGACATCGGCGACAACGTCGGCTCGATCAAGTTCGGCGCCAAGTCCAGGCTGCGCGACAAGAGCGCCGACTTCGACTCGACCGTGTTCGGCGGCTACGGCGGCGACTACAGCCTCGCCGATTTCGCCCGCGCCGGGCTCGACTACCCCTATGCGCCGTTCCAGCCGATCGCCGACGCCGGCGACTTGGCCGACTTCATCGACGCCAACCGCGACGAGTTCGAGATCGACGAGGAGGAGACCGCGATCGAGCGCCAGGGCGGCGACTACCGGGTCGACGAGGACATCCACGCCGCCTACGCCATGGCCACCTTCGACCTCGGCGGCCTGCGCCTGATCGGCGGCGTGCGCGCCGAGCGCACCGAGTTCGACGCGGCCGGCACGCGCATCGAGATCGACGAGGAGAACGGCAGCGGCGATCCGGTGTTTGCACCGGTGGCCCTGGGCAGGAGCTACACCAACTGGCTGCCCGGCCTGCACGCGCGCTGGGAGCCGCGCGACGGCCTGGTCGTCCGCGCCTCCGCCAACAAGACCGTGTCGCGGCCGAACTTCGCCTACGCCGCCCCCTACCAGGTGGTGGAGATCGAGGAGGACGACGGCGACTTCGAGCGCAACGCCGAACTCGGCAACCCCGAGCTCGAGCCGCTGCGGTCGACCAACGTCGACCTGTCGGTCGAGCTCTATCCGGGCGACGTCTCGATGCTCTCGGCCGCGCTGTTCTACAAGGACATCGCCGACTTCATCGTGCTGGCCGACGTCGCCGGCAGCGGCGCCTTCGCCGACTTCGACGAGGCGATCCAGCCGCTCAACGGCGACGAGGCCTCGGTCCGCGGCCTCGAGCTCGCGTGGACGCAGAAGCTGGCCTTCCTGCCCGCCCCCTTCGACGGCATGCTGTTCTCGATCAACCATGCTTGGATCGACAGCGAATCCACCCTGCCCTCGCGCGAGGGCGAGTTCCCGCTGCCGCGACAGTCCGACCGCGTCGGCAACGTCGCCCTCGGCTACGAGAACGAGACGGTGTCACTGCGCCTGGCCGGCAACTACCGCAGCGCCTACCTGGACTCGCTGGAGGAGCTCGACGATCCGGCCTTCGACCGCTACGTCGACGACCATTTCCAGCTCGACCTGTCCGCGAAATACCGCTTCAGCGACGCCGCGCAGCTGTACTTCAACGCGATCAACCTCAACGACCGGCCGCTGTACGCCTATCTCGGCCAGCGCCGCTTCAACAGCCAGTTCGAGAGCTACGGGCGCACGTTCGAGCTGGGCCTGCAGGTCAATTTCTGAGGTCGGGGCGCGGGGGGCGGCGGCGCGTGCGGCCCCGCAGCCGCCCGCCGGCGTCGCCGGGCGGTCATGCCGGGTACGCGGGGACGCGGCTGCGCCGGAAGCGCAGGACATCCATGGGCGGCGTGCTGCGAAGCAGCATGTAAACGTTTACATCAGGCGCTAGGGTCGTCCCGTGCCTGGCGCCCCGCGCCGGCGACCACCAGACGGGAGACCCTGATGCAGCATGACCACCAGCGCCGCCGCGCGCTGCGCCTGTTCGGGGGCGGCGCCCTCGGGCTGACCGCCGCCGGCCTGGTGCCCGGCGTGATCGCCGCCGCGCGCGCCCAGAAGCCGGGCGCGGCAGCGCCGAACGTCGTCTTCATCATGACCGACGACCACGCGCAGAAGGCGCTGGGCGTCTACGGCGATCCCATCATCGCGACGCCCAACCTCGACCGCATCGGCAACGAGGGGCTTCGCTTCACCGAGTCCTTCGTGACGACCTCGCTGTGCTCGCCGAGCCGCGCCTCCTACGTGACCGGCCTCTACGCCCACAGCCACGGCGTCACCACCAACGGCGAGGAACCCGGCTGGTACGGCCAGGGCGCGCTGCGTCCGGACCAGGTCACCTGGCCGATGCTGCTGCGCGAGGCCGGCTGGCACACCGCCCTGGTCGGCAAGTGGCACATCAAGTCGGAACCCACCGGATTCGACCACTGGTCGATCCTGCCCGGCCAGGGCAGCTACTTCGACCCGGACTTCCTCATCAACGGCGAGCCGGCCAAGTTCCGCGGCCACACCGACGACGTCATCACCGACCAGGCCATGGCCTACCTGCGGCATCGGCCGAAGGACCGGCCGTTCGCGCTGTGCTTCCACTTCAAGGCGCCGCACGGGCCATGGGAGCCGGACCCGCGCTTCTACGAGAAGTTCGCCGACGTCGAGTTCCCCTATCCGGTCGGCTTCGGCAAGCCGCAGCCGGAAGGCGCGCCGGAGGCCTTCTCCAGGACCACGCAGGAGATGGAGGACATGAACATGTTCTTCCGCGCCGCCGAGCGCAGGCCGCCGCAGGTCGACGAGGACCTGCCCGAGGACGAGCGCCTGCGCGCGGTCTACCAGGCCTACCTGCGCAACTACTACCGGGTGCTGCTCGGCGTCGACGAGAACGTGGGCCGGGTGCTCGACTTCCTCGACGCCGAAGGGCTCGCCGACAACACGATCGTCGTCTACACCTCGGACAACGGCAATTTCCTGGGCGAGCACAACTTCTGGGACAAGCGCCAGATGCTGGAGCCCTCGATCCGGGTGCCGATGATGCTGCGCTGGCCCGAAAGGATCCGCCCCGGCCGCGTGGACGCCGAGCACATGGTGCTCAACATCGACGTGGCCCCGACCCTGCTCGACCTGGCCGGCCAGGCGCCGCCGCCGTGGATGCAGGGCGAAAGCTGGAAGCCCTTCCTGCTCGATGCCGACGCCGAGGTCGCCTGGCGCGACGCCTTCCTCTACGAATGGTTCGAGTACCCGGCGGTGCATTGCGCGCGCAAGCACCGCGGCGTCCGCACCGCCAGGTGGAAGCTCATGCACTTCTACCAGGAGCCCGACGAGTGGGCGCTCTACGACCTGGAGAACGATCCCGACGAACAGCGCAACCTGATCGACGACCCCGCGCACGCGACCACGGTCACCCTGCTCAGGCAGCGCCTGGCGCAGTTGCGTGCCGAGACCGGCGACATCGATCCGCCCGGCGCGGTCGCGCCCGCGCTGGAGCCGGGCAAATGCCCGGCCTGAGCACCGGGCGGATCAGCCGGCGGCGATGCGCAGCACGTCGTCCAGCAGCGCGGCGGCGGTGACCTCGGCGCCGGCGCCCGGGCCCTGGATCACCAGCGGCTGCGCCGGATAGCGGTCCGACCAGATCGCCACGCGGTTGTCGGTGCCCTCGCCGCCGGCGAGCGGATGCGTCGGCGCGAGCACGCGCAGGCCCACCGTCGCACCGGCCGCGTCGACGCGGCCCACCATCCGCAGCACGCCGCCGTCGCGGCGCGCCTCGGCGAGCCGGTCCGCGAGCGGGACGTCGAGGGCGCGCCATGCCTCGTCGGCGACCTCGCCCTGCACCGACGCCAGGGCCGCGGGGACCAGCGAGCGCACCGCGACCGCCTCGGCCGCGATCGGCCAGCCGGCGGCACGGGCCAGGATCAGCAGCTTGCGGCGCACGTCCTCGCCGGAAAGGTCGATGCGCGGGTCCGGCTCGGTGTAGCCGGCCTCGCGCGCGGCGCGCAGGCGCGCGGAGAACGGCTCGCGGCCGTCGTAGCCGTTGAACAGCCAGGCCAGCGAGCCCGACAGCACGCCCTCGATCGCATGCACGCGGTCGCCGCCGGCGACCAGCGTGCGCAGGCTGGCCAGCAGCGGCAGGCCCGCGCCCACCGTGGCGCCATCGCCGTAGCGGCTGCGGTGCCGCGCCTGCGCATCGCAGATCGCGCGCGAGCGGTCGATCCCGGCGCCGTGGCCGAGCTTGTTGGCGGTGACGACGTGGATGCCGCGCGCGAGCCACTCCGCGTGGCGTGCGGCGACGGCGTCGCTGGCGGTGGCGTCGACGACGATGTCGCCGCGCTCGATCGCCGCCAGCACGTGGCCCGCGGCGCCCTGCGGCGCCGCCCGGGCCGCGTCCAGCGCGGTGCCCGCATCCTCGCCGCAGCCGGCGCAGGTGCGCGAGTTGGCCAACCAGCGGAAACCCGGCAGGCCGGCCGCCGCGCCGCCGAGCCGCGCGTGCCGCGCGACGAAGGCGCTGCCGACCAGGCCGGTGCCGAGCAGGGCGAGGCGCGGCGCCGGAACCGGTGTCGTCGCCGCCGTCGCGAGCGCGCTCATGCGTCGACCCGCCGCGCCTGCGCGGCCGCGGCGGCACCGGCCGCGGCGAGCCCGGCGGCGATGTCGGCGAGCAGATCCTCGGCCGCCTCGATGCCCACCGACAGGCGCAGCAGGCCGTCGGGGATGCCGGCGCGCGCGCGCGCCTCCGGCGTCATCGCCGCGTGGGTCATGGACGCCGGATGTGCGACGAGGCTCTCGACCCCGCCCAGCGACTCGGCCAGGGTGAAGTGGCGCAGCGCGTCGATGAAGGCGCGCACCGCCGCCTCGCCGCCGTCCAGCTCGACGCTGAGCATCGCCCCGAACCCGGCCTGCTGCCGCTTCGCCAGCGCATGCCCCGGATGCGAGGCCAGGCCCGGGTAATGCACGCGCGCCACCGCCGGATGCGCCTCGAGCGTGGCGGCCACCGCCTGCGCGTTCTCCTGGTGCACGCGCAGGCGCGCATCCAGCGTGCGCAGGCCGCGCAGGGTCAGGAAGCTGTCGAACGGCGAGCCGGTGAGGCCGAGCGCGTTCGCCCACCAGACCAGCTGCGCATGCAGTTCCGCATCGCGCGCGACGACGGCGCCGCCGACCACGTCGCTGTGGCCGTTGATGTACTTGGTCGTCGAATGCAGGACCACGTCGGCGCCGAAGGCGAGCGGGCGCTGCAGCGCCGGCGACAGGAAGGTGTTGTCGACCACCGCCAGCGCGCCGGCGCGCTGCGCGGCCTCGATGACGAAACGCAGGTCGGTGATGCGCAGCAGCGGGTTCGACGGCGTCTCGACCAGCACCAGCTTCGGCGCCGCGGCGAGCGCCTCGGCGAGCGCGCGCGGATCGGTGAGATCGGCGGTGACCAGCTCGAAATGGCCCTTGCGCGCGAGCGCGTCGAACAGCCGCCAGCTGCCGCCGTAGGCGTCGTGCGGCACCACCAGGCGGTCGCCGGGCGACAGCAGCGCGTTGAGCACCAGGGTGATCGCCGACATGCCGGTCGAGGTCACCACCGCGCCGGCGCCGCCCTCCAGCTCGGCCAGCGCCTCGGCGAGCAAGTCGCGGGTCGGGTTGCCGCTGCGGGTGTAGTCGTACTGCCGCTTGTTGCCGAAGCCGGCGAAGCTGAAGTTCGACGACAGCACGATCGGCGGCGTCACCGCGCCGAAGGCGGCATCGCGGTCGATGCCGGCGCGCACCGCCGCGGTGGCGGGACGACAGGGCGCATCGCCCGCGCTCATGCCCGGTCCTCCTCGCGGCAGACCAGGTCCTGCAGCGCGTCGGCCAGCACCTCGCCGATGGCGTCCACCTCCTTCAGGAAGGCGTCGTGGCCGTACTTCGAGCGCAGCACGCGCACGCGGCAGTCGGCGGCGCAGCCCTCGGCCAGCGCGTAGATCTCCTCCGGCGGCGCCAGGCGGTCGCCCTCGACCGCGAGCAGGCTCAGCGGGATGCGGATCGCGGATGCCTCGACGCGGTGCAGGTCGATCGACTCCGAGAGGCGCAGGAAGGCCGTCGCCTGCCACTTCTGCGCGTAGCGCAGGCCGCAGCTGTCGAGGTAGTCCTCGGCGGCGACCCGCACGCGGCCGTTCTCGACGGTGGCCTCGGCGGCGAAGCGATCGGCGAACTCCTCCGGCGCCCGGTAGCTCAGCATCGCGAGCTGGCGCGCCAGCGCGACGCCCTGTGCGTCCGCGCACTGCAGCTGGCCCAGCGCGACGATCTTGCGCTGGATCGCCCGCCAGGCGCTGGCATAGGGATGCGGCCGGTGCGCGCCGGACAGCGCGACCAGTTCGCCGATCCGCTCCGGGAAGCGGGCGGCGAACTGCAGGCCGACCATGGCGCCGTAGGATGCGCCGACCAGGACCTCGATCCGCGGGATCGCCAGGTGGTCCAGCACGGCGAGCAGCGCATCGGCCTGGTCCGCGGTGTCGATCGGCACGTCGAGACCACCGTCGGCTCCGAGCCAGTCGAACGACAGCACCCGCAGCCGCGCGGTATCGACCGGCCTGCCCTCGCCGACCTGCGCCTCCCACCACCCCGGCGCCGCGCAGGCGCCGTTGGCGGCGAGGTGGCGGTCGGCGGAGATGCCGCCGAGCACGGCGACCAGCGGTGCGCCTTCCGCGCCCACCAGCTCGGCGCGCAGGCGGCAGCGGGTCTCTCCGGCGTGGCGCAGGTGGAGGATGTGGTCGAACTCGATCCGCTGCGCCGCGGGCAGCGCGGTCGGAGCATCGGCATCGTCGAACAGCGACTCGCGCAGCGATTCGGCGAAGGGAGTCAGGCAGGCGTTGAGCGTCATCGGCGGATCCTCGGCAGATTGGGCAGCGCCCACCGGGACATTCCGCGGATAGAACGGTCGATCGTCGGACCAGGGCTGCACGGCAGCCATGACACGACCCATCTTCCGGTGGACGGCACGGCGTCCCCGCAGGAATTGGCACCTTGTACGGCGGCTTGCGCCACCGCAGAGGTTGCCCCGGCGTCTTCGGGCCTGTCCCTCAGCCGGTCTCGATGGAATGTCGCGCAGCCTGCCGTGCCGCCGCGGCCGTGTCAAATCCTTTCATCCGGATCATGCGATGCACTTCCGTCGGAACTGCCGCAGCCCCGACGACAGGACGCGCCGATGCCGGTTGCCCGCCACCATCCGCCGCCGCTAGAGTCGGCCGGCACTTCCGCCTCGCGGAAGCTTCGGGACGCTGTCATGGACGATGGATGCAACCTGCGGCCGACGCCACGTCGGCGCGCGCGCCCGCTCACGATCGCCCTGCTGGCGGCACTTATCACGACGACGGGATGCCAGGGCGTGACCGCGAAGACAGACGACGGACGGACGATCCGGCCGGACAACACGGTGGCGGACTGGCCGCTGAAGTTCGTGCAGCACAACTTCGGTGTGGCGTGCTATTCCACGTATGGCTGCCACATCACCTATGCGGGCCGGCTGGTGAGGGACGAGCCCGATGACCAGCTCAAGCTTTCATCCGAGTCGCTTGGCGACAAGTACCCCGACAACCTACGGGGAGGCTGGCTGGGCATCTTCAATTTCCCGCCGCCGGCAAAGGTTCGTTGGCGATCGAAGGACGGCGCATCGCACGAGGCGGACGTCGACATGGCGGTCATCTTCGCCGACCAGCTGATCCGCCACGAGGTGCCGCGCGAGGAGGTGCTCGAAGGCTCGTCGATCATGAACCCCGACATCATCCTCGAGGTCAACGACCGCACGATCAATGTCTGGATGCGCGCCTTCATCCCGATGAAGACGCCGCAGATCCCCGGCAATGAAATCAGCAACGCCAGGGACGAGCCGGTACTGGTGTGGAGCAGGACCTACTGATCCGAACACGACAGGGAGTGTCGAGATGGGCGGCGAGAAGCATCCGGACGGTGTCTCCACCGTGCCGGCGACGGCGGAAGATCTCGAGACGTATGCACGCGCAAGTCAGGAGCTGGCGGCCTTCCGGTCGCCCGTGCTGGTCAGCGACGCCCGGCCGCACGAACGGCTCTACCTCGCCGCCTTCGACGGCACCGGCAACAGCATGTTGCACGACGAGCCGGAGAGGCATACGAACGTTGCACGAATCTATCAGCAGGTCGAGCAACTAAACGACAGCGGCGTCGACACCATCCGCGGCGGCTATGTCGAGGGCGTCGGCACGCAGGGCGGGTGGTCCGGCCTGTGGGACCAGATGACCGGCCGCACCTACGATCCACGCCTGGAGGAGATGTACCTCCAGTTCGTGAGGCAGGCGCACGAATGGATGCTCAAGGATCCCGGTGCCGAGGTCCGACTCGCCACCATCGGCTTCAGCCGCGGCGGCGAGCAGGCGGCGGGCTTCACCCGCCTGGTCGAGGAGCGCGGCATCCAGAACCCGGTCGGCGCGGTGATCGAGCGCGACCGCCACGGCCTGATCACCAGCGCGACCTATCCCGGCCCGCCGCTGCGCGCGCCCGGCAGCGTGGTGCAGGCGGTCGGCCTGTTCGACCCCGTGGGCACCGGCGAGCCGCGCGACCACGACCGCCGGCCGCCGCCCGCAGTCGTGTCGGGCTTCCAGATCTGGGCCGCGGACGAATTCCGCGACCTGTTCAAGGGCACCTACATCCTCGATCCCGGGGCGACCGCCGACGGCCGCTTCCTCAGCGTCCGCGTCGCCGGCGCCCACAGCGACATCGGCCGCGGCTACGCGCTCGACGGGCTGGGCATCCGCAGTGGCAACCTGATGATCGACTACCTCAATTCGCTCAGCGACCGGCCCTTCCTGCAGAAGGCCGAGGAGCCGACGGACCCACGACGCAACGTGATCCACCGCTCCGAGGAACACCTCTTCATCTACCGCACCTCGATCCACGACCGCACCGGCGAACGTGGCCATGTGGACCTGCTCGCCCCGCCGGCGCTGTGCCGGATCGACTGCCGCGACGCGGAGCCCCGGAACGAGGTCATGGCGGCAGGCCTGACGTGGCGGCCGGTGGCGATCGGTCCCGTGCCGCCCGGCATGGCGGCGCAGATCGAGGCGCTGCCCCACGTGTCGATGGTCGGCCGCCTGCTCGAGGCGGCGCGCGAGGGCGACATCGCGAAGGTCGAGCGGCTCACCCGCGACCATGCCGCAAGTGCGGAAGGCCAGGCCTGGCTGCAGCGCGGCCAGGCGCAGTTGCAGGAGGCCGAGCGCAGCGGACCGCCACAGCCGGGCCTGCAGGTCCCGGTGCAGCAGGCCCCGGCGCAGCCGACGATGGTGTACTGACGCCGTCGTCCGCGCCTGACGACCTGCGATGGCGTGCACGCTTATGCACGCGCGTTCGATCTGGACCCCGAAGCGGCACGCATACTCCGGCGATGCCCCGCCGCCTGCCGATGCCCCGCGTGTCCTGGATGCCGCTCGTCGCCCTCGCCGCCTTCGCGGTGTCGGCGCACGCGGCGTCGCCCACCGCCACCCGTACCGTCCTGCGTACCGCCGACGGCACGCCGGAACCGGCGCAGCTGCGCACGGTGCAGAACGGGCGCCAGTTCGACGTGCTGGTGCGCAACCGCACCGCGGGGCCGCTGGAGGTCGAGGTGGCATTCGTCGAGGCCGAGAACATGCGCAGCCTGCCCGACCTGCCCACGCGTGCCGTGCTCGGCGCGCACGAGGAACGGCTGGTCGCGCGGCTCGCGGTGCGCGATGCGCGCCTGCCGGCGCGGCACCGGATGGCGGCGCGCAGCGCGCCTGGCGACCCGGCGGCGACGGCGGCGGACGTCGACTACCTGCAGCCCTTCGCGGGCAGCGCTGCCGTCGCCCAGGGCTGGTTCGGCGGGTTCAGCCATGCCACCGGCGAGTCGCGCTACGCAGTGGACTTCGCCCTTCCCCCGGGCACGCCGGTCCTGGCGGCGCGGGCGGGCACGGTGATGCAGGTCGAGAGCGGCTTCGTCGAGGGCGGTACCGACCCGGCGCTTGCGCGCCGGGCCAATGTCGTGCGGGTGCTGCACGAGGACGGCAGCATGGCGCTATACGCCCACCTCGCCGCCGACGGCATCGCGGTCGGTGCCGGCCAGCACGTGGAGGCGGGGGACGTGCTTGCGCTCTCCGGCGATACCGGCTTCTCGAGCGGACCGCACCTGCACTTCGCGGTGCAGGTCAACCGCGGCATGCGCGTGGAGTCGGTGCCGTTCCGCATGGAGGGGCTGGATGCGGCGACGACGCCGGTGGCGACCGGCGCACCCGGCGCCGGTGGCCGCTAGCAACCGCCGCTGCCGCGACGGCGGAGCGCGTCTCAGGCGGAATACCCGAACGATGCGCTGAGCGAGAACGAGAACTGCGCCGGCAGGCCGTGCGTCATGTCGGGCGCGCCTTCGTTCCCGCCGAGGTCGAGCCCGGCGAGCGAACCCGAGAAGACCATGCCCACCAGGCCCGAGAACAGCGCGATCATGTTGGCATAGGGCTGCAGCGCCGCCTCCAGCGACGGCTCGATCGTCGACCCGGTCTGCTGGCCGTTGAGCATGAGGTCGGTGTCGTTGATGAAGGCCTGGTCGACCACGCTCATGCCGCCATTGGCGTCCACGCCGATGAAGCCGCTGCCGAAGGGGTTCTCGTAGATCGTGTTGCCGTCGTCCACGGCAGCCTCGATCGCGCCACCGAGCGCGGCGTACTCGGTGAACTCGAGGTCGCCGCGGGTGAAGGGATCCACGCCGGAGATCTGCGCGGTCTCGCCGCTGGCGCCGTCGGTGATGGTGACCTGCGAGGCGTAGGTCACGCTGTCGTTGTTCGGAGCGGGCTTGGTCTGGATCGTGAGCTTGCTGCCGTCGTCGAGGACGAAGGTGGTGTCGCCGTAGAAATCGAAGGCCTGCTTGCCGTCGACGGCCACGTGCGGATCGCCCCACACCCGGTAGTCCTCGCCGGTCTCCTTGTTGAAGACGTGCACGGTGCCGTCGTCGCTGACGTCGATCTTGTAGCTGTCGTTCTCCCAGCGGACCTGGCCGTCCGGCGTCCTCGAGGTGGTCGGCCCCTCCGCACGCTGCGCCGTCTCCAGGTTCACGCGGATGTCGATCGAGAAGCTGGCTTCCGTGGTGGTGGTCATCGAACGTCCCCTCGCCGGTTGATTGGTGGCGACAGTCAAGCGCCTGCGCAGGAGGGGCGACAGCCGGTACGGACCCTAGCTGGGGTCGGCCCTAGACCGGGGTGCAGGCTATAATCCGCGGTTTCCCTCGCCCAGGGCGCCGCCGCAGCGGCGCGTTCGCGCATGTCCGAACAACGCACCGAATCCGGCCGTCGCCGCACCTTCGCGATCGTCTCGCACCCCGACGCCGGCAAGACCACGCTCACCGAGAAGCTGCTGCTGTTCGGCGGGGCGATCCAGATGGCGGGCTCGGTGAAGTCGCGCAAGGCCGCCCGCCACGCCACCTCCGACTGGATGGCGCTGGAGAAGGAGCGCGGCATCTCGGTGACCAGCTCGGTGATGCAGTTCCCCTACGCCGGGCGCATCGTCAACCTGCTCGACACCCCGGGCCACGCCGACTTCTCCGAGGACACCTATCGCGTGCTCACCGCGGTGGACTCGGCGCTGATGGTCATCGACGTGGCCAAGGGGGTGGAGGAGCGCACGATCAAGCTGATGGAGGTCTGCCGCCTGCGCGACACGCCGATCATGAGCTTCATCAACAAGCTCGACCGCGAGGGCCGCGAGCCGATCGAGCTGCTCGACGAGGTTGAGTCGGTGCTGGGCATCCAGTGCGCGCCGGTGACCTGGCCGATCGGCATGGGCCAGCGCCTCAAGGGCGTCGTGCACCTGGTCACCGGCGAGGTGCACCTGTACGAGCCGGGCCGCAACTTCACCCGCCAGGACTCGACCATCTTCCCGTCGCTGGACGACCCCGGCGTCGAGGCGCGCATCGGCGCGGCGATGCTCTCCGAGCTGCGCGACGAGCTGGAGCTCGTACAGGGCGCCAGCCATCCCTTCGACAAGGGCGAATACCTGGCCGGACGGCAGACGCCGGTGTTCTTCGGTTCGGCGGTCTCCAACTTCGGCGTGCAGCCGCTGCTGGACTTCTTCGTCGAGCACGCGCCGCCGCCGAAGTCGCACGCGACCACCAGCCGCGAGGTGCAGCCCGGGGAAGAGGCGTTCTCCGGCTTCGTGTTCAAGATCCAGGCGAACATGGACCCGCAGCACCGCGACCGCGTGGCTTTCCTGCGCGTGTGCTCCGGGCACTACGAGGCCGGCATGAAGGCCTTTCACGTGCGCACCGGCAAGGACGCCAAGCTCGCCAATGCGCTGACCTTCATGGCCTCCGACCGCGAGCACGTCGACAAGGCCTGGCCGGGCGACGTCATCGGCCTGCACAACCACGGCACGATCTCGATCGGCGACACCTTCACCGCCGGCGAGTCGCTGGCCTTCACCGGAATTCCCAACTTCGCGCCGGAGCTGTTCCGCCGCGCGCGCCTGCGCGACCCGCTCAAGCTCAAGCAGCTGCAGAAGGGCCTGGCCCAGCTGTCCGAGGAAGGCGCCACCCAGTTCTTCCGCCCGCTGATGTCCAACGACCTGATCCTGGGTGCGGTCGGCGTGCTGCAGTTCGACGTGGTCGCCTATCGCCTGCGCGACGAGTACGGGGTGGACGCCAGCTTCGAGCCGGTGCAGGTCGCCACCGCGCGCTGGATCCGCGGCGGCACCGAGAAGAAGCGCGAGGAGTTCCGCGAGAAGAACGCCACCAACCTCGCACTGGATGCCGCCGGCGAGCTCGTCTACCTGGCGCCGTCGCGGGTCAACCTGCAGCTGACCCAGGAGCGCTGGCCGGACTTCGAGTTCGCCGCCACCCGCGAGCACGCGCAGGCGCTGGCCGAGCGGAGCTGAGGCTTCATCGCGTCTCGACGCGGCGGCGGCGAGGCTTGTCGCCGCCCCCCAGCATCGAGTCCTCCCATGCGTGATGTCGGCTTCTCCCTGGGCACGCTCGCGCTCGCGGTCGTGCTCACCGTGGTGGCGAACCTGCACCCGCCGCAGCCGGCGGCGCCGGCGGCGGACGCCGCGACCGGCAAGTCCAGCCAGGCGCTCTGCGCCGACGGCGGCGCTGCATGCGCCACGACGGGGCGCGCCGTCGCCGGCCTGCGTTGACCGCCGCCGGCGGCCTCCTGCCGCACGGCGGATGAAGGCCGGCCGCGGGCACGGCTTGCGCCGCATCGAGGAGCACCGAACAATCAGTCCATGATCCAGGTCATGCACGAGCCCGAGGCGCCGGTCCGCGAGGAGGTCGCGAGCGCGCTGACGCATGGTTTCGGCGTCATCGCCAGCCTCGCAGGCGGCGCCGTCCTGATCACGCTGGCCGCGATCCACGGCGACGGCTGGCAGCTCGCCGGCGCCATCGTCTTCGGCATCGCGCTGCTGCTGCTCTACACGGCGTCCACCCTCTACCACGCCATCCCCTTCGCACGCGCCAAGGCCTGTCTCAAGGTCTTCGACCACTGCGCGATCTACCTGCTGATCGCGGGCACCTATACGCCCTTCACCCTGATCGGCCTGCGCGGCGCCTGGGGCTGGGGGCTGTTCGCGGCGATCTGGTCGCTGGCGCTGGCGGGGGTGGTGTTCAAGCTGTTCTTCACCGGCCGCTTCAAGCTGCTGTCGACCGCGATCTACGTGGCGATGGGCTGGCTGGTGATCGTCGCGATCGTCCCGCTGCTGCGCGCCATCGACGACTGGACCTTCGGCTGGCTCCTCGCGGGCGGGATCTCCTACACCCTCGGCACGGTCTTCTACCACCGCGAGCAGCTGCCCTTCGCGCACGCGATCTGGCACCTCTTCGTCCTCGGCGGCAGCGTGTGCCATTTCGTCGCCGTGGCCTCGCAGGTACTGGGCGAGCCGGGCTGATCGGAGAGCGGGCTTCACCATCCCGCGCCGCGGCGGGTTCTAATGTGCCGCCCGTATCGATCCGGAGCCCGGCATGATCCGACCCGCACACCTCGCCATCTCCCTCTTCCTCGGCGTCCTCGTCCTCGGCGGCTGCGGCCGCGACGGGAGCGAAGCCGACCGCGACGCCGCCACTGCTCCCGAACCCGCGCCGCAGCCGGCGCCCGAAGCGCCGCAGCCGGTTCCCGAGCCGGAGCCCGAACCCGCGGCGCCGGAGCCGGAGCCCGCGCCTCCACCGCAGCCCGATCCGGACACTCCGGTGGCCGGTCCGGTCACCTACGAGTGCCAGAACGGCTTCCATTTCCACGTCACCTACTTCCCCGACCGTGCTTCGGTGAAGCTGTCCAACAGCCGCACCGTCGAAGCGCCGCAGGTGCGTTCCGCCGATGGCGCGCACTACGAGGCCGAAGGCGTCTCGTGGTGGAACAAGGGCAACGCCGGCACGCTGGAGCAGGACGCGCAGCCGTCGCTGGACTGCGTCGAGATCGCCCGCGCGCGCTGACGCAGGCCGCGCGCGGCGGCAGGCGGCCCGCCCGCGCGACGCTTCGCACGTCGTGAACATCGCGCCGCCGATCCTGCGGCGATGAACACTCCCGTGACCCGTGCCCGGCAGGGCAAGCGCACGCGGCGGCGCGGATGGTTGATCGCGCTCGCCGTTGTGGCCGTCGTCATCCTCGTGCTCGCCCTGATCTGGGACTGGAACTGGTTCAAGGGGCCGATCGAGCGCCAGGTCGAGGCCGCCACCGGCCGCGAGTTCGAGATCCGCGGCGACCTCGACGTCGACTTCCCACCCTGGGCGCCGGTGGTCCGGGCCGACGGGCTGCGCCTCGGCAACGCCGAGTGGTCGGAGGATCCGGCCATGGTCGAGGTCGGCCGGCTGGAGGCCCAGATCCGGCTCTTCCCGCTGCTCGCGGGCGACATCGTGCTGCCGCGCCTGGACCTCGAGGCGCCCCGCGTGGTCCTCGAGACCAACGAGGAGGGCGTCGGCAACTGGGAGTTCGGCGACGACGAGCCGCAGCAGGACGAGGGGCCGCCGGATCTGCCCGACCTCCGCGCGCTGCGCGTGTCCGACGGCGAGCTGGTGTTCCGCGAAGGCAACCGCCGCACCGACCTCAGCCTGGCGGTGGAGACGCGCGAGCCCGACCAGGAGGATGCCGCCGCGCCGGTCGCGCTGGCGGGTGAGGGCTCCTACCGCGGCGCGCCCTTCAGTCTCGAGGGTACGATCGAGTCCCCGCTCGAGCTGCTCGATCAGGACGCGCCCTACCGGCTCGACCTCAGCGCCCGCGCCGGGGCGACCCGCGCCCATGTCCGCGGCTCGGTCACGGGAGCCCTGCAGCTGGAAGGCGTGGACGTCATGCTGGCGCTGTCGGGCGCGAATCTCGCCGACCTCTACCCGCTGCTGGGCGTGGCCCTGCCCGACACGCCGCCGTATTCGCTCGACGGCCGCTTCGGCTATGCCGGCACCACGTTCACCTACCGCGGGTTCGACGGCGAGGTCGGTGACAGCGACCTCCACGGCGACGTCAGCATCGACATCGGTGGCGACCGCCTGCGCCTCGAGGCCGACCTGACCTCGCAGCTGCTGGACATCGACGACCTCGCCGGCTTCATCGGCGCACCGCCGGAGACCGGCGAGGGCGAGACCGCCAGCGAGGAACAGGAGCAGCTCGCCGCCGAGCAGGAAGCCAGCGGCCGCCTGTTGCCCGACGAGCCCTACGACCTCGAGAAGCTCAACAGTCTCGACGCCGACGTGCGCCTGCGCGCGCAGCGGATCGAGGCCCCGCGGTGGCCGATCGACGACATGGAGGCGCACCTGACCCTGGAGAAGGGCCTGGTGCGCCTGGATCCGCTGAACTTCGGCGTCGCCGGCGGCCAAGTGCGCAGCACGATCCAGCTCGACGCCGGACGACCCGAGATCCGCACGCGCGCCGACATCGGCGTGCGCAACCTGGAACTGCCGCGTCTGGTGCCGGCATCCGACCTCCTGGAGCAGGCGGCCGGACGCATCGCCGGGGACATCAGCCTCGAAGGCCGCGGCAACTCGGTGGCGCAGATGCTGGGCACCTCGAACGGCGAGGTCAGGCTCGGCATGGGCAGCGGGCACATGAGCAACCTGCTGCTCGAGCTGGCCGGACTCGACGTCGCGCAGTCGGTGCGCTACTGGCTCGGCAGGGACCGCGAGGTCACCGTGCGCTGCGCGTTCGCCGACCTCGAGGTCGAGGACGGCACCGCCAGCGCACGCGCGCTGGCCTTCGACACCACAGACACCCTGATCGTCGGCAGCGGCAGCGTGAACCTTTCGACCGAGGAGATCGACCTGCGCGTCGAGCCCGAGCCCAAGGACAACACCTTCCTGAGCGTGCGCACGCCGATCTGGATCCGCGGCACGATGGCCGATCCCGCCATCGTACCGGACGCCGGCGGCCTGGCCAGGCGCGGTCTTGCGGCCGCGGCCCTGGGCGCCATCGCACCGCCGGCCGCCCTGCTGGCCCTGCTCGACTTCGGCGGCGGCGAGAACGCCGACTGCGGCCAGGTCCCGGACGCGGCGCAGGACGCCGCGCAGCAGCAGGGCTGAGCGTGCGGCGCCTCGTCTTGCATGGTGCGGGAGCCGCCCACTAGCCTTCGGGTCCCGCGCCTCGAGGCGCCCGCCGGATTTGCGCCGTGACTCTCCGATCCTCTCCGCTCGCGTTCGCGATCGCCGCCACCCTGCTCCTGTCCGCCTGCGGCTCCGAACCCGCCGCGCCGGCCGGCACCGCCACCCCGCCCGCGGACGCCACGGCGTCGGCCGCCGGTCCGGATCGCCCGGCAGGCGATGCCGCCGGCGCCGACGCCTTCATCGCCCGCGTCAACCAGGCGATGCGTGAGGAATATCCGGAGCAGACCGCGGCGCAGTGGCTGTCGCAGACTTACATCGGGCCCGACAGCGCCACCGTCAGCGCCAAGGCCACCGAGCGCGGACTGAAGCAGCTCGGCGAGTTCGTCGAGGAGGCGCGGCAGTACGAGGATGCCGGGGCCGGCGCGCAGACCGTGCGCGCGCTGTCGCTGCTGAAGCTGGCGACGCCGATGCCGGCGCCGAAGGATCCCGAACGCCTCGCCGAGCTGACCCGCATCGCCACCGGACTCGACCAGGCCTACGGCGCCGGCACCTACTGCCGCGAGGTGGACGGGCAGCAGCAGTGCCGCCAGCTCGGCGAACTCGAGGAGGTGCTGGCCGACCCGGACAGCAGCTACGAGGATCAGCTCGACGCCTGGACCGGCTGGCGCTCGATCTCGGTGCCGATGCGCGACGACTACGCCCGCTTCGTGGAGCTCTCCAACGAGGGCGCGCAGGCGATGGGCTTCGCCGACACCGGCGCGCTGTGGCGCTCGGGCTACGACATGGAGCCCGCCGCCTTCCAGGCCGAGACCGATCGTCTCTGGAACCAGGTCAAGCCGCTCTACGACAAGCTGCAGTGCTACACCCGCACCAAGCTGGTCGAGGAGTACGGCCCCGAGCGCGGCCAGGTCGGCGACATGATCCCGGCCCACCTCACCGGCAACATGTGGGCGCAGTCGTGGGGCAATCTGTGGCCGATCCTGGCGCCCTACCCGGCCGAGTCCGGCATCAGCCTCACCCCGGCGCTGGAGGCGCGCCGCGAGGCGCTGCTCGGCGAACGCCGGCGTGCGCTCGGCCATGCCCCCTCGCCCGCCGAGACCATGACGCTGGAGCGCGAGGCCGATGTCGCCATCGCCCGCGAGATGACCGAGCGCGCGGAGGACTTCTACGTCTCGCTCGGCATGCCCGAGTTGCCGGAGAGCTTCTGGGTGCGCTCGCAGCTGGTCAAGCCGCGCGACCGCGACGTGGTCTGCCACGCCAGCGCCTGGTCGATGGACTTCGCCGACGACGTGCGCATCAAGATGTGCATCCGCCCGATCGAGGAGGACTTCGCGACCATCTACCACGAGCTCGGCCACGTCTATTACTACATCGCCTACGAGGGCCAGCCGCCGCTGTTCCAGAGCGGCGCCAACGACGGCTTCCACGAGGCGATCGGCGACACCATCGTGCTGTCGATGACGCCCGAGTACCTGGCCTCGATCGACATGCTCGACGCGCCCTCGCAGAGCAACGAGGCGCTGATCAACGCGCAGATGAAGATGGCGCTGGAGAAGGTGGCCTTCCTGCCGTTCGGCCTGCTGATCGACCGCTGGCGCTGGGGCGTGTTCGACGGGTCGATCCCGCCCGAGGAGTACAACGCCGCGTGGTGGCGCCTGCGCGCCGAGTACCAGGGCATAGCCCCGCCGGGCCCGCGCGGAGAGGACTACTTCGACCCGGGCGCGAAGTACCACGTGCCGGGCAACACCCCCTACACGCGCTACTTCCTCGCCCACATCCTGCAGTTCCAGTTCTACCGCGCGCTCTGCGACGCGGCCGGGCACGAGGGCCCGCTGCACAGCTGCAGCTTCTACGGCAACGAGGAAGCCGGGCGGAAGTTCCAGGCGATGCTCGCCCATGGCGCCAGCCAGCCGTGGCAGCAGACGCTCGAGGAGCTGACCGGCAAGGGCGAGCTCGACGCCAGTGCGATCCTGGACTACTTCCAGCCGCTGTCCGACTGGCTCGACCAGCAGAACCAGGGCCGCGCCTGCGGCTGGGATCCCGCGGCGACGCCGGCCGCCGCCGGCTGAGGACACCGGTCGGTGTGCTGCGGAGACGCCCGGCCATGCCGGGCGTCTCCGTTCCGCCTCAGAGCCGGTCCGCCGCCTGCAGCGCGTCCGGCGGCTCCGTCCGCGCCGGCAGGCGCGTCGCGTGGGCCACGTGCCAGCGCCACAGCACCCACGCGGTCGCCGTGAACGCGGCCGCGCCGAGCGCCAGCCGCAATGGCGTACCGCTCAGCAGCGGCGACAGCAGGCCCGAGATCACCGCATTGCTGACCAGGCCGACGAAGGCCTGCATCGACGAGGCCGCGCCCCGCTGCTGCGGATACATGTCCAGCAGCACCAGGGTGAGGATCGGGAAGGCCAGCGCCACGCCGAAGGAGAGCAGCGGCAGCGGCAGGATGGTCCACGGCAGCATCGGCTCGCCCAGCACGCTGTAGGCGAGGTTCAGCGCCATGCCGGCCACGCAGAATCCGAAACCCACGTTCGCCAGCCGGGTAGGCGCGACGCGCCCGGACAGACGTCCTGCCAGGAACGACCCGGTCATCATCCCCACGATCACCGGCACGAACAGCCAGCCGTACTGCTGCTCGTTCAATCCCAGGAAGCGCTGCACGATCTCCGGCGCCGAGGCGATGTAGAGGAAGAGCGCGCCGAAGTTGAAGGCACCGGCCACGGCCAGGCGCATGAACACGCCGTCGCGCACCATCGCCGCACTGTTGCGCCAGAGCAGGCCCATGCGCAGCGGCGTGCGCGCCTGCGGCGGATGCGTCTCCGGCAGTCCGAGCGCGGTCGCCAGGAACAGCAGCCCGGCGAAGGCCGCGAGGAACCAGAAGATCGCGTGCCATTCCGCCCAGGCCATGATCCAGCCGCCGATGATCGGCGCGATGCCCGGCGCCACCCCGAACAGCAGCATCACCAGGCTCATGAGCCTCTGCGCGTCCTGCCCTTCGTACAGGTCGCGGATCACCGCGCGTCCGACCACCAGGCCGGCGCCGGCGGAGACGCCCTGCAGCGCGCGGAAGCCGAGCAGCATCGGCAGGTCGGTGGCCAGCGCGCAGCCGATCGACGCCAGCAGGAACACCGAGACGCCGACGAGGATCACCCGCCTGCGCCCGAACGCGTCCGACAGCGGCCCGTGCAGCAGGCAGGTCGCGGCGTAGGCGACGAGATAGACGCTGATGGTCTGCTGCACCGCGACCTTGCCCGCCGCGTAGTCGCGACCGATCGCGCCGAAGGCCGGGAAGATGGTGTCGATGGTGAACGGGCCGAACATCGCCAGCCCGGCGAGCAGCAGGGCGATGCGGCCGCGGGGTACCGCAGGCTGTGGGGTCATGGGGATGGGTGCGGAGCGGGGCGCGCGGCAGGATAGCAGCGCGCGATGGCGCCCCTGCGCACCGCGCGGGTCAGAAATAGAAGCCGACGTTGATGTTGAGGCGCGAGTGCCAACGGTCGCTGTCGCCGGCGTCGATGCCGACCCCGGGGCCGCCGACGAACCACATGTTGCGCCCGGTGATGAGGTCCACGTAGGTCAGCATCGGCCCCTTCCCGAGGCTGCAGCCGGTGACGTTCTGGTAGGAATCGGCGAGTCCTTCTCCGCCGCCGGCCTGGGTGGTGCTGAAGTCGTTGTAGCAGGTCAGCGAATCCAGCCAGCGGCCGTCCATGTCGAAGGCGTAGGCGAGGTTGAACGTGTGCACGTCGGCCCGCGCGGCGATCTCGAACGGGAAGTCGAACGCCGCCAGCGCGATCCGCTCGCCGTCCACCGAATGGTGGTAGCGCAGCCACTGCAGCTGCAGCGACAGGCCGCCGCGGGTGGCCTGGGCGTGCACCGCGCCCAGCGCGCGCCGCGGGTGGCCGCCGTCGTCGAGGTTCTCGATGCGGCCGAGCCCGCCGGTCGCGCCGAACTCCATGTCCCAGTCGCCCGCAGCGAACTGGCGCGCGTGCCGGACCACGAGCTGCCCGCGTTCGCGATAGCGGAGTCCTCCCGCATCGGCGACATCGAAGGAGTAGCGCCCGTAGCGGTCGCCGGTGCCGTACTCGTCGCCGGCGAACAGCCCCACGTGCCAGCTCGAGCCCGGGCCGATGTCGCGCCAGACCAGGCCGAGGTCGTAATCGTCCTCGACGCCGAGGTAATAGCCGGACCCGAACCAGAAGCTGTGCGAGGCGGTCGGCAGCAGCCCGATCGGCACCTGCTGCACGCCCGCTCGCAGGCCGCGGCCCTCGTCGAAGCGCCAGCCGACCCAGGCGTGGTGCACGGCATCGAAGGTCTCGTACCAGCGGTACTGCAGCGAGAACTCGAGCGCGTCGCGGCGACCGCTGGCATCGACGCGCAGCAGCTCGAGATCGGCATCGCCGTTGCCCTCGGACGGCCCGTAGTCGCGCCAGCCGGTGGTGAAGCGGATCGCACCGCCCAGGCGCAGCCCCTCGTCGATGTCCTGCGCCGCCGCCTCGGGCGGCGCGCACAGGGCCCCCAGCGCAAGCGCCATGGCGGCATGTCGCCGTGGCATGGCCGTCACCTCGTATGCGAAACGCGGTGCAGTCTCTCCGGCGCGCCATGCATGCCGCGTGTAGCGGCACGGCGCCGCAGCGCCACACTGCGGCCGCTCAGTGTCCGCCCGCCGCCGCGGCGCCGCCGGCGCGGCCGGTGAACGGCGGCTTCGCGATCCAGACCATCACGATCACGCTGAGGAAGGCCCAGCCGAGCAGATGGAAGATCTCGTTGAACGCGATCTGCGAGGCCTGGTTGCCGATCATCGCGTTGAGCATCGCCGCGCCGTGCTGCACGTCGCCCTGCCCCAGCTGCTGCACCGCCTGCGCGGCCTGCGGCTGGTATGGGGTGATGTGCTCGGTGAGCTGCGCATGGTGCACGGTGGTGCGCTCGTTCCAGAGGTAGGTGGTGATCGACGCGGCGAAGCTGCCGCCGAGCGTGCGCACGAAGGTCGCGAGGCCCGAGCCGGCGGCGATTTCGTTGCCGTCGAGATCGGAAAGCAGGATCGACAGCACCGGCATGAAGAACAGCGCCACGCCCAGGCCCTGCAGCAGCTGCACCTCGGCGACGCGCGCGAAGTCGACCTCGAGGTTGAAGTCCGAGCGCCAGAAGCTGGTGATCGCCATCACCACGAAGGCGATGCTGGCGAGGATGCGCAGGTCGAAACGCGGCGCGAACTTGCCCACCAGCGGCGTCAGCAGCACCGGCAGCACGCCGATCGGCGCGGTGGCGAACCCGGCCCACATCGCGGTGTAGCCGAGGTCGCGCTGCAGCCACTGCGGCACCAGCAGGCCGACGCTGAAGAACGCCGCATAGGCCACCACCAGCGCAGCGGTGCCGGCGGAGAAGTTGCGGTGCCGGAACAGGCGCAGGTTGACGATCGGGTCTTCGTCGGTGAGCTCCCAGATCAGGAACACCGAAAGCGCGACCGCCGCCACCACCGCCAGCACCACGATGAAGGGATCGGCGAACCAGTCGCGCTCGTTGCCCAGGTCGAGCAGGGTCTGCAGCGCGCCGACGCCGATCACCAGGGTGACCAGGCCGACGTAGTCCATCTTCGGGCGCTCGGTCCTCTCGGGCCGGCCGCGCATCTGGGTGCCGACGACGAGCGCGGCGACGATGCCGATCGGCACGTTGATGAAGAAGATCCACTCCCAGCTGTAGTTGTCGGTGATCCAGCCGCCGAGGATGGGGCCGGCGATCGGCGCCACGACCGTCACCATGGCCAGGATCGCCAGCGCGGTGCCGCGTTTGTCACGCGGATAGATCGAGATCAGCAGCGCCTGGGTGATCGGGTACATCGGCCCGGCGACGAAGCCCTGCAGCGCGCGCGCGCCGACCAGGAACTCCATGCTCGCGGCGACGCCGCACAGCAGCGACGCGGCCACGAACGCCAGCGTCGCCCAGATGAACAGGCGGCTCTCGCCGAAGCGCCGGCTCAGGAAGCCGGTGAGCGGCAGCGCGATGGCGTTGGAGACCGCGAACGAGGTGATGACCCAGGTGCCCTGGTTCGCGCTGGCGCCGAGGTTGCCGGCGATGGTCGGCAGCGAGACGTTGGCGATGGTCGTGTCCAGCACCTGCATGAAGCTGGCCAGGCACAGGCCGATCGTCGCCAGCGCCAGGCTCGGCGGCCGGAACTCGCGCGGCGCCTCGGGCGCCACGGCATTGGGGGTATCGGCCATGACCGGCTCAGCGCGTGGCGGCGGCGACCGACTCGCCGTCCCCGGACGGCAGGTTCTGGTCGATGATCGACTGCGCGCGGGCATCGGCCTCGTGGCGCTGCCGCGCATAGATGTCGGTGGTCAGCACCGGCTCGCTCGCCGGCTGGGTCGGCAGCACGCCCCGGCCCTCGCCGTGCAGGTCGACCTCGACGTTCATCGACAGGCCGATGCGCAGCGGGTGGGCCTCCAGCGTCTCCGGATCCAGCGCGATGCGCACCGGGATGCGCTGCACGATCTTGATCCAGTTGCCCGACGCGTTCTGCGCCGGCAGCAGGCTGAAGGCGCTGCCGGTGCCGAGGCCGAGGCTCTCGACGGTGCCGCGGTAGGCGACGTCGTCGCCGTACAGGTCCGCGTGCAGGGTCACCGGCTGGCCGAGGCGCATCTTCTCCAGCTGGGTCTCCTTGAAGTTGGCGTCGACCCAGACCTCGTCCAGCGGCACCACCGCCATCAGCGTGGCGCCCGGCTGCACGCGCTGGCCGAGCTGGACCGCACGCTGTGCGACGTAGCCGGTGACCGGCGCGAGGATCTCCGAGCGCTCGTGGGCGAGCCAGGCCTGCCGTACCTGTGCGGCGGCGGCCATCACGTCCGGATGGCTGCGGACCTCAGTATCCTCGACCAGCGCCTGGCTGACCTCGAGCTGCTCGCTGGAGGCCGAAAGCGCGGCCTCGGCGGCGGCCAGCGCGTCGCGGGCGTGGGCCAGCTCCTCGGCCGAGATCGCACCGGTCTCGACCAGCGCCCTGCGCCGCTCGTAGTCGGCACGGGCGCGGGACAGGGTGACGCGGCGGGTGTCGACGTCGGCCTGGGCGCCGCCGACGTTTCGGTACAGGCCGCGCACCTGGCGCACGGTCCGGGCGAGATTCGCCTCGGCCTGTTCCAGCGCGATCTCGGTGTCGGCGGGATCGAGCTGCACCAGACGCTGCCCGGCGTGCACGAGCATGCCGTCCTCTGCATCGATGCCGACGACGGTACCGCCGACCATCGGCGTGATCTGCACGACGTTGCCCTGCACGTAGGCGTCGTCGGTCTCCTCGTGCCAGCGCGCGACCAGCAGGTACCAGGCGGCCGCCGCGATCGCCGCGACGACCAGCACCAGGCCGAGCAGGCGCAGGAACAGGCGGCGGCGGCCGCCGGGCTTGGGGGAGGTCGGATTGGAGGTGTTGGCTTCGGTGGTCATGGCGGTCAGTCCGTCTGCGCCGCCGCATCCGCGGCAGGCTGTGGCGACGAGGTGGAGGATGCGAGGGTGGCGAGGTCGCCGGCGTCGGCCGGATCGAAGCCGCCGCCGAGCGCCTGTACCAGCCCGATCGAGGCCTCGATGCGCTGGGCATCGATGGCGGCGGCGCGGCGTTCGGTCTGGAACAGCACGGCCTGCGCGTCGAGGGCGTCGAGCAGGTTGCCGACGCCGCCCCCATAGCGCTGCTGGGCAAGGTCGTAGGCCGATCGCGCGGCGGCGACCGCGTCGGCCTGCTGCACGGCCTGGACGTCGAGCGAACGGATTGCGCTGACGCGGTCGGCGACCTCGCGCAGCGCCGCGACCACGCGGCTGTTGTAGTCGGCCACGGCAAGGTCGTAGTCGGCGTCGGCGGCGTCGAGGTTGGCCCGCAGCCGGCCGCCGTCGAACAGCGGCAGGCTGAAGCCGGGCGTCGCCAGGCCCAGGCCCGAGGCCGCGGTGAACAGGTCGCCGGCGCTGCCGGCGACGCTGCCGACGATCGCCATCACGTTGAAGCTCGGATAGAACTCGGTGCGGGCGGCCTCGACGCCGCGGTCGGCCGCCTCCACGCGCCAGCGCGCGGCGACGAGGTCGGGGCGGCGCGCGAGCAGGTCGCTCGGCAGCGTCGACGGCAGCGCGAGATCGAGCGGCGACAGCGGCTCCGGCAGCGCGATCGCCTGGCCGCGGTCGGGACCCGCGCCGAGCAGCGCGGCCAGCGCGTTGCGGGCGGCGTCGATGCGCTGGTTGGCGGCCTCGATCTCCTGGCGCGCGGCCGGCACCGCCGCCTCCGCGCGGCGCAGCTGCAGGCGGCTGTCGATGCCGGCCTGCACGCGCTGGTCGACCAGCGACAGGGTGTGCTGCGCGCGTTCGAGTTCAGCGGTGGCGATGCGGCGGTCGGTGCCGGCCTGCGCCAGCTCCGCATAGGCGCTGGCGACCTGCACCGACAGCGTCAGCCGCGCGGCATTGGCGTCGATCTCCGCGGCACGGGCGCTGCCGACCGCCGCCGCGTACGCGGCACGCTGGCCGCCCCAGAGATCGGCCTCCCAGTTGGCGTCGAGCCGGACCATGGCGCTGGTCTCGGTGCTGCCGCCGATGGGCGCGGGGACGAGCGATTCCGGCAGGTGCACGGTGGCCAGGCCGGCATTAGCGCCGAGGGTCGGCAGCCGCGCGGCGTCGGCCGCAGCCGCGCGTGCCTGCGCCTGGCGCACGCGGGCGGCGGCGAGGTCGAGGTCCGGGTTGCCCTGCAGCGCCTCGACGATCAGGCCGTCGAGCGCCGGCGCCTCGAGGTCGGTCCACCAGTCGCGGCGCGGCCAGGCGCCCGGCGACACGCGCACCGCGGCGAACGAGGCCGCGGTCGCGAGCGCGTCGGCATCGTGCACGCGACCGCCGGGAGCGAGCCCGCCCATGCTGACGCAGCCCGACAGCACGCACGCCGCCAGCGCGGCCAACGGCAGGACGCGGCGCGGACGCATGCGCCGGAGGGAAGATCGGAAGGTGTTCATGGGGTGCCCGAAAGGTTGTCGCGAATGCGTTCCAGCGTCCGCTGCAGCGCGTCGTTCTCCTCGGCCGTCAGACCCCCGAGCGCGGCGTCGATCGCGCGGCGCCCGCAGACCTGGACGATCTCCCACATCGCGCGGCCGTCCCCGGTCAGGGAGACCAGCAGCGCGCGCCGGTCGACGCCGTGCGGACGGCGCTCGACCCAGCCGCGGGCCTGCAGGCGGTCCAGCAGGCGGGTCATGGCGCCGGGGTTGTGGTTGAGGTGGCGGGCCAGCTCGATCGCGGTCATCTCGCCGCGCTGGGCCAGGTGCTTCATCACCACGTACTGGCTCAGGTTGAGGTCGTAGCCGCCGGCGGTGAGCTCGTGCTCGAGCCGGCGTCCGAGGCCGTCCTTCACCTGGCGCAGGAGCAGGCCGAAGTTGGACAGGCTGTGCTGGCGGGGACTGGTCATGGCCGCCCATTCTGCTGCCGCAGATATAATTGTCAAGGCAAATATATCCGCGGCAGACAGATGCTGCGTCGCAGCGTCGCAACGCCGCGCGACGGTGCTTGAGCCCGCCCGCCCCTGCCCGATAATGCGCGGCTGCGTCCTGGAGTCCCCGATGACCGATCTCGTCCGCCCCACCTTCCACGGTTTCGAGCAGATCCCGCTGCGCGAGTACGCCGAGCGCGCCTACCTCGACTACTCGATGTACGTGGTGCTCGACCGTGCCCTGCCGTTCCTGGGCGATGGGCTCAAGCCGGTGCAGCGGCGCATCGTCTACGCGATGAGCGAGCTCGGCCTCAACGCCGCCGCCAAGCCGAAGAAGGCCGCGCGCACCGTCGGCGACGTGATCGGCAAGTACCACCCGCACGGCGACTCGGCCTGCTACGAGGCGCTGGTGCTGATGGCGCAGCCCTTCTCCTTCCGCTACCCGTTGATCGAAGGCCAGGGCAACTTCGGCTCCTCGGACGATCCCAAGTCGTTCGCGGCCATGCGCTACACCGAGGCCAAGCTGACCCCGATCGCCGAGGTGCTGCTTGGCGAACTCGGCCAGGGCACGGTGGACTGGTCGCCGAACTTCGACGGCACGCTGGAGGAACCGACCTGGCTGCCGGCACGCCTGCCGCACCTGCTCCTCAACGGCACCACCGGCATCGCCGTGGGCATGGCCACCGACGTGCCGCCGCACCAGCTCAACGAGGTGGTGACCGCCTGCATCCGTCTGCTCGACGAACCCGGCGCCAGCGTGCGCGACCTGTGCGAGCACGTGCTCGGCCCGGACTACCCGACATCGGCCGAGATCATCACTCCGCGCGCCGACCTGCTCAGGATGTACGAGACCGGCAACGGCTCGGTCCGCGCGCGCGCGGTCTACACCCGCGAGAACGGCAACCTGGTCATCACCGCGCTGCCGCACCAGGTCTCGCCGTCCAAGGTGATGGAGCAGATCGCGCAGCAGATGCGGGCCAAGAAGCTGCCCTGGCTGGAGGACCTCCGCGACGAGTCCGACCACCAGAACCCGGTGCGCCTGGTGCTGGTGCCGCGATCCAACCGGGTCGACGCCGAGGTCCTGATGGGGCACCTGTTCGCCACCACCGACCTGGAGAAGAGCTTCCGCGTCAACCTCAACGTGATCGGCATCGACGGCCGTCCACGCGTGCGCGACCTGAAGGCCATGCTGTCGGAGTGGCTGGCGTTCCGCATCGAGACGGTGACCCGCCGCCTGCGCCACCGGCTCGAGCGGGTCGAGCGTCGCCTGCACCTCCTCGCCGGCCTGCTGGTCGCCTTCCTCAACCTCGACGAGGTGATCCGCATCATCCGCAGCGAGGACGAGCCGAAGCCGGTGCTGATGGCGCGCTTCGGGCTCGACGAGGTGCAGGCCGACTACATCCTCGAGACCCGCCTGCGCCAGCTCGCGCGCCTGGAGGAGATGAAGATCCGCGGCGAGGAGGCCGAGCTCGCCAGGGAGCGCGAGAACCTGATCGCGACGCTGGGCTCGAAGACGAAGCTCCGCAACCTGGTCAAGAAGGAGCTGCTCGCCGACGCCAGGAAGTTCGGCGACGAGCGGCGGTCGCCGCTGGTCGAACGCGGCGCCGCCCAGGCCCTGGCCGAGACCGACCTGACTCCGAGCGAGCCGGTGACCGTGGTGCTGTCGGAGAAGGGCTGGGCGCGCGCGGCCAAGGGCCACGAGATCGACCCGGCCTCGCTCGGCTACCGGGAGGGCGACACCCTGCGCGCCTTCGCGCGCGGGCGCAGCAACCAGCAGGTCGCGTTCCTGGATGCCGGCGGCCGCGCCTACTCCGCCCTCGCCCACACCCTGCCCTCGGCGCGCGGCAACGGCGAACCGCTGACCGGGCGGTTCGCGCCGCCCGCCGGCACCGCCTTCATCGGCGTGGCCTTCGGCGAGGGCGAATCGCGCCAGATCGTGGCCTCGAGCCATGGCTACGGCTTCGTGACCCGGCTTGAGAACTTCTTCGGGCGCAACAAGGCGGGCAAGGCGCTGCTGAGCGTGCCCGACGGCGCCGAGGCGCTGCCGCCGGTGACGGTCAACGGCGCGGACGACCTGACCGTGGCGATCACCTCCGCGGGGCACCTGCTCGCCTTCCCGCTCGGTGAACTGCCCGAGCTCGACCGCGGCAAGGGCAACAAGCTGATCCAGATCCCGCCGGCGCGGCTGAAGTCGGGGGACGAGCGCGTGCTGGCGATCGCCAGCGTACGCCAGGGCGGCGAGCTGACCCTGTTCTGCGGCCAGCGCAAGCTGACCCTGACCTGGAAGGACCTGCAGAGCTACCTCGGCAGCCGCGCGCAGCGCGGGCACCTGCTGCCGCGCGGCTTCCAGCGCGTCGATGCGATCGCCGCCGGCTGAGGGCGGTAGCGGTAGCCGTCGCCGCCCTGCGGCGACGGTATGATCCGGAGCGGACGCGCGCGGCGGCGTCGCCGCGCGCCGCGACCGGGGACGACGATGCGCAGATGGATCCTCCGCCCGATGCTGGCGGTGCTGGTGCTGGCCGTGCTGCTGCTGGCGGCTGGATGGTGGCTGCTGCGCGGCAGCCTGCCCGTGCTCGACGGCGCTGCCACCCTGCCCGGCCTCGCCGGCCCGGTGCAGGTCGAGCGCGACGCGCAGGGCACGGTGACCATCGTCGCCGCGAGCGAGGCCGACGCGATGCGTGCGCTCGGTTTCGTCCACGCGCAGGAGCGCTATTTCGGGATGGATCTCGCGCGCCGGGCCGCCGCCGGCGAACTGGCCGCGCTGTTCGGTCCGCGCGCGCTGGCGCACGACCGCAGGGTGCGCGTGCACCGTCTGCGCGCGCGGGTGCGCGAACATTTCGACGCCTTCGCCGGCGACCACCGCGCCGCGCTGGCGGCCTACCGCGACGGCGTCAACGCGGGGCTCGAGGACCTGCGCGTGCGCCCGTGGCCCTACCTGCTGCTCCGCACGGCACCGGTTCCGTGGTCGCAGGAGGACACCGCCATGGTCGGCTATGCGATGTTCTTCGACCTGCAGGACGAGGACAACGCGCGCGAACTGGCGCTGTGGCGCATGCGCGAGGTCGTGCCGCCGCCGCTCTACCGCCTGCTCGCACCGGAGGGCGGGGAGTGGGACGCGCCGCTGATGGGCGCTGCGCGCGCGCCGGCGCGCCTGCCGGACGTCGCCCAGCTCGACCTGCGCACGCTCGACCACGTGGCGCCCACCGCCGTGGCGCGCGCCGCCGCGGACGCCGACGCGCGCACGATCGGCAGCAACAACTTCGCCGTGTCCGGGGCGCTCACCGCCGACGGCCGCGCCATCGTCGCCGACGACATGCACCTGGGACTGCGCGCGCCCAACATCTGGTTCCGCGTGCGCCTGCGCTACCGCGACCCGCGCGCGCCGCAGGGCGAGGTCGACGTCACCGGCGTCAGCCTGCCGGGCGTGCCGGGAGTGATCGTCGGCAGCAACCGCCACGTCGCCTGGGGCTTCACCAACAGCTACGGCGACTGGGCCGACTGGATCGCGCTGCCCGACGGGGCGGCGGTGGCGACGTTCGAGGAGGAGATCGAGGTGGCCGGCGCCGACGCCGACCTGCTGCGGGTCGAGGAAAGCCGCTTCGGGCCGGTGCTCGAGCGCAGCGGGGACGGCCGCCGCCTCGCCCTGCACTGGCAGGCGCACGAACCGGGGGCGCTGGCGCTGGGCCTGCTCGACGTCGCCCGTGCCGGCAGCGTCGAGGACCTCGTCGCGCTCGCGCCGCGATTGGGCGTCCCGGCCCAGAACCTGGTGGCAGGCGACACCGGCGGTGCGATCGCCTGGACCATCGCCGGTCCGGCGCTGCCGCGCACGCTGGACGGCCGGGCCCTGCCCGACCTCGCGCCGATCGATCCGACCCGGAACGCCGATTTCCCTCCGCCCAGGGGCGGACATCCGGCACTGCTGGGCCGGGACCGGCTGTGGACGGCGAACGCGCGCGTGGCCGACGGCGATGCGCTGGCGGCGATCGGCGACGGCGGCTACGATCTCGGCGCCCGGCAGCGCCAGATCCGCGACGCCCTGCACGCGCGCGAACGCTTCACCGAGGCCGATCTCCTCGCCATCCAGCTCGACGACCGCGCGCTGTTCCTGGCGCGCTGGCACCGCCTGCTGCGCCAGGTCATCGAACGCGAGGACGATCCCGCCGATGCCGGCCTCGACCGGGCCACCCGTGCCTGGAGCGGCCGCGCCGCGATCGACGCGATCGACTACCGGCTGGTACGCGCCTTCCGCGGCGAGGTGCTGCAGCGCGTCCGCGACGGCCTGCTGGGGCCGGTGCGCGCGCGCCTCGGTGCCGAGTTCGAGGCGCCGGGCCTGCCGCAGTTCGAGACCACGCTCTGGGCCCTGGTCGAACAGCGCCCGCCCCACCTCCTGCCGCCGGCCTTCGCCAGCTGGGATGCGCTGCTCGCCGACGCGCGGGCCGCCGTGCGCCCCGCCGACACCGGAGCGGCGGGCAGCTGGGGCGAGCGCGACACCACCGCCATCTGCCACCCCCTCGCGGCGGCGCTGCCGGCGTTGCTGGGCGAGCGCCTGTGCATGCCGCGCGAGCCGCTGCCGGGCGACGTCAACATGCCGCGGGTGCAGGGTCCGGACTTCGGCGCATCCGAACGGATGGTGGTCGCGCCGGGGCACGAGGAGGATGGCTTCTTCCACATGCCCGGCGGCCAGAGCGGCCATCCGCTGTCGCCATTCTGGGGCGCCGGGCACGCGGACTGGGCGCAGGGCCGGGCGTCGCCGTTCCTGCCCGGCGCGGCAAGGCACCGCCTGCAGCTCGATCCGCTGCCGCAGCTGCGGCCAGGGGGCTGAAACCCACGCAGCCCGACGTCCGGCAGCGACGAATCTTGTCAGCACCTGCCGCTGGGCACACAATGCGCGCGCCCGGCTGACCCGCTGCGTCACACGCGCGAGGCGTCCGGGGGTGGTGTGGATCGTAGGGGGCGATCTACCCGGCATTCCAACGTCGAATGGCGAGGTAGAACATGAGCCTGGTTTTCAAGGTCCTGATGACCCTGCGCGCACGTGCGCTCTCACGGCAGGCGCGCGAGATCCGTCGCGTCGTGGAGGCACTGCCGCGCGAGGCGCGCCTCGCCGCCGCCGAACACGCCACCGCCGAAATGGACAAGGCCGGCCGCCTGCAGTGCCCGCACCTGCACGGCGCGGACGGGGTGCCTCCGCTGCAGCCCTGGTCCGACGTCGCCGAGCAGGCCGTGGCGCGCACCCAGTCGGGCGCGCTGCAGCTCAAGGTCAAGGGCGTCGCGCAGTGGATCGCCGTCGCCTACTACGAAACCCTCAACAGCCCCCACCCCGGCCTCGCCGGCGTGCACCGCGAGGTGCTGGGCATGCTGGGCGACCTCAAGGGCAGCTACGCCGCCCGCGCCGCCCGCGAGCACGAGATCGAGGTCGCCACCGCCTGACCCCGCGGTCGCGCGTTTCGCGCGCGACCGGCTAGCGCAGGAGAAGCGCCTCGGCGATGCGGCGGTAGATCGCCGGCAGCCGGGTCAGGTCGGCGAGCGCGATGTGCTCGTCGACCTGATGGATGCTCGCGTTGACCGGCCCCAGCTCCACCACGTCCGCGCCCAGCGGTGCGATGAAGCGCCCGTCGGAGGTGCCGCCGCCGGTGTTCTCGTCGGGCACCACGCCCTCCTCCGCCAGCGCCTCGCGCACCGCGCACCGCAGCGCACCCTCGGCGGTGTGGAACGGCTCGCCCGAGCGGTGCCATTCGATGTCCGCACGCAGGCCGTGCCGCGCGACGATGCCCTCGATCTCGGCGACCAGCGCATCGGCGCTCCAGCGCGGGGAGTAGCGCAGGTTGAACTGGATCCGCGCAGTGCCGGGGATCACGTTGCTCGCGCCGGTGCCGGCCTCGACATTGGCGATCTGGAAGCCGGTCGGCGGGAAGTCGGGGAACGGATCCGGATCCCAGTCGCGCCCGACGAGCTCGGCCAGGACCGGCAGCGCGCGATGGATCGGATTGTCGGCGAGATCGGGATAGGCGACGTGGCCCTGCACGCCGTGCACCGTCATCGTGGCGGTCAGGGAGCCGCGGCGGCCGACACGCACCACGTCGCCCAGCGCCTCGCGCGAGGACGGCTCGCCGACCAGGCACCAGTCGATCCGCTGCCCGCGCCCGGCGAAGACCCGCGCCACGTGGCGCACCCCGTCGATCGCGGCACCCTCCTCGTCCGAGGTGAGCAGCAGCGCGAGCGTGCCCGGGTGCCGCGGGTGCGCGGCGACGAACGCCTCCAGCGCGACCACGAACGCGGCCACGCTGCCCTTCATGTCCGCCGCGCCACGGCCGTAGAGCCGCCCTTCGCGCGCGCTGGGCTCGAAGGGATCGCTGCACCACGCCTCCACGGGGCCCGCAGGGACCACGTCGGTATGGCCGAGGAAGGCCAGCACCGGCCCCTCCTCGCCATGCGTCGCCCACAGATTGCACACGTCGCCGCGGTGCAGGGTCTCGATGCGGAACCCGCAGGCGCGCAGGCGCTGCGCGATCAGGGCCTGGCAGCCGGCGTCGTCGGGCGTGACGGACCGGCGCGCGATCAGGGCGTGGGCGAGTTCGAAGACGGCGGACATGCACGGATCCTGCGGGAGCGGCGCGCATCCTAGCGCGAGTGCGCGCGACGTCCGCACATGAAAATGCCGCGCCCCTTGCGGGACGCGGCAGCGGGACGATGCAGGCGGAGCGTCACATGTGGCCGTCGTGCGCGTTCTGACGCTGCTCCTTGTCTTCCTGCATTTCCAGGTAGTGGTTGAACTCGGCCGGCGAGATCTCGCCATTGGCGTCGGTGTCGTAGGTCATGAAGTCGCGTCCCAGCACCAGGTCCGAGCCGATCTCCTCGCGGGAGAGCGTGTCGCTGCGGTCGTCGTCCATCTCGTTGAACTGGATGCGCGTGGCCTGGATGCTGGACGGGCGCTTGTGGTCCATCTCGTTGCCGTCCTGCTCATTGGCGAACGACGCGCCGGCGACCAGGGCGAACGCGGCGAAAGCGGCTGCGGAAGAAGCAAGTTTCATCTCGACCTCCGTTCAAGGGATGTGGCCGACACCAAACCACCCCGCGCGTGGTGGAAGCGTCGCCGCGCCGCTCACCCCGCCTTCGCGACCGTCGCCCCGTTCAGCGGCCGAAGCGCTTCTTGTAGGCGTTGTCGCTGAAACCCACGCTCACCGCGCCGTCGTCGGTCACCGTGACCGGGCGCCGGACCAGGGTCGGGTGCTCCTTGATCAGCAGCGTCCACTCCGGGTCGCTGGCCGGTGTCTTGCGCGCCTCGGGCAGGTTGCGCCAGGTCGGACTGCCGCGGTTGACGAGCTTGTCCCAGCCGCCGAGCTGCGAGGCCCAGGTCTTGAGCAGGTCCGGGGCGGGCCGGTCCGCGCGGTAGTCGACGAAGCGGTGCTCGATCCCGAAGCGCTTCAGCCAGTTGCGGGCCTTGCGGCAGGTGTCGCAGTTGTCGAGGCCGTAAAGGGTGGTCATGGCGACGGGTCTCCCGGTCAGGCGCGCAGGAGCTCGTTGACCGAGGTCTTGGCGCGGGTCCGCGCATCGACCTTCTTGACGATGACCGCGCAGTACAGCGAGTGGCTGGCATCCGCCGCCGGCAGCGAACCGGCGACCACCACGCTGCCCGCGGGCACGCGGCCATAGCCGATCTCGCCGGTCGCGCGGTCGTAGATGCGGGTGGACTGGCCCAGGAACACGCCCATGCCGATGACGCTGCCGGCCTCGACGATCACGCCCTCCACCACCTCGGAGCGCGCGCCTATGAAGCAGCCGTCCTCGATGATCGTCGGTGCCGCCTGCAGCGGCTCGAGCACGCCGCCGATGCCGGCGCCGCCGGAAATGTGGCAGTGCCGGCCGATCTGCGCGCAGGAGCCCACCGTGGCCCAGGTGTCGACCATCGTGCCCTCGCCGACGAAGGCGCCGATGTTGACGTAGGACGGCATCAGCACGACGTCGCGGCCGATGTGCGCGCCGCGGCGCACCAGCGCACCGGGCACCACGCGCGCGGCGACATCGCGGAAGGTCGTCTCGTCGGCGCCGGCGAAGCGCAGCGGCACCTTGTCCCAGAAACTCGACGGTTCGGCCTCGACCAGCTGGTTCTCCTGCAGGCGGAAGTAGAGCAGCACCGCCTTCTTCAGCCACTCGTTGACCTGCCAGCCGCCGTCCGCACGCGGCTCGGCGACGCGGAACTCGCCGGACTCCAGGCCCTCCAGCGCCCGCTCGACGGCAGGGCGGGTCGAGCCTTCGATCTCGGCCGAGGTCAGCGCGCCGCGACGCTCGAAGGCGCCCTCGATGATCACCTTCAGTTCCTCGGTACCGTCGCGGGCGGTGGCGACGCGGCTGGGGGTCTTGCGGGGCATTGCGGGCATTCTCCTGGGATGGGGATCCGCGGCCGCGGCCGCGGATGATGCGATCAGGCGTCGCCGCCGACGCTGGCGAACAGCGCCTCGCGCAGCGCCTGCTGCAGGTCGGGATCCTCGAAGGGCCGGTCGCCCTCGTCGGTGATCTGGAACAGGTCCTCCACGCGCTCGCCGAAGGTGGCGATGCGGGCGTCGTGCACGCGCAGCCGATGGCGGCGCAGGACCTGGGTGACGTCGGCGAGCAGACCCGGCCGGTCGGTGCAGACCAGGCTCATGAGCGTACGTCCGGGCGTGCGCGAGGGGCTGAACTCGATCCGCGCCGGCACCCGGAAGTGCCTGAGCTGGCGCGGGGTGCTGCGCCGGGTCGGCCGCGCTTCCTCGAGCGGCCGCAGCAGCACCGCGGCGAGCGCGCGCTCCACCTCCTCGCAGGCGATCTCGCGACCTTCCGGAACCAGCACGCGCAGCCCGTCGAGGCTCATGCCGTCGCGCGAGGTCAGCACCCGCGCCTGCACGATGTTGAGGCCCATGCGATCCAGCGTCGCCACCAGCGCCGCGAACAGGCTGTCGCGGTCGGAGGTGTGCACGAAGACCTCGAGCGCGCCGGGCCGCGCGCCCTTGCCCGCCACGTGCGGCCGCGCCAGCACCAGCGGCCGGTCGCGCGGCGCCTCGAGGATGCCGCGGGTCTGCCAGGCGATCTCGTCGGCGCGCCAGCGCAGGAACATCTCCTGCGGGAACTCCTGCCACAGCGCATCGATACGTGCCGCCTCGACGCCCTCGGCGACCAGGCGCTCGCGCGCGGCCTGCCGCGTCTGCGCAATGCGCTCCTCGGCCCGCAGCGGGTTCTCCAGGCCGCGCCGCAGCGCCAGGCGGGTGGCGGTGTAGAGGTCGGCCAGCAGGCGGTCCTTCCACGCGTTCCAGAGCTTCGGGCTGGTGCCGGCGATGTCGGCCACGGTCAGGAGGTAGAGATAGTCCAGGCGCTCGCGGTCGGCCACCTCGGTGGCGAAGCGGGCGACCACCCCGGGGTCGGAAATGTCCTGCTTCTGCGCCGTCACCGACATGAGCAGGTGGCGCAGGACCAGCCAGGACACGAGCTCAGCATCGGCCTGCGGCAGGCCGTGCGCCGCGCAGAACGCGCGCACGTCCTCGGCGCCGAGCTCGGAGTGGTCGCCGCCGCGGCCCTTGGCCAGGTCGTGGAACAACGCCGCCAGCAGCAGCAGCTCGGGCGCGGGAAGCGTGGCGCGGATCTCCTGCGCCAGCACGAAGCGCGGATCGCGCTCGGTGCGCTCGAAGCCCTCCAGGTTGCGCAGCACCACCAGTGTGTGCTGGTCGACGGTGTAGACGTGGAACAGGTCGTACTGCATGCGCCCGGCGACCTGGCCGAACACCGGCAGGTAGCGCGCCAGCACGCCGCTGCGCGCCATCCGCGCCAGGGTCGACACCGCACCCTCGCCGCGCAGCAGCGCCATGAAGGCCTCGCGTACCGCGGGTGCCGCGCGCTCGTAGGGCGGGAAGTCCGGCAGCCCCTCGGCGAGCACGCGCGCGGTCTGCGAATGCAGGCCACGCAGCTCCGGATGCGCCGCCCACATCGCGAACAGGCGGAACACCCGCTCCGGATCGCGCGCCAGCCGCTGCGGTTCACGGGCGTAGAGATAGCCGCGGCGGACCGCGAACTCCGCATCCAGCGCCTTCTGCTCGCCGGCACCCTCGAGCTGCTCCTCGAAGCGCTGCAGCAGGCGGTCGTTGAGCCGCAGGACGGTCGCCGCGCAGCGGAAGAAGCCCTGCATCATCTGCTCGACGGCGAGATTGTCGCGGCGCAGGTCGCGCAGCCCGACGTAGGCCGCCAGCGGCTTCTGGTAGTCGAACAGCAGGCGCTCCTCGCGGCGCCCGGCGACCAGGTGCAGGCCGAAGCGCAGGTGCGACAGCGCGCGCCGCTCGCGGCGCAGGGTCGCCAGCTCGTCGGCGCCGAGCTGGCCGAGCGGCACCAGGTCGCCGAGTTCGCCGACCGCGGCGATGCGTCGCGCGATCCACAGCACGGTGTGCAGGTCGCGCAGCCCGCCGGGGCCGTCCTTGACGTTCGGCTCCAGGTTGTAGGCGGTGTCGTTGAAGCGCGCGTGGCGCTCGCGCTGCTCCTGGCGCTTGGCCAGGAAGTAGGCGTGCGCCGGCCAGATCACATCCGGCGCGATCGCCCGCGCCAGCCACTCCGGCGCATCGCTGTCGCCGGCCAGGAGCCGCGTCTCCATCAGCGCGGTGGCCACCGACACGTCGACGGCGGCGACCTCCGTGCACTGGTCGAGCGAGCGCACCGCATGGCCCGGGGCGATGCCGGCGTCCCAGAGCGCGGTGAAGAAGCGCGCCAGCCCGTCCGCGTTCGCCGCCTGCGCGATGGGCTCGGCAAGCACCAGGAGGTCGACGTCGGAATGCGGGAACAGCTCGCCCCGCCCGTAGCCTCCGGTCGCCAGCAGGTGCAGGGGCGCATCGTCGCCGACGCAGTGCAGCCAGGCCGAGCGCACGACCGCATCGACCGCGGCGGCACGGTCGCCGAGCAGGACGTCGATGTCCTCGTCCTCGCGGTAGCGCCGCGCCAGGTCGGCGTCGACCGCCGCCAGCGCCTCGCGCGCCGCCTCGCGCCATGCCGCGTCGTCCGCGCCGGCGTCCGCCAGCCGCGCCACCAGCGCATCGGCAGGCGCGGGTGCGCTCACGGGCGGGTGCTGTCCCCGGCGCCGAGCGTCAGCACCTCGACGCCGCCCTCGGTCACCGCGACCATGTGCTCCCACTGCGCCGAGAGCTTGCGGTCCTTGGTCACCACGGTCCAGCCGTCGGGCAGCACGCGGGTGTAGCGGCTGCCCTCGTTGATCATCGGCTCGATGGTGAAGGTCATGCCCGGCTTGAGTTCGACGCCGGTGCCGGGACGGCCGTAGTGCAGTACCTGCGGCTCGTCGTGGTAGACCTGCCCGATCCCATGCCCGCAGTACTCGCGCACCACCGAGAAGCGCTGCTCCTCGGCGTAGCTCTGGATGGCGTGGCCGACGTCGCCCAGAGTCGCGCCGGGGCGTACCGCGCGGATCCCTCGCCACATCGCCTCGTGGGTCACCTCGACCAGGCGCCGCGCCATCACCGACGGCTCGCCGGCGAAGTACATGCGCGAGGTGTCGCCGTGCCAGCCGTCCTTGATCACGGTGACGTCGATGTTGACGATGTCGCCCTCGCGCAGGACCTTGGCCTCGCTCGGGATGCCGTGGCAGATGACGTTGTTGACCGAGGTACAGAGGGTCTTGGTGTAGCCCTTGTAGCCGACGTTGGCGGGAACCGCCTTCTGCACGTTGACGATGTGGTCGTGGCAGATGCGGTCCAGCTCCTCGGTGCTCACGCCCGGGCGGACGTGCTCGCCGATCATGTCGAGCACTTCGGCCGCGAGGCGGCCGGCGACGCGCATCTTCTCGATGTCGCTTGCGGATTTCAGGGTGATGGCCATAACCGGCGATTATCCATCAGTTGCGGGCAGCCGGGCCACCCGTTAGAATCCCGCGGCTTCGTTCCCGGCCCGTTCCGGGACGGATCCGCCCACGCCGGGCGTCACCGGCGAATCCACACCCGCGACATCCACCCGTACCGGGGTGCTCCCTCAGGGAGTTCGGCTACGGCGGTCGCGGGGAGGCCCAACCCCGGAGCCACGACCCGCGCCCTCACTGCGGCCGGCTCCCCATTGCGAGAACCGCACCATGCCTCAAGTCACCATGCGCCAGATGCTGGAAGCCGGCGTGCATTTCGGCCACCAGACCCGCTACTGGAACCCGAAGATGGCGCCCTACATCTTCGGCGCCCGCGGCAAGATCCACATCATCAACCTCGAGCAGACCGTCCCGCTGTTCACCGACGCGATGAACTTCCTCTCGGGCCTGGCCCAGAAGAAGGGCACCATCCTGTTCGTCGGCACCAAGCGCTCCGCGCGCGAGGCGATCAAGGACGAGGCCACCCGCGCCGGCATGCCCTACATCTCGCAGCGCTGGCTGGGCGGCACGCTGACCAACTTCCGCACCGTCAAGCAGTCGGTCGCGCGCCTCAAGGAGCTCGAGGCCGCCGAGACCGACGGCACCTTCGAGCGCCTGGTCAAGCACGAGGTCATGCAGCGTCGCCGCGAGCGCGACAAGCTCGAGAGCTCGCTGGGCGGCATCAAGGACATGGGCCGCCTGCCCGACGCGCTGTTCGTGATCGACATCGGCCACGAGAACATCGCCGTGCAGGAAGCCAAGAAGCTCGGCATTCCGGTCGTGGCGGTGGTCGACACCAACTACGACCCGGGCCTGGTCGACTACGCGATTCCCGGCAACGACGATGCCATCCGTGCGGTGCAGCTGTACGCCCGCGCCGCCGCCGATGCGGTGCTGGAAGGCAAGGCCGCCGCGCCGAACGCCGGCGCCAGCGACGCCGACGAGTTCGTCGAGGTCGAGGACAACGCCGACGCCCGCCGCGCCCCCGCCAAGCGCGGCGCCAAGGCCGACGCCGCGCAGTAAGCGGCGCCCCGCGGCACGGTGGGCGACCACCGTGCCCGCGCCGGCTTCGAATCCGCGACCGGCGCAAGGCCGGTCCCACGGCGGCAATACCCGTGCGGTATGCCGCAGCCCACATATCCACGCATCGAGGTTATCCATGGAAATCACTGCCAGCCTGGTCAAGGAACTGCGCGAGCGTTCCGGCGCCGGCATGATGGAATGCAAGAAGGCGCTCACCGAGAACAACGGTGACATCGACGCCGCGATGGAGCACCTGCGCAAGTCCGGCCTGGCCAAGGCCGACAAGAAGGCCGGCCGCGTCGCCGCCGAAGGCCTGGTCGTCCTCGCCCAGGACGCCGGCAAGGCGGTGCTGGTCGAGATCAACTCCGAGACCGACTTCGTCGCCAAGGACGAGAACTTCGTGAAGTTCTCGCGCGCCGTCGCCGAGGCCGCCCTGGCCAGCGGCGCCGCCGACGCCGAGGCGCTCAAGGCGGTCGCGCTCGAAGGCGCGACGGTCGAGGAGGCGCGCTCGGCGCTGATCGCCAAGGTCGGCGAGAACGTGCAGGTCCGTCGCCTGGTCCGCATCGACAGCGCCAACACCCTGGGCGCCTACGTCCACGGCGGCCGCATCGGCGTGCTGCTCGAGATCAAGGGCGGCAGCGAGGAGCTGGCCCGCGGCCTGGCCATGCACGTGGCCGCGATGAACCCGGCCTACGCCCGCGCCGAGGACGTCCCGGCCGAGTTCCTGGCCAAGGAGAAGGAGATCGCGCTCGGCCAGATGACCGACAAGGACAAGGCCAAGCCCGCCGACATCCTCGACAAGATCGTCTCCGGCAAGGTCAACAAGATCGTCTCGGAGATCACCCTGACCGGCCAGGCCTACGTGCTCGACACCAACGTCAGCGTCGGCGAGGCGCTGAAGAAGGAGGGTGCCGAGGTCATCGGCTTCCAGCGCCTGGCCGTCGGCGAGGGCATCGAGAAGCAGCAGGACGACTTCGCCGCCGAGGTGATGAAGCAGGCCGGCCTGGCCTGATCCGACCTGCGAATGGCGTCACGAAACGGCCGCGGACTTCCGCGGTCGTTTCGTTTCTGCCACTCTTGGTCGAATGACGTTCAGCCGGAGTCCATCCGGCCGATAACAAGAACCGACGTCCCGACTTCGGGTGACCCTCCGCAGGACCCGCATGCACCCGGAGATCGCCTCGCGCCTGCTGCACACCCGCAACCTGCCCTCGCCGTCGGGCGCGGCGCTGCGCATGATCGCGCTCGCCGAGAATCCCGAGGCCGAGCTGGCCGAGGTCGCCCAGGTGCTGTCGCGGGATGCTGCGCTGGCGGCGAAGATCATGCGCATCGCCAACTCGCCGCTCTACGGCACCCAGCGCCGCATCGACAACCTGCGCCAGGCGCTGACGATGCTGGGGCTGAACGCCGCACTCACCCTGGCGCTCGGCTTCATCCTGGCGCGCTCGCTGCGCAGCCCCGACGCCGCCGGCTCCCCCGACATGGCGCGCATCTGGCAGCGCGCGGCGCTGGCTGCTACCACCTGCCGGGTGCTGGCCACCCGCCTGCGCCTGCCGCAGGGAGAGGAGCTGATGCTGGCCGGGCTGCTGCAGGACCTCGGCATGCTCGCCCTCGCCCACCTCGAGCCGCGGATCTATGCCGGCGTCCTGCAGGAGGCGACGGACGATGCGCACCTGCGCCGCCTCGAGCTGGAACACTTCGAGGCCGACCACGTCGAGATCGGCATCTGGATGGCGCGGCAATGGTCGCTGCCCGACTACCTGGTCGAGGCCATCGGCGGCAGCGACGGCCGCGACGGCGCCGGCACCTTCGCCACCTGCGTCGCCGCCTCCGCCCTGGTCGCCGACATCTGGCTGCGCGACGACCCCGTCGCCGCGCGTCGCGCCGCCGGGCAGATGCTGCGCGAGCGCCTCGGCCTGGACCGCGGCGACTTCGCCGAGATCCTCGCCCAGGTCAGCAACGCGCTGCCGGAGATCAACGCCCTGTTCGAGCTGGAGCGGCAGGGAGCCGATCCGGAGCGGGTGGAGACGATCCTGGAGCACGCGCGCGAGCTCATCATCCTGCGCAACCTCAACCAGCTCCAGGAATCGACCCGCCGCGCCCAGGAAAGCGAGCGCCTGGCCGACCGCGCCCGCGCGCTGGAGGAGCAGTCCCGGCGCGATCCGCTCACCGGCCTCTACAACCGGATGCGGCTGGAGGAGGTCCTGCGCGACGAGTTCGACTCCGCCGCCCGCTTCGGCTGGCCGCTGTCGGTGGCGTTCCTCGACCTCGACGACTTCAAGCTCATCAACGACCGCTTCGGGCACCTGGTCGGCGACGACGTGCTGCGGGCGTTCGCGGCGGTGGTCATGAACACCCTGCGCGGCTCCGACATCGTCGCCCGCTACGGCGGCGAGGAATTCCTTCTGGTCCTGCCGGGCACCGCCACCGACGCCGCCTCGGCGGTGCTGCAGCGGCTGGTGGAGATCATCTCGCAGACGCCGATGGCCGAAGCCGAGGGCGAGATCGTCCACATCACCGTGTCCGCGGGCCTGGCCACCCAGGGCGGCCACGAGCAGTACGAGAGCGTCGAGGCGCTGCTGCGCGCCGCCGACGAGGCGCTCTACGACGCCAAGCGCGCCGGCCGCAACCGCATGATGCGCGAGACGCGTCCGCCCTCGCCGCCCGACGCCTGAGGCGATCGCGGTCACCCGCGCCGCGACCGAGGCGCTACAATCCCCGCGCCCCCGGCGCCTGATCCGATGTCGACCCCGCCGTCGCCGTCCGCGCCGCCCCCTGCCCACCGCCGCGCCGTCGCACAGTTCCAACGGCCCGGTGGGCGCCTGCCCGGAGCCCTGCCGTGACCGACAAGCCGATCAAGTACCGCCGCATCCTCCTCAAGCTCTCCGGCGAAGCGCTCATGGGGAGCATGGACTACGGCATCGATCCCGAGGTGATCGGCCGGCTGGCGCGGGAGATCCGCGACGTGCAGCAGGCCGGCGTCGAGGTCGGCGTGGTCATCGGCGGCGGCAACATCTTCCGCGGCGCGGGGCTGGCCGAGGCAGGCATGGACCGCGTCACCGGCGATCACATGGGCATGCTCGCCACGGTCATGAACGCCCTGGCGATGCAGGACGCGCTGGAGAAGCTGGGCGTCGAGGTCCGCACCACCAGCGCGATCAAGATCAACGAGGTCTGCGAGGACTTCATCCGCCGCCGCGCGATCCGCCACTTCGAGAAGGGCCGGGTCGTGCTGTTCGCGGCTGGGACCGGCAATCCCTTCTTCACCACCGACTCTGCGGCGGCGCTGCGCGCGGTGGAGATCGGCGCGGACCTGCTGCTCAAGGCGACCAAGGTCGACGGCGTATACGACGCCGACCCGAAGAAGAAGAAGGACGCGCGCCGCTACGAGAAGCTGTCCTACGACGAGGTGATCGCGCGCAACCTGCAGGTGATGGACACCGCCGCCATCGCCCTGTGCCGCGACTACGGCATGCCGCTGCGGATCTACGACATGACCCGCCCCGGCGATCTCATGCGCATCCTCAAGGGCCAGGCGATCGGTACCCTGGTGCACGCGGCCAAGGCCTGAACGCCGCGCGTCCGCCGAGCTTGGCGGCTGGGCGTGGGCGCCCGCGCCCGTGGGCCTATAATGGCCTGCTGACATGCCCACAGAATCCGACGCGGAGTCACCGATGCTCGACGAGATCAAGAAGGACGCCAGCCAGCGCATGACCAAGAGCGTCGAGGCGCTGCAGCACGAGCTCACCAAGCTGCGCACCGGCCGCGCCTCGGCCAGCCTGGTCGACCACCTCAAGGTCAACTACTACGGCTCGGACGTGCCGCTGTCCCAGGTCGCCAGTGTCGCGGTCACCGACGCGCGCTCGCTCACCATCACGCCGTGGGAGAAGCCGATGGTGCAGGCGGTCGAGAAGGCCATCCTCGCCTCCGACCTGGGCCTCACCCCCAACACCGCCGGCACCACCATCCGCATCAACCTGCCCCCGCTCACCGAGGAGCGGCGCAAGGAGCTGGGCAAGCGCGTGGCCGCCGACGGCGAGGACGCCAAGATCGCCGTGCGCAACATCCGCCGCGACGCGATCCAGCAGGTCAAGGAACTGCTCAAGGACAAGCAGATCACCGAGGACGACCAGCGTCGCGCCGAGGAGGACGTGCAGAAGCTGACCGACAGGTTCGTCAAGGACATCGACGAAGTCGTCAAGGCCAAGGAGCAGGAATTGCTCGCGATCTGAGGCCGGGCGGGTCCGCCCGCCGTGCGATGCCATGAACGAACGGATTCCCGCACGCGTGCCGCGCCACGTCGCGATCGTGATGGACGGCAACGGGCGCTGGGCGCAGCAGCGACGCCGGCCGCGCTCGATCGGCCACCGCGCCGGCGCGCGCGCGGTCAACCTCTGCATCGACTTCTGCCTGCGCGAGGGCATCGGCGCGCTGACCCTGTTCGCGTTCTCCAGCGAGAACTGGAGCCGTCCCGCCGAGGAGGTGGGCGCGCTCATGCGCCTGTTCCTGTCGGCGCTCGAGCGCGAGGTCGAGGAACTGCACCGCCGCGGGGTGCGCCTGCGCTTCATCGGCGACCGCTCCGGCTTCTCGGCGCGGATCGTGGCCCGCATGCGCGACGCCGAGGCGCTGACCGCCGGCAACCGCGCGCTGGAGCTCACCATCGCCGCCGGCTATGGCGGGCGCTGGGACATCGCCCAGGCCGCGCGCATGCTGGCGACCGAGGCCGCGGCGGGCCGGCTCGACCCGGCGACGATCGACGAAGCCGCGCTGGGCGCACACGTGGCGCTGGCCGACATCGCCCCGCCCGACCTCTTCATCCGCACCGGCGGCGACATGCGCATCAGCAATTTCCTGCTGTGGCAGCTCGCCTACACCGAACTGTGGTTCACCGAGACCCTGTGGCCGGACCTGGACGAGGACGTCCTGCGCGCGGCGCTCGCCGACTTCGCGATGCGCGAGCGGCGCTTCGGCCTCACCGGTGCGCAGATCGCCGCCGGGCCGGCATCATGAACCGCGGGGACGGCATCGCCGTTCCCGCCGCCGTCTTCGAGGACCGTTCCAGATGCGCACCCGCGTGATCACCGCACTGCTGCTCACTCCGCTGGCGATCGCCGCCGTCCTGCTGTTGCCGACGGCATGGTTCGTCGCCCTGGTGGCCGCGGTGTTCCTGTGGGGGCTGTGGGAGTACACGCGGCTGGTCGGCATCGGCGAGACGGTGCCGCGTGCGGTGCTCGTGCTCGCGCATGCCGCGGTGCTCGCCGCACTGGCATGGACGTGGGGCGGGCAGAACGGCCTGTTCATGCTGATCACCCTGCTCGGGGCGCTGTGGTGGGTGCTGGCCCTGCTGTGGATCCTGCGCCCCGGCTTCGGCGCGGAGGACCGCGGGGGCATGCGGATGCTCAAGCTCGCCGCCGGCAGCCTCTGCGTGATCCCGGCCTGGACCGCGCTGGCGGTCCTGCATGCGGAGTCGCCGCGCTGGGCGCTGGCGGCCGTGGCCGGCATCTGGGCCGCCGACAGCGCCGCCTATTTCGCCGGGCGCTTCCTCGGCCGCCGCAAGCTCGCGCCCAGGGTCAGTCCCGGCAAGACCTGGGCCGGGTTCTGGGGCGGCGTCGTCGGCTGCGTGGTGATCACGCCGGCCTTCGCGCTGCTGCTTGGACTCGAGACCTCGCTGCCCGGGCTGGCGGCGACCGCCGCGGTGGCGGCGGTGGCCTCGGTGGTGGGCGATCTGTTCGAGAGCCTGATGAAGCGCCACAGCGGCATCAAGGACTCCGGCTCCGTCCTGCCCGGCCACGGCGGCATCCTCGACCGCATCGACGGCGTGCTCGCGGCGATGCCGGTCTTCGTCGTGCTCAAGGGGCTGTTCGGACTGTGAGCGTGCAGCGCATCGCCGTCCTCGGCGCGACCGGGTCCATCGGCAGTTCGGCGCTCGACGTCATCGCCCGCCATCCGGAGCGCTTCCGCGCGACGGTGCTGAGCGCGCACGCGCGGGTCGAGGAGCTGCTGGCGCTGTGCCGCCGCTTCCGGCCCGAGCACGCCGTGATCGTCGACGCCGCGCACTACCCGCGGCTGCGCGACGGCCTGGCGGAGGCCGGCCTGGCCACGCGGGCGCACGCGGGCACCGACGCGCTGTGCGCGCTGGCCTCGGAAGCCGCCGTCGACACCGTGGTCGCCGCCATCGTCGGCGCCGCCGGCGTGGCCTCGACGCTTGCCGCCGCCCGCGCCGGCAAGCGCCTGCTGCTGGCGAACAAGGAGTCGGTGGTGCTGGCCGGGCGCCTGCTGATGGATGCGGTCGCCGCCGGCGGGGCGACGCTGATCCCGGTGGATTCCGAGCACAGCGCGATCTTCCAGTGCCTGCCGCACGACGGCGACGCCGACCGCGGCGGCGTGCGCCGCCTGCTGCTGACCGCATCCGGCGGCCCGTTCCGCGGCCGCAGCCGCGAGTCGCTCGCCGCGATCGGCCCCGACGAGGCCTGCGCGCATCCGAACTGGTCGATGGGCCGCAAGATCTCGGTGGATTCCGCCACGCTCATGAACAAGGGGCTGGAGGTGATCGAGGCGCACTGGCTGTTCGCAATGCCGCCGGAGCGGATCGACGTCGTGGTGCACCCGCAGAGCGTGGTGCACTCGATGGTCGACTACGTCGACGGCTCGATGCTCGCGCAGCTCGGCCGTCCCGACATGCGCACGACCCTCGCCTATGCGCTGGCCTGGCCGGAGCGGGTCGCGTCGGGCGTCGAGCCGCTGGACCTCGCGCGCATCGGCCGCCTCGACTTCGAACCGCCCGACCACGCCACCTTTCCCTGCCTGCGCCTGGCCTACCGCGCGCTGGACGAAGGCGGCGCCGCGGCGGCCGTGCTCAACGCCGCCAACGAGGTGGCGGTTTCAGCCTTTCTTCAGCGCCGTTTGCGTTTCCTTGACATCCCTGTCCTGATCGCCGCGGTGATGGATGCGCTGCACGACGCGCCGCACCAGGGGCTCGACGCCCTGCTCGCCTCCGACGCGCGCGCCCGCGATGCCGCGCACGCGCTGATCCACCGGTTCGCCGCCTGATGATCCGCGCCCGATGATGCAAACCTTCTTCGGCTCCGTCTGGTGGCTGATCGTCAGCCTCGGGCTGCTGGTCACCTTCCACGAGTTCGGCCACTTCTGGGTCGCCCGCCGCTGCGGCGTGCGCGTGCTGCGCTTCTCGGTCGGATTCGGACGTCCGCTGTGGAAGCGCGTCGGGCGCGACGGCGTCGAGTACGTGGTCGCGGCGCTGCCGCTCGGCGGCTACGTGCGCATGCTCGACGAGCGCGAGGGCGAGGTCGCGCCGGAGGAGCGCGACTTCGCCTTCAACCGCAAGCCGGTGTGGAAGCGCATCGCCATCGTCGCCGCCGGACCCGGCGCCAACCTCGTGCTCTGCGTCGCCCTGCTGTGGGCGATGTTCGCGGTCGGCAAGCCCGACTACCTGCCCCTGGTCGGGCGCGCCGAAGGCATCGCCGCCGAGGCCGGATTCGAGCCCGGCGACCGCATCCTGCGGATCGGGCAGACCCCGGTGCCGACCTGGACCGACGCCGGCCTCGCCCTGGTCACCGCGGCGATGGATCGGCGCGACGTCGCGGTCGAGGTGCGCGCGGCGGCGGGCGGTACCGCGATCCGCGACCTCGAGCTCAGCCGCATCCCCGAAGGCGTCGAGGAGCGGCGCCTGCTGTCGGAGATCGGCCTGGTGCGCCAGCAGCTCCTGTTGCCGGCCACCCCCCGCGCGATCAGGGCGGATTCGCCGGCGGCCCGCGCCGGCATCGAGGCCGGCGATCGCCTGCTGCGCATCGGCGACCGGGACGTCCGCTCCTGGGACGAGATCGGCGCGGCGGTGCAGGCGCAGGCCGCGGACGGGCAGGCACTGGAGGTCGAGGTCGAGCGCGGCGGCGAGCGCCGTCGCCTGTGGCTGACGCCCGAGTGGTACGAGGACGACGCCGGCGGCGCACGCTGGATCCTCGGACTCGATCCGCCGCAGGGCGAGGCCGCCTACGACACCACGCTCGAGCACGGCGTCGTCGACGCGCTGCCGGCCGCCGTCGCCGAGACCTGGCGCCTGACCCGCGAGACCTTCGGCATGCTCGCCCGCATGGTCGACGGCCGGGCCTCGCTGAAGAACATCTCCGGGCCCATTTCCATCGCCCAGTACGCCAACAGCTCGGCGCAGCTCGGCCTGGCCTGGTTCCTGAACTTCCTCGCCCTGCTCTCGCTGAGCCTGGCGGTCATGAACCTGCTTCCCATCCCCGTCTTGGACGGCGGACACCTGCTGTATTACCTTATCGAGCTGATCAAAGGCAGCCCGTTGAGCGAACGCGCCGTCATGGCTGGCCAATACGTCGGACTGGCGCTGCTCGCCGGCCTGATGGGGCTGGCCTTCTACAACGACATCCTGCGCCTTGTCGTCTCCTGACGGCGGCGACGACCGAGCGAACGCCGGATGCCCGATTCCTCGACTCCCCATCTCCAACCGCGGGGCGCGCGCAGCGCGATCCGCTCAACCGGACGTGACATGAAGCGAACCGTCAACCGCCGCCTGCTCGCCCTCGCCCTCGCGGCGGCGGTCTGTGCTCCGGTCGCCGCGCAGAACGTGGCCCCCTTCACCGTCTCCGACATCCGCGTCGACGGGCTGCAGCGCATCTCCGCCGGTACCGTGTTCACCTACCTTCCGGTGGAGCGCGGCGACACGCTCGACGCGACGCGTTCGGCCGACGCCATCCGCGCCCTGTTCTCCACCGGTTTCTTCGAGGACATCACCCTCTCGCGCGAGGGCGACATCCTGGTCGTCAACGTGCGCGAGCGCCCGGCGATCAACCAGATCACCCTCAGCGGCAACAAGGACATCCAGACCGAAGACCTGCAGCGCGGCCTGCGCGACATCGGCTTGGCCGAGGGCGAGACCTTCAACCGCCTGAGCCTGGAGCGGGTCACCCAGGAACTCACGCGCCAGTACAACAACCGCGGCAAGTACAGCGTCACCATCACCCCCGACGTCAAGCAGCTCGACCGCAACCGCGTCGACGTCAACATCGTCATCGTCGAGGGCAAGGCGGCCAAGATCCGCCACATCAACCTGGTCGGCAACGAGACCTACGAGGACGAGACGATCCGCGAGAGCTGGGAGTCCAACACCAGCAACTGGCTGTCGTGGTACCGCCGCGACGACCAGTACTCGCAGGAAAAGCTCTCCGGCGACCTGGAGAAGCTCGACAGCTGGTACCTCGACCGCGGCTACGTCGACTTCAACATCGATTCCACCCAGGTCTCGATCAGCCCGGACAAGCAGGACATGTCCCTGGTCGCCAACGTCAGCGAGGGCGAGGTCTACACGATCTCCGACGTCAAGGTCACCGGCGACACCATCCTGCCGCAGGAGCAGATCGAGCAGATGGTCATCGTGCGCCCCGAGCAGATCTTCTCGCGGCGCCTGCTGGAGGCCACCTCCGAGCGCATCACCACGGTGCTGGCCAACATCGGCTACGCCTTCGCCGAGGTGAACCCGATCCCCGAGATCGACCGCGAGAACCGCACCGTCGCGCTGAACTTCAACGTGCAGCCGGGCCCGCGCGTGTACGTGCGCCGCATCGAGTTCAAGGGCAATGCGCGCACCTCCGACGAGGTCCTGCGCCGCGAGATGCGCCAGTTCGAGGGCAGCTGGTATTCGCAGGCCGCGATCGACCGGTCCAAGATCCGCCTGCAGCGGCTGGGCTTCTTCGAGTCCGGCGGCGTCGAGGTGCAGACCCCGCGCGTCGAGGGCTCGCCCGACCAGGTCGACGTGGTGGTGACGGTCAAGGAGACCACCTCCGGCAGCTTCGTGTTCGGCCTCGGCTATTCGCAGCTGTCCGGCCTGATCACCCAGGTGCAGCTGTCGCAGAACAACTTCCTGGGCTCGGGCAACCAGTTCTCGATCGCCGCGCAGCGCAACGATTACCTGCAGCGCTACGACTTCACCTACCTCGATCCCTACTTCACCGACGACGGCATGTCGCTCGGCTACAACCTGTACTGGCGCGAGTTCGACCAGTCGAACTACAACATCGCCCAGTTCTCCTCGACCGCGCGCGGCGCCCGCGCGCTGTTCGGCCTGCCGATCACCGAGACCGACACCGTCTCCGCCAACTTCGGCATCGAGAGCAACGAGATCTTCGCCTATCCCGGCTACACGCCGCAGGAGATCGTCGACTACATCGACGCGGTCGGAAACCGCACGTTCAAGACCTGGAGCCTCGAGCTCGCCTGGGCGCGCGACACCCGCAACGACTTCTTCCAGCCGACCCGCGGCACCTACCAGCGCGTGGGCGCGCAGATCGCGCTGCCGGGTTCGACGGTCGAGTACTACAAGCTCAACTACCAGTACTCCAAGTACTGGCCGCTGACCTCCTGGCTGGTGATGCGCACCGGCCTCGACCTCGGCTACGGCGACTCCTACGGCGACGACTTCACCCGCACCGTGACCGGCCCGCGCGCCGACTGCCCGGACGAGGAGGAGAGCTGCACGGTGACCCTGACCGCCAGCGGCCTGCCGTTCTTCGAGAACTTCTACGCCGGTGGCGTCAACTCGGTACGCGGTTTCCGCGACAACACGCTCGGCCCCTACGCCTACGCGACCGGCTCCAGCTACCGGCAGCCGCTGGGTGGCGCGATCAAGACCGTCGGCCAGCTCGAGTTCTTCTTCCCGCGCCTGCTCGATACCCCCGCCGCGCGCGTGTCCGCCTTCGTCGACGTCGGCAACGTCTACAGCGACACCGACGACTTCGACACCGGCGACCTGCGCGCCTCGGCAGGCATCGCGCTGCAGTGGCGCGCGCCGATCGGCCCGATCTCGATCAGCTACGCCTACCCGGTGAAGAAGGAGGACGACGACGAGCTCGAGCGCCTCCAGTTCACCTTCGGCAGCACGTTCTGAGGATGGCGACGCCGACCTCCACGGCGCCGCATGCGGTCCGCTCCCCCCACACGCTCGGCGCCCTCGCCGAGCGTTTTGGTCTGGGGCTGCGCGGCGATCCCGCCACTCCGGTCACCGGCGTGGCCACGCTGGCGCGCGCCGCGGCGGGACAGCTCGCCTTCCTCGCCAATCCGCGCTACCGCGCCGAACTCATGGCCACCGGCGCGGAAGCGGTGGTGCTGCGCGAGGAGGATGCCGGCGAGTGCCCGGTCGCCTGCCTCGTCGCGCGCGACCCCTACTCCGCCTTCGCCCGCATCGCCGCGCTGTTCGATCCGACGCCGGCACCGCGAGCGGGTGTCCATCCTTCGGCGGTCGTCGCCGCCGATGCGCGGGTCGATCCCGCCGCCGAGATCGGCCCCTTCGTCAGCATCGGCGCGCGCAGCGTGATCGAGGCCGGCGCCGTGGTCGGACCGGGCTGCGTGATCGGCGAGGACTGCACCGTCGGCGCGGACAGCCGCCTGGTCGCCCGCGTCACCCTGGTTACGCGCGTGCGCCTGGGCGCGCGGGTGCTGGTCCATCCGGGCGCCGTGCTCGGCGCGGACGGCTTCGGCCTGGCGATGGAACAGGGGCGCTGGCTCAAGGTCCCGCAGCTCGGCGGCGTCGTGGTCGGCGACGACTGCGAGATCGGCGCCAACACCACCATCGACCGCGGTGCCCTCGACGACACCGTGCTCGGCGAGGACGTGCGCCTCGACAACCAGATCCAGATCGCGCACAACGTGGTCATCGGCGCGCATTCGGCGCTGGCCGGCTGCAGCGCGGTCGCCGGGTCGGCGAAGATCGGCCGCTACTGCCTGATCGGCGGCAGCGCCGGCGTGCTCGGCCACCTCGAACTCGCCGACCGCGTCACCATCACCGCGATGAGCCTGGTGACCCATTCGATCCGCGAACCGGGCGAGTACTCCTCCGGCACGCCGATCCAGGACAACCGCAGCTGGCGCCGCAACGCCGCCCGCTTCAAGCACCTCGACACCCTGGCCCGCAGGATCAACGCGGCCACGAAGGACCCGACATGACCGACACCGCACCCCAGATCACGCTGCCGATCGACTCGGCGCGCATCCAGGAGATGCTGCCGCACCGCTATCCCTTCCTGCTGGTGGATCGCGTGGTCGAGGTCGAACCGGGCAAGCGCATCCGCGCGCTGAAGAACGTCACCCGCAACGAGCCCTTCTTCGACGGCCACTTCCCGAACAAGCCGGTGATGCCGGGCGTGCTGATCATCGAGGCCATGGCCCAGGCCGGCGGCCTGCTGACCCAGCTCTCCGAGCAGGCCAGCGCCTGCGACAACAAGCAGTACTTCCTGGTCAAGGTCGACGAGGTCCGCTTCTCGCGCATGGTGGTGCCGGGCGACCAGCTGGTGCTCGAGGTCGAGCTGCGCCGCACGCTGCGCCGGATGGGCTTCTACAGCGCGCGCGCGCTGGTGGACGGCGAGGAGGCGGCGCGCGCCGAGATCGTCTGCGCCGACCGGAGCGCCTGACCATGATCCATCCCACCGCGCAGATCGATCCGGCCGCCGAGCTCGGCGCCGACGTCCACGTCGGCGCGTTCAGCGTGATCGGCGCGAACGTCCGCATCGGCGACGGCACCCACATCGGCGCGCACTGCGTGGTGCTGGGGCCCACCCGCATCGGCCGCGACAACCGCGTGCACGCCTTCGCCGCGATCGGCGGCGACGCGCAGGACAAGAAGTTCCACGGCGAGCGCGCGGAACTGGTGATCGGCGACCGCAACCACATCCGCGAGTTCGTCACCATCAACCGCGGCACCGAGGGAGGCGGCGGCATCACCCGCATCGGCGACGACAACTGGATCCAGGCCTACGCGCACGTCGCCCACGACTGCTGCGTCGGCAACCACGTGATCATGTCCAACAACGCCACGATCGCCGGCCACGTCGAGGTCGGCGACCACGCCATCCTGTCGGGCTTCGCCGGGGTGCACCAGTTCTGCCGGATCGGCGCCCACGCCTTCATCGGCATGGGCTGCCTGGTCAACGGCGACGTGCCGCCCTTCGTGATGGTGGCCGACGAGTACGGCCGCCCGCGCGGGATCAACGCCGAGGGCCTCAAGCGGCGCGGCTTCGACGCCGAGCGCATCGGCGCGATCCGCCGCGCCTACCGCACGCTGTACATGTCGGGCCTGCCACGCGCCGAGGCGATGACCGCCCTGCACGCCGCGGCCGAGGACAGCGACGACGTGCGCGGCTTCGTCGACTTCCTCGCCACCGCCGGGCGCCCGCTCGCGCGCTGACGACCCCGCGGCCGGTCGCGCCGGCATGCGTGCCTGACCTAGGATGCGCGGACCGCGGCGCGACCGCCGCGGCGCCTCCTGCGATTCCCGCGATGCCACCCGAACCCCCGATCACCGATCTCCAGCCCGCAGCGCGCCGGCCCCGGCGCGTGGCGCTCGTCGCCGGCGAGGCCTCGGGCGACCAGCTCGGCGCCGGCCTGCTCCGCGCCCTGCGCGCGCGCTGGCCGGACGCGGAGTTCGCCGGCATCGGCGGCGAGCGCATGCGCGCCGAGGGCTTCGAGGCCTGGCACGACAGCCAGGCGCTCGCGGTGATGGGCCTGGCCGAGGTGGTGCGCCACCTGCCTCGCCTGCTGAGGCTGCGCCGCGACCTGACCCGCCGCCTGCTCGACTGGGGCCCTGACGTCTTCGTCGGCATCGACGCGCCGGACTTCAACCTCGGCCTGGAGAAGCGGCTCAAGGCGGGGGGCATCCGCACCGTCCACTACGTCAGTCCCTCGGTCTGGGCCTGGCGCGAGAAGCGCGCGCAGAAGATCGGCGTCAGCGCCGACCGGGTGCTGTGCCTGTTCCCGATGGAGCCGGAGATCTATGCCCGCTTCGGCGTCGACGCGCGCTTCGTCGGCCATCCGCTGGCCGAGCGCTTCGCGATGGCGCCCGACCATGCCGCCGCGCGCGCGGCGCTGGCGCTGCCGGCCGGGCGTCCGCTCCTGGCACTCCTGCCCGGCAGCCGCGGCGGCGAGATCCAGCGCCTGGCGCCGCCCTTCCTCGATGCGCTCGCCCTGCTCCTCGACCGCATCCCCGGCCTGCTGGCGGTCGCGCCGATGGCCGGTGCGGCGGCACGGGCGAGCTTCGAGGCCGCGCTGTCCGCGCACCATGCCCGCGACGCCCTGACCGCCGCGCTGCACGTGATCGACGGTCGCTCGCACGAGGCCATGATCGCCGCGGACGTGGTTCTCCTCGCCTCCGGCACCGCGGCCCTGGAGGCGATGCTGGCCAAGCGTCCGACCGTGGTCGGCTACCGCATCGCGCCCTCGACCCATTTCCTGGTCAGGCGCCTGGGGATGCTCAAGATCCAGCGCTACAGCCTGCCGAACGTGCTGGCCGACGCCGAGGTGATCCCGGAGCTGATGCAGGACGACTGCACCGGGCCGAGGCTCGCCGAGGCGGTGGCGCGCTGGTTCGAGCATCCGGAGGAGGCCGCGGCGCTGGTTCCGGTGTTCCGCGCCCAGCACGAGCGCCTGCGCCGCGACGCCGACCGGCTCGCGGCGGACGCGGTGGTCGACCTCGTGGAGGCGCCATGAGTGCCGTGATCGAAACCGCACGCGCGTTGATCGCGGGCGTCGACGAGGCCGGTCGCGGGCCGCTCGCCGGGCCGGTGGTGGTGGCGGCGGTGATCCTCGATCCGAAGCGGCGCTTCCACGGCCTCGGCGACTCCAAGGCGCTCAACGAGGCGGCGCGCGAGACGCTGTTCCCGAAGATCCAGGCGCGCGCCATCGCCTGGCGGGTGGAGATCGTCGACGTCGACGAGATCGACCGCATCAACATCCTGCAGGCCACCTTCGCCGGCATGTGCCGCGCGGTCGCCGCGCTGGCCCCGGCGGCGGCGCGCGCACGGATCGACGGCAACCTGGTGCCGAAGGCCCTGTGCTGCCCCGGCGAGGCCGTGGTCGGCGGCGACGCGCGCGTGCGCGAGATCATGGCCGCCTCGATCCTCGCCAAGGTCACCCGCGACCGCCTGATGTGCGACCTCGACCGCGTCTATCCTGGCTACGGCTTCGCCCGGCACAAGGGCTACGGCACGCCCGAGCACCTCGAGCGGCTGGCGGCGCTCGGGCCCTGCGCGATCCACCGCCGCAGCTTCGCGCCGGTGCGGGAACGGATGGCGCGGGACCTGTTCGTGGGGTGAGGCGGGCCGGGGCTCCTCAGGGCTCAGGTCCCAATTCCCGGTTCCCGATTCCCGGCACCCGACGGCCACTACCCACTGCCCCGCTGACCGGCGCCGCCGCGGCATGATCGGTAGCCCGTTCGGGAATGCATTCCCTCGAAAAGGAAAGCTTGTGGGGCATCCGCACCGGACCTAAGCTGTCCGGTCGCGCTGCGCCACGGTCGTCATGTCTCCTGGGTTCGTCCACCTCCGCATCCACAGCGAGTTCTCGCTGCGGGATTCGATCATCCGCCTGCCGGAAAAGTCCGAGTACGTCGACCCGGCCAAGGCGCCGACGCCGAACCTGCTCAGCCGCGCGCTGGAGCACGGCCACCCCGCGCTGGCGCTGACCGACGACAGCAACCTCTTCGGCCTGGTCAAGTTCTATCGCGCCGCCGAGGGCGCGGGGGTCAAGCCGATCGCCGGCGCCGACGTCTGGTTCGCCGAGGGCGAGGAAGCCCCGTCGCGGATGACCCTGCTGTGCCGCGACCGCGACGGCTACCTCTCGCTGTCGCGCCTGCTCTCCCGCGCCTACCTGGAGGGCCATCGCGGCGACTGCGTGGTGGCGCGGCCGCAGTGGCTGTTCGACGACGGCGCCGGGCTGTTCGTGCTGGCCGGGCGCGAGAGCATGGTCGGCGCCGACGCCGCGGCCGGGAAGATCGAGCTCGCCGAGCGCACGCTCGACCCCTGGCTGCGCCACTTCGACGAGCGCCTGTACCTCGCCCTGACCCGCACCGGCCGCGACGGCGAGGAGGCCTTCAACGCCGCGGCGCTGGAACTCGCCGCGCGCCGCGACCTGCCGCTGCTGGCGACCAACGACGTGCGCTTCATCGCGCGCGAGGACTTCGACGCGCACGAGGCGCGGGTGTGCATCTCCACCGGCCGCGTCCTCGACGACCCGCGCCGGCCGCGCGACACCAGCCCCGAGCAGTACCTGAAGTCGGCGGCCGAGATGGCCGAGCTGTTCGCCGACCTTCCCGAGGCGCTGGAGAACACGGTCGAGCTGGCCAAGCGCTGCAACATCGAGCTGAGCTTCGGCACCTACTACCTGCCGCAGTTCCCGGTGCCCGACGACGAGACCCTGGAGACCTGGATCCGCAAGCAGGCGCACGAGGGGCTGGACGCGCGGCTGGCCAGGCAGCCGCTGGCGCCGGGGCACGACCGCGCCAGCTACGAGGCACGGCTGGACATCGAGCTCGACGTCATCATCAAGATGGGGTTCCCGGGCTACTTCCTGATCGTCGCGGACTTCATCAACTGGGGTAAGCACAACGGCATCCCGGTGGGGCCGGGCCGCGGCTCGGGTGCGGGTTCGCTGGTGGCCTGGGCGCTGGGCATCACCGACCTCGACCCGCTGCCCTACGACCTGCTGTTCGAGCGCTTCCTCAATCCCGAGCGCGTGTCGATGCCGGACTTCGACATCGACTTCTGCATGGACCGCCGCGACGAGGTCATCGACTACGTCGCGCGCAAGTACGGCCGCGACCGGGTCAGCCAGATCATCACCTACGGCACCATGGCCGCGAAGGCGGTGGTGCGAGACTGCGGCCGCGTGCTGGGCCACCCGTACGGGTTCGTCGACGGTATCGCCAAGCTGATCCCGAACACGCTGGGCATCACCCTCTCCGACGCGCTCGGGCGCACCAAGAAGGCGCAGGCCGATCCGGAGCTGTCCTCGGCCGAGCTGATGCAGCGCTACGAGACCGAGGAGGAGGTCCGCGACCTCATCGACCTCGCGCTCAAGCTCGAGGACCTCACCCGCAACGCCGGCAAGCACGCCGGCGGCGTGGTCATCGCGCCGTCGCCGCTGACCGACTTCGCGCCGCTGTTCGCCGAGCAGGCGGCCAAGGGCGAGACCGCCAAGAGCATCGTCACCCAGTACGACAAGGACGACGTCGAGTCCGTCGGCCTGGTGAAGTTCGACTTCCTCGGCCTGCGCACGCTCACCATCATCGACTGGGCGGTGAAGGCCATCAACGCGCGCCACGCGCGCGAGGGCCGGCCGGCGCTCGACATCACCGCGCTCAAGCTCGACGACCGCGAGGCCTACCGCATCTTCGCCGCCGGTGACACGGTGGCCGTGTTCCAGTTCGAATCCCGCGGCATGCGCGAGCTGCTCAAGCGCGCCAAGCCCGACGTGTTCGAGGACATCATCGCGCTCGCCGCGCTGTTCCGTCCCGGCCCCCTGGGCTCGGGGATGGACCGCGACTGGGTCGACCGCAAGCACGGCAACGCCGAGGTGACCTACCCCCACCCGTCGCTGGAGCCGGTGCTGAAGCCGACCTACGGCGTCATCGTCTACCAGGAACAGGTGATGCAGATCGCCCAGGTCCTGGCCGGCTACTCGCTGGGCGGCGCCGACCTGCTGCGCCGCGCGATGGGCAAGAAGAAGCCCGAGGAGATGGCCAAGCAGCGCCAGATGTTCGAGGCGGGCGCCGCCGAGCGCGGGGTCGATCCGCAGACGGCGACCTCGATCTTCGACCTGATGGAGAAGTTCGCCGAGTACGGCTTCAACAAGTCGCATTCGGCCGCCTACGCGCTGGTCGCCTACCAGACCGCGTGGCTCAAGGCGCACTACCCGGCGGAGTTCATGGCCGCGGTGATGTCCTCGGACATGGACAACACCGAGAAGGTGACCGGCTTCCTCGAGGAGGCGCGGGCCATGGGCCTCACGGTGCTGTCGCCGGACGTCAACGCCTCGACCTGGATGTTCGAGGCCACCGACCCGAAGACCATCCGCTACGGCCTCGGCGCGATCAAGGGCGTGGGCCAGGGCGCGATCGAGGCGGTGGTCGCCGCGCGCGAGAGCGGCGGTCCGTTCACCGACCTGCTCACGTTCTGCCGCCGCGTCGAGGCGGGCAGGCTCAACCGCCGCGTGCTCGAGGCGATGGTGCTGTCGGGCGCGCTCGACGGCCTCGGCGAGAACCGCGCCACGCTGATGCTGCAGCTGCCGGAGGTGATGCGCGCCACCGAGCAGATGGCGCGCGAGCGCGAGGCCGGCCAGGTCTCGCTGTTCGGCGGCGCGAGCGACGACGCCGCGCCGGCCCTGCACCTGGACCTGCCGCGCGTCGACGAATGGCCGCTCAAGCAGCGCCTGGACGGCGAGCGCGACACGCTCGGCCACTACCGCAGCGGCCATCCGCTCGATCCCTACCGACCTGAGCTCGCCTCGCTCACCGGGCGCAGCCTGGGCGAACTGGCGCAGATGCTCGGCGACACCCGCGGCCGCCGCGAGGTGCAGGTCAAGGTCGCCGGCGTGGTGACCGCGGTGAGGCGCAAGGGCGAGACCCAGGCCTTCGTGCAGATCGAGGACGGCCACGGGCGGCTGGAATGCGCCTTCTTCGGCGAGGCCTTCGGCCAGTACGCGCCGCTGCTGGGCCGCGACCGCGTGCTGATCCTCGACGGCGGCCTGCGCGAGGACGAATTCTCCGGCGGCTACGCGCTGCGCGTGCGCGGCTGCTGGGAGTTCGACCAGGTCTGCGCCCAGAACGGCCGCCGCCTGCAGCTGACCCTCGACGTCCGCGGCGACGGCGCGCTCGACCGCTTCGAGAGCGCGCTGGCGCCGTATCGCCCCGGCCGGGTGCCGATGCGCCTGCAACTGGTGACCCGCGGCTCCAGGGGCGTGCTCGACCTCAACGGCAGCCATTCCATCCGCCCCAGCGCCGAACTGCTCGGCCACCTCCGCGCCCTGCCCTTCGTCAGCAACGTGGCCCTGGCGCTGGGGAGGCCGTGGGCTGACTGAGGTATGGCGGTGAAGCGGGAACGGGGAAGGGTGGAGCGGGAACCGGGAATCGGGAATCGGGAATCGGGAACCGGGACCTGGAGGCTGCGCGGCTGCGATCGTGTTTCCAGAGCGTCGCGCAGAGGCGCCAGCTCCGTGCCTGGGCAGGCCCCCTGTTCCCTGTTCCCTGTTCCCTGTTCCCTGTTCCCTGTTCCCCGTTCCCTGTTCCCTGTTCCCTGTTCCCCGTTCCCCGTTCCCCGTTCCCGCTTCCCGATTCCCTCTTCCCTCTTCCCTCTTCCCGCTTCACCCGCCCCCCCACCATACCCCCGCGAACTGGGGCCCTCGGAGGCGATCGGCTATCCTGCCCGTCTTGTGCCCTCCGGGCCGCGATCCACGACCGCATGAACCCGAATTTCCTCGATTTCGAACAGCCCATCGCCGACCTAGAAGCACGCATCCAGGAACTGCGGCACGCCAGCACCGGCTCCGAGGTCGACGCCACCGCCGAGATCCGCACGCTCGAGGCCAAGCTGCGCCAGCGCAGCGCCGAGATCTTCCGCAACCTCGCGCCCTGGCAGGTCTCCCAGGTCGCGCGCCATCCCGCGCGGCCCTACACGCTCGACTACGTCGGGCTCATCTGCGACGAGTTCCACGAGCTGGCCGGCGACCGCGCCTTCGCCGACGACCCTGCCATCGTCGGCGGCCTGGCGCGCATCGGCGGGCGTCCGCTGGTGCTGATCGGCCACCAGAAGGGCCGCGACACCAAGAGCAAGATCCGCCGCAACTTCGGCATGCCGCGCCCGGAGGGCTACCGCAAGGCGCTACGGCTGATGAAGCTGGCCGAACGCTTCGGCCTGCCGATCCTGACCTTCATCGACACGCCCGGCGCCTATCCCGGCGTCGGCGCGGAGGAGCGCGGCCAGTCCGAGGCGATCGCGCGCAACCTGCTGGAGATGAGCGAGCTGCGGGTGCCGATCGTGTGCACCGTGATCGGCGAGGGCGGCTCCGGCGGCGCGCTGGCCATCGGCGTCGGCGACCGCACCCTGATGCTGGAGTTCAGCACCTACTCGGTGATCTCGCCGGAAGGCTGCGCCTCGATCCTGTGGAAGTCGGCCGACAAGGCCAGGGACGCCGCCGAGGCCATGGGCCTGACCGCGTCGCGCCTGCACAGGCAGGGCCTGATCGACAAGGTGGTGCGCGAGCCCACCGGCGGTGCGCACCGCAACCCGCGCTCGATGGCGGTCCGCCTGAAGGCAGTGCTGCTCAACGAGATCAAGGCGCTGGAGACGCTCGACGTCGACGTCCTGCTGCAGCGCCGCTACGAGCGGCTGCGCTCCTACGGGGCGTACGAGGGGGCGTGATGCCTCGTCGGTGGCGAGGGAATCGGGAATAGGGAATAGGGACCCCGGCTTCGGCGATCGCCCGACCCGCTTCGCCTCTGGGCAGCGCCGCACGAAGGGCGGCCGCGACAAGCGCGAGACCCTCCAGGTCCCGATTCCCGATTCCCGTTTACCCCCGCCTTCCCACCCCGCTTCACCCCCACCGCCCCGTCCGAAACCCGCCAGCCCGCCGCCCTGGCGCGGCCGATACTGCGGCCATGAGCGACAGCTTCGACACCCGCTACCGGGCCATCGCCAGCCGCGACGAGCGCTACGACGGCGTGTTCTTCACCGCGGTGCGCACGACCGGCATCTACTGCCGACCGAGCTGCCCGGCGCGAACGCCGCGGGCGGAGAACGTGCGCTTCTTCGACACCGCGGCGGCGGCGCAGGCGGCGGGGTTTCGCGCCTGTCGGCGCTGCCGGCCCGACGCCACCCCGGGCTCGAGCGCCTGGGACGTGCGCGCCGACCGCGTCGCCCGCGCGCTGCGGCTGATCCACGCCGGCGCGCTGGACGATGCCGGCGTCGGCGCGCTGGCCGCGCGCCTGGCGGTGAGTCCGCGCCACCTGCACCGCGAGATGCTGGCCGAGGTCGGCGTCGGTCCACTGGCGCTTGCCCGCACCCGACGCGCGCAGACCGCCCGCCTGCTGCTCGAGGCCACGGCGCTGCCGGCCACCGAGATCGCCTTCGTCGCCGGCTACGGCAGCGTGCGCCAGTTCAACACGCACATCCGCGAGGCCTACGGCTGCGCGCCGGGCGCACTGCGCGCGCGGCGGCCCGCTGCCGCCGACGACAGCGGCGAGCTGGCGCTGCGGCTCGCGGTGCGGCGTCCGTACGACGCGCGCGGCCTGCTGGCGTTTCTCGCCACGCGCGCCGTGCCCGGCATCGAGGCCTGCGACGGCAGCACCTACCGACGCAGCCTGCGCCTGGCCCATGGCACGGCGCTGGTCGCGGTCACGCCCGACGGCGACGGCGGCTACGCCCAGCTGCGCCTGCGCCTCGGCGACCTGCGCGATCTCGGCGCGGCCGTCGCCGCCTGCCGGCGCCTGTTCGACATGGACGCCGATCCGCAGGCCGTCGCCGGCGTGCTCGCCCTCGATCCGGCCCTGGCGCCACTGGTCGCCGCACGGCCCGGCCTGCGCGTGCCGGGACACGTCGACGGCTTCGAGCTGGCGGTCCGCGCGGTGCTGGGCCAGCAGGTCACGGTGCAGGGCGCGCGCACCCTGGCCGCGCGCCTGGTCGCCCGCCTCGGTGCGCCGCTCGAACGGCAGGTCGATGGGCTGACCCACCTCTTCCCGACGTCGGCGGCGATCGCCGGCGACGCCCTCTCCGGCCTCGGTCTCACCGGGGGCCGCATCCGCGCGCTGCATGCGCTGGCGAACGCGGTGGTCGAAGGCCGGCTGCAGCTCGATGCCGGCGCCGATCGTGCGGCCACCCGGCACGCGCTGCTCGCCCTGCCCGGTTTCGGCGCCTGGACCGCCGACTACATCGCGATGCGCGCGCTCGGCGACCCGGACGCGATGCCGCTGACCGACCTGGGCCTGCGCAACGCCCTGCGCCTGCTCTGCCTGCCCGACGATCCGCGCAGCCTGCAGGCGCGCGCCGAAAGCTGGCGACCCTGGCGCGCCTACGCCGCCCTGCACCTGTGGGCGCATCTCGCCGCGGCGACGCCGCGCCCCGCTTCCACCGCACGCCGGAGCCCGTCATGCCCGCCTGTCCCGATGGCACCACCCTCGCCACGCCCGCCGGCCCGCTGAGCCTGCTCGCCGACGCCGACGGCGTGCTCCACGCCGCCGGCTTCACCGCCCGGCCGCAGGCCCTGCTGCCGCGTCCGGACGCGAGGTGGCGGGAGCGGGGCGAGCTCGGCGCCGTCACCCGGGCGCTGCGCGCCTACCTCGAGGGCGACGTGGAGGCGGTCGGCGCGCTCGCGGTCGCGCAGCCGGGCGGCGGCTTCGTGCAGGCGGCGCGGGCGGCGATGCGCGCGATTCCTGCCGGCACCACGCTCAGCTACCGCGACCTCGCCGCACGCGCCGGCCGCCCGACGGCGGTGCGTGCCGCGGGCGGCGCCTGCGCCGGCAACCGCATCGCCGTGGTCGTGCCCTGCCACCGCGTGCTGCGCAGCGACGGCAGCCTCGGTGGCTTCCTGTGGGGGCTCCCGGTCAAGCGCTGGCTGCTGCAGCACGAACGCCGCCACGCGGCGGCGCGGGCGGCCTGACCGGCGTCCGCCGTTGCGGGCGGCCCTGCCCGCGCTCACCATGGCCGGCCGCAGGAGCCCGCGCCCCGTTCCGCCCATGCCCGTGCCACCCGCCGACGCCGCGTCCTGCCCCCTCGGCACCCATCTGGCCCGTGCGCTCGACGACGTCGACGCCGGCCTGTGCGTCGGCTACAGCGGCGGCCCCGACTCGACCGCCCTGCTGCACGCGCTGGCCGCGCTTCCGCGCGCGCGGGCGCTGGGGCTCCGGGCGCTGCATGTGGACCATGGCCTTGCGCCGGACAGCCGGCAGTGGGCACAGGCCTGCCGCACGCTCGCGCGGCGCCTCGAGGTGCCGCTCGAGGTGGTCCGCGTCGACGTCGCACGCGATGCCGGCGACGGACTCGAGGCCGCCGCCCGCGACGCCCGCTACCGTGCGCTGGGCGCTGCGCTGCACGAGGGCGAGCGTCTGGTCGTCGCGCATCACCGGGACGACCAGGCCGAGACCTTCCTCCTGCGCGCGCTGCGCGCCTCGGGGCCGGACGGGCTGCGCGGGATGCGCACGCTGCGCCCGCTCGGCCGCGGGCTGCTGTGGCGGCCGCTGCTCGATCTGTCGCGGGCGACACTCGCGGACTACGTCCGCGCGCACGCCCTGCCGGTGGTCGAGGACCCCGCCAACGCCGACCTGCGCCACGACCGCAGCCGCCTGCGCGGCGAGGTGATGCCGAGCCTGGCCGCGCGCTGGCCGCACGTGGCCGCGGCGTTCGCGCGCAGCGCGGCGCTGTGCGCCGAGGCCGCCGACCTGCTCGAGCGCGAGGACGCCGCGGCGCTCGCGCGGGCACAGGGCCTGGACCCGGCCACCCTGCACGTGCACGCGCTGGCCGCACAGCCGGCGCCGCGACGCGCACGCCTGCTGCGCCGCTGGGTCGCCGGCCTCGGCCTGCCGCCCCTGCCGGCCGTGGGGATCGACGCGATCGAGCGCGAACTCCTGCCGGCGCCGGCCGACGCGCTGCCGGCCTTCGCCTGGCGCGACGTGCGCATCCTGCGCTGGGGTGGCCTGCTCCACGCCGGTACCGCGCGTGCGCCCCTGCCCGCCGACCTCGACCTGGCCTGGGAGGCGCGCGGCCGCCTCGCCCTGCCCGGCGGCGGCTGGCTCGATGTCGAACCGGTCGCCGGCGCCACCCCGGGCACGGGCGAGCCCCTGCGCCTGCGCGTGCACGCCCGGCGCGGCGGCGAACGCATCCGCCTGCCAGGCCGCGCCCATTCGCACGCGCTCAAGCACGTCCTGCAGGACCTCGGCGTGCCGCCCTGGGAGCGCACGCGCCTGCCGCTGGTGTCGAGCCTCGACGGCGAGCTGCTCGCCGCCGGCGACCTCGTCGTCTCCGCACGGATGCGCGACCTGCTCGACGCCCGGGCACTGCGGCTGGTGTGGCAAAATTAGGCGCATGCCGACGCCCCCGAACAACGACGCCAGCGCCGCCCCGCCCTCCGCCGTGGCCGCCTTCGAGCAGTCGCTCGACGCGCTCGAGGCCCTGGTGCAGAAGATGGAGCAGGGCGATCTCCCGCTCGACGAATCGCTCTCCGCCTACGAGCGCGGCGTCGGCCTGTACCGCCAGTGCCGCAGCGCGCTGGAACAGGCCGAGCTGCGGGTCAGGCTGCTCAGCGACGCCGCCGACCCGGACAGCGCGCAGCCGTTCGAGCCCGATGCCACCTGAGCCGCGGTTCGACGCCTGGCGCGTCCGCACCGAATCCGGCCTCGAGGCGTTGCTGGGCGCGTCCGGGACGGTCCCCGAGCGCCTGCTCGCCGCCATGCGCCACGCCAGCCTCGGCGGCGGCAAGCGCCTGCGCCCGCTGCTGGTCTACGCCGCGGGCACCTTCGCCGGCGCCGACGAAGCCCTGCTCGACGCGCCCGCGGTGGCGGTGGAGCTGGTCCACGCCTATTCGCTGGTCCACGACGACCTGCCGGCGATGGACGACGACGCCCTGCGCCGCGGGCGGCCGACGGTGCACGTGGCCTACGACGAGGCCACCGCCATCCTCGCCGGCGACGCGCTGCAGACCCTGGCCTTCGAGACCCTGGCGCGCGCGCCGCTGCCGGCGGCGACGGTCGTCGCCCTGGTGCGCTCGCTGGCCGACGCCAGCGGCGCGGCGGGCATGTGCGGCGGCCAGGCGCTCGACATCGAGGCGACCGGGAGCCCACAGCCGCTCGCCGCGCTGGAGCGCATGCACGGCGCCAAGACCGGCGCCCTGATCCGCGCCGCGGTGCGCATGGGCGCGTTGGCGGCGGAGGCCGACATCGAGACCCTGGCGCGGCTCGACCGCTACGCCGCGGCACTCGGCCTGGCCTTCCAGATCCGCGACGACATCCTCGATGTCGAAGGCGACGCGGCCGCGCTCGGCAAGACCGCCGGCAAGGACGCGGCGCAGGCCAAGTCGACCTATCCCGCCCTGCTCGGCCTCGACGGCGCCCGCGCCCACCTGCAGGCGCAGTGGCGGAGCATGCAGGCGCTCCTCGCCGCCGACGGCGAGCGCGCCGGCGCCCTCCTCGCCCTCGGCCGCCTCGCGGTCGAGCGCGACCGCTGAGCCTTCAGGGCCCGTCCGGGTCGGGCGGGACGAAGGCGGCGCGGGCGAGGTCGGCGGCCGCGGGGCGCGGGTTGGACACGCCGTGCGGAACGTGGCCGGCGGCGACGTGCAGGCTGGCGTTGTCGATGTTGCGCTGGGAGTCGTCGAAGAACAGGTCGGCGCCGAACGCGCGCAGGAACGGCCCCTTGTCGCGGCCGCCGAGGAACAGCGCCTCGTCCAGGCGTACGCCCCATTCGCGGAGCGTCAGGATCACGCGCTTGTGCGCCGGTGCCGAGCGCGCGGTGACCAGGGCGGTGCGTATCGGCGAGTCCTCGGGCGGGAAGGCCTGCTGCAGCGAATGCAGTGCGGCGAGGAAGGCGCGGAACGGGCCGCCCGACAGCGGCGTGTTCGCCAGCTCGCGCTCGTTGGCGTGGAAGGCGGCGACGCCGCGCTCCTGCGAGATGCGCTCGGACTCGTCGGAGAAGATCACCGCGTCGCCGTCGAAGGCGATGCGCAGCTGCGGATGCGCCGGCTCCATCGAGGTCGCCCGCGCCGGCAGGATGGTGGCGGCAGCCACGCCGTGGTCGAGCGCATGCCGCACCGACTCCGGGTTCGCCGACAGGAACAGCTGCGCGCCGAACGGGCGGATATAGGGCGTGGTCGGCGCGCCGCCGGTGAACACCGCGCGGATGATGCGCAGGCCGTAGTGCTCGATCGAGTTGAAGATGCGCAGGCCGGTGTCCGAGGAGTTGCGCGACAGCAGGATCACCTCGACCCGCGGCGCCTCCGGGTCGTCGTTGGCGTTGAGCCCGATCAGCTTCTTCACCAGCGGGAACGCGATGCCTGGCGACAGCGGCTCGTTCTCGTGCGTGCGCTGGTAGTCGGAATAGGCATCCAGCCCCTCCGCCTCGAACAGGCGATGGCTCTCCTCCAGGTCGAACAGCGCCCGCGCCGTGATCGCCACCACCAGGCGGTCGGGATCGGGTTCGGCGGGCGGCATGGGGCTGGGGTCGGGAGTGGGCATGGGTTCGTGGGGTGAAGCGGGAGGGATGGAGCGGGAATCGGGAATCGGGAATGACGGGGCCCGAACGGGCTGCGGGGCCCAGGGCGTGAGGCGGGCAGGAACTTCATGCCGGGCTTCGAGCCTTGGACCCCTGACCCTGCGCCCAGCTTCAGCGCGACCTCCAGGTCCCGAGTCCCGCCTCACCACGCCCGCTTCCCGCTCCATCCCTCACGTCACGAACTGCTCGTTCATGATCCGCTCCTCGAGATTGTGCTCGGGGTCGAACAGGAGGGTGACCGTGTGCGCCTGGGATTCGCGCACGGTGACCTCGACCACGTCGCGGACCTCGTGCGAATCGGCGGTGGCGCTGACCGGGCGCTTGTCCGGATCGAGCACCTCGAAGCGGATCTCGGTGCCGGCGCGCAGCAGGGCGCCGCGCCAGCGGCGCGGGCGGAACGGGGCGATCGGGGTCAGCGCGATGACGCCGGCGCCGAGCGGCAGGATCGGGCCGTGCGCCGAGTAGTTGTAGGCGGTGCTGCCGGCGGGCGTGGCCACCAGCACGCCGTCGGAGACCAGCTCATCGAGGCGGCGGCGGCCGTTGAGGTGGATGGCGATCTTCGAGGCCTGCCGCGTCTGCCGCAGCAGCGAGACCTCGTTGTAGGCCAGCGACTGCACACTCGCGCCGCTCTCGGTCACCGCCTGCATCTCCAGCGGCTTGAGCACGGCGCCCTGCGCCTGGGCGAGACGCGCGTGCAGGTCGTCCTCGCGGTAGTGGTTCATGAGGAAGCCGACGGTGCCGCGCTTCATCCCGAACACCGGCAGGCCCAGCGCACCGTGGCGATGCAGGGTCTGCAGCATGAAGCCGTCGCCGCCGAGCGCGCAGAGCACGTCGGCGTCCTGCGGGGCGTGCTGGTCGTAGCGCTCGGTGAACCAGGCGAGCGCCGCCTGCGCATCGTCGGCGCGGCTGGCGAGGAAGGCGATGCGGGGATGGTCGGGCAGCACCGGGAGCGGGATCCCTGGAGGAATGGGCCGCGCAAGCCTAACCCAGCGCGCCGGCGGCATCGCGTGGCACGGCGCGCGATGCGGGCGGCCGTGGCCGCGCCGCATCGCGCCGCGGCACTCAGCCGGTCATGTTGCCGAGCAGCTGGGCGACGCGCCGCACGGCGACGAAGGCGGTCGGGTAGTCGAGCGCCTTCTGCGCACGGATGTCGTCCAGCGTGGCCCGGGTCAGCGCCAGCGTGGCGTCGTCGCGACCGATCCAGGCGGCGAGCGGATCGGCGCTGTCGCCGGCGACGTCGAGCATCTGCCCGACCAGGGCGCCCTGCTGGGCCTGCAGCTGGTCGCGGAGCACGCCGCGCGCGTTCGCATGCCAGCGCCCTTCGACCGGCAGCTCCTCCATGCGCTCGAGCATCCAGCGCAGGTGCAGGGCCTCGCCGAGCGCGTAGTAGGCGCGTGCGATCTCCGCCACCGGGCGCCCACGCTCGATCGACACGGCGATGATGTCCGGCGCGACGTTGAGGTAGGGCAGCACCGCCAGGTGGCGCGCCAGCGTCTCGGGGAAGCCGCGCTCGACCCAGCCCTGGCACGCGGCGGCGAACTCCTCCTGCCAGGCCTCCGGCAGCACCTCCGGAAAGGCGCCGCGCAGGTCCTGCAGGCGCGGATGCATGCGCTCCACCGCCTCGGCGATGTCCAGGGACAGGCCCGGCCGGTTCAGCAGCCAGCGGCAGAGGTTGCGCAGCAGGCTCCACACCGCCAGCAGGGCATCGAGCTGGGCGGCCTCCGGCACGACCAGGTCGAGCTCGTCGATCTCGCTCCACAGCGCGCGCGCGTCCATCGCCTCGCGCGCGATCGAGTAGGCCTTGGCGACGTCGGCCGGACCGCGCCCGGTGTCCTCCTGCATGCGCAGCAGGAAGGTCGCGCCCATGCGGTTGACCATGGAGTTGGTGACCGCCGTGGCGATGATCTCGCGACGCAGGCGGTGGTTCTCCATGAGGTCGGCGTAGCGCTCCTGCAGCGGCACCGGGAAGTAGCGCGCGAGTTCCTTGGAGAGGTAGGGATCCTCCGGCACGTCGGACTCGAGCAGCTGGTTGAAGGCCACGATCTTCGAGTAAGACAGCAGCACCGACAGCTCCGGCCGGGTCAGGCCCTCGCCACGCTCGCGGCGGTCGGCGAACTCCGCGTCGGTCGGCAGGAACTCGATCGCGCGGTCGAGCAGGCCCTGCGCCTCGAGCACCTGGATGAAGTGCTGCTTGGAGCCCAGGCGCGGCACGCTCATGCGCTCCATCACGCTGATCGCCTGGTTCTGGCGGATGTTGTCCCACAGCACCAGGCGCTCGACCTCGTCGGTCATCTCCGCCAGCAGCGCGTTGCGCTCGGCCTCGCCCAGCCCGCCGCCCTTCACCGCGGCGTTGAGCAGGATCTTGATGTTGACCTCGTGGTCGGAGGTGTCGACGCCGGCGGAGTTGTCGATGAAGTCGGTGTTGAGCAGCACGCCGTTGCGGGCCGCCTCGATGCGACCGCGCTGGGTCAGGCCGAGGTTGCCGCCCTCGCCCACCACCCGGCAGCGCAGGTCGCAGCCGTCCACGCGGATGGCGTTGTTGGCGCGGTCGCCGGCGTCGGCGTGCGACTCGGTCGAGGCCTTGACGTAGGTGCCGATGCCGCCGTTCCACAGCAGGTCGACCGGCGCCCTGAGGATCGCGGTCATCAGCTCGCTGGGCGTCATCTTCTGCACCGACGCGTCGATGCCGAGCGCGGCCTTGACCTCCGGCGTCAGCGCGATCGACTTCGCGGTGCGCGGGTGCACGCCGCCGCCGCGGCTGATGAGCGACGTGTCGTAGTCCGCCCAGCTCGAGCGCGGCAGCGCGAACATGCGCTGGCGCTCGGCGAACGAGCGCGCCGCGTCGGGATCCGGGTCGAGGAAGATGTGGCGGTGGTCGAAGGCGGCGACCAGGCGGATGTGCCCGGACAGCAGCATGCCGTTGCCGAACACGTCGCCGGACATGTCACCGATGCCGGCGCAGGTGAAGTCCTGGCTCTGCGAATCCACGCCCAGCGCGCGGAAGTGCCGCTTCACCGATTCCCAGGCGCCCTTGGCGGTGATGCCCATCGCCTTGTGGTCGTAGCCGACCGAGCCGCCGGAGGCGAAGGCGTCGCCCATCCAGAAGCCGTGCTCGATGGACAGCGCGTTGGCGATGTCGGAGAAGGTCGCCGTGCCCTTGTCCGCGGCGACGACCAGGTACGGGTCGTCGGCGTCGTAGCGCACCACGTCCTGCGGATGCACCACCTCGCCGTCGACGAGGTTGTCGGTGATCTGCAGCAGGCCGCTGATGAAGATGCGGTAGCAGGCGATGCCCTCGGCCTGCACCGCGTCGCGGTCGCCGGCCGGCGGCGGCCGCTTGACGATGAAGCCGCCCTTGGCGCCGACCGGCACGATGACCGTGTTCTTGACCATCTGCGCCTTGACCAGGCCCAGCACCTCGGTGCGGAAGTCCTCGCGCCGGTCCGACCAGCGCAGGCCGCCGCGCGCCACCGGGCCGAAGCGCAGGTGGATGCCCTCGACCCGCGGCGAATACACGAAGATCTCGCGGTAGGGCCGCGGCTTCGGCAGGTCCGGCACCTGCGCGGAGTCGAACTTGAAGCTGATGAAGTCGCGCGGCGCGCCCGCGTCGTCGCACTGGTAGTAGTTGGTGCGCAGGGTCGCCTCGATCACGCCCTGGAAGCTGCGCAGGATGCGGTCCTCGTCGAGGCTGGAGACGCGGTCGAGCAGGATCGCCAGCGCGTCGCGGCAGGCGTCGGCCTGGGCCTCGCGGTCGAGTCCGCGCGCATAGGCGACCTGCTCGATCACGGTCGCGATCTGATCGCGCTGCTCGGGCGAGGCGATGCTCTCGAGCTCGGCCTGCAGCGCCTTCCGGCACGGCTCCATCTCGCGCCGCTCGGGCGCCGCGTGGCCGGGATCGAAGCGCGCGGCGAACAGCTCCGCCAGCACCCGCGCGGCAAGCGGGTAGTCGACCAGGGTCTGCTCCATGTAGGCCTGCGAGAACGGCACGCCGGTCTGCAGCAGGTACTTGCTGTAGCCGCGCAGCATCGCGACCTGGTGCCAGTCGAGCCCCGCGGCGAGGATCAGGCGGTTGAAGCCGTCGCTCTCCGCGGTGCCGCGCCAGACGTGCTCGAACGCCGCCTCGAAGCGGGCGTGCACGCGCGCCACGGTGGCCTCGTCGATGTCGCCGCCGCCGGAGCGCTCGACCTCGAAGTCCTGGATGTAGACCGCGCCGTCCTCGGTGTGCAGCGCGTAGGGATGCTCGCTGATGATGCGCAGCCCCATGTTCTCCATCATCGGCAGCACGTCGGAGAGCGGGATGTCGTCGCCCTGCCGGAACAGCTTGAAGCGCAGCCCCTCGCGGTCGCCGCGGCGCGCGCGGTAGAAGCTCAGGCGCAGATCGTCCGGGCCGCGCAGGGCGGCCACGCGCTCGACGTCGGCGGCCGCGCCCTCCGGGGTGACCTCCTCGATGTAGCCGGCCGGCAGCGCGCGGCCGTAGACGCGGGCCAGGCGCAGGCCCTCGGCCTCGCCGCAGCGACGCACCAGCAGGTCGCGCAGCTCGTCGTGCCAGTTGCGCACGATCTCGGCCAGGCGCGCGTCGATCTCGGCCTGGTCCACCGCGTGCGTGCCCGCCTTCGGGCGCACGATCAGGTGCAGCTGGGCGAGCGGCGACTCGCCGATCTGCAGGGTGGTGTCGATGCGCTGGCCGCCCATCGCCTCCATCAGCAGCGCCTCGATGCGCTGGCGCACCTCCGTGTTGAAGCGGTCGCGCGGGATGTAGACCAGGGCCGAATAGAAGCGGCCGTAGCGGTCGCGGCGCAGGAACAGCTTGGAGCGCACGCGTTCCTGCAGGCCGAGGATGCCCATCGCGGTGCGGTAGAGCTCCTCGTCGGAGGCCTGGAACAGCTCGTCGCGCGGCAGGGTCTCGAGGATGTGCCGCAGCGCCTTGCCGCTGTGGCTGTCGGAGCGCAGGCCGGAGCGCTCCATCACGTACTCGTAGCGGTGCCGCACCAGCGGGATGTCCCAGGGCCGGCGGTTGTAGGCGCTGGAGGTGAACAGACCGACGAAGCGCACCTCGCCGACCGGCCGGCCGTCCGTGCCGAAGCGCAGCACCCCGATGTAGTCCATGTAGCCCGGACGGTGCACCGTCGAGCGCGCATTGGTCTTGGTCAGGATCACCGGCTCGGGCGTCGACGAGGCGACTACGCCCTGCGCCGCCAGCGACCGCAGCGAGCGCGGACGCCCGGCGCGGTCGTCGTCGGCGAGGATGCCCAGGCCGGTGTCCGGCACCGCGGTCAGCATCTCGTCGCCGTCGACCGGCCGGAATGCGTATTCGCGCGAGCCGAGGAAGGTGAAGTGGTCGTCGGCGGCCCAGCGCAGGAACTCCTGCGCCTCGGCCCGCAGCTGCGGCGAGACCGGCGATTCCCAGCCCGGCAGCGCATCGGCGGTGGCACGCATCGCCTGCCGCATCGCGGCCCAGTCGCGCACGCAGATGCGGACGTCGGCAAGCGCCGCGCAGATGCGGTCGCGCACGGCCTCCAGCTCGTCGCCGTCGCCGAGGCGGTCGACCTCGATGTGCATCAGCGACTCGGCCTCGCCCGCGCCGAGCTCGACCAGCCTGCCCGCCTCGTCGCGGCGCACGGTCAGCACCGGATGGCCGAGCACGTGGATGGCGACCTTCGACTGCGCCAGCGCCATGCTCACCGAGTCGACCAGGAACGGCATGTCGTCGTTGACGATCTGCACGACGCTGTGCGGCGAACTCCAGCCGTGGCCTTCCTCGGACGGATTGAACACCCGCACCTTGGCGCTGCCGCGCTGGCGCTCGCGCGCGAAGTCGAGCACGCCCAGCGCGAGCGCCGCCCAGCCGGCCGGCGACCGCACCGCGTATTCCTCGCTGGACATGCGCACGTAGAAGGTGCGCACGAACGCCGCCGCCTCCTCGTATCGCTCCGCCGGCGCGACCTCGCGCAGGGCATCCAGGATGGGCGTGAGGGAGACCTCGATGGGGTCGTTCGGTGCTGCTGCGGGCTGCGCGCTCATGGGTCCGTCAGGGCGGCTGGGTTGACCGCACATTCTAGGGCCCGGATGTGAAGGCAGGCGATCTGCGCAGCAGCATGGAGGGTGGGTGGAGCGGGAACCGGGAGGGATGAAGCGGGAATCGGGACCCGCGGCGTCGGTCCGCCGGCGCGCATGCCTCCCCTGTAGGAGCGGCTTCAGCCGCGACCGCCTCGTGTTGGGCTGGGTCGCGGCTGAAGCCGCTCCTACAGGAAGGCGGCGCCGGATGCGCGGTGCCTTCGGGTCCCGATTCCCGACTCCCGCTCTACCACTCCCGCTCTACCACTCCGCTCCATGCCCCGTCGCGGCTGAAGCCGTTCCTACAGGGGCGGTGGTGCCAGCTACCGCCTGCCTCCAGTTCCCCGTTCCCGCTTCATCCTTCCCGCTCCCGCCCCACCGCCCTCACCGCAGCCCGGTCTCGTTGCGGGCGATGACCAAGCGCTGGATCTCGCTGGTGCCCTCGTAGATCTCGGTGATCTTGGCGTCGCGGAAGTAGCGCTCCAGCGGCATCTCCTTGGAGTAGCCCATGCCGCCGTGGATCTGCACCGCCTGGTGCGCGATCCACATGGCCGTCTCCGAGGCGGTGAGCTTGGCCACCGAAGCCTCGGTCGAATAGCGCCCGCCGGAAGCCTGCGCCTTCTGCTTGGCCCAGGCCGCGCGCAGGGTCAGCAGGGTCGCGGCGTCGAGCCGGCACTTCATGTCGGCGATCTTGGCCTGGGTCATCTGGAAGCTGCCGATCGGCTGACCGAAGGACTTGCGCTCCTTGACGTAGTCGAGCGTCGCCTCGTATGCGGCGCGCGCCACGCCCACCGCCTGCGAGGCGATGCCGATGCGGCCGGCGTCGAGCACGCTCATGGCGATGCCGAAGCCCCTGCCCTCCTCGCCGATCCGATTGGCCACCGGCACGCGGTAGTCGACGAACTCGATCTCGCAGGTGGCCGAGGCGCGGATGCCGAGCTTGGGCTCGGTCTTGCCGCGGTGGAAGCCGGGCTCCTCGGTGTCGATCACGAAGGCGCTGATGCCCTTGGCCCCCTGCTCGGGATCGGTCATCGCGAACAGCACGATGTACTTGGCCACCGGGCCCGACGTGATCCAGCTCTTCTTGCCGTTGACCACGTAGTGGCTGCCGTCGGCCGACAGTACCGCCCGCGTGCGCATGGCCGAGGCGTCGGAGCCGGACTGCGGCTCGGTCAGCGCGTAGGCGCCGATCGCCTCGCCCGAGGCGATGGGGGTGACGAAACGCTGCTTCTGCTCCTCGCTGCCGTTCTTCAGCAGCCCGGCGCAGTAGAGCGAGTTGTTGACCGACATGATGGTCGAGTGCGCGCAGTCGGCCGCGGCGATCTCGATCATCGCCAGCGCGTAGCCGATCGCGTCCAGGCCGGCGCCGCCGTATTCGACCGGCACCTCGATGCCCATCAGGCCGTTCTCGCCGAGCAGGCGGACGTTGTCCATCGGGAACTCGCCGGTGCGGTCGAACTCGGCCGCGGTCGGGGCGATCCGCTCGCGCGCGATGCGCCGCGCGATGTCCTGGATCATCAGCTGCTCTTCGGTGAAGTCGAAATCCACGGGCTGCTCCGTTGCGGGGTGCGAATGCGGGTGAGGGAGTGCGGATTCTACAGATCCATACGCGGACGTATCGAGATCTCGGGACCTGCTCGCCTTGACGCCTCCGGAGCCGGCTCCTAGCCTTCCATCCCCGAATCCGAATAGAAGGATATGCATGGACCTCGATGCCTGGTCGGCCTGCCTGCGCGTGCTCTCGGATGCGACCCGGGTGCGCCTGCTGGCCCTGCTCGAGCGCGAGGAGCTGACCGTGGCCGAGCTGTCGTCGATCACTCGCCTGGCGCAGCCGCGCGTGTCCACGCACCTGGCCAAGCTCAAGGAGGCGCGCCTGGTGCGCGACCGCCGCGCCGGCGTCTCGGCCTACTACCGCTTCGATCCGGAAGGCCTCGACGGCGCCGCCGGCGCGCTGTGGAGCACGCTGTCGCAGGACGCCGACGACCCGCTGCTGCGCCAGGACGCCGAGCGCCTGCCGGTGGTGCTGGCCGCGCGCGCCGCCGACCGCAACTGGGCGGATTCGGTGGCCGGCGACATGGAACGCCACTACTCGCCCGGACGCACCTGGGAGGCGATGGCGCGCTCGATCCTGCCCCTGCTCGAGACCGGCGACGTGCTCGACATCGCCTCCGGCGACGGCGTGCTCGCCGAGCTGCTGGCCCCGCATTCGCACCGCTATGTCTGCATCGACTCCAGCCAGCGCGTGGTCGCCGCCGCGCGCGAGCGGCTCGCGCCGCTGAAGCAGGTCAGCGTCGAGACCGGCGACATGCACGCCCTGCCGGTCCCGGACGCGAGCTTCGACCTGGTGCTGCTGATGCACGCGCTGAGCTACGCGGCCAAGCCCGCGCAGGCGGTGGCCGAAGCCGCGCGCGCGCTGCGCCCGGGCGGACGCCTGGTCGCGGTCAACCTCGCCCGCCACGAGCACGCCGCGGTGGTGCAGCCCTACGGCCACGCCAACCTCGGCTTCGGCGCCAAGGAACTGCGCCGGCTCGCGGAGAAGGCCGGCCTGCAGGTCCTGGTGTGCGAGACGGTGACGCGCGAGAAGCGCCCGCCGCATTTCGAGGTGCTGTCGATGACGGCGCGCAAGCCGTGAGCGCGCGCGCCCTGCCCTGGCTGCGTCCCGCGCGCGTCGCCGCGCTCCAGGCCGCGCTCGGCGAGCGGATCCTGATCCTGGACGGCGCGATGGGCACCATGATCCAACGCCACCGGCTGGAGGAGGCCGACTACCGCGGCGAGCGCTTCGCCCACGGCTTCGACGCGCTGGTGCATCTCGACGACCACGTGCACGGCGCCGGCTGCGGCTGCATCGGCCACGACCTCAAGGGCAACAACGACCTGCTGACCCTGACCCGGCCGGAGATCATCCGCGACATCCACGCCGCCTACCTCGCCGCCGGCGCCGACATGGTGGAGACCAACACCTTCAACGCCACCTCGGTGTCGCAGGCCGACTACCACCTCGAGCACCTGGTGCGCGAACTCAACCTCGAAGGCGCACGCCTGGCGCGCGAGGCCTGCGACGCCGCCGAGGCCGCGGATCCGTCGCGACCGCGCTTCGTGGCCGGGGTGATCGGCCCGACCAGCCGCACCGCCTCGATCAGCCCCGACGTCAACGACCCCGGCTTCCGCGCGGTCGGCTTCGACGATCTGGTCGCGCTCTACCGTGAGGCGGCGGACGCGCTGGTGGACGGCGGCGCCGACGTGCTCATGGTCGAGACCGTGTTCGACACGCTCAACGCCAAGGCCGCGCTGTTCGCGATCGCCGAGAGCTTCCACGCGCGCGGCGCGCGGGTGCCGGTGCTGGTCTCCGGCACCATCACCGACCGCTCCGGACGGACCCTCTCGGGCCAGACCGCCGAGGCGTTCTGGATCTCGCTGGCGCATGCGCGACCGCTGGCGGTGGGCCTGAACTGCGCGCTCGGCGCCAGGGACCTGCGCCCGCATGTCGACGTGCTGGCCCAGGTCGCCGACGCCGCGATCTCCTGCCATCCCAACGCCGGCCTGCCGAACGCCTTCGGCGAGTACGACGAGAGCCCCGAGCAGATGGCCGAGACCCTGCGCGAGTTCGCCGCGAGCGGCCTGCTCAACATCGTCGGCGGCTGCTGCGGAACCACGCCGGAGCACATCGCCGCGATCGCGCAGGCGGTGGCCGGCCTTCCGCCGCGCGCCCTGCCCGCGCCCACGGCAGCAGCGGCATGAGCGCGCGACGCCCGCTGCGCCTGTCCGGCCTCGAGCCGCTGGTCGTCACCGCCGAGAGCAACTTCGTCAACGTCGGCGAGCGCACCAACGTCACCGGCTCGGCGAAGTTCCGCAAGCTGGTCAAGGAAGGCCGCTTCGCCGAGGCCGTTGACATCGCCCGCCAGCAGGTCGAGGGCGGCGCGCAGATCATCGACGTCAACATGGACGAGGGCCTGCTCGATTCCGAGCAGGCGATGGTGACCTTCCTCAACCTGATCGCCGCCGAGCCCGACATCGCGCGGGTGCCGGTCATGGTCGACAGCTCGAAGTGGAGCGTGATCGAGGCCGGGCTGAAGTGCCTGCAGGGTAAGGGCATCGTCAACTCGATCTCGCTCAAGGAGGGCGAGGACGCGTTCCGCGCGCACGCGGCGACGGTGCGCCGCTACGGCGCGGCGGTGGTGGTGATGGCGTTCGACGAGCAGGGCCAGGCCGACACCTGCGCGCGCAAGGTCGAGATCTGCACGCGGGCCTACCGGATCCTGGTCGACGAACTCGACTTCCCGCCCGAGGACATCGTCTTCGACCCCAACATCTTCGCGGTCGCCACCGGCATCGCCGAGCACGACAACTACGCGGTCGACTTCATCGAGGCCACGCGGATCATCCGCCGCACCCTGCCGCACTGCCACGTCTCCGGCGGCGTCTCCAACGTCTCGTTCTCCTTCCGCGGCAACGAGACCGTGCGCCAGGCGATCCACGCGGTGTTCCTCTACCACGCGATCGCCGCGGGCATGGACTTCGGCATCGTCAACGCCGGCGCGATGCCGCTCTACGACGATCTCGACCCGGAGCTGCGCGAGCGCGTGGAGGACGTCATCCTCAACCGCCGCGCCGACGGCACCGAGCGCCTGCTGGAGATCGCCGAGCGCTTCCGCGAGAGCAAGGGTGCGGCCAGGGTCGAGAACCTGGCCTGGCGCGAGGCCGACGTGCGCGCGCGCCTGAGCCACGCGCTGGTGCACGGCATCGACCAGTACATCGAGGCCGACACCGAGGAGGCGCGCGCCGCCGCGACGCGCCCGCTCGACGTCATCGAGGGCCCGTTGATGGACGGCATGAACGTCGTCGGCGACCGCTTCGGCGCGGGCAGGATGTTCCTGCCGCAGGTGGTGAAGTCCGCGCGGGTGATGAAGAAGGCGGTGGCCTACCTGCTGCCCTTCATCGAGGCGGAGAAGGCGAAGTCCGGCGACGTCGGCCGCAACAACGGCACCATCCTCATGGCCACGGTCAAGGGCGACGTGCACGACATCGGCAAGAACATCGTCGGCGTGGTCCTGGCCTGCAACAACTTCGAGGTCGTCGACCTCGGCGTGATGGTGCCGGCGCAGACCATCCTCGACCGCGCCCGCGAGGTCGGCGCCGACCTGATCGGCCTGTCCGGCCTGATCACGCCCTCGCTCGAGGAGATGAGCCACGTCGCCCGCGAGCTGGCGCGGCAGGGGTTCCAGATCCCGCTGCTGATCGGCGGTGCGACCACCTCGCGCGCGCATACCGCGCTGCGCATCGCGCCGCACTACCCGCATCCGACGGTGTGGGTGAAGGACGCCTCGCGCGCGGTCGGCGTGGCGCAGTCGCTGATCAGCCCGGAGCTGCGCGGCGCCTTCGTCGCCGCCAACGAGTCCGACTACGCCGAGATCCGCCGTCGCCATGCCAACCGCGGCGACGCCAAACGCCTGGTGCCGCTGGGCAAGGCGCGCGGCCAGCGCTTCGACGGGCGCTGGAACGACTATGCGCCGCCGCCGGCGGCGCGGCCCGGGGTGCACGTCTTCGACGACGTCGCCCTCGACATCCTGCTGCCCTTCATCGACTGGTCGCCGTTCTTCAACGCCTGGGAGCTGGCCGGGCGCTATCCGCAGATCCTCGAGGACGAGATCGTCGGCGCGCAGGCCACCGAACTCTTCGCCGACGCGCAGGCCATGCTCGCGCGCATCGTCGGCGAGAAGTGGCTGCAGGCCAGGGCGGTGGTCGGGCTGTGGCCGGCGAGCGCGGTCGGCGACGACGTCGAGGTCTACGCGCCCGACGATCCAGCCCGGCGCATCGCCACCTTCCATTTCCTGCGCCAGCAGGTCGACAAGCCGCCGGAGCGGCCGGACTTCTGCCTGGCCGATTTCGTCGCGCCGAAGGACAGCGGGCGCGGCGACTGGATCGGCGCCTTCGCGGTCACCGCCGGGCTCGGCATCGACGCCCACGTCGCCCGCTTCGAGGCCGCCCACGACGACTACAACGCGATCCTGCTCAAGGCGCTCGCCGATCGCCTGGCCGAGGCCCTGGCCGAAGCCATGCACCGGCGCGTGCGCACCGGGCTCTGGGGCTATGCGCCGGACGAGGCGCTGGACAACGACGCGCTCATCGGCGAGCGCTACCGCGGCATCCGTCCCGCACCGGGCTACCCGGCCTGTCCCGAGCACAGCGAGAAGACCACGATCTTCGAGCTGCTCGATGCCGGCGCGAACGCCGGCATGACGCTCACCGAGAGCTTCGCCATGCTGCCCACCGCGGCGGTGAGCGGCTTCTACTTCGCCCACCCCGACAGCCAGTACTTCGTGGTCGGCCGCGTCGGCCGCGACCAGGTCGAGGACTACGCGCGGCGCAAGGGCGTCGAGCGCGCCCGGGTCGAGCGCTGGCTGGCCTCGAACCTGGACTACGACCCGGAGTAGCGCCGGCGTCAGTCGATGCCGAGCGCGGCGAGCACGGCGTCGGCGAGTTCGTCCACCGTGCGCGCGGCCGCGTCGAGGTGCAGCTCCGGTGCGGCGGGCGGTTCGTAGGGCGAGCCGATGCCGGTGAAGTTGGCGATCGCGCCGGAGCGCGCCTTGCGGTACAGGCCCTTGGGATCGCGCGCCTCCGCCACCGCCAGCGGCACGTCGACGAAGGCCTCGACGAACTCATCGCCGGCGAAGCGCGCGCGCGCCATCTCGCGGTCGGCGCGGAACGGCGAGATCAGGCTGACCAGCACGATCAGGCCGGCGTCGGCCATCAGCCGCGCCACCTCGGCGGCGCGGCGCACGTTCTCGACCCGGTCGACCTCGCCGAAGCCGAGGTCGCGGTTGAGGCCGTGGCGCAGGTTGTCGCCGTCGAGCAGGAAGCTGTGCAGTCCACGCGCGTTGAGCCGTTCCTCGACGCGCCCGGCGATGGTCGACTTGCCTGCCCCCGACAGCCCGGTGAACCACACCACGCGCGGGCGCTGACCCTTGATGCGGGCGCGCGCCGCGGCGTCCACGCCGGCCGCCGACCAGTGCACGTTCTCGGCGCGGCGCAGGGCGTGCTCGATGGTGCCCACCGCGGCGGTGGCATTGGTCTCGCGGTCGATCAGGATGAAGCCGCCGAGCGTGCGGTCGCGCACGAAGGGCGCGTAGGCGACCGGCGCCTCGGCGACGAGGTGGCAGAGGCCGACCTCGTTGAGCTCGAGCCGCCGCGCGGCGATCTCCTGCTGGGTGTTGACGTCGACGCGGTGGCGGATCTCGCCGACGCTCGCCGGCACGCTGCGCGTGCCCAGCTTCATCAGGTAGCGCCGACCCGGCAGCAGCGGCGCGTCGTCCATCCACAGCAGGCGCACGGCGAAGCCGTCGGCCACCTGCACCGGGTCGGCCGCGGCGGCGATGACGTCGCCGCGGGCGACGTCGATCTGGTCGGCGAGCACCAGGGTCACCGCCTCGCCGGCCACCGCCGGCGCGTCGGAGCCGTCGGCGCGCAGCACCCGGGCGATGCGCGAGCGCCGGCCCGAGGGCAACGCGACCACCTCGTCGCCCGGCACCGCCGTGCCCGCCGCGACGGTGCCGGCGAGGCCGCGGAAGTCCTGGTGCGGCCGGTTCACCCACTGCACCGGCATGCGCAGCGCGCCGGCCTCGGCGGGATCGGCGATCTCGACCGTCTCCAGGTGCTCGAGCAGGGTCGGACCGGCGTACCACGGCATGGCCCGCGAGGGCGTCGACAGGTTGTCGCCCTCGAGCGCCGACATAGGGATGCAGGTGACCCGGGAGATGCCGAGCTGCTCGGCGAGCTCGAGGTAGTCCGAGGCGATGCGGTCGAAGCGTCGCTGCGAGTGGTCGACCAGGTCCATCTTGTTGACCGCCAGCACCACGTGGCGCACGCCGAACAGCGACAGGATGTAGCTGTGCCGCCGGGTCTGGGTCAGCACGCCCCTGCGCGCGTCGACCAGCACGATCGCCAGCTCCGCCTGCGAGGCGCCGGTCGCCATGTTGCGCGTGTACTGCTCGTGGCCGGGGCAGTCGGCGACGATGAAGCGGCGGCGGTCGGTGGCGAAGTAGCGCCAGGCGACGTCGATGGTGATGCCCTGCTCGCGCTCTGCGGCCAGGCCGTCGAGGAGCAGCGCGTAGTCGATCTCGCCGCCGCGGGTGCCGTGGCGGCGGCTGTCGGCGGCCAGCGCGGCGAGCTGGTCGTCGAACAGGCGCTTGCTGTCGAACAGCAGGCGCCCGATCAGGGTGCTCTTGCCGTCGTCGACGCTGCCGCAGGTGATGAAGCGCAGCAGACGGCTGTCCTCGTGCCGCTTCAGGTAGGCGTCGATGGCGTCCGGCGCGGCGACGTGCATGTCCATCAGAAATAACCCTCGAGCTTCTTCTTCTCCATCGACGCGCCCTGGTCGCGGTCGATCATCCGGCCCTGGCGCTCCGAGCTGCGGGCGACCAGCATCTCGGCGATGACCTTCTCCAGCGTGTCCGCCCCGGACTCGATCGCGCCGGTCAGCGGGTAGCAGCCCAGCGTGCGGAAACGCACGCGGCGGCGCTGCGGCACCTCGCCCGGGGCGAGCGGCAGGCGCGCGTCGTCGACCATCACCAGCGCGCCGTCGCGTTCCACCACCGGACGTTCCGCGGCGAAGTACAGCGGCACCACCGGGATGGCCTCGCGGTGGATGTAGAGCCAGACGTCGAGCTCGGTCCAGTTCGACAGCGGGAACACGCGCACACCCTCGCCGCGCGCGATGCGCGCGTTGTAGAGGTTCCACAGCTCCGGCCGCTGGTTGCGCGGGTCCCAGCGCTGGTGCGCGTTGCGGAACGAGAACACGCGCTCCTTGGCGCGCGTGCGCTCCTCGTCGCGACGCGCGCCGCCGATGGCCGCGTCGAACCCGTGCAGCGCGAGCGCCTGGCGCAGCGCCTGGGTCTTCATCACGTCGGTGTGCACGGTGGCGCCGTGGCTGAAGGGCCCGATGCCGGCGGCCAGCCCCTCGCGGTTGACGTGCACGTGCAGGCGCACGCCGGTCTCGGCGGCGCGGCGGTCGCGGAAGGCGATCATCTCGCGGAACTTCCACGTGGTATCGACGTGCAGCAGCGGGATCGGCGGCGGCGCCGGGGCGAAGGCCTTCAGCAGCAGGTGCAGCAGCACCGAGCTGTCCTTGCCGATCGAGTACAGCAGGACCGGGTTCTCGAATTCGGCCGCCACCTCGCGGAGGATGTGGATGCTCTCGGCCTCGAGGCGGTCCAGATGGGTGAGGGTGCGCGTGCTCATGCTGGGATCGGAAGCGAGGGGAGCCGGACGGGCCGGATTGCGGCGGAGTATTCGCGCAGGCGTCCGCACGGATGAAATGAAGCCGCGGCATGAGTCCATAACCAGCCGTCCTTTCCGTGGCAGCGGGCCGGGTTTTTAGGATCGCCCCGTCCCGTCCCGCAGCCGTCACGCCATGCCCTCTCTCCCCGACGCCCTCGCGCTGCCGCTTCCCGAGCCGCGCCGCGCCCAGCTCGCCGCAGCGCTGGAAGGGCTGGACCGCGATGCGCTGTGGTGGATCTCGGGCTATGCCGCCGGTCTCGCCCGCGGCGGCGCGGCCGCCGCGCCTCCGGCGACGCCGGCCGCGGCCTCGCCGCCCGCGGCGAGCCTCACCATCGTCCACGGCAGCCAGACCGGCAACGCGCGGCGCGAGGCCGAGCGCCTGGCCGCCGCCGCCGAGGCCGCCGGCCTCGCGGTGCGCGTGCTCGCCGCGGGCGCCTATCCGCAGCGCGAACTCGCCAAGGAGCGCCTGCTCTACGTGGTCATCAGCACCCAGGGCGAAGGCGATCCGCCGGACGACGCGGTGGCCCTGCTCGAATTCCTCGGCAGCCGCCGCGCACCGAAGCTGCCCGAGCTGCACTACGCCGTGCTCGGCCTCGGCGACTCCAGCTATCCGCAGTTCTGCGCCATCGGCGACCGCCTCGACGCGCGCCTGGCCGAACTCGGCGCCCGCCGCGTGCTGCCGGCGGCGCAGGCCGATCTCGACATCGAGACCGTGGCCGGCCCGTGGCGCGAGCGCGTCCTCGCCGAGGCGCGGGCGCTGCTGGCGCGGCCGGCCGCCGGCGGTACGGTCACGCCGCTGCGGGTGGTGCCGCACGTGCCGGCGCCCGCCGGCCCGGTCGAGGCCGAGGTGGTCGCCAACCAGCCGCTGAGCGGCCGCGGCCTGCGCGGCGTGCATGCGCCCGCGGACAAGGACGTGCGCCACATCGAACTGCTGCTCGACGGCGCCGGCCTCGCCTACGAACCCGGCGACGCCCTGGCCGTGCACGCGCCCAACGACGCGGCCGCGGCGGCGGCGGTCCTGGCCGCGACCGGGCTGGACGCCGATGCCGAGGTCGTCCTCGGCGACGCCCGCCTGCCGCTGCGCGAGGCGCTGCGCACCGCCCGCGAGCTCGGCAGGCCCGCCCGCCCCTTCCTCGCCGCGCACGCCGCCCGCGCCGGCGCCGGCGAGCTGACCGCGATGCTGGAGGGCGACGGCGCCGGCGACCTCGCCCTGCTGCTCGCCAGCCACCGCGTGGTCGACGTGCTGCGGCGCTGGCCCGCGCGCTGGGAGGCGCAGGCCCTGGTCGAGGCGCTGCGCCCGCTGGCGCCGCGCTCGTACTCGATCGCCTCCAGCCGGCGCCGGGTCGGCGACGAGGCCCACCTGCTGGTCGACGTGCTGCGCTACGACGCCTTCGGCGAGGCGCGGACCGGCACCGCCAGCGGCTTCCTCGCCGGGCTCGCCGACGGCGACCGCGTGCCGGTCCGGCTGGAGCCCAACCCGCGCTTCCGCCTGCCGGCCGACGGCAGCCGCGACATCGTCATGATCGGCCCCGGCACCGGCGTCGCCCCGTTCCGCGGCTTCGTCCAGGAACGCGCCGAGACCGGCGCCTCCGGGCGCAACTGGCTGCTGTTCGGCGCACGCCACTTCCACAGCGACTTCCACTACCAGCTGGAATGGCAGCAGGCCCTGCGCGAGCGTGCGCTGCACCGCCTCGACCTCGCCTTCTCGCGCGACCAGGCGGAGAAGGTCTACGTGCAGGACCGCCTGCGCGAGCACGGCCGCACCCTGGTCGAGTGGATCGACGGCGGCGCCCACCTCTACGTCTGCGGCGCGGTGGCCATGGGCCGCGACGTGCACGCGGCGCTGGTCGAGATCCTCGCCACCCACACCGGCGCCGACCCCGAGGACGCCGCCGCCACCCTCGCCGCGCTGCAGGCCGAAGGCCGCTACAGCCGCGACGTCTACTGAGCCGGACCCACCATGAGCACCCACTCCGTCGAGGACATCAAGCAGCACAGCCGCCGCCTGCGCGGCACGATCGAGGCCGGCCTCGCCGATCCGGTCACCGGCGCCCTGTCAGAGGCCGACACCACGGTCATCAAGTACCACGGCAGCTACCAGCAGGACGACCGCGACCTGCGCGACGAGCGCCGCCGGCAAAAGCTCGAGCCGGCCTACCAGTTCATGATCCGCACGCGCACGCCGGGCGGCGTGGTCACCCCGGCGCAGTGGCTGGCGCTGGACGCCATCGCCACCCGCCATGCCAACCATTCGCTGCGCATCACCACGCGCCAGGCGTTCCAGTTCCACGGCGTGATCAAGCGCGAGCTCAAGGCGACGATGCAGGCGATAAACGCCAGCCTCATCGACACCCTCGCCGCCTGCGGCGACGTCAACCGCAACGTGCAGGTCGCGGCCAACCCGCTGCTCTCGGCCGCCCATGCCACGCTGTACGCGGACGCCGCGGCGGTGTCCGAACACCTGCTGCCCAACAGCCGCGCCTACTACGAGATCTGGCTCGACGAGGAGCGCGTGGCCGGCAGCGGCGAGGAGACCGAGCCGGTCTACGGCGAGCGCTACCTGCCGCGCAAGTTCAAGATCGGCTTCGCGCTGCCGCCGCTGAACGACGTCGACGTGTTCGCCAACGACCTGGGGCTGATCGGCGTTGCTGGCGACGACGGCAGCATCCTCGGCTACGACGTCAGCATCGGCGGCGGCATGGGCGCGAGCCACGGCGACGCCGAGACCTACCCGCGGGTCGGCAGCGTGATCGGCTTCGTCCCGCGCGAGCGCCTGCTGGAGGTGGCGACCGCAGTGGTCACCACCCAGCGCGACCTCGGCAACCGCGAGATCCGCAAGCGCGCACGCTTCAAGTACACCATCGACGACCGCGGTCTGGATGCGATCCGCGCCGAGATCGAGCGCCGTGCCGGCATCGCCTTCGCGCCGCCGCGTGCCGGCCGGTTCGAGCACAACGGCGACCGCTTCGGCTGGACCGAGGGCGACGACGGACGCTGGCACCTGACCCTGCAGGTCGTCGCCGGGCGCATCGCCGACCGTCCCGGTGCGCTGCACCTGACCGGGCTGCGCGCGATCGCGGCGATCCACCGCGGCGAGTTCCGCCTGACCCCGAACCAGAACCTGGTGGTGGCCGGGGTCGAGCCCGCCGAGCGCGCGCGGATCGACGCCCTCGTCGAAAACCACGGCCTCGACGCCGGCCTGCGCGGCAGCGCCCTGGCGCGCGGTGCGCTGGCCTGCGTGGCGCTGCCGACCTGCGGCCTGGCGATGGCCGAGGCCGAGCGCTACCTGCCGGACTTCAGCGCACGGCTCGACGCGCTGCTCGATGGCCACGGGCTGCGGGAGGTGCCGATCGTGCTGCGCATCTCCGGCTGCCCGAACGGCTGCTCGCGGCCCTATCTCGCCGAGATCGCCCTGGTCGGCAAGGCGCCGGGTCGCTACAACCTCATGCTCGGCGGTGACCGCCGCGGCCAGCGCCTCAACACCCTGCACCGCGAGAACGTCGCCGAGGAGGAGATCCTGGCCACGCTCGATCCGCTGCTGGCCCGCTTCGCCGCCGAACGCGGCGGCGACGAGGGCTTCGGCGACTTCCTGCACCGCACCGGCATCGTCGCCCTGCCGCCGTACCCCACCCACCGCGTCGTGGAGGAGGCGCCGGCATGAGCGCTGCACCGCACGTTCCAGGCGACGACGCGGCGCTGGCCGCCTGCGACGCCTGGCTCGCCGACCGCAGCGCACCCGAACGACTCGCCTGGGCGCTGGCGACGCTGCCGGGCGCACACGTGCTGTCCTCCAGCTTCGGGACCCAGGCGGCGGTGTCGCTGCACATGGCGGCGACCTTGCGCCCCGACATCCCGGTGGTGCTGATCGACACCGGCTACCTGTTCGCCGAGACCTACCGCTTCGCAGACGCCCTGCGCGAGCGCCTCGGCCTCGACCTGCGCGTCTACCGCGCCGAGGTCGGCGCCGCCTGGATGGAGGCGCGCCACGGGCGCCTGTGGGAACAGGGCGCCGCAGGCCTGGCGACCTACAACCGGATCCGCAAGGTCGAACCCATGCGCCGCGCGCTCGCCGAGCTCGGCGCAGGCACCTGGATCACCGGCCTGCGCCGCCGCCAGGCGCGCAGCCGCGCCGGGATCGGCCTGCTCGAGCGCCACGACGCGCTGTGGAAGCTCAACCCGCTCGCCGACTGGAGCGACCGCGATGTCTGGCAGTACCTGCGCGCCCACGACCTGCCCTACCACCCGCTGTGGGAGCAGGGCTACGTGTCGGTAGGCGATACCCACTCGACCCGCCCGCTCGCCGATGGCATGGACCCGGAGGACACCCGCTTCCACGGCCTGGTCCGCGAGTGCGGTCTGCACGTGGAGATCTGAGGACGTTCAGACCGTGATGGTCTGGGTCAGCTCCTGCCAGGTCGGCGGCGTGTTCCACGCGGCCTCGCGGTTGCCCTCCATCACCGCGCGCAGCTCGCGGCCATCGACCTGGGGCGCCATCGCGTGCACCAGCTCCACGGTGTAGTCGCGCAGCACGCTCTCGCGCGGCAGCAGGGCCCAGGTGATGCATTCGGGGATGTCGGCCGGCGCGTCCATCACCCGCAGGTCGGTGTCGGCGGCGGTCAGCGCCATCTCCGCGAGCAGGCCGACGCCGAAGCCGCGCCGCACGTAGGTCTTGATGACGTCGGCGTCGATCGCGGTGAGCGAGAAGGTCGGCTCCAGCGCCTCGGCGGCGAAGGCGCCGCGCAACGACGAATCGTCGTTGTTGGAGGATTCGTAGCTGATCAATGGGTGCTCGGCGAGCGTGCGCAGGCCGGGCGACGGGCCGGGCCGGTCCAGCGCGTGGCCGGTCGGCACGACCACCTTGCGGCGCCAGCGGTACAGGGGCACGGCCACGCCGCCCACCGGCACGCTGCCCGCGGTGCTGATGATCGCCAGATCGGCGCGGCCGGCGCGCAGCAGGTCGAGCAGGGCGTCCTCCGGCACCGGCTGCAGGTGCACGTTGATCAGCGGGAAGGCGCGACGGACCTGCGCGATCGCCGGCGGCAGCACGAAGCTGGCCTGGGTATGGGTGGTCGCCACCCCGAGGCGGCCGCGGCGCTCGCGGCGGCGGTTGGCGGCGACGCTGCGGATGTTGTTGGTCTCCGCCAGCACCGTGCGCGCATGGGCGATGATCTCGGCGCCGGCCTCGGTCACCGCGCCGAGGCTGCGGCCGCGACGGGAGAACAGCAGGAAACCGAGCTCGTCCTCGAGCTGCTTGAGCTGCTTGGACAGGCCCGGCTGGGTCGCGTGCACGCGCGCGGCGGCCAGGGTGATGTTGAGGTCGGCGTCGGCGATGGCGACGAGGTAGCGGAGCTGGGTGAGCGTCATCCTTGCGGGTCCGGCGGCGGCGGGCGGCACGGCCCGTCCCGGGACTCTAGGCGATCGCCGCGCGGGCAGGGTCCGCACTCATGACCACACTGCATATCGTCGGCACGCCAAATCATTTCCGGCGCGCCCGCCGCGGGCCTAGCGTGACTGCATCGCGATCGCGCCCGAGGTGCGCCATGCCCCGTCTCTTCGCCCTGTTCGCCGACCTCGCCGGACGCACCGTGGTGGTGGTCGGCGGCGGTCCCGTCGCCGAGCGCAAGGTCGCCGCGCTGCTCGCGGCCGGCGCCAGCGTCGAGGTGGTGGCGCCGGCGCTGTGCGAGGGCCTGTTGCGCCAGGCCGGGAACGGTACGGTGCGCTGGTGGCGCGGCCGCTTCGAACCGGCGCGGCTGGACGCCGCCTGGCTGGTCGTCGCCGCCACCGACGACGTCGAGGTCAACCGCGAGGTCGCCGCCGCCGCCGAGGCGCGCCGGATCCTGGCCAACGTGGTCGACGACGCCGCCCTGTCCAGCGTGCAGGTGCCGGCCGTCGTCGATCGCGGTCCGGTGCAGGTCGCGATCTCCAGCGGCGGCGGGGTCCCGATGCTGGCGCGGTTGCTGCGCCGGCGGCTCGAGACCGAGCTCGATGCCTCGATCGGCGACCTCGCGACGCTGCTCGCGCGCCGCCGCGGCGACATCCGCGCGCGCCTGCCGGCGCCCGCCGACCGGCGCCGCTTCTTCGACGCCCTGCTCGACGGCCCGCTTCCCGGCCTGGTCCGCCGGCGCCGCATGGCCGAGGCGGAGGCGGCGCTGGACGCCGCCCTCGCGCAGCCGCAGGCGTCGACTGCCGCCGCCGGCTCGGTGGTGCTGGTCGGCGCGGGCCCCGGCGATCCGGGCCTGCTGACCCTGGCCGCGCTGCGCGCGCTGAACGAGGCAGACGTCATCCTCCACGACCAGCTGGTCAGCGCCGAGGTGCTGGCGCTGGCGCGGCGCGACGCCGACTTCGTCGCGGTCGGCAAGAGCGCGGGCGGGCACAGCGTCGCCCAGAGCCGGATCCACGCGCTGATGCGCGAGCACGCGCGCGCCGGGCGCCGCGTGGTGCGGCTCAAGGGCGGCGATCCGTTCGTGTTCGGGCGCGGCGGCGAGGAACTCGAGTTCCTGCGCGCCGAGGGCATCGCCTGGTCCGTGGTCCCCGGCATCACCGCGGCGGTGGCCTGCGCGGCCTACGCCGGCGTGCCGCTGACCCACCGCGCGCACGCCCAGTCGGTGCGCCTGGTCACCGCGCACTGCAGCGATTCGCTGGACACGCTCGACTGGGACGCGCTGGCGCAGGAGCGGCAGACGCTCGCGGTCTACATGGGCGTCGGCAGCCTCGCCACCCTGCGCGAGCGCCTCATCGCCGCCGGGCGCGGCGGCACCACGCCCTATGCCCTGGTCGAGAACGGCTCGCGGCCGGATCAGCGGGTGATCGCCGGGCAGCTCGCGCGGCTGCCCGAGGACGCGGCGCGCCATGCGGTGCGTTCGCCCGCGCTGCTGATCCTCGGCGAGGTCGCCGGGCTGGCGACGGAACTGGCCTGGTTCGGGGCGCCGCCGCTGCGCGGCGAGCACCCCCTGCCGGCCGCCGCCTGAGCGGCCGGCGCGCAGCCTCAGCGGGCGCGACGACGCTCGGGCGACGGCGCCAGCGCGTCGAGCTGCGCGGAAAGCTGCTGCACGCGTTCGCGCTGCGGCTGCAGGTCGGGGGTGACCGCAAGCGTGATCGACTCCATGCGCTGGCGCAGCTGCTCGAGCCGCTGGCGGTCGATGCCCATGGCCTCGGCGTCGATGTCGCCCAGCGCGGCGGCCGCCTGCTTGATGCGGTCCTCGGCGCTGCCGAAGTTGCGGCGGTCGAGTTCCTCGGCCGCGCCCTGCACCGTGAGCTGGGCCTCGCGCAGCTGCAGCCAGTCCTCGACCACCGCCTGCTGGCGCTGGGCATCGCGGCCGGCGGCGCGGGCGTCGGCGAGCTCGGTGGTCAGCGACTCGACCTCGGCCGCGGGGCCGGCACGGCCGAGCCAGAAGCCGAGGCCGAACAGCACGACCGCGACCACCAGGGCGACGATCGGCAGCACGGGGCTCTTCCTGCGGCGGGCGGGACGGGCGTCGTGGGTCTGCTCAGTCATGGCGGATGGGTTCCTGCACTTCGGGAGGCGACGAGTCTAGGCGCCACCGGCGCGCAACGCCCGTGAACGTGACGGCGCGGCGCGAGGTCACCAGACCAGGTCGTCGGGCACCTGGTACTTGGGGTCGGCATAGGGATCGTCGGCCGCGGGCGCATCGGGATCGACCTTGAGCGCCACCGCCGGCGCGAACACCGCCTCGGCCTCGGCCAGCACCGCCGCGGTCACCAGCTTGTAGCGCCCGTCGATCTGCAGTACCCCGAGTTCCCCGGCGTTGAGCGCCTTCAGCTGGTCGGCGGTGACGTAGATGCGCTTGATCTTGCCGCCATACTCGAAGTGCCGCGCGATGTCGGCGTCCTCGACGTTGAGCGTCCGGTCCCTGACGAGTTCGGCGAGCTTCGCCCGCGCCTCCCGCCGCGCGCGCGCCTCCTCCTGCTTCTGCTTCTCGGCGGCGATGCGCTCGTTCTTCTCGGTCTGGGCGCGGATCGCGTAGGCCTTGGCCAGGTCCATCTCGCCGCCGCGCGGCCTGCCCTTGGCGGCGCGCTCGCCGCCCTGCCGCCGCGGCGGCGGCGCCTTGTCGCGCGGCTTGCCCTCGCCCCTGCGCTCGCTGCGGTCGGGACGCGGCCCGGCCGGCTTCGACCGGCGCTCCGGCTGCGGGGCGGACTTGAAGCCGAGCTGGGTCAGCTGGTCGCGGAGGCTGTTGCTCATGAGGTGGATCGCTGGGAAGTCGCTGGGAGGACCGGCACGCGCGGATCAGTAATGCGGCGGCGGGGGTTCCGCGCCCGGGTCGGAATTGAGCAGGCCGCGCATCTGGCCGAGGTCGGCGAGCACGCGCTCGAGCTGCAGGGCATTGCGCGCCGATTCGGCCCGCGCCTCGGCGAGGGCGTCGCTCAGTTCGGTGATGGCCTGCTCCTGGAAACTCACCCGCATTTCCAGTTCGACCAGGCGTTCGATCAGATCATCCATCGCGTGAATTCTAGACGAGGCGCCGGCGTCAGAGCCGGGCGTCGGCGGCCTCGCGCGGCAGGACGCGCTTGACGTCGTAGAGCACGCCCCCGGGCACCAGGTGACGGCGGAGCCCCGCGCCGCGCTCGCGGAACTCCCGGTGCGCGACCGCCAGCAGCACCGCGTCGTAGGCGGCGGCGGCCGGTTCGGCCACGGGTGCGAGGCCGAATTCCGCCTCGCAGGCCCATGCGTCGGCCCAGGGATCGTGCAGGTCGACCTCGATCCGGCAGGCCCGCAGTTCCTCGACGATGGTACCGACCTGCGAGTTGCGCAGGTCCGGGCAGTCCTCCTTGAAGGTCACCCCCAGCACCAGCACCCGGCCGCCGGCGATCGGTCGCCCGGCGCGGGCCATCAGCCGGATCAGCTGCGCGGCGACGTAGGGCGCCATGCCCTCGTTGACCCGGCGCGCGGCGGTGATGAGGTCGGGCACGTGGCCGGCCTCGGTCGCCTTGTGGATCAGGTAGTAGGGATCGACGCCGATGCAGTGCCCGCCGACCAGGCCCGGCGAGAACGGCAGGAAGTTCCACTTGGTCCGCGCCGCGGCGAGCACCGCCTCGGTGTCCATCCCCAGCCGCGCGAACACCATCGCCAGCTCGTTGACCAGGGCGATGTTGACGTCGCGCTGGGTGTTCTCGATGGCCTTGGCGGCCTCTGCGGTGCGGATGTCGGGCGCCACGTGGATGCCTGCCGGCACCACCCGCGCGTACAGCGCCTCGAGGAAGGCCGCGGCGTCGGGCGAGGACGCCGAGACCACCTTGACGATGTCGGGCAGGCGCCGCGTACGGTCGCCGGGGTTGATCCGCTCCGGACTGTAGCCCACGGCGAAGTCGCGCCCGCAGGCCAGCCCCGACGCGCGCTCGAGCACCGGTACGCAGGCCTCCTCGGTCGCGCCGGGATAGACGGTCGACTCGTACACGACCACCGCGCCCGTGCGCAGGTGCGCGGCGACGGTGCGGGTGGCGGCCAGCATCGGCCCGAGGTCGGGCAGCTTGCGGCGGTCGACAGGCGTCGGCACCGCGACCACGAACACGTCGCGGTCGGCGAGCACCGCGGGATCGGCCGCCAGCCGCACGCCGGCCAGGTGCGCGAGCTCGTCGGCGTCGAGTTCGCCGGTGCGGTCGCGGCCGGCGGCGAGCTCGGCCACGCGCGCGGGGTCGATGTCGAAGCCCACCGTGTCCAGTCCCGCGCGGGCGAAGGCGGCGGCCAGCGGCAGCCCCACGTAGCCGAGGCCGATCACGGCGATGCGGGCGGACTCGACCTGGGGCAGCTGCGGCATGGGGCGGTGGCTCGACGGGACGCGGCGCGCCGCGGGTGCGGGATTGTCGGTGCCGGCACCGGGCCGGGTCCAGCGCGGCGCGGGTGCCGGAAACGAAAACGCCGGCGCGAACGGCCGGCGTCCTCGGGATCTGCCGCGGCGGCGCCTACTCGCTCGCCGGGGCGGCCTCCTCGGCCGCGTCGCCCTGGTCGACGATGTCGAGCAGCTCGACCTCGAAGCTCAGCACCGCGTTCGGCGGGATCGCGCCGGGCACGCCGCTCTCGCCGTAGCCCAGGGCCGGCGGGATCCAGAACTTGTAGGTGCTGCCGACCGGCATCAGGGCCACGCCCTCGCTCCAGCCGGGCACGACCTGGTCGAGGCGGAATTCGGCGGGCTCACCGCGCTCGCGCGAGCTGTCGAAGGTGCTGCCGTCGAGCAGCGTGCCGACGTAGTGCACGCGCACGGTGTCGGTGGCGTCGGGCGTCTCGCCCTCACCCTGGGTCACCACCTGGTACTGCAGGCCGGACTCGGTGGTCTGCACGCCTTCCTTCCCGGCGTTGTCGGCGAGGAAGGCATCGCCCTCGGTCTTGTTCTTCTCGGCCAGCGCACGCGCCTCTTCCATCTGCCGCTGCTGCATCTTGGTCTGGAAGGCCTGCGCGACCTGGCGGCCCTGCTCCTCGGTCATCAGCGGCTCGTTGCCGGCGAAGACATCTCCCATCGCCCGGGCGACGACCTCGGGGTCGACCTCGTCCTTGATCGGCTCGAGGTTGCGGGCGATGTCCATGCCGAGCATGTAGCTGACCCGGTCCTTCTCGCTCGGCAGGCCTTCGATCGCCGGCATGCCCTCGGTCGCGGTCCCGGCGCTCTCGGCAGTGGCGGGAGCGGCATCGTCCGGCGCGGCGTCATCGGCGGCCTGGTTGCAGGCGGCCAGCGACAGAGCCACCGCCAGCATCAGGGCGGTGCGAGGGAATACCTTCATTCGTGACTCCTGGTTGGGTGGTGCGCGGAAAGTGGGCGCGCAGGGCATTGTTGCCGCGCCACGGGCGGCCGAGCAAATGCGACAGCGCCCGCCCCGGAAGGTTCAATCTGCGGGAGCGGCCAGCGCGGCCTCCAGCGCCGCGACCAGGGCGGGATCCTCCGGCGCGGTGCGGCTGCCGAAGCTGGCCAGGACCGTGCCGTCGCGGCCCACCAGGTACTTGTGGAAGTTCCAGCCGGGTTCCTCGCCCGCCTCGGCGGCGAGCCGGCGGTACAAGGGGGTGGCGTCGTCGCCGACCACGTGCACCTTCTCGAACATGGGGAACTTCACCCCGTAGGTCAGCGTGCAGAACGACTGGATCTCGGCCTCGCTGCCGGGCTCCTGGCCCTTGAAGTCGTTGGAGGGGAAGCCGACGACCGCGAACCCGCGCCCGCGATAGCGCTGGTGCAGCGCCTCCAGGCCCTCGTACTGCGGTGTGAACCCGCACTTGCTGGCGGTGTTCACCACCAGCAGCACCTGGCCGGCGAACGCCTGCGCCAGGTTCACCGCCTCGCGCCCGGCCAGCGGGCGCATGTCGACGTCGAGGAGATCGGCGGCGTGCGCGAGCGGCGCACACGCCAGCAGGCAGGTCAGGAGCAGGCCGCGCATCGCAGCACCCATGGGCAGGAGGGAGGCCGCAGTGTAGGCCGGGACCGTCGCCTCGGGCAGCGGGAGCTTGACGCGCTCGATTGTAGTGTTATAGTTACCTACAACACCGGTTCAACGAACCACCAGACACGGGAGTCGTGCCATGGTCACCCAGCTGAAGAACACCGCCGTCGCCCTCCTCTCCGCCCTGCTGATGCTTGGCGCCGGCGCACTGCTCGCGGAGCCGGTAGCGGCCGGGGAAGAGATGGCGCTCGAGACCACGTCGATCGAGGAACTGGACGCGGCACTGGACCTGCCGGCGGACGTGCTGTCCGGCGCCGGCCCGTCGCGCCATCCGCGGGTGGACCTGGCCATGCCCTTCTTTTCCTTCGCACGGATGCTGCCGGTTGCCTCGGAGTCCTGACATGAGTGGCGTGACCTGGAACGACAGCAGTCCGATCTACAAGCAGCTCAAGGAGCGCGTCGTGGCGATGATCCTGGACGGGATCCTGAAACCGGGCGATCCCCTGCCCTCCGTGCGCCAGGTGGCGGCGGACTACCAGCTCAACCCGATCACCGTCTCGCGCGCCTACCAGGAGCTCTCCGACGAGCAGCTGGTAGAGAAGCGCCGCGGCCTGGGCATGTTCGTCAACGAGGGCGCGCGCGGCCAGCTCCTGTCGAGCGAGCGCGAGCGCTTCCTCCACGAGGAGTGGCCGCTGATCGTCGAGCGCATCCAACGCCTCGGCCTCGACCCCGAGCACCTCATGCAACTCGTCCAGCCCGAGGAGAACAAATGAACGCCGTCGCCGATACCACCGCACCGCGCGAGGCCGGGGCGCCGCTGGTCGTCGAGGCCCGCGGCCTGCGCAAGACCTATCGCGGCAGCGCGGCACTCCAGGGCGTGGACCTGGCGATCCCCACCGGCCGCATCGTCGGCCTGGTCGGCCCCAACGGCGCCGGCAAGACCACCGCGCTCAAGGCCCTGCTCGGGCTGATCCCGTTCGAGGGCGAGCTCAAGGTGCTGGGACTGGACCCGTGCAGGGATCGCGACGAACTGATGCGGCAGGTCTGCTTCATCGCCGACGTCGCCGTGCTGCCGCGCTGGATCCGCGTGCGCGAGGCGATCGCCTTCGTCGAGGGCGTGCATCCAGGCTTCGACCGCGCCAAGTGCGAGGCCTTCCTGGCCAAGACAAAGCTCAACCCGAAGATGCGGGTGCGCGAGATGTCCAAGGGCATGATCGTGCAGCTGCACCTGGCCCTGGTGATGGCGATCGACGCCAAGCTGCTGGTGCTCGACGAGCCCACGCTGGGCCTGGACATCCTCTACCGCAAGCAGTTCTACCAGGACCTGCTGGAGCAGTACTTCGACCACGACCGCACGATCATCGTGACCACGCACCAGGTCGAGGAGATCCAGCACATCCTCACCGACCTGATCTTCATCCGCGACGGCCGCATCGCGCTCGACGCGGACATGGAGGCCGTCGGCCAGCGCTTCGTCGAGGTGATGGTGCCGGCCGACCGCGTCGAGGCGGCGCGGGCGCTGGGCCCGCTCGACGAGCGCCAGGTTTTCGGCAAGTCGATCTTCCTCTACGACCGCCAGGCTTCGCCGCAGGCCGACGCCGCCACCCTCGGCGCGCTCGGCGAGACACGCAGCCCCGGTATCGCAGACCTGTTCGTCGCCACCATGAAGGGGACCTACGCATGAACACCTTTCCCGTCCTGCTCCGCCGCGAATACTGGGAGCACCGCGGCGGCTTCGTCTGGGCGCCGGTGATCGCCGGCATCGTGGTGCTGGTGCTCACGCTGATGGCGTGGGTGCTGGTCGAGGTGGCCGCGCGCGGCAGCGACGTGCAGATCGGCGGCGTCGACCTCGCGGCGCTCAGCGCGCAGATGTCGGCGCAGGAACGCGCCGAGGCCGGGCAGGCGCTCGACGTGGCCACCGCCCTGATCGCCAGCTGGCCCCTGCTGGTGATGGCCTTCGTGGTGTTCTTCTACAGCCTCGGCGCGCTGTACGACGACCGCCGCGACCGCAGCGTGCTGTTCTGGAAGTCGCTGCCGGTTTCCGACCTGCAGACGGTGCTGTCGAAGGCGGTGAGCGCGCTGGTGCTCGTGCCGGTGTTCGCCACCGTGGTCGGGGTGCTGACCGGCCTCGGGCTGCTGCTTCTGGTCAGCCTGGCGGTGGCGGTGCACGGCGGCAATCCCTTCGCCCTGGTGTGGGGCCTGGGCAGCCCGTTCCGCGTCGGCGGCCTGCTGCTGGCCTCGCTTCCGGTCTACGTGCTCTGGGCGCTGCCGACCGTCGGCTGGCTGCTGCTGGTCTCGGCCTGGGCGCGCGGCAAGCCCTTCCTGTGGGCCGTGCTGATCCCGCTGTTCTCCGGAATCCTGGTCGGCTGGCTGGCGCTGATGAGCGTGATCGAGAGCTCCGGCTGGTACTGGAAGCACATCGTCGCGCGGCTGACGCTGGGCACCTTCCCGGGCATGGACCTCTTATACCGGGGTGACCTGGCGGAAATGGCCTCCGCCGCCGGCCAGTCGCCCGAGGGGGTGCTGTCGATGCTGTCGCTGGCGAACACCGCCCAGGCCCTGCGCATGCCCGACCTGTGGATCGGCGCCGTGGCCGGCGTCGCGATGATCGCCGTCGCGGTGTGGCTGCGCGGCCGCCGCGACGAAGGCTGAACCCCGTTCCGTCCCATCACCCACCCCATCCGGAGGGACCATGAAACATCTCATCCTGTGCACCGGCGCGCTGCTGCTCGCGCCGGCCGCGGCCCACGCCGACGACATCTTCGAAGCCGAGTGCGAGTACGAGGCACCGCGCGACACCACCCTCGACCTCGCCGGCATCAAGACCCTGGTGGTCGACGGGGGCGCGCACACCGTGCACCTGGTCGCCAGCGGCAGCGGCGACGGCCGCGTCGAGGCGCGGGCCTGCGCCGCGGCGGAAAAGGACCTCGACCGGCTGCAGATCCACCAGGAGCGCAGGGGCGAGCGCCTGATCGTGCGCCCGCAGCGCGGCGACGGCGACGACAGCGCCATCGTGACCCGGCTGTTCGGCTCGGACTACGCCTACATCGAGATGCGCGCGGCCATCCCGGATGACCTTGCGGTCGAGATGAAGGTCGGCTCCGGCGACGGCCTCGTCCACGGCGCGGCCTCGCTGGAGGCCAACGTCGGCTCGGGCGATCTGGTCGTCGAACAGCTCGGCGGCCCGCTGGAGGCGACGGTCGGCTCGGGCGATCTCGACGCCTCCGATATCGGCGCGCTGGATCTCGGGGCGGTGGGTTCCGGCGACGCCGAGGTGACCGGGATCGACGGCGACGCGCGCATCGGCAGCGTGGGCTCCGGCGACGCGACGCTTCGCGAGGTGAAGCGGAACGTGGACATCGGCTCGATCGGCTCGGGCGACGTCGAGCTCAGCGGCGTCGGCGGCAACGTCGAGGCCGGCGCCATCGGTTCCGGCGACCTCCGGGTCGAGAGCGTGGGCGGCAACCTCCGGGTGCGCACGCTCGGCAGCGGCGACGTGCGGCACAGCGGCGTCGGCGGCCAGGTCGACGTGCCCGAGGACTGAGCCCGCACTGCCGCGATGGCCCCGAACGCAAACGCCCCGGCAGGCCGGGGCGTTCTCGTTGGCGCCCGGTCGGAGCCGACGGCTCAGCCGCCCCCGCCGCCGCCGCCGTGGATGCCGCCCTTGGCGAGCACGGCCGGATCGAGAAGCTTCCTGAGCTCCTTCTCCGACATCCCCGTGGTCTCCATCGCCACCTCCAGGATCGGGCGGCCTTCCTTGTAGGCCTGCTTTGCGGTGGCCGCGCCCTTCTCGTAGCCGATCACCGGATTCAGCGCGGTGACCAGGATCGGGTTGCGGTCCAGCGCGGCGCGGATGTTGTCCTCGCGCACGCGGAAGCCCGCGATCGCCGCATCGGCGAGCTGGCGGCCGGCGTTGCCGAGGATCTCGATCGACTGCAGCAGGTTCAGCGCGATCACCGGCAGCATCACGTTGAGCTGGAAGTTGCCGCTGGCGCCCGCCACCGTCACCGTCGTGTGGTTGCCCATCACCTGGGCGCAGACCATGGCGGTGGCCTCGGGGATCACCGGGTTGACCTTGCCCGGCATGATCGACGAGCCCGGCTGCAGCGCCGGCAGCTCGATCTCGCCGAGGCCCGCCAGCGGCCCGGAGTTCATCCAGCGCAGATCGTTGGCGATCTTCATCAGCACGCAGGCCAGGGTGTTGAGCTGGCCGGACATCTCCACCGCCGCGTCCTGCGCCGAGATGCCCTCGAAGAGATTGGCCGCCGCCTCGAACTTCACCCCCGACAGCGTCGTCAGCTCCGCGGCGACCTGGCGCCCGAACTTCGGATCGGCATTGATCCCGGTGCCGACCGCGGTGCCGCCCTGCGGCAGCCGGCGCAGGCGCTTGCCGGCGTCCTCGATGCGCTCGATGGCCGAGCCGATCTGCGCCGCCCAGCCGCCCAGTTCCTGGCCGAAGGTGACCGGCATCGCGTCCATCAGGTGGGTGCGGCCGGTCTTGGTGACCTTCGACAGCTCCTTCGCGCGTGCCTCGATGGTCTTCTTCAGGTGCTTCAGCGCCGGCAGCAGGTGCTCCTGCACGGCGAGGTGGCCGGAGACCTGGATGGCGGTCGGGATGACGTCGTTGGAGCTCTGCCCCATGTTGACGTGGTCGTTGGGGTGGATCGCGACCTTGCCGCCTGCATTGGCCAGGGTGGCGATGACCTCGTTGGCATTCATGTTCGACGAGGTGCCCGACCCGGTCTGGAACACGTCGATCGGGAAGTGCGCATCGACCTCGCCCCGCGCCACCACCTCGGCCGCCTTGCGGATCGCCTTGGCCTCGGCCTTCCCGAGGTGGCCGAGCTCGAGGTTGGCGGCGGCGCAGGCCGACTTGATCAGGCCCAGCGCGCGGATGAACTGGCGCGGCATGCGCAGGCCGGAGATCGGGAAGTTCTGCACCGCGCGCTGGGTCTGCGCGGCGTAGAGCGCGTCGGCGGGCACCTTGAGCTCGCCCATGCTGTCGTGCTCGATGCGGGTCTGCTGCTTGCTCATCTCCACTCCAATGCGTCGCGGCGGGGGAAGCGACCGAGTATAGGCCGCGCCGGTGACGCTCTCGCGCACCGGCCGCGCGCCCTGCGGATGTACAATCGCCGGCCGCGATCCACGGGCGCAGGCGCCCGCGCGACCCGTGCCGCCCCGGCCTCTTCCTTCCCGCGGTGAGCGAGGCCTGCCGGCTCGCCGCAGACACGAGCGCGCGATGTCCACCACTGCCGATTCCGCCCCCCTCCTCGCCCTGTCGCCGGTCGACGGCCGCTACGCTGCCAAGGTCGAGGCGCTGCGTCCGGTGTTCTCGGAATACGGCCTGATCCGGGCGCGGGTGCGGGTCGAGGTCGAGTGGCTGCTGGCGCTGGCCGCCGAGCCGGGCATCGTCGAGCTGGAGGCCTTCTCCGACGGCGCCGCCGCGCGCCTGCGCGCGCTGGCCGACGGCTTCTCGGTGGACGACGCGGCACGGGTCAAGGCGATCGAGCGCACCACCAACCACGACGTCAAGGCGGTCGAGTACTTCATCAAGGAGCGGCTGAAGGACGACGCCGAACTCGGCCCGGCGCTGGAGTTCGTGCATTTCGCCTGCACCTCCGAGGACATCAACAACCTGTCCTACGCGCTGATGCTGGCCGAGGGCGTGGGCGGCGTGCTGGCGCCGCGCCTGGCGGGGCTGGTCGAGACCCTGCGCGACCTCGCCCATCGCCACGCGGCGCTGCCGATGCTCTCGCGCACCCACGGCCAGACCGCCTCGCCGACCACCGTCGGCAAGGAGCTGGCCAACGTGGTGCACCGCCTGCGCCGCCAGCTGGCGACGCTCGACGCGGTGCAGATCGCCGGCAAGATCAACGGCGCGGTCGGCAACTACAACGCGCACGTGGCCGCGTATCCGGAGGTCGAGTGGCCGACGCTGTCTCGGCGCTTCGTCGAGTCGCTCGGCCTGGCCTGGATGTCCTACACCACCCAGATCGAGCCGCACGACGGCATCGCCGAGCTGTCGGACGCGCACAAGCGCATCAACACCGTCCTGATCGACCTGGCCCGCGACATCTGGGGCTACATCTCGCAGGGCTATTTCAAGCAGGCGCTGAAGGCGGGCGAGGTCGGATCGTCGACCATGCCGCACAAGGTCAACCCGATCGACTTCGAGAACGCCGAGGGCAACCTCGGCATCGCCAACGCGCTGTTCGAGCACTTCGCCGCCAAGCTGCCGATCAGCCGCTGGCAGCGCGACCTCACCGACTCCACCGTGCTGCGCGCGCTGGGTACGGCGTTCGCGCACACCCTGATCGCCGTCGACGCGCTGGAGCGCGGCCTGGGCAAGCTCAGCACCAACGAGGCGCGCCTGGCCGAGGACCTCGACGCCTCGTGGGAGGTGCTCGCCGAGCCGATCCAGACGGTCATGCGCCGCCACGGTCTGCCCGAGCCCTACGAGCAGCTCAAGGCGCTGACCCGCGGCCAGGGCATGACCCGCGAGACGATCCGCGCCTTCGTGCAGGGTCTGGACCTGCCGCAGGCCGAGAAGGACGCACTGCTGGCGCTGACGCCGGCACGCTACACCGGTCTCGCCGCGCGCCTGGCCGCGGAGATCTGACGTGGCGCGGCATCCCATCGAGGTCGACGCGCGTGGCCTGCCGCCGCTCGGCATGCCGGCGGCCGACTTCCTGCGCGACTACTGGCAGAAGAAGCCGCTGCTGATCCGCAGCGCCTTCCCGGACTTCGTCTCCCCGCTCGCGCCGGAGGATCTCGCCGGCCTGGCCTGCGAGGACGGCGTGCTGGCCCGGATCATCAGCCACGACCGGCGCCGCGACCACTACGCCCTGCGCACCGGCCCCTTCGACGAGGCGGAGTTCCCCGGCCTGCCCGACCACGACTGGACGCTCCTGGTGCAGGACGTCGACAAGTGGGACGCCGACGTGCGCGCGCTGCTGCCGGCGTTCGGCTTCCTGCCGCGCTGGCGCGTGGACGACATCATGGTCAGCTTCGCCGCGCCCGGCGGGTCGGTCGGCGCGCATGTCGACCAGTACGACGTGTTCCTGCTGCAGGCCCACGGCCACCGGCGCTGGCAGATCGACGCGCGGCCGAACCCGCCCGCGGACTTCCGCGACGACGTCGAGATCAAGCTGCTGCGCGACTTCGCCCCCAGCCACGAGTGGGTGCTGGCGCCGGGCGACATGCTCTACCTGCCGCCGGGCGTGCCGCACCACGGCGTGGCCGAGGATGCCTGCCTGACCTTCTCGATCGGCATGCGCGCGCCCTCGGTCGCCGAGCTCATGGTGGATCTCGCCGAACACCTTGCGGCGCAGCTGCCCGAGGAGACGCGCTACGCCGACCCCGACCTGGTGCCGCCGACCGACCCGACCGAGATCGACGCCGCGGCCCTGGAGCGCGTGCGCGCGGCGCTCGTGGGCCTGCGCGAGCTGCCCGACGCGGCGCTGCGCGACTGGTTCGGCGGCTTCATGACCACCTACCGCAGCGCCGGCGACATCGCCGCGCCGCCGCGCCCGCTGCGCCCGGCCGACATCGAGCGCCGCCTGCAGGCGGGCGGGCGCCTGGTCCGGCATCCCCACGCCCGCCACGCCTGGGCGCGCGCCGGCCGCGGCGGGGTGCTCTACGCGCACGGCGACGCCTTCGCGATGGGCACGGCCAGCGCCCGCGCACTCGCCGCCGCGGACGAACTCGACGCCGCTGCGCTCGCGCGCCTGGACGCGCGCGGACGCGCCGCGCTCGAGGTCCTCGCCGCCCGTGGCCACTACGCGATCGCTCCGGCACGGAGGCGGCGATGAGCGCCGACGCCGGCTGGCGGGTCCGCCCGGCCGACTACACCCGCGACTTTCCCGCCCTGCGCGCGGTGCGCGAGCCGGTGTTCGTGGTCGAACAGGCGGTGCCGATCGAGGAGGAATGGGACGCGCTCGACCCGCACTGCTTCCACGTGCTCGCGTTCGACGCCTCGGGATCGCCCGTCGGCACCGGCCGCCTGACCCCGGAGCGCAAGATCGGCCGAATGGCGGTCCTGCAGGCCTGGCGCGGCCGCGGCGTCGCCAGCGCACTGCTGCAGGCGCTGGTCGAGGAGGCCGTGCGTCGCGGCTGGGACGAGGTGAGCCTGCACGCCCAGGTCCAGGCGATTCCCTTCTACGCGCGCGCCGGCTTCACCGCGTATGGAGACGAGTTCATGGAGGCTGGGATCGCGCACCGCCGGATGCGGCGCGCCCTGTCCACCTGATCCGGGGTCCGTGCCGATGAGCGACGACAGCCAGCATTTCGCGGTCCGCAGCCGGGACGTCGCCCTGGACACCGCGCTGCGGATCGTGCGCGGCGCCCGCCGCCGCCTCAGCGTGCTGAGCCCGAACCTCGACCCCACACTCTACGCGCAGCCTGCGATGGTGGAGGCCTTCAAGGCCTTCGCGATCGCCGGGCGCGGCGGGCAGGCGCTGTTCCTGGTCCAGAACCCCGGCCTCCTCGCCCGCGACCAGCACGCCCTGATCCCGCTGGTCCAGCGGCTGTCGAGCGCGCTGCAGGTGCGGGTGGTCGAGGAAGCCGTCGACCTGGACTACCCGTCCGCCTATCTTGCCGGCGACGGCGGGGACGCGCTGTTCCATCCCGTCGCCGGCCGCTCCGAGGGCGAGGCGACGCTGGGCGATCCGGCCCGCGCGCGCCAGCTGCAGATGCACTTCGACACCCTCTGGGAACGCGCCCGGCCCTGCGTCGAACTGCGCGCGCTGGGCCTGTAAGCGGTTCCGGGTGGCGAGGTCAAGGACTATACTCCCGAGGATTCATGCTGCGACGCGGCGAACGCCGTTCTCGTTTCGCCCCCACGGCCCGTCGCCCAGCCTCCGGATCCACATCCCAAGACTCGATCGCTAGGCCAGCCTCTGCCGTGGACAATCTACTGAAGCAGTTCTCCCGCACCTCCCAGCTCGGCGGCGGCAATGCCGCATACATCGAGGACCTGTACGAGCAGTACCTGGTCGCGCCGGACAGCATCGGGCCGGAGTGGAAACGCTACTTCGACGACGTCAAGGGCCGCGAGGCGCGCGACCTGCCGCATTCGGCGGTGATCGCGCAGATCGCCGAGGCCGCGAAGCAGGCCGGGCGCATGGCCCCGGCCGCCCCGGGCGGCGACGCCGACGCGCGCAAGCAGGGCGCGGTGCAGAAGCTGATCACCGCCTACCGCTCGCGCGGCCATCTCGCCGCGGACCTCGATCCGCTGGGCATGCGCGAGAAGCCGGAGGCGCCCGACCTCGGGATCGAATTCCACGGCCTGGGCAAGGCCGACCTCGACGTCGAGTTCCCGACCGGCCCGTTCGGCGGTCCCGAGCGCCTGCGCCTGCGTGAACTGGTCGAGCGCCTGCGCGCGACCTACTGCGCCTCGATCGGCGCGGAGTTCATGCACATCACCGACACCGAGCAGCGGCGCTGGGTGTGGAGCAGGCTCGAGCGCACCGCCGGCCAGTTCGGCTTCGGCACCCAGCAGCGCAAGCGCATCCTCGAACGGCTCACCGCCGCGGAGGGGCTGGAGCGCTACCTGCACACCAAGTACGTCGGCCAGAAGCGCTTCTCGCTCGAGGGCGGCGACAGCCTGATCCCGATGATGGACACCCTGATCCACGACGCCGGCGTCGGCGGGATCAAGGAGATCGTCATCGGCATGGCCCACCGCGGCCGCCTGAACCTGCTGGTCAACGTGCTCGGCAAGCCGCCGCAGCAGCTCTTCGCCGAGTTCGAGGGCCGCTTCGAGCACGTCGACGACCCGGCGCACTCCGGCGACGTGAAGTACCACATGGGCTTCTCCGCCGACGTCGCGCCCGAGGGCAAGGGCGTGCACCTGGCGCTGGCCTTCAACCCCTCGCACCTGGAGATCGTCGACCCGGTGGTCGCAGGCTCCGTACGCGCCCGGCAGATGAACCGCCAGGACGCGACGCACGACCAGGTCATGCCGATCCTGATCCACGGCGACGCCGCCTTCGCCGGCCAGGGCGTGGTGATGGAGCTGTTCCAGATGTCGCAGGCGCGCGGCTTCGCCGTCGGCGGCACCGTGCACGTGGTGATCAACAACCAGGTCGGCTTCACCACCAGCCGCCCCGACGACGCCCGCTCCACGCTGTACTGCACCGACGTCGCCAAGATGGTCGGCGCGCCGATCCTGCACGTGAACGGCGACGATCCGGACGCGGTGGCCTACTGCGCCAAGCTCGCGCTCGACTTCCGCCAGCAGTTCAAGAAGGATGTCGTCATCGACCTCGTCTGCTATCGCCGCCACGGCCACAACGAGGCCGACGAGCCGGCGGCCACGCAGCCGCTGATGTACAAGACCATCCGCGCGCGCAAGACCACGCGCGATCTCTACGCCCAGCGCCTGCAGGGCGAGGGCGTGATCGCCGGGGACGAGGCGCAGGCGCTGGTCGACGCCTACCGCAAGGGGCTCGACGAAGGTGCCGTGGCCGCCGCCGACCTGGCCCGGCCGGACACCTCCTTCAGCAGCACCGACTGGTCGCCCTACCTCAAGGGCAGCCTCGCCGACGCCGTGGAGACCGCGGTGCCGCGCGAGACGCTCGACCGCCTGGCGCAGCGGATCAACACCCTGCCCGAGAGCGTCAAGCCGCATGCGCGCGTCGCCAAGATCTACGACGACCGCCGCAGGATGGCCGCCGGCGAGCAGGCCATGGACTGGGGCTTCGCCGAGAACCTGGCCTACGCCACCCTCGTCGAGGAAGGCTTCAAGCTGCGCCTGGTCGGCCAGGATTCCGGCCGCGGCACCTTCTTCCATCGCCACGCCGTGGTCCACGACCAGGCCACCGGCCGCACCGTGCTGCCGCTGCGCGACCTGGGCAAGCGCGCCGAGGACGTGGAGATCATCGACTCGCTGCTCAGCGAGGAGGCGGTGATGGGCTTCGAGTACGGCTTCGCCACCGCCGACCCGCGCACGCTGTGCATCTGGGAAGGCCAGTTCGGCGACTTCGCCAACGGCGCGCAGGTGGTGATCGACCAGTTCATCAGCTCCGGCGAAGCGAAGTGGGGCCGCCTGTGCGGGCTCGCGCTGTTCCTGCCGCACGGCTACGAGGGCCAGGGTCCGGAGCACAGCTCCGCGCGCCTCGAGCGCTTCCTGCAGCTGTGCGCGCTGAACAACATGCAGGTGTGCGTGCCCACCACCCCTGCGCAGGCCTTCCACATGATCCGCCGGCAGATGAAGCGCGCCACGCGCAAGCCGCTGATCGTGATGACGCCGAAGTCGCTGCTGCGCCACAAGCTCGCGATCTCCACGCTCGACGAGCTGGCCGATGGCGGCTTCCAGCGCATGATCCCGGACGCGCGCGTCGCGGCCCCGAAGAAGATCAAGCGCGTGGTGCTGTGCTCGGGCCGCGTCTACTACGACCTGCTCGAGGAAGCCGAGAAGCAGGGCCTGGACCAGGTCGCGCTGCTGCGCGTGGAGCAGCTGTATCCGTTCCCGCGGACCGAGGTCGCGGCCGAGCTCGAGCGCCTGGCGTCGGCGACCGACGTCGTCTGGTGCCAGGAAGAGCCGCTCAACCAGGGCGCGTGGTACCAGATCCGCCACCACCTCAGCGCCTGCATCGGCGCCAGGCAGTCCCTGCACTACGCCGGCCGCGCCCGCTCCGCCGCGCCGGCCGCCGGCCACGCCAACACCCATGCCGCAGAGCAGGCCAAGCTGGTCGCCGACGCCCTCACCGGCACGCTCGACGGCGACCCCGGCACCGACTGACCGCGGCCGGATGCCTGCCCCCTACAACAGCACTGCATTGACCCAGGAAAGCCACCCATGAGCATCGAAGTCAAAGTCCCGGTCCTTCCCGAATCCGTCGCCGACGCGGTCATCGCCGGCTGGCACAAGAAGCCCGGCGACGCGGTCAAGCGCGACGAGAACCTGGTCGACCTCGAGACCGACAAGGTCGTGCTCGAGGTCCCGGCTCCCGCGGACGGCGTGCTCAAGGAGCTCAAGGTGGCCGAGGGCGACACCGTCACCGGCCAGCAGGTCATCGCGGTGATCGAGGAAGGCGCCGCCGCGGCCGCCACCGAAGCCGCACCGGCCAAGGACGAGACCGAGGGCAAGGACAAGGGCCAGGCGCCCGCACAGGCCGCCAGCGAGACGGCGCCGGCGAAGGAGGAATCCAACGCGCGCAAGCCCGAGCCCGCGGCCAAGGGCGACACCTCCGGCCTGTCTCCCGCCGGCCGCCGCGTGGCCGAGCAGGAAGGCATCGACCCGAAGGACGTCGAGGGCACCGGCCGCCGCGGCCAGGTGACCAAGGAGGACCTGGTCAACTTCCTCAAGGACGGCGGCGTGTCCACCCCGGGCGGCGCACGGCCGGAGCAGCGCGTGCCGATGACGCGCATCCGCCAGCGCATCGCCGAGCGCCTGATGCAGTCCAAGGACTCCATCGCGATGCTCACCACCTTCAACGAGGTCAACCTTCGCGAGGTCATGGCGCTGCGCAAGTCGCTCAACGAGCAGTTCGAGAAGGCCAACGGCATCAAGCTCGGCTTCATGAGCTTCTTCGCCAAGGCCTGCGCCAACGCGCTGCAGCGCTACCCGGTCGTCAACGCCTCGGTCGACAACAAGGACATCATCTACCACGGCTACGCCGACATCTCGGTGGCGGTCTCGACCGACAAGGGCCTGGTCACGCCGGTGCTGCGCAACGTGGAGTCGATGGGCTTCGCCGACGTCGAGAAGACCATCGCCGGCTTCGCCAAGAAGGCGCGCGACGGCAAGCTCGGCCTCGACGACCTGCAGGGCGGCACCTTCACCATCACCAACGGCGGCACCTTCGGCTCGCTGATGTCCACGCCGATCGTGAACCCGCCGCAGTCGGCAATCCTGGGCATGCACGCGATCAAGGAGCGTCCGATCGCCGAGAACGGCCAGATCGTGATCGCGCCGATGATGTACATCGCGCTCTCCTACGATCACCGCATCATCGACGGCAAGGACGCGGTGCAGTTCCTCGTCGACATCAAGAACCAGCTCGAGAACCCGCACCGGATGCTGGTCGGCCTCTGATCGCCGCCGGCGTCCCGTGCCACCCCGGTCATGCCCGCGTCCGCGGGCATGACGGTTCTCGGAACCTCAGCCCGCGCGCGCGCCGCGTCGGGCCTCCAGAAGGAACAGCCATGAGCGAGCAATTCGACGTCATCGTCATCGGCGGCGGTCCCGCCGGCTACCACGCCGCGATCCGCGCCGCGCAGCTGGGCATGAAGACCGCCTGCATCGACGCCTTCGCCGGCAAGGACGGCAAGCAGGCCCTGGGCGGCACCTGCCTCAACGTCGGCTGCATCCCGTCCAAGGCGCTGCTGGATTCCTCCAAGCAGTTCCACAACCTGCAGCACAACTTCGAGATCCACGGCATCACCGCCAGCAACGCCGCGATCGATGTCGGCACCATGGTCGGCCGCAAGGACAAGATCGTGAAGCAGTTCACCGGCGGCGTCGCCATGCTGTTCAAGGCGAACAAGGTCACGCCGTACTTCGGCAAGGGCCGCCTGCTGGCCGGCCGCAAGGTCGAGGTCACCGCACCCGACGGCGGCACGCAGACGCTGGAAGGCAAGCACGTGATCCTGGCCTCGGGCTCGGTGCCGATCGAGCTGCCGTTCGCGAAGTTCGATGGCAAGACCATCGTCGACAACGCCGGCGCGCTCGACTTCGAGGCCGTGCCCAAGCGTCTGGGCGTGATCGGCGCCGGCGTCATCGGCCTGGAGCTCGGCAGCGTGTGGAAGCGGCTGGGCGCCGAGGTCACCGTGCTGGAGGCGCTGCCGGAGTTCCTGGCCGCCGCCGACGCCGACGTCGCCAAGGTCGCCGCCAAGGAGTTCAAGAAGCAGGGCCTCGACATCAAGCTCGGCGCCAAGGTCTCCAGGGCCGAGGTGCAGGGCGACGAGGTGCACCTGACCTACAACGACGGCAAGACCGACCAGTCGCTGGTCGTCGACAGGCTGCTGGTCGCGGTCGGCCGTCGCGCGGCGACCGAAGGCCTGCTGGCCGAGGACTGCGGCGTCAAGCTCGACGACCGCGGCCGCATCGAGGTCGACGCGCACTGCAAGACCGCGGTCGAGGGCGTGTGGGCGGTCGGCGACTGCGTGCGCGGCCCGATGCTCGCGCACAAGGGCTTCGAGGAAGGCATCGCGGTCGCCGAGCTCATCGCCGGGCTGCCGGGCCACGTCAACCTGGACACCGTCCCGTGGGTCGTCTACACCGAGCCCGAGATCGCCTGGGTCGGCAAGACCGAGAAGCAGCTCAAGGACGAGGGCATCCCGTACAAGGTCGGCAGCTTCCCGTTCGCGGCGGTCGGCCGTGCGGTGGCGATGAACGAGCCGGCCGGCATGGTCAAGATGCTCGCCCACGCCGAGACCGACCGCGTGCTCGGCGTGCACATGGTCGGCGCCAACGTCTCCGAGCTGATCGCCGAGGCGGTGGTGACCATGGAGTTCAAGGGCGCCGCCGAGGACCTCGCGCGCATCGTCCACGCCCACCCGACCCTGTCGGAAGCCGTGCACGAGGCGGCGCTCGCCGTCGACAAGCGCGCCATCCACAAGGCGAACTGACGACGCCGGCGCCTTCCGCGCCGCGTCGCTCCCAGGACCCCGGCTCAGCGCCGGGGTTCTCGCTTTCCGGCCCGGGCCGGCACGAGGACACCATGAGCGATCCGATCTCCGCCGTCTGCGTCTACTGCGGCTCCAACTCCGGGCGCCTGCCCGTCTACGCCGACCGGGCGCGCGCCTTCGGCCGCGCGCTCGCCGGACGCGGCCTGGAACTGGTCTACGGCGGCGGCCGCGTCGGCCTGATGGGCACGGTCGCCGATGCCGTGCTCGCCGATGGCGGCCGCGCCTTCGGCGTAATCCCGCGCCAGCTGGTGGAGGCCGAGGTCGCCCACTCCGGGCTGACCGAACTGGTGGTCGTGGAGACCATGCACCAGCGCAAGACGCGCATGTTCGAGCGCGCGCAGGGCTTCGTCGCCCTGCCCGGCGGCTTCGGCACGATGGAGGAGATCTTCGAGGTGCTGACCTGGACCCAGCTCGGCATGCACGCGCGGCCCTGCGCCTTCCTCGACGTCGCCGGCTACTACGGTCACCTCGAGGCGATGCTCGACCACATGGTCGCCGAGGGCTTCCTCAGGGCCGCGCAGCGCGCCAACGTCTGGATCGGCGACGACATCGACGCGCTGCTGGACTGGATGCAGAGCTACCGGGTGGAGCCGGTCTCGAAGTGGATCGTGCCCCCGGCCGCCGAGCAGACGCAGGCCGGCTGAGCACGGCGGCGCGACAGCCGTCACCCGGCCGACATCGGCCTTTCACCGCCGGTTCAACCGCGCGGCGCGGACCGCTACAATTCGCGCACCATCGGCGCAGCCGCGCCCGCACGCGCCCAGGCGCCAGGACACCCATGGCACGCATCCTCATCGTCGACGACTCCCCCTCCCAGCTCGCGGGCATGAAGCGCATCGTCGAGAAGCTCGGCCACGAGCCGCTGTGCGCCGAGGACGGCGCCGCGGGTGTGGAGGTCGCCAAGCGCGAACTGCCGGACCTGATCCTGATGGACGTGGTCATGCCGAACCTCAACGGCTTCCAGGCGACGCGCTCGATCAGCAAGGACGCGGCCACCGGCCACATCCCGATCGTGCTGGTCACCACCAAGGACCAGGAGACCGACAAGGTGTGGGGCATGCGCCAGGGCGCCAGGGCCTACATCACCAAGCCCTTCAACGAGGCCCAGCTGACCGAGGTCATCCGCGACCTGCTGCAGCCGGCCGCCAGCGGCGAGGCCGCGCCCAAGGCGTGATCCACGGCGGGCGCCCGCCCGCCTGCTAGGCTCGCGGGCCATGTTCTCGTGGTCCGCCCTCACCACCTCCCATCTCTTCGCCAGCACGCTCGCGGTGCTGGTCTACATCCTCGGCAGCCGGGCCGCGCGCGAGCGCCGCGCGCCGGCGGGCGCGGTCGCCTGGGTGCTCTCCCTGCTCCTGGTACCGTGGCTCGCCCTGCCGCTGTACCTGAGCTTCGGACGGCGCAAGCTCCCGCGCCTGCCGCGTCATCGGGCAGCACCGGCGCCCGGGGCCGTCGCCAGCTGGGCACAGGCCCTGACCGCGGCCTTCGAGCTCGAACCGGCCGCGCCGGCAACCGTTCGTTTCCACGCCGACGGCCGTGCCGCACGCCAGGCTCTGCTCGACACGATCGACGCCGCCCGCGCGCGCCTCGACCTGTGCAGCTTCATCATCGCCCGCGACGGCATCGGCCACGAGGTCATGCAGCGGCTGCGCGCACGCGCCGAAGCCGGCGTGCACGTGCGCGTGCTGGTCGACGGCCTGAGCATCGCCCTGCTGCCATGGGCCGACATCCGCCGGCTGCGAGAGGCGGGCGGCGAGGTCGAGCTGTTCCGCCCGCTCACCCGGCTGCGCAGCGATGCCCCCCGAAACCTGCGCAACCACCGCAAGCTCACCATCGCCGACGGCGCGCGCCTGTGGAGCGGCGGACGCAACGTCGCCGACGAATACTTCCTCGGCCGGGCCGGGGAGGCGCCGTGGATCGACCTCAGCTTCGATCTCAAGGGCGCCGTCGCGGGGGCGGCAGCACGTCGCTTCGATGCCGACTGGCTCGCCGCCACCGGCCGCGGGGCGCCGCCACTGGCGCCGCCCGCGCAGCCCGAGCACGGCCGGCTCGCGCAGTTCCTGCCGAGCGGACCGGACCAGCTCGAGGACACCGCGCACGCGTTGATCGTCGCCGGCTGCTGGCACGCGCGCCGGCGGATCCTGGCCGTGACCCCGTACTTCGTGCCCGACGACGGCCTGCTGACCGCGCTGCGGCTCGCCGCGCGCCGCGGCGTCGACGTGCACCTGGTGATCCCCTCCCGCAGCAACCATCGCCTCGCCGACTTCGCGCGGCACCGGGCGCTACGCCAGCTCGCCGCGGCGGGCGCGACGGTCAGCCTGGTCGACGCCATGGTCCACGCCAAGGCCCTGGTCTTCGACGACCGCCTGGCGCTGTGCGGCTCCTTCAACCTCGATCCGCGCAGCCTGCTGCTCAACCACGAGGCGGGCGTCGTCTTCCACGACGGCGACGACATCGCCTGGCTCGCGGGCTGGATCGAAGCGCTCGCCCGCGACCGCGCGCGCGGCTACGTCGCCGATCGGCCCGGGGTGCTGCGCGACACCGCCGAAGGCCTGGTCACCACCCTCGCCTTCCAGCTCTGATCGCCGGCACGAGCGGACAGGTCAGGCCGACTCGAAGGCCCTGGCCATGTCGCGGTAGAGCGCGCGCTGCGCATCGGTGGTGGCCCTGGGCGCGCGGATCTCGAGTTCGACGATCTGGTCGCCGGCGGGCGTGCCCGGCAGGCCGCGGCCGCGCAGGCGCAGCTTGCGGCCGGCATCGGAATCCGGCGGGATCCTGAGCTCGACGTTGCCGCCGAGGGTCGGCACCTGCACCGTCGCGCCCAGCGCGGCCTCCCACGGGGCGACCTGCAGCGTGTGCAGGATGTTGCGGCCGTCGACCTCGAACTGCGGATGCGCGCGGAAGTCGATCTCCAGCAGCAGGTTGCCGCCGCCGCTGCCCTGCCCGGCCAGGCGGATCACCTGCCCGGGACGGATGCCGGCGGGGATCCGCACGTCGAGCATGCGCCCGCCGACGTCGAGGCGCTGCTGCCCCCCGGTGTAGGCCAGCTCCAGCGGAATCGACAGCTTGGCGCGGGTGTCCCCGCCCGCCTGCGGTCCGCGTGTGCCGCGCGCGCCCGCGCCGCGCCGCTGCCCGAACAGCGACTCGAAGAAGTCGCTGAACCCGGCGCCGCCGGCGCCCGCACCGCCGCCGAACACCTCCTCGAAGTTGAAGCCACCCGGGCCGCCCTGGCCGAAGTTCGGCGGCGGCTGGAACTCCTCGCCCGGCCGGTAGCCGCGCGAGCGCAGCTGGTCGTAGGCGGCGCGCTTGTCCCTGTCGCGCAGTACCTCGTAGGCCTCGTTGATGGCCTTGAACCGCTCCTCGGCCCCCTGCTCCTTGCTCACGTCCGGGTGGTACTTGCGCGCGAGCCGGCGGTAGGCCGTCTTGATCTCGGCATCGCCGGCGGTCTGTTCGACGCCGAGGGTCTCGTAGTAGTCCTTGAACTGCATGCGATGGTCCGTGGAAGGGGCGACGCGCGGGTCGCCGGGGGAACGGAAACGAAAAGGCCCGCGGGGGCGCCGCGGGCCGATTCTAAGGCCCCGCCCGCACCGGCCGAAGCCGATGCGGACCGCCGCTCACTGCACCTGGATGCGGCGCGGCTGGATCTCGGGCTTCTTCGGGATCACGACTTCCAGCACACCGTGGCGGCCGGTGGCGACGATGCCGTCCGCATCGACGCTGTCGGGCAGCGTGAAGCGGCGCTGGAACGTACCCTGCGAACGCTCGCTGCGCAGCGTGCGTGCGCCCTCGCCAGGCGCCTCGATGGCGCGCTCGCCGCTGATGGTGAGCTCGCCGGCGTCCATCTGCACCTCGATCGACTGCGGGTCGACGCCCGGCAGGTCGGCGAGGATGACGAAGCGCCCGGCCTCCTCGCGGATGTCGACACGCGGCGCCCAGCGCGACGGCGCGGCGTCGGCGGCCGCCTGCTCGTCGCCGAAGACGCGGCCGAAGAGCTGGCGGAGTTCGGCCTGCGCGGTGGCGGCCGGAACCCGGGTCCAGGCCCGGGCGGGATTGCGAACGATGGTCATGGATGTCTCCGAACATGGGGGCGGCCCGTGGCCACCGATGGCCGGTAGATGTGGCCCGGCGGCGACGCTTCAAGTTCAACCCCGGCAGCGGGCGCCCGCCCGCCGCCGCGCGGCTAGACTGTGTTCATCTGCCGGCACTGGGCCGGAGCCAAGGACATCCATGACGATCCAGGTCGGCGACAGCCTCCCCAACGCCAACTTCAACGTGCTCGACGACGGGGTCCGCACCGTCGATACCGAAAGCGTCTTCCGCGACCGCAAGGTGGTGCTGTTCGGCGTGCCGGGCGCCTTCACCCCGACCTGCTCGGCCAAGCACCTGCCCGGTTTCGTGGAGGCCATGCCCGAGTTCGACCGCCGCGGGATCGAGGTCGCCTGCCTCTCGGTCAACGATGCCTTCGTGATGCGCGCCTGGGCGGACGCGGCCGAGGTGCCGCCGGGCATCCGCATGCTCGCCGACGGCAACGGCGAGTTCACCCGGGCGCTGGGCCTGGAGATGGACGCCACCGCCTTCGGCATGGGCATGCGCTGCAAGCGCTTCGCGCTCTACGCCGAGGACGGCGTGGTGCGCCTCCTCAACGTCGAGGCACCGGGCGAGTTCCGCACCTCCAGCGCCGAGCACGTGCTCGCCCAGCTGGACTGAACGACGCCGCCGATCGGTTCACTGCGGCGCCGCGTCGCCCAGCGCGCGCCGCAGCGGCTCCAACTGGCGCTCGTAGCGGCGCCAGGCGCCGAATCCGCGGCGGTGGATGCCACCGTGGATCTGCGGACTGCTGGCGGTCGCGACCGCGCCGCCGGCCTCTTCGATGCGGATCACGCCAGGCTCGTAGTCCAGACCGCAGAACGCCAGGATCCGACGTGCCGCCGCTTCCGGTTCGGCGACGAGGTCGGCATAGCCGACATCGAGGATGGCGCCCGGCATGACGGCGTGCCAGTGCGCCATCAGCCTGCGGTACTGCAGGAAGTAGTCCGCGAGTTCGGCCTGGTCGTAGGAATAGGCGCAGGCATCGGAGAACAGTTCGCGCAGGTTGGAAAAGCAGGTATCCATCGGATCGCGCGTCATGTGCAGGATCCGGGCCTGCGGCAGCGCGCGGCGGATGAAGCCGAGATTGAGGAAGTTCGACGGCAGCTTGTCGCTGACGAAGCGGCGACCGTTCCGGCGCCAGTCGAGTCCGGCGAGGTAGCCGGCACCCACGACGGTGTAGTCGACCGAGCCGGCGCGCGCGACGATCTCGCCGTCGATCGGTCCGCGGCAGTGGTGGTCGGTCGCCAGGCGCATCTGTGCGGTGAAGTCGTAGAGTTCGCCGGCGTCGTGCACGGCACTGTGCCCGGCGAGGATGCGTTCGAGCAGCGTGGTCCCGGAGCGGTGCATGCCGACGATGAAGACCGGAACCACCGCGTCCGCCGCCGGCGCGGCAGCGTCTTCCGCCGCCATGAACGCCGCGTCGCAGCGCGCGACCAGCCCATCCACCAGGGTCCGCGATTCCGCCGCCGAGTACGGCAGGCGCGCGCGCTTGGCCCGGCAGCCGCGCTCCAGTGCTGCCCAGGCCTGTTCCGTGCGGCCGATGTCGTCGCACTCCTTGTGCAGGGCGAAGGCGAGCAGCGCCTCCTCGTCGCTGCCGCGAGGCACCCGTCCGAGCTGCACCTCGAGTTCGCGCACGTGGTTGCGCTCCGCGCTCTGGCGACGCAGCCGGCTGCGGTGCCAGTGCGCCTGCGCGAGCCCCGGCGCACGCGCCAGGCAGGCCTCGAGGTCCCGGGCCGCCTCCTTGTTGCGCCCGAAGTAGCCGAGCACCTGCGCACGGCTCACCCGGCTGGGCGGGTAGTCCGGATCCGCACGCACCGCCTCGTCGAGAAGGCGCAACGCGCCGGTCTGGTCGTTGATGTAGCTCAGCACCGCGGCCAGCCCCAGCAGCACCGGGATCGGCAGTCGCTCCGGCGGCGGCAGTCGCGCGACCAGCGCATGCAGCTCGGGGATCAGATTGAAGGTCCGCAGCCGCGACGCGAGCTCGACCAGCCGCTCCGGATCGGTCGGCGCCAGCGCATGCGCCTGCAGGACCGCGCTGCGCGCAGCCCGGTGGCCGCCGAGCCAGCTTTCGACGTAGGAAAGCTGCAGCCAGGCACGGGCATCGTCGGGCTGTGCGGCCACGATCGACTCCAGCATCGCCTTTGCGGCCGGCCACTGCCGGGCGGCGAAGTATCCGTCTGCGCGCTGCCAGCGCCGCTGCGACCGCATGTCCATCATTCGAGCCTAGATCAACACGCACGAAAAAGGCGGCCGCCCTGAGGCGGCCGCGAAGAGACTCAATGGAGAGAGAGCCCCCTGATCTTGTTTACCACTGGTACCTGACCATGAAGCGGACCTGCCGAGGGGACTGGAACACCAGAGGATTGCGGTAGGTGGTGCCCAAGACCGGGTTGCCGCTCGAGTCTTCGCCGTCCTCGTCCACGGCCAGAGCGCGCTCGCCCCCGAAGAGGTTGAATACGTCGACCTGGAAGCGCAGGCGCCCGTCGGCGAACGTCGGGGTGTACGCCAGGTTTGCGTCGAAGGTGTAGATCCACGGCGTGCGGCCCGCGGTGCCGCGCGAGACGACGGTCGAGCCATTGTCCGCGTTCTCGTCCGGCACACCCGGATCGCACGAGAAGTAGGAGTTGCCGTACAGGCTGGTGTTCTCGTCGCCGAGGAACCCGAAGCAGTTCACCGGACGCCCGGACTGCACCAGCAGGTTGCCGCCAACGGTCCACTCCTCGGTCAAGTCGTAGCTACCGAAGAGCTTGATGGTGTGGCGGCGGTCGTTGGGCAGGTAGCCGTTGGAACCTATCGCCAGCTCCGGGTAGTCGAAGTCCTGGGTGACGTTGGTGTCGGCCTGGCCGATGTCCGACTTCACCCCGCCCTCGGTGTTGCCGTAGCTCTTGGCCCAGACGTAGGAGCCCTGCAGGAACAGGTCGTCCCACTGCCCGCGCAGGTTGAACTCGACGGCCTGGTAGTTGCGCTTGGCCTTGGGTGCGAGGAGGGCGCCGTCGATCGTGATCGTCTCGAGCGTACCGTCGCCGTCGACGTCGGCGATGGTGACCAGATCCTCGCCCGGGTTGAACATGCGGCAGTAGGGGAAGTTCGGGTTGACCGGGTTGAACTCGAGGCCGTTCTCCTCGGCATAGGTGACGAAGGGACGGTAGTCGCAGGTGTCGTCGATCGCCGCCTTGAGCTCGCGGTAGGTGCCGCGGATCCCGAAGGTCAGATTGTCGTTGAGCGCCTTCTCGAAGCCGAGGATGTACTCGTCCTGGTACTGCGGATCGAGGTTGGTCGAGGCCACGGTATCCGGGTTCTTGCCCTCGCCGTACTCGTTGTTCAGGTACTGGATGTCGCTGAGCGGAGTAAGCCCGGTGGGCTCGCCGGTGATCGGATCGATGCCGGTGTAAGCGAAGTACTGCCGGCTGTAGAGCGATGCGCTGGCGCCACGGATGGCCACCGACGAGGTCAGCGGCAGCGCGTAGCGGCCGGCGTTGCCGTACACCTTGAAGGTGTTGTCGCCGTTGACGTCCCAGCTGAAGCCCAGGCGCGGGGTGAACTGGTCCTTCTGCTCGACGTACACCTCGCCGGCGCCGTTCTTGTTCTCGAAGTTGTCCCAGCGCAGGCCGACGTAGGCGTTGAAGTTGTCCGTGATCGACCAGGTGTCCTCGACGTAGTAGGCGTGCTGGTTGACCTCGACCGTCGAACCGTTCTGGAAGATTCGCTGCTCGACGCGATTGCCCCGGCTGCCGTCGGCCAGCGTGTAGTTCTGGTATGCGTAACGCGCACCACCCTCGTAGCTGGCGCCGGCGATCGATTCGTACTCGTCGACGTCGTAGCCGAACCGCACCAGGTGATCGCCCAGCGCCCACTCGGCGTCGATGCGGTACTGGTCGCGGGTGTCCTCGCCGTCGGCGCGATCGAGGGTGCCGATGAAGTTGCAGCCGGTGATCAGGCCGCCGCTCACGTCCAGGCGCTGGTCGACGATGATCGGGCAGCCTTCGGCGTAGCCGATCTCGCCGTTGTACGACTGGCGGGTGCCATTGGCGGTGATGCCATAGAGATTGCGCTTGAAGGTGCTGGTGCCGTAGAGCGCGGAGAGCGTGAAGGTGTCGGTCAGGTAGCCGGTGTACTTGCCGACGTAGTTCTCGCCGCCGGTTTCGGTATGGACCGTGCCGAGATAATCGCCGCGATCCGCCTGCGCATCGCCTTCCGAGCGGTAGACGTCCTCCTCGCCCTCGGTCTCGTCCGAGAAGGCGGTGAACTCCAGCCGGTTGTAGTCGTTGATGTTCCAGTCGAGCTTGACCAGCCAGGACGGCGTCTCGTCGTCGAAGTCGGAATTGGTGGACGAGACGTAGTTGCCGTAGGCGGTCTCCTTCTCCCTCTCGTACTGCACCAGGGCGAAGCCGAACAGCCTGTCCCTGACAAGGGGACCGCTGGCCCACGCCGAGGCATAGCCGTTCCAGAGGTTGTCGTTGGAGTTGTCCGAGCGGATCGTGCCGTCGTTCTGGTAGGAGTTCGGCGGGTTGTCGCGCAGCGATTCCGGCGCGTAGTAGACGACGCCGCCGGCATGGAAGTCGTTGGTACCGCTCTTGGTCGTGATGTTGACCACGCCGCCCAGCGAGCGCCCGAACTCGGCACCGTAGCCGCCCGTGAGGATCTGCTGTTCGGCGATGGCCTCGAAGGGAATGGAGCCGAAATCGAGCCCGCGGAAGCTGTTGGTGACGTTGAAGCCGTTGACGTAGTACTGGTTCTCCGCCACCGAGGCGCCGCCGAAGGAGGCGAGGTTGCCGAAGGCAGCGTCGCCGCGGTTCGCACCTGGCGCCAGCAGCGCCGCGCTGGTGATGTCGCGCGGCACCGGGATCTTCTCGAGCTGCTCGGAGGTCAACACGGTGCTGTTGGAGAACGACAGCGGATCGATCGTGTTGATGCGGCCACCGGTGACCTGGATGGCTTCGAGGGTGGTGGCGCCGGCGGCGGCCTGGGCACCGAAGTTCACGGCGGTACCCGTGCCAGCATTGACTGCGACCGTCCGGGTATCGGTGGTGCCGTCGCTGCGGGTCGCCGTGACGGTGTACGCGCCGGCAGGCAGGGCCGGGACGCGATAGGCACCGCTGGCATCGGCGGTGATCTCGCGCCGGAACCCCGTGTTGGGATTCTCCACGACCACCGTGTCACCAGGCTGGGTCTGGCCGAAGACCACACCCGCCGTCGACTGCGCCTGGGCGGTCGATGCGAGACACAGCCCCAGCGCCACCGTCAATGCCGACCGCCTGAGGTCGCGCCCCATCTTGCCCGCAGTATTGCCCTTGGTCATTCCCTGGATCTCCGAGTTCAAAGAAATATGAACAGCCCGTGACTCCCCTGCTTCCAAACGAATGTTTCACATGAAGGAAACTTTAACAACAGCTGTCCCGATGCTGAATGGAGGCGGAAGAAACCGCGCAGTTGCGGGCTTCCGGCACAACTGGCCCCAAATTATTCCGCTGATAGAACAATCTTTTCCGACAGGCGGCGAAACTCGCGCCAGGCATGCCGTCCTGCCGTCGCAGCTCCGACCGAGTGCTGCGGCCGGCGGGCCGAAGACCGCCGTCGCGCACGACACCGTCACCCGGCGCAGGCATAAGGTCGGGCTGCGCCCCGGCCGGGGGCGCCTCATGTGAACGCCTACAGGGGGCAGAGCATGGCAACCGATATCGAGCAGGAGATCGCCGAGGCCTGGGCGGATCTCCGGGAACTGGGGAAGGGCGTGGATCGCACCCTCTCGTTGAGCCCGGCGCGGCGCATCGTCCGCAGTCCGCTCACCAGCGGACCGCGTGCGGTGGTGGTCGGCACCTACAACAGCCAGGTGCGCTACCGCGACTTCCGCGCCGACGTGATGTACGCGCTCGAGGAACAACGGCGCATCGAACTGCAGGGCGAGGCGCCGCGACGGCGAAGGCGTCCGCCCGGGCGCCTGTGCCTCGATTCCTGACGCCGCCGGGACGACTCGACGTTGCGCCGACGGAAGGGAGCGCAGGCTGCAGGGCATGACTGCCGCATCGCCGTCCAGCGCCATCGCCCGTCGCATCGCAGGCGTCTGCCTGGCCTGCGCGCTCGCCGCCGGCTGTTCGCCTGAGCCGCAGGATGCGGCCGCCCCGATCGCCGCGCCACCGCCGCCGGTGCGCTACGACGCCGCGCGCGATGAAGCGCCGCGGGAGCCGCCGGACGTCGGGCAGCTACGCGAACGGCTGCGCAACGCGACCGTGGACGTGCCGGGCGACGGTGCGCCGGACGTGCGCGTACGCCTGGACGGGGGCCGTGCCGACTACCGCACCGACAGCGAGCACGGCACGGTCGAACTGATCGCGGTGCTTGGCGCGGTGCCGACGCCGGACGGCGCCGATGTCTTCGCCGACGTCTCGGTGATCCGCGGCGGCTCGGGCGACTTCCGCTACCTGATGCTCTTCCACGACGCCGGCGCGGGCCTGCGGCAGACCTCGTCCTTCCTGGTCGGCGACCGCGTCGTGCCGAACGGAATCGAGGCCGAGCTGACCGACGATGCCACCTACACGCTGCGCCTGGAGTACCTCGATCGCGGCGAGGGCGAAGCCATGGCCGAACCCGCGCACCTGCCGCGCGAGCTCGAGCTGGAGGTCGCCGGGCACCGCATCCTCACCCGCAGCGCGCGCTGACGGCAGGATGCGCATCGGCGTGCTGACCGGCGCCGGCATGTCCGCCGAGAGCGGCGTGCCGACGTTCCGCGACGCGCTCACCGGGCTGTGGGCGCGCCACGATCCGGCCGAACTGGCGACCGAAGCCGCCTTCCGCCGCGACCCGGCCCTGGTCTGGGGCTGGTACCGCTGGCGCGCGGCGCAGGTCCGGCGCGCGCTGCCGCATCGCGGTCACACCGGATTGGCCGCGCTCGCCGCCACGCACGAGGTCCGTGTCGTGACGCAGAACGTCGACGACCTGCACGAGCGTGCCGGGTCCATCGACGTCGTGCACCTGCACGGCAGCCTGTTCTCCTCGCGCTGCAGCGACTGCGGCCGGCGCGCGGTTCCCGAACCTCTCGCTGCGGCCCTGGCCGATGCCGACGAAGCCGCCCGCCTGCCGCCGCCGGCCTGCTCGCATTGCCCGGGCACGATCCGGCCCGGCGTGGTGTGGTTCGGCGAGGCGCTGCCGACAGCCGCATGGGACGCCGCCCTCGATGTCGTCGCGACGGCGGAGCTGCTGGTGGTCGTCGGTACCTCCGGCCTGGTCCATCCGGCCGCGGCGCTGCCCTCGCTGGCGCGCCGCGCGGGCCTCCCGGTGATCGAGATCAATCCGCAGCCCGGCGCCATCGCCGAGGTCGCCAGCGAATCCTGGCGCTGCACCGCAGGCGCCGGCATCGCGCGGCTCCTCGAGCGGCTCGACGCCGGCGGCTGACGGCGCACCCGGCTTCAGCGCGCCGCCGCCTCGTCGGCGCGCGCGGCGGAGCCCGCGGCCGTACCCTCGGTTTCCAGCAGCCGCTTGCGCGTGTAGAGGAAGCGCGTCAGCTCGTAGTCGAAGGCCGCCCCCGTGGCGTAGTAGCGGAAGGGAATGTTGGCGCGGGTGTCGACGGCGTCCGTCGCACCGACCGCCCAGGCCCCGTCGCTGGTGTACAGGCCCCAGGCGTCGACGGCGCGGACGGCGCCTAGGTCGCCGAACGAGCCGATCCCGTCGCGCAGCGTCGAGGGCCCGTAGAACGGCAGCACGAGATAGGGGCCGGCGTCCACGCCCCAGTGCGCGAGCGTGTCGCCGAAGCCGGTCGGCGCCGCCGGCAGGCCGAGGTGCCCGGCCACGTCGAACAGGCCGCCGACGCCGATCGTGGTGTTGAGCAGCAGCCGTCCGAGGCTGCGCCCGCTCTGCCCGAGGCGCCCCTGCAGCGCGTAGTTGAGCACCGTGCCGACCTCGCGCAGGTTGGCGAAGAAGTTGTGGATGCCGCTGCGCACCGGGCCGGGCACGAATTCGCGATAGCCCTCTGCGACCGGCAGGAAGATCGCCTCGTCGAAGCGCGCATTGAAGCGGTACACGCCGCGGTTGAAGCGCTCCCAAGGGTCCCAGGCCTCCAGCGGCGGCACCTCGTCCTCGGTGATGGGCTCGGCGTTCGGTGTCGCCGGCACGGACGCTTCGGCCAGCGTGGCCTCGCCCATCGCACCCGGCATGGTCGGCGCCTCGCTTCCGGCCGCGACGTCGCCACTCGACGCTGCGCCGAGCATGCCCGCGGGCACCGGCGCCGCCGCGGGCGTGCGCACGTGGCGCTCGAGATGGGTGTTGCAGCCGGCGAGCGCGAACACGCCGGCGAGCAGCAGCATCGGCGTCCTCATCGGCCGGCCTCCCCGTAGCGCCCGGCGAGCATGGCGAGCATTTCCTGGATCTGCGCGCGCTCGCCGATGTTGCCGAGATGGCCGCCGTGGTCGTAGACGCGGATGCGGGGGCCCAGGGTGCTGCGCAGCCAGGCCAGCTCGCCGGCATCGAGGATCAGGTCGTCGCTGTTGGTCTGGACGTAGTAGTCGCCGTCGTCGGCGAGGGTCGGGCCGATCACCCGCAGCGTGTTCTGGCGCACCAGTTCCTCGCGGGTGATGCCGGGCCGCCGCGCCATGTAGTAGGGAGCGAACACCTGGTCGAAGTAGTCGGCGAAGGTCTTGCTGCGCAACGCGCGGAACGTGGCCTCCATCGGATCGCCGACCTCCGGCGGATCGTCCGGATCCACCACCACGCCGGTGCCGGCGTAGAGGTCGCCGGCGAAGAAAATGTTGGCGAGGGCGAGCCGGAAGGTCAGCGCGATCGCCGCCGAGAACTCCGCGTCGGTCTGCAGCACGCCCGCGGCCGCACGCAGCAGGAACTGCTCGTCGACCTGCACCGCGTTCCAGGCGACGTAGCGGTTGGCGAGCTCCGCGTAGAGCTGGCGGTACAGGCGCTCCACGCCGGCGTCGCCGGAGCCGATGGTCTGCGCGAACAGCCGGTCGAGGCGGCCGATCGAACTGAACAGGCTCACCGGCGGGTTGACCATCACCACCCGGTGCACGCCGAGGCCGCCTTCGCGTGCATCGACCGCCTTGACCACGGCGGCGTTGGCGCCGCCGAGGCTGTAGCCGACCAGGTGCATGTCGGTGATCGCCGGATCGCCCGGCAACGCGGCCCGGATCTGCACCAGCGCGCGGTGCAGGTCGTGCCCGTCCTGCCACAGGTCGCCGGCCACGCCGGTACTCGAGGCGGCGGTGATGAACTGCGGGAAGGTCGGCGACGGCACCGTCAGCACGTGGTAGCCGGCGCCGTACAGGGCCGCGCGCAGCACGCCGATCTTCTCGGTGTTGCCGTCGCCGCCGGTGCCGGCGACGACCACCGCCAGCGGCGCGGGGCGGCCCTGGTCCGAGAACCAGACGGTAAGCCTGCGGTTGAACCAGAACACCTCCGGCACCGGACGATTGCCGCGGATGTCGACCTCGATCTCGCGCACCGGCACGGTTTCCGGCAGATCGGCGCGATCCTCGGTACCGGTGCCGAACACGGTCGCGCGCAGCGCGGCGGAATCCGCGAGCCCGGTGGCCGGCCCGTCGGCGGCCATGTCCGCGGCCGCCGTGGATGGCTGTGCGGTGGCCGCGCCACCGGTGGAGATCAGGAAGGCCGCCACGCCCTGGAGCAGCGCCCGCAACCCGCCCCTCATGCCCGCGCCCCGCGGGCGCCCGCCACAGCCTGGTCCATCTGTCGTCCCGTGCAGTCGCGGCAAGCCCGCGTACCGTGCAGTGCAGCAGGTCCGATGCGCAGCGCGGATGAAGAAGCCGCCCGTCTCAGGCGCGATCGTTGCGGACCTGCGCGTGGCTCACCAGCGCGAAGACGAAGCTGCCGCCGACGATGTTGCCGAGCAGGGTCGGCATGCCGAAATGCATGACCGACTCGCGCAGCCCGAGCCGGCCCTCGAACACCAGGTACAGGATCTCCACGGCGCCGACGATGATGTGGGTGAATCCGCCGATGCCGATCAGGTAGGTCACCCCGATGATGATCCAGACCTTGGCCTGCTCCGCCGCCGGGATCAGCCAGACCATGGTCGCGATCAGCCAGCCGGCCATCACGCCCTTGCTGAACATCTCCCAGGCGCTGTTGGCCATCACCTCCTCGCCGATGCGGATCATGGCCGCGCCGGTCGGTGCGTCGAAGATGTGCATGTAATGGGCGGCGGCCGCGAACAGCGTCGCCCCCACGAGGTTGCCGGCCAGCACCACGCCCCACAGGCGCAGCAGCCCGCCGAGGCCGGCCCAGGTCGGGCAGGACATCAGCGGCAGCACCACGGTGAGCGTGTTCTCGGTGAACAGCTGCTGGCGCGCGAGGATCACCACGACGAAGCCGAAGCAGTAGCCGAGGCTGTCGACCAGATAGGTCCACTCGGCCTCGGGAAGCCGCGCCTGCAGCAGGGCGCGCATCAGCATCGAGAAGCCCATGGTCAGGCCGGCGGCCACCGCCGACCATGCCAGCGCGGCGATGGGTCGCGCCAGTTCCTCCTCGCCCTGCAGGCGCAGGGTCTCGTGCAGGACGGCCGCGCGCTTGGGCAGGCCGTGCTCGACCTGGTCGCGCTCCCCGGGATCCACGCGCTTGAGGGCATCATTGCCCGCGCCGATGTCCTGGCGCGCGCGGCGCCCACCGTTGCCGCCGTGCCTGTCGCCCTCGTTCATCGCGCCACCTCGCCCTGCCGACCGCCATCCTCGCGGTGCGCCCGTGTCGGCATCGTCGAAGCGCGGCGCATCGTCCACAGGAGACTCCATGACCGCTACCGTCAACGTCGCGCTCGTCGGCTACGGCCTCGCCGGCAGCGTGTTCCATGCACCGCTGATCCGGCACGTGCCGGGCCTGCACCTGCACACGGTGGTCTCCAGCGACGCCGCCAAGGTGCACGCCGCCGACCCGCGCGCGCGCGTGGTGGCTGCCACGGATGAGGCCCTGGCCGATCCGGAGGTCGGGCTGGTGGTGATCGCGGCGCCGAACCATCTGCATGCGCCGCTGTCGCTGCGCGCGCTCGAGGCGGGCAAGCACGTCGTGGTCGACAAGCCGTTCGCGCCGACGCTGGCCGAGGCGCAGGCGGTGGTCGCCGCGGCGGAAGCCGCGGGCCGCACCCTGACCGTGTTCCACAACCGGCGCTGGGACGGCGACTTCCTCACCCTGCGCCGGCTCGTGGCCGCCGGCGCGCTGGGCGCGATCGCCGAGCTGCACTCGCATTTCGACCGCTTCCGCCCGCAGGTGGCGCAGCGCTGGCGCGAACGGCCGGGCGCGGGCACCGGGCTGTGGTTCGACCTCGGCCCGCACCTGGTCGACCAGGCGCTGCAGCTCCTCGGGATGCCGGATGCGGTCGAGGCCGACCTGCTGCGCCAGCGCCCCGACGCCGAGGTGGACGACTACTTCCACGTCGTCCTGCACTACCCGCGCGCCCGTGTCGTCCTGCACGCCGGCTCGCTGGTCGCCGCGCCGGCGCCCCGCTTCGCCGCGCACGGCAGCGCGGCGAGCTTCCTGCGCCATGGTCTCGATCCGCAGGAGGACGCGCTGCGGCGCGGGCAGACGCCGGCGACCGCGGGGTTCGGCGTCGATCCGCGACCGGGCTCCCTGGTCGCGGGCGACGGCTCGATCCGCGAGCTGCCGCTGCTGCCGGGCGACTACGCCGCGTTCTATGCCGGCGTGCGCGATGCGCTCCTGCACGGCGCCCCGCCGCCGGTGTCCGCCGCGGAAGCGCTCGCAGTGATGCACGTGCTGGAAGCGGCGGCGGGCAGCGCGGCCGCCGGGTGTCGGGTCGCGCTGCGCGAAGCCTGACCGGCGCCGCGCTCAGCCCGATGCCATGCGCTGCCGCAGCATCCCCTGGATGGTCTGCAGCAACAGCTCGCTGCCGAAGGGCTTGCTCAGCACCGGCGCGTCGGGGAAGGCGCCGCCGGCGTCCGCACCGTAGCCACTGAGGAAGGCGAACGGAATCCCGCGGACGGCGAGGATCTCGGCGACCGGATAGACGAACTCGCCGAACAGGTTCACGTCGAGCGTGGCGGCGTCGATGGCCTCGCTGCGCGCGGCCTCGCGGGCCCGGGCGAGGCGGCTGAAGGGGCCGACGACCTCGTAGCCGGCTTCCGTCAGCATTTCCTGCTCCAGCATGGCGACCAGCGGCTCGTCCTCGACGAGCAGGATGCGCCGCGGCCGGTCGCTCATCACGCCGGTACGCCGGCGGCGCGCACGGAGATGCAGTCCTCGAACGGGACCTCGATCTCCACGCGCAGACCTTCTGACGGATGCCCGTAGCGGACGCTGCCCGCCAGCTGGTACCGGAGCGTCCGCTCGATCATGTCGTTGCCGAAGCCGTTGTGCTGCGGAGGAACCGGGGCCGGGCCGCCATGCTCGCTCCACGTCAGGTGCAGGCGCGGCGCCGCGTCCGCCACCACGACCTCCCACGCCACCGTGATCCGCCCCCCGGACCGCGACAGTGCCCCGTACTTGATCGCGTTGGTCGCGAGTTCGTGCAGGATCATCCCGAAGGCGAGCGCGGCGGCCGGCGCCAGCAGCACCTCGGGGCCGCTGCTGTCCAGGGTGCCGTCGGCGAGATGCGGCTCGATCTCCTGCCGCACCAGTTCGGCGAGTCCGACCTGCGACCATTTCTCGCTGGAGAGCAGCGATTAGGCGGTCGACAGCCCCTGCAGGCGTCCGGTGAAGCTCCTGCCGAATTCCTCCAGCGAGCCCGCCCGCCGCAGGGTCTGCTGCGCCAGCGCCATGATCACCGTGAGCATGTTCTTGACGCGGTGGTTGAGCTCGTCGACCAGCAGCGTCTGCTGGCGCTCGGCCGCGATCATGCTGGTGACCTCGACGAAGGTGACGAGCGCGCCGTCGACCGAATTGTCCGAGGCGCGGTACGGCAACACCCGCATCAGGTAATGCGCATCGCCGGAGCGGCGCGCCACCCGCCGCTCGACCGGCAGCTGGCGACCGAGCACATGCTCGAGGTCCTCCCTCTGCAGCTCGTAGTCGATCTGGCTGACGATGTCGGTGAGCGGCCGACCCTGGTCGCTGGGGATCAGGTTGTAGATGTTGACCACCGCCGGAGTGAACGCACGGATGATGAGGTTGCGGTCGAGGAAGATCGTCGCCACCTGGGTGCTCTCGAACAGGTTGCGCAGGTCGTTGTTGGCGCGGTCGACCTCGTCCACCTTCACGCTGAGCTCGTGGTTGACGGTGTGCAGCTCCTCGTTCATGGACTGCATCTCCTCCTTCGAGGTCTCCAGCTCCTCGTTGGCCGACTGCATCTCCTCGTTGATCGAGTGCAGCTCCTCGTTGGCCGACTTCAGCTCCTCGACGGCGGTCTCGTATTCCTCGGTCGCGGCCTGCAACTGTTCGCGCAGGTCGCGCGCCTCGTATTCGAGCTGCTTCACGACCTGTCCATGGTCGTCGGCGGTGATCGCCTTGCGCGGTCCGTACGCCAGCTCATGCTCGCGGAAGACCACGAGATAGCCGGTCTCGACGCCGCCGCGCAGCGGATCGACCAGCAGGTCGATGATGCTCGTGCCCTGCTCGCTCTCCACGACCAGGCCTTCGCGGGTACTGCCGAGGCCGTTGTCGACGGCGCGCCTGAGCGCCGCGCGCAGCTCCACGGCGAGGCCCCGGCGCGCCAGCGAGAGCACGTTGTTGCTGGGCGCACCCGCCGCCGCCTCCAGATAGCGCCCGGTGCGCGCCGAGTAGTGCAGGATCTCGCCGTCGGCATTGACCACGACGAAGGGCGGCGCGTACAGGTCCAGCACCCGCGCGCCGGCCGCACGCGCGATCATGCCGCTCGGCCCGACCCGCGGCCGCGGAGCGACCGCGGGTGTCCTCGGCACGTGGGTGGAGGAGACCATCGACGAGGCCAGCTGCAGCGGCGGGCTCGGCCGGTCGATGCGACGGAAGATGCGGTGCTTCTTGTCGATCGGCTCGAACAGCTCGGCATGCCGGGTGATCGTCTCGGACCCGCCGAGCAGCAGCACGCCGTTGTGCCCGAGCGCATAGTGGAATACCGGGAACACCTGCGCCTGCAGCTCGGTGTCCATGTAGATCAGCAGGTTCCGGCACGACACCATGTCGATGCGGGAGAACGGCGGATCGCGGATCAGGCTGTGCGACGAGAAGGTGCAGAGGTCGCGGATGTGCTTGCGCACCACGAAGACGCCCTCGATGCAGGCGAAGTGCCGCTCGCGTCGCTCGGCGCCGATCCGCTCCAGCAGCAGTGCGGATAGCGCCCGGCGCGGGCCACGCCGATCGCGGCGTCGTCGATGTCGGTGCCGAAGATCTGGACGCGCGGCGCCTGGGCCAAGCCGCTGGCATGCTCGCTCAGCAGCATGGCGAGCGAGTAGGCCTCCTCGCCGGTCGCGCAGCCCGGCACCCACAGGCGCACCGTGTCGCGCTCGCCCCTGCCCTCGAACAGGCGCGGGACGACCTCGCGCTCGAGCGCTTCGAACGTCTCGGGATCGCGAAAGAAGGACGTGACGCCGATCAGCAGGTCGCGCAGGAGCAGGTTGACCTCGTCCCCGTCCTCACGCCGCGCCTGCACGTAGTCGTCGAGCTGGGTGAGGCCCAGCACCTGCATGCGCCGTCCGACGCGACGCATGAAGGTCGGGCGCTTGTAGTGGCTGAAGTCGTGGCCGGTCTGCGCGTTGAGCATCGCGCAGATCTCCAGGCGGTGGCGGGTTTCCACCTGCGGTTTGGTCGGCGCGGTGACCCAGTCCGCGTCGCGACGCCGCGCGAAGTAGGCGTGCAGCCGCTCGGGCATCTCCTCGATCGGCAGGATCAGGTCGACTGCGCCGGTGGCGATCGCACTGGCCGGCATGCCCTCATGGCTCGGCGAGCTGCCGTCGCTGCCCTGGACCACGGTGAGGCCGCCCGCGCTGCGAACCGCCTTCAGCCCAAGCGAACCGTCGTGCCCGGTTCCCGAGAGCACGACGCCGGCGCAGCGCTGCCCCTGGTCGTGGGCGAGCGAGTTCATGAAGGTGTCGATGACGAGCGGCTCGCGCTGCCCGTCACCCGCCGGCAGGCGCACCCGCAGCACGCCATCGACGACCGTCACCACCGTCCTCGGCCGGGCCACGTAGATGTGGTCGGGTTCGATGCGGATCCCGTCCTCGATGGCGGTCATCGGCAGCGACGTGCAGCGTCGGAGGATCTCCGGGAGCAGGCTCTTGCGCTCCGGGTCCATGTGCAGCAGCACGATCACGGCGAGTCCGGCGTCGGTCGGCAGCCGCTTGACCAGCTCCTGGAGCGCCTCGACGCCTCCGGCCGAAGCCCCCACGCCTACGATGGCAAGCGGTGTGCGTTGCGTATCCACGGTCGTCCCGTTGCGAAACATCGAGTTGCGCCGCTACCCGCGACGATCGCGCGCCCGGGTTGCCGGGAGCGCATCCGGCATCCGGCAGCGGGCCACCATTCCATTCGCGCCGCGTCGCCCATGTGCCACGCCCCGCTGGGGGTTCTACCCGCCGCGGAATGATACGGGCGTGAGAGCGGATGCGCGTCGCCGGTCGCGGCCGCTGCCCCCTACGCAGACGTCGAGGCGGCCGCAGCGAGCGATGCATCGGGACGCCGCGGATCGCCAGCGGAGCCCGCGCAGCGCGCGGGCGTGCTCAAAGCGTGCCGCGCGCCAGCGTGGTCAGGGTCGCGTGCAGGCGTGCTTCGGCCTGGTCGGCCGCGGCGGTGCGGCGGCAGAGGTAGACGTCGTCGTCGGGCATGCCGCGCACCGCGAAACCAGCCGAGCGCACCATCGCCTGCATCGCCGGCGGGTTCGGCACCCACCAGTTGGTCGGGTCGCCGGCCAGCTCGTGCTCGACGAAGGCGAGCTTGGGCCAGTCGTCGCGACGCAGCTCGTCGCGGCCGAGATAGCCGGGATCGCGCGTCTCTCCCGCGCCCGCCGGCCCGGTCGTGGCCAGGCTCTGGAACAGCAGGTAGTCGCGGCTCGCGGCGGCGGCGAGGTCCAGCCCCAGCAGCGGATGGCGCAGGTGGTAGAACACGCCGAGGAAGAGCACCAGGTCGAACTGCCCACGCAGCGGAGCGAGGGAGTAGACGTCCCCCTGGCGGAGCTCGACGCGCCCTTCCAGCCCGAGCTGCCGGGCGACCCAGCCGGCCTGGCGCAGGTAGTGCGGGTCGTGGTCCATCGCCACCACCTGCGCGCCCCGGCGGGCGAGCTGGAAGCTGTAGAAACCGGCGTTGCAGCCGATGTCGAGCACGCGCATGCCACCCAGGTTCTGCGGCAGGTGGGGGGCGAGGCGTTCCCACTTGAAGCGCGGGAAGTCGCCGAGTGGATGGTCGGGTGCGGTCTGGCTGCCGTCGGGCAGGTGGATGTTGTGGAACCAGGGGCCGAGCGCGCGGATCTCGGCGGCGAGCGGGCCTTCGGCGGTGCCGTGCGACTGCAGGGTTTTCAGGGTGGTCATCGCTCTCCTCGGATCAGGCGGTGCGCGCGGGGCGCGTGTCGGCGGCGATCTCGTGGAGCACCGCCACGAGCTGTTCGGCGCGATGGCCGGCGGTGTGTTCGGCCATCACCCGTTCGCGGGCGCGCGCGCCGATCGCGCGCCGGTCGGCGTCGCCGATGTCGCGCAGGTAGCCGAGCACCTGTTCCGCGCTCTCGGCGAGCAGGATCTCCTCGCCCGGCACGAACAGCGCCTCGATTCCCTCCCACACGTCCGAGATGATCGGCGTGCCGCAGGCCGCCGCTTCGAACAGGCGCACGCTCGGCGACCAGCCGGCGCGGATCATGTCGTCGCGGGTCACGTTGAGGGTGAAGCGCTGCTGGTTGTAGAAGCGTCGGTGCGCGTCTGGCGGGACGTGGTCGATGCGCTCGACATTGCCGGGCCAGGCGATGGTTCCCGGATACATCGGCCCGGCCACCACGAACCGGCCCTCGGGCCAGCGTTGCGCCGGTGCCATCAGCAGGCCGTCGACGCGCGGCTGGCGGTCGTCGCTGTAGGTCCCGAGGTAGCCGAGGTCCCAGGCCGCCTGCATCGGCTCGGGATGGTAGAGGCCGGGATCGAAGGCGCAGTGCAGCGCGCGCGCGCAGGGCGAGCCGAATTCCCGCTCCAGGCGTCCGAGCGTCGGCCCGCCGGTGAAGGACAGGTACACGTCGTAGCCGGGGATCAGGCGCGGGTGCAGGTATTCGAAGTCGCCCGCGGAGAGCTTTGCCAGCGTCACCGGGGTGTCGATGTCGTAGAAGCCGGTGACGCCCTGCGCGGTCTCCTGCACCCACTCGCCCACGGCGACGCCTTTGGGCACGTAGGAGCCGACGATCACCGCGTCGGCGCCTGCCACGGTCCTGCCGAAGCGTGCGCGGAGATCGGCGAGGTCGGCGTACAGCTCGGTGCGGCAGTACGGCGGCTGCGGCAGGTCGCGATGGGGGGCGTACCAGGGCACGTCGCGCTCGAGGAAGGTGACATGGTGGCCGAGCGCGTCCAGCTCGCGGACCAGGCCGCGGAAGGTGGTCGCATGGCCGTTGCCCCAGGACGAGGTGATGGAAAGGCCGAGGATGACGATGTCCATGCCCACCTCAGGCCGTCGCCGCCAGGCCCGGCACCGCGCGCTCGGCGCGGCCCTCCAGCAGCGCCTCGAGCTGCTCGGCACGATGCGCGTAGGTGTGGTGGGCGCAGACCGTCCGCAGCGCCGCCTGCCCGATCGCTTCGGCCCGTTCCGGCGTCAGCGCATCGAGGTGCGCGGCGACCTCGTCGCCGTCGCGCGCGACCAGCACCTCGCGGTCGGGCTCCAGGAACAGCTCCAGACCCTCCCAGTGGTCGGTGATCAGGCAGGCCCCGGCGCCGGCCGCCTCGAATACGCGCGTGGCCGGCGAGAAGCCGTAGCGGGCCATCGACTCGCGGCTGATGTTGAGCACCGCGCGCGGCGTGCAGTTGAAGGCGTTGTGGTCGCGCGTGTAGACGTGGCCGAGGTAGTCCACGTTGGCCGGCATGGGCTTGTCGCCCCAGCCGCTGCCGCCGAGCAGGAAGCGCTGGCCGGGGCGGGCCGCGGCGGCGGCGAGGAAGAACTGCTCCACGCGCGCCTCGCGGTCCGGCAGGCGGTTGCCGAGGAAGCCGAGGTCGCAGGCGAAGCGCGGATCCTTCGGCACCGGATGGTGGGTGGCGGTGTCGAGCGCGTTGTAGACCGGCTCGCAGTGCTGCGCGCCGAGCGCGAGGTAGGCGTCGACAACGGGCCTGCCGCCGCCGTAGGTGCAGACCATGTCGTAGCGCGGGATCAGCGCGCGGAACGGGTTGTGCGGATCGGCGTGCACGCTGTCGAGCGTCGCCGGCGCATCGACGTCCCAGAAGATCACGGTGTTGTGCGGACGCTTGAGCTCGAGCACGGCGGCCTCGAGCTCGGCGTCGAAGATGCCCACGCCGCTGGTCTTGACGATGACGTCGGCGCCGGCCGCATCGCGCAGCGCCGCGCGCATCGGCTCCTGCGTGGCGGTGCCGTAGACCACGTCGCGCGCCCAGTCGGGATCGGGCATGTCGCGGTGCGCCTGGCGCTCGAAGGCGTCGGGCTCGTAGAAGGTGATCGTGTGCCCGCGCGCGGCGAGGTTGCGGATCAGGCCGCGGTAGTACGTCGCCGCGCCGTTCCAGTAGGCCGAGACGAGACTGGAGCCGAAGAAGGCGAAGTTCATGCGGTTTCCCTTTCGAGCGGCGCCGGCACCAGGCCGGCGTGGATGGCGAGGAGTTCGTCGACGCGGTGCGCGCAGGTATGCCGCGCGAGGACCGTGCGCCGGCCGCGCGCGGCGAGCTCGGCGGCCATGGCGGCGTCGGCGATGAGCGCGCGCAGGTGCCGGCGCATCGCTCGCCCATCCTCGGCCACCAGGAAGTCCTCGCCCGGCGCGAACAGGCCTTCGGCGTCGCGCCACGGCGCCGAGACCAGCGGGATGCCGCAGGCCAGCGCCTCGAACGGGCGGATGGTCGGGATGCCCGGCAGCATGCGCACATACGGCCGGCGCGGCACGTGCACGGTGACCCGGTGCCGGGCGAAGGCGGCCGGCGCGTCGAAGTTGGCGATCCAGCCGCGGTAGCGCAGGCCGGCATCGGCCACTGCGGCCTTGGCCGTATCGGGATAGCGCACGCCGTGGATGCTGCCGCTGAGGCCGAGCTCGCGCACCGGGTCGAGCAGGAATTCGTGCAGCTCCTGGGTACGCTCGTCGTCGCCCCAGTTGCCGACCCAGACCAGGTCGTCCACCGGCGCCACGTCGTCGAAGGGATGGAAGACGTGCGCGTCGGCCGCCTCGTGCCAGGTCCAGGAGTTCTGCGCCCAGCCCTGCTCGAGGTAGAGCGCGCGGATCACCTCGCCGAAGGCGAGCACGCCGTCGTAGTGGGCGAGGTCGTAGCGCGCCATCGCCTCGCGCTCGCTCACTGCGCGGTGGTGGGTGTCGTGGAACAGCAGGCGATAGCTCCCGGCGTTGTCGCGACGGTGCAGGCCGATGCGGCGGACCAGGTCGTGCTCGTTCCACTCGTGGACGAGGACGAGATCGGCGTCGGCCAGCGCGGCGTCGAGATCCAGCGCATCCGACCGGTACACGTGACTGGTGAGCCCCGGATAGGCGCGATGGAAGGCCTCCACCGGCGCCATGCCCTGTTCGGCCAGCAGGTTCTCGAGGCTCCAGGCACCGGCCGGCTCGTACACGGTGACGCGATGCCCGCGCCGCTGCAGCTCGCTGGCCACGCCGCGCAGGAAGTGCGCGTTGCCGTGGTTCCAGTCGGACAGCAGCGAGTGGTAGAACATCACGACGTGCATCAGGCGGCCTCCGGCGGGCGGACGAGTTCGGAATAGGTCTGCAGGTAGCGCGCGACCATGCGCGCGCTGTCGTAGCCGAGCGCACGTTCGTGGGCGCGGCGCGCGAGCTCGTCGCGGCGCGGCGCGTCCTCGATCAGGCCGCGCAGGGCCTGTGCGAGCGCGGCGCCATCGTCGGGCGGTACGAACACCGCGGCGCCGTTCCACAGCTCGCGCAGCGAGGCGATGTCGCCCAGCACCAGTGCGCAGCCGGCGAGCGCCGCCTCCAGCGCCGACAGCCCGAAGGGTTCGTAGCGCGCGGGCAGCGCGTAGATCGACGCCTGCGCATAGGCGCGCGCCATCGCGGCGGGGTCGAGGCGGCCGAGCAGGTGCACGCCCTCGAACGCGGCGTCGCCGCCTTCCGGATGCGCGGTGTCGCCGGCCACCCGCACCGGCCACGGCAGCTCTCCGGCGATGCGCGCGAGCGTGCCGACGTTCTTGGCCTCGTCCCACAGCCTGCCGGCGCTGAGGATGTGCGGCGCCTTGTCGCCGGCGGGGAAGTCCGCGGCGCGCCGGCCGTTGTGGATCACCCGGCTCGCGCGGAACGGGCCGTACAGGCGCTGCGTCGCGTCGAGCATGGCCTGCGTCGGCGCGATGACCATCGGCGCGCCCTGCAGGCCGCGCGCGAGCAGGCGCCGATAGCCCTCCCACTCCGGCCCCGCCGGCTCGCCGCGCACGCATTCGAACCAGGAGCCGACGCAGGAATGGGCGACCACCAGCGCCGGCGCCGGCCATTCGAGGTGCCCGTGGCCGTAGTGGTTGAGGTGGACCACATCGGGCTTCCACTCGCGCGCGAGCGCGAGCAGCCATTCGCCGGCGGCGGCCTGCTCGGGCACGGCGTCCTGCATCCACTCCAGCGGGAAATCGCCGTGGCGCAGCGTGAGCCCGGCAACCCGCTCCGCCGCCGCGCACTGCTCGGGCGCCGGCGGCGGGCCGAGCACGGCGACGAGCACCTCGATGCCCTGCTCCGCCAGCCCCGTGGCCAGCTCCAGCGCGTAGGTCCAGACGCCGCCGACGGCGTCGGCGCTCAGCATCAGGCGTTGGATGCGCATGCCAGTTCGACGGGTGCGGGCGCCGCAGGCCGGGCCGCCACCGGCACCACGTAGGAGTCGCGCAGCCAGCGATGCAGGTCGGCCACGCCGTCGCGCGCGGCGATGCGCGCACGCCAGCCGCTGGCCTCGGTGAAGCGGCGGGTGTCGGAGACGTAGTAGCGCTGGTCGCCCGGGCGCCAGCCGCCGAAATCCACCTCGGGCTTGCGTCCTTCCAGTTCGGCAATCCAGTCGAGCAGCTGCAGCAGGCTGATCGTGTTCGCCGGGCCCCCGCCCATGTTGAAGACCCGGCCCGAGAAACGCGCGAGGTTCTTCTCCGCCAGGAGGTAGGCGTCCAGGAGGTCGTCGACGTGCAGGATGTCGCGCACCTGCATGCCGTCGCCGTAGAGGGTGATCGGCTCGCCGCGCATGGCGCGGATCAGGAAGTGCGCGACCCAGCCCTGGTCCTCGGTGCCGAACTGGCGCGGCCCGTAGATGCAGCTCATGCGGAACACCACCGACGGCACGCCCATGCAGCGTGCGTAGTCGATGATGTACTGGTCGGCACCGCCCTTGGAGCAGCCGTAGGGGCTGTGGAAGTCGAGCGGCCGGTGCTCGCCGACGCCGTGGTGCAGGTAGGCCGGGTCGACCGGCTGGTAGCGGCGATCGGCCACCTCGAGCGCCACGTCCTCCAGGCCGCCGTAGACCTTGTTGGTGGAGGCGAACACCACGCCCGGCACCTGCTTCTGCCGGCGCGCGGCCTCCAGCACGTTGACCGAGCCGGCGAGATTGATCTCGAAGTCGCTGATCGGGTCCTCGAGGCTGGTGGTCACCGCCACCTGGCCGGCGAGGTGGAAGATCTGGGTGGCACCCTCGACCGCGTGGTTGAGCACGTGCCGGTCGCGCAGGTCGCAGGGCACGAACTCGATCGCCTCGCCGTGCTGGCTGCGCAGCCATTCCAGGTTCTTCTCGACGCCGGGACGGGCGAGGTTGTCGACGATGCGCACCCGGCGGCCCTCGCGCGCCAGGCGCGACACCAGGTTGGAGCCGACGAAGCCGGCACCGCCGGTGACCAGGGTGAAAGGCTCGCGCGACGGCGCCCGCGTCGGCCAGCGCGCCGCGGCGCGCACCGCGTCCAGTCCGCCGTCCGACCACAGCCGGTACAGCAGCTTGGGGCGGCCGTGCTGGTCCTGGATGCCGAAGTGGTAGTCGCGCGGATCGTTGTGCAGGCCCGCCATGGACGGACGGTCGCCGGCGAGGTCGCGCAGCGTCAGCCAGTAGATGCGGCCGACCGGCAGGTCCTGGATCCCGGCGGCGAGGTCGACCTGGGCGAATTCGTCGTGGCGCCAGGTCGAGTAGCCGGTCTCGGTCAGCCACACCTCGCCCGGGTGCCCCTCCTCGCGCAGCACGTCGATCACGCGCTGGATCTGGTCGTGGCAGGAGTCGCCGCAGACGTCGTAGCTGCCGGGGAAGGCGTGCACGCCGACGACGTCGATGTAGGGCATCAGCCCGTTGCGGAACATCACCCTGACCCAGTTCGGGTCGATCGGGCTGACGCCGCCGAGCACCGTCTTCTTGCCGCGCTGCCGCGCCCAGTTGGCAGCGGCGCCGATCATCTCGCAGAACTTGGTCCAGCTGCTGTCGAGCGCGTAGTTCCACTCGAGCACGTTGTTGGGCTCGTTCCACAGCTCGACGTACTCGAAGTGCGCGCCGTAGCGGGTGATGCACTGGTCGATGAAGTCGGCGTAGGCGCGCAGGTCGCGTGGCGGCGAGGCGGTGCTCGGCGTCTCGCCCAGCGACGGCGGCGTGTAGGAGAAGCAGGGCAGCAGGTCGAAGTGCCGCGCCAGCTCCGGGATCAGCCAGTCGTACCAGTCCGGGCCGCCGTCGCCGAAGAAGTCCGCCCACGACACGCCGAAGCGCAGCCGCTCCACGCCCAGGCGCCGCAGGTCGGCGACGAGCGCCTCGGCGGTGGCGCGATCGCCGGTCTGGAACCATTCCAGCATCCCGACGCCAGGGCGGGCGCCGGTCTCCGAACTCGGCCTGTTGGTCATCGTCGTCTCCTCATGCCCGCGAGGGGCCGCTGTCTCGGTGGCAGCGCGCGGTGCGCGCGTCAGATGGTCAGCCCGCGCCGGGCCAGTTCCTGGCCGGCCTCGCCGACGCGGTCGACCGCGACCGCACTCGGCAGCCATTCGACCAGCTCCGCGAGGCCGTCCTCGATGCGTACCTGCGGCTCGAAGCCCAGTACCTCGCGCGCATGGCCGATGTCGGCCACGCAGTGGCGGATGTCGCCGACGCGGTACTTGCCGGTGATCTCCGGCGCGATGTCCTTGCCCATCGCCTGGCCGACGCGGTCGGCGATCTCGCGCACGGTGTAGGCGTTGCCGCTGCCGACGTTGAACACCTGCCCCGCCGCGGCGGGCGTGTCGTAGGCGAGGCGGCAGGCGCGCGCGATGTCGTGGACGCTGACGAAGTCGCGCTGCTGCAGGCCATCCTCGAAGATCATCGGCGCGTTGCCGTTGAGGAAGCGCGAGGCGAAGATCGCCAGCACCCCGGTGTAGGGATTGGACAACGCCTGCCGCGGACCGTACACGTTGAAGAAGCGCATCGCCGAGGTCGGGATGCCGTAGGCCTCGCCGATCATCAGGCACAGGCGCTCCTGGTCGTACTTCGACAGGGCGTAGACCGAGGACAGGTCGGGCTGCTTGTCCTCCGCGGTCGGCACCGGCTCGAGCGCCCTGCCCTCGCCGTCGACCAGTTCCCAGCGCGCCTGCTTGAGCTGTTCGCGGCCGCGGCGCATGCCCGGCACCACGCTGCCGTCGCCGCGGCGGTACATGCCCTCGCCGTAGATGCTCATGCTGGAGGCGACCACGAGCCGCTCGACCGGCTTCTCGATCAGCGCCTCCAGCAGGACCGCGGTGCCGAGGTTGTTGATCGAGGTGTATTCGGCGACCTGGTACATGCTCTGCCCGACGCCGACCGCCGCGGCGAGGTGGTAGACGCCGTCGACACCCTCTAGAGCCTTCTGCACCGCATCCGGATCGCGCACGTCGCCACGCACCAGCTCCACGTCGTCGGTCAGGTATGCGGGACGCTCGCAGTCGCCGCCGTGCACCTGCGGGCTGAGGTTGTCGAGCACGCGCACGCGGTGTCCGGCTTCGAGCAGCTGGTCGGCGAGGTAGGAGCCGATGAAGCCCGCGCCGCCGGTGATGAGAAGGGTCTTGCCCATGGATGTCGCTCCTTTCAAGGCCGTACCGGCACGTGATCGCCCCGGACCGCCAGCGCCGCGCGCAGGCGTGCCCGATCCGGCGACGCGGCGCCTGCGTCGAGTCGTGGTGCCACGAGCCGTGGCGCGCCGGGCGCGCTGCTGGCGGTGACGGATGCGAACGGGAGGATCGCGCGCAAGAACGTGTTCCTTCGTTCGCCATGAGGTCGCACGACGGCGATGCACGGTGGTGCGCGTGCCGCGCTTCGGCGTCGGGATCGTCCGGCCATGTTTGCGAGCGGCGAATGAAGAAACCGTCATGCATGCGTGGCTCGGACGCATGCGCGGTGCGAGCGGACGGACCGCTTCGCGTTTTTCACCCGGCGCCGATCACCCCGCGCACATCCTGCTGAAGAAGCTTTCCGGCAACGCCCCCAACCCGATCGCGCGACGTCCTGCCGACGGCGCCGCACGATGCATCGAGGAACGCCACCCAATGGTCAGAACCACGAACGTGCTCTCCCTTCCCGCAGAACGCCCGCTGTCGATCCTCGTGGTCGGTGCCGCGGGCTTCGTCGGCAGCCATCTGGTGGACCGCCTCCTCGACGACGGCCACCGCGTCATCGCGGTGGACAACCTGATCACCGGGCGCAGGGAGAACATCGCGCACCTGCAGGGCCATGCGCGCTTCCGCTTCATCGAACACGACATCATCCAGCCGCTCGCGCTCGACGAAGGCCTGGACTGGGTGATGCACCTCGCCAGCCCGGCCTCGCCGCCCAAGTACCAGCACTGGCCGATCGAGACGCTCGAGGTCAACAGCTTCGGCACCCATCATCTGCTCGACCTGGCGCGCGAGAAGCACGCGAAGTTCTTCCTTGCCAGCACCAGCGAGGTCTACGGCGACCCGCTGCAGCATCCGCAGAAGGAAGAGCACTGGGGCAACTGCAATCCCAACGGCCCGCGCAGCATGTACGACGAGGGCAAGCGCTACGCCGAAGCCGCGGCGATGGCCTACCACCGCCACTACGGGCTGCCGGTGCGCATCATCCGCATCTTCAACACCTATGGGCCGCGCATGGATCCGCACGACGGCCGCATCGTCACCAACTTCATCCGCCAGGCGCTCGCCGGCGAGCCGCTGTCGGTATTCGGCGACGGTGCGCAGACCCGCAGCCTGCAGTACGTCTCCGACCTCGTCGAAGGCATCGTGCGCTACATGAAGGTCGACCACCCGGGCCCGGTGAACCTGGGCAATCCGGTCGAGCGCACGGTGAAGGAGATCGCCGAGATGATCCTGCGCCTGACCGGCAGCGCATCCCCGCTGAGCTTCCATCCGCTGCCGGAGAACGACCCGAAGCGGCGGCGGCCGGACATCTCGCTGGCCCAGGAACTGCTCGACTGGACGCCGACGGTGAGCGCGGAGGAGGGCCTCGCCCGCACCATCGAGGCGGCGCGTCACGACCAGGGCCTGCTCCAGGGCGCGCGCCGCTCCCGGCGCAGTGCCGGCGGCCAGTCCGGCGCCGCGGCGGTCTGAGCGACAGCACGATGGCGTGCGCGGCGGCGGCCATGGCCGCCGCGCCGCGGACTCAGGCGCGGTCCTGCCGGTAGATCTCGTCCAGCACCCGGGTCACCGCGACTACGCCCTCGATCTCCGCGTCGAAGCCGGCGTCCGCGCGCAGGGCATGTGCCCAGGCCACCGCGGCGCGCCCGCCCCAGGCGTCGGGCGGGCCCGCCAACGGGATGCGCTGGCGGCCGTCGAAGCGTTCGATGACGAAGTCGTAGAACGAACCTTCGACGTTGCGCAGGCCGATGCCGCCCCGCGTTCCGTACAGGCGCATGCCGATCTCGCAATCCACGCCCACCGGCAGGTTCCAGGAACAGGCCATGTCCAGCGCGATGCCCCCGGCGAGATCCAGGCGCGCGGTGGCGTAGTCCTCGACCGCCTCCGGATGCTCGCGCAGCGGTGCACCCTTGACGAAGCAGCGGCTGCTGACGTTCTCGACCAGAGGATCGCCGAGCAGCCACAGGCCGAGGTCGAGCAGGTGGATGCCGAGGTCGATGACGCAGCCGCCGCCGGCCTGGCTGCGGTCGTAGAACCAGTCCTTGCCCGGCCCGTAGGCGTTGTGGAAGACCAGCTCGCCGGCGTAGATGCGACCGAGCGCGCCGTCGCGCAGCAGCGCCCTCACCTCGTCGATGCCGGCGAGGTGGCGATAGCTGAGGTCGACGCCGAGGCGACGGTCGGCGCGCCTGGCCGCGGCGACCACCGCGGCCGCCTCGTCGCCGTCGCGGCCCAGCGGCTTCTGGCAGAACACCGGCAGGCCGCGCTCCAGCACCGCGATCGACTGCGCCGCGTGCGCTGCGCTCGGCGTGGCGATGACCACGCCGTCGAGATCCTGCGCGAGCAGCTCGTCGAGCGAACCACAGCGCACGGCAGCGGGCGCCAGCGCCGCCGCCTCGTCGAGGCAGGACACATCCGGATCGGCGATCGCCGCCGCGTCGGCGAGCCCGGCCTCGACCAGCGCCTGCATGCGATGGCGCCCGATCCAGCCGACGCCGAGGAAACCGAGCCGCAGGCGACCGTCAGCGCGCGCCATCGGTCGCCTCCTCCATCAGCACCACGCCCTTGGTGAAGCCGCTGGGCCGGTCCTTCACCGCGGCGAGCGCCGCGGTGATGTCGGCGAGGCCCCACGTGTGGGTGATCAGCGGTGCGAGCGACAGCCGGCCTTCCGCCACCGCGCGGACCGCCTGGCGCACGCCCTCGACCGCGACCTGCGGGTCGCGCTCGTGCGCGTTGATGACGTCGATGCCGCGCCAGTTCCACAGCTGCACGTTGACCGAACGCAGGCCGTCCTGGTGGAAGCCGGCGATCACCAGCTTGCCGCCGAAGCCGGTGAGCTCGCCGGCGAGATCCAGCGGCCACGGCTTACCGGTGGCCTCGATCACGCGTTCGCAGAAGGCCCCGTCGGTGAGCGCCTTGACCTTCTCGATGATCTCCCAGTGGTCGTGCATGGCCACCGTCTGCCAGGCGCCGCAGTCCTTGGCGAGCTGCAACGAGGAATCGGAGCGCGAGATGCCGATCACGCGCGCGCCCATGCCGGTGATCAGCTGGGTCAGCGCCGCGCCGAGGAAGCCGACGCCGACGATCGCCACCGTCTGTCCCGGCTGCACGTCGGCGCGGCGCAGGATGTTCATGACGCAGCCGAGCGCCTCGCCCGGGAACGGCGCATCGCCGAGCGGCTCCGGCAGCGCCACGAGCTGGTCGGCGGCGGCCACGTCGTATTCGGCGTAGGCCTTGAACGACAGCGCGGCGACGCGCTCACCGACGCGGATGCCGGCGACGCCCTCGCCCACCGCATCCACCACGCCCCAGCCCTCGTGGCCGAGGTCGCCGGGCGGCATCGGGTAGGAGAACCACTCGCGCCCCTCGAACGCCGGGATGTTCGATGCGCACACGCCGCTGCCCTGCAGGCGCACGCGCACCTCGCCGGCGCCCGGCTGCGGCCGCGCGACCTCCCGCACCTCGAAGCGGCCGGGCTCGACGAGCACGGCGGCGCGCATGGTGGCTTGCGATTCGGACGGCATCGGTTCTCCTTTGCGGTTGCGGTGGACGCGGCCGGATGCCGCGCAAAAGGCCGCCTGTTTAGCTGCACCGCCGCAAAGCAAAGATGAAGAAGATCCTCACGACCTCGCCTGCGCGTGACCAACGGCAGGCTTGACTACACGTGTCGTCGCGGCGCAGGCTCTGACTACACTTGTAGTCATCGGAGCGCGGCGTGCGACGTCGATCGATCGGGGACCAGGAACTGGCGCTGCTGAACCACCTCGCCGACTGCGGCGGCGCCTCGGTCGGCGAGGTCGCCGCCGCCTTCGGCGAGTCGCGCGGCCTCGCGCGCTCCACCGTGCTGACCATGATGGAACGCCTGCGCGGCAAGGGCTACCTGCGCCGGCGCCAGGTCCGCGGCGTGTACCGCTACACCGCCGCCGGCACCGGCGCCGGCGAGGTCATGCGCGAGGCGGTCGGCAGCTTCGTCGAGAAGACCCTGCAGGGTTCGGTGTCGCCGTTCGTGGCCTGGATGTCGGAGCGCGGTACGGTGAGCGACGACGAGCTCGCCGAACTCGAACGCCTGGTCGAGACGCTGCAGTCGCGGCGGCGGGAGGAATGAGATGAACCCCGAGGCATTCGCCCTGCTCCTGCTGCCGCGCCTCGGCGCGACCGTGCTGCAGTCGAGCCTGCTGGTCGCCGCGGTCTGGGCGCTGTGCCGCGTCCTGCCCGGACTGCCCGCGGCGGCGCGCTGCCGGCTGTGGTGGCTGGTCGCGCTGCAGCTGGTCGTGGGCCTGGTGTGGAGCGCACCGGTCGAACTGCCGCTGCTGGCGGCGCCGGCGGATCCGATCGTGCCCGCGCCCGGCGCGTCGATCGGTCCCGGCGCGTCGGCAGCCGGCACGTTCGCGCCCGCCACGCCCGCAACGGGCGCAGCGACATCGGCATGGACATGGCCGCAGCTGCTCGTGGCCGCATGGCTCGCGGGGGTCGTGGTCGCGGTGGTCCGCACCCTGCTGGGGCTGCGCACGGCCCGGCGCATCCTCGCGGCGTCGCGCGCCTGCACGGACGCCGACGTCCTGCTGCACTACGCCGCCCTCGCCGAGGCCTGCGGGATCCGCCGCCCAGCGCCGCTGCGGATGTCGGACGCCATCGCCTCGCCGCAGATCGCCGGCGCGCTGCGGCCGGTCCTGCTGCTGCCCGCCTCGCACGCGGCCTGCGACGGCGACCTCGACATGATGCTGCGCCACGAACTCGCCCACCTGCGCCGCAACGACCTGTGCTGGGGCTGGCTGCCGGCGCTCGCGCGCCACCTGTTCTTCTTCCATCCGCTCGCCCACCTCGCGGTGCGCGAGTACGCGCTGGCACGCGAGGCGGCCTGCGATGCCGAGGTCCTGGCGCAGGGCCGCCACAGCCCGCGCGACTACGGGCGCCTGCTGCTGCGGCTCGGTGCGCGTGCGCACATGCCGGCGGCACTCGCCGGCGCCTCCCCCACCTTCCGCATCCTCAGCCGGAGACTCGCCATGCTGCAGATCCCCCGCACCTCCTCCCGCGCCCTGGCCGCGGCCCTCACCGTGGCCGTCGCGGTCGCGGGCGTCGTCCCCTATCGCGTCACGGCCGGCACGCAATCCGACAGCGGTTTCATGCCCCGTCCGCCGGCACCGCCTGCCCCGCCGGCGCCCGACGCGCCGCGCCCGCCCGCCCCGCCGGCGCCGCCGTCGGGGCCGGACATGCCGGCCGGCGTCACCGGGCTGCACATCATCGACGACGGCAGCAGCGCGCGCGCCTACGTCGCCTTCGACGGCAGCGGCCACGTGCAGGCGCACGGCACCGGCCGTGACGTCGAGACGGCGCACCGCCAGTACCGATCCGGCGATGCCATGGCCTGGTTCCGCAGGGGCGAGGAGGCCTGGGTCATCCGCGACCCGGCGACCCTGAAGCGCCTGCACGCGCTGCATGCCCCGCTGGCCGAACTCGCCGCGCAGCAGGGCGAACTGGGCGAGCGCCAGGGCGAGCTCGGCGCGCAGCAGGGCGAGCTGGGCGCGCGCCAGGGAGAACTCGGCGCGAAGCAGGGCGAGATCGCCGCGCGCCATGCGCAGCGCGCGGCGCGGGCGGTGGCGCGCGGCGAGCACGGCGCTGTCGACGAGGAGCTCGAGCAGGACATGGAGGCGCTCGCCGCCGAGCAGCGCCGGCTCGCCGAACGGCAGAAGCCGCTGGCCGCGCGCCAGCAGGAACTCGGCCGCCGGCAGCAGGCGCTCGGCGAACGCCATCGCGCCCTGGCGGGCGAGGTGGAACGCCAGGTCTGGCAGCTGTTGGACGCCGCCGTCGCCGACGGCACCGCCGTCCGCGCCGACGGTTGAGCGACGGCCACGGCGGCGCGTTGCGCCGCCGCGGCTACTCGCGCGCCCAGGCGCGCACGTAGTCGACGTAGAGATGGGACGGGTTCGGCGTCTCCTCGATCGGCCAGCCCGAGCCCAGCGCCAGGTTCACCAGCGGGAACACGCGCACCTTGTACTGCTCGGGCGTCGGCACCCGCCAGACCGGACGGCGGTCGAAGTAGAAGACCGTCTCCTGCTCGTCGATCATCACCCCGTAGAGGTGGTAGTCGTCGGCCAGCACCTCGTCGACGCGGGTGTGGTGCACGTCGTGCCAGGGCTTGAGCTCGCTGTGCTCCTTCGGCCAGATGTGCACCGCGCTGGAGAAGCGCTTCGGCTCGTGCCCGTAGTACTCGAGCACGTCGATCTCCGGGGTGTGGTCGGTGCGGTCGACGCCGACCAGCCAGAACGCCGGCCACACGCCCTTGCCCGGCGGCACCTTCATCCGCGCCTCGAAGTAGCCGTACTTCTGCGAGAAGCCGTTGCCGTCGGGGTCGACCGAGGCCAGCAGGCCCGAGCGCCACACGCCGTCGTCGCCCCTGCGCGCTTCGATCCGCAGGATCCCGTTCTCGATGGTGAAGGGGAACTTGTCCATGGGATCGGTGAACTTCGCATCGCCGAAGTCGCCGTTCCACGGCGTGTGCGCGATCCAGCGCGTGCGCGGCTTGCCCCAGGCGGAGACGTCGAGGCTGTCGAAGGGCTCGTCGAAGGTCATGCGGAAGCCGTCGAGATCCAGCTCCGCCTCGGTGGTGTCGGCGGCACCGGCGGCACAGCCGCCGAGCAGACAGAGACACAGTCCCGCATACAGCAGCGCTCGCACGCCCATCGCACGCACTCCTCTTCGGGGGGATCGGAAAGCAGGGTCAGGACGAGCCTAACCGCTCCATCAGCGCCTGTGCATCGAAGGGCGCGTGCACCTTGGCGTCGTTGTCGAAATAGCAGTAGACGTCGCGCTGCCGCCGGCGCGCGGGCCGACGGGCGGCAACGACGCGCGCGCCCTGCGGCTGCCCGCCGGCGGCCCAGGCTCGGATGCGCTGCGCCCAGCCGTCGAGGGCGGCGCCGGAGTAGCCGCTCGCATAGAGCTCGGTGTCGCCGTGCAGGCGGATGTAGACGAAATCGGCGGTCACGTCCTCCAGGTACGGGAACTGCCCCGCCGTGTCGGCGACCACCAGCGCCACGTTGTGCCGGCGCAGCAGGGCGATGAAGTCCGCGTTGCGGAAGCTGGCGTCGCGCACCTCGATGGCGTGCCGGATCGGCCGGCTGCGGTCGATCGCCAGCGCGCTGCGCCCGCGCATGATCCGCGGCTCGCAGCCGCGCGCCAGCTCCAGCGCCGCGGCGGTGTCCTTCGGCAGGCCCTCCAGGAACGCCTCCAGCACGGCCGCATCCCAGCGCTGGCGCGCAGGCAGCTGCCACAGCATCGGCCCGAACTTGGCGTCCAGGCACAGCACCCCGGAGGCGAAGAAGTTCGCCAGCGCCTTCCACGGGTCGCGCAGCCGCAGCATGTGCGTCACGAAGCGCGGCCCCTTGACCGCAAACACGAAGTTCTGCGGCGTGGCGTCGCGCCACTGCACGTAGCTCTCCGGCGTCTGCAGCGAATAGAACGAGCCGTTGAGTTCGATGCTGCCCATGCGCTGCGCCGCGTACTGGAGCTCCGCGCGCTGCGGCAGGCCTGCGGGATAGAAGACGCCGCGCCAGGGCGCGTAGCGCCAGCCGGAGATGCCGATGCGGATCGCCATGCGCCGCATCGTTGGCCACGCCGTCTCCAGCGTCCGTGAAATGCGGTGGTGCGCGATGTGCCTGCCGGGTCGATGTGCTGCAATCGCGCCCGCGCCGCGGCGGCGATCCGGACGCAGGCGCTGTCGAATCCCGCGCCCGCCGTTCGACCACGGGTACATCCACCCACCGAGGACGCCATGAGATACCTGCTGCTGGTCAACACCGATCCCGACCTGCTCGATGCCCTGCCCCCGGCGCAGCAGGACGACATGATGCGCGAATGCGTCGCCCACGCCGCCGAGCTGCGCGAAAGCGGCACCCTGCTCGCCTCGCAGCGGCTGGCACCGGTGGAGACCGCGACCACGGTGCGCATCCGCAACGGTCGCATGTCCACCACCGACGGCCCCTTCGCCGAGACGCGCGAGCATTTCGCCGGCTACAACCTGATCGAGGCGCGCGACCTCAACGACGCGATCCGCATCGCGCAGCAGTTCCCATGGGCGCGCACCGGCAGCATCGAGATCCGGCCGCTGGCCGACCTGCCGGCGACGCCCGAGGACGTGAAGCCCGGCTGGCGTGGCTGAGGCGCCCGCAGCGCAGGCGGCCGCCGCGGCGGTCGAGCGCGTCTACCGCGAGGAATCGCGGCGGGTGCTGGCGACCCTGATCCGCCTCCTCGGCGACTTCGACCTCGCCGAGGAGGCCCTGCACGAGGCCTTCCGCGCCGCGCTCGAGCAGTGGACGCAGGGCGTGCCGGACAACCCGCGCGCCTGGCTGGTCTCCGCCGGCCGCTTCAGGACCATCGACGCGCTGCGCCGGCGCGCGCGCTTCGACGCCTCGCTGCACGACATCGCCGAGCGCCTGTACGGACAGGCGCAGGATCCGGCCGAGGCCGATCCGGGGGCGATCGAGGACGATCGCCTGCGCCTGCTGTTCACCTGCTGCCATCCGGCGATCGCGCCCGACGCGCAGGTCGCGCTGGCCCTGCGCGAGGTCTGCGGGCTGACCACCGAGGAGATCGCCCGCGCCTACCTCACCTCGGCGCCGACCCTGGCGCAGCGCATCGTCCGCGCCAAGGCCAAGATCCGCGAGGCGAGGATCCCCTACGAGGTGCCGCCGCGCGATGCGTTGCCGGAGCGCCTGGAGGCGGTGCTGCACGTGGTCTACCTCGTCTTCAACGAAGGCTACGCGGCCACCGCCGGCGACAGCCTCACCCGCGCCGACCTCTCGGGCGAGGCGATCCGCCTCGGGCGCATGCTGGCCGCGCTGCTGCCCGGCCCCGAGACCCTCGGCCTGCTCGCCCTGATGCTGCTGCACGAGTCGCGGCGCCCCGCACGCACCGACGCCGCCGGCGCGCTGGTGCCGCTCGAGGAGCAGGACCGCGGGCGCTGGAACGCCGCACTGATCGAGGAGGGCCGGCATCTGCTGCGGCATGCGTTCTCGGCGCCCGAGGTCGGCGGCTATGCGCTGCAGGCGGCGATCGCCGCCGTGCACGCGGAGGCCGCCGACGCCGCCGCCACCGACTGGGCGCGGATCGTCGCGCTCTATGACCTCCTCGCCCGGGCCGACCCGTCGCCGGTCGTGCGTCTCAACCGTGCGGTGGCGCTGGCGATGCGCGACGGCCCCGCGCCGGCGCTGGCCGAGGTCGATGCCCTGCTCGCCGCCGGCGCGCTGCGCGACTACCACCCCGGCCCACGTCGTGCGTGCGGAACTGCTCCGGCGCAGCGGCGACGCCGACGGCGCCCGTGCCGCCTACGCGCGCGCCATCGCCCTGGCGCGGCTGGCGCCTGAACGCGCGCACCTCGCGCGGCGGATGGATTCGCTTCCGGGCCGACCCGGCTGAGATGCCGCGCCGTCCGTCGCCCCGGCGCGCAGCGCGGGAAGGACGGCTACTGCTTCAGCTTGTAGCCGGTGCGGAAGATCCACCACACCGCGCCCAGGCACAGCAGCAGGAACAGCGCGGTCATGCCCAGGCTGATGCCGACGCTCACGTCCGACACGCCGTAGAAGCTCCAGCGGAAGCCGCTGATGAGGTAGACCACCGGGTTGAACAGCGTGACCGTGTCCCAGGGCGCCGGCAGCATCGAGGTCGAGTAGAACGCACCGCCCAGGAAGGTCAGCGGTGTCACGATCAGGAACGGCACCAGCTGCAGGCGCTCGAAGCTGTCGGCCCACACCCCGATGACGAAACCGAACAGGCTGAAGGTGACCGCGGTCAGCAGCAGGAACAGCAGCGCCCACACCGGGTGCTCGAGCTCGTAGGGCACGAAGAAGCGCGCGGTGATCATGATCAACGCGCCGACGATCACCGACTTGGTCGCCGCCGCGCCGACGTAGCCCACCACCGCCTCGAACCACGACACCGGCGCCGACAGCAGCTCGTAGATCGTGCCCGCCCACTTCGGCATGTAGATGCCGAAGGAGGCGTTGGAGATGCTCTCGGTCAGCAGCGACAGCATCACCAGGCCGGGGATGATGAAGGCGCCGTAGGGCACGCCGTCGATCTCGCCCATGCGCCCGCCGATGGCCGAGCCGAACACCAGGAAGTACAGGCAGGTGATCAGCACCGGCTGCACGATGCTCTGCAGCAGGGTGCGGCCGGTGCGCGCCATCTCGAACCGGTAGATCGCGGCGATGCCGTGGACGTTGACGCTCATGCCGCCGACTCCCGCACCAGGCTGACGAAGATGTCCTCCAGCGAGCTCTGCTCCGACTTCAGGTCCTTGAAGTCGATGCCCTGCTCGTCGAGCCTGCGCAGCAGCGCGGCGATGCCGGTCTGCTCCTCCTGCGCGTCGAAGGTGTAGACCAGGGCGGTGCCGTCCGCGGAGAGTTCGAGCGGATACGTCCGCAAGGCCTCGGGGACCTCGGCCAGCGGCGCCTGCAGGGTGAGGGTCAGCTGCTTCCTGCCGAGCTTGCGCATCAGCACCGCCTTGTCCTCGACCAGCACCAGCCGACCCTTGTTGATCACGCCGATGCGGTCCGCCATCTCCTCGGCCTCCTCGATGTAGTGCGTGGTCAGGATGATGGTCGTGCCCTGCGCGCGGAGCTGCCGCACCATCTGCCACATCTCGTGGCGCAGGGTGACGTCGACGCCGGCGCTGGGCTCGTCGAGAAACAGGATGCGCGGCTCGTGCGACAGCGCCTTGGCGATCAGCACCCGGCGCTTCATGCCACCGGACAGCGCCATGATCCTGCTGTCGCGCTTGTCCCACAGCGACAGCTGGCGCAGCACCTTCTCGAGGTAGGCGTCGTCGCGCGGCCTGCCGAACAGGCCGCGGCTGAAGCGCACCGTCGCCCACACGGTCTCGAAGGCGTCGGTGGTCAGCTCCTGCGGCACCAGGCCGATCGCCGCGCGCGCCGCACGGTAGTCGCGCACCACGTCGTGACCGTCGGCCAGCACGCTGCCGCCGCTCGGACTGACGATGCCGCAGACGATGCTGATCAGGGTGGTCTTGCCGGCGCCGTTCGGACCGAGCAGGGCGAAGATCTCGCCCTCGCGGATCTCGAGGTCGACGGCGTCCAGCGCGCGCTGCCCCGAGGCGTAGGCCTTGGTCAGGCCGCGGATGTCGATGATCGTGCGCACGCAGTGTCCCGGTGAACGGCTGCGCGCATGGTAGTCCACGCCACCCGCGCCGGCGGCGCCGGGTTCACCGGCCAGCGACCGGTCCGGTCGCACGCTGCGTTCCACCGCGGCGCGCGGGTGGCGACGGCGCCCGAACCGGACTCCACGCATGCGCATCCACCACCTCAACTGCATCTCCTCGTGCCCGCTCGGCGGGCGCCTGATGGACGGGCGTTCGCCGTCCGTCCTGCAGCGCGGCGAGCTCGCCTGCCACTGCCTGCTGCTGGAGACGGCGAGCGAGCTGGTGCTGGTCGATACCGGCTTCGGGCTGCAGGACGTGCGCCATCCGCGCACGCGCCTGAGCGCCTTCTTCCTGTCCCTGCTGAGCCCGCGCCTGCTGGAGGAGATGACCGCGATCCGCCAGATCCAGCGGCTGGGCTTCCAGCCGCGGGACGTGCGCCACATCGTGCTCACCCACCTCGACTTCGACCACGCCGGTGGGCTCGACGACTTCCCCGGGGCACGCGTGCACCTGCTGCGCCAGGAGCATGCGGATGCGCTCGCGCAGCGGACCTGGCTCGACCGCCAGCGCTATCGCCCGCAGCAGTGGTCGCGCCGGCAGCTGTGGCACACCTACGATGGCGGCCGCGGCGAGGACTGGTTCGGCTTCGGGCGCGTGCGCGCGCTGGACGGCCTGCCCCCGGAGGTCCTGATGATCCCGCTGCCGGGCCACACCCACGGCCATGCCGGCATCGCGATCCACGGCGGGACGGGCTGGCTGCTGCAGGCCGGCGATGCCTATTTCCATCATCGCGAGATGGAGCCGGAACCGTGGTGCACGCCCGGGCTGCGCCTGTACCAGACCCTGATGGAGAAGGACCGGCGCTCGCGCCTGGACAACCAGGCGCGGCTGCGCCGGCTGGCGCAGGGCGGTGAGGTCGAGGTGTTCTGTGCGCACGATCCGCACGAGTTCGAACGCCTGGCCGGGCGCGCCCTCGACCGCGCCGCCGGCGCTTGACGCGGGGCGCGACCGGCGATACCGGCCGCACCGCTCGCAGTCCTACGCCATCAGGCCGCCGGGGTCAGCTTCAGCAGCCGTCCGCCGTCGCCGTCCTCGAGCAGCCACAGCGCGCCGTCGGGCCCCTGCTCCACCTCGCGGATGCGCTTGCCCATCTCGAAGCGTTCCGCCTCGCGCGCCTGGGTGCCGTCGAACTCCACCCGCACCAGTGCCTGCGAGGACAGGCCGCCGATGAAGCCGTCGCCCTTCCAGTCGGGGAACACGTCGCCGTCGTAGATCACGAAGCCGGCCGGCGAGATCACCGGCGTCCAGCTCACCTCCGGCGCGTTGAACTCCGGGCGCGTGTCGTGATCGGGGATGACGCGCCCGTCGTAGTGGTCGCCGTTGGAGACGATCGGGTAGCCGTAGTTGCTGCCGCGCTCGACCAGGTTGAGCTCGTCGCCGCCGCGCGGCCCCATCTCGTGCACCCACAGGCGCCCCTGCGCATCGAAGTCGATGCCGAGCATGTTGCGGTGACCGAGCGACCACACCTGGCGCGCGACCTCGCCCTGGTCCTGGAACGGGTTGTCGTCGGGCACCGAGCCGTCGTCCTCGAGACGCACGACCTTGCCGAGGTTGGACTGCATGTCCTGCGCGGGATCGAACTTCTGCCGCTCGCTGGAGGTGATCCAGAGCATGCCGTCGGCGTCGAAGACCATGCGGTGGCCGTAGTGGCCGCGGCCGCTGACCTTGGGGATCTGGCGCCAGATCACGTGCACGTCCTGGAGCGACCCGCCGCCGGCGTCGTCCAGCGCCAGGCGCGCGCGCGCCACCGCGGCGCCACGGGTGTCGCCGCTTCCTGCCTCGGCATAGCTGAGGTAGACCACGCCGTTGTCGGCGAAGTCCGGGTGCAGCACCACGTCGCCGAAGCCGCCCTGCCCGCCGTAGTCGACGGCGGGCACGCCGCCGACGTCGCCGACCTCGCCGCTGTCGACGTCGACCACCTTCAGCGCGCCCTTCTTCTCGGTCACCAGCAGGCGGCCGTCGGGCAGGAAGGTCATCGCCCACGGCTCGGCGAAGCTGGCCACCTCGCTGCTCTGGAAGGGACGCGCGCCGGCGGCGGGCGACGTGGACGCCGCCTGTCCGGCGCCGTCCTGGGCGGCGTTCGAGGGCGCGTTGCAGCCGGCCAGCAGGCCGATGGCGCAGGCGGCGGCGATCAGGGTCTTGGTCACGAGGCGTCTCCCGGTAGGACGGATCGGGGCCGCGCCTGGCAGGCACGGCCGGGCCGTCCTTTCTACACACCACGACGCGTCATGCGCCACCGTCGCGCTCAGGCGATGCGGGTCAGCGTGCCGAGGAGATGCGCGCGGTCGAGCAGCGCGCGCAGGCGGGTCTCGACCTCCGGACGGTGCGCGAGCTCCGCGCCGCCATGGAGCAGATAGCCGTCGCGGGCATCGAAGCCGTCCAGCGCCACGCAGCGGCCGACCGAGACATCGAGGCAGCCGCAGGCATCGCTCCACAGCCCGCGCAGCTGGTCCGGCCCCACGCTGCATCCACGCGGCGGCCGCAGCCGGAAGATCGGGACGAGGTCGGTCATGCGGGCGCCCGCCCCGCGGAAGCGAGCGGTCACAGGAGATCCACGGGAATGTTCCGGCGCATGCCGTCGCTGTAGGCGGCCCGCTCGGACCGGCAGTAGGCGCTGCCCATCACGAACCTGCGGCAGGTCGCCGGGCGCTGCGAGTAGATGGAGCAGCACATGCGCGCCTCGTCCAGCGCGATGCACCAGCCGTCCTCGCCGCGCGCCATCGTCTCCAGCCCGCGCGGCGAGCGCTCCACGAGATGCCGCGGCACGTCGTCCTCCGGCATCACCACCACCTGCAGCCGGCAGCACACCGCGTCGCAGGCGCTGCACTGCACGCCCGCATCGATGCGCTCGTCGTCGTCGCCGATGTGGTCATCGAGGACGCTCACCGGGTGCAGCCCGGCATGCCGCCGGTGTCCGGCCGCACCCACGCCGGGTGCCCGCAGGCCACGGTCCCCGGCCCGTTCGCGGCGGCATCGTGGGCGTGGAAGGCCGCCGCGAGCGGATGATGGTCGCTGGCGGTGACGTCGGCGGCACACGCCGGCACAACCTGGCCGGCGAGGCCGAGGCCGCAGCCGCTCTGCGGGATCCGTCGCCCGCCGATCCCGAAGCCGACCATCGCCGCCGCCGGCGCCGGCACTGCCGGCCGGAGCTGGTCGAACAGGCTCCATCGCGCGGAGGAGACGCCGATGCGCTCGACCGCGCCGTCGCCGTCGCAATGCTGCTGCCGGTGGCTCAGGACGCGGATCGGGAAATCGCGTCCGCCGAGCCGCATGCGCGGCCCGCGCGTCGAATTGCCGGGCATGGTGGCTCCGTGGAAGGAGGCGCCGATCGGAGCGGAACGCGAACGGACGCGGCGGGACGGCAGGCGGGCGCGAAGCCCGGAGAGGAGCGCGGCCGATGCGGCCGGACTTCCATCCTACGCGGATACGGTGCCGGCCGTGCCCGGCCCCCGGCCCCGCCTCCGCACGGATTCAGCCGCCGACCAGCGGCTCGAACCCGCCGTGGGCCGTCCGCCGACTGTCGAAGGACGCCGCGCCGCACATGGCCTGCACGCGTGGCGCGCCGGTCACGCCGGCGTGGATCGCGTCGCGCGCGGCGCGCGAGGGATGGACGATGCGCGCCAGCACCACCATCCCGCCGTCGCGCAGCGCAGCCATGTCCGGGAACGGCGGGAGCCCGCGACCGCCTTCAGGTCCTCCCGTTCCATTCGCGGCAGGCGAGCGCGCCGTGTCCGCGCCAGCCCGCACAGCCCCTCGGCCATGCCTCGTTGGGCATCGACGTTGCGCACCGGCAGACCGAACGGCCGCAGGCGCTCACGGCGCGGGCTCCTCCGACGCACTCACGGGCGCTGGCAGTTGAGCATCCAGTGGATGCCGAAACGATCCCGGACCATGCCGAAGCGCGCCCCCCAGAACGTGTCCTGCAGCGCCTGGGCCACCTCGCCGCTGTCGGCCAGTGCGGCGAAGATCCGGTCCTGCTGCGCCGGGTCCTCGAGCTGCAGCGCCAGCGAGATGGGCCCCTCCATCGCCGGTGGCGTCGCGTGCCCGCCGGGGCAGCCGTCGGTGGCCATGAAGTGGATGCCCGGCGCCCTGAACTCGGCGTGCATGACCTTGTCGCGCGCGTCGGCGGGCATGTCCATCGGCGCATTGCCGTAGGTCATGAGGGTCTCGGTGCGGCCGTCGAAGCAGCGCGCATAGAAGTCGAGCGCGTCGCGGCAGCGGCCGGCGAAATCGATGTAGGGGTTCAGCGCGGGCATCGGCGTCTCCTGCATGGCCGGCGGGATGCCGGCGCCTGCACCCTGGACGCACCAGGGACCCGCGTTTCGACAGGCCCCGGAAAGCAGGACGCCGGCCCGGGGCCGGCGTCCTGCGGGTCCTGCACTGCGCCGCGGGCTACTTCACCAGGCGCAGGGTCAGCGGATAGCGGTAGGCCACGCCCTCGTTGGCCTTGACCGCGGCGATGATGGTGAAGACCAGCCAGACGATGCCGGCGATCGCCATCAGCGGCAGGGTGATGAACACGCCGATGCCGAGCGTGATGATGGTCAGCAGCCACATGACGCCGGCGAAGATGCCGAAGGTGATGTTGAAGTTCAGCGCCTCCTTCGCCTGGTCGTCGACGAAGGGCATGGTGTCCTTCTTGACCATCCAGATGATCAGCGGCCCGGCGAACGCGGCCGCACCGTAGAGGAAGGCCGAGGTCACGATCGCGCCGACGATGGCCGACAGGTGCGCGAACATCGCCCACTGCCGTTCCTCGGCGCCCGGCACGCCCGGCGGCGGGGCCTCCGGCGGCGTGTAGGGCGGCGGCGTCTGCGGCGGCGGAGAGCCCGGCGGCGGCGTCTGCGGGGGCGGCGTGGCGCCGGACGGCGGCGGGCCCTCGGGGGGCGGCGTGGTCGGCGGAACGTTGCCGGGCGGGGTTGCGCTCATGATCGATGCCTCATCGGAGTGGACGGTGGCGAGCCCGCACTCTCGGTGGCGCGCGCGGCGACTGTCAATGCGCGGAAGGTCACGGTGCCGCGGCGGGCGGCGGCCGCGTCCGGCATCACACCCGGGCGCGCGCCGTTGCGGCAGGGTGCCGGCCATGTCTCCCGACGCACCGCCTCCGCGCCCGTCGTCCCTGCGCGCCTGGCGCCTGGTCCTGCCGGCCGGCCTGCTCGTGCTCGCACTGGCCTTCGCCGATCCCGGGCGCGCCTGGGCCGCGCTCGCCGGGGCGGATCCGGGCTGGCTGCTGGCGGCGCTCCTGGCGGTGCAGGCCCAGGTCGTGCTGTCGGCGCAGCGCTGGCGCTTCACCGCGCGGCGCCTCGGCCAGGCGATGCCGCGGCGCACGGCGATCGCCGAGTACTACCTGGCCACCCTGCTCAACCAGAGCGTGCCCGGCGGCGTCGGCGGCGATGCGGTGCGCGCGTGGCGCAGCGGGCGCGCGCGCCCGGGACGGATGCGGGCGGCGGTGCGGGCGGTCGTGCTGGAGCGCCTGGCCGGGCAGGTCGCGCTGCTGACGGTGGTCGCGATCGGCCTGGCGGCGTGGCCGCTGGCGGCGGGCGGCGCGCCGCCGCGCGTGGCGCTGTGGACCGCGATGGCCGTCGCCGCGGCCCTGGCAGCCGGCGCGGCGACGGTGGCCCTGCTCGCGCGGCGCGGACCGCGCCGCCTGCAGGCCGCGCTGCACGGGCTGCGCGGCGATGTCGTCCGCACCTGGTTCGCAGGGCGCGCCTGGCTGTGGCAGGGCGCCGGCAGTCTCGCCATCGTCGGCGGCTACATCGCCGCCTTCGCGCTGTGCGCCTGCGCCGTCGGCACGCCGCTGCCGCCCATGGCCTGGCTCACCGCGGTGCCGCTGGCCCTGCTGGCGATGCTGGTGCCGGTGTCGGTGGGCGGCTGGGGCGTGCGCGAGGCGGCCGCCGCCGCGCTGTGGCCGCTCGTGGGCCTGCCGGCCGCCCATGGCGTCGCCGCCTCCATCCTGTACGGGCTGGTCAACCTCGTCGGCGCGCTGCCCGGGCTCGCGGTCGCGTTCAGCCCGGCACGGGCAGCGGATGCCGCGGGCGGCTGCGATGCAGCCACAGCACGTCGCCCAGGAAGGAGCAGCACAGCGCCGCCAGTGCCGCCGCCGCCAGGAACTGGCTCGCCGGGGGCACGAACCACGGCGACAGCAGTCCGCACAGCACCCCGCCCTGCACCGCGCACACGGCCTTGCGCCGCAGCGAGGGCGGCAGCGGCGCGGCCAGCCACGGCCAGATCCGCCCCGCCCCGATGAAGGCGTAGCGCATCAGGCCGGCGCCGATCACCCAGGCGCCGGCCCGGTCCAGCCGCCAGGCCGCCACCGACAGCAGCAGGATCAGCAGGGCGTCGATCTCGAGGTCGAAGCGCGCCCCGAACCGCGACGCCAGGCCCTGCCGCCGCGCGAGCCAGCCGTCGATGCCGTCCAGCGCGAGCGCCACGACCACGATCGCCACCGCCCCCCACTGCCAGGCGCGACTGCCGGCGAGCAGCGGCGCATCCACCAGCAGGCCGCCGACCAGGCAGGTCAGCACCGCACGCAGCAGGGTCACCGCATTGGCCGCGCCGAAGCGCCCGTGGGGATGCGAGGAGGCCATGCAGCGCAGCGCGATCGCCGCGACCAGCGCGTAGAGCGCTGCCGCCGCGGGCAGCACGGCCTCGGCGGACGCACCGGCGCGGCACAGCATCCAGGCCAGCGCCGCCAGCAGCAGCGCACCGACCGCGAACGCCGATCGCGCCTCGTGCCGCTGCCGTCCCGCATCGCGGTCCTGCGGCATGCGGGACAGCGGGACGTCCACGATCCGCCCGCGTCAGCTGCGCGCGATCAGCGCGTCGATGTCGAGCATGTGCCCGGCGCGCGCAGCCTTGGTGCGCAGGTAGCCCTCGTTCTCGGCGGTGATCTCGCCGGTCACCGGCGTGCGCCTGACCACGTCCAGCCCGGCCGAACGCAGGTGCATGACCTTGGCCGGATTGTTGGTCAGCAGCTCGACCCGGCGCACGCCGAGCCCGCGCAGCATCGCCACCGCGGTCTCGTAGCGGCGCTCGTCGGAGCCGAAGCCGAGCTGGGCGTCGGCGTCGATGGTGTCGAGGCCGTCGTGCTGGTAGCCGTAGGCGCGCATCTTGGCGGCGATGCCGGTGCCGCGGCCCTCCTGGTCGAGGTAGAGCAGGACGCCGCCGCCGCGCTCCTTGAGCGCCTTCAGGCCGTGCCGGAGCTGGTCGCCGCAATCGCACTTGAGCGAACCGAACAGGTCGCCGGTGAGGCAGGAGGAATGCACGCGCACCGGCACCACGTCGTCGAGGTCGGGGCAGCCGACGATCACCGCGACCTGGTCGCGCTGCGCGAGGCCACCGCGGAACACGGCGAACTGGGTCATGCCGATGTCGCGCAACGGCACCGGCGAGCGGGTGACCAGCTCGAAGTCGCGCGCGGCGGTGTCCTCGCCCTCCTGCAGGTCCTCCAGCGTCAGCGTTCCGCAGCCGTCGAAGGCCGGATTCTCCGGAACGACGTCGGCCACCACGATCGCCGGCAGCAACAGGCCCAGCCGCGCCACCCGCACCGCGGCCACGTGCAGGGTTCCGCCGGCCTCCCACGCGGCCGGCGCTGGCGCATCGCGCAGGTAGCCGAGGCGGTTGATCGCGTCGAAGTCCATCCCGCCGAGCGTCACCAGCGCGCCCTCGGGCGCATCGACACCGAACACGGCCGCGCGCGTCGGCGTCAGGAACAACTGCTGCGAGCCTCCCGCGGCCTGGGCGAAGGCGGCGTAGGTCGCGGCCGTCGCACCGTCCAGGGCCAGCGCGGCGATGCGGCGGCCGTGGCCGTCGTCGATCAGGACCGGGCGTCCCGAGCGCATCTCGGAGGCGGCGCGCTCGCAGCGGATGGCGGCGGCGTTGCCGAAGGCGGATGCGTGACCGGGTTGGGGACTGCTCGGCATGGTGCGGATCCTGATACGTGGACGAGCGCGGCGGGACGACGCGGGACGCGGCATGCGCGACGGCAGCAGACCACCGGTCCCGCCGGAACCTAGGAACGCCCCGATGAAGGGCTCGCGAACGGCGACGCGCCGTGGACATGGCGCATGCCCACACTCGCGACGTACCGCCGTCGCCCATATGGGTGCGCGCGTGCGGATCCTCAATCGCTTCGCGGAGCGCGCCATGACCGAGGCCTTCGATCTCGCCGAGCCGCAGCGCCTGCGCCGCGGCGCTCCCGACGCCGAGCATTGGCATGCCATGCTCGCGCAACGCGGCGGCCCGGCGCCGCTGCGCGCGGCCGCTGCCGGCCTCTACGCGCCCCTGCTCGCGGCGCCGCGCTTCGTGCTGGCCCAGGTCGGGCAGTCGCTGGACGGTCGCGTCGCCACGCCCAGCGGCGACGCGCGCGACATCTCCGGGCCCGGCGGGCTGCGCCACCTGCACCGCTGCCGTGCGCTGGTGGACGCGGTGATCGTCGGCGTCGGCACGGTGATCGCCGACGACCCGCGCCTGACCGTGCGCCTGGTCGAGGGCCGCAATCCGGTGCGGGTGGTGCTCGACCCGCGCGGACGCATCCCGCGGCAGGCGGGCCTGTTGCACGACGGCGCGGCGCCGCTGCTGATCGTGCACGGCACCGATGTCCCGCCGCCGGTGCCCGGGGCGGACTGCCTGGCGCTGCCGCTGCGCGAAGGGCGCTTCGAACCGGGCGACATCGTCGATGCGCTGGCCGCGCGCGGGCTGCACCGGGTGCTCGTGGAAGGCGGCGCCTGCACCATCGCCGCCTTCATCGAGGCCGACCGCATCGACCGCCTGCACGTGGCGATCGCGCCGCTGATCATCGGCTGCGGCCCCAGCGGCATCGCGCTGCCGCCGATCGAGCGCTTGGCGCAGGCGCGCCGGCCCTGCGCCACCGCCTGGGAGCTGGACGGCGACATCGTGTTCGACTGCGACCTGCGGGGTTGAGGGGCAGCGGCGCCCGGCACGGCGGCGGTCGCGGCTGCGGGCATCGGCGCCTCCCGCAGGAGTGCCTTCAACCTCGACAGCTCAGGCCCGATCAGGCAGCGCCAGCACGTCCTCGTGGCCGACCGTGCAGGTCCCGCTGCCGACCCGTTCCAGCCGTGCGTGCAGCCAGCCGGCGACGCGCGCTTCCGCGATGTCGCCGGTCTCGCGCGCCGCGGTGGCGATGCCGTGCAGCAGCTCGCGCTGCATCGCGGCGTGCGCGGCGTCGATCCGCCACGGGCTCGGGGCGCGGAGGACGCGATAGCCGGCCGCCGCGAGCGCTTCGGCCAGCGCGCCGGCGGCGTCCGGCCCCAGCGCGGGCCCGAGGCCCTTGTCGCCGCGCTGGTGCCGGTTGAACGCGGCGACGACGGCCGCGTCGTCGGCCACGGACAGGCTCCAGTGCATGTGCCCGTCGTAGCTCAGGGCGGCGTACAGCGGCACGCGCGCCTGCGTCAACGCGGCGACGAAGCCGCGCAGCCAGTCGCGGCCGACCAGGTCGAACAGCGCCGAGGCGGTGGCGAGGTCGGCGCCGGCCAGCGGCAGCGCGTCCAGCGTGCGCAGGTCGAGCGGGTGCGCCTCGACGGCCGCGGCGGCACCGATGCGCCGCCGTGCGATCGCGATCAGCGCCGGGTCGTGGTCGACCAGCCGCCACGCCTGCGCGGCGTCGACGTGTGGAGCAAGCGCCCGGAAGCTCGATCCGGTGCCGCAGCCGAGATCGACCACCGTCGCCACGCGCGGCATGCGCAGCAGCGCGGCGGCAGCCGCGCGCAGCGCGGGATCGCGCGCGGCGTGGTCGAGCGGTTCGCGCAGCTCCAGCCAGTGCGCGGAGAAGCTCACGCCGCCTCCAGCGCGCGCGCCAGCACCCGCGCCGATTCGGTCCAGCCCGGCAGCGCCCGAGCCGCACGCAGCGCGCCGGCCGATAGCCGGGTGCGCAGGCCGGCATCGCCGATCAGGCGCCGCAGCGCATCGGCCAGCGCCTGCACGTCGTCGACCGGCACCAGCAGCCCCGCGGTGTCCGGGACGACCTCCGGCACCGCGCCGGCGCGGCAGGCGACCACCGGCAGGCCGTGCGCCATGGCCTCGGCGAACACCATGCCGTAGCCCTCGTGGCGGCTCGGCAGCGCGAACACGTCGGCATCGGCGAGTTCCGGAGCGGTGTCGGCGACCTCGCCGACGAAGCGCACGCGGTCGTCGAGGTGCAGCGACCGCACCTGCCCGCGCAGGGCCGCGGCGGTGGCCGCGTCGCGTTCGCCGCCGACGATGCGCAGCTGCCACGACAGCGGATGCAGCAGGCCCAGCGCGGCGATCAGCACGTCGAAGCCCTTGCGCGGGATCAGCGAGCCGACCGCGACGATGCGCACGCGGCCGACGCGGGCCTCGCGCAGCGCGAGCCGCGACGGCCGCTCGGTGCCGGGCGGCACCACGCTCAGCCTGGCGAGGTCGACGCCATACTGCGCCACCAGCGCGTCCGCGGTGGTGCGGCTGGTCGCGATCACCGCGCGCGCGCGCGCCAGCGCGCGGCGTTCCCGCGCGGCCAGCTCTGCCGCCTGCGCGGCGTCCACGCCGGTCTCCAGCGCCAGCGGATGGTGGACCAGGGCGCACAGGCGCAGGCGTCCGCCCTCGCGTGCGGCGAGCGCATCCATCGCGCCGAACGCGAGGCCGTCCACCAGCACCCGCGCCCCGTCGGGCAGGGCCGCGAAGGCGGCGTCGCTCGCCGCCACCTCCTCCGGCGACGGCATCGGATAACCGGCGCCGAGCCCCAGCACGCGCACGCGCCAGCCCAGCGCCTCGAGCTCGGCGAGCATGCGTCGGTCGTAGCCGTAGCCGCCGGTCCGCGCGGCGAGGTCGCCGGGGATCGCGAACACCAGCTCGCGTTGCGTCACAGCGTGCCCTCGTACCAGGCGCGTGCGACGTGCGATTCGTGCAGCTGCACGCGCAGCTTCGCCAGGCGCGCGCCACCGGCACCGAGGCGGCCGGCGCGGATGCCCTCGGCCAGCGCGTCGAAGATGTGCCTGGCCAGGAACTCGGTGGTCGTGGTGCGGCCGGCGAACTGCGGCAGCGCGTCGAGGTTCTGGTAGTTGAGCGGCGCCAGCGTCTCGGCCAGCAGTGCCGTCGCCAGGCCGATGTCGACCACCAGCCCGTCGTCGTCGAGCGCCTCGGCGTAGAACGCGGCGTCGACCACGAAGGTCGCGCCGTGCAGGCCCTGGGCGGGCCCGAACACCTCCCCCGGCAGGCTGTGGGCGATCATGACGTGGTCGCGGACTTCGACGGCGAACATGCGGGTCTTCCTCTTGCGGATGGGTGGAATCAGGCGCCGGGATAGACGACGCGGTGGCACAGCGTCGCAGGGTCGGCGAGCACGCGCGGATAGGCGTCGGCGAGCCCGGCGAAGGCGCTCTCGCCGGAGACCAGCGCGTCGAGGCACGGGTCGTCGAGCAGGCGCAGCGCCGCCGCCATGCGCCGACCATAGGGCCAGCGCGCGCGGCGCGCCGTCGGGACATGCCCCACCTGCGAACCCACGATCCGCAGGCGTCGGCTGTGGAAGGCGCCGCCGAGCGGCACCGCGACCCGGCCGTCGCCGTACCAGCTCGCCTCGACGACGCGCGCCTCGAAGCCGGCGCAGTCGATCGCGGTGGCGAGCCCGGCCTCGCTGGCGCTGGCGTGGACGACGACGTCGCAGTCGCGCGGCGCATGCGCGGGATCGGCGAAGCCGGCGCCGAGCGCGCGTGCGAGGCCGGCGCGCTCCGGCGCGATGTCGACCAGGCTGCAGTCGGTCCCGGGCATGCGCGTCACCAGCCGCGCCACCAGCGCGCCGACCACGCCGGCGCCGACCACCGCCACCCGGTCGCCGGGACCGATCCCGGCATCCCACACCACGTTGAGCGCGGTCTCCATGTTCGCCGCGAGCACCGCGCGCGCGGCGGGCACGGCCTCCGGCACCACGGCCACGCGTTCGGCCGGCACCACGAAGCGGTCCTGGTGCGGATGCAGGCAGAACACGGTGCGCCCGCGCAGGGCCCCCGGCCCCGCCTCGACCTCGCCCACGCAGGCGTAGCCGTACTTCACCGGGAACGGGAAGTCGCCCTCCTGGAACGGCGCGCGCATGCGCGCGTGCTCGGATTCCGGCACGCGCCCGGCCAGCACCAGCGCCTCCGTGCCGCGGCTGATCGCGCCGAAGCGGGCCCGCACTTCCACCTCGTCCTGACGCGGCGCGGCAAGACGCTCGCGGCGCAGCGCGACCCGGCCGGCCGCCTCGATCCACAGCGCGTGCGCAGTTCCCGTCCGACTCGTCATCCGCCCTCCCCGGCACCTCGACCGGCGACGGTAGCCAGCGCGGGTGCATGGCCGGCATGAAGCCGCCGACGTCGTGCGCCGGTCCTGACGGTGGCGGGCGGGCGCGATCAGGCCGGGGCGACGCGGCGGCGATGACGCGCGCGCGCCGCCGCCGTCAGCGTCCAGCCGAGCGCAGCCAGCGCGCCGAGCATCACTGCCAGGCTGAAACCCAGCCACGCCGCGCCGCGCCAGCCGCGGAACTGGAGCGCCAGGTTGCCCGCCAATGCGACCGACACCGGCAGCCATGCGGCCGCCAGGGTCAGCGAGGCCACCGACAGCCGCCGCGGCGCCGCGCGCGGCGTGGCCAGCACCACCGCGGCGCCTGCGAGTCCGCACGGCACCAACGGCGCCACGAAGCTGCCGAGCGGGAGGTCGCCCAGCAGGCGGATGGCGAGCGCGTCCGGCGCCGCCGCTAGGCAGGCCGCGGCGCCCGTCGCGGCCAGCAGGGGCAGTGCGGCGACCGCCGCGGGCCGCAGGTCGCGGACGCGACGCCGGCCCGCGCGGGACGCGTCCGCGTGGCGGCCGCGCCGGCGCAGCGCGGGCGGCGGTGCGAACAGCCAGCCCGCTCCCGCGCGCATCAACAGCGACTTCAGGAGCAGCGAGCCGCCCAGCGCCACGGCCGTCGCCGTCGCGAGCAGGCCGAGGTCCGAGCCGGGCAGTGGCCACCCCGCCTCGTAGGCGGCCCGCATCAGCGCGATCAGGAACTGGTGCAGCAGGAAGATGTAGAGGCTGTTCCTGCCCAGGTAGCCGAGCGCGGTGGCGACCGGCCGCCACCGCGTGAGCAGGCGGATGCAGGCGATGGCGGCGGCGACCGCGGCCACCCGCATGACCAGGACCAGCGCGTCGCTGTCCACCCCGGCCAGCTCCGCGCCGGCCGCGGCCGCGAACATCGCCGATCCCGCCGCCAGCGCCGTCCACACCCGCGCCGGCACGCGGAAGAACTCGACGATGCCGTGCCCGAATAAGGCCCCGGCGGCGAAGAACGGGTAGTACTCCAGGATCCGGTACAGCACCGGCGGCAGGTCCGGCACGCCGAGGTAGAGCACCACGGCGGCGACCACCGACAGCGACGCGACGGCGCGCGGCGCCCGCAGCGCGGCGTAGCACACGGCATTGAAGACGATCAGCGCGTGCACGAACCACAGGTTGCCCTGCGGGTTCACCACGACGTCCGCGAGCGACGGGAGCGCCTGCTCCCGGTACAGCGGTGCGACCCAGGCGCCGAACAGGCTGCCGACGAGCGTCCACACCACCAGCGTCCACGCCAGCGGCACCAGCTTGCGGTCGAGGAAATCCGGAAGCCCGCGCCCGAGCGCGGACGCCGCGAGGATGCCCGAGGCCAGGAAGAACGCCCCCATCCGGAACCGCACGAAGAGCGCGTCGAGGATCTCCACCGCGCGGCTGTCCATGCCGAGCGCGAACAGCAGGTGCTCGATCCCGTGGTGCACCACCACCAGCGCGATGGCGACGCCCTTCAGGCAGTCGATCCAGGCGATGCGCTGCGGCGGCGGAGTGGAGTCGTGGGGCATGTGCCGGTATCGGGGCCGTCCAGGCATGGCGGCCTTTGGAGCTGGCGTTCACGGCCCGGAGCGGATCGGGCCCGCGGAGACGAGGCGCGCAGCCGTGCCCGCACCGGATCGGATGCGCGCGGCGCCGATGCTGCTGCCGGATGCGCAGCCGCATGCTCCGGACGACAGGTTAGGACACGGTGATCGGATCGTTACGCGGTGCGGCGGTCGGCCGCGCCAGCGCGCCGGCGGCGGATCAGCGCCGCGAGCGCAGCCGTCGGCAACGCGGCTGCGGCACAGGCGGCGACGGCGAGGCTGAAGGCGAGCCAGGCGGTTCCCCGCCCGCCCGAGAAGTTGAGCGCGAGGTCGTCCGCCAGCGCGAGCGAGACCGGCAGCCAGGCCACGGCGAAGACGCAGGACACGCGCGCGAAACGAAGGGCTCGGCCGGGAACCGGCGCGAGTGCGAGGGCTGCCGCGGACAGCCCGCACGGCACCAGCCACGCCAGCAGGTTGCCGAGTGGCAGGCCGCCGGGCAGGCGCAGGTCGAGCAGGTCGCCACCGGCTACGAGCGAAGCCAGCGCCAGTGCCGCCGCCACGCAGGCCATGGCCGCGATGCCCAGTCTCGCGCCGGTGCGCATCCGCCGCCGGGCCGGCTGGCCTTGCGCCGACCTCATGCCGCTGTGCGCACCACGCGCACCTGGCGCACCCACAGCGCCTTCCAGCGCGCGCGTCGCTCGGACACCGGCAGGGTCTGCGGCGACGCGGGCTGTGCGACCCGCAGACGGTCCGCCTCCGCCAGGCAGGAGGCGTTCACCGCGGCGAAGACGCCATCGGCATCGTCCAGCAGCACGCACACCAGCAGGCCGCAGTCCGCGCACAGCACGAAACGCGCCGAAGCCGACCCCTGGCGGACCTCGCGCAGCGCGCCCGGCACGACTTCGGTCACCTCGAGCGCGCCGGCCGGGTCCGAGACCCAGGCCGCGCCGTGCCCACGGCAGAACGAGCAGTCGCAGGCGCGCGGCTGCAGCGCGCCGGGATCCTGCGCGGTGGCGAAGACCACCTGCATGCGCCCGCAGCGACAGCCGCCATGCAAGCGGTGACGCGGTCCGCTCATCGACCGCGCCCTGGGCGCGGCGGCCGGGCCCGGTTCACTCCGCCCCCGCCACCGTCATCCGCCCGACCAGGATCGGGCCGGTGTGGACGTGCGAGCGCGGGTCGATGTCGGTGCCGACCGCCTCGATGCCGAGGAACATGTCCTTGAGGTTGCCGGCGATGGTGATCTCGTCGACGGGATAGGCGATCTCGCCGCTCTCGATCCAGAAGCCGGCGGCGCCGCGCGAGTAGTCGCCGGTGATGGGGTTGATGCCGTGGCCCATCATCTCGGTGACCAGCAGCCCGCTGCCCATGCCGCGCAGCATGCCGTCGAGGTTCTCCGCGTTCGGCGTCACCGTGAGGTTGCGCACGCCGCCGGCGTTGGCGGTGGTCGCCAGCCCGAGCTTGCGCGCGGAATAGCTGCCGAGCACGTAACGGGCGAGCACGCCGTTCTCGACGATGGGCGCGGTGCGGGTGGCGACGCCGTCGCCGTCGAACGCGGCCGAGCGGAAGCCGCGGCGCCGGTGCGGCTCCTCGACCAGGCCGAACCACTCCGGAAACACCTGCGTGCCCGCACGGTCGACCAGGAAGCTCGCGCGCCGGTACAGCGCGCCGCCGGAGATCGCCGACAGCAGGTGGCCGACGAGCGAGCGCGCGGTCTCCGCGGTGTAGAGCACCGGGTACTGGCCGGTCTTCGCCTGCCGCGGCGCCAGGCGCGCGACGGTGCGCTCGGCGGCCCTGCGGCCGACGGCGCGGGCCGACTCCAGGTCCTCGCGGGCGAGGCCGGCGCTGTACCAGTAGTCGCGCTGCATCGCGTCGCCGCTGCCGGCGATCAGCGAGCAGCTCAGCGAATGCGAGGTGCCGCGCTCGACGCCGAGGAAACCGTGGGAATTGGCGTAGACCGAGACGCTCTCGCCGGAGTTGACCGAGGCGCCGTCGGAGTTGGCGATGCGCGGATCGGCCTCGCGTCCGGCGGCCTCGCACTCGAGCGCCAGCGCCACGGCGCTGTCGGCGTCGAGCGCCCAGGGATGCCACTGGTCGAAATCGGCGAAGCCGTCTGCGCCGGGTCGCGCCATCAGCTCCGCATCGGCGAGGCCGGCGGCGGGATCCTCCTCGGTGAAGCCGGCGATGGCGCAGGCCTGCGCGACGGTGGCCTCGATGCTGGCCGGGGCCAGGTCGGCGGTGGAGGCCGAGCCCTTGCGCCGCCCCAGGTAGACGGTGACCGAGACGCCGCGGTCGCGGGTGTGCTCGACCGTCTCGACCTCGCCGACGCGGGCGTTGACCGCGAGCCCGCGCGATTCGTCGATGGAGACCTCGGCCTGGCCGGCGCCGTGCGCGCGGCAGCGCGCGAGCACGTCCTCGGCGATCTGCGACAGGCGCGCGCTGCGCGCCTCGACGGACTCGTGGGCGGTGCTGACGACTTCGTTCATGGTGCTCAAAGACTTATCCTTGCCGCATGCGTGGAATCGATGAAGAGACGGGCGACTACCTCAGCCCCAGCCGGAGCCAGAACCGCCGCGAGGCGCTGGCGATCTTCGACCTGGGCGAACGCCTGGTCGGCCTGAGCGAAAGCCAGCTGGCGCAGCTGCCGATCCCGGAGGACATGCTCGGCGTGATCCACGACACCCAGCGCATCCGCGCGCCGATCGCGCGCAAGCGCCAGCTGCAGTTCCTGGCCAAGCACATGCGCCACGAGGACGAGGCCACGCTGGAGGCGATCCGCGCCGCGCTCGACCACGACAAGGGCCAGTCGGCGAAGGAGACCGCGGCCCTGCACCGCGTCGAGGCCTGGCGCGAGCGCCTGCTGGCCGAGGGCGACGCCGCGCTGGGCGAACTGGTGGACGCGCACCCCGGGATCGACCGCCAGCACCTGCGCACCCTGGTCCGCAACGCCGCCGCGGAACGCGCGAAGAACAAGCCTCCGCACGCCTACCGCGAGCTGTTCCGGGTGCTGCGCGAGGCGCTGGAGGCCGACGAGCCGTCCCCCTAGGAGCGGCTTCAGCCGCGCGCGCTGCGCCCGCCGCCGCGAGGATCCATGTGGGAGGGGCTTCAGCCCCGACCCGCCCCGTACCAGCGCCAGGTCGCGGCTGAAGCCGCTCCTGCGGAGGGCGCGCGATCGCCGTTGCCGTTGATCTCCCACGGCGGTCCTGGCGACGCTTGCGAAGACGAAGGCGGCTCGCACCACCGACACGCACGGCGTTGCCGTCGCATCGACGGGCACCGCAGCGATGCACGCGGCTCCAGCCGCGAGCGCAGGCGACCCGGGCACCCGGCGGGGCTGAAGCCACTGCGGCAGGCAGCGGCCAAGAGGCGCGCTACTCACGCGCGGGTGCCGCCGACGGTGAGCGATTCCACCAGCAGGGTCGGCTGGCCGACGCCGACCGGCACCGACTGGCCGTCCTTGCCACAGACGCCGACGCCCTCGTCGAGGGCGAGGTCGTTGCCGACCATGCGCACCCGGTTCATGGTCTCCGGGCCATTGCCGATGAGGGTGGCGCCCTTGACCGGCGCGCCGATCCTGCCGTCCTCGATCAGGTAGGCCTCCGTGGCGGAGAACACGTACTTGCCGGAGGTGATGTCGACTTGGCCGCCGCCGAAGTTGACCGCGTAGAGGCCCTTCTTCACCGACCTCAGGATCTCCTCCGGCGCATAGGCGCCCGGCATCATGTAGGTGTTGGTCATGCGCGGCATCGGCAGGTGCGCGAAGGACTCGCGGCGGCCGTTGCCGGTCGCGGCCACGCCCATCAGGCGCGCGTTGAGCGTGTCCTGCATCAGCCCGACCAGGACGCCGTCCTCGATCAGCGTGGTGCACTGGGTCGGCGTGCCCTCGTCGTCGAGGTTGAGCGAACCGCGGCGGCCGGCGAGGGTGCCGTCGTCGACGATGGTCACGCCCGGCGCGGCCACGCGCTGGCCGATGCGGCCGGAGTAGTTCGAGGTGCCCTTGCGGTGGAAGTCGCCCTCCAGGCCGTGGCCGACGGCCTCGTGCAGCAGCACGCCCGGCCAGCCCGGGCCCAGCACCACCGGCATCGCGCCTGCGGGCGCGTCGACCGCTTCCAGGTTCAGCAGTGCCTGGCGCAGCGCCTCGCGCGCCCAGCGCCCGGGCTTGTCGTGCGCGAACAGCTCGGCGTAGTCGTAGCGCCCGCCGCCGCCGGCGTAGCCGGACTCGCGGCGACCGTCCTGCTCGACGATGACCTGCACGTTGAAGCGCACCAGCGGGCGCACGTCTGCGGCGAGGACGCCATCGTGGCGCGCCACCAGCACCGTGTCGACGCCGCCGGCCATGCTCACCACCACCTGCTGCACGCGCGGGTCGGCGGCGCGGATCAGGCGGTCGACCCGGCGCAGCGCCTCGACCTTGTCCGCCGGCGCCATGCCGTCGATCGGATCCAGCGGCTCGTAGAGGCCGTGGCCGGCGCCGCGGGCCAGAGCGTGCGGCCGCGCCGCCTCGCCGCTGCGGGCGATGGCGCGGGCGGCGGCGGCGGATTCGATCAGCGCCTCCGGGCGGATCTCGTCGGAATAGGCGAACCCCGTCTTGTCGCCGGCGATGGCGCGCAGGCCGACGCCCTGCTCGATCGAGTGCGCGCCGTCCTTGACGATGCCGTCCTCGACCGTCCAGCTCTCGCGCCGGGCGTGCTGGAAGTAGATGTCGCCGGCGTCGATGCCGGGGCCGAGCAGGCGCCCGAAGGCGCGCTCGAGGTCGGACACGGCCAGCCCCGCGGGGGCGAGCAGGCGGGATTCGGCGAGGATGAGGCTGTCGGACATGCGCTGGAGGACTCCGGGAGGCGCCGCGATGCGCGGCCGGGCGTGCGGGACGGGATGCGCTGCTGGCAATGCGCGGGCACGCGAGACCCGAGGATTCTAACGGCCGCGACCACAGCGGCGCGTATGCGCGGGGCCGATCGGAGCGCAACGGCGTGTCCGGGCGGCCGCCAGGAGCGGCGTCAGCGGCGGCCTCTCGATGTGCCGGGGATGCGGCGCGGAGCCGGGCCGCGCAGTCGGGGCTGAAGCCCCTCCCACAGAGCCTGCGATAGCGCGACTGCCCGCGCCCGGACGACCCGCGTCCCCGTTCCCCGTTCCTCGTCCCACGCCCCCGCCGGAGCCCCGCCGACGGCTACCAGGACCGGCCTGGCGCTACGGCTGCGCGCGATCCGCGGGCGCCCCGTCGGCTTCGTCCGCCGCAGGCTCGGGCGTGTCGCCGCTGGCCGGCCCGCGTTCGGCGACCGCGACCTCGGGCTCCTTCCAGGGACCGGTGACGCGGTAGACCACGCGCGCGGCCTGCTGGAACGGCGCCTTGAGCACCTGCTGGGCGACGGCGCCGACCGCGGCACCGACCGGCCCGCCCGCCAGCGCACCGACCGCGGTCAGCACGCCGCTGGCGCCCGGCAGCACCTCCACCGTCTGGTCGTAGGTCTGCGCACGCAGGTCGGCCTGGCCGCGGACGTGGATCTTGGCCGCCGGGCCGCTGATCGCGACGTCCTCGGTGCGCGCCAGGCCGTCGCCGAAGTGCAGGTCGCCGGCGATCTCGTCGAAGCCGAAGCCCTTCTGGAAGAAGTCGCTGAAGTCCAGGCTCAGCCGCCGCGGGATCGCCGCCACGCTGAGCAGGCCGAGCACGCGGCCGGCGCCGCCCGGCTCGATGTCGAGCAGGCGGCCCTCGCCGATGCGCAGGCCGAGGTCGCCCTCCAGCGCCTCGAGCTTGAAGGCGCCGGGCGAGCCGGGCCAGCCGGCCACCAGCCTGGCCTCGGTCGGGCCGCCCTCGATCACGCCCGCGTAGCCGAGCGCGTCGAGCATCGGCCCGAGCGCATCGGCCCTGAAGTCGATCGAGAAGCGCGAGCGCGAGCGGCCCTCGAGCCGCGTCCAGTCGCCGGTGGCGTCCAGCCGCACCGCCGGCGACTCGGTGGTGAAGCGTTCGATGCGCATGCCCTCGGGCTTGGGCCAGGTGGCGAGTTCGGCGCGGCCGAGCTGGGCCTGCCCGTAGCGCAGGTCGGCGATGCTGAAACGCAGCGGCGGCACCTTGGCGGGATCGTCGTCGTCGCGCGGCGGCGGCGCGTCCTCCGCGCCGGCCGCGGCGCCCGTCGGCAGGCGCGAGGCGGGCCAGTACAGGCGCTCGAACTGGCCGCGGATGCCGTCCGAGAGGCGTGCGGGCACCTCCACGCGCCCCACCACCTCCGGCCCGTCCACGCGCACCACGGTGCCCCCGTCGCCGCTGCTGAGCTGCACGTGGGTCTCGTTGAAGGCGCGGTCGAGGACGTCGAGCTCGCCGGTACGCAGGTCGACGCGGGTGAGGCGGATCGCCGGCGCCGCCGCAGCGTCGGGCGCCGCGGCGGCGGCCACGTCCTCGGCCACGACCTCCGGCGGCGTGCCCGCCGGCGCCGCGGCGAGCGCGTCGACCTCGGCGCTGCCGCCGCCGGCCGCCAGCGCGATCCAGCCGGCGGCATCGAGCACCGGGACCTGGCCCTCGACCTCGACCCCCTCCCTGGGCGGCGCCGCGGCCGGATTGCCGCCGAAGGCGACCGCGGCGGCGAGCCGGCCGTCGCGGGTGCGTCCGCGCAGGCGCATCAGGCTGCCGAGGCGGACCTCGAGCTCGCCGGCCTCGATCGGCAGCGGCGCGTCGACCTGCAGGGCCAGCGGCACGCTCGCGCCCTTGCGCAGCGGTGCGGGCAGGCGCAGCTCGGTGCCGACCAGATCGGATTCGACCCGCAGGCGCGCGGCATCGCCGCCCTGCGGCTCGCGCGGCACCCGCACGCGCGTGGTCCAGCGCGAGGTGCCCTCCATCCACGGCGCCAGCCAGTGCAGCGAGGGCTCGCGCTCGATCAGCACCGCCGCCGGGAAGGCGCCGCTGAGCTCGGCCTCGAAGGCCTGCGCGGGATCCGCCACCGGCGCGCCGGCGGCCAGCGCGAGGATCGCCGGATGTCCGTCCAGGCTCGCGACGATGCCGTCGGCGCGGAAACCGTGGGTGTCGAAATGCGCGCCGCCGGTGACCTCCTCCAGCTCCACCCGCCAGCGCGGGTCGGCCAGGCGCGCGTCCTCCAGCGCCACGCGGCCGTCGAGCAGCACCGGCCCCAGGTCGCGCTTCAGCGGCACGCGGAGGTCGACGACGACATCGGCGGCCCCCTCGGCGCGCAGCCCCGACAGCGCCTCCTCGTGCTGGGCGCCGATCGGGCTCGCCCGCAGCAGGCCGAGGAGGTCGGAGGCATCGCCGCCGCCGGCGGCGCGCACCCCGAGCACCGGCGCGCGCAGGTCCGGCAGCTCCGCGGTGCCGCGTTCGATCCCGGTCCCGGCGATCGTGCCCTGCCCGTCCTCCAGCCAGATCCCGCGGCCCTCGAAGCGCACGCGCGCGTCGAGGCCCTCGATGTCGGGCCACTCCTCGTGGAAGTGCAGGTGCGCGTCCTTCACCGTGGCGGTGGCGAGGAAGCGCCCCTCGCCGTCGGCGAAGGGCCAGTGCGCGAGGTCGCCGGCGACCACCGCACGGCCGTCGACCACCTCGCCGCCGAGCAGCGCGGCGTCGAGCCAGCGCACCGCCGGCTCCGGCATCAGGTTGCGGACCCAGAAGCGCCTGGCGCTCGCGACCTCGCCGCGGTCGACCTCGGCGACCAGCGCGATGCGCGGACGGCCGCCCGCGCGCGGGAACGCCAGCCCGCCGCGGACGGTGGCGCCGTAGAGGCCGGCGTCCTCCTCGGCGCCGGCGATGCGCAGCGCCGGGGTCTCCACGTGCACCGCATCCGCCGTCCGCCACAGCGCGAGTTCGCCTTCGAGACGCGCCTGCAGTGGCTGTTCGAAGGCGCCCGCCCAGTCGAAGCCGATCGGCGCGGAATCGAAGGCCAGGCGCGCGCCGGCATCGTCGAACGCCAGCGCGCCGGAGAGGTTGCCCAGCCCCGGCGCGCGTGCGACCGGAGCCCAGCCGATCGCCTCCAGCCGCGCGCTGCCCAGCAGGCCGCCATCGCGGGTGCCGGCGAAGGCGACGTCGCGCAGGCTGCCCTGCGGCACCGCCGCCCGCAGCCAGCGCCGCAGCGCCGGATCGGCGCGGTCGCCCAGCGCCGCGACGGCGGCCAGCGGCGCCAGGTCGACACGCGCGGCCACGCCGCCGTAGGCGGGCCCGTCGACCAGGCCGAGACCGTCGAGGCCGAACAGCTCGCCCGCCTGCGTCACCCGCAGCACCGGTACGTCCAGGCGCCAGCCCGCGCCCTGGCGGCGCCAGCGCAGCCGCGCGCGCGCGTCCTCGAACGCGACCTCGGGCGCCGCGTCCTCCGCCTCGGGCGGCGCCGCGAGGCTGCGCAGGACCAGGGTCTGGAGCGCGATCTCGGCGCGCGCCTGCGCCACGCGACGGTCGACCAGGTCGATCCAGGCGTCGAGGTCGCCGTCGGCCGCGGCGAGGCCGATGCCGCCGCCGCGCAGCAGGTCCGACCAGGCGCCGAGGTCGAGATCGTCGCCGCCGATCCACACGCGGCCGTCGCCGGCGATGCGGTCGAGGTCGGCCACCGCGGTCAGCGGCGCGGCATCGGTGTCGGCCCAGACGCGCACGCCAGCGCGGACCCGGCGGTCGGCGACGCGCAGGCGCGCGTCCACGCGCGGCAAGTCGACGGCGAGCCCCTGCGCCGGCGCGCGCAGCGCCAGGCGCGCCTGGCTGACCTGCAGCTCGCCGAGATGCTCCAGCGCGTCGAGCGGATCGCCCTGCCCGGCGCTGCGCAGGCCGTGCACGTGCCAGCGCCCGTCGGCGTCGCGCTCGAGCGCCAGCGACAGGCCGCGCATGCGGAATTCGGTCAGCGCATGCCCGGGCAGCCAGCCGCCGTAGACCGCGAGCAGCAGGTCCGCGCGCCCGATGGCGAGGGTCTCTTCGCCGCTGCCGATGCGCAGGCCCTCGAGCGCGAGCAGCGGCCCGCGCCGGCTCCAGCCGACGTCGATGCGGTCGAAGGCGACCGGCTGTCCCACGCGCTCGCCCAGCAGGCGCGCGACGATCTCGGGCCGGTCCTCCAGCATCGGCAGCAGCTGCTGCGCCAGCGCGACCACGACGCCCACCGCGACGACGGCCAGGGCCAGCAGCGCGATGCCGGCCCGGCGAACACGGCGCCAGCGCCGGCGCCAGGCGCCGTCGCCGTTCACGGCCACCCCGGTGCGGTCCCCGCGCTACAGCAGCACGACGTCATACTGCTCCTGCGCGTACTGGTCGTCCGCCTGGAAGCGGATGGTCTTGCCGAGGAACTCCTCGAGCTCGGCGACCGCGGCCGACTCCTCCTCCAGCACGCGCGCCACGACCTTGGGCGAGGCCAGCACCATCAGCTGCGAGGCGTCGAACTGGCGCACCGCGCGGGTGATCTCGCGGAAGATCTCGTAGGTCACCGTCTCGGCGGTCTTCTGCTGGCCGCGGCCGGCGCAGGCCGGACAGGGCTCGCACAGCTGCCGCTCCAGGCTCTCGGTGGTCCGCTTGCGGGTCATCTCGATCAGGCCGAGCGGCGAGAAATCGTGCACGTTGGTGCGCGCGTGGTCGCGGGTCAGCGCCTTCTCCAGCGTGCGCAGGACCTGACGGCGGTGGTCGGCGTCGATCATGTCGATGAAGTCGATGATCACGATGCCGCCGAGGTTGCGCAGCCGGAGCTGGCGGGCCACCGCCTGCGCAGCCTCCAGGTTGGTCCGGTACACCGTCTCCTCGAGGTTGCGCTGGCCGAGGAAGGACCCGGTGTTGACGTCGACGGTGGTCATCGCCTCGGTCTGGTCGATCACCAGGTGGCCGCCGGACTTCAGCGGGACCTCCTTGCGCATCGCCCGCTGGATCTCGTCCTCGACGCCGTAGAGGTCGAAAATCGGCGTGTCGCCGGAGTAGTGCTCGAGCCGGTCGGCCAGTTCCGGCGTGAACTGCCGGGCGAAGGCGCGCATGCGCTCGAAGGTCTCCAGCGAATCCACCCGGACCTTGTCGATCTCGCTGCGCAGCAGGTCGCGCACCGTGCGCAGCGGCAGCGGCAGGTCCTCGTAGATGCGCTGGCCGGCGCGCGAGTTCCCGCCGTCGACGCCGATCGCCTCCCAGGCGCGCAGCAGGTAGTCGACGTCCTCGCCGAGCGCGGCCGCCGCCTGCCCTTCGGCATTGGTGCGCACGATGCAGCCCATCCCGGTCGGCGCCATGAGCTCGCCCATGACCGTCTTCAGGCGCTGGCGCTCGGTCTCGTCCTCGATCCGCGCCGACACGCCGATCACCCGCGAATAGGGCAGCAGCACCAGGTAGCGCGAGGGGATGCTGAGCTGGGTGGTGAGCCGCGCGCCCTTGCTGCCGATCGGGTCCTTGGCGACCTGGACGGTGATCTCCTGGCCCTCCCTGACCAGCTCCGCGATCGGCGGCGGCGGCGCGGGCGCGGGGGGCTCGCCGTCCTCGGACAGCGCCGGCGGCGGCCGCAGGATGTCGGAGGCGTGCAGGAACGCCGCGCGCTCCAGGCCGATCTCGATGAAGGCCGCCTGCATGCCCGGCATCACCCGCTGCACGCGGCCGCGGTAGATGTTGCCGACGTAGCCGCGCCGCGAGGCGCGCTCGATGTGCACTTCCTGGGGCATGCCGTTCTCGACCACCGCCACCCGCGTCTCGCGCGGGGTCACGTTGATCAGGATCTCCTCGGACATGCTCAGGCCCCCTGCCCGTTGGATGCCGCCGGCAGCAGGCCGGCCTCGCGCAGCAGGGCCGCGGTCTCGAACAGCGGCAGGCCCATCACGCCGCTGTAGCTGCCGTCGAGGTGGGCGACGAAGGCCGCGGCGCGGCCCTGGATCGCATAGCCGCCGGCCTTGCCCCGCCATTCGCCGCAGGCCAGGTAGTCGGCGATGCGCGCGTCGGTGACCGCATCGAAGCGCACCCGGCTCTCGCACAGCGCCTGCAGGCGGCGCGTCGGCGAGACCAGCCACACCGAGGACAGGACCTGGTGCGTGCGCCCGGCGAGCGCGGCGAGCATCGCGGCCGCCTCGCCGGCGTCGGCCGGCTTGCCGAAGACCCGGTCCTCGAGCACCACCTCGGTATCGGAACCCAGGCACCAGCCCGCGCCGCCCGCGGCCGCGAGGCCGGCGGCGGCCTTGTCGGCGGCGACGCGCAGCACGTAGTCGCGCGGCGGTTCCGCGGCCGCGCGCACCTCGGGGACGTCGACGTCGATCACCTCGAAATCGACAGCGAGCTGGGCAAGGAGTTCACGGCGACGGGGGGACTTCGAGGCAAGACGCAGCATTGCGGAAGCATAACCGCCCGCACCGCCGCGGCCGTCGGCAGCCTGCAGGAAATGCGGGGCCGTTAGACTTGCGCCGCGCCGCCGCACGGCGCGTTTCGCCTCTCGATACGGATCCCCATGCGCCTGACCTTCCTCGCCGCCGCCGCGGCCGCGCTGGCCGCCGGCTGCGCCACCACCGCCCATGCCCCCTCCGCCCCTGCCGCCCGGGCGACGCCCATCGAAGTCCCCGCGGTGCGCCATCCCGACGGCGAGACGCCGGCCTGGTGGTACCGCAGCGGCGCGGCCACCGCCCACGACGGCGGCGCCAGCGCGGGCGCCAGCAAGGTGATCCTGTTCGTCGGCGACGGCATGAGCCTGACCACGGTCGCCGCGGCGCGCATCCTCGAGGGCCAGCTGCGCGGCGCCCCGGGCGAGGAGAACCGGCTGAGCTTCGAGCGCTTCCCGTACACCGCGCTGTCCAAGACCTACAACACCGACCAGCAGACGCCGGACTCGGCCGGCACCATGAGCGCGATGATGTCGGGCGTGAAGACCCGCGCCGGCCTGATCGGCGTGGACCAGACCACCACCCGCGGCGCCTGCGCGGCGCAGGACGCGTGGCGCCTCTCCACGCTCGAGCTGGCCGAGATCGCCGGCCTCGGCACCGGCGTGGTCAGCACCGCGCGCATCACCCACGCCACTCCCGCGGCCACCTACGCCCACGTCTCCGAGCGTGGCTGGGAATACGACCAGGCGATCCCGGCCACGGCCCGCGCCGCGGGCTGTGCGGACATCGCCGCCCAGCTCGTCGACTTCCCCTTCGGCGACGGCATCGACGTGGTCCTCGGCGGCGGGCGGCGCGGCTTCCTGCCGGAGACCGAGGCGGACCCGGAATTCCCGGGGACTAGCGGGCGCCGCGGCGACGGCCGCGACCTGGTCGCCGAGTGGCGCCGGCGCCACCCCGACGGCGCCTGGGCCTGGAACCGCGCGCAGTTCGAGGCGATCGACTTCGCCCGCACGCCGAAGGTGCTGGGCCTGTTCCAGCCCGCGCACATGCGCTACGAGCACGACCGCGCGCAGGATCCCGGCGGCGAGCCCTCGCTGACCGAGATGACCCGCGCCGCGATCATCGCGCTCGAGGCGCAGCATCCGCAGGGCTGGTTCCTGATGGTCGAGGGCGGGCGCATCGACCACGCCAACCACGCCGGCAACGCCTATCGCGCGCTGACCGAGACGATCTCGCTGGCGGACGCAGTCGCCGCCGCGCGCGCGATGACCTCGGAGGACGACACCCTGATCCTGGTCACCGCCGACCACGGCCACGTGCTGTCGTTCGTCGGCTATCCCGCGCGCGGCAACCCGATCCTCGGCAAGGTCGCCGGTCCCGCCGGCGAGGACGGCGGCGATCCGGCGCTGGCGCGCGATGCGCTGGGCAGGCCCTACACCACCCTGAACTACCTCAACGGCCCCGGTTACGGCGGTGCCAACGAGGCCGCGCCCGCGGGCGCCAAGCGCTTCGTCGAGGATGTCGAGCCGACGACCTGGCAGGCCGGCGACCGCGCCGATCTCAGCGCCATCGACACCGAGGCGCCGGACTACATGCAGTCGGCCCTGTTCCCGCTGCCGAGCGAGACGCACAGCGGCGACGACGTCGGCCTCTACGCCAGCGGTCCGGGCGCGCAGGCGGTGCACGGGGTGGTCGAGCAGAACGCGATCCACCACTTCATCGTGCAGAGCCAGCCCGAGCTGCGCCGGACCCTGTGCGACCTCGGCGCCTGCAACGCCGACGGCGTGCCGGTCGAGCCCGTCGCCTACCGCGCCGCCCTGGAACGGGAGCGGGCGGATTGAACGGCACGCGGGAGCGGCTTCAGCCGCACCCCGTGGGGAGCTCCAGCATGCTTGCCTGCGCGCCGACCGGAAGCGGTCGCGGCTGAAGCCGCTCCTGCAGGAAGGGGCCCGGACAGCGGACCTCAGGCGCGGTGGTACGGGTGGTTGGCCAGCAGGCTGGCGGCGCGGTAGAGCTGCTCGGCGACGACCAGCCGCACCAGCATGTGCGGCAGGGTCAGCGGGCCGAGCGACCAGCGCTCGTCCGCGGCGGCCAGCACCTCGGGCGCATGGCCCTCCGGCCCGCCGATCAGGAAGGCCAGATCCCGGCCCTGCTGGCGCCAGTGCTCGAGCCTGCGCGCCAGGTCCTCCGACGAATGGCCGCGGCCGCGGCCGTCGAGCGCCACCACCAGGCCGCCCTTGGGAAAGGCCGCGACCACGCGCTGGCCCTCGTCGGCCATGGCGCGCGCGGCATCGCGGTTCCTGCCGCGCAGCCCGGGCGCGACCTCGACCAGCTCCAGCGGCAGCCAGTGCGACAGCCGCTTCTGGTAGTCGGCGAAGCCGGTGGCGACCCACTCGGGGGCGCGCTCGCCGACGGCGATCAGGCGGGCCTTCATCGCGGTCTCCGCGGAAAAACCGCCAAGGATAGCCGCCGCCTCAGCGCGGCGCCCGCGCCGCAGCGCCGTCGCCCCCGCGCAGCAGGAAGCGCTGGATCTTGCCGCTGGGCGTCTTCGGCAGCTCGTCCATGAACTCGATCTCGCGCGGGTAGGCGTGCGCGGCCAGGCGCTGCTTGACGAAGCCGGCGAGTTCGGCGGCGAGCGCGTCGCCGGCGGCATGGCCCGGACGCAGCACCACGAAGGCCTTCACGATCTCGGTCCGCTGCGGGTCCGGCTTGCCGACCACCGCGGCCTCGGCCACCGCCGGGTGCTCGATCAGACAGCTCTCCACGTCGAACGGGCCGATCCGGTAGCCGGAGGAGGTGATCACGTCGTCGTTGCGGCCGACGAAGGCGATGCTGCCGTCCGCGGCCTGTTCGACCGTGTCGCCGGTCGGGTAGTACCTGCCGATGAAGGGCTGCCGCGCCTGCTCCCAGTAGCCGGGAAAGAAGTACAGCGGCGAGGCTTCGCAGTCGACGGCCAGGGTGCCGGGCGTGCCCGGCGGCAGCTCGTTGCCGGTCTCGTCGATCACCGCCACCCGGTAGCCCGGCATCGCCAGGCCGGCCGCGCCGGCGCGGACCGGATGCTCCAGGCCGTGATGATTGTTGACGGTCATGCCGGTCTCGGTCTGGCCGTAGTGGTCGTGGACGGTCACGTCCAGATGCTCGGCGAACCAGCGGATCACCTCCGGATTGAGCGGCTCCCCCGCGCTCGACACCGCGCGCAGCCGGCCCTTCACCGCGGCCGCCGCCTGCGGCCCCGCCGCCATCAGCGCGCGGAAGGCGGTGGGCGCGCCGGCGAGGTTGGTGACGCCGAGGTCCGCGACGGTCCGGTACAGGCCGTCGACGCTGAACGGCTGGTCGACCAGGACCGTGGCATGACCCAGCGCCAGCGGCCCGGTGATGCCGTAGTACAGGCCGTAGGCCCAGCCGGGGTCGGCGATGTTCCAGAACACGTCCCCGGCGCGCAGGTCGACCGCGTCGCGCATGTAGGCGGCGAAGGCCATCAGCGCCTTCAGTGGGACCGGCACGCCCTTGGCGTGACCGGTGGTGCCGGAGGTGAACAGCATCTGGAACAGGTCTTCGCCGCGCCGCGGCACCGGGGCGAAGCCGGGATCGGCGGCCGCCAGCGCGGCCTCCAGTTCCGCGCCGGCCAGCAGAACCGGCGGCAGGCCCTCGATCCCGTCGAGCTTGCCGCGGTTGGCTTCATCGGTCACCACCAGCCTGGCGCCGCTGCCGGCGAGCCGGTAGGCCACCGCCTTCGGCCCGAAGGCGGTGAACAGGGGCTGGTAGACGGCACCTGCGCGCCAGGTGCCGAGGATCACCGTGACCAGGTCCAGCGTGCGCGGCAGGAAGCCGGCGACGCGATCGCCGGGGCCGATGCCGCGGCGGGCCAGCAGATCGGCGAAGCGTGCGGCGCGCTCGCGCAGGACGCCGAAGCCGTGCCGCGTCACCGCGCCGGCGCGATCCACGCAGACCAGCGCCTCGCGCCCGGGCGGGTGGCGGTCGCAGCATTCGACGCAGGCATTGATGCCGGTGGCGAAGTCGCCGTCGAAGCGCGCCGCTTCCGCGGCGAGGTCGAAGGCGGCGGCGCGTTCGGCGTGGCTGGGACGCGGCGGTGCGGTCATGGCGGACTCCGGGATCTGCGCCGCCGGCGGCGGTCGCTGCCCGGATCCTAGGCAGCGCCCCGGTCCGCGACCATCCTCCGATGGTCTGGATGCGCCGCAACGAAAACGGCCGCCCGGAGGCGGCCGCTGCGTCACTCGCGGGCGTCGTCCGCCCCCGGGGGCGGCGCGTCGCCGGGCTCGTCCGGCGGCTGGTCGCCGACCGTCCACAGCCGCTCCAGGGCGTAGAACTCGCGCACCCGCGGCAGCATCACGTGGCAGATCACGTCGCCCAAGTCGACCAGCACCCACTCGGCCTCGCGCTCGCCCTCCACGCCCAGCGGCATCACGCCGACATTCTTGGCGTGCTTGACCACTTCGTCGGCGATCGACTTCACGTGGCGGGTGGAGGTGCCGGAGGCGATGACCATGAAGTCGGTCACGCTGGTCTTGCCGACCACGTCGATCTCGACCACGTCCTTGGCCTTGATCTCCTCGAGGGCGTTGCGCACGTGTCCGAGCAGGAGGTCCGGGGACGGCGGCGGGTCGGGCAGCTGCGGCTTGATGACGTGGGCTTGCGCGGTCAAACGGGTGACACCTTTGCGATCGGAAATGCCGGGCCACGGGCCCGGGCGGCGGATTATAGGCCAGCGGCGCGGCGACAGCTGCGTGAGGGTGGGTCCATCCGACGTGCGGGGCCAACCCTCAGGCGTAGAGCCGGTGCGCGCGGATGTAGCGCGCGACGGCCGCCGGCACGTCGGCTTCCCAGGCGTCGTGTGCGCGCGCACCGCCGATGCCGCCGCGCACCGCGGTCGCCGATTCGTGGCGCAGCGGGAGGACGAGGGTCGCCATCCTTCCGGCCGGCGCCGCGGCCAGCGCCGTCAGCGGACCGTGCCGGCGCGCCCACTCCGCCGCCAGCGGCGGGGGCAGCGCATCCAGCGCATGCCCCGGGCGCAGGGCGACGAGCCAGTGCGCGGCATCCAGCAGCGCCGGCCAGCGGTGCCACTGCGGCAGGCCGCGGAACGCATCGGCGCCCAGCAGCCAGACCAGGGGGGTCGCCGGAGCCAGGCCCGCGCGCACGGCCTCGAGCGTGTCGGCGGTATAGGAGCGGCCGCCGCGCACGAGCTCGGTCGTGTCCACGCGCAGCCCCGTCTCGCCCTCGACCGCCGTCCGCAGCATCGCCTCGCGCTGCCCGGCATCCGCGCCCGGCGGCGGCCGATGCGGCGGATCGGCCGCGGGCAGCAGGCGCACCTCGGCGGCGAGCGCGTCGCGCGCGGCGCGCGCCACCGCCAGGTGGCCGTTGTGCACCGGGTCGAAGGTGCCGCCGTAGAGGACGACCGGCGTGGACGCTGCCGCGTGCATGGCGGGCCCGCGGCTCAGGCGCCGGCGAGCAGCCCCCGCGCCCGCGGCTCTGCGGCCGCGGCGAGCAGGCGCTCCAGCGCCAGCCAGGCATCGCCCTGCTCGCGCCCCTTGGCGATGCGGTCGACCCGGCCGCACTCGACCACCAGCCGTTCCCAGACCGGCGCCGGATGCCGCGCCAGCGCACGCCTGTAGGTCGCCTGTCGCGATTCCCACACCCGCGCGGCCTTGAACTCGGCGGCGAGGTTGCCGCCGCGCGCGGCGGTGCGGGCAAAGCCGGCCATGCGCTGCAGCTCGCCGACGATCCAGCCCATCAATGCCGGCACCGCCTCGCCTTCCGCGCGGAGGGCGCGCAGCATGCGCAGCGCGCGCGGGCCGTCGCCCGACAGCGCCGATTCGACCAGGCGGAACACGTCGAAGCGCGCCGAATCGGCGACCAGCGACTCCATCGTCTCCACGTCGAGGCGGCGCCCCTCCGCGAGCAGGGCGAGCTTGTCGACCTCCTGCGCCGCCGCCAGCAGGTTGCCCTCGACCCGCTCGACCAGGCGCGCGAGTGCGGCGGAGTCGGCCTGCACGCCGCGGCTGCGCAGCCGCCGGGCGAGCCAGTCCGGCAGCTCGTGCGGCTTCAGTGGCCACACCGGCACGTAGTGCCCGGTGCGGGCGACGGCGTCGACCCATTTGCCGGCGTGCGACTTGCTCCAGTCGCCGCCGGTCAACAGCAGCACGGTATCCGGCGCCGGATCGGCGCAGTAGCGCGCGATCAGGTCGGCGCCCTCCTTGCCGGGCCGCCCGCTCGGCAGGCGCACGTCGAACAGGCGCCGCTGCGCGAACAGGCTCAGCGCGGAGAAGCCGGCTTCGATCTGGCCCCAGTCGAAGCGCGCATCGGTTTCGAAGACCTCGCGCTCGGCATAGCCCTCTGCACGCGCCTTCGCGCGCACCGCATCGGCCGCCTCCATCACCCGCAGCGGCTCGCTGCCGGCGACCAGGTACACCGGCCGCAGCGGCTCGCCTTCGAGCTGCTGGGCGAGGCGGTCGACGCGGACTTCCATCAGCGCAGGGCGGCGTCGATCCGGCGCAGGACGGCATCCACCATGTCACGCCGCAGTTCCTCCTCGAGCAGGTCCTGCTCTGCAGGAGTGCCGATGGGCAGCCGGGTGTCGACGACATACTCGCGATCGAGAGAGACCGTCTGTTCCGGAACGACGATGGTGCCGTCCGCCGCGCGCAGGCGGATCGTGACCCGATAGGTTGCGACGTATTCCTGCGTACGACTCCGGTTCTCGGCCATGATCGGGCCCTGGCCGAATCGTTCGCGGCCGATGTTGAGGATCGCAACATCGGAAGCCGCGGCATCTGCAATGGCGATGCCCTGGCGGCGCAGGGCCCGCTCGACGCCGGTCGCCACGGGGCTGTACTCGGTGTTCGACACCACGCGGATGGGCTCCAGCCCTGCAGGCATCACCAGCGCCCCGCGCCGATGGAACCCGCATCCCGGCAGCAGCGACAGCGCCACGGCGAGGAGGACGGAGGCGAGGAGCGTACGGCGCATGGCGGTTCCGGTCGTTGGCTGCTGCGGCATGTCAGTTGGCCACCACGTTGACGATCTTGCCCGGGACCACGATGACCTTGCGCACCGTGAGCCCCTCCAGGGTGCGCACGACGGCGGCATCGGCCAGCGCCTGCGCCTCGACGGCGTCCCTGGGCGCGTCCGGGGCGACCTCGACCGTTGCGCGCAGCTTGCCGTTGACCTGCACCGCGATGGTGATGCTGTCGCGCACCAGCGCCGCCTCGTCGACCTTCGGGAACCCGACGTCCTCGACCAGCGCCTCGGCATGACCGAGCGCCTGCCACAGCGCGTGCGATGCGTGCGGCGTCACCGGATCGAGCATCAGCACCATGGCCTCCAGCGCCTCCTGGCGCACCGCACGGCCGTTGCCGCTGTCGTCGTCGAACCTCGAGACCGCGTTCGACAGCTCCATGATCGCGGCGATCGCCGTATTGAAGGCGTGCCGGCGGCCGTAGTCGTCGCCGACCTTGCGGATGGTCTCGTGCAGCTGCCGGCGCAGGGTCTTCTGCGCGGGCGTGAGAGCGGCCGTGTCCAGGGCCGGCGCGGCGCCGGCCTCGGCGTGGCGCTGCACCTGCGCCCAGACCCGGCGCAGGAAGCGGCTCATGCCCTCCACGCCGGCCTCGTTCCACTCCAGCGACTGGTCCGGCGGCGCGGCGAACATCGAGAACAGCCGCACCGTGTCGGCGCCGTAGCGCGACACCATCGCCTGCGGGTCGACGCCGTTGTTCTTGGACTTCGACATCTTTTCGGTGCCGCCGATCTCCACCGGCCTGCCGTCGGCCCTGAGCGTGGCGCCGGTGATGCGCCCGCGCTCGTCGCGCTCGACATCGACGTCGGCCGGGTTGATCCAGTCCTTCGAGCCGTCGTCGTTCGGGCGATAGTAGGTCTCGGCGATGACCATGCCCTGGCACAGCAGGTTGCTGGCCGGCTCGTCGCAGCTCACCAGGCCGGTGTCGCGCATGAGCCTGTGGAAGAAGCGGAAGTACATCAGGTGCAGGATCGCGTGCTCGATCCCGCCGATGTACTGGTCGACCGGCAGCCAGTAGTCGGCCTTGGCCGGGTCGACGAGATCGGCCGCACCCGGCGAGGTGTAGCGCGCGTAGTACCAGCTCGACTCCATGAAGGTGTCGAAGGTGTCGGTCTCGCGCTCCACCGCGCGGCCGTCGGGGAGCGTCGCCCTGCGCCAGTCGGGGTCGGCCTTGATCGGCGAGGTCACGCCGGAGAACGCCACGTCCTCGGGCAGCACCACCGGCAGCATCGCGTCCGGCACCGGGATCGCCGCGCCCTCCGCGTCGTAGACCATCGGGATGGGGCAGCCCCAGTAGCGCTGCCGGCTGACGCCCCAGTCGCGCAGCCGGAAGTTGACCCGGCGCCGGCCCAGCCCGTCGCGCTCCAGACGCGCGGCGATGGCGGCGAAGGCCTCGTCGAACTCCATGCCGTCGTACTCGCCGGAGTTCACCAGGTAGCCGCGCTCGGTCCAGGCGCCGGTGTTCTGGATCGCGAACTCGAACTCCTCGACCGTCTGCACCGCCGCATCCAGGGTGTGCGGATCCGTGCTGCCGGCGCCCAGCGCCTGGCGCATGGGATCGGCGCCGACGCCGGTGGCGAGGTCGTGCCGCACCTCGCGCAGCGCATCCACCACCGCCTGGTCGACGATGACCATGCGGATCGGCAGGTCGTACTTCTGCGCGAACTCCCAGTCGCGCTGGTCGTGCCCGGGCACGGCCATCACCGCGCCGGTGCCGTAGCCCATCAGCACGAAGTTGGCGACCCACACCGGCACCTCGGCGCCGGTGAGCGGATGGACGGCGCGGATGCCGGTGTCCATACCGCGCTTTTCCTGGGTCTCGAGTTCCGCCTCGGACACCCCGCCCTGCTTGAGCTCGGCGAGGAAGCCGGCCAGCGCCGGGTTGTCCTGCGCCGCCTTCTGCGCCAGCGGATGCTCGCCGGCGACGGAGACGAAGCTCACGCCCATCAGCGTGTCCGGGCGCGTGGTGAACACGGTCAGCGGTTCGGCCTCGCCCGGCACCCGGAACTGGATCTCGAGCCCTTCGGAACGGCCGATCCAGTTGCGCTGCATGGTCTTGACCGCCTCCGGCCAGCCCGGCAGCGCATCGAGGCCGTCGAGGAGCTCCTGGGCGTAGTCGGTGATGCGCAGGAACCACTGCGGGATCTCGCGCTTCTCCACCACCGCGCCGGAGCGCCAGCCGCGGCCGTCGATGACCTGCTCGTTGGCGAGCACGGTCTGGTCGACCGGGTCCCAGTTGACGACCGAGTTCTTGCGGAACACCAGGCCCTTCTCGAACAGCCGGGTGAACATGCGCTGCTCGTGGCGGTAGTAGTCCGGCGCGCAGGTGGCGAATTCGCGCGACCAGTCGATCGCATAGCCCAGCGACTTCAGCTGCCCGCGCATGTGCTCGATGTTGGCGTAGGTCCAGGCCGCCGGCGCGGTCTGGTTCTTGATCGCCGCGTTCTCGGCCGGCAGGCCGAAGGCGTCCCAGCCCATCGGCTGCAGCACGTTCTTGCCCAGCATGCGCTGGTAGCGGCTGATCACGTCGCCGATGGTGTAGTTGCGCACGTGCCCCATGTGCAGCGAGCCCGACGGGTACGGCAGCATCGACAGGCAGAAGAACTTCTCCTTCGACGGATCCTCGGTGACCTCGAACGCGCGGGTGCGCGACCAGTAGTCCTGGGCGGCGGCCTCGGTGGCCTGCGGATCGTAGGCGGTGGCGTCGACGGTCGGGTCTTGCATGGGAGCGGGGCACCGGAAGAATGAGCGGCCGCGCGGGCGGCGGTCGCCAAGAATAGCAGCGCCGGCCCGCCGCCCATCCCGTCCTTCTCCGAGCATCGCCATGCCCGTTGCCTCCCGCGCAGCCGCGCTCCTCCTCGCCTGCGCGGCCGCCGCGCCCGCCGCCGCGGCCGAACCCGTGTACCGGAGCTTCGGCGACTGGGTCGTGGGCTGCGACAACACCCGACGCTGCGAACTGCTGAACCTCGGATCCGACACCGCCTGGGGTCTCGACCTGACCCTGGCGCTCGACGCGGGACCGGACGCGGCACCGGAGCTCGCGCTGGCGACGGAGGACGTCCTGGAGGGCCGGCTGTGGCTGGACGGCGTCCTCCTGCCGCAGGACACCATTGCGCCGGGCCCGGCCGCGGTGCTGCGAGGCGATGCCGCGCTGCACCTCGTCGATGCGATCCGCGACGGCAGCCGGCTGGCGACGGGCCCTGGCCCGGAGGCGCCGGCGGCGTCCCTCGCCGGGCTCAGCGCGGCGCTGCTCCTGGTCGACGAGGTGCAGGGCCGGCTCGGCACCCGCACCGCGCTCCTGCGCCGCGGGACCGCGCCGGCGGCGCAGGTCCCTGCGGCACCGCCGCTGCCGCCGGCGCCGCGAGCGGCCGCCGCAGCGCCCCCGCTCGACGAGAGCGAGGCCGGGGGGCTGGTCGCAGCGGTACGCGAGGCAAGCGCCACCGACCTCGAGGCCGAGGGCTGCTTCGTCGACGCCGGGGAGGCCTGGGACCAGGCCGTGGCGCTGGACGCCGACGGGGTCCTGGTGCTGCTCGAGTGCTGGCGCGGCGCCTATCAGGGCTCGTCGGTGATCTATCGAGTTCCGCGCGCCGCGCCGGACGCGGCGCGGCGCGTGGTCCTCGAACTCCCGCTTCCCGCGACGACCGCGGACCGACGCGTTGACGCCTTCACCAGTGCCGGCTACGACCCGGCCACCGCCACGCTCTCGCACGTCGCCAGGGGGCGCGGCCTCGCCGACTGCGGCATCGCAGCCCACTGGATCTTCGACGGCGACGCCTTCCGCCTGGCCTCGCTGGCCTACCTCGACCGCTGCGGGCGCGTCGAACCGGGCGCCTGGCCGGTGCTGTGGCGGACGCAGGCGCCGGGAGCGGAGTGAGACCCGGGCATGGACGCGCACGCCGCGGCCATGTCACAACGGCGGCTTTCGCCACCCCGGGGACATCACGATGCCGAACCGCCTGCGCCTTGCCGCCGCCCTTGCCGTCGCGTGCACCGCCACACCCGCCTTCGCCACCGACAGCGTCCTGCACTGCGGCAGCCTGTTCGACGCGCGCAGCGGCCGGATCCACGCCGAGCGCAGCGTCCTGGTCGCCGACGGGCGCGTGGAGGCGGTGCGCGACGGCTTCGTCGAGGCGCCGGGGGCGGACACCGTTGACCTGCGCGGCCACACCTGCATGCCCGGCTGGATCGACCTGCACGTGCACCTGGGCAGCGAGTCCAGCCCGCAGAGCTATTCGGAGGGCTTCCGCCTCGATCCCGAGGACTACGCCTTCCGCGCCGTCGGCTACGCCGAGAAGACGCTGCAGGCCGGCTTCACCAGCGTGCGCGACCTCGGCGGCGAGGTGACGCTCGCGCTGCGCGACGCGGTGAACCAGGGCCTGGTCCGCGGCCCGCGGATCTGGGCCGCGGGCAAGTCCATCGCCACCACCGGCGGCCACGCCGATCCCACCAACGGCATCAACGCCCAGCTCGCCCACCTGATCGGCCCGCCCGGCCCCACCGAGGGCGTGGTCAACGGCACCGACGACGCCCGCCAGGCCGTGCGCCAGCGCTACAAGGACGGCTCCGACGTCATCAAGATCACCGCCACCGGCGGCGTGCTGAGCTATGCCAGCTCCGGCGACGCCCCGCAGTTCACCGTCGACGAGGTGCGCGCGGTGGTCGACACCGCCAGCGACTACGGCTATCGCGTCGCCGCCCACGCCCACGGCAAGGAGGGCATGCGCCGGGCGATCGAGGGCGGCGTCACCTCGATCGAGCACGGCACCTACATGGACGACGAGATCATCGCCCTGATGAAGGAACACGGCACCTGGTACGTGCCCACCCTCTACGCAGGGCGCTTCGTCGCCGACAAGGCCAAGGTCGACGGTTACTTCCCCGAGGTGGTGCGGCCCAAGGCGGCGCGGATCGGCGCCCTGCTGCAGCAGACCTTCCGCCACGCCTGGGAGTCCGGGGTGAAGATCGGCTTCGGCACCGACCAGGGCGTCGGCCCGCACGGCGACAACGCGCGCGAGTTCCTCTACATGACCGAGGCCGGCATGCCCGCCGCCGCCGCGTTCCAGGCAGCGACCGTGCGCGCGGCCGAGGTGCTGGGCAGCGACGAGGTCGGCGTGCTGGAACCCGGGCGCTTCGCGGACGTGGTCGCCGTCCCGGGCGATCCGCTGGCCGATGTCGAGGCGGTGCTGCGGGTCGACTTCGTCATGAAGGGCGGCGACGTCGTCCGCCAGCCCGGCGACCGCGCGGCGCGGACGACCACGGAGACCGCGTCGCGCTGAGCACGGCGCCGCGGCGGCGCAGCGCCGGCCCGGTCAGCGCCGCGGGCCGGCGACCGCCCGCGCGGAGGCGAACGCCGCGTCCAGGGTCTCGACCGTTCCGCACAGCCCGGCGTCGTAGCCCGGCAGCTCGCCGACCGTCCGCCGGAACGGCTCGCTGCGCAGGATGGCCAGGGTCCCGGCGAATCGGGGGCTGTCGACGAGGTCGCGGTCGCAGAGGAAGAAGTAGCGCTCCGACACCACCGGAACGAAGGTCAGCCCGAAGCGGCGCGCCGGCGTCTCCAGGCCGAAGCCGACGTCGGCCATGCCGCTGGCGACGTAGGCGGCGACCGCAGCATGGGTCAGCTCCTCGGTATCGCAGCCGCGGATGCGGGCGATGTCGATGCCGTGGCGCAGCAGCAGGCGCTCGAACAGGAAGCGCGTGCCCGAGCCGGGCTGGCGGTGGACCATGCGCAGCTCCGGCCGCAGCAGGTCGGCCAGCGCGCGCACGCCCCTGGGATTGCCGGCCGGCAGGATCAGCCCCTGGCGTCGCGTCACCAGGTGCACGACGCGGTCGCGCGCCGGATCGATCCGCGGCGCATGGTGCGCCAGCACCTCGCGTTCCAGCTCGCCGATCGGCACGTGCAGGCCGGCGAGGTCGCAGCTGCCGCTGCGCAGCGCGACCAGTACCTCGTCGCTGCTGCGGTAGCGCAGGTCGACGGGGATCTCGCTGGTGCTGAGGAAGCGACGCAGGGCCTCCACGGCGAAGCCGTGGTTGGCGTGGATGCGCAGCGCCGCCGAAGAGGCCGACAGCGCGCGCTCGAGCTCCACCTCGACCTCGGTCGCCAGGCTCTCGAAGGTCGGCGACAGGCGCGCGCCGATGCGGCGGTCCGCCCAGGCCAGGCGCTCGCCGAGCATGGTCAGGCTGGCGCCGCGGCCGCGGGTCATGCGCACCAGCGGCGCGCCCAGCAGGCGTTCGGCGTCCTGCAGCAGGCCCCAGCCGTAGCGGTAGGACAGGCCGACGCGCTGGCAGGCGGCGGCCAGCGTGCCCGCCTCCTGGATGCCGTGCAGCAGGTCGATCAGGCGCGGCGGCAGGCTGCGGCCGTCGGCGAGCTGCAGGGTCCATTCCTGGCGGATGTTCACGCGGTACATGGCGATCTCCGGAAGTCGCTGCCGGCAACCGGTTCAATATGTACCCGAAAGCCGGATTTAGACCACCGGATGGTTTCTGCTGCAGTGCGATACGGCCTAGCCTCGGCGGCGGCATATGCCGCGCGGCACATAGGAAGCATCCAACCAACCCAGCCGGGCACGTGAGGGAGGTGCACATGGCGAGCGTCATCGAAGTGGAGGGCAGGCCGGACCGGGGCTTCGGCCTGCTGGCCAAGGAACGCATCGTGGCCGGCCCGGGATTCAACCGCTGGCTGGTCCCGCCGGCGGCGCTGGCGATCCACCTGTGCATCGGCATGGCCTACGGCTTCTCGGTGTTCTGGCTGCCGCTGTCGAAGGCGCTGGGCATCGGCGCGCCGATCGCCTGCCCCGACGGCACCGGGCTCCTGGCCCAGCTCACCACGACGAGCTGCGACTGGACGGTGTCGGCGCTGGGCGTGATGTACACGCTGTTCTTCGTCTTCCTCGGCTGCTCCGCGGCGCTGTGGGGCGGCTGGCTGGAGAAGGTCGGCCCGCGCAAGGCCGGCGTGGTCGCGGCGGTGTGCTGGGCCGGCGGCCTGGCGATCTCCGCCTTCGGCATCTACGTCCACCAGCTGTGGCTGATGTGGCTGGGCTCGGGCGTGATCGGCGGCATCGGCCTGGGGCTGGGCTACATCTCGCCGGTCTCGACCCTGATCAAGTGGTTCCCGGACCGACGCGGCATGGCCACCGGCATGGCGATCATGGGCTTCGGCGGCGGCGCCATGATCGGTGCGCCCCTGGCCGACCGGCTGATGACCCATTTCGCCGACGCGACCCAGGTCGGCGCCTGGCAGACCTTCCTGGTCCTGGCGGTCGTCTACTTCGTCTTCATGATGGGCGGCGCGCTGGGCTACCGCATCCCCGCGTCCGAGTGGAAGCCGGCGGGCTGGACGCCGCCGCCGGCCACCGGCCGCAACGCGATGATCACCAGCAACCACGTGCACGTGCGCCAAGCCATCCGCACCCCGCAGTTCTGGCTGATCTGGCTGGTGCTGTGCATGAACGTCTCGGCCGGCATCGGCGTGCTCGGCATGGCCTCGCCGATGCTGCAGGAGATGTTCGGCGGGCGCCTGATCGGCAGCGACGCCGGCTTCGCCGACCTCGACACCGGCCAGCTCGCGCGCATCGCCGCCATCGCCGCCGGCTTCACCGGGCTGCTCAGCCTGTTCAACATCGTCGGCCGCTTCTTCTGGGCCTCGGTGTCGGACCGGATCGGGCGCCGGATGACCTACGCCACGTTCTTCGTCCTCGGCATCGCGCTCTACGCGAGCGCGCCGCACCTGGGCGCGATCGGCAGCGTCGGCGTGTTCGTGGCCGCGTTCTGCATCATCGTGTCGATGTACGGCGGCGGCTTCGCGACGGTGCCGGCCTACCTCGCCGACATCTTCGGCACGCGCATGGTCGGCGCGATCCACGGCTGGCTGCTCACGGCCTGGGCGACGGCGGGCATCGTCGGCCCGCTGGTGGTCAATGGCCTGCGCGACTGGCAGCTGGCGCAGGGCATCCCGCGCGCCCAGGTGTACGACCAGACCATGTACATCCTCGCCGGCCTGCTGCTGGTCGGCTTCGTGTGCAACCTGCTGGTGCGGCCGGTGCACGCGAAGCACCACATGACCGAGCAGCAGCTGCGCGAGACGGCGCCGCCGGCGAGCGCCATGCCGAAGGACGACCTGGGCGCGGCACTGCCGGCCGGCGGCGCCGCGGTGGCGATGCCCGCCGCGACCGTCTCGCCGGCGCTGGTCGCGCTGGCCTGGGCGGCGGTCGGCATCCCGCTGCTGATCGGGGTGTGGATCACCCTCGAGAAGGCGCTCGTGCTGTTCCGATGAACCCGCGCCGGCCGCTGCCCGTGCAGCGGCCGGCCGCGGACGATACCCCGCGACAAGGCAGATACCGATGGGCAGACGCTCTAGGCAGATCGACATCGTCACCGAAGTGGTGCCGACCCTTCCCGCCGCGGCGCGCGAGGCGGTCGACCGTGCGGTCGCCGCCCACCGCCACCGCCCGGGTGCGCTGATGCCGATCCTGCACGCGGTGCAGGACGCGCTCGGCCACGTCCCCGACGGCGCGCTGCCGCTGATCGCACACGCGCTCAACATCTCGCGTGCCGACGTGCACGGCTGCGTGAGCTTCTACCACGAGTTCCGCAGCGCGCCGCCCGGCCGTCACGTCGTGCGCATCTGCGGCGCCGAGGCCTGCCAGGCCATGGGTTCGCGCGGACTCCAGGCGCACGCGCGCCGCAGCCTCGGCATCGACGGCGACCACGGCACCAGCGCCGACGGCGCCGTAACGCTGGAACCGGTCTACTGCCTGGGCAACTGCGCGCTGTCGCCGGCGGTGATGATCGACGGCCAGCTCCACGGACGGGTCTCGCCCGAGCGCTTCGACGCCCTCATCGCCGCCTGCCGCAGCACCGAGGAGGCCACCGCATGAGCACGCCCGTCACGATCTACGTCCCTGGCGACGCCGCCGCGGTGTCGGTCGGCGCCGATGCGGTCGCCGCCGCCGTCGTGCGCGAGGCCGAGGCACGCGGGCAGGCGATCCGCCTGGTCCGCAACGGCTCCCGCGGGGCGCTGTGGCTGGAACCGCTGGTCGAGGTCGCCACCGACGCCGGGCGCATCGCCTACGGGCCGGTGACGCCCGAGGACGTGGCCGGGCTGTTCGATGCCGGTCTGCCGCAGGCGGGCGCGCACGCGCTGCGCCACGGCCGCGCCGAGGACATTCCCTACCTCGCCAGGCAGGATCGCCTGACCTTCGCCCGGGTCGGCGTCATCGACCCGGTCGACCCCGACGACTACCGCGCCCACGGCGGCTTCGCCGGGCTCGAGAAGGCGCTGGCGATGGCGCCGGCCGACATCGTCGGCGAGGTGACCGCCTCCGGCCTGCGCGGCCGCGGCGGCGCGGCGTTCCCGGCCGGCATCAAGTGGAAGACCGTCCACGATGCGCCGGGGGCGGTGAAGTACATCGTCTGCAATGCCGACGAGGGCGATTCCGGCACCTTCTCCGACCGCATGCTGATGGAAGGCGATCCGCTGTGCCTGGTCGAGGGCATGGCCATCGCCGGCATCGCCACCGGCGCCACCCAGGGCTACATCTACCTGCGCAGCGAGTATCCGCACGCGCGGCGCGCGCTGGAGACGGCCATCGCCCGCGCCTACGCGACGGGCGCGCTCGGCGCCGATCTCCTCGGCAGCGGGCGGCGCTTCGACCTCGAGGTCCGCCTCGGCGCCGGCGCCTACATCTGCGGCGAGGAGACCTCGCTGCTCGACAGCCTCGAGGGCAAGCGCGGCCAGGTCCGCCCGAAGCCGCCGCTGCCGGCGCTGAAGGGCCTGTTCGGCAGGCCGACGGTGATCAACAACGTGATCACGCTGGCCTCGGTGCCGTGGATCCTCGCGCATGGCGCGCAGGCCTACGCCGACTTCGGCATGGGCCGCTCCAAGGGCAGCCTGCCGCTGCAGCTGGCCGGAAACATCCGGCGCGGCGGGCTGGTCGAGCGCGCCTTCGGCCTGACCCTGCGCGAGCTGCTCTACGACTACGGCGGCGGCTCCGCCTCCGGCCGGCCGATCCGCGCGGTGCAGGTCGGCGGCCCGCTCGGCGCCTACATGCCCGAATCGCTGTTCGACACGCCGATCGACTACGAGGCCTTCGCCGGCGTCGGCGCCATGCTCGGCCACGGCGGCATCGTGGTCTTCGACGACACCGTCGACATGGCCGCGCAGGCCCGCTACGCGATGGAGTTCTGCGCGGTCGAATCCTGCGGCAAGTGCACGCCCTGCCGCATCGGCTCCACCCGCGGCGTCGAGGTCATGGACCGCTGGATCGCCGGCATCGAGCCGGCGCAGCAGGAAGCGGTCATGCGCGACCTCTGCGACACCATGCTGCACGGCTCGCTCTGCGCCCTGGGCGGCCTCACGCCCTACCCGGTGCTGAGCGCGCTGGACCACTTCCCCGAGGACTTCGCTCCCGCCGCACCGCGCACCGCGGTCGCCTGAGCAAGGAGAGACGCGCCATGCTGTCCATCGTCGAACAGGATCTCGGCACGCCGGATCCGCGCATCGCCAACCCCGGCCTCGCCGCCATCGTCGCGCTCGAGATCGACGGCCAGCGCGTCGAGGTGCCGGAGGGCACCTCGATCATGCGCGCCGCGGCCCTGCAGGGCACGAAGATCCCCAAGCTCTGCGCGACCGAGATGCTGGACGCCTTCGGCTCCTGCCGGCTGTGCCTGGTCGAGATCGAGGGCCGCAAGGGCTACCCGGCCTCCTGCACCACGCCGGTGGCCGAGGGCATGGTGGTGCGCACGCAGAGCCCGAAGCTCGCCCAGATCCGCCGCGGGGTCATGGAGCTCTACATCTCCGACCACCCGCTCGACTGCCTGACCTGCCCCGCCAACGGCCACTGCGAGCTGCAGGACATGGCCGGCGCCGTGGGGCTGCGCGAGGTGCGCTACGGCTACGACGGCGACAACCACGTGCATGCGCGCAAGGCCGATGGCAGCGCCAACCCGCGCTTCCACGAGACGGACACCTCCAACCCCTACTTCACCTTCGATCCGTCGAAGTGCATCGTCTGCTCGCGCTGCGTGCGCGCCTGCGCCGAGGTGCAGGGCACCTTCGCGCTGACCATCGCCGACCGCGGCTTCGGCTCGAAGGTCTCGGCCAGCCAGGAGCAGCCGTTCCTGGAATCCGAATGCGTCAGCTGCGGCGCCTGCGTGCAGGCCTGCCCGACCGCCACGCTCTCGGAGAAGTCGCTGATCGACCGGGGCCAGGCCGAGCACAGCGTGACCACGACCTGCGCCTACTGCGGCGTGGGCTGCTCGTTCCGCGCGGAGATGCAGGGCGAGGAGCTGGTGCGCATGGTCCCGAACATGGACGGCCACGCCAACCACGGCCACTCCTGCGTCAAAGGCCGCTTCGCGATCGGCTACGCCACCCATCCCGACCGCATCACCACGCCGATGATCCGCGGCTCGATCCACGAACCGTGGAAGGTGGTGAGCTGGGAGGAGGCGATCGCCTACACCGCCAGCGAGTTCAGGCGCATCCAGGCGAAGTACGGCAGGTTCGCCATCGGCGGCATCACCTCCTCGCGCTGCACCAACGAAGAGACCTACCTCGTGCAGAAGCTGGTGCGGGCGGGGTTCGGCAACAACAACGTCGACACCTGCGCGCGGGTCTGCCATTCGCCGACCGGCTACGGACTCAAGCAGACCCTCGGCGAATCCGCCGGCACCCAGGACTTCGACTCCGTGCGCGAATCCGACGTGGTCATGGTCGTCGGCGCCAATCCCACCGACGGCCATCCTGTCTTCGGCTCGCAGATGAAGCGCCGCCTGCGCGAGGGTGCGAAGCTCATCGTCGTCGACCCGCGCCGCATCGACCTGGTGCGCACCCCGCACGTGCAGGCCGACTTCCACCTCAAGCTCAGGCCCGGCACCAACGTCGCCATGCTGACCGCGCTGGCGCACGTCGTCGCCACCGAGAACCTGATCGACGAGGCCTTCGTCGCCGCGCGCTGCGAGGCGGACGCCTTCGCCAAGTGGCGCGCGTTCGTGTCGCGCGAGGAGCATTCGCCCGAGGCGACCGAAGCCATCACCGGCGTGCCGGCGGACCTGGTGCGCGGGGCCGCGCGGCTCTACGCCACCGGCGGCAACGGCGCGATCTACTACGGACTCGGCGTCACCGAGCACTCGCAGGGCTCGACCGCAGTCATGGGCATCGCCAATCTGGCCATGGCGACCGGCAACGTCGGCCGTCGCGGCGTCGGCGTGAACCCGCTGCGCGGCCAGAACAACGTGCAGGGCAGCTGCGACATGGGCTCGTTCCCGCACGAACTGCCCGGCTATCGCCACGTCTCCGACGGCACCGTGCGCGCGCTGTTCGAGGCGGAGTGGGGCGTGACCCTGCACGACGAGCCGGGCCTGCGCATCCCCAACATGTTCGAGGCCGCGCTCGACGGCGAGTTCAAGGGCCTCTACATCGAGGGCGAGGACATCGGCCAGTCCGACCCCAACACCCAGCACGTCACCGCCGCGCTGTCGGCGATGGAATGCGTGGTGGTGCAGGACCTGTTCCTCAACGAGACCGCGAAGTTCGCCCACGTGTTCCTGCCCGGCAGCTCCTTCATGGAGAAGGACGGCACCTTCACCAACGCCGAGCGGCGCATCTCGCGGGTGCGCCGGATCATGGCGCCGAAGGCGGGCTACGCGGACTGGGAGATCACCCAGCTGATCGCCAACGCCATGGGCTACCCGATGCACTACGCGCATCCGGAGGAGATCATGGCCGAGATCGCGCGGCTGACGCCGACCTTCACCGGCGTCAGCTACGCCAAGCTCGACGCCGAGGGCAGCCTGCAGTGGCCGTGCAACGCGCAGGCGCCGCACGGCACGCCGACCATGCACGTGGATGCCTTCGTGCGCGGCAAGGGCAAGTTCATGCTCACCCAGTACGTGCCGACGCGCGAGAAGGTCACGCCGAAGTACCCGCTGCTGCTGACCACCGGCCGCATCCTCAGCCAGTACAACGTCGGTGCGCAGACCCGGCGCACGCCGAACGTGATGTGGCACGACGAGGACCGGATCGAACTGCATCCGCAGGACGCCGAGGACCGCGGCATCGCCGAGGGCGACTGGGTCGGCGTGCAGAGCCGCGCCGGCGAGACGGTGCTGCGCGCGCGGATCACCGACCGCGTGCAGCCGGGCGTGGTCTACACCACCTTCCACTTCCCCGAATCCGGCGCCAACGTCATCACCACCGAGAACTCCGACTGGGCGACGAACTGCCCCGAGTACAAGGTGACCGCGGTGCAGTGCACGCGGGTCAGCCAGCCGTCGGAATGGCAGAAGCGCTTCCAGGACTTCACCGAGGAGCAGATCGCGCTGCTGCCGGAGAGCGACGCGCCCGCCGGTGCGGCGCGCTGAGGGGCGGCGCATGGCGCACGCCGGGCCAGCTCCCTCCGGGTCACGCGCATGAGCGCGACCGCCCGCCCCGCGGCGCACGTCGCGCAGGACCCGCCGGGCGTCGCGCGGCGGCGCGTCGAGCGCTGGCGCGCAGGCCAGCGCAGCGCCTTCGACGACGCGGTGGCCGAGGAGGTGCCGGTCGCGCTCGTGTTCAACGACGCGCCCTTCGCGGTGATGATGGCCACGCCGGCGGACCTCGACGACTTCGTCCTCGGCTTCGCCCTGTCCGAGGGCGTGGTGGCGCGCGTCGAGGAGGTCGAGGTCGAGGCGGTGGACGAGCTCATGGAAGGCGTCGAGGTCCGTGCGCGGATCCCGCCCGCGCGCGCGGAGGCGCTGGCCCGGCGCCGCCGCAACCTCAGCGGCCGCAGCGGCTGCGGGATCTGCGGCACCGAGATGCTCGAGGCCGCGCTGCGGCACCCGCCAGCGGTCGCGGCCGATCCGCGCGTCGAGGCGGGCGCGCTGCGCGGGGCCCTGCAGGCGCTGCGCGATGCCCAGGTACTGGCCGCGGCCACCGGTGCCACCCATGCCGCGGGCTGGGCGGACCTGGACGGCACGCTGCGCCTGGTGCGCGAGGACGTCGGCCGCCACAACGCGCTGGACAAGCTGATCGGCGCCATGGCGGTCGCTGGCGTCGACCCGGCGGCCGGCTTCTGCGTGGTCACCAGCCGCGCCAGCTACGAAATGGCGATGAAGGCGGCCAGCGCCGGCGTCGGCCTGCTCGCCGCCATCTCCGCGCCGACCGCGCTGGCGATCTCGCTCGCCGAGCGCTGCCGGCTCACCCTGGTCGGCTTCGCCCGCGACGACGGGCATGCCGTCTACACCCATCCGCAGCGGCTGCGCCACGACCGCGCCGACGCGCACCAGGACTGACATCCGCATGGACCCGAACCGCCTCGCCGAGATGGCCAACGACATCGGCCGCTACTTCGCCGCCGAACCCGAGGAGAACGCCGCCATCGAGGGCATGGTCCTGCACCTGCAGCGCTTCTGGGAGCCGCGCATGCGCAACCAGATCGTGGCCTACCTCGGCCAGGGCGGGGAACTGCTCGAGCCGCTCCCGCGCAAGGCGATCGAACGGCTGGCCCCGCGCAAGGACCAGAACCCGCCGCCGCCCTACCCCGAAGGCGGCGGCGACGCCGGCTGAGCCGCGCGGCGGCCTCAGATCCTGATCACGATCCCGCGCCGCGCCATCAGCGCCACGATCGCCCACCACAGCGCGACCACGGCGAGCGCGAACGCGAGCGAGGCCGCCTCGGGCCCGGCGACGGGCGCGAGCCAAGACGCGATGCCGCGCCGGTAGGCAGCCTCCCACCAGCCCGGCGCGGTGAGCACGTAGAGCATCAGCGCCGACCCCGCATAGGCCGCGATCGCATTGATGCCGAAGCTGCGGCCCAGCGCCGGCCAGCCGCGCCTGTCGATGAGCACGTGCGCCGCGAGCAGCGCCGTCGCGGCCCACCCCGCCGTCCACAGCGCGTAGGACGAGGTCCACAGGTTCTTGTTGAACGGCAGCACCAGCGACCAGGCCCAGCCCGCCGCGAGCGCGACGGGCGCGAACGTCAGCAGCGCCCGCCAGCGGCCAGCACGCAGCCAGGCGCCGGCGCGCACGCCCAGCAGCGTGGTCGCGATCGCCGGCAGCGTCGACAGCAGGCCCTCGGGATCGTGGCCGCGGCCGCTCGCGGCATCGAAGACGTAGAGATGCGGGCCGAGCAGCGCGGCGTCGACACGGTCGACGATGTTGTCGAAGGGCGCGGTGCCGCCGGTCGCGGCCAGCAGCAGCGCGTAGCCGGCCAGCAGCGCAGCGGCGCAGGCCCACTGCCCGACCGCGCGCAGGTGGATCGCCGCCAGCCCTGCGGCGAGGAAGCACAGCCCGATCCGCTGCAGCACACCCCACGGCCTGAAGTGCGCGAGGTCGAGCAGCAGCCAGGCGCACAGGTGCAGTCCCAGGCCGAGGCCGACGATGCGCAGCGCGCGCACCAGTACGTCGCGGTCGAGCGCCGCGGTTGCCGCAGCGGCCTCGCGCTTCGGCACCAGGCCCAGGGCGATCGACACGCCGACGATGAACAGGAAGAACGGAAACACCAGGTCGGTGGGCGTGCAGCCGTTCCACGCCGCGTGCTGCAGCGGCGCGTAGACATGGCCCCAGTCGCCCGGGTTGTTGACCAGCAGCATCGCGGCGACGGTGAGGCCGCGCAGCGCGTCGACCGAGGCGAAGCGCCGCCCCGCTCCGCTCATGCCGGCGCGGGCGTCGCGGCCTGGTGGGCGCCGGCGATCCAGGTGCCGACGACCTCGAGCGCGGGGTCCAGCGCCACCAGGTCGGCGGCATAGCCGGGAGCGATGCGCCCGTGCGTGTCGCCGAGGCCGATGAACGCGGCCGGATAGGTCGACGCCATCCGCGCCGCCTCGTCCAGGCCGATGCCGAGCCAGGCCACGCTGTTGCGCACGGCGGTCGCCATGTCCAGCGCGGAGCCGGCGAGCGCCCCGGCGGCATTGCGGCAGATGCCGTCGCGCGCGGTGATGGTCTCGCCGTACAGGACGTAGCTGGGGTCCTCGGCACCGACCGGCGGCATCGCATCGGTGACCAGGAACAGCCTGCCGCGCGGCTTCGCCGCCAGCGCCACGCGCAGGCTGGCCGGGTGCACGTGGTGGCCGTCGACGATGATCCCGCACCAGCTCCCGCGGTCCTCCAGCGCCGCGCCGACCGCGCCGGGCTCGCGCCCGGTCAGGGGCGACATCGCGTTGTAGAGATGGGTGAAGCCGCTGATGCCGGCCGCCAGCCCCGCGCGTGCCTCGTCGTACGTCGCGGCGGTATGGCCGGCGGCCACGCGCGCCCCGGCCGCGACCAGCGCCTGGATGGTCGCCGCCGGCACGCGCTCCGGCGCCAGGGTGACCAGGGTCGCCCCCCCGCGCAGCGAGGTCGCCATCGCGATCTCGGCGGCGTCGGGTACGCGGAACTTCGCCGCGTCGTGGGTGCCCTTGCGGGCGGGCGCCAGGTAGGGGCCCTCGAGATGGATGCCGAGCACGCCCGGCTCGCCCTGCGCGATCGCCTCGCCCACCGCGGCGATGGCCGCGCGCATCACCTCCGCGTCGTCGCTGATCAGGGTCGGCAGCAGGCCGGTGGTGCCGAAGCGGCGGTGCGCGCGCGCGATCGTGCGCAGGGTGTCGACCGTCGGCGCGTTGTTGAACAGCGCGCCGCCGCCGCCGTTGACCTGCAGGTCGATGAAGCCGGGCAGCAGCGTCGCGCCGGCGAGGTCGTGCGTGCGCGCTTGCGCCACGCACGGATCGTCCGCGGCGACCAGGGCGACGATGCGCCCCGCCTCGACCAGGACCGCCCGTCCTTCGACGAAGCCGTCGTCGCCGAGCACGCGGCCGTTGATGAGCGCGGTGGCCATCACACCGTCTCCGTGACCTTGTTGAGGTGCGGCGGCAGATCGGGATCGAGTCCGCGCCGCCGCGCCAGCGTCTCGATCGCGCGATAGAAGCTCTGGATCGCCAGCAGCGGCGCGCAGGCCGGATGCGGCGCGGCCGCGAGCGCCAGGTCGCCGCGGGCGGAGGCGACCCACACCTGCGCGCCGCGGCCGCGGAACTCCTCGGCCAGGGCCAGGGTGCCGGCCTCGGTGTCGTCGGGCTGCGCGAAGCACAGCACCGGGAAGCCGGGGCCGACCAGCGCCATCGGTCCGTGGCGGACCTCGGCGGCGCTGTAGGCCTCGGCGTGCAGGCCGCAGGTCTCCTTGAACTTCAGCGCCGCCTCCTGGGCGATGCCGAGCCCGAGCCCGCGGCCGAGCACGAACAGGTTGCGGGCGTCCACCAGCCCGTCGGCGAGGCCGCTCCAGTCGCTCTGCCAGGCCGTGCGCAGGGCCTGCGGCAGGGCCTCGAGGGCGGCGTGCAGCCCGGGGTCGCCGCTCCACGCCGCCACCAGCTGCAGCACCGCGGCCAGCGACGCGATGTAGCTCTTGGTCGCGGCCACGCTGCGTTCGGGGCCGGCGTGCAGGGGCAGCACGGTGTCGGCCAGCGCGGCCAGCGGCGAGTCCTCGACGTTGACGATCGCCACCACGTGCGCACCGCCGGCGCGCGCGGCCTCGGCATTGCGCAGCAGGTCGGGGCTCTTGCCGGACTGCGAGATGGCGATGAACAGCGCCCCGGCGAGCTTCAGCGGACTGGCGTAGACCGAGCCCACCGACGGCGAGGCCGAAGCGGTCACCACGCCGAGCCGGGTCTCGATCAGGTACTTGGCGTAGGTCGCCGCGTGGTCCGAACTGCCGCGTGCGCAGGTCGCCACGAACGGCGGCGGCGCCTGGCGCAGGCGCGCGGCGAGCGCCTCCACGCGCTCGCCGTTGCGCGCGAACTGGCGCTCGACGACGTCGGCCGCCTCGGCCGCTTCCTGGAACATCAGCGTCGCGCGCGTGGAGAGGGGGTCGGACATGGAGGACGGGACCTAGGCTGGCGTGGGTGGACGCGCCTCGCGCGGGCGCATGGGGGCGGTCGAGCCGCGCACCACCAGCTGCGGCACGAAGCCCTTGTTGTGGATGGCCACCGACGCATCGGCGTAGGCGTCCTCGCGCAGGCGTCCGATCAGCAGCCTCGCGGCGTGGCGCGCGATCTCCTCGGTCGCCTGCTTGGCGGTGGTCAGCGGCGGCCAGGACTGGCGCGAGAACGGGCTGTCCTCGAAGCCGGCGATCGACAGGTCGTAGGGCACGTTCATGCCCGCCGACTTGGCCGCGGCGAGCACGCCCGCCGCGATCTCGTCGTTGGAGCCGAAGATCGCGGTCGGCGGATCGCGCAGCGCCAGCAGGCGGCGCGCGCCGCGGAAGCCGTCGTCGAAGGTGTAGTCGCCCTGCACCACCAGGTGCTTGTCGAGGGTGATGCCGTAGTCGGCCAGCGCGCGCGCGTAGCCGTCGTAGCGCTCCTGGCTGGAGCGATGCAGGGTGCCGCCCCACAGGAAGCCGATGCGCTGGTGGCCGAGCTGGATCAGGTGCTCGGTGATCTCGTAGGCGGCGTCGTTGTCGTCGACGTAGACGCAGGCCTGGCCGTCCTGCGGATCCTCGGTCGCCGCGATGATGCGCACCAGCGGGATGCCGCGCGCGGCGAGCGCGCCGGTGACCTCCACGCGTTCGGACATCGGCGCGGTCAGCACCAGGCCGGCCAGGCGCGAGCGCTGCACCCATTCGATCAGCTCCTCGACCAGCAGCGGCGAGGTCGAGTCGCAGGGATGGATCTGCAGGCCGAAGCCGGTCTCGCGGCAGGCGGCGAGCACGCCGTTCTGCACGCCGATGATGTGGTACGGGTTGGGGTTGTCGTAGACCAGCCCGATCACGAAGGGCGTGCCGCTGCGCAGGTTGCGCGCGGACGGATCCGGTTCGTAGTCGAGTTCGGCGATCGCGTGCAGCACGCGCGTGCGCGTGGCCTGCATCACCGAGGGCTCGTTGTTGATGACCCGCGAGACGGTCTTCAGCGAGACCTTGGCGCGCTCGGCGACGTCCTTGATGGTGGGTCTGCGCACGGCGGCATCTTTGCTGGCGAGGGAGGTCCCCATGATGCGCGAAGTCAGGCGCGACCGAGCCCGACGCGGTGGCCGCGCAGCGCATAGAACAGGATGTAGAGGTAGCAGGGCGCCATCACCAGCAGGAACACCAGCTGGAAGTCGAAGTGCTGCTTCAGCACGGCGAAGGCCTGCGGCACGATCGCGCCGCCGGCGATGCCCATCACCAGCAGCGCCGAGCCGGTCTCGGTGAAGCGGCCCAGTCCCTTGATCGCCAGCGGGAAGATCGCCGGCCACATCATCGCGTTGGCGAAGCCCAGCGCGGCGACGAAGCCCACCGACAGGTAGCCGCGGGTGAGGAAGGCGCAGGCCGCGAACACCACGCCCAGCACCGCCGAGAACGCCAGGTAGCGCGACTGCGAGACCAGCCGCGGGATCGCCACCAGCCCGACCAGGTAGCCGACCAGCATCGCGCCGAGGGTGAACGAGGTGAAGAACTTGGTGCGGTCCAGCGGCAGGTCGAGCGCGCGGCCGTAGGTGCCGATGGCATCGCCGGCCATGACCTCGACGCCGACATAGGTGAACAGGCACAGCACGCCGAGCCACAGGTGCGGGAAGGCGAAGATGCTCGCACGTGGCGCGGCTCCGCCGGACGCGACAGGCACGGCGTTGGCGGCGGCCGCGCTGATCTCCGGCAGCGGCGACACGAGCACCCCGAGCGCGATCACCAGCAGCACCCCGGCCATCACCATGTAGGGCAGATGGATCTTGGCCGCGAACTCGGCCAGCAGCGCCGCGCGCGTGGCGGCATCCGCCGAGGCCGCCTCGGCGGCGAGGTCGCCGATGCCGTGCAGCACGAAGGTGCCGATCACGATCGGCGCGAGCATGCCCGCCACCTTGTTGCAGATGCCCATCAGCGCGATGCGGCGCGCCGCGGTATCGATCGGGCCGAGGATGCTGACGTAGGGATTGACCGCGGTCTGCAGCAGCGCCAGGCCGCCACCGATCACGAACAGGCCCGACAGCGCACCGGGATACCAGCGCCGGGTCGCGAACTCGCCGAACACCGCCGCGCCGCAGGCCATCACCGCCAGGCTCAGCGCCAGCCCCTTCTTCATGCCGGTGACCTTCAGCAGCGCGGCGGCCGGCAGGGCGAGGAAGAAGTAGGACAGGTAGAACACCATCAGCACCAGGAAGGCGTTGACCTCGTCGAGCTCGAACGCGAGCTGCACGAAGGTGATCAGCGGCCCGTTGATCCAGGTGAAGAACCCGATCACGAAGAACAGCACGCCCACCGTCGCCAGCGAACTGGCGGGACGGGCGAGCGCAGCGGGGGTGGCGTCGATGGCGTTCATGCGTGGGCTCCGGCGTTCTCGGGGAGCACGGGCGTCGCGATGACGATCGTGTGTTCGATGCACGAGATAACGTTGTCACGACGATGCCGTCAAGCGGGACGGCAGGACGCCCGTTGCGGCACCCGGGTGCGCCGAAGCGGTGCTGCAGCGCGAAGGGAAGCCACCGTGCTCCAATGCCCGAACCTGCGCCGACGCGTTGGAGCGAGAGGACCGCGGCGCGCGTGTCCCGTGATTACACCGCCGGCGCCGCCGGGCCTGCCAGGGTGATGTTGCGATCTCGTGATCGGCCGTTGACATCGTTGTCAGCATCCGCCGAGACTCCGGTCACACCTGAGTCCACGGCGCACTGCCAGCGCCGCAACCGCCGGAGTCGACGTGCCAGCGATCGCAGCCCAGCCCACGACCGACGCACGCTCCGCGGACGGGCTGTCCTTCCTCGCCGCGGACGTCGGTGGCACCCACGTCCGCCTCGGGCTGGTCTCGGCGGGCACGGATCCGCTGCACCCGGTGCGGGTGCTGGCCTACCGCAAGTTCGTGTGCGCGCAGTACCCGGGGCTGGCGGAGATCTTCGAGGCCTTCGTCCGCGACCTCGGCGGCGCGCGCATCACCCGCGGGGTGATCGCCAGCGCAGGCTACGCGCTCGACGACGGCAGCGTGATCACCGCCAACCTGCCCTGGCGCCTGTCGCTGACCGACATCCGCGTGCGCCTGGGCCTGGAGGACTTCCGCCTGGTCAACGACTTCGAGGCGGTGGCGCACGCTGCCGCCTACGTCGACGCCAGTGCGGTGTCGCGGCTGGCCGGACCGGACACCGCGCCCACCGGCCCCACCCTGGTCGTCGGCCCGGGTACCGGCCTCGGCGCCGCGGTCTGGGTCCCGACCGGCCGCGGCGCCACCGTGCTCGCCACCGAAGCCGGCCAGGCCGGCCTCGCGCCGGGCACGCCGCTCGAACTCGCGCTCCTCGGCGCACTCATGCGCGACCGCAGCCACGTGCCGATCGAGCACGCGCTGTCCGGGCCGGGCCTGGTGAACATCTATACGGCGCTGGCTGCGCTGCGCGGCGAGCCGGCGCGGCATGTCGCGCCCGATGCCATCACCACCGCGGCACAGGCCGCGGGCGATGCGCTGGCCCGCGAGGCCGTGGAGGTCTTCTGCGGCCTGCTCGGCAGCGTGGTCGGCGACATGGCCCTGCTCTACGGCATCCAGGGCGGCGTCTACCTCGCCGGCGGGATCCTGCCGCGCATCCACGACGCCCTGCTCGCCAGCAGCTTCGTCGAACGTTTCCTCAACAAGGGCCCCATGCGCGAGGCCCTGCAGCGGATTCCCGTGCGCGTGGTCGAGCACGGGCAGCTGGGCGTGATCGGTGCGGCCCACTGGTACCTCGACCAGATCGGGAGCGGCTGAGGCTTCAGCCGCTCCAGGACACACAACGGCCGGCCGCGCCACGCGCGTGCCGGGCGGGGACCGTCAACGTGTTCCGGAGCAGTCGACCGGTGCATTCCTTCACGTCAAGCAACGAGGGCAAGGCCGTGAACCACCGCAAATCCATGCTGTCCGCCGCCGTCACCGCCGCGCTGTGCATCGCGGCACAGGCACACGCTCAGACCACGCCGGACGCGCAGGAACGCGCGACCGAGCTCGACACCATCGTCGTCACCGGCATCCGCGCGAGCCTGGAGAAGTCGCTCGATACCAAGCGCTACAACGACACGATCTCCGAGGCGATCACCGCCGAGGACATCGGCGAATTCCCGAGCACCAACGTCGCCGAGGCGATGTCGCAGATCCCCGGCGTGTCGCTCGACCGCCGCTTCGGCCAGGGCGAGCGCGTCAGCATCGACGGCACCGACCCGAGCCTCAACCTGACCTTCCTCGACGGGCATCCGGTCGCGCAGGCGATCTGGCTCTACGGCGAGCAGCCCAACCGCGGCTTCGACTACACCCTCCTCGCCCCGGAAATCCTCGGCCGGCTGGAGGTCATCAAGTCCTCCGAGGCGCGGCTGCCGGAAGGCAGCCTCGGCGGCACGGTGCTGATGCACACCCGCCAGCCGCTCGACCTGGAGGCCAACTCGGTCGCCGGCTCGGTCGGCTACAACTACAGCGACCAGGCCAGCGAGGGGAAACCCTCGGCCTCGCTGCTCTACAGCTGGAAGAATCCGGCCGAGACCTTCGGCGTGGCGGTCTCCGCGCAGCACTACGAGGAGCGCGTCGACCGCCGGGGCCTGGAGGTGTTCGGCTACGCGCCGGCGTCCTCCTTCCCCAACGTCGCCGACCAGATCGCCGCCGGCGGGCTCGATCCCGACGCGCAGGTCCCGAACTCGATCAACGCCGCCTGGTTCCAGCAGGACCGCGAGCGCGACAGCGCGGTGGTGAACCTGCAGCTCAAGCCCAGCGACGCGCTCGAGTTCAACCTCAGCGGCCTCTACATCCGCGAGAACTTCGACAACTACAACCAGTCGCTCTACAGCTTCCTGACCTGGAACGACGGCACCCGCGCCGCCGTCGACGAACTGGTGCAGGGCCCGGACGGCGTGGTGACCGGCGGCCACTCGACCGCCAGCGACGTGCCCGGCGGCGGCACCGTGATCTACGACAACAACGTGCGCGAGTCCGAGGTCACCACCAAGGGCATCGACCTGCGCGGCAGCTTCAACGGCGAGGGCTGGGGCATGTCCGGCCAGATCGGCCGCTCCGAGTCCGAGAACAGGGACCTGGCGCAGTTCTTCATCGAGCCGGTCTACAACGGCGGCTTCAGCTGGGACATCGACCGCGGCCTGCAGTTCGACGACGTCGAGGCCTCGCGCGATCCGGCCAACTGGGGCGCGACCGGCTGGCTCGGCAACAACGGCATCTTCTCGACCGAAAGCGAGGACGAGTACGGCCAGCTCGACTTCAACGTGAAGTTCGACAGCGTGTTCAACCAGCTGCGCTTCGGCGTGCGCCGCGCCAGGCACGAGGAGAGCTTCGCGCTCAACGTCTACGGCGGCGTCGCCGTCGGCACCCTCGCCGACGTCGGCACCATCGGCTACACCGACATCGACGGCTTCCACCCGAGCCACGGCCAGCACATCGAGGTCGGCCGCGACAACGTGCTCGACTGGATCCGCAACAGCCCGGTGGACTACGACAACCCGGATCCGGCCAGCTACCTCAACAACACCTGGGCGCTGGAGCAGACCAACACCGCGGGCTACGCGCAGTTCGACTTCGGAAGCGACCTGTTCCGCGGCAACGTCGGCCTGCGCTACGTGAAGTCCGAGACCGACGGCAGCGGCTTCGTCTACAGCGGCACGCCGACCCTCGACGACCTCGACAGCAAGTGGCAGACGCGCAGCAAGGACGAGGACTTCTGGCTGCCCTCGCTCAACGTCGTGCTCGACAACGGCGGCGACGTGCTCTACCGCTTCGCCGCGGCCAAGGTCATCGCCTGGGCACCGTACAACCAGATGGTGAACAACACCTTCCTCAACGACACCCAGCTCACCGGCAGCGGCGGCAACGCCGACCTGTCGCCGTACGAATCGACCAACTTCAACGTCTCGGCCGAGTGGTACTTCGCCGACGAGGCGGTGCTGGCGGCGTCGGTGTTCTACAAGGACATCTCCAACTACATCGACTCGAGCGCCACGATCGAGCGCCAGTACAACTCGATCCGCGACAACGACCCCGCCGCGTGGGCGGCGCTGGTCGGCAGCAACGGCTGCACCGCGGACGGCTACTGCGACTACAGCATCCAGCGCCCGCGCAACGCCGGCGACGGCGAGGTCAAGGGCTTCAACCTGAGCTACCAGCAGCCCTTCGGCGACACCGGCTTCGGCCTCACCGCGAACTACACCTATGCCGACGGCGAGAACAACACCGGCGATCCGCTGCCCTACCAGTCCGAGAACAGCGTTGCGCTGAGCCCCTACTACGAGATGGGACCCTTCAGCGGCCGCCTGACCTACAACTGGCGCAGCCACTACCTGGCCGGCGGCTACGTGGCCGGTGCGGCGCCGGCCAGCGTCGACGACTACGCCGAGCTCGGCGCGAGCTTCGGCTGGACCTTCAACGACAACCTGTCGCTGTCGCTGGACGCGATGAACCTGCTCGACGAGGAGTACTTCCAGTACCTCGGCGAGAAGAGCCTGCCGGCGGGCAGGTACAAGTCCGGCCGCCGCTACATGGCCTCGCTGCAGTTCAAGTTCTGATCCGTACCACCGCACCGCCACGACGGGCCTGGACTTCCAGGCCCGTCGCGTTTGCAGGCCCGACCGGAGTCCACCCGATGCGCCCGTCCCGACTCGTCCTCGCCTTCTGCCTCGGCTGTCTCGCCAGCGCCGCCGCGTCCGGCGCCGCGCCAACCCGCATGCCGGCGCTCATCCCCATGCCCGCGCGGGTCGAGCTCGGTGGCGGCCGCGTGGCGGTGGATCCCGCCCGCCTCCGCGCCGAGGGTGCGGAGGCGGAGCGGGTCGCGGCCTTCTTCTCCGACCTGCTGCGCCGCAGCGGCCAGGCCGACGCCGCGCCCGGGGCCGGCGCCACGATCACCTTCACCCTCGCACCCGCGGCCGACGGGCCCCGCGAGGGTTACCGGCTGCATGCCGACGCAGCCGGCGTGCGCGTCGAGGCGGCCACCGAGGCGGGGCTCTTCTACGGCGCGGTGACCCTCTGGCAGCTCCTCGATGCCGAGGGCCGGATGCCGGCGGTGGCGATCGAGGACGCGCCGCGCTTCGCCTGGCGCGGGCTGATGCTGGACTCGGCGCGCCACCTGCAGTCGGTCGAGGAGATCAAGTCCCTGCTCGACGCGATGGCGCTGCACAAGCTCAACGTCTTCCACTGGCACCTGACCGACGACCAGGGCTGGCGGATCGAGATCAGGCGCTACCCGCGCCTGACCGAGGTCGGCGGCTGCCGCATCCCCGCCGGCGACGGCGGCCGCGACCCCGCGACCGGCACGCCGCGCCCCTACTGCGGCTGGTACACGCAGGACCAGGTCCGCGAGGTCGTGGCCTACGCGAGCGCGCGCCACATCACCGTGGTCCCGGAGATCGAGATGCCGGGGCATGCGCAGGCCGCGGTCGCCGCCTACCCCGCGCTCGGCAGCGTCGCCGGACCGACCGCGGTGTCCAGCGACTGGGGCGTGCATCCCTACCTGTTCAACGTCGAGGAGGAGACGCTGGCCTTCCTCGAGAACGTGCTGGCCGAGGTGATCGAACTCTTTCCCGGGCGCTACATCCATGTCGGCGGCGACGAGGCGTTCAAGCGGCAGTGGGAGAACTCGCCGGCCGTGCAGGCGCGGATGCGCGCGCTCGGGGTCGAGGACGAGACGGCGCTGCAGAGCTGGTTCATGGCCCGGATCGAGCGCTTCCTCGTCGCCCACGAGCGGCGCCTGATCGGCTGGGACGAGATCCTGGAAGGCGGCCTTCCGGCCGAGGCGACGGTGATGTCCTGGCGCGGCACCGAGGGCGGCATCGAGGCGGCAGAACAGGGCCACGACGTGGTCATGGCACCGTCGTCCGAGCTCTACCTCGACTACCTGCAGACCGACCTGCCGGGCGAGCCGCCGGGCCGGCCGTCGATCATCGACCTGCAGCAGGTCTACGCCTTCGAGCCGGTGCCCGCCGCCCTGTCGGCCGCGGAGGCGCGGCACATCGTCGGCGTGCAGGCCAATACCTGGACCGAGCACCTGCGCAGCTTCGATCGCGTGCAGCACGCGATGTTCCCGCGCGCCGCGGCGCTGGCCGAGGTGGCCTGGTCGCCGAAGGACGAGCGCGACTTCGCCGCCTTCCGCGCACGCCTGCCGGCCCAGCTCGAACGCTACCGCGCCCTCGGCCTCGGCTACGCGCACACGCCGTTCTCGGTGCGCGTCGAGGTCGACGACCGCGATGCCGACGCGGCCCGGGTGCGGCTGTCGAACCCGCTCGGCTTCGAGGACATCCGCTACACCCTCGACGGCAGCGCGCCGGACGCGGATTCGCGCCGCTACACCGGCGCGTTCGACCTCGCCCCGCCGGCGGAGCTGCGCGCGGCGGTGTTCGACCAGGGTTCGCCGCTCGCGCCGCCGGTGGCGCGGCGCATCGACGCCGCGAGCCGCCTGCGGCGCGACGAGGAGCACCTGGCCATGTGCAGCGACAGCCTGACGCTGCGCCTGGAGGACGACGGCCCCGCGGACGGGCCGCGGGCGATCTTCAACGTCGACATCTTCGACCCGTGCTGGGAGTGGAAGGACGCGCCGCTCGCCGAGGCCCGCGCCGTGCGCGTGCGCGCCGGCCGCATCCCCTACTACTTCCAGCTGGCGCAGGACGAGGGCAATCGTCGCGTCCGCCCGGCCGCGACCGAACATGGCGAGCTGCAGCTGCACGCCGGCTGCGACGGCCCGGAGCTCGCGCGCATCGCGCTGCCGGCCGGGCCCGCTGCCGACGGCTTCGCCACGCTCGAGACGGCGCTGCCGGCCGGCACCGGGAGCGGCGACCTGTGCCTGTTCTTCACCGGCGACACCCGACCGACGATATGGGTGCTCGACCGGGTGGAGCTGGTCCCCGGACGCTGAGTTCAGCCGCGCCGGGACTCCCGGCGCAGGGCGACGCCTGCGGCGAGCAGGAACCAGCCGAAATACAGCGCCAGGGTCAGCCGTTCGGCGGCGCCCGGGGCGTCGACGAAGGCCGGCACCAGCACGCCCGCGGGCCAGACCACGGCGAGCACGAAGGCCGCCACCAGTGCGGGACCCAGGACGGTCAGCGCGCGCCAGCCGGCGCGGAAGCGCGTGCTGGCGGAAACCAGCAACGCGCCGGGCGCGAAGGCGACCAGGGCGAACGCATGGCTCGCCGCGTGCAGCCGCGCGGCCGCGCCGTAGGCGTCGTCGGCGGGAAACGGCAGCACCCCGCGCGCGGCGAAGGCGGTGCCCGAGAACGCGAGCATCCACAGGCCGATCCGTCCTGCGGAGCCGACGCCATCGCGCGCGAGCGGCGCGCCCAGCGCCCATGCGGACGCCACCAGCAGCAGGCCCGGCAGGAGCAGGCCGGCGAGATTCCACGCGCCCGCGAACGCCGCGCCGGGGCTGCCCAGGAGCGCGATGGCGTGGCGTGCGTGGTCGTAGCCGGGCGTAAGCGCGGCCACCGTCAGCAACGCGACCGGGAAGAGGAGCGGCGCAGCGATGCCGGCCCACAGCAGGCGGTCGCGAAGGGAGCGGGAAGGCATGCGCGCGAGGCTACGCCGCCGTCGGCTTGATTTCGACCGGCGCGGCACAATGTGCAGTGCGATCCTCGCTACGGACCCGACCATGCAAGCCACTCCGACCGCCGCTTCCGCCCACGTCTTCGACGCCACCGCCGCCGCCTTCCAGGCCGAGGTGCTGCAGAAGTCGATGCAGGTTCCGGTGCTGGTCGATTTCTGGGCGACCTGGTGCGGGCCGTGCAAATCGCTGACGCCGCTGCTGGAGAAGCTCGCTGCGGAGTACAACGGCGCCTTCCTGCTGGCCAAGGTCGACGTCGACAAGGAGCAGGAACTTGCCGGCGCCTTCCAGATCCGCTCGGTGCCGACGGTGATGCTGGTCAAGGACGGGCAGCTGGTGGACGGCTTCCCCGGCGCGCTGCCGGAGGGCCAGCTGCGCGAGTTCCTCGCCCACCACGGCGTCCAGCCCGGCGCGCCGGCGCAGGAGGCGGTCGAGCCCGAGACGGTGGCCGTCGACCCGCATGCCGAGGTCGTGCGGCTGAAGGAGGCGGTGGCCGCCGAGCCGGACCGCGACGAGCTCAAGCTCGACCTCGCCCTGGCGCTGTTGCGCACCGGCGCGGCGAGCGAGGCGGAAGTCCTGCTCGACGCCCTGCCCGCCAACCTCGCCACCGACGACCGCGCGGTGCAGGCGCGTGCGCGCCTGGGCTTCGCCGCGCTGCTGCAGGACGCGCCGTCGCTGGCCGACACCGAGGCCGCGCTGGCCGCGGATCCCGGCGACCTGTGTGCCCTGCACCGCCGCGGCGCGCACCGCCTGGTCGCCGGCGACAGCGAAGGCGCACTGCAGGACTTCCTGGAGATGCTGACCCGCGACCGCAACTTCGACGAGGGCCTGCCGCGCAAGGCGCTGATCGACGCGTTCCGCGTCATCGACGACGCGCAGCTGGTATCGACCTACCGGCGCCGGATGTCCTCGCTGCTGTTCTGAGGCGCCGCACGCGCCGGACGGGTGACTCCATCCATACGTCAGCGTATTGTCTCGCCTCCCGCAGGCGAGACGCACGATGAAAGGCAGCACCCTCAAGCGCTTCATGAACCTGTGGCCGCCGTTCCTGTTCAGCGGCGTGCGCGTGCGTGCGCTGTCCGACGACCTGCGCCACGCCCGCGTCGAGCTGCGCCAGCGCTGGTACAACCGCAACTACGTCGGCACCCACTTCGGCGGCACGCTGTTCGCGATGACCGACCCGTTCTGGATGATCATGGTCCTGAAGAACCTGGGCCGCGACTACATGGTGTGGGACCGCGCGGGCAGCATCGAATTCCTGAAGCCCGGGCGCGGCACGGTCGCTGCCACCTTCGACCTCGAAGAGGCCACCCTCGCTGCCCTGCGCGAGGCCGCGGCGGGCGGCGAGAAGGTGCTGCACTGGTTCGACACCGAGATCCGCGACACCCAGGGCGACGTGGTCGCACAGGTGCGCAAGCAGGTCTACGTGCGGCGCAAGCGTCCCAAGCAGACCGCCGGGCCGCCGGCCGATGCCGTTCACATCGCTGACTGACGTCTCGCAGACATCGCGCCGGAAGCCTGCCGTATCCTTCGCGGCCAGCCGTTGACCGCTGCCGCATGCACGACGCGCCCGCCTCCACCATCACCCCGCTCCGCGCCCCGGGACCGCCGGTCATCGCGGGCTACCGCCTGCTGCGCCCGCTCGGCGCCGGTGGCATGGCGTCGGTGTGGCTGGCCGAGCAGGAATCGCTCGAGCGCGAGGTGGCGATCAAGATCATCTCCCGCGACGCGCTCAGCGACGAGGTCGCACGGCAGCGCTTCGAGGACGAGGCGCGGACCATCGCGCGGCTCCAGCATCCGGCGATCGTCGCCATCCACGAAGTCGGCCGCACCGCCGACGGGCTGAGCTTCTACGCCATGCCCTACCTGGCGGGCGGCGACCTGACCCGGCGCGACCTCGGCCGCGATCCGGCGCGGATCGCGGCGATCCTGCGCCCGCTGCTGGACGCGCTGGGCTATGCGCATGCGCGCGGCGTCGTGCATCGCGACGTCAAGGCGGAGAACGTGCTGTTCGACACCGATGGCCGCCCGCAGCTCACCGACTTCGGCATCGCCCTGGCGCGCCGCGACATCTCGCGCATCAGCACCAGCGGCCGCATCACCAGCGCCGGGCTCGCCGTCGGCAGCGCCGCGACCATGGCACCGGAACAGGCCCGCGGCGATGCCGTGGACGGCCGCGCCGACCTCTACAGCGTCGGCGTGCTCGCCTACGAACTGCTGACCGGCGAGGCGCCCTATCGTGCCGACGACCCGCTCGCGCTGGCCCTGAAGCATGCGCAGGCGCCGATTCCGCGCCTGCCGCAGGCACAGCGCGCCTGGCAGCGGGTGATCGACTGCGCCCTGGCGAAGGCCCCGGAAGCGCGCTATCCGGACGCCGCGGCGATGCTGGCGGACATCGAGCGCATCGCCGCCGACCGCGGCGGCACCGGCCGGCGCGTCCCACGCACCGCGCTGGCCGCCGCCGCCGCGCTGGCGCTGCTGGCGCTGGGCGCGTTCTGGTTCGGCACCCGCCCGCCCTCCTTCTCCGCGCCCGCACCATCCCTTGCCGGTACCACGGCGGCAGCGCTGCCGCCCGCCACGGAGCAGCCGGGCGACGCCGACACCGCGGCCGAGGCCGAGGCGCGCTTCGCGGCCTTCGAGGAGCAGCTCGCCAACGATCGCCTGACCCGCCAGCCCGGCGACAACGCCGCCGAGTCGCTCTATGCCGCATGGCAGCAGGCGCCTTCGGATCCGCGCGTCACCGATGGCCTCGAACGCCTCCTCGAACGGCTTGCCATCCACGTCGACAGCTACACCCGCCAGGGCGCCGACGGCGAGGTCAAGGATGCGTTCGCGCGTGCCCGCGCGCTGGCGGTCGGCACCGGCAACGGCGCCGGCGACGCCTGGCGACGCTTCAAGGCGCATGTCGCCGAGGCGCTGGAACAGCGCCTGGCGACCGCGATCGGCGACTGGAACCGTGCCGGCGCGGAGACCGCGGCCGCGCTGATGCGCGAGCTCGACCTCCCGCACCCGGAGCTCCAGGACGTGGTCGCACGCATCGATGCACTGCCGCGCCGCGGTGATGCGCTGCGCGACCCGGGCGGTCCGGAGCTGCGCTTCGTGCTGCCGGGCGCGCCCGCGCTGGCGGTCATGCGCGACGAGGTCACCCGCGGCGAATACGCCCGGTTCGTGCGCGCCACCGGGCGCAGCGACGGCCCGTGTCCGAACAGCAGCGGCTTCAGCCTGTTCGACCGGCGCAGCTGGCGCGATCCGGGCTTCGAGCAGGACGCCACCCATCCGGTGGTGTGCGTGAGCTGGACCGATGCGCACGACTATGCGGCCTGGCTCAGCGCGCGCACCGGCCACGCCTACCGCCTGCCCACGCTGGCCGAATGGCGGCAGCTGCTGCCGCAGGTCGCGGCGCGGGCGGCCGGCTGGGAGGGGACCCGCGCCGTCGGCAGCGCCAGCAGCGGCGCCCATGGCGTGCGCGACGTCGCCGGCAACGTCGCCGAGTGGCTCGCCGACGGCAGCGGCGCCACCAGGCTCGCCGCCGGCCGCTCCTGGCGCGACGACGGCGGCATCGCGATCGACTGGAGCGCAGCGCAGGAAGCCGACCGCGGCTACGACGACGTCGGTTTCCGCCTCGTGCGGGAGTACGGTGCGCACGAACGCGGCCTGCAGACCGCCGCCAACTGAGGCGTCGGCGCCGCGCCGGGCATCGCTCCGGGCAGCGACTCGGGAATTTTCCTACCCCACCCGATCCCGAACTCCGACGGCGCCCGCCGCGCCGCGGCGGCACCCTATGCGGCCCCCGCTGCCCGGTCGACGAACCGGCCGGCTGCCACGGATGGCGGCGTGCACACCCCGGGATGCCATGCCGGCAGAGGGGCCTCTTTCCTTTCCGCAAGCGCAGTCGATGAAGGCATCCCGCTGTTACGACGTGATCCCCGCGAACGAATCCGGATGGCAGGTCCACGTCGACGGGCTCCGCGCCGGCGAACGCTTCCGCACCCGCGATGCGGCCATCGTCGCCGCCTCGGCGCAGGCCCGCTACGAATTCCGCATGACCGGTGCGAGCACCGCGGTGCGTGTGCTCTACGGTCTCGACGACCTGCGCGTGGAGCGCATCTACACCGTCGGGCACGCCCTGACCCGCCCCACATGACGCCCTGCGTTTGCTGCGAACGCACATCGATCGTCTCCGATCGGTTCATCGCGTGCGCTCCGCGCATGCCACCATGTCGCCCACCTGACATCGAGGGGACATTCATGCGTCGCGCCATCCTGAGCCTTGCCCTTTCCTCCGCGTTCCTCGTCGCCGGCCCGCTGCTCGCCCAGGAGGCGACACCGGTCGGCGTCTGGAAGAGCATCGACGACTCCACCGGCGAACCGAAGGCGCTGATCCAGATCAGCGAGCAGGACGGCCAGCTGCAGGGCCGCATCGTCAAGCTGTTCCGCAAGCCCGGCGAGGATCCCGATCCCGTGTGCGACGAGTGCACCGACCAGCGCAAGGGCCAGAAGATCGTCGGCATGACCATCCTCACCGGCCTCCAGCGCGAGGGCGAGGAGTGGACCGGCGGCATGATCCTCGACCCGAAGAACGGCAAGGTCTACAAGGCCAAGGCCGAACTCGAGGAGGGCGGCGACGTGCTCAAGGTGCGCGGCTACCTCGGCTTCTCGCTGCTGGGCCGCACCCAGGAATGGCAGCGCCAGCCGGAGAGCGCGGCCGACGGCGCCTGAGAGCAGGCATCCAGGCTGCGGATGCGAAGGGCGTGCAGCGATGCACGCCCTTCGTCCTTGCGGGCGCTCAGTGCCGCAGCTGGAGCGGGATGCGCCTGGCGTCCCGCTCCGGATCCTCGTCGCGGGGCGCCGCCGGCGGACCGGGGTGCGCCGCGCAGTGCGGGGAGCAGTCGCTGCATCCGCTCGCGCAGCCGGGTGCGTTCGCCTCGGCATGCCATCCCGCACCGATGCGCCGCAGCCATGCCGGCCGTCGCGGACGATCCAGGAAGCGCCCCAGCGGCGCGCGCAGCCAGGTCCGCGGGAGCCAGCGCAGGAGCAGGGCGAACAGGCACGCCGCCACCACCGCGCCGACCAGCAGCGCTTCGACCACGGCGTAGAGCGCACCACCCTGCACGGTCAGCCTCCCAGCGCCGCGGCGATCTGGTAGGTCGCGAGCGAGGCCAGATAGGCCAGGCCGAACAGATAGCCGGCGCTGATCGCGACATAGCGCCAGGAGTTCGTCTCACGGCGGATCGTGGCCAGCGTCGACAGGCACTGCGGCGCGAACACGAACCAGACCAGCAGCGACAGCGCGGTGGCCAGCGTCCACTGGTCGGCGATGAGCGGGCCGAGCTGCGCGGCGATCGCGTCGTCGGAGCCGGACATCGAGTACACCGTGCCCAGCGCGGCCACCGCCACCTCGCGCGCGGCCAGGCCGGGGATGAGCGCGATGCAGATCTGCCAGTTGAAGCCGATCGGCGCGAACAGCGGCTGCATGAAGTGGCCGATGCGGCCGGCGAAGCTGTAGTCGATCGCGGGCCCGGTGGCGCCGTCGGGCGGCGCGGGGAAACTCGCCAGGAACCACAGCACCACGGTCAGGATCAGGATGATCCCGCCGACGCGCTTGACGAAGATCATGCCGCGCTCGTACAGGCCGCGCAGCAGGTCGCCCGGATGCGGCAGCCGGTAGGACGGCAGCTCCATCAGCAGCGAGTGCTCGCTCTTGTCGCGCCGCATCCACTTGATCACCAGCGCCACCACCAGCGCGCTGACGATGCCGAACACGTACAGTCCGAACAGCACGATCCCCTGCAGGTTGAACAGCCCCCACACGCTGCGCTCGGGGATGAAGGCGGCGATCAGCAGCGCGTACACCGGCAGGCGCGCCGAACAGGTCATCAGCGGCGCGACCAGGATCGTGGTGAGCCGGTCGCGCGGGTCGGCGATGGTGCGCGCGGCCATGATCCCGGGAATGGCGCAGGCGAAGCTCGACAGCAGCGGGATGAAGGCGCGCCCGGTCAGGCCGGCCTTGAACATCAGCCGGTCGAGCAGGAACGCGGCCCGCGGCAGGTAGCCCGACTCCTCCAGCGCGAGGATGAAGAGGAACAGGATCAGGATCTGCGGCAGGAACACGAGCACGCCGCCGATGCCGGCGAAGATGCCGTCGACCAGCAGGCTCTTCAGCACCCCGTCGGGCAGCGCCTGGGTGGTCCACGCGCCGAGCGCGCCGATGCCGCCCTCGATCGCCTCCATCAGCGGCTCGGCCCAGGCGAACACCGCCTGGAACATGAAGAACAGCAGCGCGGCGAGCAGCAGCGGACCGGCCACCGGATGCAGCACCACGCGATCGATGCCGGCATCGACCGTCTCCCGGACGGCGGGCGTGCGCACGCTGCGCGCCAGGATCGAGCGGACCTCGGCGTGCAGGTCCGCATCCTGCGCCGGCGCCGCGGGCACCGCGGCCGCTTCGACGTCGAGCCGGGCGAGCAGGCCGTCGGCGCCATTGCGGCGGATCGCCACCGTCTCCACCACCGGCACGCCCAGGGCCCCCGCCAGCGCCGCGGTGTCGATCTCCAGACCGCGCCGACGCGCCAGGTCGACCATGTTCAGCGCCACCAGCATCGGCCGGCCGAGCCGCGCGAGCTCGAGCACGAAGCGCAGGTGCAGGCGCAGGTTGGTGGCATCGACCACCGCGACGAGCAGCTCCGGCTGCGCCGTGTCCGCGCGCCGGCCGAGGCAGACGTCGCGGGTGATCGCCTCGTCCGGGCTGGTCGCCTCGAGGCTGTAGGCGCCGGGCAGGTCCAGGACCAGCACGCTGCGGCCGCCCGGCGTCTGCAGCCGGCCCTCCTTGCGCTCGACGGTCACGCCGGCGTAGTTGGCGACCTTCTGGCGGCTGCCGGTCAGGCGGTTGAAGAGCGCGGTCTTGCCGCAGTTGGGGTTGCCGACGAGGGCAATGCGCAGCGGGTCCACGGATGCATTCATGCCGCCACCGCCTCGGTCACGCGGACCCGCGCCGCCTCGGCGCGCCGCAGCGCGAAGCGGGTGGTGCCGATGCTGACCACGATGGGGTCGCCGCCGAACGGCGCCACCGCGACCACGCGCACCGCCTCGCCCGGCACGAAGCCGAGCTCGCGCAGGCGCCGCGCGATCGCATCGCCCGGCGCCGCGTCCAGGGAGTCCACCACGGCCGGCACGTTCCGGCGCAGCTGCGCAAGGGTCATGGGAGCAGGTACGAATGAGAACAAGTCTCGAATTGTAGACCTTATCGTCGCCCCTGCCTGCCCTGCCGTCCTTCGCCGCCGAAGACGCAGCATTCCGGCGCGGACCGACGGCGCGGCCGGCGCTGGCATCATGCGCCGATGCATGCGCTCCCGCCGCCGATGAGCCCCGAGCAGGCCGAACGCGCCTGGCGCGACGGCCTCGCGCGCTTCGCCCGGGACGAAGAGCCGGCGCAGGCGCTCGCCCTCATCGCCGCCGCGGCCGGAGCCGGATTCGCCGCGGCGCAGCGCGATCTCGGCCGCCTCCTGCTCCACGGCGTCGCCGGCTCCGCCGAGCCGGAAGCGGGCCGGGCGTGGCTCGCCCGCGCCGCGGAGGCCGGCGATGCCGCCGCCCGCTTCACCCTCGCCACCCTGGCCCTGGGCAGCCTCGGCGACGCGCCCGATACGGCACGGGCAGCCGAGCTGCTGACGCAGGCCGCAGGTGCGGGTCATCCGGCGGCGCTGCGCGGTATCGCAGTGATGCTCGGACGCAGCGCCGACGCGACCGCGCAGGCGCACTCCACGCGCTGCCTGGAGGCCGCGGCCGGCGCAGGCGACCCGATCGGCCAGGCCCTGCTCGTCGAACGCCTGTTCCGCGGCCACGGCTGCGCGCCGGACCGCGATCGCGCCCAGGCCCTGGCCCGTGCGCTCGCGACCGGCTCGGCGGCGCCGCTGCGGCCGCCCCCCGGCAGGCCGCCGGCGTCGACCGCGCTCATCGCCCGGCATCTCGAATCGGCGCTCGCGCCGCCACCGGTCGAGGCGCGGCTGCATCCGTCGCAGCCGCGCGTGCATGTCGCCCGCGGCGCGCTCTCGCCCGAGGAGGCGCACCTGCTGATGCTGCTCGGCGCGCCGCACCTGCACCGCTCGGCGACCGTGGATCCGGGCACGGGCGCACGCCTGGAAGCGCCGCTGCGCACCAGCCACGACGCCAGCTTCGATCCGCTGATCGAGGATATCGGCCTCGTCGCCGTGCAGCAGCGCATGGCCGCGTTTGCCGGCCTGCCGCTCGGCAATGCCGAGCCGCTGATCCTGCTGCGCTACCGTCCCGGCGAGGAATACCGCCCGCACCGCGACTACCTCCCGCCCAGCCGCGTGGTGCCGCTTCAGGCAGGCGGCGCCGGCCAGCGCGCGGCCACCGTCATCGCCTACCTGCGCGCGCCGGCGGCCGGTGGCGCGACGGTCTTCCCCGACCTGGACATCCGGCTTCCGGTCGCGCCGGGGGCGATGCTGCTGTTCGACAACCTCGATGCCGCCGGCGATCCCGATCCGCGCACCCTGCACGCCGGCGAGCCGGTCCTGCGCGGGGAGAAGTGGGTCGCGACCCTGTGGATCCGGCAGGGCCGCCAGCGCTGAACGCGTCGAGGAACTAGAGCGCGCGGTGCACGGCCTCGCCGAACAGCGGCGTGTGGTGGGCGCAGTCGTTGAGGCGCACCACGTCGAGATGCTCCACGTCCGGGCCTTCGAGCAGGTTGATCGTCGTCGGTGCCTGCCGGAACGCCCACAGCCGCGACAGCGGCAGGCCGAGGACGCGGCACAGGATCGCGCGGTTGACCGCATCGTGCGCCACGACCAGGACCGTCTCGTCCGCGCCGATGCCCTCGACCGCACGCGCCAGCCCGCGCCAGGAACGCTCGGCCACGACCGGCATCGATTCGCCGCCGCCCGGCATCTGCACGGTGTCCGGCGCCACCCGCCACGCCTCCAGGCGGTCGGGGTCGAGCGCCCGGATCTCGGCGGCGAGCTTGCCTTCCCAGTCGCCGTGGCCGATCTCGATCAGGTCGGCGTCGGCGGCCAGCAGGCTGGCGCGCGCCTCGCCCAGGGCGAGCTGCGCGGTGCGCTGCGCCCGCGACAGCGGCGAGGCCACCGCGTGGTCGATGGTGACGCCGGCGAGGCGCTCGCCCAGCGCGCGTGCCTGGCGCTCGCCCACCTCCGACAGCGGGATGTCGGTCTGCCCCTGGTAGCGACCTTCGGCGTTCCACGGCGTCTCGCCGTGCCGGGCGAGGATCACGCGCATGCGCAGGCTCCGCGGCGGGACGGACGGGACGTGGGACGGCTCGGGCGCATGCTTGGGGATCCCCGGATGGCGGCAAACCCGCCGGACTCTAGCAGAGCCGGTCGCGCGGCCATGACCTCCGACACCCTTCCGCCGCCTCGGCGCCGCCTACAGTGACGCGTTCGCGCACTGCGCGTCCTCGACTGCCCTTCTGGCCGGAGCCACCGAACCCGTGAACGCCCGTTCCCTCAAGCCGCTCGCCCTCAGCCTCGCCGTCGCCTTCGCGGTGTCGGCCTGCAACGGCGACGATGCCGCCACCACCGAATCCGCCGCCACCGGCGCCGGAGACGCTCCCGCGGCGACTTCCGCCGCGCCCGCCGCCGAATCCCTGCCGCCGCTGGCACGCTTCGAGGTCGCGGACCTCGATACCTCGAAGAACGTCTGCGACGACCTCGACGCCTTCGTCAACGCCAAGTGGCTCGCGGCCAACCCGGTGCCGGGCGACCGCACCAGCTGGGGCAGCTTCGAGATGCTCGACGAGCGCGCGAAGGCGGTCACCCGCGGCCTCGCCGAGGACGCCGCGGCCAACGGCGACAGCGGCGTGGAGAAGCTGGTCGGCGACTTCTGGGCCAGCGGCATGGACGAGGCCAGCATCGAGCAGGCCGGCCTGGCCCCGATCCAGCCACTGCTGTCCGACATCGAGGCGCTGGACTCGCAGGAGGCCATCGCCGGCTTCCTGCGCGACGCCCACGCGCGCGGCCAGGGCCTGCTGTTCGGCTTCGGCCCCGAGGCCGACTTCAAGAACCCGGACATGAACATCGCCTACGCCGCACCCGCCGGCCTGGGCCTGCCGGACAAGACCTACTACTTCGACGAGGACAAGTCCGACAAGCGCGCCGCCTACGTCGACCACATCGCCCGGGTGCTGGAACTGACCGGCGTCGCCGCCGACGCGGCCCGCACGCAGGCCGAGGCGGTGATGGCGTTCGAGACGCGCCTGGCCGAGGCCTCGAAGTCGACCGAGGAGATGTCGCGCGACGTCTCGCTCTACTACCACCCGGTCAGCGTGGCCGAGGCCGACGCGCTGACGCCGAACTTCGAGTGGTCGACGTTCTTCGAATCGCAGGGCGTCGAGGCGCCGGAGACGTTCTCGCTGGCGGTGCCCGGCTTCCACCAGGAGGTCAGCGAGATGCTCGCCGAGGTCGATCCGGCCGACTGGCGCGCCTACCTGCGCTTCCACGCCGTCGACGCGCTCTCGCCCTACCTGCCGGAGGCCTTCGCGCAGGAGAACTTCGCCTTCTACGGCCGTGCGCTCGCCGGCCAGCAGGAGATCGAGCCGCGCTGGAAGCGCGTGCTGGATGCGGTCGAGGGCAACGTCGGCGAGGCCATGGGCCAGCTCTACGTCCGCGAGAACTTCCCGCCGGAGTCGAAGGCGCGGATGGAGGAGCTGGTCGGCAACCTGCGCGGGGCGCTCAAGGCGCACATCCAGAACCTCGACTGGATGAGCGAGGAGACCAAGCAGAAGGCGCTGGCAAAATGGGAAAGCTTCACGCCCAAGATCGGCTACCCGGAGAAGTGGCGCGACTGGTCGGGCCTGGACACCTCGCGCGACAGCTACGTCGCCAACAAGCTCGCCGCCGACCGCTTCAACTATCAGTGGGCGCTGTCGAAGATCGGCGAGCCGGTGGACCGCACCGAGTGGGGCATGACCCCGCAGACGGTCAACGCCTACTACAACCCGCTGGCCAACGAGATCGTGTTCCCCGCGGCCATCCTGCAGCCGCCGTTCTTCGATGCCGAGGCCGACGACGCCTTCAACTACGGCGGTATCGGCGCGGTCATCGGCCACGAGATGACCCACGGCTACGACGACCAGGGCAGCCGCTTCGGGCCCAGCGGTGCGTTCGAGAACTGGTGGACCGAGGCCGACGCGCAGGGCTTCCAGGCCCGCACCGGCAAGCTGGTGCGCCAGTTCGACGAGTACGTCGCGATCGACGACGAGCACGTCAACGGCAACCTGACCCTGGGCGAGAACATCGCCGATCTCGGCGGGCTGGCGGTCGCCTACGACGCGATGAAGGGGGCGCAGGGCGAGGACTTCGCCGACCCGATGACCGACGGCTACAGCCAGGACCAGCGCTTCTTCATCAACTGGGCCACGGTCTGGCGCCGCAACTTCACCGACGACGCGCTGAAGATGCGGCTCAAGACCGATCCGCACGCGCCGGCCAACTTCCGCGCGATCGGCGCGCCCTCGAACCTGCCGGCATTCGCCGCCGCGTTCGAGTGCAAGCCGGGCGACGCGATGGTCCGTAGCGGCGACGCCCGCGTCGTGATCTGGTAGGCCGGCAGCACCTGCGTCGCCCGAACGGCCCGGCATCCGCCGGGCCGTTCCCGTTTCCGGCGTGAAGTGCCTGCGCCGGCGGTGCGTGCGCGCGATGCCTGCGATTACACTGCCGCGGCTCACCACGGACCTCTTTCGCGCATGCCCCGTCGCCACCCGCTCGCCCTCGCCGTCCTCCTCGGCGCCACCGCGCTGTCCTCCGCCTCCGCCGCGCTCGCGCAGGCCGCGCAGGCGCCTGCCGCTCCTGCGGCCTGCGTCGACTTCTACGGCCACGTCAACCAGGCCTGGCTCGCGGCCAACCCGCTGCCCCCGGGCGCGGAGGCGTTCGGCCAGCTCGACCAGCTCAACGCACGGGCGCTGGAACAGCAGCGCGAGATCCTGAACTCGGCGATGACCGCGCCGCAGACCCCGCGCCAGCGCCTGCTCGGCGACTTCTGGGCCAGTGGCCTCGACACCGCCGCGATCGAGGCCGCCGGCGCCGCCGCGATCCAGCCGCTGCTGGCGAAGGTCGATGCGGTGAAGCGGCCCGGCGACCTGGGCGAGGTGGTGGGCGAGCTGCACGCGGCCGGCGTGCCGGTGCTGTTCAACTTCGCCGCCGACATCGACCTCAAGGACTTCTCGCGCACCGTCGGCTACGCCAGCCAGGGCGGCCTCGGCCTGCCCGATCCCGACTACTACACCCGGACCGACGCCGACGCGCAGGCCCTGCTCGGCCGCTACCGCGCCTACGTCGAGGCCATCCTCGCCGCGATGGGCACGCGCGAGGCCGAGCTGGGCGCGAAGTCCGGCACCATCCTGCAGGTCGAGATCCTGCTCGCCCGCGCCTCCACCCGGCTCGACGACCTGCGCGACCCGCGCGCGGCCTACAACATGGTGGGCGTGCGCGAGCTCAGGAAGTCCTATCCGAACCTGGGCTTCAAGGACTTCCTCGACGCGCAGGACGTCTCCGCCGACAGCATCTCGGTGGCGCAGCCCGGGTTCTTCGAGCAGCTCGACGCGCTGCTCGCCTCGGTGCCGCTGGAACAGTGGCAGCTCTACCTGCGCTACCAGGTCGCCAGCAGCATGGCGCCGTACATGGGCGACGCCTTCCTCTCGCCCTACCTCGAGCTCTACGGCCACGTGCTGCGCGGCGCCGAGCGCGCGCCGCCGCGCGAGGTCCTGCTGATGGACTACGTGATCAACCCCACCCTCGGCGAGCTGGTGGGCGAGGAGTACGTCGAGCGGTTCCTGTCGCCGGCGGCGCGCGAGGCAGGGGACCGCATCGGCGCGGGCCTGAAGACGGCGCTGGGCGAGTCCATCGACGCCGCCAACTGGCTCGGGGACGACGCCAAGGCCGAGGCGCGCGCCAAGCTCGAGGCGCTGGACATCGAGATCGGCGCGCCGCAGCAGCGGCGGATCGACTTCTCGGCGCTGCAGTTCGACCGCGCCCGGTTCGCCGCCAACGTGCTGGCGGTGGCCGCCGAGCGCCATCGCCAGGAGATGGCCAGGATCGGCAAGGACGACGCGGCGGAACGGCGCTGGCCGACCCTGCCCCAGGTCCCCGACGTGTCGTACATCCTCGACGAGAACCGCCTGGTGGTGACCGCCGCGATGATGCAGCCGCCGGTGTTCGACGCCGCCGGCGACGCCGCCTCCAACTACGGTGCGCTCGGCGCGCTGATGGGCAACCAGATGGCGCACGCCTTCGACGCCGTCGGCAACTACGTCGACAGCAGGCATCAGCTGCGGCAGTGGTGGTCCGAGGCCGATCGCACCGCCTGGGACCAGCGCACCAAGGCCCTGGTCGCGCAGTACGACGCCTTCAGTCCCGAGGCCGGCCTGCGCGTGCGCGGCGCGCAGACGCGCGAGGAGAACGCGGCCGATCTGGCCGGGCTGGAAATCGCCCTGGATGCCTGGCGCGCGGCCGAACCGCAGGCCGACGCCGCCGCGACCCAGCGCTTCTTCGAGGGCTGGGCCCGGCTCTGGGCGCAGCACATCACCCCGGGCGAGCTGAAGCTGCGCCTGGCCACCGACGTGCACGCCCCGGCGCAGTACCGCGTCAACGGGCCGCTGGCCAACCTCCCGGCGTTCGGCGAGGCCTTCCAGTGCAGCGCCGGGCAGCCGATGGTGACGGCCGAGCCGGCAGGCATCTGGCACTGAGTCGGCAGCGGGCCGCGCGCCCGCCGCCGAGGGGCGACTTCCGGCCCGGAGATCGCCCCGCACCGTCGCGGAATCCCGCCCCGTGGCCGCGACGGGGCACTACAATGGCGGGATGACTTCCTTCGTTCCGGGCCAGCGCTGGTCGAGCGCGGCCGAGCCCGAGCTGGGCCTGGGCACCGTGCTGCGCCTGATGGGGCGCAGCGTGCAGATCGTCTTCACCGGCAGCGGCGAGATCCGCCAGTACGCCCTGACGGGAGCGCCGCTGATACGCGCGGAGTTCCGCTCCGGCGAACGCGTCTGGGTCGACGGCCGCGAGCGCACGGTCGAGACCGTCGAGGAACGCGACGGCCTGTTCGTCTACCGCATCGAGGGCGACGAGGTGCACGAGGGGGCGCTCGATGCCGAGCAACCTCTGGCGCTCGCCGACCGCCGCCTGCTCGCGGGCCAGGTCGACCGCAACGACCGCTTCGAATTCCGCGTGGAGGCGCTCGAACAGCGCGCCCGCGCGCAGGCGGATCCGGGCTTCGGCGTGCTCGGCGCGCGCGTCGATCTCATTCCCCACCAGCTGCGCATCGCCGAGCTCGCCGCCGCACGGCGCCCGGTGCGCCTGCTGCTGGCCGACGAGGTCGGCCTCGGCAAGACCATCGAAGCCTGCCTGATCGCCGCGCAGCAGCTCGCCAGCGGGCGCGCCCGCCGCGTGCTGGTGCTCACCCCCGACAGCTTGGTCAACCAGTGGTTCGTCGAGCTGGTACGCCGCTTCAACCTCGCCTTCGCGGTGTTCGACGCCGAGCGCTGCGCGGCGCTCGAGGCCGCCGCGCCGGGCACCAACCCCTTCGAGGACGCGCAATGCGTGCTCGCCAGCGTCGACTGGCTGGCCCGCGACGCCGCGCGCGCCGAGGCCGCGACCGCTGCCGGCTGGGACCTGCTGCTGGTCGACGAGGCCCACCACCTCGCCTGGTCGCCGGACGGCGCGAGCGCGGGCTACCGCCTGGTCGAGCGCCTCGCCGCGGCGACGCCCGGCGTGCTGCTGCTGACCGCGACGCCCGAGCAGCTCGGCCAGGCCGGCCATTTCGCGCGGCTGCGCCTGCTCGACCCGGCCCGCTACGCCGAGCTGGACGCCTTCGTCGCCGAGCAGGCGGAGTGGGTCGCGCTCTCGGCGCTGGTCGAGCGCATCGTCGAGGGCGCGGCACCCGACGCCACCCAGCGTGCGCTGCTGGCCCGCCTGCTGCAGCAGGATGCGGCGGCCGTGGACGCCCGGCTGCAGACGGCGGCCGGCGACGCCGCGGCGCGCGAGGAACTGCTGGACGCACTGATCGACCGCCATGGCACCGGCCGCGTGATGGTGCGCAACCGCCGCGCCGCGGTCGGCGGCTTCCCGCGGCGCGTCGCCCACCTGGAGACGCTGCCGGCGGGCGACGATGGCGCGGCCGCCGCGCGCCTGCGCGAGGAGTTCGAGGCCGACGCCGGCCGCCGCGCCGAGACCGCTGCCGACTACGCGCGCGACCCGCGCACCGACTGGCTGCTGCGCACCCTCGAGGAGCTCGCGCCCGCCAAGGTGCTGGTCCTGTGCCGCACCCGCGCCCGCGTGCAGGCATTGGAGGAGATGCTGCGCACGCGCGCCGACCTCGCGGTGGCCCGTTTCCACGACGACATGAGCCTGCTGCAGCGCGACCGCAATGCGGCCTGGTTCGCCGAGCCCGATGGCGCGCGCGTGCTGCTGGCGTCCGAGGTCGGGGCGGAGGGCCGCAACTTCCAGTTCGCGCAGCACCTGCTGTTCTGGGACCTGCCGCTGGACCCGGACGTGCTCGAGCAGCGCATCGGCCGCCTCGACCGCATCGGCCAGCGCGGCGACGTGCACCTGCACGCCGCCGCCGTCGCCGGCAGCCCGCAGGCCTGCCTGCTGCGCTGGTATCACGAGGCGCTCGACGCCTTCACCGCACCGGTCGCCGACGGACGCGAACTGGCCCGGCGCTACGGGCACGCCCTCGTCGGGCAGGCGCTCGACGCCGGCGGCGACGCCTTCGAGGCGCTCGTCGCCGACACCCGCGCGACGCACGCCGAGCTCGCCGAGGCGATCGCCCGCGGCCGCGACCGGCTGCTGGAGCTCGCCAGCCAGCGCGGCGCCGAGGCCGGCGCCCTGCTGCAGGCGGTGGCCGACGCCGACGCCGGATCGGCGGACGACGACTACCCGCTACGCCTGCTGGAACAGTTCGGCGTCCAGCACGAGCCCCTGGGCGGCGCGCAGTGGCTGCTCGATCCCGAGTACGTCACCGTCGATGGCCTGCCCGAGCTCGCCGCGGGCAAGCGCCAGGCGACCTTCGACCGCGCGCTCGCGCTGGCCCGCGACGACCTGCTGTTCCTGCGTCCCGACCATCCGCTGGTGCTCGCCGCGCAGGACCTGCTGCTCTCCGGCGACGGCGGCAATGCCGCCTTCCTGGTCGACGCCACGCTGCCGCCGCGCAGCGCGGTGCTGGAAGCGGTCTACGTGCTCGAGTGCGTGGCGCCGCGTGCGCTGGCGATCGAGCGCCTGCTGCCGCCGACGCCGCTGCGCGCGGCCGTCGACACGCGCCTGGCGGTGCGGTCGGAGTTCGCGCCGTCGGACGTGGCCCGCCTGCGCGCCGGCGACCGCGACATCGACCTCTCGCCCTACCGCAAGGCACTCACGACCCTGGTGCCGAAGATGCTCGACGGCGCGCACGCCGCCGTGCAGGAGCAGGTCGAGGCATGTATCGCAGGAGCGCTCGCGGTGGCGCAAGCGCGCTACGCGGCGGAACTGGAGCGCCTGCGCGCGCTGGCGCGCGTCAATCCCGCCGTGCATCCCGACGAGATCGCCGCGCTCGAGGCCGAGCGCGATGCCGTGCTGGCCGTCCTGCCTAACGCGCGACCGCGCCTCGACGCGCTGCGCCTGGTGGTCGGCGGCGACTTCCTCACCGCCCTGCGCGGACGCTGACGGAACCGGTCAGGGCGACTCGTCCCTGCGCAGGGAGACCGTCTGGTCGTCGAACTGCAGCGGCAGTCCGGCCCAGCGCAGCGGCTCCGCATCCGGATCCGGATCGAAGCGCACGCGCATCAGGGCGCGCCGCAGCCCGCGGGCGAAATCGGTATCGGGAAGGCTGTCCACCGTAAGCGCCTTCGCGATGCGTCCCTCGCGGTCCACGCCAACGATGTAGAGGGCGGCGCCCGGCTGGCCCATCCGCAGTTCAAGCGGTCGGGTCATCCGCAGTTGCACCGTCGGCTTCGAGCGGAACTCCATGCCGAGCGGCCCGCGCGCGACCTCCTCCAGGATGCCGGCGCGGATGCTGGCGTCACGGTCGGCGATGAAGCCGGCGAACAGGCCGCCGACGTGGTTCTCGTCGACCGGCCCCGTCGCCGCCAGCGCGGCGAAGCTCCGGGCCACGAGGCTGGCCGCATACGGCTGGCGCTCGCTGGCCGGATACTCGCGCAGCTCGGCGTCCACCCTCTCGTAGTGGGCGAACGCCTGCGTCCACACCATCCCGTCCAGCGGCTCGCCGGCCGCCAGATGCAGCTCGGCCATGCCCGCCATCGCCGGCACCTGGCCATGCACGGCGGCGTTGGCGAGATAGAGCCGGGCCTTGGCCGGGTCGCTCTCCACCTGCGCGGCGGGATGATCCATGCCGAGCCGATAGAGCGTGCCGACGTAGTACTGCGCGCGGGCATCGCCGCCGTCGGCCGCACGCCGCGCCGCGGCGAAGGCCTCGGCGCGGGCCTGCGGATCGGCGTCCGGATCGAACAGCCGTTCCGCGTCGTAGCACCGCTCGCCGGCGTCGCCCCCGCACTCCTCCGCGGCATGCACGGGCGCAGGCACCGACGTCAGGGCGAGACCGAGCCCGAGGCACGCCAGGGCCAGGAAGCGCGGAAGGCTGTTGTGCATGTCGACGTCCTTGTCTCGGGGGGCTCAGTGGAAGCGCCGCGGCCCGCGCGGCCGGAACGGCGGCTGGCCGCGCCAGTAGCGGATCAGCAGCCAGCCGAACAGCATGCCGCCCAGGTGGGCGAAGTGGGCGATGTTGCCGCCGGCCCCGGTGATGCCCATCAGGAAGGCGAGCGCGCCGAACACGATGACCAGGGTCCGCGCCTCCATCGGGATCGGCGGGAACAGCAGCATGACCCGCTGCCGGGGGAACAGCATGCCGTAGGCCAGCAGCAGGCCGTAGACGCCGCCGGAGGCGCCGACCGTGGGCAGGCCGGGCAGGCCCAGCAGCGCGGTCACGACCAGATGGGTGATGCCGGCGCCGACCACGCAGACGAAGTAGAAGGTCGCGAAGCGGCGGTTGCCCCAGGTGTACTCCAGCGGCGCGCCGAACATGAACAGCGCGAGCATGTTGAAGAACAGGTGGCCGAAGCTGCCGTGCAGGAAGGCATAGGTGACCAACTGCCAGGGCAGGAAGTTCGACTCCATCGCCATGCCGGAGACCAGCGGCCACAGCTCGAATCCGCGGAACATGCCGCCGGCGACCTGCTGCAGCAGGAAGACGATGACGTTGCTCCACAGCAGGGCCTGGGTGACGGGCGGGATGTTCTTGAACATGCGGCGGGCGCGGTCCGGTTTGTGAAGGGGCCGCGCCATCATAGCCGGCCGCCCGTGGGCGATTGCTGACGCGCCACTCAGTCGGCGCCGTCCCAGCCCCATACCGCGGCGTCCAGGTCCTCGCCGGGATCCGGCATGCGCACCCGACCCGCCTCGACGCGCACGCCCTCGGCGCGCAGGCGCCGGCACTGCTCGCGGAAGCCGCGGCTGCCCCCGGGGAAGGCGATGCGCCCGTCGGCGCGCAGCACCCGGTGCCAGGGCAGCTCCGGCTCCTCATGCTCGGCCAGGATGCGCGCGACCAGGCGCGCGTGGCGCGGATACCCGGCGCGGCGCGCGATGACGCCGTAGCCGGCGACGTGGCCGCGAGGAATGGCGCGGACGGCGGCGAGGATGCGCGCGCGCCGCAGCGCGGCGGCGGCATCGCACGACGCGCGCCGCCCGTTCATGGCCGCGCGGTCAGGCCCAGCCGGCCAGGCGCAGGCCGCGCACCAGCAGCCAGGCGACCAGCCCCGCCGCCGGCAGGGTCAGCACCCACGCCCACAGCATGCGTTCGACCACGCCCCACTTCACCGCGTTGAAGCGCTTGGCCGAGCCCACGCCCATGATCGCGGCGGAGATGTTGTGCGTGGTCGAGACCGGGATGCCCAGCGAGGAGGCGAAGGTGATCACCGAGGCCGCGCTGATCTCCGCGGCGAAGCCGTGGATGGGGTGAAGCTTGACCATCTTGTGGCCCAGCGTCTTGATGATCCGCCAGCCGCCGGCGGCGGTGCCCGCGGCCATCACCAGCGCGCAGGTGATCTTGATCCACAGGTCGATGTCACCGGAGGCCATGGCCTCCGGCGACGGGTGCAGGAAGGCCAGCAGCCACGGCAGGTCGTCCAGCGTGCCCGCGGCCTGGGCGCTGATCAGGGCCAGGGCGATGATGCCCATGGTCTTCTGCGCGTCGTTGAGGCCGTGGGCGAAGCCCATGTAGCCGGCGCTGGCGATCTGCGCCTTGCCGAAGAAGGCGTTGACCCAGCGCGGCCGCACCGCACGCGCCAGGCGCCGCCCGCCCCGCGCGCACAGCGCGATGAGCCCGAACAGCGCGCCCATCAGCACGAAGCCGGCGACGAAGCCCAGCACCGGCGAGGTGACCATCGGCACGATGACCTTCCACACGATGCCCTGGCTCCTGAACAGCGGATCGACCGGCACCGACCAGATGATGGCGTGCCAGTTGTTGTCGGCCGCGCCCAGCGCCGCCCCGCAGAGCCCGCCGATCAGCGCATGGCTGGAGGAGGACGGCAGCCCCAGCCACCAGGTGATCAGGTTCCAGACGATGCCGCCGAGCAGCGCGCACAGGATCACCTGCGAGGTCACCTCGACCACGCCGGTGTCGATCAGCCCGGAGGCGATGGTCTTGGCCACCGCGGTGCCGATCAGTGCGCCGATCAGGTTGGTCGCGGCGGCCAGGCCCACCGCCTGCATCGGCGAGAGCACCTTGGTCGCGACGACGGTGGCGATGGAGTTGGCCGTGTCGTGGAAGCCGTTGATGTACTCGAACACCAGGGCCGCCAGGATCACCAGGATCAGGAGCGTCAGCACGGGCGGCTCAGCTGTTCTTGAGGACGACGGTGTAGACGACGTTGCCGGCGTCGCGGCAACGGTCGATCGCCTTCTCCAGGAGCTCGAAGAGGTCGCGCCGCAGCAGGTAGCACAGCGGGTCCATCTCGTTGGTGTAGGTGTCGCGGTAGAGCTCGAGGATCAGCCGGTCGGCCTCGCCCTCGATCACCTGCAGGCGGTCGTTGAGCGCCTTCATGCGATCGATGTGCATGCCCTTGCGCAGCAGCGCGACCATTTCCTCGATCACGGTGCAGGCGCGCTCGAGCATCGCCGCGCGCGCGGTGAAGTCGACATCGCCGATGCGTTCGGAAACCAGCACCCAGCGCTCGGCGAACTTCTCCACGTGCTTGGGGATCTTGTAGAGCGCCGCCGACAGGCCCTCGATGTCCTCGCGCTCCAGCGGGGTCACGAAGGTGTCCACCAGCGCCAGGCTGATCTCGGCGGCGAGGTTCTTCTCTCGCTGCCGGGCCAGCTTGAACTGTTCCAGCGAACGCAGCTCGCTCGGCTGCGCGAGCAGTTCGCCGAGCGCCTGGGCGCTCTGGCGCGCCGCCTGCGCGCTCGCCTCGAGCAGGGTGTAGAAGCGGTCGCCCTTGCCGAACATGGCCTGGAGGGAAAACATGCGGTGCGGTCCCGTCGGGAAAGTCCAAGGCGCGGAATGTTACCGCGCTGCGACATGATCGCGGCAGTCCGGCCCGTCCCGACGAACGCGCGCGCGCCTGTGGCATAGTGCCGGCCGCAGCGAACGCCGCTGCTCCGCACCGGAGATCCCGTGCCGGCAAGACGCCCTGCGAGGCGCGACGCCGGCGGCCCATGGCACTCGAAATCCTCGTCGTCGCCGTCCTGATCCTGCTGAACGGCTTCTTCGCGCTGTCCGAGATGTCGGTCGTCACCGCGCGCAAGGCGCGCCTGCGCATGCTCGCCGAGACGAGCCGGCGCGCGCGCATGGCTGCGGACCTGGCCGAGCATCCGGAGCGCTTCCTGTCGACCGTGCAGGTCGGCATCACCCTGATCGGCATCCTCACCGGCGTGTTCGGCGGCGAGGCGATCGGCCTGCGCATCGCCGCCGCCCTGGAGCGGCTGGTCCCGGCGCTGGCGCCGATGCAGGGCTGGTTCTCGGCGGAGGGGCTCGGCCTGACCATCGCGGTCGTGCTGATCACCTTCTCCACGATCATCGTCGGCGAGCTGCTGCCCAAGCGCATCGCCCTGCTGGCGCCCGAGAAGCTGGCCATGGCGGTGGCGGCGCCGATGGGCGTGATGGCGCGCATCGCCGCGCCGGCGGTGTGGCTGCTGTCGACGGTGATGCGCGGGCTGATGAAGATCCTGCGCCTGGAACGCGACGGCGACGGCCGCATCTCCGAGGACGAGATCCACCTGATGCTCCTGGAGAGCCAGCACCAGGGCGTGATCGACCGCGACGAGCGCAGCATGGCCACGCGCGTGCTGCGGCTGGGCGACCGCACCGCCGACAGCCTGATGACCCCGCGCACGCGCATCGTCTGGCTGGATGCCGGCGCCGCGCGCGCCGAGAACCTGGCGACCATGCGCGCCACGCCGTATTCGCGCTACCCCGTGCTGCGCGGCGGCGAGGAGGACATCGTCGGCGTGCTGGAGGTGAAGTCGCTGCTCGGTGGGCTCGACGCCGGCGGCGGCGACCTCTTCGCCCAGCTGCGCGACACGCTGTTCGTGTCCGAGTCGACGCCGGCGCTGAAGCTGATCGAGATCTTCCGCGAGGAGGAGCAGACCCTGGCCCTGGTCGTCGACGAGTACGGCGACATCCAGGGCATGGTGACCCTCAACGACGTGCTCGGCGCCATCGTCGGGCGCCAGGGCGCCAGCGAGCGCGGCAGCGCCCAGGCGCAGGTGGTGACCCGGGCGGACGGCTCGCTGCTGGTCGACGGCGCGCTGTCGATCGACGACCTCGGCGAGCTGCTCGACCTGCGCGAGTTCCCCGGCCGCGACGAGCACGACTACCACACGCTCGCCGGCATGGCGATCGCGCAGTGGGGGCGGATTCCGCAGGTCGGAGAGGCCTTCGACTGGAAGGACTGGCGCTTCGAGATCGTCGACCTCGACGGCGCGCGGATCGACAAGCTGCTGGTGCAGCGCGCCGCCGGCACCGGAGCGGCGCCAGCCGACGGGGCGTGACGACCCGCAGGCCGAAGCGGTTCATGCCGCCTTGAACGTGCGGCAGCAAGACTCTGCGCGCATGTCCGAGCCACTGAGTACGCGCGCCCTGCTGGAGGTCGTCGCCACCGGCGAACCGCGCGAGACGGTGACGCTCGACTGGCTGCTCGACGAGTTCCGCGCGCGCGCCTTCGGGGTGCTCCTGCTGGCCGCGACGCTGCTGAGCTTCATCCCCCTGCCGGTCGGCGTGGGCGCGGTGGCCGGGCCACTGGTGAGCCTGGTCGGCGTCCAGCTCCTGGTCCTGCTGCCGCATCCGTGGCTGCCGGGCTTCCTGCTGCGGCGCGGCGTGCGCCGCGGCAGGATCCAGCGCTTCCGCGACCGCATGGCGCCCTGGCTGGCGCGCCTCGAGCGGGTGAGCCGGCCCCGCGCCGAAGTCATGTTCACCCCCAGCGCGAAGTTCTTCACCGGCCTGCTCCTGCTGGTGCTGGGGATCCTGCTGGCGCTGCCGATCCCGCTGACCAACTATCCCTTCGGCCTGGTCCTGCTCGCCTTCTGCGTGGCCCTGATCGAACGCGACGGCGTCGTCCTCGCGGTGGCGTGGTGCCTGGGGCTGATCGAGATCGCCGCCTGCATCGTGCTGTCGAACCAGGTGATCCGCGCGATCGAGCACACCATCGACTGGATGCGCGGGTTGTTCTGAGGCCCTCTGTTGCGCACCGCAGCACATGCCGTACTGTCGACGCATGTGCTCGATCTTCGCCATCCTCGACATCCGCGGCGACGACGCCGCGGCCCTGCGTCCGCTCGCGCTGGAGGCCTCGCGCTGCATGCGCCACCGCGGACCCGACTGGTCGGGCGTGCACGTCGACGACGGTGCGGTCCTGGTGCACGAGCGCCTGGCGATCGTCGGTCTCGACTCCGGTGCGCAGCCGCTCTACAGCCCCGACCGCCGCCACGTCCTCGCGGTCAACGGCGAGATCTACAACCACCGCGCGCTGCGCGCGAGCCTGGAGCACGCCTACGACTTCGCCACCCACTCCGACTGCGAGGTGGTGCTGCCGCTGTATCGGGACGGACCGGACCCGGAGGCGATCGCCGCCTGGCTGAACCGGCTGGAGGGCATGTTCGCCTTCGTGCTGTGGGACAGCATGGAACGGCGCTGGCTGATCGCGCGCGACCCGGTCGGCATCGTGCCGCTGTACTGGGGCCGCGACGCCGACGGTTGCCTGCACGTCGCCTCCGAGATGAAGGGCCTGGCGGAACGCTGCGAACACGTGGAGGAGTTCCCGCCGGGGCACTTCTGGACCGATGCCGATCCGGCGCCGCGCCGGTACTGGACGCCGCGCTGGCGCGACTACGCCACGGTCGCCGGCGCAGGCGCCGGACGCGACGCGATCCGGCATGCGCTCGAGGAGGCGGTGAGGAGCCACCTGATGTGCGACGTGCCCTACGGGGTGCTGCTGTCCGGCGGACTGGACTCGTCGCTGGTCGCGGCGATCGCCAAGAAGTACGCCGCGCGCCGGATCGAGGACGACAGCCGCAGCGAGGCCTGGTGGCCGCAGCTGCACAGCTTCGCCATCGGCCTTCCGGGTTCGCCCGATCTGGCCGCCGCCGCGCAGGTCGCCGCGCATATCGGCACCGTCCACCACGGCATCGAGTTCTCGGTGCAGGAAGGACTGGACGCCCTGCCCGAGGTGATCCGCCACCTCGAGACCTACGACGTCACCACCGTGCGCGCCTCCACCCCGATGTACCTGATGGCGCGGCGGATCCGCGCGATGGGCATCAAGATGGTGCTGTCGGGGGAAGGCTCCGACGAGCTGTTCGGCGGCTACCTCTACTTCCACAAGGCGCCCGATGCGAGGGCCCTGCACGAGGAGACGGTGCGCAAGCTCGACGCCCTGCACCTGTTCGACTGCCTGCGGGCGAACAAGTCGATGGCCGCCTGGGGCGTCGAGGCGCGGGTGCCCTTCCTCGACCGCGGCTTCGTCGACGCGGCGATGTCGCTGGACCCGGAGGTCAAGCTCTCGGGCCGGGCGCGCGGACGCATCGAGAAGCAGTTCCTGCGCGAGGCCTTCGCCGGCTATCTGCCGGACCCGATCCTGTGGCGGCAGAAGGAGCAGTTCTCCGACGGCGTGGGCTATTCCTGGATCGACTCGCTCAGGGCGCATGCCGAGGCCGCGGTCGGCGACGCCGACCTCGCTGCCGCGGCGGAGCGATTCCCGCACAACACGCCGCAGACCAGGGAGGCCTACCTCTACCGCGACCTGTTCCACCGCCACTATCCGCAGGACTGGGCGGCGAAGCTGGTCCCGGGCGGCCCCTCGGTGGCTTGCTCGACCGCGGCGGCGCTGGAGTGGGATCCGTCGCTGAAGACGCACCTCGACCCGTCGGGACGCGCGGTCGCGGCCGTCCACAACGCAGCGTACTGAGGCCGGATCAGAGCTCGGCGTCGCCCTGCGGCCGTCGCGCCAGTTGCCAGGCCCGGGCGAGCGCGGCCGGTGCGAAGCCTTGCGGCAGCGCCACCGGCGGCGTCGAGGTCGTCTCGAGCCGGCCCGCCTCTGCCAGCACCGCCGCCATCGCCAGGCGATCCGCCGCGACCAGCGCCGGCGCCAGCGGCGTGCGCACCCGCGACAGCCCGGCGCGCACCGCGAGCGCCTCGACCACGCCCGGCGGCAGGCCCCACTGCCGCGCGACCTGGTGCGCCGCGCGGCGGCAGCGCAGGCCGAAATCCTCCAGGTCCTGGGCATCGGGCTGCGCGGGCAGGCCGGCGTCGCCGCGCATCAGCGTCATCGCGCCGATGTTGCAGACGATGCCGGCGAGGAAGGCTTCGAACGCCGCGCCTCCCGCAGGCGCGAGCGCCGCGCAGGCCTCGGCGCAGCGCTCGGCATGGGTCCACAGGCGGGCGCCGGCGACGGCCGACGGGCCGCTGCCGGCGGTGTGGATGGGGCGGGTCATCACCCGCGCGATCACCCGGCGCAGCCCCTCCTCGCCCAGCATGACCACCGCGCCGCGCACGCTGGTGATCGCGCGCGCGGCCCCGTAGTGCGCGCTGTTGGCGGCGCGCAGCACCTCCACCACCAGCGCCGGGTCGCGCGCCAGCAGCCTGGCAAGGCCCTCGCCGCTGGCCTTGCTGCTGCGCATCGCCTGCAGGAGCTGCGGGATGACGGTCGGCAGGCGCGGCAGCGCATCGGCGTCCACCGGCTCCTCACGCTCGCGGTCCCGTGGCCGGCGCGGCGAGACGGGTGCGTCCTGCGGCGCCGGCTCGGCGATCCCCAGCACGTGGCAGAGGAAGCGGATCTCGAGCGCCTCCGCGGCCAGCAGATCGGCGTCGCCCACGCCGTCCGCGGCATCCAGCGCCTCGTGCCCGGGCCCGGGCTGCGCATCGTCCGCCGGCCGGCGCGGCCACCACCGTTCCCACCAGCTCCGCCTGCCGTGCGTGTCCGCAGATCCGCCCACCGTCATCGCCGCTCAGTAGCTGCCCGTGTCCAGGCGCGGCTCGGCATCGTAGCCGCGCAGTCCCGCGCGGCACAGCTGGCGCATGGCCTCCGCGCTCATCGGCCGCGCCAGCCAGAAGCCCTGCGCCAGGTCGCAGCCGCGCTCGCGCAGGATGTCGTGCTGGCCCTCGCTCTCCACGCCCTCGGCCACCACGGTGATTCCCAGCGAGTGCGCCATCGCGATGATGGCCGAGGTCAGGGCGAGGTCGTCGGGATCGCGCAGCACGTCGGTCACGAAGCTGCGGTCGATCTTGACCCCGTCCACCGGCACCCGCCGCAGATGGCTCAGGCCGGAGAAGCCGGTGCCGAAGTCGTCGAGCCAGACCCGCACGCCGGTGCCGCGCAGGCGCGCGAGCAGCGCGCCGGCCTGGATCTCGTCGCCGAGGATGGTGGTCTCGGTCAGCTCCACGTGCAGCCGTCCCGGCGGCAGGCCGCTGTCGGCCAGCGCCGCGGCCACCACCTCGGGCAGGTCGCCGCTGCGCAGCTGCCGGGCCGACACGTTGACCGCGATGAAGGGCGCCTCCTCGTCGTCGTCGGCGCCGACCCAGCGCGCGGCGTCCTCGCAGGCGCGGGCGATGACCGCGCGACCGAGCAGGTCGATCAGTCCGCTCTGTTCGGCCACGTCGATGAACACCGACGGCGGGATCATCCCGTGCTCGGGATGCTTCCAGCGCAGCAGCGCCTCGGCACCGACGATGTGTCCGTCGGCGAGCTGGTAGATCGGCTGGTAGTCGAGGCTGAGCTCGCCACGCTCCCAGGCCCCGCGCAGGTCGCTCTCCATCTGCATGCGGCGGCCGACGGCCTGGTCCATGGCGCGGCTGTAGAAGCGGTAGCAGTGCTTGCCGGCGAGCTTGGCCTGGTACATCGCGACGTCGCCGTTCTTCAGCAGCACGCCGGCGCCGGTGGCGTCCTGCGGCGCCAGGGTGATGCCCACCGACGCGCCGAGCACCACCTGCTGTCCCAGCACCTGGAACGGCTGCTGCAGGGCCGCGATCACCGACTCCGCCAGCAGCGCGGCGCGCTGGCGCATGTCGGCCCCCGAGACCAGCGCGATGAACTCGTCGCCGCCGAAGCGCGCCAGTGCGGCCGACTCGCCGCCGACCTCGGCGACGCAGACGTAGAGCCGCTCGGCCAGCTCGCCCAGCACCTCGTCGCCGGCATCGTGGCCGAGGGTGTCGTTGATGCGCTTGAAGTCGTCGAGGTCGACGAACAGCAGGGCCAGCTGCCCGCCGTCGTCGAGCTGCTCGCGCAGGCGCGCATCCAGCAGCTCGCGCAGGGCGAGGCGGTTGGGCAGGCCGGTGAGCGCGTCGCTGTAGGCCATGCTGCGGATGTCGCGGTCGTGGCGGGCGACGCTCTCGCTCATGCGCCCGAACGCGCGGGTCAGGTCGCCGATCTCGTCGCGCCGGCGGCTGTCGCGGCCGTCCAGCAGGCCCGGCACGTCGAAGCGCCCGGCCTCGATCTCGCGCGCCGCATCGGCCAGGCGCCGGATCGGGCGCACGAACCAGCGCTCGAGCAGGAACGACAGCAGCAGCGTGGCCGCCACCGCGCCGAGCACGAACACCACCTGCCAGTGCATCTGCCGGCGGGAAAGGTCCTGCAGGCGCTCGCCCAGCGCCGCCTGCGCCTCGGCCTGCTGCGCGGCGATGCGCTCCAGGCCGTAGCCGACGCGCAATCCGCCCAGGCGCCCGCCGTCGCCGCGGATCGGGCCGGCGACGTCCATGACCTCGTCCGACCACTGCACCACCGGCTCGGGCGAGGCGATCGCCTGGAACGCGAAGGGATCGTCCATGGGCGCGCCGACGCTGGCATCGCCGGCACCGTCGTGCACGATGCGGCCCTCGGCATCGAAGACGTAGACGTAGACGACGTCGGTCTGCCTGCGGACCGAGCCCAGGATCCGGCCGATGGCGGCGCGGTCGCCTGCGGCGAGCGGAGCGGCAAGCGCCGCCGCGCTCTGCGCGACCTGGTCCTGGCCGCGCCGCTGCAGGCTGCTGAAGGCGAGCTGGTGCAGCGATTCGGATCCGTGCCGGATCACGGCGTCGGCGCCGCGCCCCTGCTGGTACCAGAGCAGGCAGACCGTCGCCACCAGCGCCAGCGAGATCGCCGCGAGCAGCAGGGCGAAGCGCGTCGACAGCCCGAGCGCGGGACGCGCCTGCGCAGCGGCCACGGGTGTCTCCCGCGCTGGGTCCACGCTCATCCCGGATACCGCCTCATGTGCTGCCACGCCCCCCGTCCCGTGACCGTGTCGCGCCTGCGCTGGCTGCCGCGCAGCGGGCCTCCGCCCGGCGGCGATGCCGTCGCAGGCCGCCGGTCCGGTGCCTGATCCCCGAGCCTAGCCCATCCGCACGGGGGGCGTCATCGGCTCCTCGCATCCTCGCCGGCCAGGCGCGCCATGCGCTGGGCGTCGGCGAGGATGCCGCGCAGGATGCGCAGCTCGCGCGACTCCGGCTTGGCCCGCGCGAACAGCCGGCGCAGGCGGCGCATCACCGTGTCCGGCGCCCGCTTCTTGTGGAAGTCGATGTCGTGCAGGGCCTGGTCGAGGTGGACGAAGAAGTTCTCCAGCTCCGCCTGGGGAGCCGGCCCCTCGCCCTCCTCGCCGGCGACCTCGGTGACCGGAGCCGCGCCCTCGGCGAGGAGCCCGAGGCGCAGCTCGTAGGCCAGCACCTGCACCGAGGCGGCGAGGTTGAGCGAGCTGAACTCGGGATTCGAGGGAATGTGGATGGCGACGTCGCAGCGCATCAGCTCGTCGTTGGTGAGGCCGGTGCGCTCGCGCCCGAACACCAGCGCCACCGGCCCGCGCCGCGCCGCCTCCAGGATCCGCGGGACCGCCTCGCGCGGGGTCAGCTCGGGCAGCTGCACGCGGCGGCTGCGCGCGGTGCAGCCGAACACGGTGACGCAGTCGGCGAGCGCCGCGGGCAGGTCGTCGAAGCGCGGCGCGGCGTCGATCAGGTCGGTGGCGCCGGCGGCCATGGCGTCGGCGTCGCGGTCCGGCAGGGCCGGCGGCTCGACCAGGCTCATGCGCGCAAGCGCCATGGTCTTCATCGCCCGCGCGGCGGCGCCGATGTTGCCGGGGTGCTGGGTGCCGACGAGGACGAAACGGATGTCGTGGGACATGGGACGGGACAGGCGGACGGCGGGACGCGACAGTGTACGGAAGCCGCGGGCCCCACCGCCGGGTCTGGTAGACTGGCGCGTTCGCGGCGCCCCCGGCGCACGCCTCGCTCCTTACCAGCTCCCGGTGGTCCCCCGCATGCTCAAGCCTGCCGTCAACGTCATGGTCAAGGCCGCCCGCCAGGCCGGCAACGTGATCCTCCGCAACATGGCCCGGCTCGACAGCCTCAAGGTGGTCGAGAAGGCGCGCCAGGACTATGCCAGCGAAGTCGACTCGATGGCCGAGGCCGAGATCATCCGCGAGCTGCGCCGCGCCTACCCGGACGCCGGCTTCCTCGGCGAGGAAGGCGGCGCCATCGGCAAGGGCCGCGGCGGCGTGTTCGTGATCGACCCGCTCGACGGCACCAGCAACTACCTGCGCGGCTTCCCGCACTTCTGCGTGTCGATCGCCCTGGTCGAGAACGGCGAGCCGCAGCACGGCGTGGTCTACGACCCGATCCGCAACGACATCTTCACCGCCAGCCGCGGCTCCGGCGCCCAGCTCAACGACAAGAAGATCCGCGTCGCCGAGCGCAAGGACCTCGAGGGCGCGATGCTGCTGACCGGCTACTCGCCGCGCGAGCGCGAGCGCCTCGCCCCGCAGCTGGCCACCGTCGCCAACGTGCTCACCGTCGCCGAGGACGTGCGCCGCAGCGGCTCGGCCGCGCTCGACCTCGCCTATGTCGCCTGCGGCCGCGCCGACGCCTACTTCGAGGCCGGCATCAAGGCCTGGGACGTGGCCGCGGGCCTGCTCCTGGTGCGCGAGGCCGGCGGCAAGGTCTGCGACTTCCGCGGCGGCACCTCCAAGCTGATCGACATGAGCGGTCGCCCCGGCCAGATCGTCGCCGGCAACCTCAAGGTGGTCGACGACCTGCAGCAGCGGATCGTGGCGACGGGGTATGCGGCGGCGTTCTGATTGGGGGGAGCGGGAATCGGGACCCGGCACTCGGGAATGGTGAGGTCGTTAGGACTGACGCCCTGCCTCCCGTCGCGAGGCGGCTCGCACGCGGGTTCGCCCGCCCCGCAGACCCGCACGGCGACTGACGCCCCCGCACCGGGGCGTGCCGGTTCAAGCGGCGCGCGCCGAACCGCTGCGCCCCTTCCATTCCCGATTTCCGATTCCCGATTCCCGCTTCACCCGCCTACTCATGCACCACCGGCGGATGTCCATGCCCCGGCTCGTGCGCGTGCTCGTGGCCGGGCGGCGGGGCGCAGTGGGCGCTTTCCATCTGCAGCGTGGCGTGGTGGATGTCGAAGGCGTGCACGAGCCGGTGCGCGAGCTCGGCGCGCAGGGCGTCGTGGTCGTCGACGCCCTCGGCCATCACCACGTGCGCGGTGAGCGCCGGCGTGCGGCTGCCCAGCGACCACACGTGCAGGTCGTGTACGCCGGCCACGCCCGGTGTCTCGCGCAGCGTCCGGCGCACGGCGTCGAGGTCGAGCCCCTTGGGGATGCCCTCCAGCAGCACGTGCACCGCGTCGCGCACCAGCACCCAGGTCCGCGGCAGCACCCACAGGCCGATGGCGGCGGCGACGATGGGGTCGAGGACCACCCAGCCGGTGGCCATGATGACCGCGGCCGCGACCAGCACGCCGACCGACCCCAGCGCGTCCGCCCACACCTCGAGGTAGGCGCCGCGCATGTTGAGGTTCTCGCCGCTGCCGGCCTTGAGCAGGCGCATGCCGATCAGGTTCACCACCAGGCCGAGCCCGGCCACCACCATCATGCCGACCGATCCGATCTCGCCCGGATCGAGGAAGCGCCGCCACGCCTCGTACAGGATCCACAGCGAGGCGGCGAACAGCAGCACCCCGTTGGCCAGCGCGCCCAGCGCCTCCATGCGCACGTAGCCGTAGGTGCGCCTGGCGTCCGCCGGCCGCCGCGTCATCCGCACCGCGGTCAGCGCGATCAGGAGCGCGAAGGCGTCGGTGCCCATGTGCGCGGCGTCCGACAGCAGCGCGAGGCTGCCGGTGACCAGGCCGCCGACCACCTCCGCGGCCAGGAAGCCCACGGTCAGCCCGAACGCCCACCACAGCGGCCGCTCGTGGCGGATGTCGCCCAATCCGTGATCGTGGTCGTGGCCCATCGGATCCTCCTGCGGTCGGGCGCCTCCGCCTTGCCGGGAGGGGCCCCGGCGTCGCCACCGACAGGCATCCGCGCAGGGCCGACCCGACGGCGCAGCACCGTGGACCGGAACGGCGGCGACTGGCGAAGGTCGGTCGCGTGTGCACGCTCAAAGCGAAGCGGAAGGGTAACGGGCCCAGCTCCCGTAACACTATTTCCGCTCCCCCAACGACGAAGGCCGCCGGGGATGCCGGCGGCCTTCGCGGGACGCGATGCAGGCGCGGACGGCTACGGCCGGCGCGCGAGCTCCGCCTCGTCGCGGGCCTTCGGCATCAGGTCCTGCTTGTCGACGCCCAGGCGCAGCAGCAGCGGCGCCGACAGGAAGATCGTCGACAGCGTGCCGATCACGATGCCGATGATGATCACCAGCGCGAAGTTCTCCAGCGTCGGGCCGCCGAACAGGAACAGGGCCACCACCGTGAGCAGCGTGGTCAGGCTGGTCATGATCGTGCGCGAGAGCGTGCTGTTGACCGCGCGGTTCACCACCTGCACCGGATCCAGGTTGGTGGTGTTGCGGAACAGCTCGCGCACGCGGTCGAACACCACGATCTTGTCGTTGACCGAGTAGCCGTCGACCGCGAGCACCGCGGCCAGCACCACCAGGTCGAAATCGCGGCCGGTGAGCGCGAAGATGCCGAGCGTCACCAGCACGTCGTGCAGCTCGCCGACGACGGTGGCGACGCCGAACTTCCACTCGAAGCGCATCGCGATGTAGATCACGATGCCGGTGATCACCACCAGCACGGCGAGCAGGCCGTCCTGCGCCAGCTCCTCGCCGACCTGCGGGCCGACGAACTCGCTGCGGGTGACCGTGGACTCGGCACCGGTGGCGTCCAGCGCCTCGACCACGCGCGCGGCCAGCGCCGCGTTGCGCGCGTCCAGGCTGGACTCGGCCTCGTCGCCCGAAGCGGGACCGGCCGCGGCCTCCTCCGGCGCGCCGCCGCCCGCATCGGGCGGCAGCCGGATCGCGAAGCTGTCGGTGCCGAAGCGCTGCACCACCGCACCCTCGAAACCGGCCGCATCCAGTGCCTCGAGCACCTGCGGCTGCTCCATCTCGCGGTCGAACTGGACCTCGACCAGGGTGCCGCCGGTGAAGTCCAGGGCGAAGTTCAGGCCGCGGGTGGCCAGCGTCGTGATCGAACCGATCACCAGGAACAGGGCGACGATCATCGACACCCTGCGGATCCGCATGAAGTCGACGTTGCTGTTCGGATTGAAGAATTCCATTGCGCTTGCGTCTCCGAAACCGCGTCAGACGGAAACCGACTTGAGCTTGCGCCCATGTCCGTACACGAGGGTGGCGATGGCGCGGCTGACCGTGACCGAGGTGAACACCGAGGTCAGGGTGCCGACCAGCAGCACCACGGCGAAGCCGCGCACCGCGCCGACCGCCATCGCGATCAGGGCGATCGCGGAGATCAGCTTGGTCACGTTCGAATCGAAGATGACCGTCCAGGCGCGCTCGTAGCCCGCGCGGATGCTGTTGGCGGGCGTGTTGCCGACCCGCAGCTCGTCGCGGATGCGCTCGAGGATCAGCACGTTGCCGTCGATCGCCATGCCCAGGGTGAGCACGATGCCGGCGATGCCGGGCATGGTCAGCGTGGCGCCCATCAGGCTCAGCACCGCGGTCAGCAGCAACAGGTTGACCAGCAGCGCAGTGACCGAGATCAGGCCGAACAGCCGGTAGTAGACGACCATCAGCACGCACAGCGCGACGAAGCCGATCAGCAGCGCGCGCGCGCCGGCCTCGATGTTCTCCTGGCCGAGCGACGGGCCGATCACGCGCTCCTCGACGATGTCCACCGGCGCCGCCAGCGAACCGGCGCGCAGCAGCAGGGCGAGGTTGGCGGCCTCGTCCGGGCTGTCGAGGCCGGTGGTCTGGAACTGGCTGCCGAACACGCCCTGGATGGTGGCGACGCTGATCACCTCCTCGTTGACGCGGGTGCTGCGCACCTCCTCGCCGTCGACCATGCGCACCTCGGGGATGCGCTCGGTCAGCACCACGCCCATGCCGTTGCCGACGTTCTCGCGGGTGAAGGCCTGCATGGCGTCGCCGCCGACGCTGTCCAGCCGCACCGACACCGCCGGAGTGCCGGACTGCGGATCGGTGATCGAGGTCGCGCTGACCAGCTGGTCGCCGCTGGCGATCACGCGGCGCGACAGCAGCACCGGCGCACCGCGCTGGCCGGGCTCGAGGCCGCGGCGGTAGAACAGTTCCGCGCCCGGCGGCACGCGCCCGCCCGCGGCCGCGGCCTGGGCGTCGGCGTCGCTGCCGGCGACCGCGCGGTACTCCAGGGTCGCGGTGGCGCCGAGGATGCGCTTGGCCGCGGCGGTGTCCTGCACGCCGGGCAGCTGCACCACGATGCGGTTGGCGCCCTGGCGCTGGATCAGCGGCTCGGCCACGCCGAGCTCGTTGATGCGGTTGCCGAGGGTGGCGATGTTCTGCTGGATCGCGCCGTCGAGGATCTGCTGCAGTTCGTCCGGGCGGATCGTCACCTCGAGCGCGCTATCGCCGGCATTGGTGACCTGGAGCTGCTGCAGACCCGACTGGATCGCGCTGCGCGCCGCGTCGCGCGCGTCCTCGGACTGCAGGCGCACGGCGATCGTGTCGCCGCTGTGGCTGACCGCGGCGCCCTCGACGCCGGCGTCGCGCAGCGCGTTGCGCACGTTGCCGGCGAAGGCCTCGAGCTGGCGTTCGCGACCGGCGTCGACGTCGACCTCCATCAGGAAGTGCACGCCGCCCTGCAGGTCCAGGCCCAGCGGCATCGGCCCGGCGCCGATCGCGTCGAGCCAGTCGGGCACCGTGTTGGCGAGGTTGAGGGCGACGCTGTAGTCGGAGCCGAGCTCGCTGCGCAGCAGTTCCGCGGCGCGCGCCTGGCCGTCGAGGTCGCCGACGCGCACCAGCAGCGCGCCCTCCTCCATCGCCACGGACTCGAAGCCGATGCCGGCCTCCTCGAGCGCGCCGCGCACGCGCGGCACCATGGCCTCGCTCACCGGCGCGCCGCGTGCGGCGGTGATCTGGACGGCGGGATCCTGCGGGAACAGGTTCGGGATCGCGTAGAAGACGCTGAGCGCGATCACGATCGCGACCAGCGCATAGCGCCAGCGGGCAAACTCGAGCATGTGCGTTCCATCCCCGGCGGTCCGGAACGCGGGCCGGCGGGGCGCTGATTGGGGCCGATCAGGCCCGGGTCAAGGTGCGGTGGTCGTCGAACGAGGACGGCGGCCTCGCGGCCGCCGTCGGATCGGGTGCGTCAGGCCGCCTTGAGCGTGCCCTTCGGCAGCACGGTGGAGATCGCGCCGCGCTGGATCTTGATGCGCACGCCTTCGGCGATCTCCACGCTGATGAAGTTGTCGCCGATGTTCTCGACGCGGCCGGCGATGCCGCCGGTGGTGACCACCTCGTCGCCCTTCTGCAGCTTGTCGAGCATGGCGCGATGCTCCTTCTGCCGCTTCATCTGCGGGCGGATCATCATGAAGTACATCAGCACGAAGAACAGGCCGAGCATCACGAAGGTCGGAATCATGCTCGGCTGCTGGCCGGCGGCGGGCGCGGCCTGGGCGGCGGCCGGGGAGATCAGGAAATCGAGCAGGCTCATCACGGGTACCGTCGAGATCGGGTCAAAGAAGCGGGATTATGCCAGAGGCCCCGGGGCGTCGCAGGAAGCCGGTGTGGTGCCCGATGGGACGGGCCCTGGGCCTTGGGGCTGGAGGGGTCGGGAGTCGGGGATCGAGCGTGGGCAGTGGACTCAGGGCCCGGCGCCTGCCCCGTGCCCCGTGCCCCGTGCCCCGTTCCCCGCCCCTCACCCGGCCCGTCGCGGCTGAAGCCGCTCCCACAGCGGGCGGCTCAGGCGTGCGGCTGGGCGCGCTGGGCGTGGAAGCGGGCGCGGAAGGCCTCGAACTCGCCCGCCTCGATCGCCGCCCGGATGCCCTGCATCAGCTCCTGGTAGTAGTGCAGGTTGTGCACGGTCGCCAGCATCGGACCGAGCATCTCGCCGCAGCGGTCGAGATGGCGCAGGTAGCTGCGGCTGAAGCCCGAGGCGCAGGCGTGGCAGGTGCATTCCGGGTCGATGGGACGGGTGTCGTGCTCGTAGCGCTGGTTGCGGATGCGCACCGTGCCGAAGCGGGTGAAGTAGTGCCCGTTGCGCGCGTTGCGGGTCGGCATCACGCAGTCGAACATGTCGATCCCGCGCGCCACCGCCTCGACGATGTCCTCCGGCCGCCCGACTCCCATCAGGTAGCGCGGGCGGTCGGCCGGCAGCTGCGGGCAGGTGTGCTCGAGCGTCGCGTTGCGCTCGCTCTCGGGCTCGCCCACGGCCAGGCCGCCCACGGCGTAGCCGTCGAAGTCCAGCTCCATCAGCCCGCGCACCGAGCGCGTGCGCAGGGCCGGGTGCACCCCGCCCTGCACGATGCCGAACAGCGCCGCATCGTTGCCCTCGTGCGCGCGCTTCGACCGCTCCGCCCAGCGCAGCGAGAGCTCCATCGAGCGCCGCGCCACGTCCTCGGTGGCCGGGTACGGGGTGCATTCGTCGAAGATCATCACCACGTCGGAGTCGAGCACCTTCTGGATGCGCATGCTCTCCTCCGGACCGAGGAAGACCTTCGCGCCGTCCACCGGCGAGGCGAAGCGGACGCCCTCCTCGGTGATCTTGCGCTTGTGCGCCAGCGAGAAGACCTGGAAGCCGCCGGAGTCGGTCAGGATCGGCCCGTCCCAGCGGTTGAAGCCGTGCAGCCCGCCATGGGCCTCGATCACCTCCAGTCCCGGACGCAGGAACAGGTGGAAGGTATTGCCGAGGATCATCTCCGCGCCGATCTCGCGCAGGTCGCGCGGGAACATGCCCTTGACCGTTCCGTAGGTGCCGACCGGCATGAACGCCGGCGTCTGGACCGTCCCGCGCGGGAAGGTCATCCGCCCGCGGCGCGCGGCGCCGTCGGTGCGGTCGAGGGTGAAGGTGAGTCGGGACATGGCGTCGGGCGCGCGGCAGGAAGCCGGCCATTGTCGCAGGTCGGAGGCGCCGCGCGCCGACGCGTCCGCCCGGTCTATGCTCGCGGCCTTTCCGCCGCGCATCCGCCATGGCCGACACCTACGCCATCCGCCACCGGACACCCTCCAGCACGACCTACCGCGAACTGCGCACGGCCTGCGGCCTGAGCGCGAAATCCGAGGCGGCGGCGCGCCGTGGCCTGGCCGGGACGCTGTTCGCGGTGGAGGTGCTGCACGGGGACGAGACAGTGGGCATGGGACGCGTCATCGGCGACGGCGGCTGCTTCTTCCAGGTCGTCGACATCGCCGTCCTCCCCGCACACCAGGGTCGGGGCCTGGGCACGCGGATCATGGGCGAGATCCGCGCCTGGATCGACGCGCACGTGCCGCCGGGCGGCTACGTCAGCCTGCTCGCCGACGGCGGGGCGCAGGCGCTCTACGCCCGGTTCGGCTTCGCCCCGACCGCGCCGGCCTCGATCGGCATGGCGCTGAAGAAGGACTGAGCGCATACGGCGTCGCCGCCGGCTCATGCCGCCAGCCGGGCCTCCTGGTCGCCGGCCACCAGGCGGAACAGCAGGCCGGCCTGCTCCTCGAGCGAACGCGCCGAGGCCGCGATCTGGCCGACCAGGCGCGCGTCCTGGCGGGCGCGGCCGTCGATCTCCTGCAGCGCGGCGCTGGCGGCGTCCACGCCCTCGCGCTGGCTCCGGCTGGCGCTGGCGATCTGCTCGACGGTCCCGGCGACGTCCAGCACCGCCTCGACCACCTCGCGCATCACCTGGCCCGCCTGCCCGGCGAGCGCGCTGCCGTCCTGGACCTGGCGCGCGGCGTCGTCGATCAGGCCGCGGATCTCGCGCGCCGACACGCCGCAGCGCTCGGCAAGGCTGCGGACCTCGCCGGCGACGACGGCGAAGCCCCGCCCCTGCTCGCCCGCGCGCGCCGCCTCGACCGCGGCGTTGAGCGCCAGGATGTTGGTCTGGAAGGCGATCGCGTCGATCACCCGAATGATCTGGCCGATGCGCTCGTTGGCGCTGCGGATGCCGGCGGTGGTGGCGACCACGCTCTCGATGACCTCGGCGCCGCGGCGGGCGACTTCGGCCGAGTCGCCGGCCTTGCATCGCGCCGCGTCGGCGCGCGCGGCGTTGTCGCGGACGGTCCCGGCCAGCTCTTCCAGCGCACCCGAGGTCCGCTCCACCACCTCGGCCTGCTCCGCGGCGCGGTGCGACATGTCGCGGTTGCTGCCGGCGATGTCGCGCGCGGCCGTCTCGACCTGCTGGGCGATGGACGTGGCCTCGCTGACCAGCTTGCGCATCTCCTCCGCCGAGCGCACCTGCTCGGTCACGTCGGTGGCGTACTTCACCACCTTGTAGGGTCGCGCCGATGCGTCGAGGATCGGGTTGTAGGAGGCCTGGATCCAGATCTCGCGCCCGTTGCTGCCGATGCGCCGGTAGCGCCCGGCGTCGAACTCGCCGCGGGCGAGCTTCTCCCAGAAGCGGCGGTAGGCATCGGAGCCGGCGGTGGCCGCGTCGACGAACAGCCGATGGTGCCGGCCGCGGATGTCCTCGACCGAATAGCCCATGACGTCGAGGAAGTTGCGGTTGGCGTCGAGCACGGTGCCGTCGAGCGCGAACTCGATCACCGCCATGGTCTTGTCGATGGCGTCGATGCGGCCCTCGAAGTCGGCTGCCTGCCGGGTCTGCACGGTGACGTCGGTGGCGTACTTCACCACCTTGGTCGGGCGCCCGCCGCCGTCGAGGATCGGATTGTAGGAAGCCTGGATCCAGATCTCGCGGCCGTCCTTGCCGACGCGGCGGTAGCGGCCGGCGTCGAACTCGCCGCGCCCGAGCTTCTCCCAGAAGCGCGCGTACTCGCGGCTGCCGGCCTGCCCCGGGTCGACGAACATGCGGTGGTGGCGGCCGCGGATCTCGTCGAGGCGGTAACCCACCGCGCGCAGGAAGTTCTCGTTGGCGTCGAGGATGGTGCCGTCGAGCGCGAACTCGATCACCGCCATCACCTTGCCGATGGCATCCACGCGCCCGGCGAAGTCCACCGCCTGCACCATCTGCGCGGTGACGTCGGTGGCGTACTTGACCACCTTGTACGGACGCCCGGCGCGGTCGAGGATCGGGTTGTAGGAGGCGTTGATCCACACCTCGCGGCCGTCCTTGCCGAAGCGGCGGTAGCGGCCGGCATCCGGTTCGCCGCGCCCCAGCCGCTCCCAGAACAGGCGGTACTCGTCGCCGGTGCGGGTGGCGTCGTCGACGAAGATCGCGTGGTGTCGGCCCTGGATCTCGTTCAGGCGGTAGCCCATGAGGTCGAGGAAGTTGCCGTTGGCGTGCAGGATCCGGCCGTCGAGGCCGAACTCGATCACCGCCATCACCCGGTTCACCGCGTCCAGCTGCGAACGCAGGTCGCTGTCGAACGCGCGCTGCCACCACGGACGCGACGGCATGCCGTCACCGATGTCCCTGCTCATTGCCGGCTCCTCCCGACCCGCCGGCAGCCCGGGCCATCCGGACGTTCGCCGCGACGAATCTGCGCGGGGTTATCGGCCCGGTCCGGCACGCCCTTGATCGCGAACGCCGCGACGCACTGTCCCGAAGGACGCGCGCCGGTTCAGGCCGGCGGGAACAGGAGCATGGCGTCGCCGTAGGAGAAGAAGCGGTACTTCTGGGCGACGGCGTGGCGGTAGGCCTCGAGCACGCGCTCGCGCCCGGCGAAGGCCGACACCAGCATCAGCAGGGTCGATTCGGGCAGGTGGAAGTTGGTCAGCAGCGCGTCGATCGAACGCAGGCGGTAGCCGGGAAAGATGAAGATCGTGGTCTCGCCGGCGTAGGGCAGCAGCTCGCCGTCGCGCATCGCGCTCTCCAGCGCCCGCACCACGGTGGTGCCGACCGCGATCACCCGCCCGCCGCGCGCCCGCGCGCGCCGCACCTGCTCGACCAGCTCGGCACCGACGTTGAGCCATTCGCTGTGCATGCGGTGCTCGTGCACCGAGTCCACCCGCATCGGCTGGAAGGTGCCGGCGCCGACGTGCAGGGTCACGTGCCCGAACTCGACCCCGCGCGCGCGCAGCGCGTCGAGCAGCGGCGGATCGAAGTGCAGGCCGGCGGTGGGCGCGGCCACCGCGCCGACCTCGCGGGCGAATACGGTCTGGTAGCGCTCGGCGTCGGCGGCCTCGGCCTCGCGGGTGATGTAGGGCGGCAGCGGCAGCCTGCCGGCGCGCAGCAGGAGTTTCTCCAGCGACTCGTCGGCATGCTCCGGCGGCGGCGTGAAACGCAGGCGGTAGAACTCGCCCTCGCGCCCCAGCACCTCCGCCTCGCCGCCGGCATCCAGCTGGATCGCCGTGCCGGGGCGCGAGGGCTTGCTCGCCCCGAGCTGCACCCGCGCCTCGTTCGCGCCGAGCACGCGCTCGACCAGGATCTCGACGCGCCCGCCGCTGGTCTTGCGGCCGTAGAGCCGCGCCGGCAGCACGCGGGTGTCGTTGAACACCAGCAGGTCGCCGGGCTGCAGCAGGTCCGGCAGGTCGCGGATGCCGCGATCGGCCAGCGGCGCCGGCGCCGGCGGCAGCACCAGCAGGCGGCTCGCCGAACGCTCCGCCAGCGGCGCCTGGGCGATGAGCTCGACGGGGAGCTCGAAGTGGAAGTCGGATTTCTTCAAGGTGTGATGGAGCGGGAACGGGGAACGGGGAACGGGGAACGGGAAGCGGGAAGCGGGAAGCGGGAAGCGGGAAGCGGCGATTGTAGGCGTTCGCTCCTGTAGGAGCGGCTCCAGCCGCGACCGGCGCCGACGCGGCTCGGCTACAGCCAGCCCTTCTGCCGCGCCAGCCGGTGCGCCTCGATGCGGTTGCCGACGCCGAGCTTGCCGATCGCCTCCGACAGATAGTTGCGCACCGTGCCCTGCGACAGGTTCAGGTGCGCGGCGATCTCCGGTGCGCTGCGGCCCTCGCCGGCCAGGCGCAGGACCTGGCGTTCGCGCTCGGTGAGCGGATCGGCCTCGCCCCAGGCCTCCACCGCCAGCTCCGGATCGATGGCACGGCCGCCGCGATGCACGCTGCGCAGCGCCTCGGCCAGCTTGTCCGCGGGTGAATCCTTGAGCAGATAGCCGCGCGCGCCCGCATCGAGCGCGCGGCGCAGGTAACCGCCGCGGGCGAAGGTGGTCACCACCACCACGCGCACGTCCAGCGCCGCATCGCGTACCCGCTGGGCGAGTTCCAGCCCGGTCATGCCCGGCATCTCGATGTCGGTCACCAGCACGTCGATGCCGCCCTGCCCCAGGCGCTCCCAGGCGATGGCGCCGTCGCGCGCGACGGCCACGACCTCGATGTCCGGCTCCAGCCCGAGCAGTGCGGCGAGCGCGCCGCCGACCAGCGCCTGGTCCTCGGCGATGAGGACGCGGATCACGCGCGAAGAGGGGGAATGGCCATGCCGCGCATGCTAGCCGCGCTCAGCAGGTTTCGCGCAGCAGGCGCATCTCGTCCAGCGGCACGCGCAGGCGCAGGCGGGTACCGCCGGCGTCGGACTCGACCGCGAGATGGCCACCCACCGCCTCCATGCGTTCGCGCATGCCGGTCAGCCCGTTGCCGGCGGCGCGCACGCCGCCGCGGCCGTCGTCGTCGATCTCCAGCAGCGCGTCGCGGCCGTCGCGACGCAGCGCCACGCGCATGCGCCCGGCACCGGCGTGGCGCAGCACGTTGGTGGTCGCCTCGCGCAGTCCCAGGGCCAGCGCCGTCTCCGCCGCCGGCTCCAGCACCAGCGGCGCGAGTTCGACCACCAGCTCGATGTCGGCGCCCAGCAGCGCCAGCCGCGCGCCGGCGATCTCGGCGTCGAGGCCGGCCGCGCGGATGCCGGTCACCGCCCGCCGCACCTGGCCCAGGGATTCGCGGGCGACGCGCTCGACCTCGGCGATCTCCTGCCGCGCCACCGCGAGCGCCCGCGCCTCGCCGCCGGCGCGCTCGACCAGCTTGCCGGCCAGCTCGCTCTTCAGCGCGATCACGCTCAGCGTGTGCCCGAGCAGGTCGTGCAGGTCGCGGCCGATGCGCTCGCGCTCCGCCATCCGCGCCAGGCGCCTGACCTCGTCGTGGCTCAGCCGGAGCTCGGCGTCGTGGCGCAGCTGCGCCTGCGTCCACAGCCCGCTGGCCGCCACCGCGCCGCCCACCACCGCGGTCACCAGGAAGTTCGCCCACTGGCCTCCGATGAGCAGCACCTGCAGCCCGTAGGCGGCCAGCAGCGGCAGGCACAGCGCCGCCGCCGTCCGCGGGCGCATGCGATAGCCGCAGAACAGCATCGCGTAGATCACGAACGTGCTGCCGCCGGGATTGACCGGCGTCAGGGCCATGCCGATCGCCGCGGCGCCGAGCGCGATCGCCACGATCGGGCGGGCGTCGGCTTCGACCCGGAAGCGTGCGAAGGCGGCAAAGTGCAGCGGCAGGTAGAGCACGGTCGCGGCCAGCGAGGCCAGCACCGCGCTGGCGGGCACCTCGCGCCAGAAGAACATCGGCAGCGCCACGAAGAACAGGTAGCACAGGCTCATCCAGCGCCAGAAGCGGAAGGCACGCTCCTGCCGCCGGGCGGGATCGCGCGGCCCCGGGCGCGGCAGGGACAGGGCGGCGTCCTCCGCGCTCACGGCTGTGCCGCGCCGGCGCCCGCGGAAGACAGCGCACGGTCGAAGAACGCCGCCGCATCGTCCGCCACCATCCGGTGCAGCGCCTCGCGGCCGCGGCCGCCGTCGCGGCACAGCGGCGACGCCATCAGCCGGCCCCGCCACGTGCACCGCGCCAGGAACGCGTAATGGCCGACGTCTTCCACGATCTCGAGCTCCGCTTCGGGGATGGCCATGATCGCCGGCGCGACCTGCGCATGCACGGGCGCCTGGTCGTCGTCGGTGCCGACCACCGCACGCAGCGGCAGGTCGATGCCGCGCAGGCTCGCCGGAGCGAAGGCCGGCGTCAGCGCCGGGGCCATGGCATAGACCGCGCGGATGCGGCGGTCGCGGCGGTCGGCGCCGGCGCGTATCCGCGAGCCGCGCACCGTCGCGGCCTCCGCGCCTGCGCCCGGGCGCAGGCGCTCGTGCAGGTCCTCGCCCAGCGTCGCGGCCTCCGGCGGCGGCCGGCAGCCGGCAACCTCCGCGCGTGGCCGGCAGTAGGCCGCGTGCCGGGCCAGGTCGGTGCGCGCGCCGGCCAGGCTCATGACCGTATGGCCGCCGAGCGAGAAGCCGGCGGCGCCGATGCGCCGGCGATCGATCCGCGCCGACCACACCGGGTCGGCCAGCAGCGCGTCGAGCAGCACCGACAGGTCATCGGCGCGCTCCCACCAGAGCACGAAGCCCTCGGGAAGGTAGCGCGGCTCCGCCGCGGTGTTGCCGTGGTGATCCACGGCCGCCACCAGGGTAGCCGCGCGCAACCAAAGCCTCGGCCAGCCAAGACAGCTGCGCGGCGCTGCCGCCGGTCCCGTGCGACATCACGATCAGTGGCCGCGCGCCGGGATGCCGGGCCGGCGCGGCGCCGGCCACCGCGCGTCCGAACAGGAACGGCCCGGCCGCCCAGGGCTGCCCCTGCACGCCGTCCTCCGCGCGGTACCACAGGGTGGCGACGACCGGACGCGGACCGGGGCCGTCCCAGCGCGGCCGCTGCGGATCCTCGAGCGCCAGCCGCGTCCGCCCGACCGCGACGCCGTCCGCGCCGGGACCGGCACAGCCGGCGGCCAGCCACAGCGCCGCGCACAGCGCCAGGCCGGTACGCACCCTGTTCTCCGTCCGCGCGCCCATCGCCGCACGCGCCGCGCGAAGGGCAAGCCCGCACTTGCGACCCAGACCCGCGGCGAAACCGCTCGGCGCCGCGAGGTGCACCGCCATGCCGGCCAGCGGCCGCATCCCGGTCGCGGCCAGCACCCGCTCCGCGAGGTACCGGGCCGGCCGTGCCGGCGCCAGGTCCTGCGGCCACCGCGGGAACACGCCCTGCGGCATCCGGAGGCCGGTCGGCAGGGCCAGCGGGCTCGTCCTGCCGGCCCCGTTCGGATCGGCGAGCGCCAGCATCTCGCCGGCCCCGGCCGCGAGGCTGACGCCAGCCGGCGTCGGGGCGTCGCGGTAGCGTGGGTGCGCCTCGCCCATGCGGGCGAGCGGGCGGGAGGCGTTCATGGGCATGCTCGGCGGCGACTGCGGGGCAGTCTCGACGGCGGGTGGCGCGGCCGGCAGTGGTCGCCGTCAGCGGCGGCGGATGACAGCCGTCACCCGGGGTTACCGCGCCAGGGCACGCATGCTACAGTGCCGGATTCGCCGCACGCGCGGCAAGTCGTTAATTTTCCAACAAAAAGCGGGCAATAGCGGAGGTCGTCGACCACCCGCGCCACGCCAGAAGGAGGTCACGATGAGCGCGATCCAGAAGCTGTCTTCCCTGCGGTCCCACGGCGGCGCGGTGCGCACGCGGGGCCTGGACGATGCGGTGGTGGAGCGCCTCGCGGCGCAGTTCCCGGAGCTCGGCAAGGCCATCGACGCCGCCGTCGAATGCAAGGCCCACCTGGCCGCGGAGTTCGGCGAGCTCATGGACCTGGACGAGGACGCGCAGATCGCCGCCGTGCAGGCCGGCTTCGTCAACTTCTACGCCGAGGATGCGGTGAATCCCTACGTGGCCCTGGCCGCGCGCGGGCCGTGGATCGTGACGCTCAAGGGCGCGGTGCTGCACGACTCCGGCGGCTACGGGATGCTCGGCTTCGGGCATGCGCCCGCCGCGATCATCGAGGCGATGGCGCGCCCGCAGGCCATGGCCAACGTCATGACCCCGAGCCTGCCGCAGCTGCGCCTGACCCGCGCGCTGCAGCAGGAGATCGGCCATACCCGCGGCGGCTGTCCGTATGCGCGCTTCATGTGCCTCAACTCCGGCTCCGAGGCGGTGACGCTCGCCGGCCGCATCGCCGACGTCAACGCGCGCGAGCAGACCGAGCCGGGCGCCCGTCACGCCGGCCGCCGCATCCGCCGCCTGGCGGTCCGCGGCGCCTTCCACGGCCGCACCGAGCGCCCGGCGCTGTACTCCGACTCCACCGCCAAGGCCTACCGGCAGCACCTGGCCAGCTTCCGCGACGAGACCAGCCTGATCACGGTCGAGCCCTATTCGGTCGAGCAACTGCGCCAGGCCTTCGCCGACGCCGAGGCCGCGGGCGAGTTCATCGAGGCGGTGTTCCTCGAGCCGGTGATGGGAGAGGGCGATCCCGGCCGTTCGCTGACGCCGGAGTTCTATGCCGCCGCGCGCGAACTCACCCGCGCGCACGGCGCCCTGCTGCTGGTCGACTCGATCCAGGCCGGCCTGCGCGCGCACGGCGTGCTGTCGATCGTCGACTACCCCGGCTTCGAGGGGCTGGAGGCGCCGGACATGGAGACCTACTCCAAGGCGCTCAACGCCGGCCAGTACCCCTTGAGCGTGCTGGCGGTGACCGAGCCGACCGCCGGGTTGTACCGCAAGGGCATCTACGGCAACACCATGACCAGCAACCCGCGCGCCATGGACGTGGCCGCGGCCACCCTGGGGGAGCTCGACGACGCGACCCGCGCCAACATCCGCGCGCGCGGGCGCGAGTTCGTGGAGAAGCTCGAGGGGCTCAAGGCCGAGCTCGGCGGCGACATCACCAAGGTCCAGGGCACCGGCCTGCTGTTCTCCTGCGAACTGTCGGACGCCTTCAAGTGCTACGGCGCCGGCTCCACCGAGGAGTACCTGCGCGAGCACGGCATCGGCGTGATCCACGGCGGCGCCAACTCGCTGCGCTTCACCCCGCATTTCCGGGTGACTTCGGCCGAGGTGGACCTGGTCGTCGACCGCCTACGCGACGCCCTTCGCAACGGCCCGCGCAAGCGCGAGGCGGAGGCGGCCTGACCGCGACGGCACCGGCAGATCGCGAAGAGGAACGGGGCGCACTGCGCCCCGTTCTCCTTTCCGGCCACCGGCGGAACGGCTTCAGTCGACCTCGGGCAGGTCGTCCGGCACGCCCTGCGCCGGGATGAAGGCCAGCGCATCCGGCTCGGCCCCGGTCTTCCAGCGCTCGACCACCCGCCAGTCGGCGGTGTCGATCACGGCGATCTCGTCGGCGCCGCTGACGGCGACGTAGGCGCGGCGGCCGTCGGGGTCGACCAGGGCGCCGATCGGCAGCGCGGCGCGGCCGAGCATGGTCTCGCGGTACTCGCGGCCGGCCTCGGCCAGGGCGATGCGCGCGACCTCGCGCCGCGCCGCCACGTCGAACACCGCCAGCTCCGCCGAACGTGCATTGGTCACCAGCGCGTGGCTGCCGTCGGGCATCATCGCCACGCGGATCGGGAAGCCCGGCGACGGCAGCGTCGCCACCACCTCGCGCCGCGCCGCGTCGATCACGCTGATGCTGTCGTCCGCGCGATTGCTCACCCACACCTCGCGGCCGTCGGGCGTGACCGCGATGCCCTCGGCGCCGGCGCCGGTGGCGACCTCGGCGACCTTGCGACCCTGCGCCAGGTCGACCACCGCGACCGTGCCCGCCTCGACCTTGGTCACCCAGGCGGTCTCGCCCGCGGGGGACAAGGCCAGCATGTGCGGCTTGCCCGCGCCGACATCGATCTCCTGCTCGATGCGGCCGGTGCCGAGGTCCACCACCAGCACGCGGTCGCTGCCCTCGGTGGTGGCGGCCACGCGATGGCTGCCGGGGAGGAAGCGCAGGCCGTGCGGACGCGTGTTCGCGCCGAGCTGGACGGTGCGCGAGATGTCGCGCAGGGTCCAGTTGATGACGGTCAGGGTGTTGCCGGGCTCGTCGCTGCCGTAGTTGCCGACCACCGCCAGCGAGCGGTCCGGCGAGACCACCACTTCGTGCGGCGCATCGCCGCTGTCGAACTCGGCCAGGCGCAGCCCGGTGGTGGTGCTCAGGGCCCAGACCGTGTCGCCGGACTTGTTGCCGACCAGGAGGGTGTCGTTGGCGAGCGCGGGCGTCGCCGCGAGGGCGGCGAGGACGAGCAGGCGGCGCAGCATCACAGGACTCCGTGGAACGCGGACCGATGAACCTGCCAGCCGCATCGTGAGCATCGCGTGCGATCGACGCCTACCGGCGCCGGCGTGCGACCGACACCACCACCACCAGCGCCACGCCGAGGATCGCGGCGATGATCCAGTAGCCGAGCCGGCTCGGCGCGTTCGCCTCCTGCACCGCGGCCGCATCGGTCGCGGCCGGATCCGCCGCGGCCCGGCCATCGTCCGCCGCGGCCACGCGCTGCCAGCGCCCGTCGACCAGGACGATGCCGGCCGGCGTCGCCGGCACGCGCTCGCGCCAGCGCAGGCGCAGGTCGCCGACCTCCGGCTGCGCCGGGTCGGCGGCCGTGGTCAGGCCCGAGGCGTCGGGCTGGAAGGTGGCGGCCATGTTCGGATGCAGGGCGTCGAGGTCGGGCAGCAGCGGCCGCCATTCGCTGTCCAGCAGCGCCGGATCGATCGGATGGCCGTCGAGGGTCATCGCGCCCGCCGCCCAGCGCGCGGGCGGCACCGGCATCTCCGGATTGCGGTGCGCCGCGTCGAAGCCGCTGCTGTCGATCGCCTCGCCGCTCCAGGTGCCGACGTAGCGCCCGTCGTCCTGGTGCCACTGGTACATCTCGACCTGGCGCTCGAGGGCGAGACCGCTGCTGCGCACGCCGAAGTCGGGATCGCGCAGCTCGCCGACCGCCTGCGGCGGGCCCTGCGGCACAGGCAGGGTCGCATCCCGATCCGCCTGCGCAGCGGCGGAGGTCGCCGTCGCGACCGCGAACAGGCCTGCAAGAAGCAGGGGGATGCGGCGACGCAGGCTGCGTGCGCCGCCGGGAATCGAAAAGGATGTGCTCACGGGTCTCGCGGATCGCCACACCGGCCGCTGCCGGCAGCCCATCATGCGCGCCTGCCGTGAACGCCGCCGCTACGACAGCCGGCGCTCAGCGGTAGATGCTGCCCTTCTGCTCCGGCCGGTCCGCTTCCTCGTTGCCACGGCTGGCGCTCTCCCAGCGCGGATCGTTGCCGACCTCGACCTCGCCGCTGTCGAGGTCCCAGGTCACCACCTGCATGTTGCCCCAGGTGCGCTCGCCGGCGGAGACGGTGTGGCCCATTGCCTCCAGCGCCTCGACCTGCCTCGCGTCGAAGGCATCGGGCTCGGCGGAAATCGCGTCCGGCAGGTACTGGTGGTGGTAGCGCGGCCGCGCGGCCGCGGCCTGGGCGTCGCCGCCGTCCATCAGCGTCTGCAGGCCGAGCAGCACCATGGTGATGATGCGGCTGCCGCCCGGCGTGCCGATCGCGGCCGCGCGGTCGGGCCCGATCAGGAAGGTCGGGGTCATCGACGACAGCGGGCGCTTGCCCGGCCCCACGGCGTTCGCCTCCGCACCGACCAGGCCGAAGGCGTTGGGCACGCCCGGCTTGGCCGAGAAATCGTCCATCTCGTTGTTGAGCATGAAGCCGGTGCCCTCGATCGCCAGCGCGCTGCCGAAGATCAGGTTCACCGTCTGCGTCACCGCGGCCATGTTCCCGTCGGCGTCGACGATCGAATAGTGGGTCGTCTCCGGCCGCTCCGACGGCGCACCGATCCCCGGCAGCATCGCGCTCGGCGTGGCGCGGTCGGGGCGGATGCCGGCGCGCAGCCCGGCGGCATAGGCCGGGTCCATCAGCAGCGCCGTCGGCACCTCGACGTGGTCGGGGTCGCCGAGATAGATCGCGCGGTCGCGGTAGGCACGGCGCATCGCCTCGACGTTGAGGTGCACGCGCTGGGTCTGGTCCATGTCCTCCAGCGCATAGCCGGCCAGGACGTTGAGGATCTCGGCCAGCGCGATGCCGCCGGAGGACGGCGGCGGCGCGGTCACCAGCTCGTAGCCGCGATGGCGCAGGCGCAGCGGATCGCGCTCGACCACGCGGTAGTCGGCCAGGTCCTGCGCCGTCCAGATGCCACCGGCGGCGCGCACGCCGTCGGCCAGACGCCGCGCATAGTCGCCGCGGTAGAAGCCGTCGGCGCCCTGCGCGGCCAGCAGCTCGAGCGTGCGCGCATAGTCGGGGTTGCGGATGCGGGTGCCGACCGCGGGCACCCTGCCCTCCGGCAGGAACAGCGCCTTCGCCGCCGGGCTGCGTTCGAGCACCGCGCGACGGGTGCCGAGCATGGCCGCGTTCTTGGGGCCGAACTCCCAGCCCTCCCGCGCCAGCCGGATCGCGGGCGCCAGCGAACGCGCCAGCGGCAGCCTGCCGTAGTGCTCGGCCAGGTGCACCAGGGCCGCCGGCAGGCCGGGGATCGCCGCGGCCAGCGCGCCGTCGGTGGAACGCTCCGGCACCGGATTGCCGTTCGCGTCGAGGTACATGTCGCGGGTGGCGGCCGCCGGCGCGCGCTCGCGGGCGTCGACGAAGACATCCCGCGCCGGCTGGCCGTCGCCGGCGGCGACGTGCAGCAGGAAGAAGCCGCCGCCGCCGAGGCCGGAACTCTCCGGCTCGACCAGGCCGAGCGTGGCGCTCACCGCCACGGCGGCGTCGAAGGCGTTGCCGCCGGCGGCAAGGATCTCCCGCCCCGCGGCCGAGGCCTGGTGGTTGGCACTGGCGATGCCGGCCTCGCGCGGGCGCGTGGCCTGCGCGAGTTCGACGGCGGACGCCGGCGATGCGGCGACGGAGGCGATGACCAGCAGCAGGCGGGCGAGCACGGGCTTCAAGCGGCGTCTCCGGTGGTGAGCAGCCGGTACTTCACCAGCAGCTCGTCGCGGGATTCGGGATGCGCGGGATCCGGATCGATGCACTCGACCGGGCACACCTCCACGCACTGCGGATCGTCGAAGTGTCCGACGCACTCGGTGCAGCGCGAGGCGAGGATCTCGTAGATCGTCTCGCCCATGCGGATCGCCTCGTTCGGACAGGCGGGAGCGCAGACGTCGCAGTTGATGCAGAGGTCGTTGATCAGCAGCGCCATGGCGACTCCGGCGCACGCGCGTCAGGACGCGACGGCCCGCGCGCGGCGGGCCGTCGGATGCAGCGATGACGGGTCGGCGACCGCGTCACTTGGCCTCGACGAAGACGAACTCCGCGCCGGACGGCGCGACCGCCTCCTCGACGCGGGCGCGGTCGTCGGACGCGCCGACGAACAGCACGCGCACGCCCTTGAGCGAGCCTTCCGCGGCCTCGCCGAAGGCGGCGACCACCAGGTCGCCCATGCGGCCCGAGCTCGGCGAACCGAAGGCCAGCATGTTGCCGGCCGGCACGGTGCGGCGGATCACGCTGGAGACCTGGTCGAGCTGGCGGATGTAGGTCGACTCGTAGTCGTCGCCGCCGGCGCCGGCATTGGTCGCGGCCACGCTCGGGCCGGAATCCAGCGTCTGCGCCGGGGCGGCCTCGTCGGCGGGGGCCTCGTCGGCAGCCGCGGTGGCGTCCTCGCCGATGCCGGCGGCGGCGTCGGCCGACTCGTGCCCGGCCGGCGCGGCCGGCAGGTAGTACATGTAGGGCGAGCCGCTGATGCCGCTCATGTTCTGGATCACGATCTGGCGCAGGTAGTCGCGCCACGCCGCGTCGTCGGTGCTGGTCGGCGCGGTGAGGGTCGCCGGCGCGGCGGCCTCGGAGGCCGCCTGGCCTTCGTCCTGGTTGCACGCCGACAGCGCCAGCACGGCGAGGGACGACGCGAGGAACAGCGGAAGCTTCTTCATGGGTTGGAACCTGCCTGTCGTTGATCGGGCACACCGCGCCCGGTGGGTGGATTGTCCGCGGCTAGCGCGGCGAACGCGACCATTTGTGGCCCAGAGCCGCGGCGACCACCGGATGCACGAATCCGGACACGTCGCCCCCCAGCCTCGCGACCTCGCGCACGAGGGAGGAGGACACGAAGCTGTACTGCTCGGCCGGGGTCAGGAACAGCGTCTCGACCTCCGGGATCAGGTGGCGGTTCATGCTCGCCAGCTGGAACTCGTACTCGAAGTCCGACACCGCGCGCAGGCCGCGCAGCAGCACGCCGCCGCCGACGTCGGTGACGAAGTGCGCCAGCAGCGAGGCGAAACCGATCACCTCGACGTTGTCGAACTCCGACAGCGCCTGGCGGGCCAGCTCGACGCGCTCGTCGACGCTGAAGGCCGGGCCCTTGTTCGGCGATTCCGCGACGCCCACCACGATGCGGTCGAACAGCGGCGCGGCGCGGCTCACCAGGTCGATGTGGCCGTTGGTGATGGGATCGAAGGTGCCGGGATAGACGGCGGTGCGGTTGCGTTCCGCGCTCATGCTCGGGTCGGCTCCTGGGGCCCCGGTCCAGGGGATTCGAGTGGTCCGTCGATTCTAGCAGCGCCTGCCGGGCCGGCCCGGAGCAGGGCGAAACGTACGTCGCGGGTGCTTCCCTCGCGATGCAGGCGCCACTCCGCCGGCACCGGCCAGTCCTGCTCGCGACCGCACTCGACGTAGACCAGGGCGTCGTCGGCGAGCCGCGGGCGCAGCAGTGCGATCGTGCGCGGCAGCAGGTCGGCGGCGAACGGCGGGTCCAGCAGCGCGAGGTCGATCGAGGCCGGCGGCTGCGCCTCGAGCCAGGCCAGCGCATCGCCGCCGACCACCTCGACCCGCGCGCCGGCACCCTCCAGGCGCGCCACGGTCGCCCGCAGGCTTGCGACCAGCGCCGGATCGCGCTCGACCAGGGTCACCCGCGCCGCGCCGCGCGACGCGGCCTCCAGCCCCAACGCGCCGCTGCCGGCGAAGGCATCGACCACCCGCGCGCCCGCCAGCCGGCCCTGCAGCCAGTTGAACAGCGTCTCGCGCACGCGGTCGGAGCTGGGGCGCAGGCCGGGCGCATCGCCGACGGCCAGACGCGTGCCGCGCCAGCGTCCGCCGACGATGCGCACGCTTCCCGGACCTGCACCTGGGCGCGCGCGGCCGGCCTGGCGGGCGCGCGCGTTCATCGGGGACTGCGGAGGGCGGGTGCTACCATCGCGCCATTGTCCGCCATCCGCACGGCGCGTGCCGGAGCCGTGTGCGGGAGCCGCGGAAGCGCCCTTCGGCGTGCGGCCCCCGGAACGGCCGGCGACGCCGCCATCGCGCCCCTGCCCCCGGTCTTTCGCATGTTCAACTTCGGCAAGAAGAAGCCCGCTCCACCGCCGGCACCGGCGAAGAAGGAGGCCGCCGCCGGCCCGCAGGGCTTCAGCCCCGAGGATCTCGCCCGCGCCTTCGACGCCCACCAGGAGGAGAAGGCCGCGCGCGAGGCCGCGCGTGCCGAGGCCCGCGCCGCCTACGCGCAGCCGGTCGCCAAGAGCGCGCTGGCGCGCGGCTTCGCCAACCTGTTCACGCGCAACGCGAAGCTCGACGAGAACCTGCTCGACGAGATCGAGACCGCGCTGATCACCGCCGACGTCGGCGTCGCCGCGACCACGCGCATCGTCGACGACCTGCGCGAGCGGATGAACGCGCGCGAATTCCCCGACGTGCCCGCGCTGGTGCGTGCGCTGCGCGGCGAGCTGATGGCCCTGCTCGCACCGGTGGCCAAGCCGCTGCGGATCGACCCCGAGGCGAAGCCCTTCGTGCTGCTCACCGTCGGCGTCAACGGCGTCGGCAAGACCACCACCATCGGCAAGCTCGCGCACCGCTTCCAGAACGAGGGCCGCGGCCTGATGCTCGCCGCCGGCGACACCTTCCGCGCCGCCGCGGTCGAGCAGCTCAAGGTCTGGGGCGAGCGCAACGGCGTGCCGGTCGTGGCCCAGGGCCAGAACGCCGACCCGGCCTCGGTCGCCTACGACGCGCTGCAGTCGGCGAAGTCGCGCGGCACCGAGATCCTGATCTGCGACACCGCCGGCCGCCTGCACACCCAGGCCGGGCTGATGTCGGAGCTGGGCAAGATCAAGCGCGTGCTCGGCAAGATCGACCCGCGCGCGCCGCACGAGACGCTGATGGTCATCGACGGCACCACCGGCCAGAACGCGCTCAACCAGCTGCGCCAGTTCAACCAGGCGGCGAAGGTCACCGGCCTGGTGGTGACCAAGCTCGACGGCACCGCCAAGGGCGGCGTGCTGTTCGCGCTGGCGCGCGAGTTCGCGATCCCGATCCGCTTCGTCGGCCTGGGCGAACGGCTGGAGGACCTGCGCGAGTTCGATCCGGAGGCCTTCGTCGACGTGCTCCTGCCCGAGACCCTGGCGTCCTGACGCGCACGCCGTGCCCACGAGCCGCCGCGCCCGCCGCTGGCTGATCGCGCTGGCGATCCTCGCCGCGCTGGGCCTCGTCGCCGTCGGCCTCCTCGGCCGCCTGCTGCAGCCGGAACGGCTCACGCCGTTGATCCTGGGCCGCGCCGGCGAGGCGCTGGGCCTGGAGCTCGCCACCGATGCTCCCGTCGACTACGCGCTGCGCCCGGAACCGCGCCTGGTGCTGCCCGGCTTCACCGCGACCGTCCCCGGCGAGGCGACGCCGCTGCTGCGTGCGCGTCGGATCGAGCTGGCGCTGCCGTGGTCGACCCTGCGCGGCGGCGACGGCCCGGTCACCGTCACCCGGATCCGCCTGGTCGCGCCGGAACTCGACGTGGATGCGCTGCGGCGCTGGCTGGACGCCCGGCCCGCCGGGCCGGATACCGGCCTGGACCTGCCGGTGCTGACCGACGGCCTCGAGATCGAGAACGGCCGCGTGCGCGGCGCCGGATGGGCGTTGGAGGCGCTGCGGCTGGAACTGCCGGAACTGGTCCCGGGCGCGCCCGCGCGGGTCGAGGCCGCGGCGGTGGTGGATGTCGGCGGCGACCGCCTCTACCCGATCCAGGTCGTGCTCGCGGCGACGCCGTCCACGCCCGCGGGCGACCTGCTGCTCGACGCCCTGCGCCTCGACCTCGACGCGCCCTCGCCCCTGCCCGCGCTCGAGACGGAGGGGATGCTGCGCTGGGGCGCGACGATCCGGCTCGCGCTGCAGGGCCGGCTTGAGGACTGGCCACGGGAGTGGCCCGTCCTTCCACTTCCAGACGACGCCGCGCCCTCGTCTCCCGATGCGACGCCGCTCGCGTTCGCGCTGCGCTACGACGGCGGGCCCGACCTGGCCGGGGCGCTGCGGATCGAGCTCGCCCGGCACGACGCGCAGGCGCGGATCGAAGCCGCGCCCGCCGCGGTGCTGGAGTGGCTGGACGCGCCTACGGCCTCGCCGCTGCCGCCGCTGCGCGGCCGCGTCGAGATCCCGGTGCTGGAGACCGCCGGCGTGCGCGCGAGCGGCGTGGTCGTCGAACTGCAGGACGCCACGCCGGCGGACGCCGATGGCGACTGACGCCGCCGCCCTGCCCGTCGCCGCGGACGACTTCGCCACGCGCCTGCTGCGCTGGTTCGACGTCAACGGCCGCCACGACCTGCCCTGGCAGCACCCGCGCAGCGCCTACCGGGTGTGGGTCAGCGAGATCATGCTGCAGCAGACCCAGGTGCGCGTGGTCGTGCCCTACTTCGAGCGCTGGATGCAGGCGCTGCCGAACCTGGCGGATCTGGCCGCCGCCGACGCCGACACCGTGCACGCGCTGTGGGCCGGCCTCGGCTACTACGCCCGCGCCCGCAACCTGCATGCCGCGGCGAGGCGCTGCGTCGCGCTGCACGAGGGCGCGCTGCCGCGCGACATCGAAGCGCTGCTGGCCCTGCCCGGCATCGGCCGCAGCACGGCCGGCGCGATCCTCGCCCAGGCGCACGGCCTGCGCTTCCCGATCCTCGACGGCAACGTCAAGCGCAGCCTGGCCCGCTACCACGGCATCCGCGGCTGGCCGGGCACGCGCGCGGTCGAGCTCGAACTGTGGGCGCTGGCCGAGGCCCATCTCCCGCAGACGCGCCTGGCCGACTACACCCAGGCGGTGATGGATTTCGGCGCCACCCTGTGCACCCGCCAGAACCCGGCCTGCGTGCTGTGCCCGCTGCAGGACGCCTGCGTCGCCCGCCGCGAAGGCGCGACCGCGGAAATCCCGGCGCCGAAGCCGGCCAGGACGCTGCCGCAACGCGAGACCACCATGCTGGTGGTGATCGATACGGACGGGCGCCTGCTGCTGGAACGACGCCCGCCAGCGGGCATCTGGTCGGGCCTGTGGTCGCTGCCGGAGGCGGCGGATGCGGATGCCGCCCATCGCGCCCTGGCGCGCCATGCCCGCGTCGAGTTCGACGCCGGCGAGCCGCTGCCGGCGATCGAGCACGGCTTCAGCCATTACCGCCTGCGCATCCAGCCGGTGCTGTGGCGCGGCGCGGGCCCGATCGACCGCGTGGCCGAGGACGGCGTGCGCTGGCAGCCGCTGGCCGCGCTGGACCAGGTCGGCCTCCCCGCGCCCGTGCGCCGCCTGCTGGGCGGCATCGCGGTGTCGTGACGGCCCCGCCGCCTTCCGGAGGAGCGGCTTCGGCCGCGACCGCCGGCTGCCGTCGACCGCGGCACCACGTCGCCGGATCGCGCCTCGCCCTGCGGGAGGGGCTCCGGTCCCGACGGATGAGGTCGCGCCGCACCGGTCGCGGCTGAAGCCGCTCCTTCGGGGCTTGTCCGCTCCGCGCGGCTCGCGGCGCGCCGGGGTCGTCCCTATGCTTCCCGCATGATCGAAGCAGGCTCCGCTCCCCACGCCACCTCGCACCTGCGCCGCATGGCCACCGGCCTGCTGCTCGCCGTTGCCACGCTCGTCGCCGGGCAGGTGCGCGCGGACGACGCCGTCGACCGCATCCTGCCGTCGCGCGAGCAGCTCGACCCCGCCCACTGGATCGCGCGCGCCGCCGACGCCGAAGCTGCGGCGCCGCCGGACGCCATCGCCGCGCAGAACGCGCGCCTGGTGGCGCTGGACGATTCGGTGGAGGACATCGCCGCACTTCCGGTCGAGCTTAACGGCGCCGCGGTCGCGGCCCGGATCCGTGCGCTGTCGACGCGCCCGACGCGCACGCTCTACGACGAGCGCGGCGAGATCATCCCGAGTGCCGACCTCGACGCCCTGCTCGCGGCGACCGCGCTGCAGCGCGTGCCCGCGACGGTCGCGCCGCGCTTCGGCCTCGCCGTGCGGCGCACCGCGCTGCGCACCTTCCCGGGCGCGCTGCGGGCGTTCTCGACTCCGGGCGATACCGACATCGACCGTTTCCAGGAGTCGGCACTGTTCCCCGGCGACGCGGTCGCGGCGCTGCACGCCAGCGCCGACGGCGAGTGGCTGTTCGTCGCCAGCGATCGCTACAGCGCCTGGGCGCGCGCGGCGGACATCGCGCTGGGCACGCGCGAGGCGGTGTTCGGCTACGGCCGCCGCGAGCCCGCGCTGGTGGTGACCGGCGCCACCGCACGCACCGTGTTCAACCCGCAGCGGCCGGCCCTGTCCGCGCTGCAGCTCGACATGGGGGTGCGCGTCCCGCGCCTTGCCGACTGGCCGGCGCAGCGCGCGGTCGACGGCCAGAGCGCCTGGCGCGGGCATGTCATCGAGCTGCCGGTACGCGATGCGGACGGCGGCCTCGCGTTCGCGCCGGCGCTGCTGCCGCCGACCGCCGATGTCGCCGACGCACCCCTGCCGCTCGATCCGGCCAACCTGCTCCGCCAGGCCTTCAAGTTCCTCGGCGAGCGCTACGGCTGGGGCCATGCCTTCGAGGCTCGCGACTGCAGCGGCTTCGTCTCCGAGGTCTACCGCAGCATGGGCGTGGTGCTGCCGCGCAATACCGGCGACCAGGCGACGAGTCCGGCGTTCGCGCGCACCGGATTCGATGCCGACGGCGACCGCGCCGCCCTCCGTGCGGCGCTGGCGCAGGCGCGGGTCGGCGACCTGCTCTACATCCCCGGCCACGTGATGATGGTGATCGGCCACGAGGACGGCATGACCTGGGTGATCCACGACGTCGCTGGCGTCGGCGTGAGCGGGACCGACGGCGAACTGCTGCGCATCCCGCTCAACCAGGTCGCGGTGACCGCGCTGGAGCCGCTGCGCGCCGACGCAGGCACACCGCTGCTCGAGCGCATCCACGCCATCGTGCGCCCGCGGCCCGACGCCCCGGCGACCCGGTGAGGATCGTCGACCTCCGCCTGGGCCTGCTGCGGGTCCCGCTGCGCGTGCCGTTCCGCACCGCGCTGCGCTGCGTCGACGAGGTCGTCGAAGTGGTGGTCGAGCTGCACACCGACAGCGGCCACGTGGGTCGCGGCGCCGCGCCGCCGACGCCGCCGATCACCGGCGAGACGGTGGAGTCGATCGTCGGCGCGATCCGCCACGCGATCCGGCCGCGCCTGCTGGGCGCGGCGGTGGCCGATCTCGACCGCAACGCGCGCCTGGTCGCCGCCGCGCTCGACGGCAACAGCAGCGCCAAGGCCGCGGTCGACATCGCCCTGCACGACCTGTTCGGCCAGCTCCACGGCGCGCCGCTGTATCGGCTGCTCGGCGGCGGCCCGGCGCTGTTCTCCACCGACATCACCATCAGCGCGGGCGACACCGGGGCGATGGTCGCCGATGCGCTGGCGGCCCTGGACCGCGGCTTCGAGGTGCTGAAGGTCAAGCTCGGGCGCGAGCCCGCGGCCGACCTCGCGCGCATCCGCGCCGTGCATGCGGCCGTGGGCGGGCGCGCGCGCCTGCGGCTGGACGCGAACCAGGGCTGGAGCGCGGCGCAGGCGGTGCGGACCCTGCGCGAGCTGGAGGACGAAGGCCTCGCCTTCGACCTGCTCGAACAGCCGGTGCCGGCCGACGACCTGGATTCGCTCGAGCACGTCACCCGCCGCATCGCCACGCCGGTGCTGGCGGACGAGAGCGTGTTCGGCCCGCGCGAGGCGCTGGAGGTGATCCGACGCGGCGCCGCCGACCTCATCAACATCAAGCTGATGAAGACCGGCGGCATCGGCGATGCGCTGCGCGTGGCCGACATCGCCGCGATGCACGGCGTCGGCTGCATGATCGGCTGCATGCTCGAGTCGGGCATCGGGGTGACCGCGGCGGCGCACGTGGCCGCGGCGCGCGCCTCCGTCATCGGCCGCGTCGACCTCGACGGCCCCTCGCTGTGCGCCCGCGACCCGCTCGACGGCGGCGCGATCTTCGACGGCCCCGACATCCGCCTCGCCGACGCGCCGGGCCTGGGCATCCGCGCGGTGCACGGACTGGCGCCGCTGCCGGACTGAGGCACGCCGCCACCGGCCGCTTTGCGCGTAGGCTCGCCCGATGGACATCCGAACCAAGCCCCTTTCCCGCTCCCCGCGCACGCGCTGGCGGCGCGTCGCGGCAGTGCTGCTGTCCGCCATGCTCGGCGGAACCGTGGCCGCGCAGGGCGGGCCGTGGCCGGACGCGCGCCAGCTGGTCCTGGTGGTGAGCGCCGACTGGGACGCTCCGCGCGGCCGCCTGCACGCCTACCAGCGCCACGCGCCGGACGCGGCCTGGCAGGCGGTGGGAGGCGGCGCCGAGGTGGTGCTCGGCCGTGCCGGCTCGGCCTGGGGCATCGGCCTGCATCCACGGCAGTCCGGCGGTCCGCACAAGCGGGAAGGCGACGGCCGCAGCCCCGCCGGCGCCTTCGCGATCGGCGCAGCCTTCGGCTACGCGGACGCGGACGCGGTCGCCAGCGGCCTCGGCTACCGCGCGATGACCGCCACCGACTGGTGCGTCGACGTGCCGGGCTCGCCGCTCTACAACCGCATCGTGGACAGCGCCGCGGTCGGCGAGGCCGCCGTCGCCGGCGCCACCGAGCCGATGCGCCGCGACATCCACGCCGACGGCGACCAGCGCTATCGCGCGGGCTTCGTCATCGACCACAACCCCGACGCCAGCGCCGGGGCCGGGAGCTGCATCTTCGCCCACCTCTGGGACTCGCCCGACACGCCGACCGCGGGCTGCACGGCCATGGCCGCGCCGCGGATGCAGACGCTGCTGGGCTGGCTCGAGCGCGAGGCGGCGCCGGTGTTCGTGCTGCTTCCGGAGTCCGAGTACCGGCGCCTGCGCGAAGCCTGGCGCCTGCCCGCGGGCGCGGCACCGTGAGCGCCGGCCCGGAGGCCGGCGACAGCGCACTGCCGGTGGACCCGGCGCTGGGCGGCCTCGCGCGCGACGTCGGGCGCTGGCAGGTGCTGGGCCTGTCGATCAACGATGTCGTCGGCAGCGGCATCTACCTGCTGCCGGCGACGGTATTCCTGCTGCTGGGCCCGCTGAGCGTCTGGGCGGTCCTGCTCGCAGGCTGCGCGGTCGGCCTGCTGGTGCTGTGCTACGCGCAGGCGGCGAGCTACTTCGACGCGCCGGGCGCGAGCTATCTGTACGCGCGCGAGGCGTTCGGCCCGTTCGTGGGGTTCCAGGTCGGCTGGACGGTATGGCTGACCCGCGTGGCCGTCGCCGCGTCCCTGAGCAACGGGCTCGCCGACGCGGTGCAGCGGTTCTGGCCCGCTGCCGCCGACGGCGCCGGCCGGATGGCGGTGGTCGCCGGCTCGCTTGCCCTCCTCACCGCGCTCAACGTGGTGGGCGTGCGCTGGGCGGCACGCGCCGGGGTCGCGATGACGCTGGGCAAGCTGATCCCGCTGCTGCTGTTCGTGGCGATCGGCGCCTTCCACATCGACTGGGGGCTGGCCGGCGCCGGCAAGGCACCCGATGCCGGCGACCTGCGCACGATGAGCGAGGCGGCGCTGCTGCTCCTGTTCGCCTACGCCGGCTTCGAGAACCTGCCCGCCGCGGCCGGCGAATACCGCAACCCGCGCCGCGACGTGCCTTTCGCCCTGCTCACCATGATCACCGTGGTGACCCTGGTCTACGCCGCGGTGCAGCTGGTCGCGCAGGGCACGCTGCCGGGCCTGGCGCAGTCGTCCGCCCCGGTCGCCGATGCCGGCGCGCGGCTGGCCGGCGAGGGCTTCGCCCTGCTGATCACCGTCGGTGCCGCGGTCTCCATCCTCGGCACCAACAGCAACACCATGCTGCTGGGGCCGCGCTTCCTCTACGCGCTGTCGGTCGACGGCTACGGGCCGCGCGCCTTCTCGCGCATCTCGCCGCGCTATCGGACGCCGGCGCTGGCGATCGTCGTGCAGGGCGGGCTGGCGCTGGTGCTGGCGCTGACCGGATCGTTCGTGGGCCTCGCCCTGCTGTCGACGCTGACCCGCCTGTGCGCCTACATGGCCACCGCCGCCGCGGTGCTGGTGCTGCGTCGACGGCATCCGGACCGGCCGGGCGTGCTGCGCCTGCCCGGCGGCCCGCTCATCCCGGTGTCCGCCCTGCTGCTGACGGCCGTGCTCTTCGCGAGCGCGAGCCTCGCCAACCTGCTCGCCGTCGGCCTCGCCCTCCTGGTCGGTGCCGCCATCTACCGCTTCTGGCGCCGGCCTGGGCCCCCAGGCGAGGGATGAAGCCGACCAAGAAAAAAGGGCCTGCGATCGCTCGCAGACCCTTGAAACGATGGTGGCCGGGGAGGGAATCGAACCCCCGACACGGGGATTTTCAATCCCCTGCTCTACCAACTGAGCTACCCGGCCATCCGCACGGTCATCGCCCGTGCGAGCCGCGCATCTTAGCGAGCGCCCGCGCCGGCGGCAAGCACATGGCGCGAAGTCGCCGGCGGCCGCAGACGCATCCGCGACGCGCTGGCGCGCAGGCTCGTATGCAGATCAACGCCACCGGAGATCCACCGATGCCCCTGCGTGCCTCGACCCGCGCCGCGCGCGCGCTCCCACTGGTCCTGTCCGCCACCATCGCCGTCGCGGCCGGCTGCTCGAGCATCTCCCCGCGGGACCGCGACGCCGCGCGCCTGGCCGAGTACGAGGCGGCCGCGGGCGCGCCGGTGGATTCCTTCCGCTACTTCTCGCTCTCCTCCTGGGAGCCGCTCGGCGACCGGGCGCTGGCGGTGCACACCAGTCCGCGCCAGGCCTGGCTGCTGGAGGTCAGCGGGCCGTGCAACGAGCTTCCGTACACCCCTGCGATCGGGCTGACCTCGAGCGTCAACACCGTATCGGCCCGCTTCGACAGCGTGCTCACCGGCCGCCGCGAGATCCCCTGCAGGATCGAGCGGATCCGCCCGGTCGACGTGGCGCAGCTGCGCGAGATCGCGCGGCGCAGCGACGACATGCAGCGCACGGTCGAGGCGCGCGAGCGCCCGGCGACGCTGGGACAGGACGCCGAAGGCTAGCGTTGCCCGCGGGCAGGCACGAGCCGGCTCAGGCCGGTTCGACCGGGACGTAGCCCGCAGGCTTATCCGCACCGCCCCCGAACAGGAACTTCTCCATCTCCGCCTGGAGGAAGGCACGGTGCTTCGGGTCGAGCGGCGAAAGCCGGTTCTCGTTGATCAGCATCGTCTGGTGCGCGAGCCAATCCGCCCACGCCGCCTTGCCGATCTCGTCGTAGATGCGCCGGCCGATCGGGCCGGGCCAGGGGATGAAGTCCAGACCTTCGGCCTCGGTCTGCGACTTGGTACAGAAGACGGTGCGGCTCATGCCGGCCAGTGTAAGCGAGCGGCGCACCGCCGTCGGCCGCGAGGACGCCGTGCGCCCCCGCGGAAGCCAGGCGACGACCTCAGCCGGCGGCCGCGAGCGTGGGATTGATGGGAGTGGGAGTCTCGCCAGCGAACTCCGACGGAAGCCGCTCGCGCTCCCAGGTGCCATCGGGACGCTGGATCCGGATCACCACCCGACATTCGGGCACGTCGTGATGGTTGCGGGCGTTGTTGACCGCCGTGCGCAGCGCCCTGCTGCGGGTTCCGCAGGGAACGAAGCTGCCGCTCCCGTCCTTGACACCCCAGGTGCCGGCCGGGCCCAGCACAACACTCCAAGCTTTGGTGTCCATCAGTTCGATCCTGTTCGGTTGTCCCGGATGCGGGACCTGGAAGGAGGCTGTAACAAACGCCGTGAAGGGCTTGAGTTGATTGCAGGTCGGTGGTGTGACACCCGTCGAGACCGCGCTCTTCGCGTGCCGCTCCGCAGCATTCCGCCATGGATCGCGTGAAGGGATTGCTACGACGCAGCAGAGAACTTCCTGATCCGGATCAGCGGTTTCGGTGACGCTGCACCAATTTCTTTTGCAACGCAACAATCACGGCTCCAACGTTTTCTTTACTTGCCGATGAAAACGTTTACAGTCCGCGCCGCATGCGCTCCCACGATTCCAGCTGCGCGCCATGACCGCGACGATCAAGGACGTCGCGCGGGAGGCGAATGTTTCGGTCGCCAGCGTGTCCCGGGCACTGAACGGCCGCGGCAACATGTCGGACGCGACCCGCGCGCGCGTGCTCAAGGCGGCGCAGCGCCTCGACTATGCGCCGAACGGCATGGCGCGCAGCCTGATCACCCGCCGCACCCACACCGTCGGCGCGCTGCTGCCCGAGCTCTACGGCGAGTTCTTCTCCGAGTTGATCCGCGGCCTGGATCTCGCCGCGCGCGCGCACGGCCTGCACCTCATGGTGTCGAGCTCGCACGGCAATGCCGCCGAGGCCGCGGCCGCGATCCGCGCCCTGCACGGTCGCGTGGACGGGCTGCTGCTGATGTCGCCCTACGCCGACGCCGCATTCCTCGGCACGCATCTGCGTGCCGGCCTGCCGACCGTGGTCATGAACACGCAGTGCGCGGACGAGCGCGTGCCGAGCTTCAGCGTCGACAACTACGGCGGCGCCCAGGCCGTGGTGCGCCACCTGATCGGGCTCGGCCACCGGCGCATCGCCCACATCGCGGGCCCGCAGGACAACTTCGAGGCCGCCGAGCGCCTGCGCGGCTACCGCGACGCCCTCGCCGAACTGGCGCCCGATCAGGAGCCCGAGGTTCTCCCGGGCGGGTTCACCGAGGAATCCGGACACCGCGCCGGACAGGCGATCGCGGCGATGGCGCGACGTCCCGACGCGGTTTTCGCCGGCAACGACAGCATGGCGATCGGCTGCCTGTTCGCGCTCGCCGCTGCCGGGCTGCGCGTGCCCGTCGACATCGCGCTGGCCGGCTTCGACGACATCCCGATCTCGCGCTTCGTCAACCCGCCGCTCACCACGTGCCGGGTACGAATCGCCGACCTCGGCCGGCACGCCATGGACCGGCTCATCGCCGTCGTCACCGAGTCCACCGTTGCAGAGGTCGAGACCCACACGGTCTCGCCGGAACTGGTCGTGCGCGCCAGCTGTGGCGCCGGCTCCGCATCCACCCGCTGATCGAAGACGAACAACAACAACGTCCCCCGATGTAAGCCACCTTTGTTTCCCCCTTGGGAGGGTTCCAGTCATGAAGTACCCCAACATCAGGAAGTGCGCGCTCGCCGCGATGATCGGCGCGCTCGCGCCGGCCATGTATTTCCCCACCGACAGCTACGCGCAGAGCACCTCGGCCACACTGCGCGGCCAGGTCACCGCCGGCGGCACTGCCGCCGCCAACGCGCAGGTCCAGGTCCGCAACACCGCCACCGGCCTGTCGCGCAGCGTCACCGCCGACGCCGGCGGCAGCTATTTCATTCCAGGCCTGCCGCCGGGCACCTACGAGGTCACGGTGCTCGCCGGCGGGCAGGCCGGCTCGCGCACGGTGCAGCTGCGCATCGGCCAGACCGCGACCCTCGACGTCCCCGTGGCGGGCGAGCAGGCGCAGGCCAGCTCCGACGCGACCACGCTCGAGTCGATCACCGTCACCGGCACCCGCATCGAGGAAACCAAGACCTCGGAGGTCGCGAACTACGTCTCGCAGAAGCAGATCGACGCGCTTCCGCAGGCCTCGCGCAACTTCCTGGCCTTCGCCGACACCGTTCCGGGCGTGCAGTTCATCACCTCGGCCAACGGCACCAGCCAGCTGCGCAGCGGCGCGCAATCGTCCAATGCGATCAACGTCTTCATCGACGGTGTCGGCCAGAAGAACTACGTGCTCAAGGGCGGCGTCTCCGGTCAGGACCAGAGCCGCGGCAACCCGTTCCCGCAGTCGGCGATCGGCGAGTACAAGGTCATCACCTCGAACTACAAGGCCGAGTACGACCAGATCAGCGGCGCCGCGGTCACCGCGGTGACCAAGTCCGGCACCAACGAATTCCACGGCGACTTCTTCTGGGACCGCACCGCCGACGGCTGGCGCGCCTCCACGCCGACCGAGCTCGCGAACGGCGAGAAGGTGGAGTCGGTCGATGAGCAGTACGGCGTCACCTTCGGCGGCCCGATCGTCAAGGACCTCCTGCACTTCTTCGTCGCCTACGAGAACAAGAGCATCGTCTCGCCGCGCGACGTGATCCCCGGCGAGAGCTACGCCATCGAGGACCTGCCGCCCGAACTCCGCGAGCAGACCGGGGTCTTCAACGCGCCGTTCGACTCCGACCTCTACTTCGGCAAGCTCAGCCTCATCCCCGGCGACGAGCATCTGGTCGAGCTGACCTTCCGCAAGCGCCTGGAGACCGACAGCCAGGGCGCCGGCAACGGCCCGAACGTGTCGAGCTTCGCCAGCAACACCGACAACACCGAGACCCGCGTCGACCTGCGCTACCAGTTCAGCGGCCTGAACTGGCTGAACGACGCGCACCTCACCTACGAGGACGCGACCCGCATCGGCCTGCCCGCGGTCAACGAGTTCGGCCGCCAGTACACCATCGACCGCGGCGAGCGCGAGCGGCTGGTCGTGCTGCGCACCGGTGGCAGCGCCGACTACCAGGACAAGGGCCAGGAGGGCTACTCCTTCCAGAACGACCTGAGCTACTTCGGCCTCGAAGGGCATACCTTCAAGACCGGCATCAAGTACAAGCAGGTCAAGGTCCGCGCGCTCGAGCAGATCAACTACAACCCGCAGTACTACTACAGCCTCGAGGAGAGCCTGACGATCCCGACGCGGGTGGAGTTCGGCGCCACGCTGCCCGGCGGCAACCCGGCCATCGAGTCCGACAACAAGCAGTACGGCATCTACTTCCAGGACGACTGGGACGTCACCGACCGCCTGACCCTGAACCTCGGCGTGCGCTACGACTACGAGGAGACGCCCGCCTACACCGACTTCGAGACGCCGCCGGATCTGGTCGAGGCCCTGCGCAACTGGGCCAACATCCAGGACACCGACTACGACATCGAGGACTACATCAGCACCGGCAGCAACCGCGACAACTTCGACGGTGCGTTCGCGCCCCGCTTCGGCTTCTCCTACGACATCAGCGAGGACGCCGACGAGTCGCGGGTGATCTTCGGCGGCGCCGGCCGCTCCTACGACCGCAACCTGTTCGACTACCTGCAGCTCGAGCAGGCTCGCTTCGGCTTCGTCCGCTACGCCTACGACTTCAACTCGCCGATCCGGCCCTGCGATCCCGCCACGCAGACGACCTGCGTCAACTGGGACGAGTCCTTCTACGATCCCGCGGCACTGGCCGAGCTGGCGGCCGCCAATCCGAACGTCGGCGGCGAGATCGACCTGCTGAACAACGACCTGAAGGTGCCCTACTCCGACCAGTTCAGCCTCGGCATCCGCGACACCTGGGGCGACTGGAACGTGTCGGGCACGATCTCGCACGTCGAGAGCAAGGACGGCGTCTACTACCGGCTCGGCAACCGCTTCGCCGACGGCGAGTTCCGCGACAACGGCGGCACCTACGGCGGCCAGCCATGGGGTCAGCCGATCCCGGGCTACGGCAGCCTGATCCTGCTGGACAACGGCGTCGAGACGCGACTGAACTCGGTCCTGCTGTCGGCGGAGAAGCCCTACACCGAGGCGTCGGGCTGGGGTGTCACCTTCGCCTACACCTACAGCGACTCGTCCGAGAACCGGCAGAACGCCGCCGCGACCGACGAGCACTACTTCTTCGACTACCCGACGCTCGAAGGGCAGCCGTTCTACCCTTCGATCGGCATCCCGAAGCACCGCCTGGTCGCCACCGGCATCTACGACCTGCCCTGGGGCATCACCGGCTCGGCCAAGCTCGTGCTGGCGACGCCGAACTACCTGACCGCGACCAACTGCTACGACGCTCCGGACAACGCCAACTGCTTCTTCGAGTCGGTCAAGCCCGACACCACCTTCGGGCAGAAGCAGCTCGACCTCGCGCTGGAGAAGGTGTTCTACACCGGCACCGACTTCAGCTTCCGCATCCGCGGCGACGTGTTCAATGTCACCAACGCGCGGAACTACACGAGCTACGAGACGTGGAAGGGCGATCCGGGCGTGTACAACGAGGACTACCTGACGCGGAACGGCGACGCGATCCTGCTGCCCACCCGCACCTTCAAGCTCACCTTCGGCATGAGCTGGTAAGCGCTGCACCGGCCGCCGCCCGGCGCGGCGGCCGGTTTCTCACGCTCCTGAACATCGCGATGTAAACCTTTCGACGGAACGCCTGTCGTACAAGGATCGACAATTCGCCGATGTAAACGATTACAGAGCCCTGTGACCGCCATGCACCGACTCGCCGCCACCGTCCTCGCCTCCGCCCTCGCCGTGCTCGCCGCAGGCTGCGCCACGCCCGCGCTGGAACCGCGGCAGGACGAGGTCGCCGATACCGAGCGCCCTCCCCTGCCGCCCCTCTTCGAGGATCTGCAGGAAAGGACGTTCCGATACTTCTGGGATACCGCCAACCCCGACAACGGGCTGGTTCCTGACCGCTATCCCTACGACGAGCCCTTCTCCAGCGTGGCCGCCGTCGGCTTCGCGCTGACCGCCTACGCGATCGGCGCCGAGCACGGCTGGGTCTCCCGCGAACAGGCGCGCGAGCGCACGCTGACCACGCTGCGCTTCCTGCACGATGCGCCGATGGGCCCGGAGGAATCCGGCACCGCCGGGCACAAGGGCTTCTACTACCACTTCCTGCACCTCGACAGCGGCACGCGCTACGACAGCTGGGTCGAGCTCTCCTCGGTCGACACCGCGCTGCTGCTGGGCGGCGTGCTCTTCGCGCAGTCCTACTACGGCGGCGACGGCGCCGACGAAGCGGAGATCCGCGAGCTCGCCGAGGCGATCTACCGGCGCGTGGACTGGAGCTTCCTGCAGGAGCGCCCGCCGCTGATCTCGATGGGCTGGTTCCCCGAGAGCGGCACCATCGCCAACGATTGGCAGGGCTACAACGAGGCGATGCTGGTCTACCTGCTCGCGCTCGCCTCGCCGACCCACCCGATCGCCCCGGAGGCCTGGCAGGCCTGGACCAGGACCTACGAGCGGTCCTGGGGCCTGTACGAGGACCAGCAGCACCTGGGCTTCGGCCCGCACTTCGGCCACCAGTACAGCCACGTCTGGGTCGACTTCCGCGGCATCCGCGACCGCTACATGCGCGAGCGCGGCTTCGACTACTTCGAGAACAGCCGCCGCGCGACCTACGCGCAGCGCGCCTACGCGATCGACAACCCGATGCGCTGGCAGGGCTACGGCGAGAACATCTGGGGCCTGACCGCGAGCGACGGGCCGCAGGTCGCCACCGAGACCTACCAGGGCGAGACCCGCGAGTTCCGCCACTACTCCGCGCGCGGCGGCATCGGCTTCCCCGACGAGTTCGACGACGGCACCATCGCGCCGACCGCGGCGGCGGCATCCCTGCCGTTCGCGCCGGAGATCGTGATCCCGGCGGTGCAGGAGATGCATGACCTCTACGGCGACCAGATCTACGCCGACTACGGCTTCCTCGATTCGTTCAACCGCAGCTTCCGCTACGACAACGTCGAGCTGAAGACCGGGCAGATCATCCCCGGCTTCGGCTGGGTGGCCAGCCAGTACATCGGCATCGACCAGGGCCCGATCCTGGCGATGATCGAGAACTACCGCGACGACTTCGTGTGGGAGGTGATGCGGAACAACCCGCACATCCGCACCGGCCTGGTCCGGGCCGGCTTCCGCGGCGGCTGGCTGGAGCCGGTGAACGCGCCGCAGGCCCCGGACACCGCGCCGGATCCGCACGTTCCCGCGCCGCGGAACGACTGACCCGGATGGCCGCGAGGACGATCACGCCGCGACGCCCGGCGCTCACGAACCGCGCGCGCGCCGGACTGTCGCTCGCGCTCGCGTGCGCGACCCTGGCAGGCTGCGGCCGCGGCGACGCCGACGTCGTCACCCTCGACTTCTGGGTCATGGGCCGCGAGGGCGAGGTCGTCGCCCAGCTGATCCCGGACTTCGAGGCGCGCCATCCCGGGATCCGGGTCGAGCTGCAGCAGCTTCCGGTGAAGTCGGCGCACGAGAAGCTCATGACCTCCTTCGCCGCGGACGCCCTGCCCGACATCGTGCCGCTGGGCAACACCTGGGTGCCGGAGTTCGACGCGCTGGGCGCGCTCGAGCCGCTGGATGCCCGCGTGGCCGCGTCGGCCACCGTCGATGCCGGCGACTACTTCCCGGCGATCTGGGACACCAACGTCATCCACGGTCGCACCCTGGGCGTGCCCTGGTATGTCGACACGCGCCTGTTCTTCTATCGCCGCGACCTGCTTACCGAGGCCGGCTTCGACCATCCTCCGACCACCTGGGACGAGTGGATGACGCAGATGCGCGCGATCAAGGCCCAGGTCGGCCCCGACCGCTTCGCCGCGCTGCTGCCGCTCAACGAGTTCGAACAGCTGCTCGCCTTCGGCCTGCAGGCCGACGAACCGCTGCTGCGCGACGACGGCCGCTACGGCAACTTCAGCTCGCAGGGCTTCCGCGACGCGCTCGCGCTCTACGCCTCGATCTTCGAGGAACGGCTCGCCCCGGTCGCCGCCAACACCCAGATCTCCAACGTCTGGAACGAGTTCGGCAACGGCTACTACAGCTTCTACGTCTCCGGGCCCTGGAACATCGCCGAGTTCCAGCAACGCCTGCCGGATTCGCAGCAGGACGACTGGGCCACCGCGCCCCTGCCCGGCAAGGACGGCCCCGGCCTGTCGAGCGCCGGCGGCAGCAGCCTGGTGATCTTCCGCTCCTCCGAGCACAAGGACGCGGCCTGGGCGCTGATCGAATACCTCTCGGAGCCCGCGGTGCAGCAGCGCTTCCACGCGCTCACCGGCGACCTGCCGCCGCGCCGCTCGACCTGGGAGTTCCCCTCGCTGGCCGACGACCCCCATGCCGCGGCGTTCCGCGAGCAGCTCGAGCGGGTCGAATCCACGCCCAAGGTCGCCGAGTGGGAGCGCATCGTCACCGAGATGCAGCGCATCGCCGAGCGCGTGGTCGCGGGCCAGTACACGGTCGAGGAAGGCGCGGCCGAGATCGACCGCCGCGTCGACGGCATCCTCGCCAAGCGCCGCTGGGTGCTCGACCAGGAAGCGCAGCGTGCGCAGGAAGGAGACGCCGCATGAGGCGCGACAACCTGGCCGGCTGGATGTTCGTCGCGCCGGCGATGATCGTGCTTGGCGTGTTCTTCGCCGTGCCGGTCGCCGCCGCCGTGGTGCTGAGCGCGACCGACTTCGACCTCTATGCGCTGGCCGACCTGCGCAACCTGCGCTTCGTCGCCATCGACAACTACCTGGAACTGCTGCGCACGCCGCTGTTCTGGAAGGCCCTCGGCAACACCTTCTACTTCGTCGTGGTCGGCGTGCCGCTGTCGATCGCGCTGTCGCTGGGTTCGGCGATGCTGCTGAACTCGCAGGTGGCGCGCTTCAAGGGCTTCTTCCGCACCGCGCTGTTCGCGCCGGTGGTGACCACGCTCGTCGCCGTGGCGGTGATCTGGCGCTACCTGTTCCACACCCGCTACGGCCTGGTGAACTACGGCCTGGGCCTGGTCGGCATCGATCCGGTCGACTGGCTCGGCGACCCGCGCTGGGCGATGCCGACCATCATCCTGTTCGCGGTGTGGAAGAACTTCGGCTACAACATGGTGATCTTCCTCGCCGGCCTGCAGGCCATCCCCGGCGATCTCTACGAGGCCGCGCGCATCGACGGCGCCGGCGCCTGGAAGCAGTTCCGCCACATCACCCTGCCGATGCTGGCGCCGGTGCTGCTGGTGGTGAGCATCATCACCCTGTCGGGCTACTTCCAGCTCTTCGCCGAGCCCTACGTGATCACCCAGGGCGACCCGCTGCAGAGCACGGTAAGCGTGCTGTACTTCATGTACGAGGAAGGCTTCAAGTGGTGGAACCTGGGCCGTGCCTCGGCGGTGGCCTTCCTGCTGTTCGCGATCATCCTGACCGTGACCACCGTGCTGATGCGCATCGCGCGCAAGCGGGGCTACGCATGAGCCGGCAGGTCGGCGCCTCGCGCCTCACCGGCGCGCTGATCAACGGCCTGCTGGCGGGTCTCGCCGCGATCGCGCTGGCGCCGCTGCTGTGGATGGTGTCGGTGTCGTTCATGGCGCAGGGCGAGGCCAGCCAGTTCCCGCCGCCGCTGCTGCCGCAGGCGCCGACGCTCGACAACTACACCGAGCTGTTCGCCCGCGCCGGCATGGGCCGCTACCTGTTCAACAGCCTGCTGGTGTCGGGCGCGATCACCCTGATCTCGCTGGCTTTCAACCTGATGGCCGGATACGCCTTCGCCAAGCTGCGCTTCGCCGGCCGCGAGGGCCTGTTCAAGACCATGCTCGGCGCGCTGGTGATCCCGGCGCAGGTGACCATGCTGCCGCTGTTCCTGATGATGAAGGGCCTGGGGCTGGTCAACACCTACGGTGGCGTGATCGTGCCGATGCTGGCCACGGTGTTCGGCATCTTCCTGGTGCGCCAGTACGCGCGCTCGATCCCCGACGAGCTGCTCGAGGCCGCGCGCATCGACGGCGCCGGCGAGTTCCGCATCTTCGGCCAGATCGTGCTGCCGGTGCTCAAGCCGATCCTGGTGACGCTGGCGATCTTCACCTTCATGGCCGCGTGGAACGACTTCATGTGGCCGCTGATCGTGCTGACCGACCAGGAGAACTACACGCTGCCGGTGGCGCTGGCCGCGCTCTCGCGCGAGCACGTGCAGGACAGCGAGATGATGATGGCCGGCGCGGTGGTCACGGTACTGCCGGTGCTGGCGCTGTTCCTGCTGCTGCAGCGGCACTACATCGAAGGCCTGCTGCTGGGCAGCGTCAAGGGCTGACCACCCGCCGTTCACTCCGGGCGGGCGGGACCGGACGGAGCATCGCGTCCGCCGCGCCCGCCCCCTCGCGACCAGGAGATCCGCGTGTTCCTGCCCCCGAACCCACGATTCCGTCCCGTCCCGCTGCGCCTGTCGCGCCTGGCGATCGCCGCGCTGCTGGCCACCGGCAGCGCGGCTGCCGCGGCGCAGGTCGGCGAGCCCGGCCCGGTCCGGGTGATCGACGACTTCGAGGACGTCGGCGCCTGGGAGGCGACCGCGTCCGACCAGGTCGACGCCGCGCTGCGGCAGGTCGACACGCCCGATGGCCGCGCGCTGTGCCTGGACTACGACTTCAACGGCGTCTCCGGCCATGCCGCGATCCGCCGCCGGCTGCCGCTCGACTACCCGGACAACTACGCCTTCTCCTTCCGCATGCGCGGGCAGGCGCCGGTCAACGACCTGCAGTTCAAGCTGATCGACGACAGCGGCGACAACGTGTGGTGGGTCAACCGACCCGAGACCCAGGTCCCGACCGAGTGGACCGACGTGCGCTACAAGAAGCGCCACATCGACTTCGCCTGGGGTCCCCGCGAGGACCGCAGCCTGCGCGAGAGCGCGCAGGTGGAGTTCACCGTGTACGCCAGCCAGGGCGGGCGCGGCGAGGTCTGCTTCGACCAGCTCGCGCTGCAGACCCTGCCCGTGCCGCCCGAGGTGCCGCCGGCACCGGTGTTCGAGGCGAGCTCGAGCGCCGAAGGCAGCGCCGCCGCCGACGCCGGCGACCACGACACCGCGACCGCCTGGACCAGCGCCGCGGGCGGCGAGCAGACGCTGACGCTCGACCTGGGCTACCTGCGCGAACTCGGCGGCCTGACCCTGCGCTGGCGCGAAGGCCTGCACGCCGGCGACTACGACGTCGAGCTCTCCGACGACGGCAGCCAGTGGCGCGAGGCGCGCCGGGTACGGACCGGCGACGGCGGCAGCGACTGGCTGCAGCTGCCCGAGGCCGAGGCGCGCTACGTGCGGCTGGCGATGCATGCCGGACCGGGCGCGGCCTACGCGCTCGAGGACGTCGCCGTGCGCGACATCGCCTTCGGCGCCAGCCGCAACGCGATGATCGCCGACATGGCCAAATCGATGCCGCGCGGCCTGTTCCCGCGCGGCTTCTACGACGAGCAGAGCTACTGGACCCTGGTCGGCATCGACGGCGGCCCGCAGCAGGGCCTGATGTCGGAGGACGGCGCGCTGGAGATCGAGCGCGGCGGTATCACCGTCGAGCCGTTCCTGCTCGACGCCGAGCGCCGGCTGGTCACCTGGGCCGACGTCGAGCCGGTGCAGACGCTGGCGCGCGGCTACATGCCGATCCCAAGCGTGCGCTGGACCCACGACGGGGTGAACCTCACCACCACCGCCTTCGCCACCGGCGAGCGCGACGAGTCGCGGATGCTCGCGCGCTACACCCTGGAGAACGCCACCGGCGAGGCCAGGACCCTGACCCTGGCGCTCGCGGTGCGCCCGTTCCAGGTCAACCACCCGGTGCAGTTCCTGACCACGCCGGGCGGGGCGAGCCCGCTCACCGCGCTGGCCTGGGACGGCGTCGCGGTGCGCGCCGAAGGGCGGCCGCGGATCGTGCCGCTGCAGCAGCCGGACGGCTTCTTCGCCACCGCGTTCGATGCCGGCATGGCGATCGGTCACCTCGCCGACATCCCGCGCCCGACCGCGCAGCAGGTCAACGACGAGACCGGCCTCGCCTCGGGCGTCATGTTCTACCGCGTGCGGCTCGAACCGTACGCGACGCGCACATTCGGCCTCGACATCCCGCTGTCCGGGCAGCCCCTGCCGCTGGACGCCGGCGACGACGTCGCCGGCTTCCTCGGCCTGGAACAGGCCCGGGTCGAGGACCAGTGGAAGCAGAAGCTCGACCGCGTCGCCGTGCACCTGCCGCGCGAACAGCAGCGCATCGCCGATACCCTGCGCACGGCGCTCGCGCACATCCTGATCAATCGCGACGGCCCGATGATCCGGCCCGGCACGCGCTCCTACGCGCGCTCCTGGATCCGCGACGGCGCGATGACCTCCGAGGGCCTGGTGCGGATGGGGCACGTCGATGCCGCGCGCGAGTTCCTGGAGTGGTACGCGCCCTACCAGTTCGACAACGGCAAGGTGCCCTGCTGCGTCGACGTGCGCGGCTCGGACCCGGTCGTCGAGAACGACAGCCAGGGCGAGCTGATCCACCTGATCTCCGAGGTCTGGCGCTACGGCCGCGACCGCGACCTGCTCGAGCGCATGTGGCCGCACGTCGAGGCCGCCACCCGCTACATGGACCAGCTGCGCGCCTCCGAGCGTACCGAGGCCAACCTGGAGCCCGGCCGTCGCCCGCAGTACGGGCTGATGCCGCCGTCGATCAGCCACGAGGGCTATTCGGCCAAACCCGCCTACTCGTACTGGGACGACTTCTGGGCGCTCAAGGGCTACAAGGACGCCGCGCGCATGGCCGCGACGCTCGGGACCGACGACGCGCAGTGGATGGCGGCGTCGCGCGACGCGTTCCGCGCCGACCTCTACGACTCCATCCGCGCCGCCGCCGAGCTGCACGACATCGGCTACATCCCCGGTGCCGCCGACCTCGGCGACTTCGACGCCACCTCGACCACGATCGCGCTGTCGCCCGGCGGCGAGGCGGCGGCGCTGCCGCGTGAACTGCTGCTGGGCACCTTCCGGCGCTACTGGGACGAGTTCGTCGCCCGCCGCGAGGGCGAGAAGGACTGGGAGGCCTACACGCCCTACGAGCTGCGCAACGTCGCCGCCTTCGTGCGCCTGGGTTGGCGACACCGCGCGCAGGAGCTCCTCGACTACTTCTTCGCCGATCGCCGTCCGGGCGCCTGGAACCAGTGGGCCGAAGTGGTCTCGCGCGAGTACCGCGAGCCGCGCTTCATCGGCGACATGCCGCACGGCTGGGTCGCCTCCGACTACATCCGGTCGGCGCTCGACCTGTTCGCCTACGAGCGTGACGCGGATGCCAGCCTGGTCGTGGCCGACGGCATTCCCGCGGCCTGGCTCGAGGGCGACGGCATCGCCATCAACCGCCTGCGCACGCCATTCGGCGAGTTCAGCTACGCCCTGCGGCGCGCCGACGGGCGCACCCTGCTCGACATCCCGGGCGGGATCGAGCTGCCCGAGGGCGGCATCGTGCTGCGCTGGCCGGATGCGACCCTGCCCGGCGCCACCACCATCAACGGCGAGCCCGCCGGCTGGAACGGCGACGAGCTGCGCATCCGCAAGCTTCCGGCGCAGGTGGTGATCGAGAACGCCCGCACCGAGTGAGGCCGGTGCGGCGGCAGCGTGTCCGCGGCGTGATCAAGCCGCGCTCACGCCGCCGCGGCGACACTGCCCGTCCACGCCAACGGGAGAGCGCATGTCCGCGCGCATCGAGGACTACGCCATGCTCGGCGACTGCCGCAGCGCCGCGCTGGTCGCCCGGGACGGCTCCATCGACTGGCTGTGCCTGCCGCGCTTCGATTCCGACGCCCTGTTCGCCGCCCTGCTCGGCACCCGCGACCACGGGCGCTGGCTGCTCGCCCCCGCGGCAGCCACGCGCAGCCGGCGCCGCTACCGCGACGGCAGCCTGATCCTCGAGACCCATCACGAGACCGATACCGGCGTCGTCGAGGTGATCGACTTCATGGTCGCCAGCCACAACGGCCACGACCACAGCCACCTCGTTCGCCGGGTCCGCGGCCTGCGTGGCCGCGTGCGCATGCGCAGCGAACTCGTGGTCCGCTTCGGCTACGGGCGCCGCGTTCCCTGGGTCACCCGCATCGACGGCGGCATCTGCGCGGTGGCCGGGCCCGACCAGATCGTGGTGCGCACGCCGGTCGCCCTGCACGGGCACGACCTGAACACCGAAGCCGCGTTCGAGGTCGCCGAGGGCGAGACGGTCTCGTTCGTGCTCAGCCACGGTGCCTCGCACCTGGAGCTGCCGCCGGCGATCGATGCCGAGGACGCGTTCGCCCGCACCGAGCGCTTCTGGATGGAGTGGTCGGGACGCTGCACCCGGGCCGGACGCTGGAGCGAGCTGGTGCGCCGCTCGCTGGTGGTGCTGAAAGGCCTCAGCTACCTGCCGACCGGCGCCATCGTCGCCGCGCCCACGGCCTCGCTGCCCGAACGAATCGGCGGCAACCGCAACTGGGACTACCGCTACTGCTGGCTGCGCGACTCCACCTTCGTGCTGGTCGCGCTGATCAACGCCGGCTACCGCGACGAGGCGATCGCCTTCCGCGACTGGCTCAAGCGCGCCGTCGCCGGCACGCCGGGCCAGTTGCAGGCGCTGTACGGCGTCGCCGGCGAGCGCCGCCTCGCGGAGTGGGACGCGCACTGGCTGCCCGGCTACGAGAACTCGCGCCCGGTCAACATCGGCAACGCCGCCGCGGAACAGTTCCAGCTCGACGTCTACGGCGAGCTGATCGCGACCCTCGAACTCGCCGAGCGCAAGGGCATGGCGCCGGCCCGGCACGGCTACGACCTGGAACGCGCCTTCCTGCGCGAGCTGGAGAAGCGCTGGCGCGAGCCGGACGAGGGTATCTGGGAGGTGCGCGGCGGGCGTCGCCACTTCACCCACTCCAAGGTACTGTCGTGGCTGGCCTTCGACCGCGCCTCGCGCAATCCGGCCGCGGCCTTCGCCAACGCCGAGCGCGCCCGTTGGGCCACCCTCGCGCGCGAGGTGCATGCGGACATCCTGGCCAATGCGGTGCATGCGGACGGCCATTTCGTGCAGAGCTACGGCTCCGACCGGCTCGACGCGGCCCTGCTGGTGATCCCGCTGGTCGGCTTCCTGCCGCCGGACGATCCGCGCGTGGTGAACACCGTCGCGGCGATCGAGCAGCGGCTGACGGTCGATGGGATGGTCGAGCGCTACCGCGCGGACACCCATGCCCGCGACGGCCTGCCGCCGGGCGAGGGCACCTTCCTCGCCTGCAGCTTCTGGCTGGTGGAGTGCCTGGTGATGATGGACCGGCTCGAGGACGCCGAGGCGCTGTTCGAGCGCCTGGCCGGGCTGTGCAACGACGTCGGCCTGCTCGCCGAGGAATACGACCCGCGCGGTCGGCGCATGCTCGGCAACTTCCCGCAGGGCTACTCCCACGTGGCGCTGGTGAATGCCGCCTACCGTCTGGAACATGCGCGCGCCCAGCGCGCCAGCAGCAAGGAGGTGCACGGATGAAGGCAGCCATCGGCGATCCGCCCTGCGAGCAGGCGCCGCCCTGCGTCCTGGTGCTGTTCGGCGCGCGCGGCGACCTCGCCCACCGCCTGGTCATGCCGGCGCTCTACAACCTGCGCCGCGCCGGGCGGCTGGGCGACGGCTTCGCCATCGTCGGCTTCGACCACGGCGACATCAGCGAACGCAGCTGGCGGCGCTCCATCGGCGACGCCCTGCGCGCGCAGGCGGCGGACCCGGCGACCGAGTTCGAGGCCGACGGCATCGACGCCGGCACCTGGCGCTGGCTGAGCCGACGCATGCACTACCTGCGCGGCGACTTCACCCGGCGCGAGGATTACCGGGCCCTGGCGGCGCTGCTGGAGGACCTCGCGCCGCGCTACGGCACCGGCGGCAACACGCTCTACTACCTCGCGAGCGCCCCGCGCTTCTTCGCGCCCGCGACTGAAGCCCTGGGCCACGCCGGACTGGTGGCCGAGGGCGAGGGACGCGGCTGGAAACGGGTGATCGTGGAGAAGCCCTTCGGCCACGACCTGCCGAGCGCGCGCGACCTCAACGCCGTGGTCGCCGCGCAGCTCGACGAATCGCAGGTGTTCCGCATCGACCATTTCCTCGGCAAGGAGACGGTGCAGAACATCCTCGCCTTCCGCTTCGCCAACGGCCTGTTCGAGCCGGTCTGGAACCGCGACCGCATCGACCACGTGCAGATCACCGCGGCCGAGACGATCGGCGTCGAGGGCCGCGGCCGCTTCTACGAGCCGACCGGCTGCCTGCGCGACATGGTGCCCAACCACCTGTTCCAGCTGCTGGCGATGATCGCCATGGAGCCGCCGGCGGCCTTCACCTCCGAGGCGATGGCGCGGCGACGCTCGGAGGTGATCGAGGCGGTGCGGCCGTTGACGCCCGACGAGGTGGTGCGCGGACAGTACGCGGCCGGCGCCATCGCGCGCGCGGCGGTGCCGGGCTACCGCGAGGAGGACAGCGTGGCGCCGGACTCGGGCACCGAGACCTACGTCGCCATGCGCCTGGCCGTCGACACCTGGCGCTGGGCCGGCGTGCCCTTCTACCTGCGCACCGGCAAGCGCCTGCGCGAGCGCACCACGGAGATCGCGATCCGCTTCAAGCCGGCGCCGCTGGCGCCGTTCCGGCAGACCGCGGTCGGCGGCTACGGGCCGGACTGGCTGGTGCTGCACATCCAGCCCGACGAAGGCATCTCGCTGCAGTTCGACGTCAAGCGCCCCGGCGAGAACGTGGCGCTGGCGCCGGTGCGGATGGATTTCCGCTACCGCGACTGGTTCCCGCTCGAGCACAGCGTCGGCTACGAGCGCCTCCTGCACGACTGCATGTGCGGCGAGGCCGGGCTGTTCCAGGACGCGGCGATGGTCGATGCGGCCTGGCGCATCGTGCAGCCGGTGCTCGAAAGCTGGGCCGCGCAGCCGCCGGGGGACTTTCCCAACTACGCTGCCGGCACCGCGGGACCGACCGCGGCCGACGCCCTGCTCGCGCTCGACGGCCGCGCGTGGCGGACGCTGACGCCGGGGCGACGGCCGCCGCCGCACCGCAGCGCGCACGAGCAGCGCCGCGGCGCGCGGAAGACGCGGACGCCGCGCCGATGAGCGCCTCGCGCGACCTCCTGCCCGGCGCGCCGGTCCTCGTCGTCATGGGCGTGTCCGGCTCCGGCAAGAGCACGCTGGCCGAGGCGCTGGCGCAGCGGCTCGACCGGCGCCTGCTGGACGCCGACGACCTGCATCCGCCTGCCAACCGCGCCCGGCTCGCCGCCGGCGTGCCGCTGACCGACGCCGACCGGGCGCCGTGGCTGGACGCCGTCGCCGCCTGGATCGAGGGCGAGCGCGCGGCCGGCAACGCGGTGGTGGTGGCCTGCTCGGCGCTGAAGCGCAGCTATCGCGAGCGCCTGCGCCGGACCGCGCCGGACGAGGTGCTGTTCGTCCACCTCGACCTCGACCACGACACGCTGATGCAGCGCATGCGCGCGCGCCGCGGCCACTTCATGCCGCCCTCCCAGCTCGCCGACCAGCTGGCGACGCTGGAGCCGCCCGCGGCCGACGAGCGCGCCGTCGTCGTCGCGCCGCTGGGGCCGGTGCAGGACCTGGTCGGGCGCGTGCTCGAAACCGCGGGCGACTGAGACGCGGTCGCGGCCGGAAGCGGGCACAGGCGCCGGGGCGGCGGAGACCGGGCGTGCGGCGGGACCGCCGCGGCCTTCACTTCTTGCCCGGGTTTATGTGACGCAGTTCCGGTTATGCTCCGCGCCGCACGACCGGTGGCTCGTCTTCGAGCCGCCGGTCCGTCCTGGACCTGACCGATGTGCATCCGCCCGCCGGTGGACGGGCACCGCGCGTCCGCCTACCGGAGAATCGGCTTGCAGCAGACCGAGCGCTTCGTCCTTCTCGACGGCATCCGCGGGATCGCGGCCATCGCGGTCCTCATGCGCCATACCCTGCCGTGGTGGGATCTGGCGCTGTTCCGCAGCTACCTCGGCGTCGATCTGTTCTTCCTGCTCAGCGGCTTCGTCATCGGCCACGCCTACGATCGACGCCTGCGCGACCGCAGCATCGGCTTCGCCGAGTTCGTCGCCGTCCGCCTGATCCGGCTGTACCCGGTGTTCGCGCTGTCGCTGCTGCTGGCGGGCGTGGCGCTGGTGGCGAAGACGGTGCTGGGCGGCGGCACCGATCCCACGGTGCTGGCCGCGGTCGCGCTGCACATTGCGCTGGCCGCGCTGTTCCTGCCGGTGCCGCTGCCGGGCAGCGTCGAGCTGTTCACCGTCAACGGTCCGTACTGGTCGCTGTTCTTCGAGCTGCTGGTCAACTTCGCCTATGCCGCGGTGCGGCCGTTCGTCGGGCCGCACGGACTGGGCATCGCCGTGGCGGTCGCGGGTGCGGTCGCCGCCGGGTCCGCGCTGGCGCACGGGCACCTGGACCTGGGCTGGACGTGGAGCGCGGTGTCGCTCGTCACCGGGCTGGCGCGGGCCGTGTTCGGCATCCTGCTCGGCCTGCTGCTGTTCCGCCACCACGACGCCCTGCAGGCGCGGGTCTCGCGGATCCCGCCGAGTGCGGCGATCCCGCTGGTCGTGCTCGTCCTGGCCTCGCCGAGCCTCGGCGCGCTGGATCCCCTGGCCGACCTCCTCGCCGTCGGGCTCCTGTTCCCGCTGGTGGTGGTCGTCGCATCGCGTCCGACGCACGTGCGCCTCGCCCCGCTGATGCTGATGCTCGGCTCGGCGAGCTACCCGATCTACGTGCTGCACAAGCCGGTGGGCGAGGCCCTGCATTTCGCCCTCGGCGACATGGTCGAGCGCTGGGCGCCGCTGTCCGGCCTGCTCCTGCTGGCGGTACTGCTCGCCGCCTCGGTCTGCGTCGAGCGCGTCTACGACATCCCGGTGCGGCGCTGGCTGCGGACGCGGCAGCGGCGCCGCGCCGCGGTCGCCCTCGATCCGGCGGCGCCGGCCCGCGAGAGCGCCTAGCGCACGCCGGCACCGGGACGGCCGTCAGCCTGCGCGGACGCGGTCGACGATGGCGCGCGCCTCGCGCGCGGCGGCGGTGACGGCGGCGAAGTCGCCGGCGTCGAGCCACTCCGGCTTCAGCATCCACGAGCCGCCGATGCAGCCGACGTTCGACAGTGCCAGGTAGTCGGCGGCGTTGGCCGGGCCGATGCCGCCCGTCGGGCAGATGCGGATGCCGGGCAGGGGGCCCTGCAGCGACTTCAGCAGGCCGACGCCGCCGACCGAGGAGGCCGGGAACAGCTTGGCCACGCGGAAGCCGCGGTTGTACAGCGCGATCAGCTCGGTCGGGGTGGCGGCACCCGGGATCACCGGCACCGGCGCCTCGGCGAAGGCCTCGGCGACGTCCGCCGGCGTGCCCGGCGAGACGATGAAGCCGGCGCCGGCGTCGAGCGCCTGGCGCAGCTGCGCGGCGCCGAGCACGGTGCCGGCGCCCACCTCCGCATCCGGCACCTGCTCGCGGATCGCGGCGATGGCGTCGAGCGCGGCGGGCGAGCGCAGGGTCACCTCGACGCCCGGCAGGCCGCCCGCGACCAGGGCGCGGGCGATGGCGACGCCCTGCCCGGCGGACGCCACCGTCACCACCGGCAGCACGCCGGCGCGGCGCATCAGTTCCCGGGCCTCGGCCTGGCGGCCGGCAAGGGTGGACAGATCGGTCATTGGTCGCGGACCTCGAAATCGGCGGCCGCCGGATTGCCGGGGCCCATGTCGTAGGTGGCCTCGCTCGGCGTGCGGTCGTCGCGAGGATGGTCGGGGGCGACGGCGTCGACGCTGATCGACAGTGCGCCCTCCTCCGCCGAGCCTGCCAGACGGCGGTTGCCGCCGAACAGCACGCGGCCGATGTCGAGGGCGGTGGGCGTCGAATCCGGCGCGATCTCGCGGCGCTCCCATTCCGCCGCGTCGACTTCGACCTCGAGCACGCCGGCCTCGGTGTCGAGCAGGATCATGTCGCCGCTGCGGACCCTGCCGATCGGCCCGCCGGACGCGGCCTCGGGAGTCAGGTGGATGGCCGAGGGTACCTTGCCGGAGGCGCCCGACATGCGCCCGTCGGTGACCAGGGCGACGTGGCGGCCCTGGTTCTGCAGCATGCCCAGCAGCGGCGTCAGCGAATGCTGCTCGGGCATGCCGTTGGCGGTCGGGCCCTGGTAGCGCAGCACGGCTATGAAGTCGTCCGGCAGCGCGCGCTGCTTGTGCAGGTCGCGCAGCTGCTGCGGGTCGTCGATGACCACCGCCGGCGCGTGCACGCGGCGGTGCTGCGGCTTGACCGCGGAGATCTTGGCGAGGCTGCGGCCGAGGTTGCCGCGCAGCACGCGCAGACCGCCGTGGTGCTCGAACGGATCGCTCGCCGGGCGCACCACGTCGCGGTCGGCCGACTCGCGCGCGCCGTCGACCCAGCGCACCCTGCCGCCCTCGGCGAGCTTCGGGTCGCGGGTGTAGTCGCGCATGCTGCCGACGATGCTGGGGATGTCGTGCAGCAGGCCGGCGTCGAGCAGCTCGCGCAGCACGAACACGGTGCCGCCTGCCGCCTCGAAGTGGTTCACGTCCGCCTCGCCGTTGGGATAGACGCGCGCCAGCAGCGGCGTCGCCGCGGCGATCTCGTCGAAGTCGTCCCAGTCGATCAGGATGCCGGCCGCGCGCGCCACCGCGACCCAGTGGATGGTGTGGTTGGTGGATCCGCCGGTGGTCAGCAGCGCCACCACGGCGTTGACGATCGCGCGTTCGTCGACGAGGTGGCCGATCGGCCGGTAGTTCTCGCCCAGGGCAGTGATCGCGAACGCCTGGCGCACCGCCTCGGCGTCGAGCGCGCTGCGCAGCGGCGTGCCCGGATTGACGAAGGAACTGCCCGGCAGCTGCAGGCCCATCGCCTCGAGCATGACCTGGTTGGAATTGGCGGTGCCGTAGAAGGTGCAGGTGCCCGGCGAGTGGTAGGAGGCCGACTCGACCTCGAGCAGCTCCTCGCGCGTGGCCTCGCCGGCCGCGTAGCGCTCGCGCACCTCGGCCTTCTTCTTGTTGGGGATGCCGGTCGGCATCGGCCCGCCGGGCACGAACACCACCGGCAGCTGGCCGAAGGCGAGCGAGCCGATCAGCAGGCCCGGCACGATCTTGTCGCAGATGCCGAGGCAGACCGCCGCGTCGAACATGTCGTGGCTGAGCGCGATGGCCGTGGCCTGGGCGATGACGTCGCGCGAGAACAGCGACAGGTCCATGCCCGGGCGGCCCTGGGTGACGCCGTCGCACATCGCCGGCACGCCGCCGGCGACCTGCGCGGTGCCGCCGACCTCGCGGGCGACGCGGCGGATCACCTCGGGGTAGTGCTCGTAGGGATGGTGCGCCGAGAGCATGTCGTTGTAGGCGGTGACGATGCCCAGGTTCGGGGTGACGCCGCCCTTGAGCGCGGCCTTGTCCTCGGGGCCGCAGGCGGCGAAGCCGTGGGCCAGGTTGGCGCAGGACAGGCGTCCGCGCGACGGGCCGCGCGCGCGCGCGGCGTCGATCATCTCGAGGTAGGCGCGGCGCGTGTCGACGCTGCGACGGCGGATCCGCTCGGTGACGGCGGCGATGCGGGGATCGATGGTCATGGGCTCGGCTCGTGAAAGCGTGGCGGTCAGGGGCACCAGTACACGTGCAGCGGCGTGTCTCCGGCGAAGAGCGCACGGACCGGCAGCTCGGCGACGTCGCCGGACTCCAGCGCGCGGCCGAACAGGCGGCGCTTGCCGTCGCCGCGCAGCAGCAGGATGCGCGCGGCGGCATGGCGCCAGCCCGCGGGGGTGAGGGTGATGCGCCGCGGCCAGCCGCGCGCGCCGGCGATCGCGCTGGCGTCGGTGCGGACGAAATGCGCCTCGGCATCCAGGGCGTCGGCGAGGTCGGGGCCGTGCGGGAACAGCGACGCGGTGTGGCCGTCGTCGCCCATCCCGAACACCGCCACCAGCGGCGGCGCGTCCGCCGCGCGATGGCGGGCGTCGGCCTCGGCGACCAGGTCGGCACCCGGCTGCGGCGGCGGATCGCCCGGGACCGGATGCAGCGGCTCGAGCACCGCCGCGCGCGCGCCGTCGCGCAGGAGCGTCTCGCGCACCAGCAGGGCGTTGCTCGCCTCCGCCGCGTCGCTGGCGCGTTCGTCGACGAGGCCGACGCGGACCTTCGACCAGTCCAGCACCGCGTCCGGCAGCGCACGATACACCGGCGCGGGCGTGCCGCCGCCGGACAGCAGCAGACGCGCGCCGCCGCGCTCCTGCACGGCGTGGGCCAGCGCCGCGACGATGGCGTCGCTGGCGCCCTCGGCCCAGGCCTCCACGTCGCGGAACTCGGTCCAGCGGTAGTCGCTGGCCGCAGGATCGACGCGGAAGCTCACGACAGCGCTCCCGGCGCCACGTGGCGGCGCTCGTCCAGGGCGATCGCGGCCAGGCCCAGCAGGCCCGGCTGCGGATGCAGGATCGCCACCGTCGGCGTGGCCGCCAGGACCTCGGCGAAGCGGCCCTTGGCCTCGAAGCGTTCGCGGAAGCGGCCGTCGCGCAGGCACCACATCAGGCGCGGCACCAGTCCGCCGGTGAGGTAGACGCCGTCCCAGGCTCCGAGCATCAGCGCGACGTCGCCGGCGACGCTGCCGAAGATCGCGCAGAACACCTCGATCGTGCGCAGCGCAGCGGCGTCGCCCGCCTCGGCGCGCGCAGTCACGTCCTTGGGCTCGAGGTCCTCGGGCGCGTGGCCCTCGATCTCGGCCAGCGTCTGGTGCAGCACGACCAGGCCGCTGCCGCAGATCAGGCGTTCGGTCGAGACGCGCCCGAAGCGCGCGACCAGGCGCCTCAGGATGTCGATCTCCAGCTCGTCGACCGGGGCGAAGCTGACGTGACCGCCCTCGGTCTCCAGCGCGAAGGCGCGGCCCTCGCGCAGGATCAGCCCACCCACGCCGAGGCCGGTGCCCGGCCCGAGCACGGCGCAGTTGTGGTTGGACTCGCCGAGCTCGATGTGCGCCTGGGCGACGCCGCCGACCGGCTCCACGTCGGCGTCCTCGAGCAGCGGGACGCAGCGCGCCATCGCGTGGAAATCGTTGACCACGTGCAGCCGCGCGAAATCCAGCGCCTGCCGGGTCTGGCTGAAGGAGATCACCCAGGGGCAGTTGGTCATGCGGATCGAATCGCCGACCACCGGGCCGGCCGCCGCGAACACGCCGCGGCTGGGATCGGCGCCGATCTCGCCGAGGTAGTGCCGTGCGGCCTCGGCGAGGCTGGGGAAATCGGCGGTGTCGTAGCGGCGCATGCTGCCGTCCACCAGCGGGTTGACAGCGCTGTCGTCGGCGAGCGCGAAGCGCGCGTTGGTACCGCCGATGTCGGCCAGGAGGACGTCGCTCACAGTGCGCTCCGGGGCGTAGGCCGTTCGGGCCGCGGCGGCTCGGTCAGGGCGCCGGGCAGGAATTCCTCGGCTTCCTTCGGGCCCCACGAGCCGGCGGGATAGGGATGGACGGGGCAGCTGCCGGCGGTCCAGGCGGCGATGACGCTGTCGATGAAGGCCCAGGCCGCCTCGACCTCGTCGCTGCGCACGAACAGCGCCGGGTTGCCGATCAGGGCATCCAGCAGCAACCGCTCGTAGGCGATGCGGCGCGGCGTCTCGCGGTGCACGGTGAGGTCGAGCGGCAGCGGCTTGAGCTCCTGCGCGCCCCATTCCGGACCCGCCAGGCTGTTCATCAGGCCCAGCTCCACGGCCTCCTCCGGCTGCAGCTTGAGCACCAGGCGGTTGGGCGCGGCCTTCTCGCGGCGCGGATGCTCGAACAGCCAGTGCGAGACCGGCCGGAAGTTCACCACCACCTGGGTGCTGCGGGTGGGCATGCGCTTGCCGGTGACCAGCCGGAACGGCACGCCGGCCCAGCGCCAGTTGTCGATGTAGGCGCGGACCGCGACGAAGGTCTCCGGGTCGGTGCCTTCCGGCGGCGCGTAGCCGGTCACCGACCTGCCGCCGACCACGCCGTCGCCGTAGCGGCCGCGCACGACGTCGGTGCAGGCATCGGCCGGGCGCATCGGGCGCAGCGCGCGCAGCACCTTGAGCTTCTCGTCGCGCACCGAGTCGGCGTCGAGCGCCGAGGGCGGCTCCATCGCGATCAGGCACAGCAGCTGCAGGATGTGGTTCTGGACCATGTCGCGCAGCGCGCCGGACTTGGCGTAGTAGCCGTCGCGGCCGTCCACGCCGGTGGTCTCGGCGATCATGATGTCGACCGACTCGATCCAGCGCCGGCTCCACACCGCCTCGAACAGGGTGTTGCCGAAGCGCAGCGCGGCGAGGTTCTGCACCGCCGCCTTGCCGAGGTAGTGGTCGATGCGGAACACCTGCTCCTCGGCGGCGCAGGCGCGGATCGCGGCATTGATCTCGCGGGCCGAGGCCAGGTCGCGGCCGAGCGGCTTCTCCAGCACCAGGCGCGAGGGCGCGTCCAGCAGTCCGGCGGCCTTGAGCCCCTGGGTGATCGGGATGAACAGCGCCGGCGGCGTCGCCAGGTAGCTCACGCACGGCCGCTCCGCGTAGTGGCCGAGCACCTCCGGGATCGAAGCCGGGTCGGCCAGGTCGGCGGTGACGTACTCGGTCCGCTCGAACAGCTCGACCCACTCGCGGGCCTTCATGTCGTCGCCGACGAAGCCTTCGATGCGCTCGGACAGCCATTCGCGGAACCCGTCCGGATCGAACTCCTGGCGGCCGACCGCGACCACGCGGAACCCATCCGGCAGCAGGCGGTCGCGCAGCAGGTGCGCAAGCGACGGGAACAGCATCCGGGCGGCGAGATCGCCGGTGGCACCGAACAGCAGGAGGGTGTCGTGCATCGCGGAAGTGAGCCTCTGCGGGTGGTCGGGCCGGAGACAGTACACGGTCGGCACCGGGCGCTGCCGGCGGCAACCGGTTCGCTGTCCCGGCGGGGACAGCATGATCGCAGCCCTCGCCGGTTCCGGCACCCACGCTGCGCCGCGCCTTGCCCGTGGTCGATGAAAACGTTTACATGGAAGATTAGCGCAAGCGGCCGCCGGCATTCATGCTGCACGGCCGCAGCTGCATTCCACAGGAGAGATGACGATGGCCCAGGTCCGCCTCGACGGCGTCCGCAAGGTCTACGACAACGGCTTCGTCGCCGTGAAGGGCGCCGACTTCGAGGTCGCCGACGGTGAGTTCCTGGTGCTGGTCGGACCCTCTGGCTGCGGCAAGTCGACGCTCCTGCGCATGATCGCGGGGCTGGAGTCGATCAGCGAGGGCACGCTCGCGATCGGCGAGCGGGTGGTCAACGACGTCGCGCCCAAGGACCGCGACATCGCCATGGTGTTCCAGAGCTACGCGCTCTACCCGCACATGAGCGTGGCGGAGAACCTCGCCTTCGGGCTCAGGCTGCGCGGCCAGTCGAAGGAGGAGATCGCGCGGCGCACCGCCGAGGCGGCGGAGATCCTGGGCCTGGACACCATGCTCGAGCGCAAGCCGGGGCAGCTCTCGGGCGGCCAGCGCCAGCGCGTCGCGCTGGGCCGCGCCCTGGTGCGCGACCCGGCGGTGTTCCTGCTCGACGAGCCGCTGTCCAACCTCGATGCCAAGCTGCGCACCTCGATGCGGGTGGAGATCGCGCGCCTGCACCGCCGGCTCGGGGCGACCATGATCTACGTCACCCACGACCAGATCGAGGCCATGACCCTCGGCCAGCGCATCGTGGTGCTCAAGGACGGCGAGGTGCAGCAGATCGACACGCCGATGAACCTCTACGACCGGCCCGCCAACCTGTTCGTGGCGGGCTTCCTCGGCAGCCCGGCGATGAACCTGTTCGACGGCGAGGTGGCCGCCGACGGCACCCTGCGCCTGCAGGGGCGGCCGGTGGCGCTGGACCCGGCGCAGTCGGCCGCACTGGCCGGCCATCGCGGACGCCGCGTCGTCGTCGGCATTCGTCCCGAGCAGCTGCACGTCGGCGGCAGCGATACCGCCGGGGCGATCCGGGTGCGCCTCGACGTGGTCGAGCCGGTCGGCAACGAGGTCTTCCTCTACGCCAGCGCCGACGGCCGCGAGGTGATCGCGCGGATGCCGCCCGGCGCGGAACTGCCGACGCCGGGCGCCGAGCTGACGCTGGCGTTCGAGCCGGCACGGCTGCACTTCTTCGATCCCGACAGCGAGCGCCGCATGCCCGCCGCGCCGTCCGCCGCCGCGGCCTGAGCCGCTCAGGCGGTGTGCCGGGTCGGCATCGGGCACAGCATCGGAATCTCGCCCTGCGCATGGCGCACGGCCTTGTCCTGCAGCATCCGCGCGTCGGCGACCGCGAAGGCGCGGCGCAGCGAATGGCCGCGCTCGGCGCAGGCGATCCCGAGGCTGACCTGCAGCCCCGCCGCATGCAGGGCCTCGCGCAGGCGCGAGAGCACCTCGTTGCGCTGGCTCCGGTGCACGCCGTCGAGCAGCAGGGCGAACTCGTCGCCGCCGAGCCGCGCCACGGTGTCGCTGGGCCGGACCAGGCGCGCGAGCACCTGCGCCACCTGCACGAGGAGCGCATCACCGGCTTCGTGACCGACGTTGTCGTTGACGTGCTTGAGCCCGTCGACGTCGGCGACCACCACCGCCGCGCTGGCCTCCTCGCGGACCAGCTTGCGCTGCCCACCTTCGATGGCCGCGTCCCAGCCGCGCCGGTTCGCCAGCCCGGTCAGCGGATCGGTGCGCGAGGCGGTCTCGGCCTGCTCCGCGCGGCGCTCCACCGCGTCCAGCCGCGCGCGCAGCGCCAGGTAGGTCGACAGCACGCGCGCGGCCAGCACCATGCGCTGCTCGTGCGCGGCCACGTCCAGCGCCAGCGCGCGTCCCGACCAGCCGCAGAGCACGCCGAACAGGCGCCCGTGGTGGTCGACCAGCGGCACGCCGGCATAGGCGCGCATGCCGAAGCGAGCCACGCAGGGCCGGTCGGCATAGGCCTCGACCGCACCCACGTCCGCCACCACGTACGGGCAGTCGCCCACCGCCATGCGATGGCCGATGGTGCCGCGCCACGGCAGGCGCTCGGCCACCCGCGGAGCACCGTCGCCGGCGGCATCCACCGCCTCCACGACCAGGGCGTCGCCCTCCAGGCGCGCGGCCATCCAGTTGTCCAGGGGCGATCCTTCGCGGGCAATCGTGAGCGCACTGCTGCAGACGTCGCGCAGGGACGCGAACGGCTCCAGGGGCTCGAACCCGTCGTCTCGGTGCATCGGTGGGGAAGTCCTGCCGCCGGGGGGAGCGGATCGGTGCAGACTAGCCAGCGCCGCGGCGCGCAGAGTGAACGCCACGTCGAGATGTGCGGGATCGTGCGGTGCATCACGTCCCGGCCCCGCTGCTATCCTCGGCGGCCCTCCATCCGACGAAGGACGACGCCATGCGCCGCCCGCGAACCGCTGCCCTGCCCCGCCTCGCCACGATCCTGCTCGCGCTCGTCGTCGCCGGCTGCGGCAGCGGCGAGGTGCGCCGGATCTTCCCGCCGCAGGCGAGCATCCAGCAGCTCCAGGTCGAGTCCGACGGCAGCTGGACGATCGACCTGCGCATGCAGAACTTCAGCACCGTGAGCATGCAGTTCGAGCAGGTCGAGGCCGCGCTGACCCTCGGCGGCGTCGAGGCCGGGCGCATCGAGGTGGCGCCGGCCATGTCGATCGGCCGCTTCGCCGCCGACACCACGCAGGCCCGCCTGCAGCCCACGCCGGAGGCGCGCGCGGCGATGGAGAAGGTGCTGGCCGGCCGCACCGGCGTCCGCTATCGCTTCGAGGGCCGGATCCGCACCGGCGAACCCGACGACCGTGAGTTTCCTTTCGAATTCAACAGCCTGCTGAACCCGGTACCGGGCCTCGCCGGCACCCTGCGCTGACGCCGCGGCGCCGCGCGACGCCCTTCCCCGCATCGAGTGGATCCATGACCCGCTATACCGCTCCCCTGCGCGACTACCGGTTCGCGCTGTTCGACGTGCTCGGCCTGGAGGCGCAGTCCGCCCGCCTGGGCAACGAGGCCGACCGCGAGACGGTCGAGGCCGTCCTGGAGGAGGCCGCACGCTTCGCCGGGCAGGTGCTCGCGCCGCTCAACCAGGCCGGCGACGAACACGGCTGCAGCTTCGATGCGGCCACGGGCGAGGTGCGCACGCCGCCGGGCTTCCGCGAGGCCTATGCGCGCTTCGTCGAGGATGGCTGGCAGGGCCTGACCGTGCCGGCGGAGATCGGCGGGCAGGGCCTGCCGCTGATGGTCGACGCGGTGTTCAAGGAGATGCTCGACGCCGCCAACCTCTCCTGGAGCACCTATCCGCTGCTCTCGCACGGCGCGATCGAGGCGCTGCGCCACCAGGGTGAGGACTGGCAGAAGCAGGCCTTCCTCACGCCCATCGTCGAGGGCCGCTGGACCGGCACCATGTGCCTGACCGAGCCGCACTGCGGCACCGACCTCGGCCTGCTCAAGACGCGCGCCGAGCCGCAGGCCGACGGCAGCTACGCGATCACCGGCACCAAGATCTTCATCAGCGCCGGCGAGCACGACTTCACCGAGAACATCGTGCACCTCGTCCTCGCCCGCCTGCCCGATGCGCCGCCCGGGGTGAAGGGCATCTCGCTGTTCCTCGTGCCGAAGTTCCAGGTCGGCCGCGACGGCGCCATGGGCGCCCGCAATGCGGTCCGCTGCGGCGCGATCGAGCACAAGATGGGCCTGAAGGGCTCGGCCACCTGCGTCATCAACTTCGACGGCGCGCAGGGCTGGCTGGTCGGGCAGCCGCACCGCGGCCTGCAGGGCATGTTCATCATGATGAACTCGGCGCGCCTCGGCGTCGGCGTGCAGGGCCTGGGCCTGATGGAACGCGCCACCCAGAACGCCCTGGCCTACGCGCGCGAGCGCCTGCAGATGCGCGCGCTCGGCGGGCCGAAGCTGCCGGAGAAGCCGGCCGACCCGATCATCGTGCACCCCGACGTGCGCCGGATGCTGCTGACCAACAAGGCCCTGACCGAAGGCGCGCGCCTGCTCGCGGCCTACGCCTTCGCCCAGCTCGACGAGCACGAGCGCGGCACCGATGCCGACGGCCGCGCCCGCGGCGAGGCGCTGGCCGGCTTCCTCACGCCGATCGTCAAGGGCTGCCTCACCGAGTGGGCGGTGGAATGCACCTACAACGCGATCCAGGTCTACGGCGGCCACGGCTACATCCGCGAGCACGGCATCGAACAGTTCGCGCGCGACGCGCGCATCACCACGCTTTACGAGGGCACCACCCAGATCCAGGCCAACGACCTGGTCGGGCGCAAGCTGCTGCAGCTCAAGGGCGCCGGCCTGAGGCTGTTCCTGGCCGAGATCGAGCGCTTCTGCGCCGACCACGCCTCCGATGCCACCCTGGCCGAATTCGTGGCGCCGCTCGGCGAGGCCGCCGCCGACTGGGCGACGCTGACGCAGGAGGTGGTGACGCGCGCCGGCACCGATCCGGAGGAGATCGGCGCCGCCGCGGTCGACTACCTGTTCTGCTCGGGCTACGTCGCCCTGGGCTACTGGTGGGCGCGTGCGGTGGCGGCGCTGCGCGGCGGCGACCAGCCCGAGGCCTTCCGCAGCGCCAAGCTGGAAACCGCGCGCTTCTACTACGGCCGCATCCTGCCGCGGCGCCTGGCGCATGCCGCGGCCATCCGCAGCGGTGCCGGCACGCTCATGCGCCTGGACGCCGCCGCGTTCGACGCCTGAAGCCGTCCACGGGCGCGGTGCCGGACGCCCCCGGCGCCGCGCTTGTCAAACCGTCACGGTTTTGCTCTATGCTCGGCCTTCGATGCCGGGTCAGACGCCCCTGCCGATCGCATTCCCCGCGGATCCCGCCGCGGGCGCCCGCGTCTCCGTGCTGCATCCGAAGCCCCGCGTGCTCTGCCTCGACGCCCAGGGCCACATCCTCGACTGGATGAGCTGGCAGGACGCGGTCTGCCTCTACGTGCGCGACGCGGTGGTGTGGACGCTCGGCGAACCCTGCATCACCGTGCACGGCGGCCACAACCGCGCCTCCGACCGGCAGAGCGTGATCGAGCTGCACCCGATCGTGGCCGCCCGCGGCCACGCCAAGCCGCGGGCGCTCAACCCGTCCCCGGCTTTGAGCAATCCGGCGCTGTTCGCCCGCGACGCCTACCTGTGCATGTACTGCGGGCGCGAGGTCCAGCGCGCCCAGCTCACCCGCGACCACGTCCACCCGATCTCGCGCGGCGGCCGCGACGTCTGGGAGAACGTCGTCACCGCCTGCCTGGCCTGCAATTCGCGCAAGGGCGGGCGCACGCCGCAGCAGGCGGGCATGCCGCTGCTGGCGGTGCCGTTCCGGCCGAGCTGGGTGGAGCACCTGATCCTCAGCAACCGCCACATCCTCGCCGACCAGATGAGCTTCCTGCGCAGCCACCTGCCCCGGAGGCGGCGCCCGCAGGCCTGAACCCGGGGGCCGGCGCGCCGCGGCCATTCCTCGCCCTTTCCTTGCCGCTCACCTGCGCCGGGGCGACAATCCGCGGATGATCGACGCAACGCGCTATCCGCGCCTCTCGCGCATCGACAGCCCGGCCGACCTGCGCACGTTCGACGAGTCCGAACTGCCCGCCATCGCCGACGAGCTGCGTGCCTACCTCATCGAGCAGGTCTCCCGCGCCGGCGGCCACTTCGGCGCCGGGCTCGGCGTGATCGAGCTCACCGTGGCGCTGCACTGGCTGTACCAGACGCCGGAGGACCGCATCGTCTGGGACGTCGGCCACCAGTGCTACCCGCACAAGATCCTGACCGGCCGCCGCGACCGCATCCACACGGTCAAGCAGAAGGACGGGCTGGCGCCCTTCCCCAAGCGCAAGGAGAGCGTCTACGACACGCTCGATGTCGGTCATTCCTCGACCTCGATCTCGGCCGCGCTGGGGATGGCGCTGGCGCTCGAGGCCGAGGGCGATCCGCGCCAGGTGGTGGCGGTGATCGGCGACGGCGCGATGACCGCCGGCATGGCCTACGAGGCGCTCAACCACGCCGGCGGGCTCGAGCCCGAGCCCAACCTGCTGGTGATCCTCAACGACAACCAGATGTCGATCTCCGAGAACGTCGGCGGGCTGACCCGCATGCTCGGCCGGATGATGGGCAGCAGCACGCTCAACGCGGTGCGCGAGGGCGGCAAGAAGCTTCTCGGCGACAAGAGCAACCCGGCCGCGCGCTTCGTGCGGCGCTGGGAAGAGCACGCCAAGGGCATGTTCGTGCCCTCGACCCTGTTCGAGGAGATGGGCCTGCACTACACCGGGCCGATCGACGGCCACGACATCGGCGCCCTGGTCTCGACCCTGCGCACGCTGAAGAAGCTCAAGGGCCCCAAGCTGCTGCACGTGGTCACCACCAAGGGCAAGGGCTACGACCTCGCCGAGGGCGACCAGATCGGCTACCACGCCGTGTCGCCCTTCGATCCCGAGGTGGGCCTGGTCGCCAAGAAGGGCCCGTCGAAGCCGAGCTACACCCAGATCTTCGGCGACTGGCTGTGCGACATGGCCGCCGCCGACGCGCGGCTGATGGGCATCACCCCGGCGATGCGCGAAGGCTCGGGCCTGGTGCGGTTCTCGAAGGAGTACCCGGGCCGCTATTTCGACGTCGCCATCGCCGAGCAGCATGCGGTCACGCTCGCCGCGGGGATGGCGCTGGAAGGCGCCAAGCCGGTGGTCGCGATCTACTCGACCTTCCTGCAGCGCGCCTACGACCAGCTGATCCACGACGTCGCCCTGCAGGAGCTTGACGTGCTGTTCGCCATCGACCGCGCCGGCGTGGTCGGCCCCGATGGCGCCACCCATGCGGGCAGCTTCGACCTCTCCTTCCTGCGCTGCATCCCGAACATGGTGCTGATGGCGCCGGCCGACGAGAACGAATGCCGGCAGATGCTGACCACCGGCTTCCGCCACCCCGGCCCCGCCGCGGTGCGCTATCCGCGCGGCACCGGCCCCGGCGCCGCGATCGCGCCGACGCTGGACACGCTGCCGCTGGGCCGCGCCGAGGTGCGCCGCCGCGGCTCGCGCCTGGCGCTGCTGGCCTTCGGCCCGCTCGTGCAGGTGGCCGAGGACGTCGGCGCGGCGCTGGACCTGACCGTGGTCAACATGCGCTTCGTGCGCCCGCTCGACGAGGCGCTGCTGCGCGAGCTTGCCGGCACGCATGCCGGCTTCGTCACCCTGGAGGACAACGCGATCGCCGGCGGCGCCGGCAGCGCGGTGGCGGAGTTCCTGGCGTCGGAGGCGATCCTCCTGCCGGTACAGCACCTCGGCCTGCCCGACCGCTTCATGGAGCACGCCGCGCGCGAGGAGCTTCTCGCCGAAGCCGGGCTCGACGCGGCGGGGGTTCGCGACGCGATCCAGGCGCGCTTCAAGGACGCGCTGAAGCCGGCCTCCGGCGTACGCAGCGCCGCGGGCTGACCGGCCCTCCTCCTGCAGGAGCGGCTTCGGCCGCGAGCTCTGCGCCTCCGGATCCCGTGGCGGTGGGGCCTCGCGGGTCGTGCGCCCGTGCCCCGATCGAGCCGCACGGCTGCTCCACGCCGGTCGCGGCTGAAGCCGCTCCTACAACAGCCCGGGCGCCTCGTCCTGCCGTCGCCTTCTGCTGTTGCCGTTGCCCTTCCGGGTCGCGTGAGGCGCGGCAGACGCGTGCAGGATCAGCCGCGAAGCAGGACGCCCGCGACGGGTTCCCCGCGGCAGGATGCTGGCCACGCCTTTTGTGGGAGCGGCTTCAGCCGCGACGGGCGCAGGGACCGGCCGCCGACCATGTCGGGGCTGAAGCCCCTCCCACAGGAAGGCTGGCGGGCGCCCGGGCCGGTCGCGGCTGCGGCCGCTCCTACGGCGAGGTTTCCGCGGCGCGGCCGAGGGTGACGCGATCGCGGGCCTCGAGGTCCTGTTCGGTCGCGACGGACCGGAAGCCGGCGGCGGCGAGGATCGCGCGCACCGGCGCACCCTGGGCCAGGCCGTGCTCGACCAGCAGCCAGCCGCCCGGCTCGAGGTGTGCCGGCGCGGCGGCGGCGATGCGGCGGATGGCGTCGAGCCCGTCCACGCCGGCGACCAGCGCCGAGCGTGGCTCGTGGCGCAGGTCGCCCTGCTCCAGGTGCGGGTCGTCGGCGGCGAGATAGGGCGGATTGCTGGCCACCAGGGCGTAGCGGCGACCGGCCAGCGGCGCGAACCAGTCGCCGGCGTGCAGCTCGACGTTGCCGATCCCGAGCGCATCGCGATTGCGTCCTGCGACCGCCAGCGCCTGCACACTCGCGTCCACCGCATCCACGCGGGCCGCGGGACGTTCCGATGCCAGCGCCAGCGCGATGGCACCGGAGCCGGTACCGAGGTCGGCGACGCGCACGGCGGCGTCGGTCGGAATGCGGGCGAGCGCGAGCTCGACCAGCAGTTCGGTTTCCGGCCGCGGCACCAGCACCCCGGGCGCGACATCGAGCTCCAGCGTCCAGAACCCGCGGCGGCCGAGCAGGTAGGCCACCGGTTCGCCCGCCGCCCGGCGCGCGAGCAGCGCCTCGTAGCGCGCGACGGCGGCCGCGTCGAGCGCATCGTCGCGGTGGGCGATCAGCCAGGTCCGCGGCCGCCCGAGCGCGTGCGCGAGCAGCAGCTCGGCATCGAGGCGCGGGCTGTCGCCGCCGGCGAGGCGGCGCGCGCCGGCGGCGAGCAGTGCGGCGGGCGTCATCCGCGCGGCGCGGCCACGCCCGCCTCGCGCTGCGCATCGCGCAGCGCCCCGCACAGGCCGATCTGCTCCACCGCCTGGTCGAGCGCGCGCGGGCCGCCTTCCATCGCCGCGACCCGTGCGGAGAAGGCCTTGCGCAGCGACGCGGCGTCACCGGCGCCGCACAGGCCGATCGCGTCGACCCGTACCAGGCGCGCGCCGGAGGGAGACAGCCGTGCCTCGAGCTCGGTCCAGTGGGTGTCCAGCCAGGTGCGGGTCGAGGCGCGCAGCGCCGCCCGTCCCATCTGCGCGTCGAGCAGCGGCAGGACCTCGTTGCGGCGCAGGACGTCGGGCTCCAGCAGCAGGGCGCGGGCGCGCCCGGCGAGGACGGGATCGGTGAAGCGGCCGAGGGCGCGCAGCAGTTCGCTGCGCAGGGTGGCATCGGCGCTCGCGCGCAGGTGGCGTTCGATGACCGCGAACGTGTCGGCGTCGCCGGCATCGGCCGCCATCGCCAGCGCGGTGCCGCGCAGGTCGGGCGAGACTGCGTCCGGATCGAGCGCGCCGTCGCCGTCGATGCCGAGCACGCGCCGGCCCTGCGCCGCGAGCCGGGCGCGCAGCTCGGGATCCTCGACCACCGCGGCCAGGAAGCCGGCCAGCTCGCTGCGCAGCAGGCGGACTTCGTCGGCCTCGCCCTCCCGCGGCTCGAGCCCGATCGCCTGCAGGCGCGGCCGCCACGCGGACCCGACCCGCTTGCGGATGGCCGCGGCCGTGGCGGGATCGTCGACGAGGGTCTCCAGGATCCACTCGATGCGCGCGAACGGCGCGGTCACCGTCTGCCGCGCCTCGGCGCCGGCCAGCGGGGCCGCGGCCGCAAGGAAGCCCGCCGTGTCCAGGGTGCCCGTCTGGTAGGCGGCATCCAGCGAATCGGCGAACGCGCGCTGCTCGCGCGGATCGAGGCGGTCGAAGTTGGCGGCGAGCGCGGCGCGGTCGTCGGCGGCGAGGTCGAAGCGGTAGTAGCCGTTGGCACCGGCGTTCGGCATCACGAAGGCGGGGCAACGCCCGCCGGGCAGCGCGATGCGCGCGCGCGCCTCGGACACCAGCTGGCAGGTCGGGCCGGCGCCGTCGGTGCGCACGCAGACCGGGATCCCCCATTGCTGCCCGCCCTGCGCGCGCGAGCCCAGCGGCAGGAAGCGCGACTGCTCGACCTGCAGCGCCGGCGCGGCGGGATCGTCGCAGTCCAGCGCCGCCTTCAGCAGCGGCACGCCGGGCTGGTCGATATAGCCGGCGAAGGCGGCGCGCACGCGCGCCGGATCGTCGCTGCGCGCGGCGACCGCGGCGATCAGGTCCTGCGCGGTGGCATTGCCGCGTGCATGGGCCCTGAGGTAGTCGCGCACGCCCTGCCGGAAGGCGTCCTCGCCGATGAAGCGCTCGAACATCGCCAGCACCGCCCCGCCCTTCTGGTAGGTGATGCCGTCGAAGGCCGCGGAGACGTCGGTGAAGTCGTGCACCGGTTCGCCGATGCGCCGGGTGCTGGCGAGGCTGTCGGCCGCCATGGCGCCGTAGGCCCCCTCGAGCAGGCCGCGGTCGGTGTGGAAGCCGGGCTGCAGCTGGCCGACGATCTTGTTGCCCATCCAGGTGGCGAAGGCCTCGTTGAGCCAGAGGTCGTTCCACCAGGGCATGGTGACCAGGTTGCCGAACCACTGGTGCGCGAGCTCGTGCGCATGCACGCCCCAGTAGGCCTGCTTCTGCCGCGTGCCGGAGTCCTCGTCGAGCAGCAGCAGGCTGTCGCGGTAGACGATCAGGCCGGCGTTCTCCATCGCGCCGGCCCAGAAGTCGGGAGCGGCGAGGATGTCGAGCTTGTCGAACGGGTACGGGATGTCGAAGTAGGTTTCCAGCGCATCGACGATCGCCCCGGTGTGGGCGAGCGCGTAGTCCAGCTCGCCGCCACGGCCCTCGGCGGCGATGCCGCGCAGCGGCAGCGGCACCTCGCGCACCGCGTTCGGCGGCAGGTCCGGCGCATCGACCACGTCCCAGGGGCCGACCGCGAAGGCGATCAGATAGCTCGGCAGCGCCTCGGTGCGGGCGAAGCGCAGGCGCTTGAAGCCGCCGCCCGCGTCCTCCTCGGCGACCTGGCGGGTGTTGGCGACGGCGACCTGGTCCTGCGGGACGACGAGGCTGATGTCCCAGGGCGTCTTGAACGAAGGTTCGTCGAAGCCCGGGAAGGCGTTTCTCGCGCCCAGCGGCTCCATCTGCGTGACGACGTAGTCGTTGCTGTCCGGGCGCACCTTGTAGGCGCCCTGCAGCTGGCCGTAGGGCGCCGCGTATTCGATCTCGATGCGCGCCCTGCCCGCCGGGATCTCGGTCGGCGCGGTCAGCGCCAGCACCCCCGACACGTGGACCTGCTCGACCTTCAGCGGCAGCCGCTCGCCGCCCTCGACCACGATCGCCGCGCGCGCGATGTCGAGGTCGCGGCCGTGCAGCCAGAGGCGCTCGGTGGGGCGCTCGACATCGACGTCCATGCCCGCCCGCCCCTGCATCCGCGCCGTTTCCGGATCGATCCGCAGCTCGAGCGTGCGGTGGCTCGGCTCGACGCTGCGCGGCAGGCGCCCGGTCGGCACCTCCGCATCCGTCTGCGCGGCCAGCGGCGCCGCGGCGATGGCCGCAATGGCGAACGCCATGGCCCGGCAGAGCGCGTTCGCGCGGAAGGTCGTCGACATGCGGCCGGTCTCCGTGTTGGAAACCGGCGAGCTTAGCGCGTCAGGCGGCTCCGGCCAGTTCGGCACGACCCGGTCCGGCGCCGGCGTCGCGCGGCTGCTCGAGGGTCACCGCCAGCGCGTTCACCACCGCGGCGATGCGCACGGCGCTCTGCACGGCCTCGGCGCCGACGGCGCGCTCGCGCAGCACCTTCTCGTGCGAGTCCATGCACAGGCCGCAGCCGTTGATCGCCGACACCGCCATGGCCGCGAGCTCGAAGGTGAGCTTGTCGATGCCCGGATCGGCCAGCACGCCCACCCGCAGGCCCGCGCGCAGGCCGCCGTACTCGCGGTTGGAGACCAGGTGGGTGAAGCGGTAATAGATGTTGGTCATGCCCATGACCATGGTGACGCTGCGCACGCCGTCCAGTTCGCGCTCGTCGAGCTCCTCGGCGGCGAAGGCGGTGATCGCCTCGGTCAGCGGCCGGTGCCGCGCGGCGATCGCGGAGGCCAGCGCCACGGCGCGGATCTGCTTGGCGTCGAGCCCGGGGCTGCCGCGCTCGGACAGCACGCAGTCCAGGTTCTGGCGCAGGTCCCCGGCATAGGCGGGCAGCGCGTCGATGACGGTCTCGAGTCTCATGGTTCCTCTCCTCGTGCGTCGCTATGGCTGCGACTGTCGCATCGAGGATACGCGGCACCGGGCGGAGGCCAAGCCGCAGAGACGCTGGCGGCGATCGCCTCCGGATCGATAGCATGAATCAATCAAAACGATTCCATTCATCGATTTGATCGATCCTGGCCGGATCCGTAGCATGGCGGGCTCGTTGTTCACCCCACCAGCAGAGGAAGACGAATGTCCCTGATCAACACCCCCATCAAGCCGTTCAAGGCGACCGCTTTCCACAACGGGAAGTTCATCGACGTGAGCGATGCCGACCTCAAGGGCAAGTGGTCCGTCGTGATGTTCTATCCGGCCGACTTCACCTTCGTCTGCCCGACCGAGCTCGAGGACCTGGCCGACCACTACGAGCAGTTCCAGAAGCTCGGCGTCGAGGTCTACAGCGTGTCGACCGACACCCACTTCTCGCACAAGGCCTGGCACGACACCTCGCCGGCGATCGGCAAGATCAAGTTCCCCATGATCGGCGACCAGAACCTGTCGATCAGCACCAACTTCGAGATCCTGCGCGAGGGCCAGGGCCTGGCCGACCGCGGCACCTTCGTGATCGATCCGGACGGCGTCATCCAGCTGATCGAGATCACCTCCGAGGGCGTGGGCCGCAGCGCGTCCGAGCTGCTGCGCAAGGTCAAGGCCGCGCAGTACATCGCCGCCCATCCGGGTGAGGTGTGCCCGGCCAAGTGGACCGAGGGCGAGAAGACCCTCGCCCCGTCGCTGGACCTGGTCGGCAAGATCTAAGGCCGTCCCCTGCGTCCGGACGCCACGCGCGTCCGGACGCTTCCGGTGCGCCCGCAGGCAGCCGATCGCGCGCCGCCCGCGCCCCCGAACCCTCCCCGAAATTCCCGGAGCACGTCATGCTCGACGCCACCCTCAAGTCCCAGCTCAAGGCCTACCTTGAGAAGGTCACGCAGCCGATCGAGATCGTCGCCTCGCTGGACGACAGCGAGAAGTCGGGCGAGATGTCGGCGCTGCTCTCCGACATCGTCGGCCTGTCCTCGCAGATCACCCTGATCGAACGCCGCGACAGCGACGCGCGCACGCCGTCGTTCTCGATCGGCCGCCCCGGCCACGACATCGGCCTGCGCTTCGCCGGCATCCCGATGGGCCACGAGTTCACCTCCCTGGTGCTCGCGCTGCTGCAGGTCGGCGGGCATCCCTCCAAGCTCGCGCAGGACGTGCTCGACCAGATCCGCGGCCTCGAGGGCACGTTCCACTTCGAGACCTACTTCTCGCTGTCCTGCCAGAACTGCCCGGACGTGGTCCAGGCGCTGAACCTGATGGCGGTGCTCAACCCCAACGTCACCCACACCGCGATCGACGGCGCGCTGTTCCCCGCGGAGGTCGAGTCGCGCCAGATCATGTCGGTGCCGACGATCTACCTCAACGGCGAGGTCTTCGGCCAGGGCCGCATGGGCGCCGAGGAGATCGTCGCCAGGCTCGACACCGGCGCCGCCAAGCGCGACGCCGCGCGCATCGCCGCGCAGGCGCCCTACGAAGTGCTGGTGATCGGCGGTGGCCCGGCCGGCGCCGCGGCGGCGATCTACGCCGCGCGCAAGGGCATCCGCACCGGCGTCGCCGCCGAGCGCTTCGGCGGCCAGGTGCTCGACACCATGGCGATCGAGAACTTCATCTCGGTGCCGGAGACCGAGGGCCCGAAGCTCGCCGCCGCGCTCGAGCAGCACGTGCGCGAGTACGAGGTCGACATCATGAACCTGCAGCGCGCCGAGGCCCTGGTGCCGGCGTCGGCGGAGGGCGGCCTGCACGAGGTGAAGCTGGCCAACGGCGCCTCGCTGAAGGCCAGGACCCTGGTGCTGGCGACCGGCGCGCGCTGGCGGCAGATGGGCGTGCCCGGCGAGGACCAGTACCGCAACAAGGGCGTGGCCTACTGCCCGCACTGCGACGGCCCGCTGTTCAAGGGCAAGCGGGTGGCGGTGATCGGCGGCGGCAACTCCGGCGTCGAGGCCGCGATCGACCTCGCCGGCATCGTCGAGCACGTCACCCTGATCGAGTTCGACGCGAAGCTCCGCGCCGACGAGGTCCTGCAGCGCAAGCTGCGCAGCCTGGCGAACGTGGTCGTGATCACCTCGGCGCTGACCACCGAGGTCACCGGCGACGGGCAGAAGGTCACCGGACTGGTCTACAAGGACCGCACCTCGGGCGAGCAGCACAAGGTCGAACTGGCCGGGGTGTTCGTGCAGATCGGCCTGCTGCCGAACACCGAGTGGCTCAAGGGCGCGCTGGACCTGTCGCCGCGCGGCGAGATCGAGGTCGACAGCCACGGCCGCACCTCGCTCGCGGGGGTGTTCGCCGCCGGCGATGCCACCACCACGCCCTACAAGCAGATCGTGATCGCGATGGGCGAGGGCTCCAAGGCCGCGCTCAGCGCCTTCGACCACCTCATCCGCACCTCCGCCCCGGCCGCGGCCGGCGCCGCGCAGGCCGCGTGAGGCATCCGGCGGCCGCGCCAGCGGCCGCCGAGTCAGCCGGGCGGCCGACGGCGCGGTGCGGAGGACCGCATCGCGTCCTTCGACGGCAGCTGCCGTCCCGCCAGCACAGGAGTCCGCCATGAACCTGCGTGACCTCAAGTACCTGGTGGCCGTCGCCGACCACAAGCATTTCGGCCGCGCCGCGGAAGCGTCGTTCGTCAGCCAGCCGACGCTGTCGACGCAGATCCGCAAGCTCGAGGAGGAGCTCGACGTCATCCTGATCGAGCGCGCACCGCGGCGGGTGATGCTCACCCCGGTGGGGCTGGAGATCGCCGACCGCGCGCGGCGGATCCTGGCGCAGGCGGAGGAACTGCGCGACATCGCGCGCCGCAGCCACGATCCCGAGGCCGGCACCGTGCGCCTGGGCATCTTCCCTACGCTCGCGCCCTATCTCCTGCCGCACGTGGTGCCGCAGGTGCGCACGCGCTTCCCGCGGCTGGAACTTCTGCTGGTCGAGGAGAAGACCGAGCTGCTGCTGACACAGCTCCGCGAGGGCCGGCTCGACGCCGCGATCCTGGCCCTGCCCCTGCACGACGAGCCGCTGCACGTCGAACCCCTGTTCGACGAGCCCTTCGTCCTCGCCGTACCGGCCGGCCACGCGCTGGCGCGCCGCGCCTCGCTGAACATGGACGACCTCGGGCGCGAGAGCCTGCTGCTGCTCGAGGACGGCCACTGCCTGCGCGACCAGGCGCTCGACGTCTGCCGGCTCGCCGGCGCCGACGAACGTTCCGGATTCCGCGCCACCAGCCTGGAGACCCTGCGGCAGATGGTTGCCGCCGAGGTCGGCATCACCCTGCTGCCGACGCTGGCGGTGAAGCCGCCGGTCGCGCCGTCGCCGGCGATCCGGCTCATCCCCTTCGACGACGACGCGGTGCCGAACCGGCGCATCGCCATGGTGTGGCGGCGCTCGTCGGCGATGCACGGCTTCCTGATGAAGCTGGCACAGCAGTTCAGGCTCGCACCCGAGCTCCTCGCGGCGCCGATGCAGCCGCGCGCGGCATCGCCGTCCCTCGCCGCGGCGAGCTAGACCCGCACCTTCAGTCGCGCAGCACAGCGTGCAGCGGCGACGGCCCCGCCCAGTGCGCGCGGCCGCCCAGCGTGGCGATCTCGACCAGCACCGCGGCGCCGACCACCGCACCGCCCAGGCGTTCCACCAGGCGGCGCGAGGCCATCAGCGTACCGCCGGTGGCGAGCACGTCGTCCATCAGCAGCACGCGCTGCCCCGCCGCGACCGCGTCGGCATGGATCTCAAGCCGGCCGCTGGCGTACTCGAGCACGTAGTCCTCGACCAGGGTCTCCGCGGGCAGGCGCCCGGGCTTGCGGATCGGCACGAAGCCGCAGCCCAGCCGCAGCGCCGCGGCAGCGCCGAGGATGAAGCCGCGCGACTCCATCCCCACCACGAGATCCGGCGGATCCGCACGCCACGGCGCCACCATCGCATCGACGGCCGCGGCGAATGCGGCGGCGTCGGCCAGCAGCGGGGTGATGTCCTTGAACAGCACGCCCGGCTGCGGGAAATCCCGCACCGGGCGCACCAGGGCGGCGAGCCGGGCCGCCGCGTCGCTCACGCGGCGGTCCCGATCGGGCAGCTCACGCCGGTGCCGCCGAGCCCGCAGTAGCCGTTCGGGTTCTTCGCCAGGTACTGCTGGTGGTAGGTCTCGGCGTAGAAGAACGGGACGTCGCGGCGGATCTCGGTGGTGATCGCACCGTAGCCGGCCTCCGCCAGACGGGCCTGGAAGGCCTCTCGCGACGCCTCGACCGCAGCGAGCTGGGCGTCGTCGTCGACATAGACGGCCGAGCGGTACTGGGTGCCGGTGTCGTTGCCCTGGCGCATGCCCTGGGTCGGATCGTGGTTCTCCCAGAACACCTTGAGCAGCGCCTCCAGGCCGACCACGGCCGGGTCGTAGACCACCAGCACCGATTCCGTATGCCCGGTCTGGCCGCTGCAGACCTCCTCGTAGCTCGGGTTGGGGGTGTAGCCGCCGGAATAGCCGACCGCGGTCGCGACCACGCCGGGGATCGACCAGAACTTGCGTTCGGCGCCCCAGAAACAGCCCATGCCGAACTGCACCCGCGCCAGCCCCTCGGCGAACGGGCCGACGATGGGACGGCCGGTGACGAAGTGGACGGGCTCCACGCGCAGCGGCGTCGCCCGCCCGGGAAGCGCCTTGTCGGGCTGCACCATGCGCTGCTTGAACGCGCCGATGCCGAGCAGATGGTCGAGCATGGGAAGGCTCCTTCGTCGGGAGGTCCGGAGATGGCGGCTGCCGCGGCGGGGTTCAAGCGGGGGAATGGAGCGGGAACCCGGGAATCGGGAATCGGGACCTGCAGGTCGCGTGGTCGGGCCGCAGTCTGCCCGTCTGCACGCGCGAGGCATCCGGCGCCGCCGTCACCTCGCCATTCCCGATTCCCGATTCCCGATTCCCGATTCCCGATTCCCGCGCCCCGTTCCCCGTTCCCCGTTCCCGCCTCCCGCCTCCCGCCTCCCGCACCTCAAGCCTGCAACACCCCGTCGTCCAGCGTCCGCCCACCGTCCTCCGCCGCGGCGGCCTGCGCCTCGCGCAGCGCCGCGTCGACCTCGGCGACGATCCCACGCGCCCGCTCCAGCGCCGATTCCGGCACGCACACCGCGACCAGGCCCGCCACGGGCAGTTCGCCCATCGCGCCGGTCAGGTGTTCGCCACGCACGAAGGCGGGAATGCCGGCCTGCTCGAGCGCACCGCGCACCAGGTGCGCGTCGATCAGATGGGCCGCCTCGTACACCACGCGCATGCGCTTCCCCGGTCGCTGGATGCGGTCGAGGATAGTCGCCGCCGGCCGGACCCAATGTGATGGATCGTGCGCGGCAGCCTGCCGGTGACGTCCTCGGCAGGCCGCGCACGGCGCCCCCGCCGTCACCGCGCAGCACCCGCGCGCGCCTGCCGCCGCGCGCGGCGAGCCGGTAGACTGGGCGATCCGCCGCGTACCGCTCCGCGGCGTCCCCGCCTTCCGCACGCCCGCAGACATGACCGACGCCACCTCGCCGGACGCACCGCGTCAGGACTTCATCCGCCAGATCGTCCGTTCCGACCTCGCCGAAGGCCGCCAACAGACGGTCCGCACGCGTTTCCCGCCGGAGCCCAACGGCTACCTGCACATCGGCCATGCGAAGGCGATCTGCCTGAGCTTCGGCGTCGCCCGCGAGTTCGGCGGCACCTGCAACCTGCGCCTGGACGACACCAATCCGGCAAAGGAGCTGCCGGAGTACGTCCGCGCGATCCAGGAGGACGTGCACTGGCTGGGCTTCGACTGGGCGAACCTGCGCCATGCCTCCGACTATTTCGAGGTGTTCTACCTGGCCGCCGAGAAGCTGGTGCGCGAGGGCCACGCCTACGTCGACGACCTCTCCGCCGAGGAGGTGCGCGACCACCGCGGCACCCTGACCGAGCCCGGCCGCAACTCGCCCTGGCGCGAGCGCAGCCCGGAGGAGAACCTCGACCTGTTGCGGCGGATGCGCGCCGGCGAGTTCGCCGACGGCGCCAAGACCCTGCGCGCGAAGATCGACATGGCCAGCGGCAACATCAACCTGCGCGACCCGGCGATCTACCGGATCAAGAAGGTGCCGCACCAGAACACCGGCGACGCCTGGCCGATCTACCCGATGTACGACTACGCGCACTGCCTGTCCGACGCCATCGAGGGCATCACCCACTCGCTGTGCACGCTGGAGTTCGAGGACCACCGCCCGCTGTACGACTGGTTCGTCGACCGCGTCGACCTCGCCGGCTCGCCGGAACTCCTGGCGCCGCTGCGCGAGCGCGGCATCGACGACGCCGCCTCCAAGCCGCGCCAGATCGAGTTCTCCAGGCTGTCGCTCAACTTCAACATCACCAGCAAGCGCAAGCTGATGACCCTGGTGCAGGAGGGCCTGGTCGACGGCTGGGACGACCCGCGCATGCCGACCCTGCAGGGCCTGCGCCGGCGCGGCTTCCCGCCGGCGGCGCTGCGCCTGCTGGCCGACCGGGTCGGGATCAGCAAGCAGAACTCGGTGACCGATTTCTCGGTGCTGGAAGGCTGCGCGCGCGAGGTGCTCGACGCCGCCGCGGCGCGCCGGCTGGCGGTGATCGACCCGCTGAAGCTGGTCATCACCAACCTGCCCGAGGACCACGCCGAGCAGCTGGTGTTTCCGAACCATCCGAAGGACGAGTCCTTCGGCACGCGCGCGGTGCCGTTCTCGCGCACGCTGTGGATCGAGCAGGACGACTTCATGCGCGAGCCGGTCAAGGGCTTCCACCGGCTCAAGCCGGGCGGCGAGGTGCGCCTGCGCGGGGTCGGCATCGTGCGCTGCGACGAGGTGGTGGTCGACGGCGAGCGCGTCACCGAGCTGCGCTGCACGCTGGATCTCGACACCCGCCCCGGCATGCCCGGCGCCGACCGCAAGATCAAGGGGACGATCCACTGGGTCAGCGCGCTGCACGCGCTGGACGCCGAGGTTCGGCTCTACGACCGCCTGTTCGACGTGGCGGACCCGGACGACGACGCCGACGGCAAGGGCTACCGCGATCATCTCAATCCAGAGGCCAAGCGCGTGGTGCGCGGCTTCGTCGAGCCGTCGGCGGCCGAGGTCGAGCCGGAGACGCGGCTGCAGTTCGAGCGGCTGGGCTTCTTCGTCGCCGACCGCCGCGACCATTCGCCGCGGCGGCCGGTGTTCAACCGCGTGGTGACGCTGCGCGACGTGTGGGCGCGGCGCGAGGGCTGATCCGACCCGCGGGCGCGGCCCTCACCCGGCCGTGCCTACCCTGCCCCACCCCACCTGGAGGAATCGCCATGCGCATCCTGTTCCTGGCCCTGCTGCTGCTCGCCACCGCCGCCTGCGCACCGACGCCAGGCAACGCGGCGCCGCCGACCGCTGGCGCCGCCGCGACGGCGGAGGACGACGCCGGACGCATGCTCGGCGACATCGGCCGCAGCGCCGCGCCCGGCGCGGTCGATACCTCCTGCACCACCGACGCCGACTGCACGGTCAAGAACGTCGGCAACTGCTGCGGCGAGTTCCCGTCCTGCGTCAACGTCGACAGCCCCACCTTCCCCGAGCAGGTGCAGGCCGCGTGCGGCAGCCAAGGCCGGATGAGCGTGTGCGGGTTCCGCGAGGTCGCCGGCTGCAGCTGCGTCGACGGCCGGTGCAGCAACGAATACGGCAGCGCGCGCGGCGTCGAGCCGGTGGTGCGCTGATGCTGTACGCGCAGGTCCACCTGACGCTGCCGGCGTGGGTGCACGAGGCGGTCGACGCCGACGCCGCCTATCCGGACGACGAGGCCAAGGTGGCGCTCGCGATCCGGCTGTCGGCGCTCAACGTGGAGCACGGCAGCGGCGGTCCGTTCGGTGCGGCGGTGTTCGCCGGCGACGGCCGGCTGGTGTCGGTGGGCGTCAACCGGGTGCTGCCGCAGTCGACCTCGGTCGCGCACGCGGAGACCATGGCCTGGATGCTCGCCCAGCAGCGCCTGCAGCGCGCCCGGCTCAACGAGGGCGGCGGGCGCTTCGTGCTGGCGACCTCCTCGCAGCCCTGCTGCATGTGCTACGGCGCGGCGTTCTGGGCCGGCATCGACGAGCTCCTGATCGGCGCGCGCGCCGAGGACGTGGAGGCGCTGACCGCCTTCGACGAGGGCCCGCTGCCGGCCGACTGGAGCGGCGAGCTGGAACGCCGCGGCATCGCCGTGCGCCGCGACATCCGCCGCGACGAGGCGCGCGCGGTGCTGCGCGCCTACGGCACCGCCGAAGCCGGCCGCTACTGAACCCGGCCACGTGAGCGACGGCCTGCTCTGCTACTGCCGCGCGGGGTTCGAACCCGAGCTCGCGGCCGAACTCGCGCAGCGCGCCGGCGATGCCGGCCTCGGCGCCTGGCCGCGCACCGAACGCGGCAGCGGCGTCGTCGAACTGCTCGGCGCCGACGGCCACCAGCTCGCGCGGGCCCTGCCCTGGCGCGGGACGATCTTCGCGCGGCAGTCGCTGCAGCGCCTGGCCGAGCTGCGTGGGCTGGATCCGAAGGACCGCCTCGCCCCGATCCTCGCCGCCGTCGCCGCCAGCGGCCTGCACTTCGGTGCGCTGTGGGTGGAGCATCCGGATTCCGATGCGGGACGGCCGCTCTCCGGCCTCGCCCGCGCCTTCGGCAATGCCCTGCGCCCGGCGCTGCGCAAGGCGGGCCTGCTCGCCGCGCAGGACGACCCCGCGCTGCCGCGCCTGCACGTGTGCTTCCTCGCCGGCGACCACGCCCTGCTGGCGCTCGGCGACACCCGCCACAGCGCGCCGTGGCCGCTGGGCATCCCGCGCCTGCGCACCCATGCCGACGCGCCCTCGCGCTCGGCGCTGAAGCTCGACGAGGCGATCGCGGTGCTGCTCGACGAGGGCGAGCGCGAACGCCGGCTGGCGGCGGGCATGTACGCCGCCGACCTGGGCGCCGCGCCCGGCGGCTGGAGCTGGATCCTGGCGCGGCGCTACCTGCGCGTGTGGGCGATCGACAACGGGCCCCTCGCCGCCTCGGCGCATGCCACCGGGCTGATCGAGCACGTGCGCGCCGACGGCTTCCGCTGGCAGCCGCCGCAGACGCTGGACTGGATGGTCTGCGACATGGTCGAGCAGCCGCGCCGCGTCGCCGACCGGATGGCGACCTGGCTGCGCGAGGGCTGGTGCCGGCAGACGATCTTCAACCTCAAGCTGCCGATGAAGAAGCGCTGGGACGAGACGGCGCTCTGCCTCGACCTGCTGCGCGAGCGCGCCGGCATGCCGCTGGAGATCCGCGCGCGCCAGCTCTACCACGACCGCGAGGAGATCACGGTCTTCGCCGCGCCCGCGCGCTAGCGGCGGCTCAGCCGCCGACCGCGTGGCGCGCCAGCAGCGGCCCGAGCCCGGGCAGGCGCCCGGCGAGGCCGAGCGCGCGGCCGCGCAGCAGGGTCGGCAGCAGGGCGTCGTTGGAGAAGGCGCGGTTGATCGTCTCGAAAGCGTGCGCCGAGAGCACGTTGTCGCTGCGGCGCGCGCGCTGCCACGCGGCCAGGCGTCGGCTCGCGCCGATGTCGCCGCCACGCCGGAGCGCCGCACGCACCGCGGCCTGTAGCGCGGCCACGTCGCGCAGCCCGAGGTTCACGCCCTGCCCCGCCAGCGGATGCACCACGTGCGCCGCATCGCCGCACAGCACCACGCGGCCGGCGACGTAATGCCGCGCCAGCACCCGCCGCAGCGGGAAGGCCGCGCGCGGCGACAGCGGCACGACCTCGCCCAGGCGCGCATCGAAGCCGCGGGTGACCTCGGCGCCGAAGGTCGCGTCGTCGAGCGCGGCGACCCGCTCCGCCTCGTCCTGCGGCAGGCTCCAGACGATGGAACTGACGTGGCCGGCCTCGGCGCCGTCGAGTCCGCCCTCGGCCGACGGCAGGAACGCCAGCGGCCCGCCAGGCAGGAAGCGCTGCCAGGCGGTGCGCGCATGCGGACGCGCCGTGCACACGTAGCCGACCACGCCCTGCTGCCGGTAGTCGCGGGTATCGACGGCGATGCCGAGCAGGCCGCGCACCGCCGAAGCCGCACCGTCGGCCGCGACCACCAGCCGCGCACGCAGCCGCGCGCCCGATTCCAGGGCGAGCGTCGCGCTGGCGTCGTCCTGCGCCACCGCGCTCACTCGCTCCGGGCACAGCACGCGCACGCCTGCGGCCGGCAGCCGCGCCCACAGGCGGTCGACCAGCAGCGCATGTTCGACGATCCAGCCGAGCTCCTCGCGGCCGAGGTCGGCGGCGTCGAAGGCGAGCTCGCCGCCGCCGGCCGCGTCCCACACGCGCATGCGCCGGTAGGCGGCGGCGCGGGTGCCGGCGATGTCCGCCCAGACACCGAGGCGGTCGAGCAGGCCGGCGTTGTCGGGCGCGAAGGCATAGACCCGCAGGTCCGGCGGCGCCGCCTGCCAGGGCGCCGGCGCGCGCGCCTCGACCAGGGCCACGCGCAGGCCCTCGGCCGCGAGCGCGAGCGCCGCCGCACTGCCGACCACGCCGGCGCCGACCACCGCCACGTCCAGCATCTCGCGCGCGCTCATGCCACCTGCTCCGGGCGGCCGCGGAAGCCCATGGCACCGGCCACCAGCGGATCGCGCAGCGGCGGCAGCAGGTCGACGGCGAGCAGGCCGAGCCCGCGCAGCGCGGCCAGCAGGCGCGACGGGTTGGAGGTGATGCGGGCGAGGCCGTCGCTGAACGCCAGCGTCCGCGTACGGTCGGCCGTGCGCGCGGCGGCGTAGCCGGCGAGCACGTCGGCGGCGCCGGGATCGGCGCGCCCCGCGATCGCGGCGGCCAGGCCCATGGCGTCGCGCAGGCCGAGGTTGAAGCCCTGCGCACCGACCGGATGGATGGTCTGCGCGGCGTTGCCCACCAGCACCGCGCGCGGCGCGACCAGCGCGTCGGCGACGGTGCGTACGAGCGGATAGGCCGCGCGCGCGCCGACCGCGGTGAGGCGCCCGGCGCGCCAGCCGATGCGCGCCTGCAGGAACTCCAGGTAGGCCGCATCGTCGAACGCGGCCACCGCCTCCGCCTCGTCCGCGGCGACGCCGCAGACCGCGCCGTAGCGCCCGTCCGGGCGCGGCAGCAGCGCGGTCGGGCCGTGCGGGCCGAAGCGCTCCCAGGCGCCGCCGTCCGGCGCGCGCTGCGCCGCCACGCTGGAGACGAACAGGACCTGCCCGTAGTCGTGCCGCGCGACGCCGATCCCCAGCGCCTCGCGCACCACGCTGCGCGTGCCGTCGGCGGCGACCAGCAGGCGCGCCGTGAGCCGCTGCGGTCCGCCTTCCGTCTCGACCTCGACGGTGCGCATGCCGTCGGCGAGCGCGCCGACGTCGCGCAGCCGCGCCGGCCGCAACCGGGTCACCGCGTCCAGGGACGCCAGCCGCCGTTCCAGCGCCTCGCCGAGATCGCGCGCGACCACCACCGCGCCGAAGGCCTCGCGGCCATAGTCCCGCGCGACCAGCCGCACCGCGCCGAAGTCGCCGGCGCGGCTGACGTGGATGCGCCGGATCGGCGCGTGGCGCGGCGCCAGGTGCGGCCACACGCCGAGTTCCGCGAGGGTGGCGACGCTGCCGGCGGCCAGCGCGAGGTTGCGCTGGTCGAAGGTCGACGGCGGCGCGGGCGTGGTGCCGGGCGGTTCCGCCTCGACCAGGCCGATGCGGAGGCCCGAGCCCTCGAGGGCGCAGGCGAGACTGGCGCCGACGAGGCCGCCGCCGACGATGAGCACATCGAAGCGCGTAGCGCTGGATTCGCAGGTCATGCGTGGATGATACGCGGCGCTCCGCCGCACCCGGCCGCGCGCGGGCCCTGCGGTATCCTCCGGATCCGCCTCCCCCGCGCCGCCGTTCCGCATGCGTCCGACCTCTCCGCCGCACGACTCCCATACCTTCGCCGCCGGTCCGCTGGTGCTCGCGGCGCTGATCCTGGTCGCCGCGCTGACGCGCCTGCTCCCGCATCCGCCGAACTTTTCCCCGATCGGCGCGATCGCCCTGTTCGGCGGCGCCCACTTCGCGCGGCGCGGCTGGGCGATCGCCGTGCCGCTGCTGGCGCTGCTGGTCTCCGACCTGGCGCTGGGACTGCTGCACGGCGCGCTCGACCTCGGCTGGACCCAGGACACGCGGCTCTACGTCGACTACCTCCTGAGCGGACATTCCGCAGCGATCTATGCCTGCTCGCTGCTGTCGGTGCTGCTCGGCTTCGGCCTGCGCGGACGTGCCCGGCCCGCGCGCGTGCTCGGCTTCGGCATCGCCAGCGCGGTCGCGTTCTTCCTCACCAGCAACCTGGTCGCGTGGTTGCTGGCCGTCCCGGGCGAGCCCTGCACCACAGGCCTCGGCGCCTGCTACCTCGCCGGTCTGCCGTTCTTCCAGTGGACGCTGGCCGGCACGCTGTTCTACGCCGCGCCGCTCTTCGGCGGCTTCGCCCTGCTGCGCCGCGGCCTGCCGGCGCTGCGCCCGCAGACCGTCTGAGGCGCCCGCGTGGGACACCGGCTCAGCAGGATCGTCACCCGCACCGGCGACGACGGCAGCACCGGGCTCGGCGACGGCAGCCGGGTGCCGAAGGACGGCGCGCGGGTGGAGGCGATCGGCGCGGTCGACGAGGCGAACTCGGCGCTCGGCCTGGTGGCCGCCGCGGCCACCGACGCCGACCTGCGCGCCCTGGTGCTCGACCTGCAGCACGCGCTGTTCGACCTCGGCGCCGAACTCGCCGTGCCCGGCCATGCGGTGCTCGGAGCCGGCGACGTCGACTGGATCGAGGCGCGGCTGGAGGCGCTCAACGCCGACCTGCCCCCGCTGAAGGAATTCGTCCTGCCGGGCGGCGGCACCGCCGCCGCGCACTGCCATCTCGCGCGGACCCTGGCGCGCCGCGCCGAACGCGCCCTGGTTGCCCTGGCGCGCGCCGAGACGGTGCGGGCCGACGCTCGACGCTTCCTCAACCGCGTCTCGGACCTGCTGTTCGTCCTCGCCCGCGCGCTCGCGCGTGCGGAAGGCTGCGGCGAAGTGCTCTGGGATCCCGCCCGCCGCAGCGGCCGTCGCCGATGAACCTCCCCGTCTATACCCATCCCGCCTGCATGCGGCACGTGGTGGGCCCGGGCCATCCCGAATGCCCCGAGCGCCTCGGCGCCGTCGTCGACGGCCTGCGCCACGCCTGGCCCGATCTCGACTGGCGCGAGGCGCCGCAGGCGCTGCGCAGCCAGCTCGAGCGCGTGCACGCCGGACGGCTGATCGCCGAGGTCCTCGACGTTCCGACCGTGGGCACGCGCCGGCTCGATGCCGACACCGCGATGAACGAACACTCCGCCGAGGCCGCGCTGCGCGCCGCGGGTGCCGGGGTCGCCGCGGTCGACGGCGCCTTGCGGCGCGGCGAGTCGCGCGCCTTCTGCGCGGTGCGCCCGCCCGGGCACCACGCCACCGCCGGCATCGCGATGGGCTTCTGCCTGTTCAACTCGATCGCGGTGGCCGCGGCGCACGCGCTGCACGCGCACGGGCTGGAACGCGTCGCCATCGCCGACTTCGACGTCCACCACGGCAACGGCACGCAGGCGATCTTCGAGCACGAGCCGCGCGTGCACTACGTGTCCAGCCACCAGTCCCCGCTGTATCCCGACTCCGGCTTCCGCAGCGAGCGGGGCGTCGGCAACGTGCTCAACGCGCCGCTGCCGCCCGGTGCCGACGGCGCCGCGTTCCGGCGCGTCTGGCACGACGAACTGCTGCCCGCGCTGGAGGACTTCCGGCCACAGCTGGTGCTGATCTCCGCGGGCTTCGATGCGCACCACCTCGACCCGCTGGCCGACCTCGGTGCCGACAGCGCCGATTTCGCCTGGCTGACGACCGAACTCGTCGCGCTCGCCGGGCGCCACGCGCAGGGCCGCGCGCTCTCGATGCTGGAAGGCGGCTACAGCCTGAGTGCGCTGCGCGAGGCTGCGGTGGCGCACGTGGGTGCCCTGGCGGAGGCCTGAGGCGGACGTGCCAGAGCGCCGCCGGGTCGCCTCCGGCGGCCCGTCCGGCCGGTGCCTGTCGCGTTGCCGCGGGTGCGCCCTTGCGGCAAGCTAGCGCGGTTTTTTCTCCCCTTCCGGACACGTCTTGCGCCCGATCCCGCGCCTGAGCCTGCTCTCGATCTGCATCGCCGCCGGGGCGACGCACGCCGCCGAACTTCCCGCCGACGCATGGGTGCTGTGCCGCGGCCCGGAGGCCATCGCGCCGTTCGCCGACATCCCCGCCGATGCCGGCGACCCGGCCACCTCGGAGACGCTGATCGACTTCGACACCCTCGAGGGCGAGAACCAGCGCAGCAGCGTGTTCCGCGGCGACGTGCGCCTGCAGCGCGGAACCCAGTGGCTGGGCAGCGACGCGCTGACCTACCTGTTCGAATCCGAGCGCTACCGGGCCGAGGGCAACGTCCGCTACCAGGACGCGGGCCTGCGCATGCGCGCGACGTCCGCCGAGGGCGACACCGGTGCCGACACGCACCACCTGGAGGACGTGCGCTACCAGCTGCTCGCGCAGCGCGGCAACGGCAGCGCGGAGAGCGTGGACGTGCGCGGCGTGCTCGGCCACATGGATGCGGCGACCTACAGCACCTGCGATCCCACCGACCGCAAGTGGGAGCTGCGCGCGCGCGAGCTCGACATCGACCAGGATGCCGGCGAGGGCGTGGCCCGCAACGTGACCGTGCGCGTGGGCGACGTGCCGGTCCTGTACACGCCGTGGCTGAGCTTCCCGATCGACGACCGCCGCAAGAGCGGCTTCCTGTATCCGACCGTGGGCTACGAGGACGACCTCGGCGTCGACCTGTTCCTGCCCTACTACCTCAACCTCGCGCCGAACTACGACGCCACCATCACCCCGCGCATCATGAGCCAGCGCGGGGTCATGCTGAACGGCGAGTTCCGCTACCTGTTCGGCAGCAGTCGCGGCGTGATCGAGACGAGCTGGCTGCCCAACGACACCGAGTCCGAGGATGACGAGATCCGCGGGCACGATCGGTACGAATATCACTTGACGCATCGGAGCGTCTTCGACGAACGCTGGTCGGCCAAGGTGAACGTGCATCGCGTGAGCGATGGGAGGTTCCGGGAAGACTTCAGTACGACGAGTACCGACTCCTATCAACGTCTTCTGCGCAGCTCCGCTGCACTCGTTGGCCGAGGCACCTACTGGACTGCCCGCGTGCGGATCGAGGATTGGCAGATCCTCGATCCCTGGCTTAGTGACGCCGAAGTTCCGTATTTCGAACTGCCCAAGATCAACTTCGACTATGACCGCCCGCTGGGGGAGTATCTGACGGTCGGGCTTCGCAGCGAGGTGGTCGACTTCCGCCACAGTGACCGTATCGAAGGGGCACGTCTCGATCTGAAGCCGTACGCCCGGCTCGACTTCGCCGGATCCTGGTGGTTCGTCAGGCCTCAATTCGCCTATCGGCACACGCGCTACGAACTCGATCCGTACGGGTCGCGCCAGGACAACCTGCAACCGACCCGATCCGTGCCAATCTACAGCCTCGACAGCGGGCTGTTCTTCGAGCGCGACCTGCACTGGGGCCAGCGCGATCTGGTGCAGACGCTGGAGCCGAGACTGTTCTACCTGCGTGTTCCGTACCGGGACCAGAGCGACATCCCGATCTTCGACACGCGGGAGCTGCTTTTCAGCTATCAGCAGCTCTTTCGCGACAACACGTTTTCGGGTGCGGACAGACAGGTCGACGCCAACCAACTCACCGGCGCCGTCAGCACCCGTCTGCACGAGGCGAACACCGGCCGTGAGCTGGGGGTGCTGAGTCTTGGTCGGATCCATTATTTCGACTCCCCACGGGTGACCCGCAGCGGGAGGCCGAGCGAGGTCGTTCTCGACGGGTCGTTCTATATCGCCGACCTGACTGCGGCCTTGACCGACGACTGGGACGTCGGCGCCTCTTATCAATGGGATCCGGAGGACGAGCAGACGGCCTTGAACATCCTGCGCACCCAGTACCGCTTCGGTGCCGGCGGCCTGGTCAATGCCTCCTACCGCTATCGACGCGGCCTGCTCGAGCAGACGGACGTATCCACCGTCTATCCCCTAAGCCCGGCATGGCGCCTCATCGCGCGCTGGAACTACTCATTGCCGGACGAGTCGACGGCGGACGCGATCGCGGGCGTGGAGTGGCAGAGCTGCTGCGTGGCGGTCAGGGCCATGGGCCGGCACTACGTCAAGAGCCGCTACACCGACGACCTCGACGACGTGGAGAAGGGCAACGCCATCTATTTCGAGCTCGAGCTCAAGGGGCTCGGTTCATTTGGCCGCAAGACTGAAGAGCTGCTGACGGGTACTATCCTCGGCTACCAGCGCTGATTTCCGCTGATCCATCCCGCGGTCGGCGCGCCTCGCTGCGCGCCACGGCCGCCCGCTCCGGCACCCCGCAATGACCCATCCTTCCCGCTTCCTCCTTCCCGTCCTGCTCGCCTTCGCGACGGTGGCTGCGCCGGTGCAGGCGCAGCAGATCGACGGCATCGTCGCCGTCGTCGACGAGAGCGTCGTCCTCCAGAGCGAACTCGACCGGGCCGTCGCCAACGTCCGCGCGCAGTACGCGAACGATCCGAACGCGCTCCCGCCCGATGACGTGCTCCGCCGCCAGGTGCTCGACCGCCTGGTGCTGCTGAAGCTGCAGGTCGCGCGTGCCAACGAGAGCGGCATCCGGGTGAGCGATGCCGAACTCGACCAGGCGACGCAGGCGGTGATGCAGCAGAACCAGATGACGCCGGACGACTTCCGGCGCCGGATCGAGGCGGAAGGGCTCTCGTTCGAGGAATTCCGGCGCAACCTGCGCGACGAGCTCCTGGTCCAGCGCCTGCAGCAGCAGCTGACCCGCAGCCGCGTCAGCGTCAGCGATGCCGAGGTCGACAACGCGATCGCCAACGGCGCCGGCGGCAGCGGCGAGCAGGTGCAGATCGCCAACATCCTGATCGCACTGCCCGACGGGGCGACGCCCGAGCAGGCGCAGACCGGCCTGACCAAGGCGCAGGGCGTCAAGGACCTGATCGCCAGCGGCGAGATGGACTTCGCCGCGGCCGCCGCGCGCTATTCGGACGGCCCCAACGCGCTGGAAGGCGGCACCCTCGGCTGGCGCAGCTACGACGAGATCCCGCCGCTGTTCGCCAACGTCGTCCGCGATCTTCCGCCCGGCGGCGTCACCGACCCCATCCGCGGTCCCAGCGGCTACACGCTGCTGCAGGTGATCGACCGTCGCGAGGCCCAGCGCCAGATCGCCACGCAGTACCACGCCCGCGGCATCCTCATCCGCACCAGCGAAGTGGTCTCGCCGGAGCAGGCCAAGCAGCGCATCGACGCCGCCCGCGCCCGCATCGTCGGCGGCGACGACTTCGCCGAGGTCGCGCGCGAGGTGTCCGAGGACACCTCCACCCGCGCCGAGGGCGGCGACATGGGCTGGTTCGAGGAGAACGCCTGGGGCGGCGCGGTCGCGGCGCAGCTGACTGCGCTGGAGGACGGCGGGCTGTCGCAGCCGTTCCAGAGCGACGTCGGCTGGCACCTGATCGAACGTCTCGGTTCGCGCCAGCAGGACGTGACCGAGGAGCTGCGCCGCAACCAGGTGCGCGAGGCGATCGGCCGCCGCAAGTCGGAAGAGGAATACGAGCGCTTCCTGCGCCAGCTGCGCGGCGAGGCCTATGTCGACGTGCGCCTGGCCGGCGCGGCGGCCGACAGCTCCGCCTCGACCGCGACGCCCTGATCCCGGCGTGACGCGCAGGCTCGCGCTCGTTCCCGGCGAACCCGCCGGCGTCGGGCCCGAGCTCTGCGTGCGCCTGGCGCAGGACGCACGCGACCACGATCTCGTCGCCTTCGCCGATCCTGCGACGCTCGAGGCGGCGGCCGACCTGCTCGGCCTGCCGCTCCGGCTGAGCCACGACGGCGCTCCCGCCCGCGCCCCGGCCACCCTCGCCGTGCATGCGGTGCCCCAGGCCCGGACGACGCGCTTCGGCGAGCCGGATCCGGCGAACGCGCCGGCGGTGGTGCAGGCGCTGACCGCCGCCGCCGATGCCTGCCTGCGCGGCGACTGCCACGGGCTGGTAACCGGCCCGACGCACAAGGCGACGATCAACGCCGCCGGCATCCCCTACGTCGGCACCACCGAACTGCTCGCGGCCCACGCAGGCTGCGAGGTGGTGATGATGCTGGCCACCGTCGGCGCCGAGGACGCGGACGCGCGGGAGCTGCGCGTGGCGCTGGCCACCACGCACCTGCCGCTGCGCGCGGTCGCCGACGCCGTCACCGGCGCCGGCCTGGAGACGGTGCTGCGGACCGTCGACGCGTCGCTGCGCAGCCGGTTCGGGATCGTCCGCCCGCGCATCGCGGTACTCGGGCTCAACCCGCACGCGGGCGAGGACGGCCATCTCGGCCGCGAGGAGATCGAGGTCATCGCCCCGGCCCTGCGGCGGCTGCGCGAGGAAGGCCTGCTGCTCGAGGGCCCGCTGCCTGCCGACACCGCCTTCCTGCCGCACCGGCTCGCGCGCTGCGACGCGGTGCTGGCGATGTACCACGACCAGGGCCTGCCGGTGCTGAAGTTCGCGGGGTTCGAGCGCGCGGTGAACATCACCCTCGGCCTGCCCTACCCCCGCGTGGCCGTGGACCACGGCACCGCCCTGGACCTCGCCGGACGCGGCGTCGCCGACGTCTCCAGCCTGCGCGCCGCGCACCGTCTCTGCGCGCGCCTGGCCGGCGCCGCCCGCGGCTGACGCCGGAGCATCCGGCGCCGAGCGCGCGGATGCCGTACCCTTCCGCGCCGCCCGCGCTCCGCCACGCCATGTCGCTCGACGCCCACCGCACCAAGAAGTCCCTCGGCCAGCACTTCCTGCACGACACCAGCGTGGTCGAGCGGATCCTGCAGGCGCTCGATCCGCAGCCGGGCGAGCGCATCGTGGAGATCGGCCCCGGCGCCGGCGCGCTGACCTTCCCCCTGCTGCGCCGCCACCGCACGCTGACCGCGATCGAGTTCGACCGCGACCTGATCGCGCCGCTCCGGGCCGCCGCCGGCGACCTCGGCGAACTCGAGGTGATCCACGCCGACGTGCTCGATGTCGACCTGACCGCGCTCGCCGCGGGCGCTCCGATCCGCCTAGTGGGCAACCTGCCCTACAACCTGTCCTCGCCGATCCTGTTCCACGCGCTGGCGCACCGCGCGGTGGTGCGCGACATGCACTTCATGCTGCAGAAGGAGGTCGTCGACCGCATGGGCGCGGCGCCGGGCTCCAAGGTCTACGGACGCCTGAGCGTGATGCTGCAGGCCTGGTGCCGGGTCACGCCGCTGATCCGGGTGCCGCCGGGCGCGTTCCGGCCGCCGCCGAAGGTCGACTCCGCGGTCGTGCGCCTGGTGCCGAAGCCGGAGGACGCCGTCGGCATCGCCGATCCGGCCCTGTTCGCCGGCGTCGTGCGCGCCGCGTTCGGGCAGCGTCGCAAGACCCTGCGCAACGCGCTCGCGCCGGTCTGCGATGCGCAGGCGATCGACGCGGCCGGGATCGATCCCGGCGCGCGCGCGGAGACGGTCGCGGTCGAGCGCTTCGTCGCCCTCGCCAACCTGCTCGCCGACGCGCGCTAGGCACGCGTCGCGGTTCATGTTGTCGGCACCGGGCGCCGGTGGTTTACGTACAATGCCGGGCATGAGCGACATCGCCTCCCCTATCGAGATCGCGGTGGCGACACGGTTCCTCGCCGACCAGTCGGCACCGGACGACGATCGCTACGTCTTCGCCTACACGATCACCATCCGCAACACCGGGCGGCGCGCCGCGCAGCTGGTGGCGCGGCATTGGATCATCACCGACGCCAACGGCAAGGTGCAGGAAGTGCGCGGCGAGGACGTGGTCGGCGAACAGCCGTGGCTGCGCCCCGGCGACGACTTCCAGTACACCTCCGGCGCCGTGCTCGAGACCGCGGTCGGCACCATGCGCGGCAGCTACGCCATGCGCGACGACGACGGGGACGAGTTCCTCGCGCCGATCCCCGCGTTCACGCTCTCGGTCCCGCGAACCCTGCACTGATGGCGATCTGGGCGATCGGGGACCTCCAGGGCTGCTACGACCCGCTGCAGCGACTGCTCGAGAAGATCGCGTTCGACCCCGCGCGCGACCGCCTGTGGCTGTGCGGCGACCTGGTCAACCGCGGCATGCAGTCGCTGGAAACGCTGCGCCTGGTCCACGAGCTGCGCGCGAGCTGCACCGTGGTGCTCGGCAACCATGACCTCTCGCTGCTGGCGATCGGCCTGCGGCGGCCGGAGGAACAGCAGAAGGTCAACCCCGACCTGCGCCGGATCCTGTTCGCGTCGGATCGCGACGTGCTGCTCGACTGGCTGCGGCAGCAGCCGCTCATGCACATCGACCGCGACCTCGGCTTCGCGATGCTGCACGCGGGGATCCTGCCGCAGTGGGGCCTCGACGAGGCGCGCGGCTACGCCGCCGAGGTCGAGGAGCGCCTGCGCGGGCCGGCCCACGCCAAGCTGCTGCGCAACCTCTACGGCGACAAGCCGGGCTGGAGCCCGCGCCTGGCCGGCGGCGACCGCTGGCGCGCGATCATCAACGTGTTCAGCCGCATGCGCTACTGCACGCCGGGCGGGCGCATCGTGTTCGACGTCAAGGGCATGCCCGGCACGCAGCCGGCCGGCGTCTATCCGTGGTTCTCGGCCCCGGGGCGGGTCGAGCGCGAACTGCCCATCGTCTGCGGCCACTGGTCCTCGCTGGGCCTGCAGATGGGCATGGGCATCTATGCGCTCGATACCGGCTGCGTCTGGGGCGGCCCGCTCACCGCGCTGCGCCTGGACGGCGACGAGCGCCGCATCGTGCAGGTGCCGGGCCGCGACGCGAAGGCGGGTTGAGCGTCAGGCCCTGACGTAGTCGACGTAGTCGAACGCGACGGCGTGCCGCGCGTCGGCCGGATGCGCCTCGCGCGCCACCTCGCGCCACTGGCCGGCCGCGAAGGCGGGGAAGAATGCGTCGGCGCCGTCGATCGCGATATCGACATGGGTGAGATGCAGCCGCTGCGCATGCGGCAGCGCCAGCGCATAGACCTCGCCGCCGCCGATCACCATCAGCGTCGCCGCACCGGCCACCGCCTGCGCCGCCTCCAGCGAAGCGACCGCGCGCATGCCTGAGAAGGGAGCGCGGCCGCTGCGGGTCAGGACCAGGTTCTCGCGCCCGGGCAGCGCACGCCCCAGCGACTCCGCGGTCTTCCTCCCCATCAGCACCGGATGCCCGAGCGTCAGCGTCTTGAAGCGCCTGAGATCGTCCGGCAGCCGCCAGGGCAGCGCGTTGCCGCGGCCGATCGCGCGATTGCGGTCGAGCGCGGCGACCAGGGCGAGGGTCACACCGCCACCGGCGCGCGGATGGCCGGATCGCAGACGTAGTCCAGGATCCCGATGTCCTCGTAGCGGAACGCGAAGAGGTCGCGCACCTCCGGGTTCAGGCGCAGCCGCGGCAGCGGATGCGGCGTGCGCGCGAGCTGCTCGCGGGCCTGGTCGAGGTGGTTGCTGTAGAGATGCGCGTCGCCGAGCGTGTGCACGAAATCGCCGACCTCGAGGTCGCAGGCCTGCGCCACCATGTGCGTCAGCAGGGCGTAGCTGGCGATGTTGAAGGGCACGCCGAGGAAGATGTCGCCGGAACGCTGGTAGAGCTGGCAGGACAGGCGGCCATCGGCGACGTAGAACTGGAACAGCGCATGGCAGGGCATCAGCGCCATCTTCGGCAGCTCCGCCACGTTCCAGGCGGAGACGACCAGGCGCCGCGAATCGGGGTTGCGCCGGATCTCCTCCACCACCCAGCGCATCTGGTCGATGGTCTCGCCGCCGGCGCCTTCCCAGCTCCGCCACTGCCGCCCGTAGACCGGGCCGAGCTCGCCGTCGGCATCCGCCCACTCGTCCCAGATCGAGACCCGGTTCTCGCGCAGGTAGGCGATGTTGGTATCGCCGCGCAGGAACCACAGCAGCTCGTGCACGATCGAGCGCAGGTGCAGCTTCTTGGTGGTGACCAGGGGGAAGCCCTGGCGCAGGTCGAAGCGCATCTGCCAGCCGAACACCGAGCGCGTGCCGGTGCCGGTGCGGTCGCCCTTGACGGTGCCGTGCTCGAGCACGTGGCCGAGGAGGTCGAGGTACTGGCGCATCAGGCGGCCTTTCCGGGCGTGGCGGCGGACGGCGGCAGCGGCTGCACGGTCGGCGCGCGGCGCGACAGCCACAGCAGGAACACGCCAATGGCGATCAAGGGCACGCTCAGCAGCTGCCCCTCGGTCACCCAGCCCCAGGCCAGGTAGCCGATGTGCGCGTCCGGCACACGCACGAATTCGACCAGGATCCGGAAGCAGCCGTACAGGATCGCGAACAGTCCGGACACGGCATAACGCGGCCGCGGCCGCCGCGAGAACCACCACAGCAGCAGGAACATGGCCAGGCCCTCGAGGCCGGCCTGGTAGAGCTGCGACGGGTGCCGCGCGAATCCCTCGAGCGCACCGGCCGCGTCCATGGCCCGGATCGCCTCCATGCTCTGCCCGCGCAGCTCCGGTGCGTTCGGAAATACCACACCCCAGCCGGCACCGGTGAACTTGCCCCACAGCTCGCCGCCGATGAAGTTGCCCAGCCTGCCGAAGCCCAGCCCCGGCGGCACCAGCGGGGCGAGGAAGTCGATCACGTCGAAGAAGTGCAGGCCCGCGCGCCGCGACCACCAGAGGCCCGCCACCAGCACGCCGAGCAACCCGCCGTGGAAGCTCATGCCGCCCTCCCAGACCCTGAACAGCATCAGCGGGTTGGCGAGGAGGGCGCCGAAGTCGTAGAAGAGCACGTAGCCGATGCGTCCGCCGACGACCACGCCCAGCATGGCCGCGAAGAAGAGATCGCCGAGGCCGTTCTCGTCCACGCCCGGCAGGCGTCCCTGGCGGATGCGCGCGCGCCCCAGGAACCAGGCGGCGACGAAGCCGGCCAGGTACATCAACCCGTACCAGTGGATCGCGAGGGGCCCGAGCGAAAGCGCGATCGGGTCGATCTGGTGCAGGTAGACCATGCGTCAGCGGCTTCCGCGGGGAAGCGGACATTCTGCCTGACGCGGCGTCACCGGCGCATGGGCGCGATCGGGATTCACCGATCCTGCCCGTCGTGCCGCAGCAGATGCCGCCGCGCCATCAGGTTCAGCACCTCGACCACGCCGGAGAAGCCCATCGCGACGTACACGTAGGGCCGCGGGATGTGGAAGCCGAAGCCGTCGGCGACCAGCACCAGGCCGACCAGCACGATGAAGGCCAGCGCCAGCATCTTCACCGTCGGGTTGGCGTCAATGAAGTGGCCCAGCGGATTGGCGGCGAAGAACATCAGCGTCACCGCGATCAGGATCGCGCCGACCATGATCGGGACCTGGTCGACCATGCCCACCGCGGTGATCACCGAGTCCAGCGAGAACACGATGTCGATCACCGCGATCTGCGCGATGACCAGCGCGAACACCGCCGAGGCCTTGCCCTCCCCGGCCGAATCCTCCTCGCCGGCGATGGCCGAGCGGATCTCGAGCGCTCCCTTCACCACCAGGAAGATGCCGCCGAGGATCAGGATCAGGTCGCGGATCGAGATGCCCTGGCCGAACAGCAGGAACAGCGGTTCGCTCATCCGCGCGAGGTAGGCGAGCGTCAGCAGCAGGCCGATGCGGGTCAGGCAGGCCACGGCGATGCCGAAGCGCCGCGCGAAGTCGCGCCGCGACGGCGGCAGGCGGCTCACCGCGATCGACACGAACACCAGGTTGTCGATGCCCAGCACGATCTCCAGGGTCGCCAGGGTGAACAGGGCGATCCAGGCTTCGGGGCTGGTCAGCAGTTCCATCATCGGGTCGGGATCCTCATGTGCCGAGCCAGCGCGGCAGCAGCAGGAGCAGCCAGCACGCGGCCACGTTGAGCATGGCGGCGAAGACCGCGGCCGAGGCCAGGTCCTTGGCGCGCCCGGCGAGCACGTGGAAGCCGGGGTCGAAGCGCTCGATGACCGTCTCGATCGCCGAATTCAGCAGTTCCACCGTGAGCACCAGGAGCACGGTCCCGGTCAGCAGCACCCGCTCCACCGGGCTCTGGCCGAGCCACACGCCGAGCGGCAGCAGGACCGCCGCGACGCAGACCTCCAGGCGGAACGACGCCTCGTAGCGCCAGGCGGCGGCAAGGCCGCGCAGCGACCAGCGCGCGGCCCGCAGGACGCCGCGCGGGCCGCGCGGGACGTTGCTGGCGCGGCCGTCGCGCATGCCCTCACGCTCGTGCGCGATACGCCAGATCCAGGTCCTTGGCGGCCTTGACGTCATCGAGGCGACGCACCGGCGTGGTATAGGGCGCGGCCTTGAGCCACTCCGGATCGGTCTTCGCCTTCTCCAGCAGTTCGGCCATGACCTCGACGAAGCCGTCGAGCACTTCCTTGCTCTCGGTCTCGGTCGGCTCGATCAGCAGGCACTCGGGCACGAGCAGGGGGAAGTAGTTGGTCGGCGCGTGGATGCCGTAGTCGAGCAGGCCCTTGGAGAAGTCCAGCGCGGTCACGCCGTGCGCCTTCTTCTGCTTCTGCACGCTGACGATGAACTCGTGGCTGGCGCGGCGCTGCGGATAGGCGAGGTCGAAGCCCTTCTCGGCCATGCGCCTGGCCAGGTAGTTGGCGTTGAGCGTGGCGAACTCCGACACCCGGCGCATGCCCTCGCGGCCGAGCAGGCGCGCATAGACGTAGGCGCGCAGCAGCACTCCTGCGTTGCCGGCGAAGGTCGACAACCGGCCGATCGAGAGCGGACGCTCCTTCTCGTGGACGAGGCGGTAGCCCTCGCCTTCCTTCACCACCTGCGGCACCGGCAGGTACTCGCGCAGGCGCTCGGAGACGCCCACCGCGCCGGCGCCCGGCCCGCCGCCGCCGTGCGGGGTGGAGAAGGTCTTGTGCAGGTTCATGTGGATGGCGTCGAAGCCCATGTCGCCGGGCCGCACCTTGCCGAGGATGGCGTTGAGGTTGGCGCCGTCGTAGTACAGCAGGCCGCCGGCCTCGTGCACGAGCTTCGAGATCTCGACGATGCGGCGCTCGAACACGCCGATCGTCGACGGGTTGGTCAGCATGATGCCGGCGGTCTTCGGGCCCAGCACCTTCTTCAGCGCCTCGACGTCGACGTCGCCATCGGCCTGGGTCGGGATCTCGCGCACCGTGCAGCCGCACATCACGGCGGTGGCGGGATTGGTGCCGTGTGCCGCGTCGGGCACGATGATCTCGGTCCGCTCCAGGTCGCCGCGCTGGCGGTGGTAGGCCATGATCATCGCGATGCCCGCGAACTCGCCCTGCGCGCCGGCCATCGGCGTGAGCGAGACGCCGCCCTGCATGCCGGTGACGTCGGCGAGGATCTCCTGCAGCTCGTACATGCACGACAGGAAGCCCTGCGAGAGCGCATCGGGCGCATAGGGATGGCGGCCGAGGAAGCCGTCGAGCATCGCCAGGGAATGGCAGGCGCGCGGGTTGTACTTCATCGTGCACGAACCCAGCGGGTAGAAGTTCGTGTCGATCGAGAAGTTCTTGCGGCTGAGGTTGGTGAAATGCCGCACCGCCTGCAGTTCGGACACCTCCGGCAGGCCGGTCGGCGAGGTGCGCCGGAAGCGCTCGGGAAGCGCGGAGGCATCGGCGCCCTCGGGGCGCTGGGCGGCGGCGCTGCGGCCGGGCTGCGACTGCTCGAAGATCAGCATGTGGGTCCGGCCGGGGCCGTCGGGTCTGGCGATGGGGAGCGCGTATGGTGCCACAGCGCCCGCCCGCGTCCGGAGCCCCCGGATGGCAGGATGGCGCCGCGGAGCCGGTCGCGCACCCGCGTGGCCCGGCGCTTCCGCCCTGCTCGGAGACGGCGCATGTTCGACGCGAGGCACCTCCTGGGCCAGATGCTGGGCGAGTCGCTCGGCGGCGGCTACGGCAAGAAGAAAAGGAAGAAGCACCAGCGCTATGGCCTTGCGCCCGGGAACGCCAGCGGGCTCGGGGGCTTCGTCGGCCGCAGCGGCCTGGCCCTGGGCGCGCTCGGCGTCGCCTATGCGGCCTGGGAGCATTACCGGGAGCAGGACCAGGCCCGCGCCGGCACCCCGGCGGCAGCGCCCGCCGGCACCCCGCCGCCTCCGCCCGCGCGCAGCGCAGCAACCGCACCGATGACACCGGAGCAGCAGGACGCGCTCGCCCTGGTCCGCGCGATGATCGCCGCCGCGCATGCCGACGGCCTGATCGACAGCCAGGAGCATCGTGGCATCGTCTCGCGCGCCCGCGAGGCCGGTCTCGATACCGAGGCCCTGGCCGCGCTCGACCACGAGCTTGCGCATCCGCTGCCGCTGGAGCGCCTCATCGCCACGCTCCGCGACGGGCTCGCCGCGGATGCCTACGCGGCATCGCTGCTGGCGATCCGCGTGGACACCCCGGCCGAGCGCGACTACCTCGCGCGCCTGGCCGACGCGCTCGGCCTGGATGCCGCCGCACGTGCCGGCATCGAGGCCCGCCTGCTGCCGCCGGCCCCGCCGCTGCCGTGACCTCCGGCGGCTGACCCGGTCATCCACGCCCGGCATCATCGGGCTCCCCGCGCCCTATCCGGAGACGACCCATGCACCAGTGGTACCTCAGCTACGACGGCAAGCAGGAAGGCCCGCTCGACGAGGAGGCGGCGATCGCACGCGCCCGCGCGCATCCGCAGGGCCACTGCTGGCGCGCCGGCTTCGCCGAGTGGATCCCGATCGCGAGCTGCGCCGAGCTCGGCGGCGAGCCGACGCCGGCCGGCACCCGGCCGCCGCCGATGTCGCAGACCCAGCGCGCCGACGTGATCGACTACAGGCTCTACGGCGAGGACATGCAGTTCGTCGAGGTCGAGCTCGATCCGGGCGAGAGCGCCATCGCCGAGGCCGGGGCGCTCATGTACAAGGACGCCGCGGTCGGGATGGAGACGATCTTCGGCGACGGCACCCGCGGCGGCGGCGGCGGCTTCCTCGACAAGCTGGTCGGCGCGGGCAAGCGCGTGATCACCGGCGAGAGCCTGTTCACCACCGTGTTCACCCACGGCGGCCAGGGCAAGGCGCGGGTGGCCTTCGCCGCGCCCTACCCCGGCACCATCGTGCCGCTGTCGCTGTCGAACTTCGGGGGCCGGGTGATCTGCCAGAAGGACAGCTTCCTCTGCGCCGCTCGCGGCGTGTCGATCGGCATCCACTTCCAGCGCAAGGTGCTCACCGCGCTGTTCGGCGGCGAGGGCTTCATCATGCAGAAGCTCGAGGGCGACGGCCTGGTGTTCGTGCACGCCGGCGGCACCGTGGTCGAGCGCGAGCTGCGCGCAGGCGAGCGCCTGGACGTCGACACCGGCTGCGTGGTCGCCTACACCGACGGCGTCGACATGGACATCCGCCGCGTCGGCGGGGTCAAGTCCATGTTCTTCGGCGGCGAGGGCCTGTTCCTCGCGACCCTGACCGGGCCGGGCAAGGTCTGGCTGCAGTCGCTGCCGTTCTCGCGCCTGGCCAGCCGCATGTTCATGGCCGCGCCGCAGGCCGGCGGCCAGCGCCAGGGAGAGGGCTCGGTCCTCGGCAGCCTCGGCGACCTGCTCGGCGGCGACCGCGGCTTCTAGCGCGACCGGGTCCGCGCCCGCGCAACGCTGCGCGGGCGCGCCGCCTCACTCCTCCGCGTCGGCGAAGATCGCGGTGCCGCGGCTGCCGTCCGCGGCGATCCAGCCGCGGTACATGCCCGGGGTGTTGAACGGTTGCGCGATCCGGCCCTGCCCGTCGATGGCGATCACGCCGCCGTCGCCGCCCAGCCCGGGCACCCGGCGCATGACCACCTCGGTCGCGGCCTCGGCCACGCTGTCGCCGCGGTAGGCCGCGCGCGCGCAGATGTCGTACGCCACCGCGAGGCGGATGAAGAACTCGCCCCAGCCGGTGGCCGATACCGCGCAATCCTCCGCGGCATAGGTGCCGGCACCGATGATCGGCGCGTCGCCGACGCGCCCCCAGCGCTTGTTGGTCATGCCGCCGGTTGAGGTGGCCGCCGCGGTGTGGCCTTCCGCATCCAGGGCGACCGCGCCGACGGTCCCGAAGTAGGCGCTGGCGGGCAGGGCCGCCCGCGGCTGCGCCCGTTCCTTCGCCTGCGCCTCCTCGAGCTGCCGGCGGCGGTGTTCGGTGCCGAAGTAGGACGGCTCCACCATCTCGATGCCGACGCTGCGGCCGAAGGCTTCGGCGCCATCGCCGACCAGCATCACGTGCCGCGACTTCTCCATCACCGCCCGCGCCAGCCCGATCGGGTTGCGCACGCGGTGGACGCCGGCGACCGCACCGGCGGCCAGGCTGTGCCCGTCCATGATCGCCGCGTCCATCTCGTTGACGCCCTCGGCGTTGTAGACGGCGCCGCGGCCCGCGTTGAAGCGCGGCGAATCCTCGAGCACGCGCACCGCCGCCTCGACCGCGTCCAGCGCGGGCCCACCGGCGACGAGTACCTGGTGACCGGCATCGAGCGCGCGGTCGAGGTCGGCGCGGATCGCCTTCTCGGCCTCCGGGGTCAGCGCGGCGCGCGACATCGTGCCCGCTCCGCCATGGATTGCGATGGCGACCCGAGGCTCCGCCGCCTGTGCGCCGCTGGCGACGGCGAGGGCGGTGAACAGGAAGGCGAGACGGCGCATGCAACCTCCGGGCGACGGAACGGGACCGCCGAGCATACCGGCGCATCACCGGCATCGGGTATGCTCGACGCATGCCCGCCTCCGACCCGGACCCGGCCACCGCGGCGTCCCGCGGCTCCGCCGCGCGGTCCGCGCGCTCCCTCCCCCTCCGGTCCGCCCCCGCATCGCGCCCCGCACCGGCTCCGTTGCGGGCCGGCGCCGCGCGCGGCGCACGTGCCGCGCATGCCTCGGCTGCACTGCGCGGCCCTGCGTCGACGCAGGCCGACCGGCTCATCGCAGAGTCCTGATTCGCCATGGAATGGATCGCCGACCCCACCGCCTGGATGGGCCTCGCCACGCTGATCGTGCTCGAGATCATCCTCGGCATCGACAACCTGGTGTTCATCGCCATCCTCGCCGACAAGCTGCCGCCCGAGCAGCGCGACCGCGCGCGGATCATCGGCCTCGGCCTGGCGCTGGTCATGCGCCTGGTCCTGCTGGCGTTCCTGTCCTGGATCATGCGCCTGACCGAGCCGCTGTTCGAGGTGCTCGGGCGCGGCTTCTCCGGACGCGACCTGATCCTCATCGCCGGCGGCATCTTCCTGCTGTTCAAGGCGACGATGGAGCTGCACTCGCGCCTGGAAGGGCGCGACCACGCGCAGAGCAGCGGCGGCTACGCGAGCTTCGGCGTGGTGGTCACCCAGATCGTCGTGCTCGACGCGGTGTTCTCGCTGGACTCGGTGATCACCGCGGTGGGCATGGTCCCGCACCTGTCGATCATGTACGTGGCGGTGATCGTCGCGATGAGCGTGATGATCCTGGCGAGCAAGCCGCTGACGCGCTTCGTAAACGCGCACCCGACGGTGGTGATGCTGTGCCTGGGCTTCCTGCTGATGATCGGCCTGAGCCTGCTGGCCGAGGGCTTCGGCTTCCACCTGCCCAAGGGCTATCTCTACGCGGCGATCGGCTTCTCGATCCTGATCGAGGTGTTCAACCAGCTCGCCCTGCGCAACCGGCAGAAGCAGGCGCGCGCGCGGCCGATGCGCGAGCGCACCGCCGAGGCCGTGCTCAAGCTGCTCGGCAGCCGCCCGCGCGAGGACGGCCCCGGTGACGACGCCGACGTCCACGACCGCGTGGCCGACGCCGCCGAGCCGGGCTTCGAAAAGACCGAGCGCGACATGGTCTACAACGTGCTCGGCTTCGCCGACAAGCCGGTGGAATGGCTGATGACGCCGCGCCCGGACATCGACTGGCTCGACCTGGACGACGACCGCGACGCCCAGGTCAGGACGCTGCGCGAATCGCCGCACAGCCGCATCCCGGTGGCCCGTGGCGAACTCGACCGCTTCGAAGGCGTGGTCGAGTCGCGCGCGCTCCTGCAGCAGCTGCTCGACGGCGGCGATCTCGACCCCGCGGCGGCGATCACCGCGCCGCTGATCGTGCACGAAAGCGCCAGCGCCCTGCGCGTGCTGCAGGACCTGCGCCGGCATCCGATCCCGGTCGCGGTGGTCCTCGACGAGTACGGCAGCGTCGAAGGCCTGGTGACCGCCAGCGACGTCCTCGCCGCCATCGTCGGCGACCTCGCCGACACCCGCGACCCGGACCGCATCGCCGCGCGCAACGACGACGGCAGCTGGCGCCTGGACGGCGGGATGCCCGCCTCGGCCGCGGCGCACCTGCTCGACTTCGACCACGACCGCGAGGCGAGCTACCACACCCTCGCCGGGCTGCTGATCTTCCATCTCGATCATGTCCCCGCCACCGGGGAGGCGCTCGAGCACCAGGGCTGGCGCTTCGAGGTCGTGGAGATGCAGGGACCGCGCATCGTCGAGGTGCGGGCCGTCCCGCTGCAATCGGCGGTGACGGCGGACCCGGCCTGATGGCGCGCTCCGTGCACGACCGCGGCACCCGGGCCGTGCCGTGGGGGTCGGTCGTGCTGGTCGCGGCGCTCCCCCTCGCCGCGGTGGCTGGATGGCGCTGGGCCGGCCTCGACCTGGACGCCGCGCAGGACCTGCTGCGCGACCTGGCCCCGGTTCCCTTCTTCGTGGCGATGGCGGTCCTGCCCGCACTGGGCGTGCCGATCACGCCCTTCTTCATCATCGCCGGCATGCGCTTCGGCGTGGCCGGCGGTCTCGGCGGCTCGGCGATCGCGCTGGCCGCCAACCTGGTGCTGTGCTACTGGCTTGCACACAGCGGCCTGCGGCCATGGCTGCGGCGCTGGCTGCGGCGCCACCAGCGCACCCTGCCCGACTATGCCGGCGCGCGGACCGACGCCTGGCGCTTCGCGCTGATGGTCAAGCTCGCGCCGGGCGTCCCGCTCTTCGCCAAGCACTACCTGCTGGGCGTCGCGCGGGTACCGTTCCCGATCTATGCGACCTGCGCCTTCGCCATCAGCGGCATCTACGGCATCGCCTTCGTGGTGCTGGGAGAGTCGGCGCTCGACGGCGATCTCGGCCAGGCGCTGGTCGCGCTGGCGGCCGTGATGCTCCTCGTGCTCGGCCTCGGCTGGTGGCGACGACGGCGCGAGCGACGCAGCGGGACCTGAGCAGGGCCCGACGCCGGCCGCCGGACCTCAGTGCTCGACGACGACGTGGCGGCCGACGACCTCGGCCTCCGGGAAGCGGACGCGGGCGACGGTGCCGCGCTCGGGGGTGCTGTCGAGGTCGATCGACCAGCCGAAGCGGTCGCTCAGCCGGCGCACGATCGACAGCCCGATGCCGTGCCCGCGGCGCCCCTCGGTGGCGCGGTAGAACGGCTCGAACGCGCGCGCGAGCACGTCCTCGCTCATGCCCACGCCGCTGTCCTCCACCGTCACCTCGCCGCGCCCGATCCGCACCACGATGCGACCGCGGTCGGTGAAGATGCAGGCGTTCCTGAGCAGGTTGCCGATGAGCACCGCCACCACCCGGGAGGGTGCCTGGACGAGGAAGTCGAACTCGTGCTCGACGTGGAGGTCGACGTCCTTGCCCTCGAGCAGCGGACGCACGTCCTCGACCTGCTCGTAGACCAGGTCGGCCACCCGCGCCTCCTCGCCGGTGCGCTCCATGTCGGGCGCCCGCGCCAGCAGCAGGAAGGAGTCGATCAGTGCCTCCATCTCGCGGCCCGCGTCCTGGATGCGTCGCAGCGAGCGACGCGCGTACTCCGACTGCCCCGGATCGGACAGCAGCAGGTCGCTGGCGATGCGGATGACGGTCAGCGGCGTGCGCAGCTCGTGGCTGGAGTCGCGGGTGAAGCTGCGTTCGCGCTCGACCAGCTCCTGCACGTGCTGCGACATCTCGTGCAGCGAGGAGGCCAGCACGCGGGTCTCCGCGTCCATGCCACGCGGCAGGTCGTCCGGCGCGAAACCGTCGCCGGCATGGCTGCGGGGATCGAAGTCGCGCACGCGCCCGGCGAGCCAGCGCATCGGCCCGACCGCGCGACTGTAGCCGCGATAGGTCCGCCATGAGGCTGCGACCACGATCACCAGCGCCAGCGCCGCCAGCAGGGCCAGGGCGCTTTCGCCGATCGCGTCGATGCGGTCCTGGGCGTGCGTCATCGCCAGCCACGTGATCGCCGCCCCCGCGAGGGCGGCGAACAGGATGGATGCGGCATGCAGCAGGAACGCCCGGCGGACCTTCTCGCGCAGTTCGGAACTGCGTTTCATCAATGCACCTGGAGCATCGTCCTCAGGCTCCGACAGCCGCCGCGGACGCGGACGCCGGCGGGGCTTCCAGGTCCGCGACACGGTAGCCCGCGGTCTGCACCGTGTGCAGGAGCTGCTTCTCGAACGGCCGGTCGATGGCCTTGCGCAGGTTGTAGAGGTGGCTGCGCAGGGTGTCGGAATCCGGCAGGGCGTCGCCCCAGATCTCGCGCTCGATGTCGCGGCGGCTGACCACGCGCGGCGACTCCCGCATCAGGATCGTGAGCAGGCGCAGGCCGATCGGCGACAGCTGGATCTCGCGGCCGGCGCGGGTCACGCGCAGGCTGGCGGTGTCCAGGACGAGGTCGTCGACCTTGAGCAGCTCGGCGCTGACCTGGCGACGCTCGCGGCGGATCAGGGCGCGGATGCGCGCCTCCAGCTCGGGCACGGCGAAGGGCTTGACCAGGTAGTCGTCGGCGCCCGCGTCGAGGCCGGCGACCTTGTCGTCGAGCGTGTCGCGCGCGGTGAGCATGAGCACCGGCGTGGCCTTCTTGGCCTCCTGACGCAGGCGGCGGCACACGCCGATGCCATCGAGCCGCGGCAGCATCAGGTCGAGCACGATGACGTCGTAGCTGTTGTCGCTCGCCAGGCGGAATCCGTCCAGGCCATCGGCGGCATAGTCGACGCCGAACCCCCGGGACTCCAGGTATTCGCCGACCATCTCGGAGATGTTGCGGTTGTCTTCGACCACCAGCACAAGGCCGGCGGGTTCTTCTCGGCTACGCATGATCAAAACCCCAACGGAGTGGCTTCAGCTTTGTGAAAGCTGACGATTTCGCGGTGATTTGAACGTGAACGCAGTGAATCACTCGTCAAGCAGGGGCTCGAGTCGCGGCCAGACGTTGTCGAGCACGCGCGGCTGCGCGGCAGCGGTCGGATGGATCCCGTCGGCCTGCATCAGCGCCGGATCGAGCGCGATGCCGTCGAGCAGGAAGGGCAGCATCGCCACGTCCAGCGATTCCGCCAGGCCGCTGTAGACGCCGCGCACCCGGTCGCGGTAGGCCGGGCCGTAGTTCGACGGGATCTCGATGCCGAGCAGCAGCACCTTCGCGCCGGCCTCGCGGCTCGCCTCGATCATGCGCGCGAGGTTGTCGCGCAGTTGCACAGGGGACAGCCCGCGCAGCGCATCGTTGCCGCCGAGCTCGATCACCACCACGCCCGGCCGGTGCTGCTCCAGGAGCGCCGGCAGCCGGGTCAGCGCGCCGGCGCTGGTCTCGCCGCTGATGCTGGCATTGATGACCTTCGGCGGTGTCACCATGGACTCGGCGAGGCGATCCTCCAGCAGGCTCACCCAGCCCGATTCCACGGGAATGTTGTGCGCGGCGCTCAGGCTGTCGCCCACGACCAGCAGCGGCCTGGGCGCCGCCCAGGCGGCCGCGGCCGCCATCCACAGACAGAGGACGACGATGCAGCGCGAGATCCAGGCGGACACGGAAGCGGCAGGCGGGGAAGCGGTCATTGCAGTGCGGGACCTCGGCAAGTCGGTGCAGGGACCGGAAGGGGAACTGACGATACTGGCGGGGGTGACGCTGCACGTGAACCCCGGGGAAAGCGTCGCCATCGTCGGCGCCTCGGGTTCGGGCAAGACCACGCTGCTGGGCCTGCTGGCCGGGCTCGACGTGCCCACGCGCGGCGAGATCGTGCTCGGCGGCGCGCACCTTGAACGGATGGACGAGGAGGCGCGCGCGGCGCTGCGTGCGCGCGAAGTCGGTTTCGTGTTCCAGAGCTTCCATCTCCTGCCGGCGCTGACCGCCGAGGAGAACGTCGCGCTGCCGCTGGAGCTCGCCGGCCAGGAGGACGGCGGCCGCGTCGCCGCGGCGCTGGAGGCGGTCGGGCTGACCGCGCGCCGTCGCCACTACCCGCGGCAGATGTCGGGCGGCGAACAGCAGCGCGTGGCCCTGGCGCGCGCCTTCGTCGCGCGGCCGCGCATCCTCTTCGCCGACGAGCCCACCGGCAACCTCGACCAGGCCACCGGGCGCCACGTCGGCGACCTGCTGTTCGCGATGAACCGCGACACCGGCACCACGCTCGTGCTGGTCACCCACGACCTCGCCCTCGCCCGCCGCTGCCAGCGCGTGCTGCGCATCGAGGGCGGCCGCCTGCGCGAGGAGCAGGCGGCATGAACGTCGTCCGCTTCGCCTGGCGCTCGCTGCGCCGCGAGTTCGGGCACGGCGACCTGGCGACGGTGTTCGCCGCGCTGGTGCTCGGCGTGGCGGTGATGACGGCGGTGGGCACGCTCGTCAACCGCGTCGAGCTGGCGCTGGAGCGCAGCGGCGCCGAGGTCATCGGCGGCGACTTCGGCGTGCGCGGCCGCCAGGCGCCGGATCCGGCCTGGCAGGCGGAGGCCGAGCGGCAGGGGCTTGCCACCGCGCGCATCGTCGAGTTCCCCAGCGTGGTCTTCGCCGGCGACGCCAGCCAGCTCGCCGAGATCAAGGCGGTCGACGCCGGCTACCCGCTGCGCGGGACGCTGCAGGTCGCGCGCGAACGCAGCGGCCTCGCGCCCGAGCCCGCGCGCGCACCGCCGCCGGGCGAGGCCTACGCCGACGCGCGGCTGCTGTCGACGCTCGGCGTCGACGTCGGCGACAGCATCGAGTTCGGCGACGGCGCGCTTCGGGTCAGCCGGCTCCTGCACACCGAGCCGGATGCGGCGGGCGAGCTGATGCAGCTCGCCCCGCGCCTGCTGGTCAGCCTCGCCGACGTGGAGCGTGCGGAGCTGCTCGGCCCGAGCAGCCGCGTCTCGCAGCGGCTGATGGTGGCCGGCGACGCCGCGGCGGTCGACGCCTTCCGCGACTGGGTGCAGCCGCGCGCGGAGGGCTTCCGCATGGTCAGCCTCGCCGACGCCCAGCGCTCGGTCGGCCAGGCTTTCGAGCGCGCCGGCCGCTTCCTCGCCCTGGCGGCGCTGCTCGCGGTGCTGCTCGCGGGCGTGGCCACCGCGCTGGCGGCCAACCGCTTCGCGCTGCGCCGTACCGACCAGGTGGCGATCCTGCGCTGCATGGGCGCGCGCCAGAACCGCATCCTCGCCACGCTCGCCCTGCAGCTGGTGATGCTGGCGGTGCCGGCCTGCGCTCTCGGCATCGCCGCCGGCATGGCCGCGCAGGCCGGACTGGTGGAGATCCTGGGCACGCTGCTGCCGGCGCGCCTGCCGCTGCCGAACGCGGCGCCGGCGCTCACTGGCGCGGCGATCGGCATCGTGCTGCTGGTCGGCTTCGCCCTGCCGCCGCTGTTGCGCCTGCGCGGGGTGCCGCCGATGCGCGTGCTCAACCGCAGCTACGCGACCCTGCCGCCGACCTCCGCGCTCGCCTACCTGGCGGCGCTCGCGGCGAGCGTGGGCCTTGCGGTCTATGCCACCCGCGAGCTGGAACTGGCGCTGTGGGTGATGGCCGGCCTCGGCGCCCTGGCCGTGTCGGCGGGTCTGCTCGGCGCGCTGCTGCTGTGGGTGCTCGGACGGGTGCAGGCGCGCCTGCGCGGGGCGGCCCGCCTCGGGCTCGCCTCGCTGCTGCGCCGCCGCGGGCTCGGCGTGCTGCAGCTCGTGGGCCTGTCGCTGTCGCTGTGCGCGCTGCTGCTGCTGGCCGCGATCGGCCCTGCTCTGCTCCGCCAGTGCCAGGCGCGGCTGCCGCCGGATGCGCCGAACTACTTCCTGATGAACGTGCAGCCCGACCAGCGCGAGGCGGTCGCGGCCCGCCTCGATGCGCTCGGCGCAAGCCAGGTGCAGATCGAGCCGTTCAGCACCGGGCGCCTGGTCGGCATCAACGGCGCGCCGCCGCCGCGCCGCGGCGACAACGACGACGACCGCGGCGGCTCCGGCGATCCCGACCGCCCGCTCAACTTCACCTGGCGCAGCACCTTCCCGCCGGCCAACACGCTCGTCGCCGGCCGCTTCTGGGAGCCGGGCAGCAGCGCCGCGGAAGCCTCGGTCGAGAGCGAGTTCGCCGAGCGCTACGGCCTGGCCCTGGGTGACACGCTCAGCGTGCGCGTGGGCGAGCGGGTGCTGGACTTCGCGATCACCAGCCTGCGCGAGGCGCAGTGGGATTCGTTCCGGGTGAACTTCTTCGTGGTGGTCAACGCCGGCGCGGTCGGCGATGCCGGCTACAGCCTGATCTCGAGCTTCCACCTTCCCGGCGGCCGGGGCCCGGAGCTGGCCCAGGTCAGCCGCGCCTTCCCCAACGTCACCCTCATCGACATCGACGCGATCCTGTCGCGGGTGCGCGAGGTGATGCAGCGCGTCGCCCAGGCGGTGCAGCTGGTGCTGGGCTTCAGTCTTGCCGCCGGCGTGCTGGTGCTGCTGGCCGCGCTGCAGTCGACCGCGGCCGAACGCCGCTTCGAAAGCGCGGTGCTGCGCACCCTCGGCGCCCGCAAGCGGCAGCTCGCGGCGGCGGTAACGGTGGAGTTCGCCACCCTCGGCGGGCTGGCCGCGCTGCTGGCGGTGTTCGGCGCGGTGCTCACCGGCGAGATCCTGGCCCGGCAGGCGTTCGAGATGGCACTGGAACTGCCCTGGGAGATCCTGCTGGGCGGTGCGGCCGGTGGCCTGTTGCTCGCCATCGCCGCCGGCCGCTTCGGCACGCGGCACGTGCTGCGCACGCCGCCGGCGCGGGCACTGCGCGAGGGCTGAGGTTGGTCCGGGCGGCGCGGGCGGCGGCGGATTACGCTGTCGCCCCCGCCGTGCACCCTGCCCCCATGCCCAGCCAAGCCGCGTCCTTCCTCGCCCCCATCGCCCTGCTGCTGGCCTCGAACGTGTTCATGACGTTCGCCTGGTACGGGCACCTGAAGTTCCCGAAGGCGCCGCTGTGGATCGTCGTCTTCGCCAGCTGGGCGATCGCGCTGTTCGAGTACTGGCTGGCGGTGCCGGCCAACCGCATCGGCCACCAGGTCTATTCGGCCGCGCAGCTCAAGACGATCCAGGAGGTGATCACCCTGGCGGTCTTCGCCGCGTTCTCGGTGCTCTACCTCGGCGAGTCGCTGCGCTGGAACCATCTCGCCGGCTTCGCCCTGATCGTGCTGGCCAGCTGGCTGATCTTCCTGGACTGACGCGTCAGAGGCGGATCCGGCCGCGCAGGATGTCGGCGAACATCGCCCAGTCGCCGAGGAAGGAATAGAGCGGGTGGCGGAAGGTCGCCGGGCGGTTCTTCTCGAAGAAGAAGTGCCCGACCCAGGCGAACGCGTAGCCGCAGACCAGCGCGGCCAGCAGCCACCACGCGCTGGCCGTGGCCGCGGCGAGCGCCACCAGCAGCACGGCGCCGCAGCTGCCGAGGAAGTGCAGCCGGCGCGAGACCGGGTGGGCGTGCTCGCTCAGGTAGAAGGGATAGAACTCGCGGAAGCTGGCGAATCGGGACATGGGCGTCTCCCGGCGGAGCGGGCCGAGCATGGTGCGCATCCGCGCCGGCGCGCGCACGTTGCGGCGCAGCGCCGACGCCCGTTCATTCCTCGCGCTTGGCGCGCGCCCACAGCGCGTCCTGCTCGGCCAGGCCGAGCTGCTCGAAGACCAGCCCGTCCGCCGCCGCCAGCGCCTCCATGCGGCGGAAGCGCCGCTCGAACTTGGCATTCGCCCGCCGCAGCGCGGTGCCGGGGTCGACGCGTCCGTGCCGGGCCAGGTTGACCGCCACGAACAGCACGTCGCCGAGCTCGTCCTCGAGCCGGTCCTGCGCGGCGGCGTCCTCCGGCTCGGCGGCGACCGCATCGAATTCCGCCCGCACTTCCGCGAGTTCCTCGGCAAGCTTGTCCAGCACCGGCCCCGGTGCCGGCCACTCGAAGCCCGTCCTCGCCGCGCGCGCCTGCAGCTTGAGCGCCCGCTGCCATTCCGGGATGCCGCGGCCGATGCCGGCCAGCGCCGAGGTGTCGGCCGCGCCACGGTCCCGTCGCTCCCGGCGCTTGATCGCCTCCCAGTCGGCGGCGGCATCGCCGGCGCGCGCATCGCCGAACACGTGCGGATGCCGGCGCAGCATCTTGTCGCGGATGCCCGCGACCACCTCGGCGAAGCCGAAGCGGCCCGCCTCCTCGGCCATGCGCGCGTGGAACACCACCTGCAGCAGCAGGTCGCCCAGTTCGTCGCGCAGGTCGTCGAGGTCGCCGCGGTCGATCGCGTCGGCGACCTCGTAGGCCTCCTCGATCGTGTACGGCGCGATCGTCTCGAAGCGCTGCTGCAGGTCCCATGGGCAGCCGCGTTCGGGATCGCGCAGGCGCGCCATCACCGCGAGCAGGCCGGCGATGTCGCCCGGGTCCGGCCTGGCCTCAGCCATCCAGCCAGTCCCGCCAGCGCAGCGCCGGGTCGCCGACCGCGACGAAGTCCGGGTTCACCAGGGACTCGCGGGTGTTGTAGGCCAGCCGTTCGCCGCTGGTGGCGAACACGCCTCCGCCGGCCTCCTCCAGCACGCACTGCCCGGCCGCGGTGTCCCACTCGCAGGTTGCGCCGAAACGCGGATAGAGATCGACGCGTCCCTCCGCGATGCGGCAGAACTTGAGCGAGGAGCCGATGCCCACGCATTCGGCGCCCGGGACGTGCGCCAGCATGCGCTCGACCCGCGGATCCCGCCACGAACGGCTGGCGGCAACGTGCAGCGGATCGCCCGCGGGGCGGCGGCTGGCGAGCGCCGCATCGCCCCCCGCTGTGCGCAGGAAGGCGCCGCGGCCGCGCTCGGCGTGGAAGCAGTCGCCGCCGACCGGCGCCAGCACGATGCCGAGCACCGGCTCGCCGTCCTCGACCAGGGCGATGTTGACCGTGAACTCGCCGTTGCGCTTGACGAACTCGCGGGTGCCGTCGAGCGGGTCGATCAGCCAGTAGCGACGCCAGGCCTTGCGCACCTCCCACGGTGCATGGCGGCCTTCCTCCGACAGCAGCGGCGTGTCCGGCTCCAGCGCCTTCAGCCCGTCCTGGATGATGCGGTGGGCGGCGATGTCGGCGGCGGTGACCGGCGACTCGTCGGCCTTGGCGATCACCTCGAAGTCGCGCGTATAGACCTCGAGGATGGCCCCCGCGGCGTCGCGCGCGATCGCGATGCAGGCTTCGCGCAGGCCGCTCATGCGCACGCCCCGCGGGCGCGCACGACCTCGCGCACCACGAACAGGGCCGCCAGCGAACGCCCGTCCGAGCAGTCCTCGCGCAGGACCAGTTCGTCGAGCGCGTCCAGCTTCCACGGCACAACCTCGAGCTCCTCGGGCTCGTCGCCCGGCAGGCGCTCGGGGTAGAGGTCCTCGGCCAGCACCACGTAGGCCTGGTGGGTCATGTAGTTCGGAGCGAGGCTGAGGCTGCGCAGCTGTGTCAGGGTGCGCGCGCCGAAGCCGACCTCCTCCTTGAGCTCGCGGTCGGCCGCGGCGAGCACGCCCTCGTCGCCGTCGATGCGGCCCTTGGGCAGGCCGAGTTCGTAGCGCTCGACGCCGCAGGCGTACTCGCGCACCAGCAGCACCGTCTCCGGGTCCGGCATCGCCGCGATGATCACCGCACCCTGGCCGCGCGCGCGGATGCGGCTGTAGAGCCGCCGCTCGCCGTTGCTGAACTCCAGGTCGACCGTCTCGACGATGCGGTCGGCCTCCTCGCGCGCACGCACGCGGTGGATCACCGGCGGGATCAGGGGACGGTCGGGACTGTCGCTGTGGGCCACGCGCGCTCCACGGTTCGGGGCCGGACCACGGCGGCCCGGCCGGCATCCGCCGAAGTCTAGCAGCGCGCTCCGGGCATCCCCGGCATGGGGATGTACCATGCCGCGCCATGTCTTCCCCGCATTCCCCCGAGAGCGCCGAGGGCTGGCGCAGACGCGACCTCGACGTGCTCTGGCACCCGTGCACACAGATGCGCGAGCATCCCGACACGCTGCCCCTGGTCCCGATCGAGCGCGGCGAGGGCGCCTGGCTGGTGGGCGTCGACGGCCGCCGCTACCTCGATGCGGTCAGTTCCTGGTGGACCAACCTGTTCGGCCACGCGGAGCCGCGCATCGCCGCGGCCATCGCGCGCCAGGCGACGTCGCTGGAGCACGTGATCCTGGCCGGCTTCTCGCACGCGCCCGCGGTCGAGCTGGCCGAGCGCCTGCTGGCGGTTGCGCCGCGCGAAGCCGGACGCGCGCCGCTGACCAAGGTGTTCTACGCCGACAACGGTTCGGCGGCGGTGGAAGTCGCGCTGAAGATGAGCTTCCACAGCCATCGCAACCGCGGCGACGAGCGCCGCACGCGCTTCGTCGCGCTGACCGGTGGCTACCACGGCGAGACGCTCGGCGCCCTGGCCGTGGGCGACGTTCCGCTGTACCGCCGCGTCTACGCGCCGCTGCTGCTGCAGCCCCTGTTCGCGCCCTCGCCGGACGCGTGGGACGCGCATCCCGGCGAGGACGCCGAGGCCTGCGCGCACCGCGCGGCCGATGCCCTCGCCGCGCTGCTCGAGGAGCACGGCGACACCGTCAGCGCATTGATCCTCGAGCCGCTGCTGCAGTGCGCCGGCGGGATGCGCATGCACCACCCGGCCTACCTCGCCCGCGCGCGCGCGCTGTGCGACGCCCACGGCGTGCACCTGATCGCCGACGAGATCGCCACCGGCTTCGGCCGCACCGGGACGCTGTTCGCCTGCGAGCAGGCGAGGATCCAGCCGGATTTCCTGTGCCTGTCCAAGGGGCTGACCGGCGGCTTCATGCCGCTGTCGGCGGTGCTCGCCACGCAGGCGACCTACGACGCCTTCCTCGACGACAGCCGCGAACGCGCCTTCCTGCACTCGCACAGCTATTCCGGCAACCCGATCGCCTGCGCCGCGGCGCTGGCGACGCTCGGCATCTTCGAACAGGACGACGTCGTCGCCCGCAACCGCGGCACCGCCGCGCGCATGGCCGAGCTCGCGGCGCCGCTGCGCGCGCATCCGCACGTGGCCGAGGTCCGGCAGGTCGGCATGGTCGTGGCGATGGAGCTCGTGGCCGCGCGCGGCGGGCGCAAGCCCTTCCCGGCGCAGCGGCGCATCGGCCTGCACGCCTATCGCGCCGCGCTCGCCCGCGGCGTCGTGCTGCGCCCGCTGGGCGACATCCTCTACTGGATGCCGCCCTACTGCGTCGGCGAGGAGGAGCTGGCGCTCCTGGCGGAGACCACGCGCGCCGCCATCGACGAGGCCGTCGCGTGCGCCTGACCCGCAGCCACATCGCGGCGCCGCTCGCCGTGGGCGCGCGCCTGACCCTGCCCGAGGACGCGAGCGTGCATCTGCTGCGGGTGCTGCGCCTGCAGGTGGGCGACGCCTGTGTGCTCTTCAACGGCGATGGCCACGACTACGCGGCGCGGATCACCGGCGCGCAGAAGAAGGCGGCCGAGGTCGAGATCGAGGGCGCCACGCCGGTCGCCACCGAAGCGCCGCTGCGCATCGTGCTCGCGCAGGCACTGGCGCGGGGCGACAAGATGGACCTGATCCTGCAGAAGGCCACCGAACTCGGCGTGGCCGCGATCGTGCCGCTGGTTACCGAGCGCACCGAGGTGCGCCTGGGCGGCGAGCGGGCGGACCGGCGCATGGCGCACTGGCAGGCGGTCATCGCCAGTGCCTGCGAGCAGTGCGGACGCTCACGCCTGCCGGAGCTGTACGAACCGACCGCGCTCGCCGATTTCGCCGCCACCCGCCCCGCCGGGCTGCGGCTGATCCTGGACCCGCAGGCCGGCACCGGCCTCGGCGACCTGCCTGCCGCGCCCGACCGCGTGACGGTGGTGATCGGTCCGGAGGGCGGGCTGTCGGAGCGCGACCTGGCGACGCTGGCCGCGGCGGATTTCCGGGGACTGCGGTTCGGGCCGCGGATCCTGCGCACCGAGACCGCCGGTCTCGCGGTCCTCGCAGCGCTGCTGGCGCGCTTCGGCGATCTCGGCTGAACCGCCTTCGCCGCGGACTCAGGCCGCGGCGTACAGCGTCTGCTCGAGCAGGCGCTCGATCATGTCGAGGTCGGGAATCGCCGCCGCCTCCTCGTTCAGCAGCACCCGCGAATGCACGGCGCCGCCCGGTGCGTCGCCGCCTTCGACCGGCACGAGCGCATCCGCCGACACCGTGACCAGGCGCGGGAATCCGTGCGAGACCACGGCGACATAGGGAAGCCGCGGATTGCGCGCGAGCAGCTTGATGATCGCGACCTTGGCGCCCTGCTCGCCGCGCTCCCGGCCCCAGTCTGCGAGCGTCGTGAACGACACCAGCGGCAGCCGCCAGCCGCGCCATGGCGTGCGGCCCAGGAGCCAGTCCGGCGCGCCGGGAACCGATTCGGGTACCGAATAGGTGATGACCTCGGCGACCGAGGCGTTCGGCAGCAGCAGGCGCCCGCCGGTCACGGCGATCAGGACGCCTCGGATGTCGCGCTGGTGGATGCTCATGCTCGATGCCCGGAATGATGGATGCGGATCAGGCGAAGTGGGCGACGGCCAGCGCGGCGAGTGCCGCCGGCGCGCCAGCGGTCCCGCCCCGCGCCGCCAGCGCGGTCGCGGCGGCGGCGTCGAAGCAGGTGCCCGGGTCCTGCGCCAGGGCCAGTCCGCCGATGGCGACGCTGAGCACCGCCGGCTCGACCGCGGCCAGGTCGGCACCGCTGAGCAGGACGCTGACGCCGCCCGCGACGCGGACCAGGGCCTGCATGTCGGGAGCACCGGCGACGAAGCGCACGACACCGTCGCCCTCGTCCACCGCGGTGACCGTCTCCGGCAGCACGGCGACCTGACCGGCGCGGGCGGTCTGCCCCTCCTGCGCGAGATACACCGGCAGCACGCTGGCGCGGCCGAGCTGGGCGACCAGACGGTCGTGACGCGCACCGTCCAGCTTCTGCCACAGCAGGACCGGCACGCGCAGGCGATCCGGCAGCGCGCCCAGGAACTGGCGCACCGCGTCGGGCCCGCCGAGCCCGGCGAGCAGCAGGATCGCGCGCGCCGGCGAACCGTTGCCGGCAGCCTCGTCCTCGGCCGCGCGGTCGGCCGCGGTCGGCGCGGCCACGTCCTGCGCCTCCCCGCCGGCGGCAGGGGCCTCGGCATCGGCAGGCTCGTCCTCGACCAGGCTGAGCCCGGAGATGTCGATCTCGCGCCAGTCGCGGCCGGGCGTCGCCGCCGCGCGCGGGGCCGCAGGCGCGGTCACCGGCGGTGCCGCGTCGTCGTCGAGTGGCGCGAGGCTGAGGCTGCCGAAGCCGGCGCGGTCGGAAGCGAGGTCGGTCGGGGTCGCGCTCGCGGCGGTGGTCGTGGCCGCGGTTTCCGGCTCAGGTCCGGGCGCGGGCGGCGTCTGCTCGCGCAGGGGCTGGTACCGCGGCTCGTCCTGCGGGTCCGCGACGTCGAGGTCGTGGTATGGCGTCGCGCCGTCGCCGGCATCGCCCTCGTCCTCGCCGAGCCCGGCGAACTCGAACTCGATCGCGTCGGCCTCATCGTCGGCCGGAGCATCCTCGTCCGCAGCGGCATCGAAGCTCGCCAGCAGCGCGCGGTCCTCCTCGCTCAGCTCGCCCAGACCCTGGGCGCCGTCCCCGGCGGTGTCGTCCTCGGTAACGAAGCCGATGTCGATCCGCATGGCGCCGGCGTCTTCGGCCAGGCCATCGGACTCCGCGGCCCCTGCATCCTCCATCTGCCACGACGGCGCCTGCGCGGGGTTCCCGGCGTCGTCCGCGGCGACGGGGATGGCGTCCATGGCGGTGGTCGCTGCGAAAGACTGCGGCCGTGCATCCGCCTCCGATGCGGGCTGCGCGTCGACCTCGTCCGGCGTGGCGGACGCCTCGGCGCCGACCAGGGTGCCGGTGGGGATGAGGTCGACGTAGCTGTCGCCGCCGGGCAGGGGCTCGGCGCCCTCTGGCGGCGGCGGCAGGACCTCGTCGTCGCGGCGCAGCTTGGCGACCAGGTGCCGGACCCAGCGCGCGCGCTCCCAGCCCGAGAGCCCGCCGGTGACCTCGACGTCGTCGTAGACGACCTCGATCGCGGCGTCGTCGACCAGCGCATCGAAGCGCTCCAGCGCGTCCTCGACGGCGGGCTCAAGGCCCACCAGCAGCACCTGCGGTGCCTGCGCGGCGACGTGGCCCGGATCCAGCTCCGCCGGATCGCCCTCCGCCACGAGCACGGCGCCATGCTCGACGAGCGCCTGGCGGAGCTGTTCCCGCGCGGCGCCGGCGCGCGCGAGCAGGGCGACCCGCAGTCCGCCGTCAGCCATGCGCAGGCTCCATCTGCAGCAGCGAGAACACGTGGTGCATCAGATCGGTTTCCTGGTACGGCTTGCCGAGATAGCGGTCGACGCCGATCTCGAACGCGCGCTGGCGGTGCTTCTCGCCGGTGCGCGAGGTGATCATCACGATCGGTACCTGGCGCAGGCGCGGGTCGTTCTTCATGTGCGTCGCCAGTTCGTAGCCGTCCATCCGCGGCATTTCGATATCGAGCAGCATCAGGTCGGGCACGCGCTCGGCGAGCTTCTCGATCGCGTCCACGCCGTCCTTCGCGGTCTGCACCTCGAGGTTGTGGCGTTCGAGCACGCGACCGCTGACCTTGCGCATGGTGATCGAATCGTCGACCACCATCACCAGCGGCACCCGCCGCGGTGCCGGTGCCGGTGCGACCTGGACCGGGCCCGCGGCCAGCGCCGCGGCATGGCGGCGCACCAGCGGGGCCACGTCGAGGATCACCACGACGCGCCCGTCGCCCATGATCGTGGCGCCGAAGAAGCCCGGGATCGAGCTGACCTGCGGCCCGACCGGCTTGACCACGATCTCGCGGCTGCCCTGCACCTGGTCGACGCAGATCGCCGCACGCATGTCGCCCGAGCGCAGCAGCAGCAGCGGCATCTGCAGGCTTTCCTGGGCACGCGCCTGGCCCATGCCGAGCAGGTCGCCGAGATCGTGGACCAGGTACTCCTCGCCGGCGTAGCTGTAGGTGGCGCGGCCTTCCGCCGTCTGCGCCTCGAGCACCTCGCGGGAGACGCGGCCGACGCCGCGCACGGAGGCGATCGGCACCGCGAACGAGGTGTCGCCGATGCGCACGAACACCGCCTGCGTCACCGCCAGGGTGAACGGCAGGCGCACGTTGAACTCGGCGCCCCGGCCCTGCTCGGAAGCGATGCCCAGCGAGCCGCCGAGCTGGCGGATCTGGCTGTACACCACGTCCATGCCGACGCCGCGGCCGGCGAGACGGCTGACCTCGCCCGCGGTCGAGAACCCGCTCTCGAGGGTGAAGGCGTAGAGGTCGGCGTCGCCGACTTCGGCGTCCTCGGCCAGCAGCCCGCGCTCGATCGCCTTGCGGCGGATGGCGGAGGCGTCCATGCCGCGGCCGTCGTCGCCGACGGTGAGCACGACTTCCGAACCCTCGCGCGACACCGCCACCCGCACCGTGCCTTCCGCGGGCTTGCCGGCGGCGACACGCGCAGCCGGCGACTCGATGCCGTGCGCGACCGCATTGCGGAGCATGTGCTCCAGCGGCGCGGTCATCTGCTCCAGCACGTTGCGGTCCATCTCGCCCTGGGCGCCCTCGACCTTGAGCTGGACCTGCTTGCCGGTGTCGCCGGCCGCCTGGCGCAACACGCGACGCAGGCGCGGCACCAGCGATTCGAACGGCACCATGCGCGTGCGCATGAGGCCTTCCTGCAGGTCCGAACTCACGCGCGACTGCTGGATCAGCAACGTCTCGTACTGGCGCGTGTGCTCGTCGAGGCCGCCCTGCAGGCTGACCAGGTCGGCCGCGGTCTCGGCCAGCGCGCGGGTGAGCTGCTGCTGGGTCGAGAAGCGGTCGAGCTCGAGCGGATCGAACGACGGGTCGGCCGTCTCCTGTTCGCGCTGATTGCGCGAGGCGATCTGCGCCTCGGTCTCGATCTCGAGGCGGCGCAGCTGCTCGCGCATGCGGCCGATGGTCTGGTCGAGTTCGGCGAGATTGCCGCGGAAGGCGCCGAGCTGCTGTTCCAGGCGGGCGCGGTAGATCGCGACCTCGCCGGCGTAGTTCACCAGGCGGTCGAGCAGGTCGGCGCGGATGCGCACCTGCTCCTGCGGCGCATGCGCGACCTCGTCCTCACCGACCAGGTCCTCGATCGGCGGCGACAGCGGCCCGAGCACCGGCCGCGGCGACGCCGTGGCGGCAACCGCCTGCGCGGCCGCGTCGGCCGCCTCCGGCTCCGGCTGCGCCGGTGCGAACGCCACGCCCTCGGATGCCGGCCGTGTCGCGTCGATCGCAGCGTCCTGCGGCGCGGGAGCAGCCGGCGCATGGCCTTCCACGGCCTCGACCGGCGGCGCGGCGTCGGCGGCTTCGGCTTCCACGCGCCCGGACACGTCGGTCGCCGCCGGTTCGGGAGTCGGCGCCTCGGCCTGCGGCGCATGGGCGGCGGCCCCGTCGGAGCGGGGTTCGCCGGATGCGGCCGCTTCGGCGGCAGGCAGTTCGGCGACGGGCGCAGGCGCCAGCTCCGGCGTGCCGCCGGCGGCGGTCGTCTCGAGCGCGTCGATCAGATGCTGCGGGAAGGCCACGGCGCGGCGGGCGCCGACGCGATCGACCATGGTCTGCAGGCGGTCGAAGCTGCGCTCCAGCAGGCGCATGCCCGGCTCCGCCAGCTCGACCCGTCCCTCGGCGACCGCCTCGAGCAGGGTCTCCATGGTGTGGCCGAGTTCGCCGATCGCGAACAGGCCGGCCATGCGTGCGCCGCCCTTGAGCGTGTGCAGCTCGCGCTGCAGCGCGACGACGCTCTCGCGGTCGCCCGGCTGCGCGCGCAGCGCCGACAGCGGGGCGTCGCACTGGTCGAGGATGTCGCGCGCCTCCTCGAGGAAGATGTCCAGGAGTTCGACGTCGACGTCGCCGAGGTCGAGCGGCAGGTCGGGATCGCGCTCGGCCGCCACCGGTGCAGGCGCGGCTGCGGCTTCGGCTTCGGCTGCGGCTTCGGCTTCGGCTTCGGCTTCGGCTTCGGCTTCGGCTTCGGCTTCGCGCTCGCGCTCGCGCTCGCGCTCGGGCTCGGGCTCGGGCTCGGGCTCGGCGGCATGGTCGGCCGCAGCGGCGTCGCCGCCGGCCTGTTCCTGCACGGCGTCCTCCGCGGCTGCGACGTGCGCAGCCGCGTCCTCTTCCGCCGTGGCGTCGTCGTCCGTCACCGTCGCGGCGCCAGCGCCACCATCGACGTCGGTCGCGGCGGCATCGACCGCATCGGCGGGCAGGTCCGCAAGCGTGTCCTGCGGGGCCACCTCGGCGACGGTCTCTTCGGTCGACGCCTGCTCCGGCCTCCAGTCCGCGGCCGCTTCCGCACCTGTCAGGTCGGTATCGGCGTGTCGCGCCGCGTCCGTGTCGAGCGCCTCGTCCCCGGTCGCAGCCGCATGCAGCGCGTCCTCGAGCGGGTCCGCCGCGACCTCGGCCGCAGGCTCCTGCTCCGGCTGCCGTTCCGCAGCCTGCGCGTCGATGCCGGCATCGGTCTCGGCGAGTTCGATCTCCGGCGCGACGGCTTCGTGGCCCGTGTCCGCGCCCGCGTCTCCGTCCTCGCCAGCCGCTGCCGCCCCGGGCCCAGCGTCCCGGATCTCCAGCGCCGGCGGCGCCCAGGCGTCGGCGGCACCCGCATCGTCCGTTGTCTCCCCGGCGGCCGGTTCCGACGCGGAGTCGCTGCGGACAGCGTCGGCATCGGCCTCGTCCAGCACGCCCCGCACGTCGAAGTCGGCTTCGAGCACGCGTTCTTCCGTGTCCGGCCGCACGGCGATGTCGCCCGCCGGCGGGTCGACCGCCTCGAACGCCTCCGGCACAGCGGCCGTCTCGAACGATCCGGCTGCGGAGGCGGCTTCGTCCGCCGGTACCGCCTCCGGCTCGCCTGCGCCCAGTGCGGCGGCACGCACGAGTTCCTCTTCCATGATCGCGGCCATGAGCGCCGCGACCTCCGCATCGAACGCCTGCTCCGGTGCCGTCGCCCCGTTGGCCCCGTCGGCCGCGTCCGGGCTGCCCGTCGCTGCATCGTCAGCGCCCGTCTCGACCTCGTCCGCCTGCGCCGCGTCGAGCGCCTGCGGGGCGGCGTCGGCCTCCTGCGACCGGGGCTCGGCCTCCGCCTGCCCTGCATCGGGCGCGGACTGCACCTGTGCCGGCTCCTCCGCATCGGCATCGAATCGCGGCAGCTCGGTCACGTCCGGCGCGTCGAGTTCGACCGCCTGCGGAACACCCGGATCGGCGGTGTCGTCGGCCGCGAGATCGTCGTCGCCGGCGAGCGCGATCGCCAGCGGAGGGCCAGCCGGCGCCGGCAGCGCATCGCGCGCCTCGGTGAGGCGCTGCGCGAGGTCGCCCAGGAGCGGCACGTGCGGCCGCTCGCTGTCGAGGCCGGCGACCGTGCCGCGTACGGCGGCGGCCGCCTCCCGCAGCAGTGCGACGCCGGTGGCGTCCGCCTCGCGCTCATTGGCCATGAGCCGCTTGATGAAGCCTTCCGCGGGACCGAGCACGTCGGTGATCAGCGGCACTTCGGTCATCGCGAAGGCGCCGTTCATCGTGTGCACGGCACGCAGCAGGGCGTCGGTGGCCGGGCGCGGCGCATCCGCCTCGCCCAGCCAGGCGTCGACGGTCGCGAGATGGCCCGCGACCTCGGCCTTGAGGATCTCGAACAGCACCGCGTCGACCGAAGCGGGCACGGCGGCGGTCGCCGGCGCATCGGGTTCGACGGGCTCCGGCGGCGGCGCGGCCGACGCCGCTTCGGCGTGGTCCGGCGCGGCGGCGTCCGCAGGCGCGCCTGCATCCGGCGCGGCCGGCTCGGCCTGTGCGGGGACCGGCTCCCCGGAGGGCGCCGCGACCGCCGGAACGGGCGCTTCCGCCGCCACCGCCGCGGACGGAGCCGCGGCCTCGACCCAGGCGTCCTCGCCGCCGGCCAGGCGATCGGCGGTGTCGCCGATGGCCTGCAGCTGGGGCAGCACGACCCGCTCGCCCCGCAGCGCAGCCAGCAGCTGCGGGAGGCAATGGAAGGCGTGATCCACGAGCGCCTGCACCGGCTCGTTGGCCGGGCGCGACTCGTCGAGCACGCGGTTGAGCATGTTCTCGACCTTCCAGGCGAACTCGCCCAGGGCCGCCGCGCCCACCAGTCGACCCGAGCCCTTGAGCGTATGGAAGACGCGCCGGATCGGCCGCAGCAGCTCGAGGTTGGCCGGCGCGGCGCGCCATGCCGGCAGCAGGCGGTCGAGGTTGTCGATCTCCTCCTCGAACTCCTCGAGGAAGACCTCGCGGATCTCGTCGTCGATATCCTCGTTGCCGCGGTCGAAGCCATACTCCGGCTCGTCCGCGACGGGCGCGACCTGCGCCTGCGGCTCGGGCGCCGGAGCAGCCGTCGCGGCCTCCGGCGCGGGCAGCGCCTGCTCCGCGAGGGCCTCGTCGCCGGCCAGCGGCGCGGCCGGAATGGCGTCGGCGAACTCCGCGAACGCGCTGCTCGCGACCTCCTCCGCCTCGGCCGCGGCGTCCACCGTCTCGACCGGAGCCGGCGCCGCCTCGGGTGCGGCCGTCGCCGCCGGCGGGACCGTGTCCTGGGACGGCCGCGGCGGCAGTCCGGCGTGCGTCGGCAGCGGCCAGTAGCCGAGCGACTCCAGCGCGTGGCGTGCGACCTCGAGAATACGGTCGCGACCGGGGCGCTGGTCGCGCAGCGCCTCCAGGAAGTACTCGAGGCCGGCCAGCGCATCGGCCAGCGTGTCCATCTGCCGCCCGTTGGGCACGCGCCGGCGCTGCAGCAGCTCGATCTCGGTGAAGCGGCGCACCGCGACGAGATAGTCCGGCGCCAGCTCGACCTCGGCGATGCGCAGGGCACCCGCGACCTCGTCCAGCAACCGCGGCACGTCCTGCAGCTGGTCGTGCTCCCAGTTGGTCTCGACGAAGGCGACGAAGCTGTGCCGCGCCTGCGCGAAGTTGGCGATCGCCTCCTTGACCAGCGACTCGAGCACGCGGCGCGCCTCGATGCTCGACGGCGTGTCGGCCTCGTCCACCTGACCCAGACGCGCGACCTGGTCGTCGAGGGTGGCCTCGACGTAGAGCAGCGCGCCGGCGACGTCGAGGAGCGCGCCCTCGTCGGCCGCACGGACGCCCGCGAGCAGGTCGGCCAGCGCCTGGCGCTGCTCCTGGACGACGCGACGCGGCACGCCCAGGCCGAGCATGCCGAGCGTGTCGCCGACGCGGTCCAGCACCTCGACCTGCGGGCCGAGTTCAGCCGGCGCGAGATCGCCGGCGCGCAGGTGCAGGTCGAGCGCGTCCTTGACCCGCAGGAGGTCGTCCTTCAATGCGCTGGCGACGGTGTCGAGCAGCGCGCGGTTGTGACCGGCAAGGCTGCCCTGGGCGTGAGCCAGCTCGGCCTCGCTCGGCATGTAGCGCTGCAGGCCGAACACGCCGCGGATCTCGTCGATGCGGTCGTGCTCGGTCGGCGCGTGCGCGACGAAGTACAGCAGCTGGCGGGTGAGTTCCAGCGGCGGCGCATCGCGGAAGCCGGCATCGCCGGACTCGGCCAGGCGCTTGATCTCGCGCTCGACCCGGCCGAGCGCCTGCTTCAGCGGACGCGAGGCCTCGAACGCACCGGCGCGCAGCGCCTCAAGCGTGCCGGCCGCGACCCAGAACAGGCGGCGCGCGTCCTCGGACTGGGTGATCCGCACCAGCTGCTCGCAGACCTCGGTGAGCGCGGTGATGTTGTCGGCGTTGTCCTCCTCGCGCAGCCACTGCAGCAGGGCGGACTGGAAGCGGCCGCGCAGGGCCTCGACCTGCACCCGCAGCGGGGCGTCGGGCAGGGCCGCGGCGGGACCGCGCGCGCTCGAGGGCAGGTCGCGGGTCAGGTCCGGCGAGAACAGGACCGATTCCGACAGGCGCTGCACCCCGCGCGCATCGCGCAGCTCGTTGAGCAGCGGCAGCAGCACCATCGGGATGTCGCGGTGGCCGCTCTGCAGCCGCTCGAGGTAGTCGGGCAGCTGCATGATCCCGCGCAGCAGCGCGGTATAGGCCGCGTCGGCCTGGCCGGCGGAGCCGCCCAGCAGCGCGCCGACCAGCTGCTCCATCTCCTCGGCGACCATGGCCGCGCCGTAGAGCTCCACCATGCGCAGGGTGCCCTGCACCTGGTGCAGGTGGCCCGCCACCAGGCGCAGCCGGCTGCCGTCCGGACGCCCGGCCTCCTCGCCCTCGACATGCTCCTCGAGCGCGCGGCGCGCCTGCAGCAGGGTCTCGTCCAGCTCGGGCTTGACCCAGGCCAGCGTGGTGAAATCGATGTTGTCCTGGAGCCTCATCGGCGCCTTCCGTCCCTACTCGGCGCGTGCGGGCACGAGGCCGCGCACAGCCATGTCAATGTCCAGGCGCTGCCGTTCAACCGGGCAGCTTGAATTTCGCGACCGACCGGCGCATGTCGGCGGCGAGCTGCGCGAGGTTGCCGATCGATTCGGCCGTCTGGTTCGCGCCGTGCGAGGTCTGCGAGGTGATCTCCTGGATGGAGTTCATCGTCGCGGTGATGTTGGTCGCCGCCGCCGACTGCTGGCGCGCCGCCGACGAGATGTTCTGGATGAGGTCGGAGAGGTCGGTGGACACCTTCTCGATCTCGCCCAGCGCCAGTCCCGCGTCCTCGGCCAGGCGCGCACCCGCGACCACCTCGGAGGTGGTCTGCTCCATCGAGCTGACCGCCTCGTTGGTGTCGGACTGGATGGTCTGGACCAGGGTCTCGATGCGGCGGGTCGCGTTGGAGGAGCGTTCCGCGAGGCGCTGCACTTCGTCGGCGACCACCGCGAAGCCGCGACCGGCCTCGCCGGCGGAGGCCGCCTGGATCGCCGCGTTCAGCGCCAGGATGTTGGTCTGCTCGGCGATGTCGTTGATCAGTTCGACGATCGAGCCGATCTCCTGCGAGCTCTCGCCCAGGCGCTTGATGCGCTTGGAGGTCTCCTGGATCTGGTCGCGGATGTTGTCCATGCCGTGGATGGTCTGGCGGACCACGTCGGCGCCCTTGGCCGCGATCTGCACCGAGCGCTGCGCCACGTCGGCGGACTCGGCGGAGTTCTTCGAGACCTCGTCGATGGACAGCGCGATCTCGCTGATCTTTGCCGACGAGGAGCTGATCTGCTGCGCCTGGTGCTCGGCGGCCTCGGCCAGGTGCATCGCCGTGGCCTGGGTTTCCTGCGCCGCGGCCGACACCTGCACCGAGGTCTCGTTGATCGTGCCGACCAGGGTGCGCAGCTCGTCGACGGTGTAGCTGATCGAGTCCGCGATGGCGCCGGTGTATTCCTCGCTGACCGTCGGATTGATGGTCAGGTCGCCTTCCGCGATCGGGATGATTTCGTCCAGAAGCTGCTGGATCGCCTTCTGGTTGCGCATGTTCTGCAGTTCGGCGTCCTGGGTGCGGCGACGCTGGTCGCGCGACAGGGTCACCAGCAGGCCGACCAGGGACAGGATCGCCAGCAGGCCGAAGGCGGCGCCGAACCAGTTGCCCGGGAACAGGCGCGTGGTCGGCAGCGCCGAGATCGCCTCGTACAGCGAGCGCGCGTCGTCGAGCAGGACGTTGGATTCCTCGGAGATCGCCGCCGCCGACTGCTGCACCTCGTACAGCTCGACCGAGGCGTCGACGACGCTGGCGATGTCGGCCTGCAGTTCGCTGTAGGCGGTGGTGACCGGCTCCAGCGCGGCCTGCGCCGACTCGCTGGTGAGGCGCACGTAGTTGAGTTCTGGATTGCCGTTCTGCAGGCCGCCGAGCACCGAGCCGAACATCGCTGCGTCGTTCTGCAGCGCGTCGCGGGCGACGATGGCGCCGGCGCCGCCGGCGCGGATCTCGGTCACGCGACGCGACATGCGGTCGATCAGCACCAGCTGGCGCGCGGCGATCAGCACCTGGTCGGAGCTCGCGCCGCTGTTGGCCATCGCGCGGACGACCTCGTCCAGGTCGGCCTGCAGCCGCGGCACGCGCGCGGTGAAGGCATTGGCCGTGTCGGCGAGCGCCAGCACCTTCTGCTCGCCGTCGATGATGCGCTGGGCGTGGCTGGACATGGGATTCCAGGTCGCCATCAGCTTGTCGAGCGCGGTCTGCACGCGGCCGCCTTCGCCGCCGTAGGCCGCGTTCAGCGCCTGCAGGTGGTTGTTGATCGCGCCGTAGGTCTCGCTGAACTCACCGAAGGCCTCGGCGTTGCCGTTGACCGCCTCGCCCGCGAACTTCGCGAGCTGCTGCGACTGCACCTGGATGTCGGCGACGCGGGCGGCCGCCGTGGACTCTCCGGCACCGAGATACAGCGTGTAGGCCGTATTGACGCCGAAGAGGACGAGAAAGATCGCCAGCAGGCCGATCCAGACCGGGGCGCCGATGCCGCCGACCCGTCCACCTGCTCCCTGTGCTGCACTGCTCATGGTTCAACCCCTGGATGTGAAGACTGCACGTGCCCGAAGGACTTGCTCCGCGCCGGCGGAGCCGACTCCGCCGCCCCTGGCGCGGTGCACGCCACGGGCCGAAGGCGCCCACGGCGTGACGACTGGAACCCTGCTCACCACTCAGGCCGCGGCCTGTCTGAACTCCGGCGTCCGCGCCAGCAGCGCGATGTCGAACACGCCCCAGACGTGTCCGTCGTAGCGGTAGGCGCGCTTGACCAGCTGCGCGTACCGGCCTTCGGCCTCCGGCGCGACGGCATCCTCCTCGTGGAAGCCGCGCTGCCCGAACAACTCGTCGATCAGGACCGCGACGTTGCCGCCGTGCTGGCGCATGACCAGCACGCGCTGGCCCTCGTGCAGCACCGTGCGCTCGCCCTCGAGGAACAGGCGCAGGTCGACGACCGGCAGCAGCGTGCCGCGCAGGTTGGCGATGCCGAGCATCCACGGCTGCGCGCCCGGCACCGGCGTCACCTGCGGCATCGGCAGGATCTCGACGACCTCCTCGAACGCGGACACCAGGCGCCGCGGCCCGATCCGGTAACCGACGCCACGCCAGTGGCCGGGCGCCTCGGCGGCCTCCGGCAGCCCGGCCTCGTGGGCCAGGCTGCGCGCCTCGTAGTCGAGGAGGACGGCGTAGGGACGTGCTCCGGAGACCGTCACGGACTCAGCCTCCACCCAGGATCGCCTGGATCCGCGCGATGAACTCGCGCTCCTCCGGCGGCTTGACCAGGTAGTCGCGGGCGCCCTGCCGCAGCCCCCAGCTGCGGTCGGTCTCCATGCTCTTGGTGCTGACGATGACGACCGGGATCGCCTGCGTCGCCGGGTCGCGCGACAGCGCGCGCGTGGCCTGGAACCCGTTCATCCCCGGCAGGATGACGTCCATGAGGACGAGATCCGGCCGCTCGTCGCGGGCCATGCGGATGCCGTCCTCCGCCGCGCCGGCGGTCAGCACCTGGTGCCCGTTGCGTTCGAGCATGCCGGTGAAGACCGCGGTGTCGGTCGGTGAGTCCTCAATGAGCAGGATGCGCGCCATGTGATCCCCTTTCAGATGGCTCGACCGGCGCTCAGTGCGCGCCGACGTGGGTGCGGATCGCCGAAAGCAGTTCCTCGCGGGTGAACGGCTTGGTCAGGTACTGCTCGGAACCGACGATGCGCCCCCGCGCCTTGTCGAAGAGCCCGTCCTTGGACGACAGCATGATCACCGGCGTGGACCGGAACATCTGGTTGTTCTTGATCAGTGCGCAGGTCTGATAGCCGTCGAGCCGCGGCATCATGATGTCGACGAAGATGATCTGCGGATGCTGGTCGGCGATCTTGGCGAGTGCCTCGAACCCGTCGGTCGCGGTAACGACGTCGCAGCCTTCCTTCTTGAGCAGGGTCTCGGCCGTGCGACGGATCGTCTTCGAGTCGTCGATGACCATGACTCGGAGCCCGGCAAGGGTGCCGGAGCGATTGGCGTCGTCCATCACAACTCGATCCCCTGATGCGGCTCGGCCGGCGGCCGTATCCCGCTACGACTTAACAACGAAGGAACATTTATACCGCAGCCGCGCGCAAGACTGTCAAGGATTTCACACCATCTGTGATGTGCCCCGCAGGGGCCTCGCCGGGCGCGCTGCTACGATATCTGCGGAGCGCGTCACGGAAGCCTTTCATGCCCCACGCCATCGCCGTCGTCATGGACCCGATCGGGTCCATCAAGATCGCCAAGGACACCACGTTCGCGATGCTGCTCGAGGGGCAGCGACGGGGGCACGCGCTGCATTATGTGACGCCGGGCGCACTCGGCGTCGTGGGCGGCCGCGCCGTCGCGCGGCTGGCGCCGCTGCGGGTCCGCGACGACGCGGCCGGCTGGTTCGAACTCGGCGAGGCGGCGCTGCGCCCGCTGGACGAGATGGCGGCGGTGCTGATGCGCAAGGACCCGCCGGTCGACCCGGAGTTCGTCTACGACACGCAGGTGCTGAGCCTGGCGCAGGCCGCCGGCGTGCTCGTGGTCAACGACCCGCAGGGCCTGCGCGACCTCAACGAGAAGCTGGCCGCGCTGCTGTTCCCGCAGTGCTGCCCGCCGACCGCGGTCTCGCGCGACGCGCAGGTGCTGCGGGCGTTCGTGGCCGAGCACGGGCGCTGCATCCTGAAGCCGCTGGACGGCATGGGCGGCCGCTCGATCTTCATGACCTCTCCGGAGGACCCGAACCTCAACGTGATCCTCGAGACGCTGGCCGACGGCGGCCGACGGCTCGCGATGGCGCAGCGCTACATCCCCGAGATCACCGCCGGCGACAAGCGCATCCTGCTGGTCGACGGCGAGCCGGTCGACTACGCGCTGGCGCGCATCCCGCAGGGCGCCGAATTCCGCGGCAACCTCGCCGTCGGCGGGCGCGGCGTCGGCCAGCCGCTGTCCGAGCGCGACCGCTGGATCGCAGCGCAGGTGGCTCCCGAACTCAAGCGCCGGGGGATGATCTTCGTCGGTCTCGACGTCATCGGCGACTACCTCACCGAGGTCAACGTCACCAGCCCGACCTGCGTGCGCGAGCTGGATGCCCAGTTCGGGCTCGACATCTGCGCCGGCCTGTTCGACGCGATCGAGGCGCGCCTGGCGCGATGACCGCCGCCGTCGCGCGCCCGCCCGTCGGCAGCGGCGACCGCCTCGCCGCGACCATCGCCTTCTCGCTGATCCTGCACGGCGTCCTGCTGCTGGGAGTCGGCTTCGGCCTCGACGCGGCGGCGCCGATCACGCCGACGCTGGACGTGATCCTGGTCCAGACCCGCAGCGACGCTGCACCGGACGAGGCGGACTTCCTCGCCCAGTCCAGCCAGCAGGGCGGCGGCGACCGCGACGAGGCCCGACGCCCGCGCGAGCCGCAGCCGTCCTCGACACCCAGTCCGAGCCCGGGAGTGGCGCCAGTGCCGGTCGCCGCGCAGGCGCCCCCGCCCGAGCCCACGCCGGCCGAGCGTGTCCTCACCGCGCCGCAGGCGTCGCAGCGCGTGCCTCCTCCGCAGGAGTCGCGGACCACGCAGGCGCGGCCGCAGCCGACCGGCCGGGAGGTGGTCGAGGCCGACCTGGAGATGGCCCGCCTGGCGGCGGAGATCGATCGCCAGCAGGAGCTCTACGCGAAGAAGCCGCGGCGCAAGTTCGTCTCCGCCAGCACCCGCGAATACGCCTACGCCGGCTACCTTCGCGCCTGGGTCCAGCGCGTGGAGCGCGTCGGCAACCTGAACTATCCCGACGAGGCGCGGCGACGCCGGCTCAGCGGCGCGGTCCGCGCCACGGTCGCGGTACGCCGCGACGGCACGGTGGAAGGCATCGTGATCAACGAGTCCAGCGGCAGCGCGCTGCTGGACGAGGCGGTCCTGCGCATCGTGCGCCTGTCGCAGCCGTTCCAGCGCCTGCCGGACGAGGAGGACGTGGACGTGCTGCACATCACCCGGACCTGGCGCTTCCTGCCGGGCGGCACCCTGCGCGACGAGTAGCGCCGCTTCAGGCGCGGCACCAGGGCCCGAAGGCGGTCGTCGCCTGCGGCTCCGGCTCGAGCACCGCCTCGAGCACCGCCATCCGCACCGCCACGCCATTGGCGACCTGGTCCAGGATGACCGCCTGCGCGCCGTCGGCGACCGCGTCGTCGATCTCCACGCCGCGGTTCATCGGCCCGGGATGCAGCACGATCGCGCCGTGCGCGGCGCGGCGCAGGCGCGCCGGGGTCAGGCCGTAGTCGCGGAAGTAGTCGTCCAGCGAAGCCACCAGGCCCTCGACCATCCGCTCGCGCTGCAGGCGCAGCATGAACACCGCATCGACCCCGGCCAGTGCCTCGTCGAGCGAGGCGACGCGCTCGCAGCCCGCCAGCACCTCGTCGTCCGGCAGCAGGTTGCCCGGCCCGCACACGCGGATCTCGCCGACGCCCAGGGTGCGCATGGCGTGGAGGTCGGAGCGGGCCACGCGCGAGTGCAGGATGTCGCCGACCATCAGCACGCGCAGGCTGCCGAAGTCGTCGCCCTTGCGCTGGCGCAGGGTGAGCATGTCGAGCAGGCCCTGCGTGGGATGCGCGCTGCGCCCGTCGCCGGCGTTGATGAGCGAGGCGCCGCCGGACTTCTCCGCCAGCGCCGCGACGGCGCCGTCGTGCGCATGGCGGATGACGAAGGCATCCACGCCCATCGCGCGCAGGGTCTTCAGCGTATCGAGGTCGGTCTCGCCCTTCTTGGTCGACGCGCTGGCGGCGTCGAAGTTGAGGACGTCGGCACCCATCCGCGCCGCGGCGAGCTGGAAGCTGCTGCGCGTGCGGGTCGAGGGCTCGAAGAACAGGTTGCAGACCGTATGGCCAGCCAGCCGTCCGCGCAGGGACACGCCGCTGTAGGCCTCGTCGCGCAGGGCCTGGGCGCGGTCGAGGAGCTGCTCCAGCGTACGCCGCGGCAGCCCTTCCAGGGTCAGCAGATGCCGAAGGCCGCCGTCGGGACGGAGCTGGAAATCGCGCATGGCAGGCGTCACGTGGGGAACGAAAGACGCGAATGCTACCTGCTGCGCCCGGCGCCAGGCAGGCGCGACTCACGCGCTCGCGGGTTCCGCGTCCTCCGGCGCCTCGAACCAGCGCTCGAGGATGATGACGGCGGCCAGCGCGTCCAGGTCCCGTGCCTGGCTGCGCCGCCGCGCTCCAGCGGCGCGGCCGGCGGCGAAGCGTCGTGCGGCATCCATCGAGGTCGAACGTTCGTCGACGAGCCAGACCGGAAGCCCGGAGCGCGCCGCCGCCTCGCGCGCGAAGCCGCGCGCGCGCCGACGCGCCGGCTGGTCGCCGGATTCGTCGTCCAGGAGGCGCGGATCGCCGACGACCAGGGCGTCGGGCCGCCAGTCGCGCAGCAGTGTCTCGATGCGCGCCCAGTCCGGCGCGCCGGCGCGCACGTCCACCACCGCGAGTTCGCGCCCGCTCGCCGACAGGACGTTGCCGATCGCCACGCCGATCCGCCGCGAGCCGACGTCGAACGCCAGCACCGTCGCCGCGCCGCCGGGGTCAGGCACGCCCGGCGTAGTCCGTAAGGCGCCCGACGTCGACGCCGATGCGGCCGGCCGCGGCCTGCCAGCGCGTCTCCATCGGCGTCTCGAACAGGATCGCGGCATCGGCGGGCACGGTCAGCCAGGCGTTGTCGCCCAGCTCGTGCTCGAGCTGCCCAGCGCCCCAGCCGGCATAGCCCAGCACCATCAGCGCCCGCTTCGGGCCGCGCCCGACCGCCATCGCCTCGAGGATATCGCGCGAGGTGGTGACTGCCAGGCTGTCGTGGATGCGCAGGGTCGAGCCCCACTCGCGGGCGTCGTCGTGGAGCACGAAACCGCGCTCGGGCTGCACCGGGCCGCCCAGCAGCACCGGCGCCAGGGCGAGCGCCGGATCCTGGGTCTCGATCTGCATCTGCCGGAGCACCTCGCCGAGGGTGAAGTCCGACAGCCGGTTCACCATCAGGCCCATCGCTCCGTCCTCGTCGTGCTGGAGGATGAGGGTGACGCCGCGGGTGAAATGCGGATCGGCCATGGCCGGCATCGCGACCAGGAGCTGATTGGCGAAGGATCGGTCGGCGTCCATGCCCCGCATTCTAAGCACCCGCCGCGTGGCGGCGGCGTGCGGGCGCATAATCCCGGGCATGAGCGGCTACTGCGACAGCGCACCCGGCCATCCCGTCCATGCGCCCTACCACGACCACGAATACGGGTTCCCGATCGACGACGACGCCGCGCTGTTCGAGCGCCTGGTCCTGGAGATCAACCAGGCGGGCCTGAGCTGGCTGACGATCCTGAACAAGCGCGCCGCCTTCCGCGCCGCCTACGACGGCTTCGACATCGCCACCGTCGCCCGCTACGGTGACGCCGACCGTGCGCGGCTGCTGGCCGACGCCGGCATCATCCGCAACCGGCTGAAGGTGGACGCCGCGATCCACAACGCCGGCGTGCTCGAGGCGCTGGTCGGCGAGTACGGCAGCCTGCGTGCCTGGCTCGACGACGAAGCGGCGCGGCACGGCGTCGACCGGACGGCGTGGACGCGGGCGTTCAAGCGGCGCCTGAAGTTCATGGGCGGCGAGATCGTCGGCGAGTTCCTGATGAGCACCGGCTACCTGCCGGGCGCGCATCGCGAGGACTGCCCGGTGCACGCGCGCATCCTCGCCGCCTCGCCCGCCTGGCGTCGCGCGACCGCCGGCGCCTGAAACGACGACGCCCGGCACAGGGCCGGGCGTCGGACTCGCGGGAGGCGCAGGATCAGTGCTCGACGCCGCCGGCGCCATGCACGTGGCCGTGCTGCAGTTCCTCGGGCGACGCGGCGCGAACCTCGGTGATCTCGACATCGAAATGCAGCACCTTGCCCGCGAGCGGATGGTTGCCGTCGACGGTCACCGTGCCCTCGCCGACCTCGGTCACCACCACCGACAGCGGGCCGCCCTGGGTCTGCGCCTGGAACTGCATGCCGACCTTGACGTCGTCGACACCCTGGAAGGCCTCGCGCGGCACCTGCTGCACCAGCTGCTCGTGGCGCACGCCGTAGCCCTCCTCGGGCTGCACGTCCACCGTGAGGCGATCGCCCGCCTTGCGACCGGCCAGGGCCGCCTCGAGGCCCGGCACGATGTTGCCGGCACCGTGCAGATAGGCCAGCGGCTCACGGCCGTTCGACGTATCGACCACGGTGCCGTCGTCGTCGGTGAGGGTGTAGTTGAACGACGCCACGCTGTTCTGCGCGATTTCCATGAAGAACCTCGTCTGGAAAGGGGAATGAGCAGGAGACTCGCGATGCCGGTGGACGCACGACATCGGAAAGGGAACGCTCAGGCTAGGCCCTCGGCCCCTGCCCTGCAACCACGCACACCGACATCCGCCGCACGGCGCTCTCGCCGGACCAGGCCGGCGCCCTGCGGCGCCGGCCGACCGTTCAGCGGATTTCCGACAGCTCGACGCCGTCCAGACCCTGGCTCAGGGTGTGCGCGTCGCCGCCCTGCGCCAGCTTGATCTTCAGGCGCACCTCGTTCTGCGAGTCGGCGTAGCGCAGCGCGTCCTCGTAGGAGATCTCGCCGGCCTGGTAGAGCTCGAACAGGCTCTGGTCGAAGGTCTTCATGCCCAGGTTCGTCGATTCCTTCATGACGTCCTTGAGCTTGTGGATCTCGCCGTCGCGGATGTAGTCCTGCACCAGCGGCGTGCCGAGCAGGATCTCCATCGCCACGCGTCGCCCCTTGCCGTCCGGGGTCGGCACGAGCTGCTGGGCGACCACGCCGCGGAGGTTCAGCGACAGGTCCATCAGCAGCTGGTTGCGCCGGTCCTCGGGGAAGAAGTTGATGATGCGGTCCATCGCCTGGTTGGCGTTGTTGGCGTGCAGGGTGCACAGCACCAGGTGGCCGGTCTCGGCGAAGGCGATGGCGTGGTCCATGCCCTCGCGGGTGCGGACCTCGCCGATCATGATCACGTCAGGGGCCTGGCGCAGGGTGTTCTTCAGCGCCGCCTCCCAGCTGTCGGTGTCGATGCCGACCTCACGCTGGGTGACGATGCAGCCCTCGTGCCGGTGCACGAACTCGATCGGGTCCTCGATGGTGATGATGTGCCCGGTCGAGTTCTGGTTGCGGTAGCCGATCAGGGCCGCCAGCGAGGTCGACTTGCCGGTGCCGGTGGCGCCGACGAACAGGATGATCCCGCGCTTGGTCATCGCCAGCGTCTTGACCACCGGCGGCAGGTTCAGCTCTTCCACCGTCGGGATCTTGGTCTCGATGCGGCGCAGGACCATGCCGACCTGGTTGCGCTGGTAGAAGCAGCTCACGCGGAAGCGGCCGACGCCGGACACGCCGATGGCGAACTGGCACTCGCGGGTCTTCTCGAACTCCTCGCGCTGCGCCGGGTTCATCACGCCCAGCACCAGGTCTCGGCTCTGCTGCGGGGTCAGCGGGCTCTGGGTGATCGGCGAGATCTTCCCGTGCACCTTCATGGACGGCGGCACGCCGGCGGTGATGAACAGGTCCGAGGCGCGCTTGTGCGCCATCAGCTTCAGGAACGACGAGAAATCGATCGTGCTCATGGCTGGCCTCCGCGGGCCGTCGATGCTGGCTGGGTTCTACGGGAGTGTCCGCCGGCGGGCGGAGCGCGACGATAGCGCAGGCCGCCGCCGGGGTGCTGTGACGTCCCGCCTCATTCGAAGAGGCGCTTGTCCTTGGCGTATTCCTTGGCCTGCTGGCGGGTGACCTGGCCGCGCTTGACCAGGTCCTGCAGGTGCTGGTCGAGCGTCATCATGCCGGCCTGCTGGCCGGTCTGGATCGCAGAGTACATCTGCGCGACCTTGTCCTCGCGGATCAGGTTACGGATCGCCGGGGTGCCGACCATGATCTCCCACGCCGCGGTGCGCCCGCCGCCGACCTTCTTCAGCAGGGCCTGCGAGATCACCGCGCGCAGGGACTCCGACAGCATCGAGCGCACCATCGGCTTCTCGCCGGCGGGGAACACGTCGATGATGCGGTCGATCGTCTTCGCCGCCGAGCTCGTGTGCAGGGTGCCGAACACCAGGTGGCCGGTCTCTGCCGCGGTCAGCGCCAGGCGGATGGTCTCCAGGTCGCGCATTTCGCCGACCAGCACGTAGTCCGGGTCCTCGCGCAGCGCCGAGCGCAGGGCCTCGTTGAAGCCGTGCGTGTCGCGGTGGATCTCGCGCTGGTTGATCAGGCACTTCTGCGAGGTATGGACGAACTCGATCGGGTCCTCGACGGTGAGGATGTGCCCGTACTGGGTCTTGTTGATGTAGTCGATCATCGCCGCCAGGGTGGTCGACTTGCCGGAGCCGGTCGGCCCGGTCACCAGGATCAGGCCCTGCGGCTGGTCGATGAGCTCGCGGAAGATCGGCGGCGTGCCGAGATCCTCGAGCGTCAGCACCTCGGACGGAATCGTACGGAACACCGCGCCGGCGCCGCGGTTCTGGTTGAAGGCGTTGACGCGGAAGCGCGCCATGCCGGGAATCTCGAACGAGAAGTCGACCTCGAGGAACTCCTCGTAGTCGCGGCGCTGCTTGTCCGACATGATGTCGTAGACCAGCGCGTGCACCTGCTTGTGGTCGAGCGGCGCGATGTTGATGCGGCGCACGTCGCCGTCGACGCGGATCAGCGGCGGCAGGCCCGCGGACAGATGCAGGTCGGACGCCTTGTTCTTGACGGAAAAGGCCAGCAGTTCAGCGATATCCATTGTGCGCGCTCCCCGTGCGCTTTTCGGTGGTCGAGCCGACCTCCCCCGCGGCAGTATAGCCATTCCCATGCACCGCACGTGGCCGTCCGCGACCGTCCTGCCGACGGCCGCCGCGCCGCCCGCGCTGGTCCGATCCGTCGGACGCCGGCGCGTCCGCCCATCCAGCACTCCCGATGCCCGAGCTCGCAAGCCGCCTCCATCAGCTGCAGTGCCGGATCTCCGGCGCGACCGCACCGGCCGCCGGCCGGTCGCGACTGCTCGCGGTGTCCAAGACCCGCGGCATCGAGGAGATCGCCGCGCTCGCCGCGCTCGGGCAACTGGCGTTCGGCGAGAACTACGTGCAGGAGGCGCTGCCGAAGATCGCCGCCTGCGCCGCGGATCCGGGCCTTCCAGGACTGGAGTGGCACCTGATCGGCCGCCTGCAGTCGAACAAGGCCCGCGAAGCCGCGCATGCCTTCGACTGGGTGCAGACGGTGGACCGTGCGAAGCTGGCCGACGCGCTGTCGCGTCATCGTGATCCGGCCCGTCCGGCGCTCAACGTGCTGATCCAGGTGAACGTCGACGGCGAGCCCGGCAAGGGCGGCTGCGAACCGCACGAGGTTCCCGCGCTCGCGACCCACGTCGCCGCGCTGCCGCGGCTCGCCCTGCGCGGGCTCATGGCGATCCCGGCGCCGGTGCCGGATCCCTCCACCCGCCGCGCGGCCTTCCGCAGTCTCGCGGCGCTGCAGACCCGACTCGCCGCCACCCATCCGGGGCTCGATACGCTCTCGATGGGCATGAGCGACGACTTCGAGCTCGCCCTCGCCGAGGGTGCCACCCTGGTCCGCATCGGCACGGCGCTGTTCGGCCCGCGTCCGCCGAAGCCGAAGCAGGCCGCCACCACCACGGAGTCCGCATGACCAGCACCGCCCTACCCGCATCCCGCATCGCCTTCATCGGGGGCGGCAACATGGCCGCCAGCCTGATCGGCGGCCTCTGCGCGGGCAGCGCACCGCCGGCGATCGCCGTCGCCGACCCGGCGGAGGAGAACCGCGCCCGCCTCGCTTCGCGCCATCCCGCCATCGCCGCCCATGCATCGAACCTGGACGCCGCCGACGGCGCCGGGGTCTGGGTGCTGGCGGTCAAGCCGCAGGTGCTGCGCACGGTCTGCGGCGAGCTGACCGCACTGGCACAGGAGCGCACGCCCCTGGTGATCTCGATCGCCGCCGGCGTCACCGCAAGCCAGATCGATCGCTGGCTGGGTGGCGGCCAGGCCATCGTCCGCGCGATGCCGAACACGCCCTCGCTGCTCGGCGCCGGGGCCACCGGGCTGTACGCGAACGCACGGGTGGACACGGCCGGCCGGGCGGCCGCCGAAACGTTGCTGGCAACGGTCGGGCGGACCGCCTGGGTGCGGGACGAAGCGCAGGTCGATGCGGTCACTGCGGTCAGCGGCAGCGGCCCGGCCTACTTCTTCCTGCTGGCCGAAGCCATGGCCGAGGCCGGCGAGGAGGCCGGGCTCGATCGCGACACCGCGCGCCTGCTCGCCGCGCAGACCGCCTTCGGCGCCGGCCGCATGCTCGCCGAGTCCGACGAGGACGCAGCCACCCTGCGTCGACGCGTGACCTCGCCCGGCGGAACCACGCAGGCGGCGGTCGAGGCGCTGGAATCCGGCGGTCTTCGCGACGTCGTCCGCCGCGCGGTCGCCGCCGCCGCCGCCCGCGGGCGCAGCCTCGCCGCCGAGAACGACGACTGACGCCGCCTCAGCTGCCGATGTAGCGCTGCAGCGCGTCGATCTGCAGCTGCTGGTCCTCGATGACGGCCTTGACCAGGTCGCCGATCGAGATCACCCCGACGACGCGCCCGCCCTCGACCACCGGCAGGTGGCGCAGGCGGCGGTCGGTCATGGTGCGCATGCAACTGGCCACCGTGTCGTCGGGCAAGGCGGTGACCACCGGCGCCGACATGATGTCGCTGACGGGCGTGTCGTGCGAGGCGCGTCCCTGCAGGATCACCTTGCGCGCGTAGTCGCGCTCCGAGGCGATGCCGACCAGCTCGCCGCCCTGCATCACCAGCACCGCACCGACGCTGCGCTCCGCCATGCACCGGATCGCATCCAGGACCGGCGCATCCGGTGCGACATGGACGATGTCGCCTCCCTTGTCGTCGAGGATCTGCCGAACCGTATGCATCGCCAGCTCCGTGCGCGGATGTGCTGCGGATGCTACTCCCAGGGTCCGCCCGCCACGCGCTGCGGCGCAGCAGGCGGCGGGGCGGGAGTCGCCGCCCCGGGCTGCCACGCATCGACGAGGTACAACGGGCGCTGCTTGCTCTCGTCGTACAGCCGCCCCAGGTACTCGCCGATCACGCCCAGCGCGATCAGCTGCACCCCGCCCAGGAACAGGATCACCGCCATCATCGTCGGCCAGCCCTGGACGGGATCGCCGAGAAACAGCGCCTTCACCACCACGAAGCAGGCATAGACGAAGGCCAGCATCGCCGTCGCCACACCGAGGTAGGTCGCCGCCCGCAGCGGCGCGGTCGAGAAGCTGGTGATTCCGTCGAGCGCGAAGTTCCACAGGCGCCAGTAGTTGAACTTGCTCGCGCCCGCCAGCCGCGGCGCACGCTCGTAGGCGATGGCGCACTGCCGGTAGCCGACCCAATTGAACAACCCCTTCATGAAGCGCTGGCGCTCGCGCAGTTGCCCGAGCGCGTCCAGCGCCCGGCGCGACATCAGCCGGAAGTCGCCGGTGTCGCGCGGAATCGGCGTGTGCGAGAGCCGGCCGATGACCCTATAAAAGAGGTGTGCGCTACCACGCTTGAGCCAGCCCTCGCCCTCGCGCTCGGTGCGGGTGCCGTAGACCACGTCGTAGCCCTCGCGCCAGCGCGCGACGAACTGCGGGATCAGCTCCGGCGGGTCCTGGCCGTCTGCGTCGATGATAATCGCCGCGTCCGCGTCGACCCGGTCGAGCCCGGCGGTCATCGCCAGCTCCTTGCCGAAGTTCCGCGACAGCCGCAGCAGAGCGACGCGCGCGTCCGCGGCCGCGAGGCCGAGCAGGGTGTCCCAGGTGTCGTCGCGGCTGCCGTCGTCGACGTAGATCAGCTGCGTGTCCAGATCCAGGCGATCGAGCACATCCATCAGCCGCCGGTGCAGCACGGGCAGCGCCGCCTGTTCGTTGTAGGCGGCGACGACGACGGCGAGGCGCTGGCGGTTCGGCATCAGCGCATGGTAGCCGGGGCCGGCGTCAGCGCCCGCAGCAGTCGCGCAGGTACGCCTCGCCGCCCAGCTGGCGCACCTGTCGCTGGATCCAGGCGCTCCGCCGCTGCACGTAGGGTCCTGGACTGCGCGCCGACCATCGGCGTGGACTTGGCAGCACCGCGGCGAGCCGCGCCGCCTCGGCCGCGGTGAGTGCGGACGCGGGCTTGCCGAACAGCCGCTGCGCCGCCGCTTCCGCACCATAGATGTCCTCGCCGAACTCGGCGACGTTGAGGTAGACCTCGAGGATCCGCCGCTTCGGCCAGATCAGCTCGACCAGCACCGTGTACCAGGCCTCCAGCCCCTTGCGCAGCCAGCTGCGCCCATTCCAGAGGAACACGTTCTTGGCGACCTGCTGGCTCAGCGTGCTGGCACCCCGGGGACGACCGTCCGCCTCCGCCACGGCGGAGCGGATCGCGGCGAAGTCGAATCCGGAGTGGCTGGCGAAGCGCTGGTCCTCGGCGGCGATCACCGACATCGCAAGCACCGGCGCGATCGCGTCGAGGTCTCGCCAGCGGACGTCCACCGCACCGCCGTCCAGCCGGTGCGCGAGCATCACCATGCTCCGCGGCGGGTCCACCCAGCGCAGGGCCAGCACCTGGCACGCGCTGGCGAGAACGGCAGCCAGGCCGATTCCGACCAGCCACCGCAACGGCCGCAACCGCTTGATCCGACCGCTGCGCGCACCCATACCCGACGTTCGACTCCAGCCACCGACAGGACGCCGGCGCGATGCGCCGGCAGGACAAGCATGACCGATCACGACTCCACTGCCACTCCCGACGCGCTGCACCGCTTCCTCCTCGAACGTGCGGGCGTACGCGGCGTGCTGGTGCGGCTCGATGCCACCTGGCAGACCATCCGCAGCACCTCGGACTACGCCGGGCCGGTGGCGCGGCTGCTGGGCGAGGCCACCGCCGCCGCGGCCCTGTTCACCGGCCACGCCAAGGTCGAGGGCCGCCTGAGCGTGCAGATGAAGGGCACCGGACCGCTGCGGACCCTGTTCGCCGAATGCACGGCCCAGGGCACGCTGCGCGGCCTCGCCCACGCCGAGGATGCGGTACCGGCGTGCCTGTCGCCGCGCGATCTGGGCGAGGGCGCGGTGCTTGCGATCACGATCGAGAACCAGCCGGCCGGCGCCCCCGAGCCCCAGCGCTACCAGGGGTTGGTCGACCTGGATGCGGACACCCTCGGCGACGCCTTCGAAGGCTATTTCGCGAACTCCGAACAGCTGCCGACCCTGCTCAGACTGACGGCCGAGGGCGATACCGCGGCCGGCCTGATGCTGCAGAGGCTGCCGGGAGACCACGGCGACAGCGACGGCTGGACCCGCGTAGGCGCGCTGCTGGAAACGCTCCGCGACGACGAACTACGCGCGCTTCCGGCGGAGCAATTGCTGTGGCGGCTGTTCCACGAGGAGGACGCGCGGCTGCTGGCTTATACCCCGCTCTCTTTCGGCTGCTCCTGCTCCCGCGAGCGCGTCGAGGCAGTCCTGCGAGGGATCGGGGAGGAGGAAGCGCTGGCCGCCGCGGCCAGCGGCGAGGCCGAGATCCGCTGCGAGTTCTGCGGAACGGCCTACCGGTTCGACCGTGGGGATATCGAGGCGCTGTTCGGCCCGGCGGCCACCCATCCGGCGCCGCCCGGGCTGCAGTGAAGTTCACTTGTTAACAACACGTAAATCGCCTAGGCTGAGGACGCGATCGACCCTGAACCATCCCTGCCCTCCGCTGTCCATCACGCCATGACGACGCTGCCTACCAGCCTGCTCGCCGCCGCCCTCGCCCTCGCCGGGTCGACAGCGCCGGCGCTTGCGCAGACGACGGCGACGGACACCGCGGTGCTGCCGGTCTGGAACCACGACAGCGGCAAGGTGGAGGCGCTGCTTCTGCTCGAGCCGGCGGAAGAGGAGTCGCGCCTGTTCGACGCGCCACTGCCGCCGCTCGCGCCGCGCCCGGGTCTCGGTCTCGGGGCGAGCCGCACGGTGGGTGACGGCGTCCGCCTGCGTTCTTCGCTCGAGGCCGAGCCGATGGGCAACCTGGCGCTGCTGTGCAACGGCAGGAGCGGCCTCGCGGCAACGCTGGGCGGGCTCGCCGAGCATTGCCTGCTGGCACGCATGGACGATCAGTCGGCGAGCGGGGGCCGCCTCGGCTTCGAGGCACAGTTGGAGCGGGGCGACGCCAGCGTCTCGATCGAAGCCGGCGTCACCCGCTCGCGTCTCCAGGGCGCACCGCTCGCAGGCGCGGCGACGGCGGGTTCGTCGCTGCCCCAGTGGCTGTCGATCAATCCGCTGTCGGCCCTTCCCGTCGATGCGCAGGTCAGGCAGGACGACCTCGGCGCGCGTGGCGTGCTGCAGCTCGGCAGCGACGGCTGGCTCGAGATCGGCGGCACCGTCGCGCGCGCGCGCCTGGTTCCGGCCAACGATGCCGCGGCCGCGCTCCTGCCGGACCAGTGGGATACCACGTCGGTCGGCGTCGGCGCCGGCTACGGCGCCTTCAGCGGCTCGGTCATCGGCCGCGTCACCGAACTTCCGGGCCAGGACGACAGCTTCGGCAGCCTGGGCCTCGGCCTGAGCTGGCGCACGCCCTGGCAGGGCCGTCTGAGCGTGGGCGCGGACAACATCGTCACCCGCGGCAAGAACCCGTGGAGCAGCACGACCGGCGAGGAGACGGAAGACGCCGGACGGGTGCCGTACGTCCGTTACCAGCAGGATCTTTGACGCGCCGATCACATAGAAAAAGCAGCAGGAACGACCCGCAAGCCCCGGCCCCGCCGGGGTTTTTTGCATCCAGATCGATGTCAAGACGGCGTGTGTTAACGCTACTTTAATTCTCTTGGAAGAGCCGCTATGATCCGGAGGCACCCCCGGTTCCTCGTCGGTTCAGGGGTGGTTACAGATGCACTTGAAAGCCCTTTCTGGAGAGAGAGTCATGACGTTTAAGACCAAGCCGCTGAGCAATGCGATCAAGGTCGCGATGTTCGCGGGCACGGGGCTGGCGATGACGGCCCCGGCCGTGCTCGCGCAGTCCTCCGAAGCAACCACCCTCGACCGCATCCAGGTCACCGGCTCGCGCATCCAGCGCGTCGACGTCGAGACCTCGCAGCCGGTGTTCTCGCTGAGCCGCGAGGACGTCCAGTCGCAGGGCCTCACCTCGATCGGCGACGTGATCCAGAACCTGAGCACCGGCGGCTCGGCGCTGAACAGCACGTTCAACAACGGCGGCAACGGCGAGACCCGGGTCTCGCTGCGCAACCTCGGCTCCGACCGCACCCTGGTGCTGGTCAACGGCCGTCGCTGGATCGGCGGCACCGGCCTCGGCGGCGCGGTCGACCTCAACACGATCCCGACCGCCGCGGTCGAGCGCATCGACGTCCTGAAGGACGGCGCCTCGGTCATCTACGGTTCCGACGCCATCGCCGGCGTGATCAACATCGTGCTTCGCACCGACTTCGACGGCGCCGAGGCGAATGCCTACTTCGGCCAGTTCGACAAGGGCGACGGCAACCGCGAAGCCTACGACTTCACCATCGGCAGCGTCGGCGACCGCTGGACTGCCACCTTCGGCGTCGGCTACGTCAAGGAAAACCCGGTCATGGCCGGCGATCGCGAGATCTCCGCCGAGCCAACCTTCGGCACCGGCAACGCGTTCGGCAGCTCGACCACTCCGGATGGCCGCTTCGGCTTCGGCGACAGCGCCTGTTTCACCGGCCGTTTTGACGATGACGGCAATCCGATCAACGTTGCTGCCGGCAACCAGTTCCCGGGTGCAACGGACGGCGCAAGCTGCGTCCCCGGTACGCTGACCACCGACGGCCCCGGCAGCCCGGCGCGTCCCTTCGGCGGCGCCGACATCTACAACTTCGCTCCCGAGAATTACCTGCTCACTCCGCAGGAGCGTCGCTCGATCTTCGGCAACGCGTCGCTGGATGTCACCGACAATGTGCGCTTCAAAGCCACGGCCATCTACAACGAGCGCGAATCCGAGCAGCTGCTGGCCGCCATGCCCGTCACCCTCGGCACGGTCGGTTCGGGGAACGGCGCCGGCGTCGTCTGGTCCGCGGACAACGCCTACAATCCGTTTGGCGAAGACGTCACCCGCATCCAGCGTCGTTTCACTGAAAGCGGCGGCCGTCGCTTCATGCAGGATGTGAACACCACCGCGATCACGCTGGGGTTTGAGGGCGACTTCGAAGTCGGTGATCGCTACTTCGCATGGGATGCCGGCTACTTCTGGGGCGAGAACGAGCAGAGCGACACCACCGACGGCCTGTTCACCTTCACCGCGTTGGGTAACGCGCTCGGCCCGACGTTCGTCGACGCCGATGGCAACCTGCAGTGCGGCACCGCGGCGAATCCAGTGGGTGGCGGCTGCGTGCCGCTCGACCTCTATGGCTACGGCTCCCTGACCCAGGAGATGCTGGACTACGTCGGCTTCGAAGCGCATGACAACTACGGTTACCAGAACAAGTACTGGTACGCCTCGCTGTCCGGCGACGTGTTCGAGCTGCCAGCAGGTCCGCTGCAGTTCTCGCTGGGCGCGGAGCGTCGCAAGGAGTCTGGCTACGATCATCCGGACGCGCTGATCAACGCCGGCGACACCACCGGTAATGCTCGTACCGCGACCGACGGCGGCTACGACGTCGACGAAGCCTACCTCGAGCTGCAGATCCCGCTGCTCGCGGACCTGCCGGGCGCACAGCTGCTCGACCTCAATATCGCGACCCGCTACTCCGACTACAGCACCTTCGGCGACACGCAAAACAGCAAGGCGGGCTTCCGCTGGAAGCCGATCAACGACCTGATGGTCCGCGGTAACTACACGGAAGGTTTCCGCGCGCCTTCCATCTCCGAGCTGTTCCAGGGCCAGTCGGACTCGTTCCCGACCATCAACGATCCGTGCAGCACCGCCTCGTTCGGCAGCCTGTCTGCGGAAGGCCAAGCCCGTTGCGTGGCATCCGGCGTTCCGCAGGGCGGCTATGTGGCTCCGAACCAGCAGCAGCGCATCACCGTCGGCGGCAACCCCAATGTGCAGCCCGAGCTGTCCACCAGCAAGACGCTGGGCTTCGTCTACAGCCCGAGCTACATCCAGGGCTTCGACATCTCGCTGGATTGGTGGAACATCGAGCTCGAGAACACCATCACCACGTTCTCCGGCAACGCCATCCTGAACTCGTGCTTCGTCGACGGCCTGACAAACTTCTGCTCGCTGATCACGCGTAAGCCCGACGGCAGCATCGAAGACCTGCTTTCGGTCCAGAACAACATCGGCAGCACCGAGGTTGAAGGCTACGATCTGACCCTGAACTACCGTCTCCCGGAAACGGCCTACGGCACGTTCTCGTTCACCCTCGACAGCGCGTATATCTCCAAGTATGAAGAGGATCTGGACGGCGACGGCGTTCGTGGTGAGGTCAGCGAAGGCGGCAATCAGGTGGGCGAGTACGGACCCATCTGGCGCCTGCGCTCCACGCTGGCGACCCGTTGGGAGTACGCCGACTTCGGCGCGACCTGGAACGTCCGCTTCTACTCGGGACTCGATGAAGACTGCCAGTCCTACGTCGACTATGGCTACTCGTTCCTCTGCTCCGATCCGGATCGCATCGTCGATGATGAAGACGGTACGCCGATCGCTGCGGCCGAGAACCACATCGGCGCGACCACCTACCACGATGTCAGTGGCTACTGGAAGACGCCGTGGAACGGTCGCATCACCCTGGGCGTGAACAACGTCCTGGAGAAGGAGCCGCCGCGCTCGGTGGCCACCTTCGCCAACAGCTTCGATCCTGAGTATGACGTGCCGGGCCGCTTCTACTACGCCCGCTACACCCAGCGCTTCTGATCGACGTCGGTATGTGCGACACGAATGCGGCCCCGGAAGGGGCCGCATTTTTTATGCTCGTAGCCTCATAGCGAACCTCATCAGATGATTGAGCCCAACATCTATCCACCCTTTGCCGTTCCCTTCGCCGATGCCATGCATCCAGAAGCCACGGCTCTCAACGCGCAGCTGAAGGCTCTTCTGCTCCAGCGGGAGAGCGAGGGTGGGTTCGGCAACCCGAACCCTTCGCTGCCCCAGCAGCGAGGCGTGTTCGAAAGCGATTTCACGCTGTTCGCCTGGCAGGAACCGGCCATCCAGCGCCTGCGCGAGTTCTGCTGGAGCGTCCTCGGCCGGACGGTGCAACATCTCAACGGCTATGACGATGGTCAGATGCGACGGCTGCAGATCTTCTCGCACACCTGGTATCACGTGACGAGACGGGGCGGATTCACCATCACGCACACGCACCCTATGGCGTCGTGGTCCGGCGTGTATTGCGTCTCGCCGGGTGAGGAGGTCCCGGATCAGCCTGAGTCCGGGGTGCTCCGCTTCCACAACCCGCACGGCTACAGCAACATGTTCCTTGATGCCGGGAATGCGCGGCTGGCCATGCCCTACCAGCACGGCACCTGGAACCTGCGCTTCAAGGGCGGGCAGCTCGTGCTGTTTCCGTCATGGGTACAGCATGAAGTGTTGCCATTCTTCGGCAACGACGAACGCATCACCGTGGCGTTCAACTGCTGGTTCCAGATGCGCGGCGCCTGAGCATCCGAACGTTTAGCTAGACCAGGTCGTCCAGCGCCTCCAGCATCGGCTGCAGGTGCCGCCGGTAGTGCTGCCAATCGGGAACCTTCCGCTTGCTGATGGAGCCGCGGACCTGTGCGCTGCTGGCGGTGGAGACCGCCCCGTTTCGGTTGAGGTCGAGCGTGCCGGGTTCGAAGGACAACCCGCAGAACGCGAATACGTCCCTGGCCACCGCCTCGGCATCCTCGACCAGCGCGTCGTAGGAGATGTCGAGGATCCTGCCCGGCATCACGTCGTGCCAGTGACCCATCAAGTCGAGGTAGCGGCGGTAGTAGTCGGCCATGTCGAGCTGGTCGTACGAGTAACTCGCGATGTCCGAGAACAGCGTGCGCAGGTTCGAGAAGCAGGTCTCGCGGGGATCGCGACGCATGTGCAGGAAGCGCGCCTGCGGCAGCGCCTTCGCAATGAACCCGGCGTGCAGGAAATTGGAGGGCAGCTTTTCGGTGAGGTAGGCGTGGCCTCGCGCGCGCCAGGCGGATGCCCGCAGGAAACCGGCACCCACCGCCTGATAGTCGACGTCCGAAACCCTGTCCAGCAGGCGCTGATCGAGCACGCCGGAGACGTGCGTATCCGCCGCGATCTTCATCTGACCCGTGAAGAGATACGTTTCACCACCGTCGGCCACCTGCGAATGACCGCCAAGGATGCGCTCGAGCAGGGTCGTTCCGGAGCGGTGCATGCCGATGACGAAAATCGGCACGAATGATCCCTCAGGTGCAGGGCCGGGGTTCACGAAGTTTGCTGTGCACAGCTGCTTGAGTCGATCGAAGAGACGCGCGGTCACCGCTCGGTCGTGGGGAGCGAGACCGCGTTTTGCGGCGCATCCCCGTTCCAGCGCACGCCATGCATCCGCGTACTGTCCGAGATCGTGGAGCTCGTTGTGCAGAGCGAAGGACAGGTAGGTCTCGCCGTGGCCGCCCGGGCGAACCTCGGCGAGCCGGGCCCGGATGCGCTGTGCGTGATTGCGCTCGAGCGTCTGCCGCCGCAGCCGCGACAAGACCCAGTGCGCCTGTGCATAGCCCGGCTTGAGGGTGATCGCACGTTCGAGTTCGACTTCCGCCTCGTCCATGCGCCCGAAGAACATCATGACGTTGCCGCGGAGATAGCGGGCTTCGGGAAGGTCCGGCGCCAGCTCGAGCACCCGGTCCACCAGCACCAGGGACTCCTCATGGGCATTGATGGTGCTCGCGCTCAGCGCCTGCTCCAGGAGCGCATCCGGATCATCGTGCCGTTCGATGCCCGATTGCCGCAGCAGATCGACCAACAGACCCGACTCGTTCAGCAGACGCAGGCGCCCTGCCAGCTCCAGCACCTGTCGCGGCTCCCGCGGTGCCAGTGCATGCGCACGCAAGGCGGCGGCATGTGCAGCGCGCACCCTGCCGCGGCTGCTCTGCGCCTTCGCATATCCGAGGAGCGCGTCGACATCGTCGGGCTCAACAGCCAGCAGCGACTCATAGCTCGCGGCTGCGGCGTCCCACTGCTTCAGGGTCAGGTAGTGCTGACTACGCGTACGCAGCCGCTCGATGCGAAGACTCATTGATGTATGCGCGCGGCAGTTATCGCCAGAGGACGCGAAGGTCAACCAGCAACACGTTCGTACTTGATGGCAAAGGTAAAGCGGGGACCGTAGCAGATCCTGGCTGGCGGTCGCCCGCAATGCAGGATGGCGCCGTCGAAGACCACGAGCCTGCCGGGCCTCGGCAGGACCGAAAACGCGATCTCCTGGCGTGCGTCGAAGAACACGGTCTCGCCGCCCCACTCGAAGTCCCAGCGATCGCAGAGGTACCAGAGGGCGGTGACGTCGCCGACGTCCGGCGCGCAGTCGACATGGCTGAAGAGCATGTCGCCATAGGCGTTGCTGTTCGTGTACGCCCGGAAGGGGCGGTACCGGGCTCCACCGGTCGCCGCCATCACCGCCTGCGCGGTGATCGTCCCGATCGGCTGCCGCGCCAGAACGTCGACCGGCGTCTCGCTTGCCCAGTGTCGATACTCCGGCGTGTCGGCACGAGCCTGCTCGGACCTCCGGAACGGCGCCGTCGCAAGCGCCTGGGCATAGTTGCCGGGATCCGGCAGCAGACCGTCGAACACCTGCACGGGCCGACCGTCGACAATGGCGCTGCGTGCGGATTCAAGCTTCATCGCGACGGGCTCCTGTGCTGGTGGCTGGTGGGCTGCCGATCAGCAGGGCTGACCGACGATAGCTGCGCCACATTGTTGCGCACCGGCAGTCACCGGAGAAGCGCGTCGCTGTCGAGCGACTGCCCTTTCACGCCGAAGCGCCGGCTGCTCCAGCCAGGTACTGAGGCGCGGTACGCTCGAGCGCCAAGGCATCGGATGACATCGCAGGGTAGACCCACCGTTCCGCCCAGGCCAACGTCCGCCGCAGATCGTCCCCATACTGCTGCAGCAGGTAGCGCGTCTCCCGCGCGCGGTCAGTCCAGTCGTAGATCTCGCCCGGGCTCTTGGCATGAACCGTCGAGACGGCCTGGACGCGCGACCGCAGCCGGGTCGCGCTCGGCTGCAGCTGGAACCAGTCGGCGACGGCCGCGACATGCCCCGGAAGATCCTCCAGCAGCACATCGGCATCGATCATCCGGAAGCGCTGATCGCCGATCCGTGTGCGGATCGATGCCAGCGTCTCGCGCTGCGCGCACCACTGCAGCGCCGCCACCGCCCACATGTCGGGCGGGGCCAAAGCAGCCGGCGGCAGCCGGGCGGCAAGCCCGCTCGCCTCCAGCGCCCGTTGCGCGAGTTCCGGAATCTTCTGCTGCGTCGCTGGCGGCTTTTTCAGGTTCGAGATGAGGAATGCCTCGATACCCGTCGAGATGGCGAGCGCCCGCGAGCCGGGCGCCGCCTCGACCAGGGCCGCGGCAACATTGAGGGCCACGTGGGTGGGCTTGACCACGACCCGCCCTCCCGCATGCCAGGGGCGCGCGAGCAGGGCCACAGTGGGCGGAAGAAACGGATCGATCGCCCATCCCGCACGTTGCGCATCCGCCAGCCGCCGCAGGATCAGCGGTTCCTTCAGCGCGACGGATGAAGGAGGCAGGTGCAAGGCGCGGGCGAGCAGCGTCGAGCAGCAGAACGAGGTATGCAGCAGCCACATCGGCGGCGCTGCCGGTTGCGGGACGGACGCAGCGACCTCTTCCAGCGAGCGCCACTCCGCCTGATGCAGAGGCGCCTCGATCCGGTTGTCGAGGAACGTCGATCGCTCCAGCACCGTCTCGTTGATCCGCAGGAATCCGAAGCGACGCCCCGGCACGTGCAGGTCGACCGGAAAATGAGAGGCGCTTGCGAACTGCATGTCGACCACCGACGACGCCGAGCCGGGAAGACGGGAATCGTCCAGCCAGCTTCGGCTGTGATATGAGCCGGCATGGTGGAAGCAGGCGACTGAACCCACCGTCGCCGTCCGTGCGGCGACCGTGCCGATCGCCGGGCGACACCTGTCGAGGGATGTGCTACGCGTCGCGGCGCGATGCGGCGCAGGCAGACAGGGATCAGCCCTCGGGAATCAACGTCGCCATCATGTGCGCCACGTAGGCCTCGAACTCGTCGTGATGCAGGCGCGGCTGGTGGAGCTGGCGGTTGAGCTGCAGGAAGCCGACGTAGGCGGCATAGGTCAGGCGCGCGCGGTGCTGGGCGGCGTCGCCGGAGAGGCCGACCTGCTGGAACGCCTGGGTCAGGTAGGCGAGACGCCGCCCGGAGACGCGCTCGATCACCGGCTGCACCGCGGGATGGTCGATCGCCTTGAGCAGTTCCGAGTAGATCGCGTGGGGCGTCACTTCCTGGGCAACGACCCGAAACAGCGCGCGCAGGCGCTCGCGTGGCTGCGGGATCTGCTCGAGCCGTCCGAACACGGTCTCCTGCTCGATCGCCTCCCAGCGCTCGAGCGCGGCGACCAGCAGCGCGTCGCGCGATGCGAAGTGCCAGTAGAAGCTGCCCTTGGTGACCCCGAGCCGGCGCGCGAGCGGTTCGACCGCCACGCTGGCCACGCCCTGCTCGGCGATCTGGTCGAGCGCGGCCTGGGACCAGTCGTCGGCGCTCAGGCGGCCGGGGCGGTCGGCCTTCGGCCGGGAGCTTGCGGAAGCGTCGTTCTGTGCAGGCATAACGATCGAGTGTACCGGCCCGTCGCTGGGGCGCCTAGCGCGCGCAGCACTCGCGGGCGCTGGATAAACCGTTGGACATCAGGCACGTGGATGGCCCGGGAGCAGCGTTGACGCGCTCCCGAAGCGAGATCCATACTATTGCGTATGGTCATCTCGCCAGCCACCGCATCCGCCGAAGTCCTGGCCACGTCGGACGGCACCCGCCTCGCCTTCGACCGCACCCGCGGGGGCAGCGGCGCGCCGGTGCTGTTCGCCCACGGCTTCGGCCAGACCCGACGCGCCTGGGACGGCAGCGCCCGGATCCTGGCTGCGGCGGGGCACTCCTCGATCCGCTTTGACGCCCGCGGCCACGGCGACTCCGGGCGGAACCCCGTCGACGTTCCCTATGCCGGCGAGACGTTCGTCGCGGACCTGATCGCCATGGCCGATCAGGCGCCGGCGCCGGTCCTGGTCGGCGCATCGATGGGCGGCCTGCTCGGCCTGCTCGCCCAGCACCACGCCGCATCATTCCGCGCCCTGGTCCTGGTCGACATCACGCCGCGCTGGGAAGAGGCCGGCGTCGAACGCATCCTCGGCTTCATGCGCGCCCATCCCGAGGGCTTCGCAAGCCTGGAGGCCGCCGCCGATGCGATCGCCGCCTACCTGCCCCACCGCGCACGCAAGACGGCGACACAGCTGCGCGAGATCCTGCGCGAGCGCGACGGCCGCTGGCACTGGCACTGGGATCCACGGCTGCTGACCGAGTTCGCCCACGACACCGCCCGTTTCCAGCCGCTGGTAGCCGAGGCCGCCCGCGCGTTGCGCGTGCCGACCCTGCTGGTCAGCGGCGGCCGCAGCGACCTGGTCTCGCGCGCGACGGTCGAGGAGTTTCTCGCGCTGGCGCCGCACGCGCGCCACGTCCAGCTTCCCGCCGCGACCCACATGGTCGCCGGCGACGACAACCAGGCCTTCGTCGAGGCGGTCCTGCCGTTCCTCGGCGGCCTCGCACCCCCTTCCGCTTCTCCTTCATCGCGTCGCGCATCCGGAGCCGTGTCATGAGCATCTTCCTTCCGATCCTCGCCCTGCTGCTGGCGGGCGGCATCGCCGCTTATCACAGGCTGTCGCTGCCGGTCTGGGCCGGCCTGAGCGCGGTCCTGCTTCTGGTGTCCTGGGCCCTCGGCGGCAACGGCATCGCCGTCGCCGTGTGCGCGCTGCTGCTTGCCGCCGTCGCCGTACCGCTGCTGCTGCCGGACTTCCGGCGCAAGCGCATCACCGCGCCGCTGCTGGAGTTCTACACGAAGATCCTGCCGCCACTGTCGTCGACCGAGCGGCAGATGCTCGAGTCCGGCACGGTCGGCTTCGAGGGCGAGCTGTTCTCCGGCCGCCCCGCCTGGGACAAGCTGCTGTCGCAGCCCGCGGCCACGCTCACCGCGGAGGAGCAGGCCTTCCTCGACGGCCCCTGCGAGGAGCTGTGCCGGATGATGAACGACTGGGAGGCGACCCACGTGCGCGCCGACCTGTCGCCCGAGGTCTGGGCGTTCTGCAAGACGCACAAGTTCTTCGGCATGATCATTCCGAAGGAGTTCGGCGGCCTCGGCTTCTCCGCACTGGCCCACCACAAGGTGATCCAGAAGCTGGCGTCGGTGTCGAGCCTGCTGAGCTCGACCGTCGGCGTGCCGAACTCGCTCGGCCCGGGCGAACTGCTGATGCATTACGGCACCCAGGAGCAGAAGGACCACTACCTGCCGCGCCTGGCCGACGGCCGCGAGATTCCCTGCTTCGGCCTGACCGGCCCGTTCGCGGGCTCGGATGCGACCTCGATCCCCGACACCGGCGTGGTCTGCACCGGGCAGTGGAACGGAGCGGAGGTCGTGGGCATCCGCCTCAACTTCGAGAAGCGCTACATCACCCTGGCGCCGGTGGCGACCATCATCGGCCTGGCCTTCCGCCTCTACGATCCGGACAAGCTGCTCGGCGAGAAGGCCGACCTCGGCATCTCGCTGGCGCTGATCCCGCGCGAGACGCCGGGCATGGAAATCGGCCGCCGTCATTTCCCGCTCAACGTGCCCTTCCACAACGGCCCGATCCGCGGCAAGGACGTGTTCGTCCCGCTGTCGGCGCTGATCGGCGGCGAGGAGTACGCCGGCAAGGGCTGGGCGATGCTGGTGGAGTGCCTGTCGATCGGCCGCTCGATCACGCTGCCCTCGACCGCCAGCGGCAGCTCCAAGCTGTTCACCGTGGCCACTGGCGCCTACGCGCGCATCCGCAAGCAGTTCGGGCTGTCGGTCGGACGCTTCGAGGGCGTGGAGGAAGTGCTGGCGCGCATGGCCGGCAACGCCTACGCGGTCAGCGCGCTGTCGGAGGCGACCGCCGCGGCCGTCACCCGCGGCGAGAACCCCGCCGTGCCGTCGACCATCGCCAAGTACCACTGCACCGAGATGGGCCGCGAGGTCGTGCGCGACGCCATGGACATCCACGGCGGCAAGGGCATCATCCTCGGGCCGCGCAACTACCTCGGCCGCGCCTGGCAGGGCACGCCCATCGGCATCACCGTCGAGGGCGCCAACATCATGACCCGCAGCCTGATGATCTTCGGCCAGGGCGCGATCCGCTGCCATCCGTGGGTGCTGAAGGAGATGCAGGCGGCGATGATCCCGGAGCGCAAGACGCGCCTGCGCGAGTTCGACAGGGTGCTGTTCGCGCACATCGGCTTCGCCGTCTCCAACGCCGTCCGTGCGCTGTGGATGGGCCTCACCGCGTCCCGCTTCGGCCGCGCGCCCGGCGACGCCTACACCCGCCGCTTCTACCGCAAGCTCAACCGCTACTCGGCGGCGCTGGCGCTGTGCGCCGACACCTCCATGCTCACCCTCGGCGGCAAGCTCAAGTTCAAGGAGAAGCTCTCCGGCCGGCTCGGCGACGTGCTGAGCCAGCTCTACATCGCCAGCGCGATGCTCAAGCGGTACGAAGACAACGGCCGGCCGACGTCCGACCAGCCGCTCCTGGCCTGGGCCTTCCACGACGCCGTGCACAAGATGGAGCTGGCGCTGTCGGGCGCCCTGCGCAACTTCCCGGTGCGGCCGATCGGCTGGCTGCTGTGGATGCTGGTGTTCCCGCTGGGACGCCGCGCGCAGGCGCCGAGCGACCGCCTCGGCCGCCGCGCTGCCGCCTTGCTGATGACGCCGGGCGACGCCCGCGACCGCCTCGCCCACGGCACCTTCGTCACGCCCTGCGACAACAACCCGGCCGGGCGCATCAATTCCTACCTGCCGAAGGTGGTCCTGGCCGAGCCGGTGGAGCGCAAGTTCCTGAAGGCGCTCAAGGGCAGCGACATGGAGACGGCGCCGTACGACGCGCAGCTGGCCGCCGGCGTCGAGCGCGGCTGGATCAGCGCCGTCGAGAAGACCCAGCTCGAGGAGCTGCGGGCAATGACGCTCGACGCCATCACCGTCGACGACTTCGACCACGCCGAGCTCGAGGCGGCCGGCGCACGGCAGATCGTGCGCCTCGCGGACGCGGCCGAGGCCGCCTGAGCCCGTCGCGCCGGGCGGGAAGATCCCGCCCGGCCACGCGTCCGGCGCGATCCCCGGCACCCGTTTCGCCCGCCGGCCATGCGGCCCCGTCGCGCCTCCTGAGCCCCACCCGCTGCGCGCAGTCGGGCGCCGCTTGCGGATCACGAGCGCGCAGCCGCGGGCCGTTGGCAGCGTCCCGGCCGGCGTCTACTCCGGCAAGCGCGCCTGTTCGCGGCCGACACGCCAGGCACCGAGGGTCATCGCGGCGGCGACGAGGATGCCGGCGCCGAACACCACGTGCGAGCCGCCGGCCGCCAACAGCTTGTGCACCCAGACGAAGGTGAGGTCGCCGCCGCGGTAGACGACCGTGTCGATGGCCGCCTTGGCCTTGTAGCGCCACTCCGCCGCGACGCGGGTGTAGATCGTCTCGCGCGCGGGCTTGCCGATCGCGAACTCGCCGGCGCGGGTGCCGACCTGGACGATGGCGATGAGCAGCGGCAACGGCGACGCGGCGAGCAGCATGTAGCCGGCGAGGATCGCCAGCGCCGGGATCATGAGCACCTTGGCCACGCCGAGGTGGACCAGCAGGCGCCGGGTCAGCAGCACCTGCACGATCAGCACCAGCCAGTTGATCCAGCGGTCGAGCCGCGAGTAGAAAGCGACCGCCACCCGCGCGTCGTCCGCCGCGAGGCTGCGCACGATCGCGGCCTGCTCGTTGTACAGCAGGGTGCCGACGCCGACGCCGAAGAAGATCAGCAGCGCGATCGCCCGCAGCAGCGGCTCGCGGGCGACCAGGCGCAAGCCGGCCAGGATGTCGCCGCCGATCTCGCCGCGCCGCTGCCCGCCCTCGCGCCGCCGTGCGTGCGGCATCAGCATCACGATGCACAGCAGGCACAGCCCGAGGAAGGCGGCCGAGATCAGCAGCATGTTGGCCACCCCCAGCGGCTCGACCAGCCACGTCGTGAGTTCCGGCCCGAGCAACCCGCCGAGGGTCCCGCCGGCGCCGATGTAGCCGTACACGCGCTTGGCGTCCTCGTTGGCGAAGACGTCCGCCATGTAGCTCCAGAACACCGCCACCGCGAAGAGGTTGAACACGGCGACGAAGATGAAGAACGCCGCGCCGCGCCCGCTCGTGCCACTGTCGAAGGCGAAGTAGAAGCCGACGAGGATGGCGATGAACACCAGGTACACCACCGGCAGGAACACCCGGCGCGGAAAACGGCTCACCAATGCGCCATAGACCGGCTGCAGCAGCAGCATCGCAACGAAGGTGCCGGTGAACAGGACCTGCAGGGTGAAGTCGCCGAGGCTGATCCCGCGCGCCTGGAACCAGTCGATCATCGATGCGGGGAACACCGCGGCCACGTCGGCGGAGGCGCCCATCGCGTCGCGCACCGGCCGCAGCACGTAGTAACCGGTGAGCAGGAAGAAGAAGTACAGGAACGACCACACCAGCGGGATCGCGGTGCCGCCCGGCAGATCGGCCAGCGGCCGTCGCGATGGCCAACGCCCGCGCGCGGCGCGCGTTCGCTGCAGGCGTTCGGTCATCGGCGCACACACTCCTCTCGGTCGCGGCGCACCTTAGCCCAGCGCGGGCACGCCCCGCCATCGCAGGCGGCTCAGTCGTCGCCCAGGATCGCCGGCAGCGGGCAATGCAGCACGGCGCAGGTCGCACGCAGCAGCTCGGCCTCGGCCACGCCGACCCGTCCATCGTGGCCGACCGCCTGCGCCAGCGCCTCGACCAGGCGCGCCTTCGCCAGCGGATCGAGCGCGTCCAGTGCCGGCCATGCCGCATCGAGCACCTGCGGACCACCGCAGGGCGGCTCGTAGGCGACGGCGGTGCCGTCGGCGAACAGCGCCGCGACGCCCGCGTTGAACGCGCGCCGCGCAGCGGCCTCGTCCGCATGGCCGGCATGCGCGAGCACGGCGAGCAGGCACAGCGCGGGCTCGCGCACCTGGTCCAGCCGGCGCCGTCCCGGCCGCCAGTGGCGGCCCGGATCCAGCGCTTCCACGACCTGCACGCGCAGCATCTGCGCCAGGCAGTACTCGAAGAGGTCGATCAGGCCGTCGGCGTCGGACAGCGTCCGCACCGTCTCGACGAACAGCTCGAGCTGCGGGCGTGGCCGCCGCCGCAGGCGCGGGAAGGCCATCGCCGCCAGCGGCAGGCGCAGCGCCGGATCGAGCCGCTCGACGTCCGCGCGGAACCGGCCGATCTCGGCGACCGCGGCCCGGCCGTAGCGCGCCTCGACGACCGTGAGCTGGCGTCGGCGTGCGGCGTCGTCCCGCGCCAGCAGCAGGGCCAGCACCAGGGTCATCGCGCCGCCGTAATCGTGCGCCGCAGCGTGCAGGAACCCAGGGACGGACGCGCCGAGCGCGCCGGCGCGCTCGTAGTCGCGCTCGCCGGGCGCGGCCACGCGCTCGGAAAGCTCTCGCGCGTCGGCACGCGTCGACGCAGCGGATCCTGCCGCCGGCGCGAGACCCAGCGCCACGTCCTCGTCCAAGCCCCGCGGCGGCGCGGCACGCCATCGCGCCGCCAGCGCCTGCAGGTCCTCCTCGCGGAAATCCGGCTCCAGCGCGCGGATGCGCTCGACCAGCGGCGGGTGCGTGGCGAACAGGCCCGAGAAGCCGAGCCCCTCGCCGAACAGCATGTGGCTCACCTCCTCGCCGTCGGCGCGGTCGGCCAGCCGCGAACCGGACGGCAGACCGCCGATCTTCTTCAGCGCCCCGGCGATGCCGCGGGTCTGCCGCGTGAACTGTACCGCCGAGGCATCCGCCAGGAACTCGCGCTGGCGGCTCACCGCCGCCTTGATCAGGCGGCCGAGGACCAGCCCGAGATAGCCCACCACCATCGCCACCAGGGCGGCCACCAGCAGGGCCGCAGCGCTGCGCGCATCGCGGCCGCCACGGCCGTAGATCAGCACCTTCCGCCCGATCAGCGCGATGACGAAGATGCCGAACAGCACACCCATCATGCGGATGTTGAGCCGCATGTCGCCGTTGAGGATGTGGCTGAACTCGTGGGCGATGACGCCCTGCAGCTCGTCGCGGTTGAGCGCGTCGAGCGCGCCGCGGGTCACCGCCACCGCGGCATCGCTGGGCGCGTAGCCGGCGGCGAAGGCGTTGATGCCGGGCTCGTGCTCCAGCACGAAGATCGCCGGCACCGGCACGCCCGAGGCGATCGCGATCTCCTCGACCACGTTGCGCAGCCGGCGGTAGTCGGGATCGCCACCGTCCCCGCCGATCTCCACGCCGCCGAGCTGCCGGGCCACGTGCGCGCCGCCCTGACGCAGGCTCGCCACCCGGTAGAGCGACGCCAGCCCGATCACCGCCAGGGTCAGCACGGCCGCCATCAGCAGCGGCCCGGCGAGCGCGGCCGCCGATTCGCCGGGGCGGTGCAGCACCAGGAAGACGGCCGCCTCGACCGCGACCACGATGCCGACCACCGCCAGCGCGAACATCCACACCAGCCGCCGCGACTGGCGGCGCGCGACGTCCTGACGCTCGAAGAAGTTCATGCCGGGCCCGTGCCGCGCGCCGCCCTCAGAAGCGGACCTGCGGCGCCTCGCGCTTGTGCGCCTCGTCCGCGCCGATCTCCAGCGGCGCCGCCGGCGCGAAGTTGAAGGCGTTGGCCACGACGCTCGAGGGGAACACCTCGCGCTTGTTGTTGTAGGCCATCACCGAATCGTTGTAGGCCTGACGTGCGAAGGCGACCCGGTTCTCGGTCGAGGTCAGCTCCTCGTTGAGCTGCATCATCGTCTGGCTCGCCTTGAGGTCGGGATAGGCCTCCGACAGCGCGAACAGCCGGCCCAGCGACTGGGTGAGGGCATTCTCCGCGCCGGCCAGCTGCTGCATCGCGGCCGGATCGCCGGGGCTGGACTTGGCGGCGTCGAGCCCGCCGACCGCCCGGTTGCGGGCGGCGATCACCGCCTCGAGCGTCTCGCGTTCGTGGGCGAGATAGCCCTTCGCCGTCTCCACCAGGTTCGGGATGAGATCGTGGCGCCGGGTCAGCTGCACGTCGATCTGGGCGAAGGCGTTGCGGTAACCGTTGCGGGAGGTCACCAGCCCGTTGTAGATACCGATGCCCCAGAACGCGACACCGGCCAAGATCATCAGCAGTACGACCAGTACGATCGTCATCCTCATCCTCCCCCTGGACGGGTCGCGCGCACCGTGCGCACGATGACGCCGTCCGAACCCAAGCATACGCAGGCGATGTCAGCCAAGAAAACAGCCGCATCCGCACTCACCGGCCTCCTCGGGGCCGCCCTCCTCGCCCTCGCCAGCGCGCCGGCCGCCGCCAGCGGCGCCTCCGGCTCGGTCACCGCGACCGCCGAGCGCGACTACGGCAGCCAGGCCCGCGACATCGCACGGCTGGCCGAGCGCGTGGTCGAGGCCGCGCGCATTCCCAGCATCGGCATCGCCGTGGTCCAGGGCGACCGGGTGCTGGTGCAGGACGCGTATGGCGTGACCGACACCGTCAGCCGCCAGCCGGCCGGCCCCGACACCGCCTACCGCCTCGCCTCGCTGTCCAAGGCCTTCGCCGGTGCCGTCACCGGCCAGCTGGTGCAGGAAGGCGCGCTGAGCTGGGACACGCGCCTGGTCGACCAGCTGCCCGCGTTCAAGCTCAAGGACCTCGAGGGCGCGCAGGCGCTGACCGCGCGCGACATCCTCAGCCATCGCGTGGGACTCCCGCACAACACCTACGACCGCGACCTCGAGGCCGACGAGCCCTACCAGGTGCTGGCCAACCGTCTGGCGACGGCGCCGCTGGCGTGCAAGCCCGGCGACTGCTACGCCTACCAGAACATCGCCTTCAGCCTGATCGGCGACCTGGTGTTCGCCGCCACCGGCGACTTCTACTCGCACCAGGTCGAGAAGCGGATCTTCCACCCGCTGGGCATGTACACCGCGACCTACGGCCGCCAGGCGCTGGAGAACACGCCGAGCTGGGCGCGCCCGCACGTGCGTGGGCGCGGCGGCTGGGTGCCGGTGCGACCGAAGGAGTCCTACTACCGGGTGCCGCCGGCGGCCGGCGTCAACGCCAGCCCGCGCGACATGGCGCAGTGGGCGATCGCGCAGCTCGGCCATCGACCGGAGGTGCTGCCGCCTGCCGTGCTCGAGGAAACGCAGCGCGCTCAGGTGTCGACGCCCAGCGAGATCAGGCACACGCCGTGGCGGCACGAGCGCCTGCGCGACGCGCACTACGGGCTCGGCTGGCGGATCTACGACTACGCCGGCCACAAGCTGGTGTTCCACGGCGGGGCCGTACAGGGCTACCGCACGCTCATCGCGCTGCTGCCGGACCGCGACGTCGGCATCGTGGTGCTGTGGAACAGCGAGAGCGCGGTGCCGACCGGGCTGATGCCGACCTTCATCGACAGCGTGCTGGGTCTGCCCGGGCGCGACTGGGTCCAGGTCGACCGCGTGCGCCGGCGCAATCGCTGAAGCGGGGTCGGGAGACTACGGTCAGGCGGCGCGGAGGCGGACGCGGCTTCGCGGACTGCATGGGACAGCGGGCCGGCGCGCGGGAATGACCGGAAAAGCTCCCTCCCCGCCTGGGCTGCGGGGAGAGAGTCGGACTACGGCAGTCGGGGTCCGCTTCAGAGCACCGGCGCGACCGGGGTCGGCGGGAGCATCGGAGCGGGAGCGGCCTTCTTCGTGGCCTTGCGGGCAGCCGGCTTCTTGGCGGCCGTCTTGGCGGCCGTCTTGGCGGCCGGCTTCTTGGCGGCGGTCTTGGCGGACGCCTTCTTCGCGACCGGCTTCCGGGCGGCGGTCTTGGCGGACGCCTTCTTCGCGACCGGCTTCTTGGCGGCGCTCTTGGCAGAGCCCTTCTTCGCCACCGACTTCTTGGCGACCTTCTTCGCCGCCGGCTTCTTGGCGGCGCTCTTCTTGGCCGCGGCCTTCTTCGCCACCGACTTCTTGGCGACCTTCTTGGCAGCCGGCTTCTTGGCTGCGGACTTCTTCGCGACCTTCTTCGCGACCTTCTTGGCGGCCGGCTTCTTGGCTGCGACCTTCTTGGTGGTCTTGACGGCCTTCTTGGCGACGACCTTCTTCGTCACTTTCTTGGCCGCCGCTTTCTTGGCGGACTTCTTCGCGGCTTTCTTGGTAGCCATGGTCAACTCCTCGTCAGTTGGCTTTCGGATTGCCCAGTACTGGTAAAGCGAAACAACCGGCGCGGAGGAGCCGGCTGGACACCGCGACGACGTCGCGGTCACCGCCCGCGGCGTCGAACGCCGCGATCCGGATCGATGCATCGATCGTCGACCACCGCCCGCGACCATGGTCGCGAACGCCCCCCCGACTGGCCGACACGAAAACGCCCACGCCGAACTGGCGAGGGCGTCGGTCGATCGATGCGTGCGATGCGTTTTTGCGAGGGAAAGCTGCTCTGCGATCCACCGAAGATGCATACCGGATGGACCCGTACTCGAATGCCCTCGTCGACGTCTTGCTCAAGCTCACTCGTCTGCGCGATCGCGTTGTTGCGGCGAAACCTAATCAGGGGGTCAGACACTGTCAACAAGTTTCAGCGCGCAAAGCCGCGCCACTGCGGGCTTTGCGGGCCGATGCCGATGCGCCTGCAGAGCAGCGCGGGCGATGCCTCGCTCCCGGCGCATCGTCCCGCGCATCCGCATGATGGTCTGAAAGCCTTGCTGCACAAGGCTTTCAGCCAATGCGCCGCACGCCGCACCGCCATCGCGCGAAGGTGCGATGCATGCTTTGCACGCATCCGTCGCGTTCGCCTGCACCTCGCATCGTCGATCGCTGCTCGGCAGCGCGAACACGCGTTTCGCACGCCCGATGCGCACGCGGAACGATACGAATGCGCGGACTGCGCAAACGAAACGCCCGCGTCGCAGCGAGCGACGCGGGCGTCGATGGGCGATGCCGCGATGCGCTCAGCGCAACGCGTCGGCCAGCAGCGTGGCGAAGCGGTCGAGGTCCTCGGCGCGCTTGGTCTCGGTGGTGCAGACCAGCAGCACGTCGTCGCGCCCTGCGTAGAAGTCGCCGAGCGCGACGCCTGCCACCACGCGCTGAGCGGCGAGCCGTTCGACGACCTCGGCGGCGGGCTTCGGCAGGCGGAAGGCCGTCTCGTGGAAGTGCTCGCGCCCGGCGAACAGCGGCTCGACGCCCGGGATCGCGACGAGCCGCTCGCGCAGCGCCGCGAGGTTGGCCAGCGACCGCTGCGCGACCGCCGCCAGGCCCTGCGGTCCCAGCAGCGAGAGGTAGATGGTCGCCGCGGTGACCAGCAGACCCTGGTTGGTGCAGATGTTGGAGGTCGCCTTGGCGCGGCGGATGTGCTGCTCGCGCGCCTGCAGGGTCAGTGCGTAGCCGTCGCGGCCGTCGACGTCGACGGTGCGGCCGACGATGCGGCCCGGCATGTTGCGCACCAGCTCCTTCTTGCACGCGAGGAAGCCGAAGTAGGGCCCGCCCGAGGACAGCGGCACGCCCAGCGGCTGGCCGTCGCCGCAGACGATGTCGGCACCGCGCCCGCCCCACTCGCCCGGCGGCTTCAGCAGCGCCAGCGACATCGGGTTGACCACCGCCACCACCAGCGCGCCGGCGGCGTGCGCGGCGTCGGCGAGCGCATCGGCCTCCTCCAGCACGCCGAAGAAGTTCGGCTGCGGCACGACCAGCGCGGTGTAGTCGCCCTCGACCGCGGCCAGCGTCGCCGCATCCAGGCAGCCACCCGGGCACGGCAGCTCGACCACCTCGATCTGCTGCAGGTCCAGGATCGCGCGCACCGTCTGCCGGTAGGCCGGGTGCACCGACTCGGGCACCAGCACGCGGCGCGCGCCGCCCCGGCGCTGGCTACGCTCGGCCATCAGCAGCGCCTCGGCCAGCGCGGTGGCGCCGTCGTACATCGAGGCGTTGGAGACGTCGGTCGCGGTCAGCCGCGTCAGCATCGTCTGGTATTCGTAGATCAGCTGCAGCGTGCCCTGGCTCGCTTCGGCCTGGTATGGCGTGTAGGCCGAATAGAACTCGCCGCGACCGACGATCTGCCACACCGCCGCCGGGATGTGGTGCTCGTAGGCACCCGCGCCGGCGAAGTTGAGCTCGACCTCGTCGGCGCGCGCACGCTCGCGCATCAGCCGCGACACGTCCATCTCCGACAGGCCCTCCGGAACCTTCTCCAGGGAGCGGACCTTGAGCGAGGCGGGGATCTCGTCGAACAGCGCCTCGATGTCGTCCGCGCCGATCGTCGCGAGCATCTGGCGGACGTCGTCGTCGGAATGGGGAATGAAGGGCATGGGTCAGGAATCTCGTTGGTCGCGGAAACGACGACGGCCGCCAGGCGGCCGTCGTCGGGAAAGTGCGGGATGACGCCGAAGGTCAGTGGTCGTCGTCTTCCAGGAGCTCGGCGTAATCGTCGGGCGACAGCAGCTCGTTGACGGCATCGGCCTCGTCGGTCTCGACGACGAAGATCCAGCCCTCGCCGTAGGCGTCCTCGTTGATGGTCTCGGGCTTGTCGGTCAGCGCGCTGTTGACCGCGGTGACGGTGCCGCTGATCGGCGCGTAGACGTCGGAGGCGGCCTTGACCGACTCGACCACGGCACAGGCGTTGCCGGCCTCGACGCGGTCGCCCACGTTCGGCAGCTCGACGTAGACCAGATCGCCCAGCAGGGACTGCGCGTGGTCGGAGATGCCGACGGTGACGTGGCCGCTGTCCTCGACGCGCGCCCATTCGTGGGATTTGAGGAACCTGAGGTCGCCGGGGATCTCGCTCATGCGCGGTGCTCCTGGAAAGGGGTCGTGGGGCGGCACGGGGCCGTGCGCCGCGGATTGTATTCGGAGAGCCGATCCGTACGCGACCGTCAGCCGGGCCGGTACGGCGCGCGTCCGCTGGCGATCGCGTGCTCGAGGAGGTCGAGCCGGTCCTGGCCCCAGAAGGCTTCGCCATCGCGGACGTAGCCGGGCACGCCCGGCAGGTCCAGCGCGATCGCGTCGCGGGTGTTGGCGTCCAGCGCGGCGCCGTGTCGGGGGTCCTGCGCGGCATCGAGGATCGATTCCACCTCGGCGATGCCGGCCTGGGCGAGCAGGCCCTCGAGCACGGTGCGGTCGGCGATGTCGAGCTCGTCCGCCCACAGTGCGCGCAGCACCGCGAAGACGAACTCGCCCGGATCGTGGCCGGCGTCGAGGAGGGCGAGGATGCAGCGGTCGGCGTGCTCGGCGTCGACCGGATAGAACTTCGGCGCCAGGTTCAGCGGCAGCTCGCGGAACGCGCGCCAGCGCTGCAGCTCCAGCAGGCGATAGCGCTGCCGCGCGGGCGCGCGCTTGCCCAGCGGCAGGCCGCCGGTCTCCTCGAACTGGCGCAGCAGCCGCACCGGCCGGTAGCGCACGGCCACGCCCTGCCGCTGGGCCAGCGCCAGGAAGGCGCGATGCCCGAGATAGGCGTACGGCGACATGCAGGTCAGGAAGTAGTCGAGCGCGGGCCGGGCGTTCATGACAGCACGCCCGGCTGCGCCTGACCGTCGCGCACGAACGGGAACTTCGCCACCCGCACCGGCACCTCGCGTCCGCGGATGTCGACACGCACCGCGCCGAGTTCTCCGGACGGCACGCGGGCGAAGGCGATGGCCTTGCCCAGCGTCGGCGAGAAGGTGCCGGACAGGATCTCGCCCTCGCCGGCGTCGGTGAGCACGCGCTGGCCATGGCGCAGCACGCCCTTCTCGTCCATCACCAGGCCCACCATGCGACGGGCGCCGCCGGCCGCCTTCTGCGCCTCGAGCGCGGCGCGGCCGTTGAAGTCGCGGTCGCCGTCGAGCGCGACGGTCCAGCCGAGCGCGGCCTCCCACGGCGACACGCTCTCGTCCATGTCCTGGCCGTAGAGGTTCATGCCCGCCTCCAGGCGCAGCGTGTCGCGCGCGCCAAGGCCGGCGGGCGCGACACCGGCTTCGCGCAGCGCATTCCACAGCGCCACCGCATGGCCCTCCTCGACCACCACCTCGAACCCGTCCTCGCCGGTGTAGCCGGTGCGGGCGACGAACAACGGACCGAAGTCGCTGCCGACCTCGGCCGCGGCGAACTTGCCCAGCGCCTCGACCGCAGCGCCTGCGTCCCCGGGCAGCAGGCCGATCACGGCCGCACGCGCCTTCGGGCCCTGCACCGCGATCATCGCCAGCTCCGGCCGCTCGCGGACCTCGATGCCGAACGGCGCAGCCTGCGCCTGGATCCAGGCCAGGTCCTTGTCGCGGGTGGCGGCATTGACCACGAGGCGGAAGCTGCGCTCGTCGCGGTAGTAGACGATCAGGTCGTCGATGACCCCGCCCTGCTCGTCGAGCATGCAGGTGTAGAGCGCCTTGCCGGCGACCTTGAGCTTGTCGACCGAGTTGGCGACCAGGCGGCGCAGGAACGGTCGCACCTGATCGCCCGTCAGGTCGACCACGGTCATGTGGCTGACGTCGAACATGCCGGCTGCGCGCCGCACCGCATGATGTTCGTCGAGCTGGGAGCCGTAGTGGATGGGCATGTCCCAGCCGCCGAAGTCCACCATCTTCGCGCCCTGCGCGCGGTGGGTGGCGTTGAGGACGGTCTGCTTGGGCATGGGGCGCTCCGGCGGCGTGGGGAGCAGGCAAGTATGCGGGTTCGCCCGGGCCGAGCGGGAGCCGGCCGTGGATCGGAGTACGGGCCGCCGCCCCGCGGGGTTCCGGACCCGGGGCCGGCCTTCGGGGCCGGCGCGCGGCGTTCCGGGTCCTGCGGCCGATCCTCGGCCCCGGCCCCGGGCAACGCTAGGAGGCAGGCTCCACCCGCAGCGCGCCGTCTTCGACGCCCACCACCCGCACCCGCGTCGCGGCGGGCAGGTCCTCGCCGACGACGGTCCAGAACGCGTCACCGATCTGCACGCGGCCGCGGCCGTCGACGATGGCGGTCTCCAGCGGCACCACCCGGCCGACGAGCTGCTCGGCGCGGCGGTTGAGCAGCGGCCGGTCGCTCGGCCGCTCGTTGCGCATGAACCAGGTGCGATAGACCCAGGTCGAGGCGGTGGCCAGGCCCACGAACACGATCGCCTGCCAGACCCAGTAGATGTCCGGCACGACCAGGGTGATCGCGAACATCGCCGCCGCGGCGATCCCGAACCACAGCAGGAAGGCGCCGGGCGCGAGCGCCTCGGCGCCGAACAGCGCCATCGCCAGGATGATCCAGAACAGGCTTTCCCCGCGCACGCCTCAGCCCTCCGGCATGAACCGCGCGCGCGCCGAGGCAGGAGGCACGTCGCCCGGCTTGGCCGTGGCGCCGGCCTCGCCCAACGCGGTGCGCGCGAGTTCGGCGATGCCGCCGAGCGAGCCGACCACGCCCGAGGCCTCCATCGGCATCAGCACGAACTTCTGGTTCGGCGCTTCGGCCAGCGCCTTGAAGGCCTCGATGTACTTCTGCGCGACGAAATAGTTGATGGCGTTGACGCTGCCCGCGGCGATGGCGTCGGAGACCATGGCGGTCGCCTTGGCCTCGGCCTCGGCCAGGCGCTCGCGCGCCTCGGCCTCGCGGAAGGCCGCGTCCTTCTTGCCCTCCGCCTCGAGGATCGCCGCCTGCTTCTCGCCCTCGGCGCGCAGGATCTCCGACTGCCGGTGGCCCTCGGCCTCCAGGATCACCGCGCGGCGCTCGCGCTCGGCCTTCATCTGCCGCGCCATCGAATCGATGAGGTCGCGCGGCGGCTGGATGTCGCGGATCTCGATGCGGTTGACCTTGAGCCCCCAGGGGTTGGTCGCCTGGTCGACCACGTTCAGCAGCTGCGCGTTGATGACCTCGCGGTTGGACAGCGACTCGTCCAGGTCCATCGAGCCGATCACGGTGCGGATGTTGGTCTGGGTCAGCGCGATCATCGCGATCTCGAGGTTGGCCACCTCGTAGGCGGCCTTGGCCGCATCCAGCACCTGGAAGAACACCACCCCGTCGACCTTCACCGCCGCGTTGTCCTTGGTGATGACCTCCTGGCTGGGGACGTCGAGCACCTGCTCCATCATGTTCATCTTGCGGCCCACGGCCTGCACGTACGGGACCAGGAAGTGCAGGCCCGGGTTCATCGTGTGCGTATAGCGGCCGAACTTCTCGACCGTGTATTCGTAGCCCTGCGGCACCATGCGGATGCCCTTGAACGCGGTGATCACCGCGAACACCACGAGCACCCCGACCAGTACGGTCATCATCTCCATCCCCTCGATCTCCCCCGGCACCCCTGCCGTCAGCTCGCCGAGTATAGGCCGCGGCGGAACGACCGGAGCCGCGGCAGAACCCGGGTGCCCGCCCGGACCGGAAGTCGCCTCGCCCACGCCGCCCGGCGGTGTCGTCCGGTGCGCAGACTGCAGCAGCGGCGCAGCGGCGGCCCGGACGGGCGATCAGTCGGCGGTGAGCCGGAAGTCGTCGTCCTGGCAGGTCGCCGATGCATAGGTGCCCGCCACGTTCGCTTTCATCGGGGCACCGGCGCCCAGGTCCACGGCGTTCTCGGTCCGGTAGCTGGTCGCGGTGTAGCTGCCGGTCATGCGACTGGTCATCGCCCCGCCCCCTTCGCTGGCGCAGCGCAGTGCCAGGTCGATGCGACCTCCGGCGACCTCGTCCCGCTCGATCGTGCAGCCCTCGGCGATCTCGCCACGCAGGAAACTGCCGGAGGCCGCCTGTTCCGGGAGGACGCACATGTAAGCGGTCTGCCGCTGCCCATCCTCGAGCGTGCTCTCGACCTTCCAGCGACCCGGCTGGATCGCATCGGGCGCTGCACCGGCGGACGGCTGCCCCGCCGCCTCGGAGCCACCGCCGGAGAGCAGCACGAGCATCACGGAAAGGACAGGTACGCGCATGACCGCTCCGGCAGATCCGCCTGGAGGCGCAACGTAGCAGCGGGGGCGGGGCGACACCATCGGCGCCGACGGGCGGACAGGCGCGGCGCCGGCTGCCTGGCGCGGGATCCTCCGCAGCCGACCAGACCGGCGGCGCCGCGCGAAGGTGGCGCGGGCCAGCGGGCGTCGACTCCAGTCCTCATGCTGCGCGGTGGGCGCCCATGCCGGACCGGCTCGAGCGCGGCACCGGCAGGGCATCGCGCATGCGCCGACAGGGTCCGGACGACGCGCGTCGAAGAAGCGCGCGTCGCGAATGCGGCGGGCGGACGACGCGGAGCGCGCTCCCGTGCCCCGTCCGTCCCGGCGCTGCCGGCTACTTGGTCAGGATCAGCTTGTCGTTGCGCGTGTGGCGCAGGCGGTAGACCTGGCCGGCGTGCCGGATCAGCACTTCGCGGCTGCCCTTGAGCAGCAGCCCGCTGTCCAGCTCGCGGTCGATGGCGTCGAGGTCGACCGGTGCGGCACGGGAGGAGAGATCACGATGCGGGAGCGGCGGCAGGGTGTGGAGGGGCATGGACGGATCCTCGGCTGCATCGGCGATAGGGACATTGAATGCTAACGATTCGCATTTGCCTGTCAACGCCGCCCCGTGCCGACGCGACGAACGGCACGAACGCGGACGTGGAACCCGTGCCGCGTGCCGCCCGGGCGGTGGGCACCACGGGCGTCGTGAAGACCGCGTCGCCACGCCTTGCCCGGCCGCCGGGGCTGTCTTAACCTGCCGCGTCGCGCTCACCGGCGCACGTCTTTCGCTGCCGGCGCCGAGCTGCCCGGTGCTGTCTCCGACTCGGGAGTTCCACGCGCGCATGTTCCAGATCCTCTTCGGCCTGTTCGGCCTCGCGGTGCTGCTCGGCATCGCCTGGGCGTTCTCCGCCAACCGCCGCGCGGTCGACTGGAAGCTGGTCGGCATCGGCGTGGTGCTGCAGCTCGTCTTCGCCTGCCTGGTGCTGCTGACGCCGTTCGGCGCGAAGGCCTTCGGTGCGCTCTCGCAGGGCTTCATCGCCCTGCTCGGCTTTACCCAGCAGGGCGCGAACTTCATCTTCGGGCCGTTCGCCCAGCCGGAGCTGGTCGGCACCGCGATCGCCAGCGGCCAGGGCGAGACCGCGCCCGGCGCCTGGCAGGCCTACGGCTTCATCTTCGCCTTCCAGGTGCTGCCGACGATCATCTTCTTCGCCTCGCTGATGAGCGTGCTCTACCACGTGGGCGTGATGCAGAAGATCGTCGAGGCCATGGCCTGGGTGATCCGCAAGGTGATGCGGGTGTCCGGCGCCGAGACCCTGGCGACCTGCGCCAACTGCTTCATCGGCCAGACCGAGTCGCCGCTGGTGATCCGCCCGTTCGTGGCGACGATGACCCGCTCCGAGCTGCTGACGCTGATGGTCGGCGGCATGGCGACCATCGCCGGCGGCGTGCTCGGCGCCTACGTGGCCATGCTCGGCGGCGGCGATCCGGAGCGGCAGGCCTTCTTCGCCCGCCACCTCATCACCGCCAGCATCATGGCCGCGCCGGCGACGCTGGTGGTGGCCAAGATCCTGATGCCGGAGACCGAGCGCCCGCTCACCGAGGGCCACGTGCGCGTGCCGATCGAGCGCACCGCCACCAACGTCATCGACGCCGCCGCCGGCGGCGCGGCCGACGGCCTCAGGCTGGCGCTCAACGTCGGCGCCATGCTACTGGCCTTCGTCGCCCTGATCGCCCTGGTCGACGCGCCGATCGGCTGGCTCGGCCAGGTCACCCAGCTCGACACCCTGATCGGCCGCGAGCTCAGCCTGTCGGTGATCCTGGGCTACGTGCTCGCGCCGATCGCATGGGTGATCGGCGTGCCGCTGGACGACTCGGTCGCGGTCGGCGGCCTGATCGGCACCAAGGTGGTGCTGAACGAATTCGTCGCCTACGCCGACCTGCAGCGCATCCAGGCGACGCTGTCGCCGCAGGCCACGCTGATCTCGACCTACGCGCTGTGCGGCTTCGCCAACTTCTCCTCGATCGCGATCCAGATCGGCGGCATCGGCGGCATCGCGCCGGAGCGCCGTGGCGAGCTCGCCCGCCTGGGCCTGCGCGCCGTGCTCGGCGGTTCGATCGCGACGCTGATGACGGCCACCATCGCCGGCGTGCTGTCGCAGCTGGCGGGCTGAACCATGCGTGGGCGGGTGGTCGTCGCCGGGTCGTTCAACCAGGACTTCGTCTGGCGCGTGCCGCGCTTCAACGCCCCGGGACAGACGCAGCTCGGCAGCTTCGCCAGCGGCCCCGGCGGCAAGGGCTCGAACCAGGCCATCGCCTGCGCCCGCCTCGGCGTCACGACCACCTTCATCGGTGCGCTCGGCGAGGATGCGATCGCGCAGCAGGCGATCGCACTGATGCAGGCCGAGGGCGTCGACGCGCGCTGGGAAGGCCATCCCACGCTCGCCAGCGGCAGCGCCGCGATCTGGATCGACGCCGCCGGGCAGAACATGATCGTGGTCGATCCGGGCGCCAACCTGGCGCTCTCGGCTGCGCACGTCGAAGCGCAGCGCGAGGCGATCGCCGCCGCGCGCGTGGTGCTGACCCAGCACGAGATCCACCCCGACGCCACCCGGCGCACGCTGGAGCTCGCAGGCGAGGCCGGCGCCCTGCGCATCCACAACCCCGCGCCGGACGTGCCGGCGGATGCCGCCGCCCCGCTCGCGCTCGTCGACGTGCTCACCCCGAACGAGAGCGAGTTCGCCGCCCTGCTGCGGGCGCACTGCGGGCTCGACATCGATCCCGACGCGCTGCATGCGCTCGCCGATGCCGAACTCCACGCGCTGTGCCGGCGCCTGCCGCCGCCGAGCCTGGTGCTGACCCTCGGCGCACGCGGCGCCTTCGTCTCGCACGCGGACGCCGGGCAGGACGGCGGGCCCTGCCACCGCGTCCCCGCACGCGCGGTCGACGCCACCGACACCACCGGTGCCGGCGACGCCTTCAACGGCGGCCTCGCCGTCGCCCTTGCCGAAGGCCGCGCATTCGCCGACGCCGTCCGCTTCGCCACCGCCGTCGCCGCCCTGCAGGTCCAGCGCCCCGGCGCGGCCCTGGCGATGCCGTTGCGGGACGAGGTGGAGCGGCTACAGGCTGAAGGGCAGGAAGCGGGAACGGGGAACGGGAAACTGAAGCCCGGTGCATCGGGGAAGACGGTCCTCGACCGACCGCTTTGACGCACGCGCCAAGCCTCCGGAAACTCCCAGTTCCCAGTTCCCAGTTCCCAGTTCCCAGTTCCCAGTTCCCAGTTCCCAGGTCCCAGGTCCCAGGTCCCAGGTCCCAGGTCCCAGGTCCCTGTTCCCTGTTCCCGATTCCCGATTCCCGATTCCCGACTCCCCCTTCCCGCTCCACCCAACCCCATTCCCGCCCCACCCCCATGCACCTCGGCCCCCACCCCATCGCCCCGCGCGTGATCCTCGCGCCCATGGCCGGCGTCACCGACAAGCCGTTCCGGCTGCTGTGCAAGCGGATGGGTGCGGGGCTGGCGGTGTCGGAGATGACGACGGCCGATCCGCGCTTCTGGGACACGGCCAAATCGCGGCACCGCATGGACCACGAGGGCGAGCCGGCGCCGGTGAGCGTGCAGATCGCCGGCACCGAGCCGGAGCAGCTGGCGGCCGCGGCGCGGCACAACGTCGCGCACGGCGCGCAGATCGTCGACATCAACATGGGCTGCCCGGCGAAGAAGGTGTGCAACGCCTGGGCCGGCTCGGCGCTGATGCGCGACGAGGACCTGGTGCGGCGCATCGTCACCGCCGTGGTCGCGGCGGTGGACGTGCCGGTGACGCTCAAGATCCGCACCGGCTGGGACGCGGCGCACCGCAACGCGCCCGCGATCGCGCGCATCGCCGAGGATGCCGGCATCGCCGCGCTCACGGTGCACGGGCGCACCCGCGACCAGCACTACACCGGCTCGGCCGAGTACGACACGATCGCCGCGATCAAGGCTGCGCTGTCGATCCCGGTCATCGCCAACGGCGACGTCGATTCGCCGGAGAAGGCGGCCCACGTGCTGCGCCACACCGGCGCCGACGCGGTGATGGTCGGCCGCGCCGCGCAGGGCCGGCCGTGGATCTTCCGCGAAATCGCGCACCACCTCGCCACCGGTGAACGCCTGCCGCCGCCGTCGGCGGCAGCGGTCGGCGCCATCCTGATCGGCCACCTCGAGGCGCTGCACGCCTTCTACGGCGAGCGCATGGGCGTGCGCATCGCGCGTAAGCACCTCGGCTGGTACGCCAAGGACCGGCCGGAGAACGCCGGCTTCCGCGCGGTCGTCAACCGCGCCGAGAGCGCGGACGAACAGATCGCGCTGACCCGCGACTACTTCGAGCGCCTCGCCGCGATCGAACCGATGGCCGCCTGAGCCGCCGGCGCCGAGCGTGCATCGCGTTAAGGTGGCCGGCCGCGCTCCGCCATGGAGCGGCCGAACGGATCCCGCCGCAATGCTCTTCGTCCGCTGCCTCCTCCTGCTCGTCGTCGTGCTGATGCCAGCAGGCGCCGCGCTGGCACAGGCCGACGCGCCGTCGGATGACGCGCGCACGCTGGTGGTGGGGATCAAGCCGGCACCGCCGTTCGTGATCGAACGCGGCGACGGCTACGCCGGCCTGTCGATCGACCTGTGGCGGGAGATCGCCGCCGAGCACGGCTGGCGCTACGAGTTCCGCAGCTACGACCTGCCGGCCCTGCTCGGTGCGGTGAGCGCCGGCGAGGTGGACGTCGCCATCGGCGCGATCACCGCCACCTCGGCGCGCGAGGAGCGGATGGACTTCAGCCATCCGATCACCAGCTCCGGCCTCGGCGTCGCCGTGCGCAGCCAGCAGAGCGCCGGCTGGGTCGCGGTGGCGCGCGCGTTCTTCTCGCTGGCCTTCCTCAAGGTGCTGCTCGCGCTCGGCGCCCTGCTGCTGGCGATCGGCACCCTCACCTGGCTGTTCGAGCGCCGCCGCAACGCGGCGCAGTTCGGCGGCACGCCCGCGCGCGGCATCGGCTCGGGCTTCTGGTGGGCGGCGGTGACCATGACCACGGTCGGTTACGGCGACAAGGCGCCGGCGACGCTCGGCGGACGCATCGTCGGCCTGCTGTGGATGTTCGCGGCGCTGATCATCGTGTCGACGTTCACCGCCGCGATCACCAGCGCGCTCACCGTCGGCCAGCTCTCGACGCGGATCCGCAGCGCCGACGACCTCGCCACCGCGCGCGTCACCAGCCTGGCGGCGACCACCAGCGCGCAATGGCTGCAGCGGCGCGGCTTCGCGTTCGAGGAGACGCCCGATCTCGACGCCGCGCTCGAGCGGCTCGGCACCGACGCCACCGACGCGGTGGTCTACGACGCGCCGCTGCTGCGCTGGACCATCGCCCAGCGCACCGGCAGCGCGCTGGAGGTCCTGCCGCTGACGCTCGAACGCCAGGACTACGCCTTCGCCCTGCCCACCGGCAGTCCCCTGCGCGAACCGCTCAACGAGGCCCTGCTCGCGCGCATCAACGCGCCGGACTGGAACCTCCGCCGCGCGCGCTACCTCGGCGACGACAGCGACTGAGCGCTGCGCTCGGTTCCCGGCGCCTGCGCCTGCGGCTCGTGCCAGATCCGCGTCCATAGCGCGTCGAAGCCGCCGCGCATGCGCATCGAGGCGCGTAGCTGTTCCGGCGGGATCGCCGTCCACGCCTCCCCGTCGCGGCGTGCGACGGCGAAGCGGAAGGTGTAGTCCGGCTCCTGGCCCATGCGCAGGTCGGACAGGACCAGGCGCCCCTCCTCCACCTCGGCCTTCTCGAAGCCGTGGTTGAACCAGGTCAGGCGCCGCACCGCAGGCACGTCGCGGGCCGCGGCGAGCGCGGCGGTATCCGAATCGTGGCGGCGGAAGCGCATCGGGCCGGCGTCGGCGACCAGCGAGCGTTCGCCCTCGACGAACCCGTCCGGAGTCATCGCCACCACCCGCCACAGCAGGGTGTTGAACGGCGTCGGCACCGAGAAACGCGGCGCATCGCCCAGCCCCTGCGCGGCCAGCGCGCGCGAGGCCGCGGCGTCGACCATGGCCTTGGCCGCCAGCGACCAGCCCAGGTAGGCGCTGCTCAGCACAGCGCCGGCCAGCAGCGCGCGGTGCGCGAGCCGCCGTGCGCCGGCGAAGGCGGCGATCGCGACACCGACGAGCAGCGGCAGGGTGTAGGCCGGGTCGATGATGAACACGCTCGAGCCCATCACCGGCCGGCTCGGGATCGGCCAGAACAGCTGCGTGCCGTAGACGGTGAACGCGTCCAGCAGCGGATGCGTGAGCAGGGCGAGCATCACCGCCGCCAGCCAGCGCCGCGGCGCCTCGCGCACGCGTTCGGAGAACCGCGCCAGCAGCGCCCAGGCGAGCCAGCCGACCAGGGGCAGCACGAGAAGCGAATGCGAGGGCCCGCGATGCCAGGTCATCCGCAGCACCGGGTCGTCGACGAGCATCAGCGGCAGCGCGTCGAGGTCGGGCAGGGTGCCCAGCACCGCGCCGGCGACGAGCGCGGCACGGCGATGACGGGCGGGCACCGCGAGGGCGGCGACGGTACTGCCGAGGACGATCTGGGTCAGCGAATCCATCCGCCCATGCTACGCGGGGATGGTGCCCGCCGGCTCAGGCCGCGGCGGCGTAGGCGCGCTCGGCGCGCCGCGGCGCGACCTCGGCGAGCGTCTCGTCCAGGTGGGTGACCAGGCGCAGGCGACCGTCGGGCTCCTCGACCAGGGCGGTCAGCGATTCCACCCAGTCGCCGTCGTTGGCGTAGACCAGGCCGTCGGTCTCGACCAGTCCGGCTCGGTGGATGTGGCCGCAGACGATGCCGTCGAGCCCACGCCGCGCGACGTCGGCGAGCCCGGCGTCGACGAAGCGCCCGATGTAGCGCTCGGCCGCCTCGCTGCGGCGCTTGAGGAAATCGGCCAGCGACCAGTAGCGCAGGCCGAAGCGGCGGCGCAGGCGATTGGCCAGGCCGTTGCCGGTCAGGATCCACTCGTACAGCCAGTCGCCGATGCGCTCCTGCAGGCCGCCGAACTGGGTCAGGTGGTCGTAGTCGTCGCCGTGCACCACCAGCAGCCGACGACCGTCCGCGGTGGTATGGATCGCGCGCCGGCGCACCTGCGCGCGCGGCAGCAGCAGTCCGCACAGGCGGCGCGCGGCGCGGTCGTGGTTGCCGGGGACGTAGATGATTTCGGTGCCGCCGCGGGCGAGCGCGTCGAGCGCCTCGACCACGCGCTGCTGCGCCGCACCCCAGGCCGCACGGCGCTCGGCCATCCACCACAGGTCGACCACGTCACCGACCAGGTAGAGCCGGTCGCAGCGCAGGCGCCCGAGGAAGGTGGCGAGCTCGGCGGCGTGGCAGTGCCGCGATCCCAGGTGGATGTCGGAGACGAAGACGGCGCGACGGCGCGGCGGAAGGACGGCGATCGTGGTCATGCGGCGATTCCTGGAGCGGGCTGGCCGAGGTAGCGGCTGCGCTTGCGGGGCTTGAGGCGGGTCAGGTCGAGCTCGATCAGCCCGTCGATCGCATCGCTGAAGGCGGCGTCGACCCCGAAGGCGAGGAAGCGGGCGCCGCCCGGCTCGCACAGGTCGACGTACTGCCTGTAGAGCATCGGCAGCGCCGCACCCTGTGCGGCGAGATTGGCGCGGAGCACGCCGAGCGCGGTGTCGGCGTCGAGCGGCCCGAACTCCGGCGGCGCCTCGCGGTAGGCGAAGGGATTGAGCGGCCGCGCGTGGGTTTCGCCGTCGCCGTGGTAGCGCGCGTAGTAGGCGACGATCTGCTCGCGTGCGGCGACCGGCAGCGCCGCGCTGATCGACACCGAGCCGAACAGCCAGCGCACGTCCGGATGCCGCGCCAGCCACGCGCCGATGCCCTGCCACAGGTAGTCGATGCTGCGACTGCCCCAGTAGTCCTGCACCATGAAGCTGCGCCCGAGTTCGACCCCTTGGCGGATCCGCGCCTGCATCGCCGGCGCGTAGTCGAACAGCGACGCGGTGTAGAGGCCGGCGAGGCCGCGCGCCTCCAGCACCCGGCCGCCGTGGGCGACGCGATACGCGCCGGCCACGCGCTGCGCCGCCGCGTCCCACAGCACGATGTGCTCGTACCAGGCGTCGTAGACGTCGAGGTCGAGCGCGCGCAGGGTGCCCTCGCCCACCGCGCGGAAGGTCGCCTCGCGCAGGCGCCCGACCTCACGCAGCAGCGGCGAGCCCATCGCCAGCCGGCCGGCACGGATCTCCTTGCCGTCGAAGGTGCGCCCGAGCAGCGCCAGCGCCGCGACGTGGCGACGCAGCAGCGCCGGCTCGACCGCGGCGGCCAGCGGAGCCGGCCCGGGTGCCGGGCGCGTCTCGCGCCGCGTGCCGATGCGGTGCAGCGCACGCCGCACCTCGCGCACCGCCCGCTCGGGCGGAACGCCCTCGGGCAGGTGCATCGCCTCGCCGATCCGCAGCACCACCGGCCGCGCGCGCCGCAGCATCATCTCGCGCGCCAGCAGCGCCGTCCCGGCCGGGCGGAACACCGCCGACACGCCATAGAACAGCGCGGAATTCCGCGCCTCGATCCGCACCGGCAGCACCGGCGCCCCGGAGGCGCGCGCGAAGCGCAGGAAGCCGCGGCGCCAGCGCCCGTCGGCGATGCCGCCGACGCCCAGCCGCGAGACCTCGCCGGCGGGAAACACGATCACGCACTGCTCCTCGGCCAGCGCCGCCTCGATCGCCTTCAGGCTCGAGGCCTGCGGCACGCCGCCGAGCATGCGCACCGGCAGCAGCAGCGATTCGAGGTTGGCGCACATCGTCAGCAGGTCGTTGGCGACGATGCGCACGTCGCGGCGCACGCTGCGCACGTGGTGCAGCAGCGCGAGCGCATCGACCGCGCCGGAGGGATGGTTGGCGACGATCAGCAGGCGTCCGCACACAGGAATGCGGCGACGCTCGACGTGGTCGACGCTGTAGCGCACCTGCAGGAAGTCGAGCGCGGCCTCGAGGAAGGCGTCGTCGCGCAGCCCCGTGCAGGCGGCGAGGAAGGTCTCGATCTCGTCCAGCCGCGACCAGCGCTGCAGGCCGCGGACCAGCGGCCGCGCCACGTGCGCGCGCCGGCCCCGGAACCACTGCGGAAACCGCGCCTCCAGCCGCGCCTCGATCTCCAGCATCGCCCGCTCCCCTTGCGAACCCGACCGAAGCCTGCGGGATCGGAACGACGCGCGCGTTGCAGCCGTGGGTAAGGGCGATGACAGCGCGGGCGGAGCGCGCCTGCGCGGCAACCGCATGAAGGCTTAACGCCCGGCATGCATACTCGAAAACCCGCGTGTATGATGCGCGGCCTTCAAAATCCCTCCATCCGAATCGAGGGATACAACGCATCCGCCCTTCCCTTTCGTTGGAGCAGGCCGAAACCCGATGAGCAGCTACCTCTTCACCTCCGAATCCGTCTCCGAAGGCCATCCCGACAAGATCGCCGACCAGATCTCCGACGCGGTGCTCGACGCCATCCTCGCCCAGGACGCGCGCGCGCGCGTGGCCTGCGAGACGCTGGTGAAGACGGGCGTGGCGATCGTCGCCGGCGAGATCTCGACCAGCGCCTGGGTCGACCTGGAGGCGCTCACCCGCAAGGTGATCCTGGACATCGGCTACAACAGCTCGCAGGTCGGCTTCGACGGCGAGACCTGCGGCGTGCTCAACCTGATCGGCAAGCAGTCGCCCGACATCAACCAGGGCGTCGACCGCAAGAAGCCCGAGGAACAGGGCGCCGGCGACCAGGGCCTGATGTTCGGCTACGCCACCAATGAGACGCCCGACTTCATGCCGGCGGCGATCCACTACTCGCACCGCCTGGTCGAGCAGCAGGCGAAGATCCGCAAGAAGAAGAACTCGCCGCTGCCCTGGCTGCGCCCGGACGCGAAGTCGCAGGTCACCCTGCGCTACGAGGACGGCAAGGTCGCGGGCATCGACGCCATCGTGCTGTCCACCCAGCACGACCCGGGCGTGAAGCAGAAGGAGCTGATCGAGGCGGTGCGCGAGCACATCATCAGGCCGGTGCTGCCCGAGAAGTGGCTGCACAAGGGCACCAAGTTCCACATCAACCCGACCGGCAAGTTCATCATCGGCGGCCCGGTCGGCGACTGCGGCCTCACCGGGCGCAAGATCATCGTCGACACCTACGGTGGCTGGGCGCGCCACGGCGGCGGCGCGTTCTCGGGCAAGGACCCGTCCAAGGTCGACCGCTCGGCCGCCTACGCCGCACGCTACGTGGCCAAGAACGTGGTCGCCGCCGGCCTGGCCGACCGCTGCGAGGTGCAGGTCTCCTACGCCATCGGCGTGGCCGAGCCGACCTCGATCTCGGTGACCACCTTCGGCACCGGGCGCATCGAGGACCACAAGATCGAGAAGCTGATCCGCCGCCATTTCGACCTGCGCCCCTACGGCATCATCCAGATGCTCGACCTGGTGCACCCGGTCTACCAGCAGACCGCGGCCTATGGCCATTTCGGCCGCAAGCCCAAGGAAGTGAGCTACGTCGACGGCGCCGGCAACACCCGCACCGCCACCGCCTTCTCCTGGGAGAAGACCGACAAGGCCGCGGAGCTGCGCGAGGCGGCGAAGCTCGGCTGACCGTCCCCGCGACGGGCATGACCGGAACGCAGAACGGGCCGCGCAAGCGGCCCGTTCTGCATTGTGTCGCGCCCGGCACGACGGCTTCGCAGGAGCGGCTCCAGCCGCGACCCATCCACCCGTCGCGGCGTCAGTCGCGCTCGATCGTCACGTCCAGCGGCACCGCACCGCGGTCGCCGAGGTCGCCGTCGGCGCCCTGCGAGATGTCGAACAGGCGCTGGGCGAAGCCATAGTCGTCGCCACCGAGGTTGCGTGCCATCGCGACGGCGAAATCCATCGTGCCGTTGGCCAGCATGCCGTTCTCGCCGCCGGCCAGCAGCGCCAGGGCGTCCATGCCGGACTCGTTCGCGGCGGCGGCCGTACGCGTCTGGTCGAGCAGCGCGGCGAGCTGGTCCTCGCTGAACTGCAGCGTCACCGTCTCGCCCGGACGCACGTGGGCGGGACCGGTGGCGCCACCGTTGATCGCCCAGTTCAGCAGCTCGGCATGCGACTGCTCGAGCGCGGCCTCGGCCTCGGCGTCGCTGCGGCCCAGGAGGTTGTCCCACCAGCTCAGATCGACGTCGTGGTCGGTGCTGAGTTCGAATTCGTACGCGCGCTCGTCGACCAGCTCGACACCCTCGGCATCGAAGCGCTGGGTCACGCTCAGCGGCACGTTGCCGGAATACCGCAGGTCCATCGTCACCGCGGACGAGCCGTCGGGATAGGTGGTCCTGACGAAGGCGCCGGTGTTCTGCGCGCCGGCGAGATCCGCCGACAGCGGTCCCAGCTCGAGCTGCAGCCGGGTCTGCGAGGCGTAGTCCAGCTTCTCGATGGTGGCCACGTCGCCGACGCCGGCGGTTTCGTGCGCGACCTCGCCGGTGGCGACGAAGTGCGCGTAGGCGGCCTGGCCGTCGGCGCTGGAGAGGTCGAAGGTCGCGGTCGCCACGGCCTGGTCGCCGAGATTGTCCTGGCGGCCGAGCATGGCGGTGGCGATGTCCGAGCGCAGGCCGACGCCGTTGAACGCCTCCACCGCCGCGTTCGGGCCCATGGTCACCCGCACGTGGTCGGCGTCCACCCGCTCCACCGAATAGCTGGCGCCCGCGGCCTCGGTGACCCGGGTCGCGGTGCCGATGTGGCGGAACGAGCCCGCCAGCTCGCCCTGGACGAAGTTCTGCCCGTCCAGGGTCACCGACGCGCCCTCGGGGATGGTGGTCGGATCGAACGGATTGATGCGCGCGGCGAGCTCGGGGTTCTGGTTCTCGCCGGGCAGGGTGACCTTGTAGCGCGCGCGCCCGCCGGCGCCGGCGCTGGCCTCGCCCTCGACCACGCCGCGGCTGGTGCGGGTCCCGGCCTCGACACCCACGCTCTGGGTGTACTGCACCTCGACCGTGACCTCGGTGTTGCCGTCCTTGTTGGTCTGGCCGAGGGTGACCGCGGTGTCCGCGCGCGCCTCCCACTGCACGGCGGCGGTCTCGGCCTGTCCCGGCGGGGTGGCGATCCGGCTGCCGCCGAGCTTGACGCTGCCGTCGCCGGGATTCCAGGTCAGCGCCCCACCGCCGGTCTGGCCATCGGCGCCGACGGTGTACTCGCTGTTGGACGAGGGATAGGTCGGGTTGAAGCCGGTGTCGAGCGGCTCGTCGACCAGGGCGCTCATCGGCGCGGCCGGGATGGTGAGCGCCGTGCCGGGGTCGATCTGCGGGTCGGGGTGCGCGAGCGCCGGCGGCACGTTGCCGAACACCTGCGGATTCGCCTCGCGCAGGTCGGCCTCGCTGACCTTGAAGCTGCGGGCGATGCTCTCGAGCGAATCGCCCGCCCGCGCCGTGTAGGCCTGGATCTCCGCGCGCGGCTCCGGCGGCGGTGGCGGCGGCGGAAGCGTCGGGCGGGAGGGGGCGAGATCGGGCGGCAGCATGGTGCGCTCGGGGGCGGGGAATGGACGCGAGCCTAGGCAGCGCGGCGGACAGCGGACACCTGGGGCCGACCCGAGGTCATGCCGGCCTCAGGTGCGGCCGCGCCGGGGCGATATAATCGCCGGCCCCGTTCCGCCGAGGGGCGCTGCATGCCACCGCGACCGCGGCCGGCTCAGGCTCGGCGGGATCATCCGTTTCCAACGGCGCCCGCGACGAGTCCACGACTCAATGCACGGAGCTCACCCATGAACGCAGTACCCAAGACCTTCTCGACCGAGGGCGACTACAAGATCGCCGACATCGGCCTGGCCGACTGGGGCCGCAAGGAGATCGATATCGCCGAGCACGAGATGCCCGGCCTGATGTCGATCCGCCGCAAGCACGCCGCCGAGGCGCCGCTGAAGGGCGTGCGCGTCACCGGATCGCTGCACATGACGATCCAGACCGCGGTGCTGATCGAGACCCTGAAGGACATCGGCGCCGACGTGCGCTGGGCCTCCTGCAACATCTTCTCGACCCAGGACCACGCCGCCGCCGCCATCGCCGCGAGCGGCACCCCGGTGTTCGCCTGGAAGGGCGAGACGCTGGAGGAGTACTGGGACTGCACGCTGGAGGCGCTGTCCTTCCCCGACGGCAAGGGCGGCTTCCTCGGCCCGCAGCTGGTGGTCGACGACGGCGGCGACGTGACCCTGCTGATCCACAAGGGCTACGAGCTCGAGCAGGGCGACCGCGGCTTCGTCGACAGCCCGGCCGCCAGCCACGAGGAGCAGGTCATCAAGAACCTGCTCAAGCGCGTCGCCGACGAGCGCCCGGGCTTCTGGACCACCGTCGTGCGCGACTGGAAGGGCGTCTCCGAGGAGACCACCACCGGCGTGCACCGTCTCTATCAGCTCGCCCAGCAGGGCAAGCTGCTGGTGCCGGCGATCAACGTCAACGACTCGGTCACCAAGTCGAAGTTCGACAACCTCTACGGCTGCCGCGAGTCGCTGGCCGACGGCCTCAAGCGCGCGATGGACGTGATGCTGGCCGGCAAGGTCGCCGTGGTCTGCGGCTACGGCGACGTCGGCAAGGGCTCGGCGCACAGCCTGCGCGCCTACGGCGCCCGCGTGATCGTCACCGAGATCGACCCGATCTGCGCGCTGCAGGCGGCGATGGAGGGCTTCGAGGTCGCCACCGTCGAGGACACCCTCGGCCGCGCCGACATCTATGTCACCACCACCGGCAACAAGGACATCATCCGCCTGGAGCACATGCAGGCGATGAAGGACCAGGCCATCGTCTGCAACATCGGCCACTTCGACAACGAGATCCAGGTCGACGCGCTGTACGCCTCGGGCGCCGAGCGCATCAACATCAAGCCGCAGGTCGACAAGTTCGTGTTCGGCAACGGCAACGCGATCTTCCTGCTGGCCGAGGGCCGCCTGGTGAACCTGGGCTGCGCCACCGGCCACCCGAGCTTCGTGATGTCGAACTCCTTCGCCAACCAGACGCTGGCCCAGATCGACCTGTGGGCGCACAAGGACAGCTACGAGAAGCACGTCTACATGCTGCCCAAGAAGCTCGACGAGGAAGTGGCGCGCCTGCACCTGGAGAAGATCGGCGTGAAGCTGACCCGCCTCAGCAAGGAACAGGCCGACTACATCGGCGTGCCGGTCGAGGGCCCGTTCAAGTCGGAGCACTACCGCTACTGATCGCACGCCGGTCAATCGCGCAGCACCACGCCGGGCGCCGCAGGGCGCCCGGCGTCGTTTGCGTCCCGACGCCGCCCTGCCGCGCCGCGACGCCCCGTCCCTCCCGATCCACCGGTCCCGACGCACCACGCATGGCGAAAGCTCCTGAACGGACATCCGTCCCCGGCCCGGTGTTCATCCGCCTGCTCGCGCGGCTCACCGACGCCCGCCTGCCTGCCTCCGGGCCGGCGCTGGCGGACCGGCTGAGCCAGTGGATCGACTGGTCGCGCGCGGTCGCGCTCGCGGGCGCGCTCGACGGCCGCCTGCCCGCGCCCGCCGCGGACGCGGCGGCCTTCGACGAGGACGAGGCGGCGGAGTGCGCGCGCATGCGCCGCGCGCTCGGCGATGCCATCGACGCCGCACCCGAGCTGGCCGCGTCCGCCGGCACTGCCGGGGCGGGCGATTTCGCTCCGTTCCGCCAGCGCCACGTCGCCCTGCAGCGCCGGATGCAGACCGCCACCGGCCAGCTGCGCGGGCGCCTGCGCGACCGGCTCGCCGCGGCGTCGCCGGCGGGCGCGCGCCTGGCCGCGATCGACGCGGTGATGGAGCAGACGCTCAGCCCGCGCGAGCAGGACCTGCTGGCGCAGGTGCCTACGCTGCTGGGCCTGCATTTCGAACGGCTGCGCGGGCCTGCCGCCAGCGGCGGCGCGCGTCCCTGGCTCGATATCTTCCGGCTCGACATGCGCGGCGTGCTGCGCGCCGAGCTCGACGTCCGTTTCCTCCCGATCGACGCGCTGCTCGCGGCGCTTCGCACCCGCTGATCCAGATCCCATGTCCAGACGCCTCCTCGATCCGCTCGCCCTCCTCGTGTTCCTCGCCGGTCTCGCCGTGGTCGGCTGGATCGGCCTGGGCTACGTCGGCGGCAATCCGCTCGGCGCCGCCGTCGCCCTGCTGATCGGCGCCTGCTACCTCGCCGGCGCCGCCGAACTGCTGCGCTACCGAAAGGCGAGCGCGACGCTGGCGCAGGCGCTCGCGGATACCCGGCAGACCACGTCCGACCTGCCGGCCTGGCTCGCGCGGCTGCCGGCCGGGCTGCGCCACCCGGTGCGCCTGCGCATCGAGGGCGAGCGCGCCGCGCTGCCGGCGCCGGCGCTGACGCCCTACCTCGTCGGCCTGCTGGTGCTGCTGGGCATGCTCGGCACCCTGCTCGGCATGATGGCCACGCTGCGCGGCACCGGACTGGCGCTGGAGAGCGCGACCGATCTCGACGCCATCCGCGGCTCCCTGGCGGCGCCGGTGCGCGGACTCGGCCTCGCCTTCGGCACCTCGATCGCCGGCGTCGCCGCGTCGGCCGCGCTCGGCCTGCTGTCGACGCTGTGCCGGCGCGAGCGCTTGCAGGCGGTGCAACGCCTGGACGCCGCGATCGCCACCACCCTGCGCGTGCACTCGCACACCCACCAGCGCGAACAGGCCTTCGCCCTGCTGCAGCGCCAGACCGAGCTGATGCCCGCGCTGGTCGACCGCCTGCAGGCGATGGCATCGGCCATCGAGACGCAGGGTGCCGCGGCGAACGCGCAGCTGCAGGCCCGGCAGGAGGCTTTCCACGCCGAGGCCGGGCGCGCCTACGGCGAGCTTGCCGCCTCGGTCGGGCAATCGCTGGAGGGCAGCATCGCCGCGAGCAGCCGCGCGGTCGGCGCCGCCCTGCAGCCGGTGATCGAGGCGACCCTGGCCGGCATGGCCCGCGAGAGCGCGGCGATGCGCGAAGCCGTGTCCGACGCCGTGCAGCGCCAGCTCGACGGCATCGGCGCCGGCTTCGAGACCGCGACCGCGCGCGCGGCGGAAACCTGGACCGCCGCCCACGCCGGGCAGCAGCGCGCCAACGCGGCGCTGGCCGCCGAGCTGCGGGAGGCGCTCGAACGCGCCACCGTCGCCCACGAGCGCCGCGCCGGCGAACTGGTCGAGCAGATCTCGGCACGGCTCGCCGCCACCGTCGAGGGCACGGCGCAGGGGTGGAACGACGCGCTCGCCCGCCAGGAGGCCGCCAACGACACCCTGGCCGCCCGCAACCAGGCGGCCTTCGACGCCGTCGCGGCCCGGCTCGATGCCGGTGCCGAGGCCGCAGGCACGGCCTGGCGCGAGGCGCTGGCCGGGCAGGAGGCCGCCAACGCGGCGCTGGCCGAACGCAATGCGCAGGCGCTCGACGCCGCCGCCGCGCGCTTCGCCGCCAGCGCCGAGGCCAGCGCCGAGGCCTGGAACCGGGCGCTGTCGAAGCAGGACGACGCGCACGCGACGCTCGCCGCCCGCACGCAGGAGGCGCTGGCCGCCGCCGCGGCCAGCTTCGAGCGCCAGGCGGGCGCGCTCGTCGCGACCCTCGGGCAGTCGCATGCCGGACTGCAGGCCGCGCTCGAGTCGCGCGATGGCGAACGCCTCGGCGCCTGGTCGGCGGCGTTCGAGTCCACCGCTGCCGAACTCGCCGCGCGCTGGGCGCAGACCGGCGAACAGGTCGCCGAGCGCCAGCAGGCGATCTGCGCCGCCCTCGCCCGCACCGCGGACGAGATCGCGAGCCAGGCCAGGGCGCATGCCGGCGACACCATCGCCGAGGTCTCGCGCCTGGTGCAGACCGCCTCGGAGGCGCCCCGCGCCGCGGCCGAGGTCGTCGCCGAACTGCGCCAGTCGCTGTCGGAGAGCATGGTCCGCGACACCGCCATGCTCGAGGAACGCACGCGCCTGCTGGCCACGCTCGAGACCCTGCTCGACGCGGTCAACCACGCCTCCACCGAGCAGCGCACGGCGGTGGACGCGCTGGTGAGCACCTCCGCCGACCTGCTGGAGCGCGTCGGCAGCCGCTTCAGCGAACGGCTCGACATCGAGACCGGCCGCCTCGCCGGCGCTGCCGCCGAGGTCACCGGCAGCGCGGTCGAGGTGGCGAGCCTGGGCGACGCCTTCGGCGCCGCGGTCGAGGCCTTCGGCGCCTCCAGCGCCGCGCTCGGCGAACGCCTGCAGCACATCGCCGGCGCGCTCGACGCCTCGCTGGCGCGCAGCGACGAGCAGCTCGCCTACTACGTCGCGCAGGCGCGCGAGGTCGTCGACCTCAGCGTGCTCTCGCAGAAGCAGATCATCGAGGAACTGCAGCGGGTCGCCGGTGCGCCTGCGCAGGCGCCCGCCAGGCCGAAGCGGGCGGCGAAGGCGTGAACGAGGAGCTGGAGTTCGACACCGACGCCGGCGCCTCGGTGTGGGCCGCGTTCGGCGACCTGATGTCGGTGATGCTGGGCGTGTTCGTGCTGATCCTGCTCGGCGTGGTCGCCATGCAGATGCAGCTCGCCGGGCGCCTGGAGGAGGAGACCGTCCGCCGCGAGCGCGAGGCCGAGCAGCTGCGCACGCTGGAGCGCGCACTCGCCGCGCCGCTGGCGGCGGGCCGGGTGACCCTGGTCGACGGGCGCATCGGCATCCGCGGCAACGTGCTGTTCGCCCTCAACTCCGACCGGCTGCAGCCCGAGGGGCGCGAGGTGCTCGCTAGCCTGGCCGCGCCGCTGGCCGCCTATCTCGCCGCGCGCGAGGAGATCCTGATGGTCAGCGGCTTCACCGACGACCGTCCCGTGCTCGACGGCAACGTGCGCTACGCCGACAACTGGGAACTCTCCGCCGAGCGCGCCCTGACCGTCACCCGCGCGCTGATCGAGGCCGGCGTGCCGGCGGATTCGGTGTTCGCCGCCGCCTTCGGCTCGCAGCAGCCGGTCGACTCCAACGACGACGAGGCCGGGCGCGCGCGCAATCGCCGCGTGGAGATCGCGCCGGTCCCCCGGCCCCGCACCACGGCGGCGACGCCCGATGGCCAGTGACGCCCCCGACATCGCGGCCCTGCTCGACGCATGGCGCACCGCCCGCGCCGACGCGCCGGCGAGCCTGCGCAGCCGGCGCATCGAGGCGCTGTCCGCGCGCGCCGGCCACTACCAGGGCGCCGCGCGGCGGCGGCTGGATGCGCGCATCGCGGCACTGATCGAAGCGGACGGCAGCGATGGCGCCGACGACAACACGGCCATCCGCTCCGCCCAGGCATGCGAACGCACCGTCCCGCGCCCGCTCGCCGACCTGCTCGCACACCTGGCTCGTCGCCGCGCCGCGGCGATGCCCGCGTCCGGATGCGTCCGACGCGACGAGCCGGATCCGGCAGGAACGGGCGCCGGCGCAGGCCCGGACGCGCACGCCTTCCCCGCCCTGCCCGCCCTCGACGACTTCCGGGCGACCTGGACCCGGGTGCGCGCCGAGAGCCAGGTCCGCGCCACCGCGAGCGAGCTGCCCGCCGACGCCGGACCGATGCACTCAACCGTCCTCGTCCACCGCGCCATCGCCCTGATGCGCGAGGCGTCGCCGGACTACCTCCAGCACGTCCTGACCTATCTCGACGCGCTGTCGGGCCTGCAGACGATGGCCGACTCGGGCGCCTTCGCCGCGCCGAGGTCGACGGAGCAGGACGGCAGCGCCGCGCGCCCCCGCCGCAGCGCGTCCCGACGTCCGCGCTGACCCGGCGCAGCGCGGAGGGCGCCGTGCGACCGCGGCCTCAGCGCGCAGGCGGATCGAGCAGCACCCACAGGCGCGCGATCCGGCCTTCGCTGATCGCGGCCACGTCGGCACCGGTCACGGTGACGGTGCCGTCGCCGGGCCCGGCGCGCCAGCGCAGGCAGCCCAGGCCGTGGTGTCCGCGGGCGGTGCCGTCCGGGACGAAGGCGAAGCCGGGACCGAACGTCTCCAGCAGGGCGCCGGCGACGTCGGCGATCGCCGCGCGGCCCTCGACGATGCCGTCCGGCTCGAACATCGTGGGCTGCGCGACGAACAGCGCCTCGACCGCCCGCAGGCGCGCGGATGGGTCGCGCTCGTTGAAGACCCGCTCGAGGTTGGCGCGCAGCAGGGCGTCGTAGTCGGGCTCCTGGCGTGCCAGTCCGGCGGCGGGCTGTTGTACGGATTCCATGACGGGTGGCTCGGTGCGATGGATGGACGGGCTGCGGGGCAGGTCGACGAGCTTGCAGGGGATCGGCACGACCGGGCACCGTGCCTGCGCTCGGCGATGGCCTGGTGACCGGAGCCGCCTCCTGCAGTCGACCCGAGACCGGGCCTGCCTGCCTAGCACGCCGGTGCGCTGGCGTCCGTGGCCGGGCCCATGCCCCCCGGAACCCTGGTGCCACTGCTGGAGGACGGGTCGCTCGAGCCGCTCCCGTTCTGCCCGGTGGTACTCGTTCAACCGCTATCCCCGGCGCCCGCGTGGCGTGCCTCGTCGACCGGCTGGCGGAGCTGTTCGCGGCGCGGGGCTGCGGCAGGACCGGCCAGGCGACCGTTCGTCCGTCAAGGCCACTGCCGCCCTTGACGTAGCCTACCTACCAGAAGGTAGGCTAGCCGCATGCCCGACATCCCGACCATCGACCGCATTCTTCGCTCCGCGCACGTGCTGATCATCCAGCGCGGCTTCCACGGCTTCAGCTTCGCCGACATCGCGCTCGAGGTCGGCATCCGCAAGGCGAGCATCCACCACTACTTCCCGACCAAGATCAGCCTGGTGGGCACCCTCGTCGCGAACTACCGGCGCGACGCGATCGCCGGGCTGCAGGCCCTGCGCGAGCGGCATCCCGACCCGGCCGCCGCGCTCGACGCCTACATCGACTACTGGGCCCGCTGCGTGACCTCGGACACCGACCCCTTCTGCCTGTGCGCCCTGCTCGCGGCGGAGGCGCCGTCGCTGCCGCCGGAGATCGCCGCCGAGGTGCGCGGCCACTTCCAGGCGCTGGCCGAGTGGTTCGCGACCGTGCTCGGCCAGGCGAAGGACGTCGGCAGCCTCGCCGTCGGCGGCGCCGTCGAGGCCGAGGCCGAGGCGCTCGTGGCCACCGTGCACGGCGCCCTGCTCTCGGCCCGCGCGTATGCCAACCCCGGCGTCTTCCGCGCCGTCATGACCACCCATCTCGAACGCCTGCAGCCCGCCCCCTAGGGCTGCCCCACTCCCAGAGGATCCCGACATGCAGACTCCCTCGCTCTCCGGCGCGAGCCGCTGGCTCACGCGCTATTACTCCGCCCGCGCCGCCTTCTCCCTGGCATGGGTCGCCGCAGCCTTCGCGCTCGGACGCGGCCATGCGGCCGTCGCTGCCGTCCTGCTGTGCCTGTATCCGGCCTGGGACGCCGTGGCGAACTACGTCGACGCGGTCCGGAGCGGCGGCCTCAGGCGCAATCCCACGCAGGCGCTCAACGCGGTCGTCAGCCTGGTCGCGGCGGCGATGGCCTTGCTCGCCGTGCAGCGCGGTCCCGGACCGGTGCTCGGCCTGTTCGGCGCCTGGGCGATCGTCGCGGGCCTGCTCCAGCTCGCGACCGCGGTCCGCCGATGGAAGACGCAGAGCGCGCAGTGGGCGTCGGTCCTGAGCGGCGCGCAGTCCGCGCTGGCCGGCGGCTTCTTCATCAAGCAGGCGTTCGCGCCGGTCGCGCCCCCGATCGTCACCATCGCCGGCTACGCCGCCATCGGCGCGCTCTACTTCCTCGTCTCGGCGATCTGGCTGGCGCTGAAGGCGCGCCGCGGCGGCGCGGGCGAGCCCGTCGGGGCCTGAGCCTGTTGCGGGGCCGACCGGTCGTCATCCAGACGGCCCGGCCGCAGCTCGATGCCCGTCGGGGCTGAAGCCCCCTCCCACAGGTGAAGGTTTGCCCCAGCATGAGCCCTGCCTCGGCGAAGGGTCGCGACGGGTCGCGGCTGAAGCCGCTCCTACAAGGACGCAGGTATCGGCAACCGGCGGGCGCACATCCGCATGCAGGCCCTTGTCGACTCCGTCCGTCCTCAGAAGTCGTGCCGCAGGCCGACGACGAGGTTGCGTCCGCGCAGCGGCGACTGGTCCTTAACGAACGAGGTGTGCGCGAACGCCAGCTCGTTGGTGAGATTGGTGCCGCGCGCGTAGATTTCCAGCGACCTGCCGCGACCGACGTCGAAGCGGTACGAGACGGTGGCGTTGAGCATGTCGTAGCCCGCCGTTTCCGTCTCGTAGGCCGCGACCTCGTCCTGCTCGAACGTGCGGTAGTACTCGACGTCGCTGGTCAGCGGGCCCTGGCCCCAGTCGTAGCGCAGGCCTAGCCGCCCCGGGGGAATCCGCGGCAGGTTGTCGTCGCTGTTCTTGACGTCGGTGTCGACGTAGTCGCCGAACAGGGTCAGGCGCGCGGCCGGCGACAGCTGGTGGCCGAGCCATGGTCGCCTTCGCCTGGGGCGCCTCGGTGCTCCACGACGCACCCGTGCACGCCAGGCTCCGGGCGTGGATCAAGAACCGCAGGTCCGGCCTTCCGGCGCCGTGACCGCCGCGCCGCGCAGCCGTCGCGCTCCCACCGTGGCGGGAGGACGCTAGAGCTCCTGCCCGAACATGATCCGGTGGCCGTCGATCGTGCGGATGCCGAACTCGCGCATGCCCCAGGGCTTGTCGGCGAGCGGCTGGGTGAACTCCGCGCCTGCGTCGCGGTACTCGCCGAACAGCGCCGCGGCATCGGAGACGGTCACGTAGCCGAACCAGGCATGGTCGCCGAGCTCCGCAGGCGGCGTTGCGTCGATGCATTCGCCCAGCATCACCCGGAAGCTGCCGCGCGACAGGAAGCTCCAGCCAGGCGCGCTGAAGTCGATGCCGAGGCCGAGGACGGAGGTGTAGTACGCGGTCGAGCGGTCGAGATCCCGCACCGCGAGTGTGTAGCGGGTCTTGGTGAAGTCGGTCATGCGGCTGTGCTCCCTGTGCTCGTCGGCCGTGGCGGCGCGGAGTCCGGCGGATGCCCGACGCCCGCATCGACCGCCGCGAGCTGGCCCCTGTAGGAGCGGCTTCAGCCGCGACCGCTCGTGCGCACGAGCGGGGGCTTCGCGCCGACACAGGGGAAGCGTACTCGCCCGCTCGCGGGCGTGGCGCCCGTCGGGGCTGAAGCCCCTCCCACAGGGGGGCGCTGCCTCAGGCGACGCGTCGCGACCGGTCGGTCGGTCGGTCGTGCGGGATACCCTTGCGCCGATACAGAAGGAGCGCATTCGCCCGATCGCAGCCGCGATGCCGGTCGGGGCTGAAGCCCCTCCCACAGGTGGGCGCTGCCCAGGCGAAGCGTCGCGACGGGTCGCGGCTGAAGCCGCTCCTACGGGAGAGCGGGTGCGGGCACATGGAGACTCCCGTTCCCCGTTCCCCGTTCCCCGTTCCCCATTCCCGGTCTACGTTCCCGCTTCATCCCCGCCCGGCCTCACTCCTGCGCCGCCTCGCTCGCGGCGGGGTGCGAGGAGCGGTGCCGCAGCCTGCGCGAGAGCCATTCGCCGAGGTCGTCGACCAGGGTGAAGGTGGCGGGGATCACGATCAGGCTCAGCAGGGTCGAGGTGATCAGCCCGCCGATCACCGCGATCGCCATCGGCGCGCGGAAGCTGGAATCGCCGGAGAAGCCCAGCGCGATCGGCATCATGCCGGCGCCCATGGCGAGCGTGGTCATGATGATGGGCTGCGCGCGCTTGCGGCAGGCGTCGATCAGCGCATCGTGCTGGCTCATGCCCAGTTCGTCCTCGGCGATCACTGCGTAGTCGACCAGCAGGATCGAGTTCTTGGTGGCGATGCCGATCAGCATCAGCAGGCCGATCAGGGCCGGCAGCGAGAGCATGTTCTGGGTCAGCAGCAGCGCCCCGAAGGCGCCGCCGGCGCACAGCGGCACCGCCGCGAGGATGGTGACCGGCATCAGCGCGTGGTTGAACAGCAGCAGCAGCACCATGTAGATGCACACCAGGCCGGCGACCATCGCCAGCATGAAGCCGACGAAGAGCTCGACGAAGACTTCCGCGTCCCCGGTGTTGAGAAAGCTCACGCCCGGAGGCAGTTGCTGCACGCTGGGCAGCTGCTGGACCTGTTCCATCACGTCGCCCAGCGGCCGCCCGTTGAGCTCGGCGGTGAGGGTGACGTTGCGCTGGCGCTGGTAGCGCGAGATCTGCGACGGGCCGCTGCCCGCGCGGATCTCCGCCACCGCCGACAGCGGCACCGGGCCGTAGCGGCCGGGCACGCGCAGCTGGCCGATCAGGGCCGGGTTGGCCAGCGCGGATTCGGCGAAGCCGACGCGGATCGGCACCTGGCGGTCGGGCAGGTTGAGCTTGGCCAGGCGCTGCTCGTAGTCGCCGGCGGTGGCGATGCGTGCGGCCTCGGCGATGTCGGCGGTGGCCACGCCCAGGTCCGCCGCGCGCGCGGGGTCGGGAATGATCTGGATCTCGGGCCGCAGCAGCGAGGCGGTCGAACTGACGCTGCCCAGGCCGGCGATGCCGCGGAGGTCGCGCTCCAGCGCAGTCGAGGCATCCTGCAGGCGCTGCGGGTCGTCGCCGGCGAGCACCAGCTGCAACAGGTTGCCCGGCTCAGAACTCACGTAGCTCACGCGCACGCCCGGCAGGTCGGCCAGGCGCGCGCGCACCTCGCGTTCCAGCACACGCTGGTCGCGGTCGCGCTCGTCGGCGACGCCCCAGTCGAGCACGAGCGTGGCCTTGCGCACCTCGCCCACGCCGGACGCACTCGGATCGCCCAGGTCGAGCACGCTGCCGACGGCGGTGTAGACCTGCCTGAGCTCGGGAATGTCGGCGAGCAGCGTGCGCGCGCGCTCGGCGACGGCCACGGTGTCCTCCAGCCGCGTGCCCGGCGGCAGCTCCAGGCTCAGGTTGCTGCGGCCGAGGTCGGACTGCGGGATGAAGGTCGCCGGGATCAGCGGCACCAGCGCCAGCGAGGCGGCGAACAGCGCCGTCGCGATCCACAGCGTGCGCCCGCGATGGCGCAGCGCCGCGTCGACCCAGCCCAGGTACCAGCGCATCAACCGCGAGTCGCCCTGCTCCTCGCCGTGCGGCCTGAGCAGGTAGGCCGCCATCATCGGCGTCAGCAGGCGCGCGACCAGCAGCGAGAACAGCACCGCGGTGGCCGCGGTCCAGCCGAACTCGCGGAAGAACTTGCCGGCGATGCCGGGCATGAAGGCCACCGGCACGAACACCGCCGCCAGGGTCAGCGAGGTCGCGATGACCGCGTTGCCGATCTCGCCGGCGGCCTCGCGCGCCGCCTCCAGCGGCGGCTTGCCCATGCGCAGGTGGCGCACGATGTTCTCGATCTCGACGATGGCGTCGTCGACCAGGATGCCGACCACCACCGACAGCGCCAGCAGGGTGATGATGTTCAGGGTGAAGCCGAACACGTACATCACCGCGAAGGTCGGGATGATCGACAGCGGCAGGGCCAGCGCCGAGACCCACGTCGCGCGCCAGTCGCGCAGGAACAGCCACACCACCAGCAGGGCCAGCAGCGCGCCCTCGTAGAGCATGGTCATCGACGAGCCGTAGGCGCGGTGGGTCTCGTCGATGGCGGTGGTGACCAGGCGGAAGTCGATGCCCGGGTGCGCGGCCTTGAGTTCGTCCAGGGCCTCGTGCACGCCCGCCTCCACCGCGATCTCGCTGGAGCCGCGGGTGCGCGACATCGAGAAGGCGACCACCTCCTCGCCGTCCAGCAGCGCGGCCTCGGCGGGGTCGGCGGCCGCATCGGTCACCGTCGCCAGCGTCGACAGGCGCACCGAGCGCCCGTCCGGCAGGCTGATCGAGAAATCGCGCAGCGCCTGCGCATCGGCCACCGTGCCGAGCGTGCGGATGGTCTGCTGCGCACCGCCCAGCTCCGCCCGGCCGCCGGCGCGCTCCACCTGGATCTGCGCCAGCTGCTGCGAGACCGCCCCGGCGGTGACGCCGAAGGCGAGCAGCGCGTCGGGGTCGAGGTCCACGCGCACCTGCCGGTCGACGCCGCCCACCCGCGTCACCCGGGCCACGCCCGGCACGCCGTACATGGCGCGCGCGACCTCGCGGTCGACGAACCAGCTGGCCTCGTCGGGCGTCATCCGCGGCGCCACTAGTGCATAGGTCATCAGCGAGCCGCCGATGTCGACCTTGGAGATCACCGGCTCCTGGATGTCCTGCGGCAGGTCGGTGCGGATGCGGGTGACCGCGTCGCGGGTGTCGTCCAGCGCGGTGGCGAGGTCCGCCTCCAGCTCGAACTCGATGGTGGTGGTGCTCACGCCCTCGCTGACCGTGGACATCACCCGCTTGACGTTGTTGACCGTGGCGACCGAGTCCTCGACCTTGCGCGTGACCTCCGCCTCGAGCTGGCTGGGCGAGGCGCCCGGCTGGGTCACGGTGACCGTGGTCATCGGGAAGGCGATGTCCGGGAAGCGCGCCACCGGCAGCTGGTGGAAGCCCCACAGCCCGGCCACGCACAGCACCAGGAACACCAGGATCGCGGGCAGCGGGCGGCGGATCGCCCAGGCGGAGATGTTCATGGCGTCGCCGCCTCCGCACCGGCCACCACGCGCACGCGGTCGCCCTCGCCGAGGAAGCCGGCGCCGTCCACGACCACCTGCTCGCCCGCCTCGAGGCCCTCGATGACCTCGGTGCGGCCCTCGGCCGCCTGCCCGGTGCCCACGCGGCGGCGCTGCACGAGCTGGTCCGCACCGACGGTGAACACGTAGGCATGGCCGTCGCGCTGCACGATCGCCGCGGTCGGCACCGTCAGCGCCTCGCCGGTGCCGGTGACGATGCGGCCCTCGACGAAGACGCCGGGCTTCAGCGGGCCGGGCTCGGGCAGGTCGGCATAGATGGTGCCGGTGCGGGTCTGCGCATCGACCCCGGGACTGACCGCGCGGATGCGGCCCTCGATCGCCTCTCCGGCGTAGGCCAGCGCGACGGTGTCGCCGACGGCGACGGCGGCGAGCTGGTCCTCCGACAGTTCCGCGCGCCATTCCAGGCGGCCGTCGCGGATCAGGCGCAACAGTTCGGTGCCGGCGGCGACCACCTGCCCCGGCTGCACCAGGCGCCTGGAGATGACGCCATCGGCGGGCGCGCGCAGTTCGGCGAAATCGCGCTGCAGCTGCGACGCCTGGCGGCGGGCGCGGGCGGTGGCGGTCTGCGCCCGCGCATTGGCCAGCGCCGCGCGAAGTTCGTCCAGGCTGCTGGCGCTGATCAACTGCCGGGCGCCAAGCTGCTGGCCACGCTCGAAGTTGAGCCGCGCGAGTTCCTCCGCGGCCTGGGCCTGCTCCAGCCCGGCCTGGGCCTGGGCGAGTTCGCTGTCGAGGGTGCGGTGGTCGACCTCCAGCAGCACCTGGCCCTGTTCCACCGATTCGCCGACGTCCACCTTCAGCGCGGTCACGCGCTGGCCGGACAGCTCGACCCCGAGCTGCATCTCCTCGTAGGCCGACACCGGACCGGAGACCACCACCGTCCGCGCCAGCGCCCGGACCTGCGCGGGCGCCACGGTGACCGGAAGCGCGGAGGCGCTCGCCGCCCCGTCGGGGGTCTCGTCGGCGCCGCCGCAGGCCGACAGCAGTGCGCCGGCCAGTACGAAGAGGGACCAACGCAGGAGATGGAGTCGCATGCAGGATGCCTTTGCCCCGGGACGCCCGGGCGCTGGAGGGTGGCCCGCCGGCGCTGACCGGCGGGGAAGGGAGACAAGACCGGGAACGCTCACGACGTGCCGGCGCCCGCTGCCGGGTCGGCGCCGTCCGGCCGCCCGCCGTGCTGCGCCAGCCAGCGCTCGATGCCGTCGAGCATCAGGCCCAGGCCCTGCTCGAAGCGCCGGTCGAAATCCGGCTCGGTCAGCAGGTGTCGCGCCTGCCAGCAGTAGGGGAAGCGCGCCTGGGACAGCGCCAGGAAGGCCTTGCCGACGTCTTCGAAGTGCCGGTACTCGGGCAGCGCCTGCTCCTCGATGACGAAGCCCATGACGTAGTAGGCGACGTCCATCGCCGTGGTCGCCGCGAAGTCCACCGGCGCGCCGGCCTCGACCAGCGCGCCGATCGACGCCTCGCCCACGCGCAACACGTTCTCGGTCGCCAGGTAGGTGCCGGCATAGACCCGGGCGCCATCCCGGTGCCGCCTGAAGCCGCGCCGGAACCCGTGCGCGACCTGCATCAGCGTCGCCCGCCACGGCTGGCCCGGATGGATGTCGCGGGCCACGTCGGCGATCAGCGCGTCGGCCATCGCGTCGGTCAGCGCCTGCTTGCTCTTGAAGTGCCAGTACAGCGACGGCGCGCGGATCCCCAGCGCACAGGCCACTTTGCGCAGGGTCACGCCCTCGATGCCCGCCTCGTCCAGCAGGCGGAACGCGGCCTCCACGATCTGCTCCCGCCCGATGCTCCGTCGCATGGCCGCCCTAACGTTGTAAGGCAGCGGAATCTAACAGCGTTAGAGCGACGTCGGCAAGACCGCTGTGGCAGGTCGGGCCAGCCGGTCCCGCCACCCCGTGCGCGCCGGCATCGGCGCGGCTCGGGCGCCGTCCCAGCCGCGCCCTTGCACCACCGCCCGGGCTGCTGCCAGCGGTCGCGTGCCCCTTGACACATTTAGATAATTAGCTAATCGTCGCAGCATGAGCCAGGTCTTCAAGGCGCTTTCCGACCCCACCCGCCGGCGCGTGCTCCAGCTGCTGCGCGACGGGCCGCTGAGCGCGGGCGAGCTGAGCGAGCGATTCGATGTGTCCAGGCCGACGATGTCGGCGCACTTCGCGGTGCTGAAGGAAGCCGACCTGGTGCACGCCGAGAAGGCCGGCAAGTCCGTGATCTACCACCTGAAGCTTTCGGTGCTCGAGGAAGCGCTGCTGGGCTTCGTCCATTCATTCGGCGTCGGCGCCGGCGCGCCCGCGTCGCGGGGCAAGAAGGAGATCGCACGATGAACCGGGAACTGATCAAGCACCTCGCCTGGGGCGTGGGCATCGTCGTCCTGGCGCTGGTCGCCAGCCATGCGCGCGACCTCGGCCATATCGATGGCGAGACGATGACCCGCGTGGTGATCGGGACGAACGGGCTGATGATCGCCTGGATCGGCAACCGCATGCCCAAGGCCGTGGCCCCGACCGCGGCCATCCGCCGGGTGAAGCGAATCGGCGGCTGGTCGATGGTGCTGAGCGGGCTCGTGTACGCCGCGCTCTGGGCGTTCGCGCCGATCCCGGTGGCGGTCGCCGGCGGCAGCGCCGCGGTCCTGGCCGGCATCGCGCTCACCTTCGGCTATTGCCTCTCGCTGCGCGACAAGGACCGCGCACGGGCCTGAGCGACGTAGAGCACGCGGTGCGCCGCCGGGCGCGGGGTCTGCCGCGCGTCGCGTCATTCCACCGGCCGGTCCTGCGATCCACCTGCCCTTGCGGAAACGGCCCACGCTCCCTGCGTCTCAATCGTCCTTCGCGAAGCGGATCACCAGCCCGGCACGGTCGTCCGTGGCCCAGATCGCGCCGTCCCCGGCGACGGCGAGGCCCACCGGCGAACCCTGCGGGCGCAGGCCCGGCGCGAGGCCCCAGCCGGGCGTCAGCACCACCGGTGTCGCGGCCGGAGCGACGCCGTAGCTGCGGAAGCCGAGGCCGTAGGCCGGGAAGCGCGGGTTCGCGTCCGGCACCGGCACGCCGCGCGCATCCACCGCGAAGCTGGCGATGCGGCCGCCCACGGAGCGATGGCCGTGCCAGCTCATCAGCAGGCGTCCCTTGAGCGCGGGGAACATGGCGCCCTCGTACCAGAGCATGTCCAGCGGCGCGGCATGCGGCGGCAGCAGCACGGCCGGCGCCGTATGCGCCGCGGAGCGGCACCATTCCGTCCGTTCGGGCCAGACCGGCGCGGCCGCGTCCGCGTCGTAGCAGTACGGCCAGCCGTAGTGCCGTCCGGGCTCGATGACGTTGAGCTCCTCGAACGGCGACCAGCGGCTGTCGAAGTCGTAGCTGTTCTCCGCCTGCAGCACGGTGCCCGATGGATGCACCGCCAGCGCCAGCGAGTTCCTCAGCCCCCGGGCGAGCACCTCATGGTCCGGCGACCAGCGCCCCTCGCCGCGGTAGCGGTACACGCGCAGGCTCGCGGCATCCACCTCGCCCTCGCTCTCCGCGCACAGGCCCGAGGCCGTGCGTGCCGCGGCATCCGCGCACTGGTCGCTGGGCGCGCCCACGTTGACCAGCAGGTCGCCGTTCGGCAGGAACACGAACTTGGACAGCGGATGCCGATGCGCATGCAGGCGGTTATCGGGCAGGCCGCCGATCACCGTCTCCACGCCCGCGCCCGGGTCGTCCGCCTCCGGATCGAAACGCAGGATGCGGCTCATCTCGCCCACGTACACCAGCCCGTCGGGCCCCCGCGCGATCGCGTGCGGCAGATGCAGCCCGTCGAGCACGCGCTCCACCGCGACCGCAGCGCCCGGGCCGGTCCGCAGCCGCCACACCGCGCCGCGCGCGCCCTCCCACGCCCCGAGATCGGTGATCAGCCAGGTCTTCGCATCGAGTTGCAGCAGGGACCGCGGCAGGCGGATCGGCCGCGAGCCATCGGCCGTCGTCGGCCCGAGCACCAGCCCGGCGCACATGCCGCGCAGGGTGCCGATCGCCAGCCGCGGATAGCCGCCGCAGGGCACGCCCTCCACGGCATGGCGCTCGCGCGCGAATGGTGTCGCCGCAGGCCACAGACACAGAACGATCAGGACACAGGCGCGCAGGCTCTGCATGGATTTCCGCCATTCCGGTTGAGGGCGCGCATGATGGCGGCGGCCCGGCTTGCCGTCACTCGTCGATGCACACTGGACGCCCCGCATCGCAGGCGCCGCATCGACGACAGGGCATCCGATGGACCCGCAGTACTGGCTCGACCGCTGGAACGAGGGCCGCACCGGCTGGCAGCAGGACCGGCCGACGCCGCTGATGACGGCGCACTGGGCGGCGCTGGGCGTGGCGCCGGGCGGCCGCGTGTTCGTGCCGCTGGCCGGCAAGTCGCAGGACATGCGCTGGCTGGCCGACAGCGGCCATCGCGTGCTCGGCGTGGAGCTCTCGCAGGCGGCGGTCGAGCAGTTCTTCGCCGAGGCCGGGCTCGAACCGCGGGTGACGCCGACGCGCCATGGCCGGCATTTCGAGGCCGGCGCCATCGAGATCATCTGCGGCGACGCCTTCGCGCTCGACGCCGAGGCCCTGCGCGACTGCGCCGCCGTGTTCGACCGCGCCGCGCTGATCGCCCTGCCGCCGCCGATGCGCCAGCGCTACGCCCGCGAACTCTATGCGCGCCTGCCCCGCGGCTGCCGCGGCCTGCTGATCACCCTCGACTACCCGCAGCAGCAGAAGGACGGCCCGCCCTTCGCCGTGCACGATGCCGAGGTCCGCACCCTGTTCGCGAACGACTGGTCGATCGACCTGCTCGAGCGCCGCGACATCCTCGCCCAGGAACAGGACGGCCTCGGCGCCGGCCTCACCGAGCTGCACACCAGCGCGTACCGGCTGGTGCGCCGCTCATCCGCGCCGTAGCGGCGCGCCCGATCCGCTCTCAGCGGAGCGGCTGCGCCTCCACCTCGCCGAGGATCTTCCCGGCGCTCAGCGCCGCATCGAAGATCGCGTCGCCGAGCGTCGGCAGGCTCCGCGCCTCCAGCAGCTCGCCGCGGCTCACCGCGAGCACATCCCCCTGCGCGCGGATCGCCCCGACCAGGGCATTGAGCTGGTCGATCTGGTGGAGCGTGACGCCGAACGTGTATCCGTTGCTGTCCATGGCTGGTCTCCTGTGCGAGCGTGAGCCGGACCAACTCCGACTCATCGCACCCGACCTTATCCGCACCCGCCGGATATCTGAAAAACAGATAATCCACGCGCGCCGCAGGCTCATGGTCTGCACTGCGCCCCCCCCTAATTGCTGGCGCGACAGGTGTAATAGCGATGCTCGGAATCCAGCGCCTGCTCCCAGCCGTTCTCGATGCGCAGCATCACCAGCCCGCCCATGCAGGCCACACCGTGGCGCCTGGCGTCTTCGGTGCCATGCGCAGGCACGTCCAAGACACGCGTCGACGGCTGCGGCCGCCCCATGATCCGCGCCACGCCCTGCTTCGAGCGCGCGTCGCTCCGCTCGCACAGATCGCGGAACAGATAGGCGTAGGGATTCGCCCGGTGCTCGCGCGTGATGACGCTGCAGTCCTGCGGCCGGCTGTAGTCGATGTCGCCGTAGCGCTTGCCTTGCGCAAGGGCAAGCGACGGCAGGACGAGAACACAGAGCACGATCGAGTGGCGCGAACGCCTTCCCTTGTTCCCTCCGGCAAGGACTGGACCCCTATTCACGAACCCGCGCCCTCGCATCTCGCTGCGCCCCGCGCAGCCCTCGATCGCGACTTTGTCGCGAGGCGAATTCGGCAGCCGTCAGACATTCCAAAATTCAAGAGCAGCTCTACCCGTGAAGTTAGGTTACTCAAGCCGGCCTGAGTCAATCGTTCGCTCATGAGCCAGCTTCTGGCTTTGCCTGAATTCGAATGCTTCCGGAACGTCGTGGAAGGTCAGAAGGTCTCCCGCCAGCTCAACCAACAGCGCCTTTGCCTCTGACGCCGTCGCTCGGAAGAACTCGCGGCGCTGGTTGACCAGGTTGACGCGAGCGCTTGCAAGGCGGCTGTGCATCGCCGACTCGATGCCCACAGCGTCATTCGAAAAGAACAGCGCGTGGACATCGAAGTTGAACGGGACCGAGGCGTCGCTCAATTCACGTATGCGATCCATGGGATCGAGACGTCGGGTCATGCCGACCTTGATCAGCGACTCGCCGAACGAGCCGATGTTGGAGATCACGTACACGTAGCCCGCGCGGATATTGGCGGCGCGGAAATCAACGTCGGAGATCGCGCGATCCACCTCATCCACCTGCGTGCGAAGCCTCTCGGCGGCCTCAAGATCGCCCTTCGCCTGCAGAGCCTCAAGCGCATTCAGATAGTGCTGCCGCTCCTTCTCCAGCTTGGTACGCTCGCGCTCGATCTCCTGCTGGACTTTCCGCTCTTCGCGCAGACGCTCGCGCTCCTGGCGCTCTAGCTCCTTCTCCTCCGCCTTCTTCTGGATGAAATCAGCAGTTAGCCGCAGCTCCCCGATGCGCAACTGCAGGTACTCACAGGTGATCTCGATGCTCATCGTCTTGCCCAGACGCTGGATGGTGCGGGCGACCTTCTCCAGCCTGTCGACAGCCGCGGGCAACGCATAGGGCTTGAGGCCGCGAACCAGCATGTCCGCCTCAGAATTGAAGGCACGCAGCATCAACTTCGAATAGTCGCGAATCATGGTGCGGCCCTTCGCCTCAGAGCCGTTGACCGTCCAGCCTTTGGCAGCAGACACCGCGCGACCTTCCGCCTTGTTCATCGCCTTGATGTCCAGCCGGATCGCGTCGAGTCGCACTTTGCACGCGACCGCATCCTCAAGCGGATGCGTGTACTCGTAGACGCCGGACTCCTGCAGCAGCACGCGCTCCCGCGTCTCGACCACATCATTGCGCAGCTCCGCCAGCTCGGCCGTCAGCCGCTCACGCTCCGCGGCGAACTCGATTCGCTGCGCTTCCTGCGCTGCGGACGCGGCAGCAATTTCCCCACGGAGCTGCTCGAGCCTCTTCTCGCGCTCAAGCTGTGTGAGAGCGCCAGTTCGCGCAAGCGTCGCATGCAGGTCATCTCGGTCCTTCGAGACCGCCGCCAAGTCGGCGAGCAATTGCCGCGCAAAGCGCCTCGCCCCGAATAGAGGGATCGTTCGTCCGGCACTCATCAAACCCTCCATAAATGTACGCCCAGATGACCAGCTGCGCCTTATGCCGCGCGTTTCCGATCCGCGCTCGAGTAACCCTAACCCCGCCTCCACGCCAAAAAAGATCATTCGAAGATAACGATCTCGTCATCCAGCAGCCAACCTGAGCGCAAGGCAAAATCTCGCACTCGGAAAGGATCTTTCGTGTAAGCAACCAGCGCCAAGCTTTTCTCAGCGCGACTTGCGACGACGTAGAACAGTCGCCTGGTCGATTCGACGATCTTTCCCTCATCCTTGCCGCCAAACAGATCTCCATACTTGAATGAAAACCCTTTCGCTTCGAAGTCATCCATCACAACCATCACACGCTCGAACTCAAGTCCTTTGACACCTTGATGCGTATCAAACCGCGCGCGCCCTTCGAGGTATTCCCGCAGTGGAGCGATCTGAGAAAACGGAGCCGCAAGTAGTTCATCAATTGCTTCGATGCGAGCGAGCGTCTTCGCGTTGGGCTCTGGCTCACCCTCCTCCATGTCAGCTTCTGCATTCAACTCCGTTGCCCAGGCTGCGAGTCGCTCTGGGATTTCCAAGATATTGGACCTCGCAACTTCCCGGAGAATAACGAGGAGCGGTGGATCTTGAGCGTCATTCAGCAGACCTGCGAGCGAGTCGACCGCGGCTTGAACATCCGCTAGGTATCCACGTCCCTGATTCGCTGCAAGCGCCTCTGGCGCCATGAGGGGGGAATGCAGCTTCAGAAGCCGCATGAGCCCGAAGCGATCTCCAGCTTGACGCGCTTCGAGCACTGGGAGCACTTGATCTGTGAAGAACAGAGCTACGGACTGCGTGCGCTGGAGAAGACTCTGGGAGTCGAGGGCATACAGAGCGCTGAAGACTTCAAAACAACCTAGCCGCCTCGCAGCCATCTTGTGCTCGAGTGTGAGCGTCTTCACCTCCATTGGCACGGCCCAAGCCTCATCGCCGGTGACCTCGGCCATCCTCTGCGCGATCTCAGCCTCTACACCGCCTACGTCGGGATGCTCAGCGGGAAGAATGAAAAGACGGACGAATCCCTTAATAGCGTCAGATCTCGGCTTCTGCTCTTGCTGATCGGTCGAGCGTCGCACAGCGTTCAGAAGCTCGATGATGCGCGACGGGCACCGATGATTCATCACCTTCTTGGGAGTGCGCCATCCAGGCGGCAAATCCGCGCCGAGATCCTCTTTTCCATCGGCGTAGATGCGCTGCATCATGTCCCCGATCAGGCCCATCGCGAAAGCGCCCGAGTGCTCAGCGTCAACGCGAAAGAATGCGTCGACCAGTGCCGCATTAGTATCTTGGCTCTCGTCGACCAAAAGAATCGGGTAGCGCCCGACGAAGATGCTACGCATTCGGGGCTTCTCGCTCAGAAAATGCGCGGTGATTTTGATGACCTCTGTATGGTTAAGCGCATCACGTGTGCGGTTCGCGCCTGTCGGGCTATAGATGAACTTACGAATGCCAGGTAGGGCAGCCAGGCGCGCCTCATACGCCGCGATCTTGGCAATTCGTTCGTCCCTCGCCTTACCTGCTCGGCCAGTCGCTTCCTTTCGACGGAGATCCTCGATCTCGGCAGTGAGGTAGTCGGCCAACCATGCACGGATGTCCTTATTCAGCCCCTCAATCAGAGACCAAGCGAAGCTGTGGATCGTCCGAACATCAAACAGTGGGTCGAACTGAACGCGTCGCTTGATCTCATCGCACGCCGCATTCGTGAAGGTGATGACTGCGATGCTCTGACCACGCTGACGAAGTCGAGCGCCCCAAGCGGCTTGCACATGGGTTAGCGCAGATACAAGAGATCGCGTCTTACCTGATCCAGCGCCCGCGAAGAGAAAAAAGCTCGTCAGTGTATCGGGATCGAGACACGCGGCGATCTCCGCATCGGCTCCGACGTCAACCTCATCGTTCGGAACGTCGGCTGCATTGTTCATGCCAGCGCGGCCTGAGTCTGCGCTTGATCTTCGTCATCTGGCGGGGGAATCTTCCCAACCATGTCGTCTTCCTTCCGGCGAAGCTGCTTGATCAGCCAAGCAAGTCCAGAGTCGATGTAGCCAGGCAAATCTAGTTCCTTCAGATTCTTTTCCTCAAGGATGTTCATCGCCAGCTCCGCTTTATCGCCGGCAGAAAGATCAGCGTGGAGCTTGGTCGCCAGCTCATGCACCGTTGTGCTTTCGGCGATCGCGTCACGAAACTTCTTTGCAAGTCCGGAGCCCGGGAGTGTCCTGAAGAACTCGATGTTCCGATACACCAGCGCATCTTCAAACGTGTTGGCGATAGCTTCCGCGTCGATATCTGTTCCAAAGGCGATCTTCACGGGCTGCTGATAGGCAACCCGAACACCAAACCCGCTCTTATCAAGCTTCGCGAGCGAGTCCTCGCTTGTGTCAAGCAGCGCATCCAGGCCCTCTTCCTCCGGAACCCATGTCTTCAAGGTGTGGTTGCGCGATATCTGCGCATCGCCTCGCTTTGGAAGCACCTTCGCATTCGTCGCCGCCTTGGCGTCTAGATCGGTAATGACTAGCGTGTTGAGGCCTAGATCAGTGAGCAGCGATCTCAGGCGATGCGCATGACTTCCGCCGATCTCAAGCCACGTGATGTAGCACCGCGTCAGATACTTGTAAGCATCCCGGCTGCGGACCATATGGGGCATGATGATCCGCTCGGCAGGACCTTCTACCAAGATCGCGCCGTCCGCAAAGAACAGATCGCAATGAGTGACTTCAGATATCTGCGGACGAATCGCTTCGTGTCTTCATCGTCGCCAAACGTGCGAGACAGCCCTACAACACGAGAGACGGGGACAGCGCCTCTGACGGCGTGGACCGGCATACGACGGAAGTAGCGCAGTGAGGCGAAATCTGCCTCGTGGGCAACATGACTCGAATGCGTGCTGACTACCATCTGCGTCTGAAACTCTTCCGACTCGCCTAGCAGCTCGTGCTTTCGAAGCACGCTGTAAGCGTGCGCGATGAACACCTGCTGCACCTGCGCATGTAGGTGAGCTTCGGGCTCCTCCACGAGAACAAGGTGCAACCGGGGCACGTGCGACTCGTTAGCGTCCTTCTTTCCCGCCTTTCCCCTACGCATCCACTTGTCGCGAAACGCCATAAGGGCAAACACCATGGAGACCAAATTCTGGTATCCCAGCCCGTTGGAGTCTTCGGGCAGGCGGTTGATGAGGTCTGCGTCGGCAAGGTGCGTGGGAACCTCGTAGTTCAGCGCCGAGCCGTGCCTGAGCGCATCCAGTGGACGCAAATCAGCCGCCAGCGATAGCTTTGGGTCGGTCAAGCCGGGATAGCCAATTCCCTCAAGCTCCTCGATCGCGGACGCAAACGAATCAGCCAACTGCTTACCGAACTTGACGCGAGCTGCATGGAACGCCTGCAGGGCGACCAAGTCATCGGCTTCTGGTTGATCGAAGGGATCGAGGTGCTGCGCGTAGTAGCCGCGGAGCTGCGCTGAGAGCTTGGTGCTAACGCGCGGTCCATTCTCCGGATCGCCATCGCCCTTTCCGCCCTTCCGGACCGGCATCCCCAACCCGCGCTGGGCGCTGATCTCATCGATCCTGATGAGACCCTTGAAAGGATCGTCCGCCAGTGGCTCGCTGTCGGGGGGAAGCGCCTGAGGGAACGCTTCACCCTCCTTCGGATCTTGAAGCGCAGAGGGGTCGAGGAGATAGGACTTCACTTCAAACAGGGCGTTCAGGCGCTTCGAAAGGAACTCGACCATCGACTTTGGCCAGAGCGAGAACGGTTCCGACTCGTCCTCCTCGCCGGGGTCCACAGCGGCCAGAACAGCTTTCACAGCACTCCGGGCTGCTAGATACTCTCGCTTGTAATCCTCGATCTTCTTCGGCTCAAAGCGAAGTCGAACTCCGATCGGAGATCCATCCCAATCAAGCGTGGGGAGGATCTTCTGAACGAAATGAACTTGGTTGTCGGGTACTGAGAGCCAGACATCTACCGACGGCGCAACGCTGCCCCAGTCGAACTCTTCCGCCTCACCCCCCTCAGTCTCTGCTTCCCAAGCCCTTCCAAGTGCGTTGATAGCAGCCCAGTGGCTGAGAGTGAAATCGTTGATTGACAGCTCGCCATGATCAACAAGGAACCGCCTCAACGCGACCATCGCCGAGGATTTTCCACTATTGTTTGCCCCGACGAACACCGTGCTCTTCTTCGCAATGTCGATGCGAACTGCCAGCAACTTGCGAAAGTTCGAGATTTCAACGAAGTCGATGTGCACTACGAGATCCCTTGCTTCAACAGTTAGGTTTCAAAAGAACAGGGTCAGGTTCACTCCCCCTCACCCGCACCACTGCCTCTCACACGGCACCCCATCCCCGTCGCCATCCATCTCGGTATTCGGGCAGTGCTGGATGAAGTACGTCGCCTCCGCGCACGAGCGCATCTGCGAGCAGTGCCTTCGCCCGTCGCAGGTGTAGGCCGGCGCGGGTGCGGGAAGCGCGCGTGCCGGGGCCTGCCGGGCGGCGGTGCCGCTGGCGACGACAGGCGTCGCGGCGGGCGGTGCGGGCGGGTTGAATTGGCGGTAGGCGCCCCAGGCCGCGAGACCGAGGATCAGCAGGACGACCAGGCTTTTCATGGTGTGCCCTCCCCTGCAGGCAGCGTGGACAGGACGAATCCGGATGCGTCGGCGGCTACGGTCTGCCGGCACGAGGGATAACGGGCGCAGCCCCAGAACGGGGCGCGGGTGGCGCGGTTCGCGCGCTGGACCATGGCGGTGCCGCAGCGCGGGCAGTCGGGCGTTGTGGCGTGGCGCGCGCCGGCTGCGGCGGCTGCGGGGTCGTCGTTGGCCTCCGTCCGCAGGGGCGCGGCGGTGTCCGCCGCGGACGGCTCGCCCTGCACGCGCCGCACCATCGCCAGCAGCGCCGGCCCGTCGATCAGGGTGATCGGCTTGCCGGCGGCGAAGCGCGCCGCGTCGGGGGTGAAGCCGCCGAGGGCGGCGATCAGCACGGCATCGGCGCGGTGGTGCGCCAGCAGTCCGAACATCTCGCGCACGACGTTCACCGGCACCTGCTGGCGGCGCCATTGCTTGCACTGCACGAGGGTGCGCCTGCCGTCCCTGCGCAGGATCAGATCGATGCCGCCGTCGGCGCCGCCCAGCCCGGTTTCCTCCACGGCGTAGCCCTGCCGGCGGAAGGCCTCGCCGACGAGGCGTTCGAAATCGCGCCAGCCGATGGCGGCGAGGCTGTCGAGCCCGGTGCGGGTCTCGAGCAGGCGGCGGCGATGGCGTTGCTTCGCCCATGACACGAGTGCCGCCAGCCAGCACAGGCCGAGCACGACCCAGGCGAGCGGCGCGAAGGCGTGCGCCTGCTGGCCCATCGCCTGCCCGAGCGGGCCGCCGGCCTGCCCCGGCCACCAAGCGATGCCGTGGCGGATCGCGACGAAGGCGACGACGCCCGCGCCCACGCCGACCGGCCAGGGCCATGCGGCCAAGGCATCCAATGCCCCCTGCTTCCCGCGTGCCATGCGGTTCCCCCTGCGGCGGACCATACCGCTGTCCGGCGGGCGGGGTCATCACGCGCGGCAGCATCAGGCTGGACGGTTCGGACCGCGCTTCGCGCGCTCACCCCCATCCCAACCTTCCCCCGCAAGCGGGGGAAGGGGCAACCACGCGGGCGTGGCGCGAGCTTGGCTCCCTCTCCCGCGACGCGGGGGAGGGTTGGGGTGGGGGCGCGCTGCGCGGCACCCCCATCCCACGCCTCCCCGCAGGCGGGGGAAGGGACAGACCCGCTGGGGCGCGGCGCGGCCCGGGTCCGCGAGCGGTCGGCGACGGCGCCGTTTGGTCCACTCGTTCGGCAAGGATTTGCGCCTGTTGCCGCGGCGGCGGCGGCCTTAGGGTGCGGAGTCCACGGCACCGGTGCGGCGCGCCGGCCTCGACGGCGACCGGACGACGCAGCGCCGCCGCGCGCAGGCCCGGCACCTTCGCAGGACCGATCCAGGCAACAGCACCACCACCACACGAGGGAGACATCGATGTCCGATATCCGGACCGGGTTTGGACGCCATTCAACGGCCGCCGACGTCCTCGAAGGCGTCGATCTCGCCGGCAAGCGCGTGCTGGTGACCGGGGGCGCTGCGGGCATCGGCCTGGAGACCTCGCGGGCGCTGGCCAGGGCAGGCGCGGAGGTGCTGGTCGCGGTCCGCGATCCCGCCAGGGTCGCCGCCGCGGTGGCGTCGTTGCGGGAGGAGACCGGCAACCCGGCGATCGATGTCGCGCGGCTCGACCTGGCGGATCTGCGCAGCGTCGCCGCCTTCGCCGCGGGCTATCGCGGGCCGCTGCATGTCCTGGTCAACAACGCGGGGATCATGGCGCTGCCGGAGCTGACCCGGTCCGCGCAGGGCCACGAGCTGCAGTTCGCGGTGAACTACCTGGGGCACTTCGCGCTGACGCTGGGCCTGCGCGCGTCGCTGGCCGCCGCCGGCGGTGCGCGCGTGATCTGCGTCGCATCCAGCGGCCATCTGTTCTCGCCGGTGGTGTTCGACGACATCGGCTTCGACTTCATCCCCTACACGCCGTTCGGGGCCTATGGGCAGTCCAAGACCGCCGCCATCCTGGCCGCGGTCGGGATCAGCAGGCGCTGGGCCGACGACGGCATCCTCGCCAACGCGCTGCATCCGGGCGCGATCGCCACCGGCCTGCAGAAGCACACCGGCGGGCTGAAGACGCCCGAAGAGCGCCGCAAGTCGCCGGCGCAGGGCGCCGCCACGACCGTCCTGCTGGCCGCCTCGCCCCTGCTGGACGGCGTCGGCGGGCGCTATTTCGAAGACTGCAACGAGGCGGCGGTGGTGCCACGGCGCACCACGGAGTTCAGCGGATGCGCGCCCTACGCGCTGGACGCCGACAACGCGGAACGGCTGTGGCGGATGGGCGAGCGGCTGGTCGCGCAGGCCTGAGCCCCCGCGCGCCGACGCCTGTACGATCGTGCGCACCTGCGCGCGGTCGCGGCCGTGCCGGCTCCGCCGCACGCGCGGCCGGTCCTAGACTGTCCGCCGGCGCACCACCCCGCAGGAACGACATGGCCGTCGGCGGCCCACGCCCGCTTTCCATCGATCGGCAGTCTCCGGTTCCGCTGGCGGAGCAGATCCGGCGGTCCATCGCCGCGGGCATCGAGCACGGCACGCTGCAGCCGCACAGCCGGCTTCCCTCCTGGAAGGACCTGGCGGCACAGCTCGGCGTGTCGCGCGGCACGGTCCAGCGCGCGTACGAACAGCTGATCGACGCGCGCATGATCGTCTCGGCCGGCGCCGGCGGGACGCGCGTGGCGGGTCGCGCACCGCCACGGCCGTCGCCCGATACGCTGCCTGCCCCCCTCGCCGGGCAGCCGTTCTCCGGCGCCGCGGTCGACCGGCCGCTCGTGTTCCAGATGGGACTGCCGAGCGGCTCGGCCTTCCCTGCGCCCCTGCTCTCCCGGCTGCGCCGGAAGGCGGTCAGGCGCGCCTGCGAAACCCTGGCCGCCGCGCCCGACCCCACCGGCGAGGCCGAGCTCCGGGCGCGCATCGCCGCGCACGTGGCCATCGTGCGCGACATCCAGTGCGCCCCCGAGCAGGTGCTGGTGACCTCCGGATTCTCCGGCGGGCTGGGCCTCGTGCTGCATGTGCTGGGGCTCGCCGGCAAGGCGGTCTGGACGGAGGAGCCGGGCTTCCCGCGCTCGCGCCGCGCGCTGGCGCTGGCCGGCGCCCGCCCGGTGCCGGTGCCGGTCGACGCCGACGGCATGGACGTCGGCGACGGCATCGCACGCCATCCCGACGCGGCCGCGGCCCTGGTGACCGCCGGGCAGCAGGCGCCGCTGGGCATGCCGATGTCGCCCGAGCGCCGGCATGCGCTGCTGGCGTGGGCGGCCACGCGCGGGGCCTTCGTCATCGAGGACGACTACCTCAGCGAGCTGCAGCTGGAGGGACGCGCGGCGCCGGCGCTGGCGTCGCTGGACCGGCACGGCCGGGTGATCCACATCGGCTCCTTCAGCAAGACCCTCAGCCCGACGCTGCGGCTGGGCTTCGTCGTCGCGCCGCCGGCGCTGCGGATGGCCCTCGCGGAGGCGGCGGCCATGCTGGCGCCGGCACCGGGGCAGGCCCTGCAGTGGGCGCTGGCCGAGTTCATGGCGCAGGGCCACTACCTGCGTCACCTGCGCCGGACCAAGCGCCTGTATGCCGAGCGCAGCCAGACCGTACTGGCATGCCTTGAGCAACGCGGCCATCGGGTGCAGGCCAGCGGCCTGGCGGTGCTGCTTTCGCTGCCGGCGGACGCGGACGACGTCGAGCTGGCGCTGCGCGCACGTGCGCACGGCCTGGCGCCGGCACCGCTGTCGCCCTGGTACGCGGGTGCTTCCCTGCGCCGGGGGCTGCTGCTCAACGTCGCCACGCTGGACGAGCTGTCGGTCGCGGAGGCCTGCGACCGGCTGTGCGCGGTGCTCGACCGGCGCGGCCGGGACTGAGCGCGCGGACCTAGCGTTTCGGCGGCGGCGCGATGCCCAGTCGCCGCGCGCTGCGCGCCAGGTTGGCGCGATCGACCCTGAGCGCCCGCGCCGCGGCCGCCCAGCGGTAGCCGTGCCGTTCCAGCGTTTCGCGGATCAGGCCTTCCTCGTAGGCGTCCACGGCCTGGCGCAGCCCCAGCGCCGGCGGCTCCGGCGCGCCCGCGGCGGGCGGCGGCGCTGCGTCGACGCCCGGCACCAGGCTCAGGTCCGCGGCGGTGACGGTGACGATCCGCGGCCGCTGCGGCTGGCGGCCGAGCGCCTTGACCACCGCGCGGCCGATCACGTGCTCCAGTTCGCGCACGTTGCCGGGCCAGTCGTAGCCCAGCAACGCGGCCTGCGCAGGCGGATCCAGCCGCAGCCCGCCCAGTCCAAGCCGCGAGCGCGCCTCTTCGAGAAATCCCCCGGCGATCATCAGCACGTCGCGGCCGCGCACGCGCAGCGGCGGCACATGCAGCGGATAGACGCTCAGGCGGTGGTAGAAGTCGGCGCGCAGCCTGCCCCGGCGCACCTCGTCGGCCAGGTCGCGGTTGCTTGCGGCAATGACGCGGACATCGACGCAGTGCTCGCGGTCCGAGCCCAGGCGCTGCACGTGGCCATCTTGCAGCGCACGCAGCAGCTTGGCCTGCGTGGCCAGCGGCAGCTCGCCGACCTCGTCGAGGAAGAGGGTGCCGCCGTCGGCCAGTTCGAACCGGCCCCTGCGATCGGCGCCGGCACCGGTGAAGGCACCGCGCACGTGACCGAACAGCTCGCTCTCCACCAGCGTATCGGGAAGCGCGGCGCAGTTGACGCTGACCATGCGGCGCCCGGCGCGCGCCGAGGCCGCGTGCAGCGCCTGCGCGACCAGTTCCTTGCCGACCCCGGTCTCGCCCTGGATCAGCACGCATAGGTCGCTGGGGCCGGCCAGCTCGATCTCCCGCTGCAGCTGGCGATGCGCGGCACCGGCGCCGATGAGCCGGCGCCGCGGCGGCTCGCCGCCGGCGTCGCCCGACGCGCGCGCGAGCTCGGCCTGCTCGGCCAGCTGATGGATGCGCGCGGCGACCGCGACGGAGGCGGACGCCAGGCTGGCGAACGCCTGCAGCAGGTCCAGCTCGACTGCGGAGAAGCGGTCGCCTTCGAGCGCGTCGAGGGTCAGCAGGCCCCACGGCCGGTCGTGGACGCGCAGGACGCAGCCCAGGCAGTCGTGCACCGGCAGGTGCCCGTGCAGGCCCTCCACCAGCCCGTCGTAGGGATCGGGCAGCGGGCTGTCCGCCTCGAAGCGCACCGGCCCGGCGTGCTGCAGCAGGATCTCGAAGCGCGGGTGGTCGGCGACGCGGAAGCGGCGGCCGAGCGTGTCGGCGGTGAGGCCGTCCACCGCCAGCGGAACCAGACTGTCGCCGTCCAGGCGCAGCAGCGCGGCGGCATCGCTGGGCAGCAGCGCGCGCAGGCCCTGGAGCAGGCGCCGGTAGCGTTCCGCGTCGGGCAGGTCCTGGGCCAGGTCGGCCATCAGGGGGAGCAGCGCAGCGAGCTGGCGGGGGCGTGTCATTTCGACTCCGGCGAAGTCACTTCGACACCTGCACAGCGTGTCGGAACGACTCCGAAGCACCAGTAAGTGATTGATGGGACGAACGCCCGGACCTGGCACGACACCTGCTGGAGAAGAGCACCCCCACCCCGACACATTGCCATGCTTTCCGAGACCGACCGCGCCATTGTCACCTCCACCGTCCCGCTGCTGGAAGCCGGCGGCGAAGCGCTGATCACCCATTTCTACGCCAGCATGCTGGCCGAGCACCCCGAGGTCCGCCCCTATTTCAACGCCACCCACCAGGCCAGCGGCGACCAGCCGCGCGCACTGGCCAACGGCGTGCTGACCTACGCACGCAACATCGACCGCCTGGCCGCGCTCGGCCCGCTGGCCACCCAGATCGTCAACAAGCACGTGGCCCTGCAGATCCAGCCGCCGCACTACGCCATCGTCGGCACCTGCCTGATCCGGGCGATCGCCGACGTGCTCGGCCCGGAGGTCGCCACGCCCGAGGTGCTGCGGGCCTGGACCCTCGCCTATGGCCAGCTCGCCGACATCCTGATCGAGGCGGAGGGCCGCCGCTACGACGAACAGGCGGCCGCCGCGGGCGGGTGGCGCGGCGAGCGCGCGTTCCGCATCACCGCCAGGGTGCGCGAGTCCGCGGAGATCACCTCGTTCCACCTGGCCGCGGCCGACGGCCAGCCGGTCATGGACTTCCTGCCGGGCCAGTACATCGGCATGCGGCTCCATGTGGAGGGCGAGGAACTGCGCCGCAACTATTCGCTCTCGGCGCCGGCCAACGGGCGCTCCTACCGCATCAGCGTCAAGCGCGAACCCGGTGGCGTGGTCTCCAACTACCTGCACGACCACAGGCACGTGGGCGACGTGCTCGACCTCAACGCGCCCAGCGGCGCCTTCACCCTGGCGCCCGGCGACCGGCCGATCGCGATGATCAGTGGCGGCGTCGGCATCACGCCGACCCTGCCGCTGCTGCACCAGGCGCTGGCGACCGGACGCCGCATCACCTTCATCCACTGCGCGCGCAGTGGCGAGGTCCATGCCTTCCGCGAGCACATCGACGCGCTCGCGGACATGCATCCACAGCTGACCCGCCGCTACTGCTACGAGCAGGCCGCCGTCGGCCACCCGGCGCCGGACCGCCTGGGCCTGCTGGATGCCCGGGCGCTGGAGGACTGGCTGCCGCCGGAGGCCGACGGCATCCGGGATATCGATGCCTATTTCCTCGGGCCCAAGCCCTTCATGCGTGCCATGCGCGGCAACCTGCGCCGGGCCGGGGTGCCGGATGCGCAGGTGCACTACGAGTTCTTCGGACCGGCCACGGCACTGCAGTGAGCGTCGGCGTCCCGCGCGCGGGGATCGGTCCATGGCGCGCGGGAGAACTTGGTCCTATGGAGGCATCGATCCGGTCGCTAGGATGCGGCCCGCTCCCACCCAGGCGGCGATGCGGCGCATGCGATGCGCCGCTGCTCCAAGGCAAGGACCGCATGCGGATGCCACCGCGTGCCGCGCACTTCCCTTCCTCCCGCCCTTCTGGTCGCAATCCATGTCCCACGTCCTGTTGATCAACGCCAGCCCCAGGGGCATGGCCTCCCCCGGCACCAGGCTCGCCACGCGGCTGGCGAGCGATCTCGCCGCGAATGGCGCGCTGTGCACGCGCGATCTCGAGGCCACGCCGCTGCCGGCGCTGACCGCGGACTATGCCGCGGCGCTGGTCCGCACGATGCCGTTCGACGCGCCGGTGTTCGCGGCGTCCGAGGGGCTGGTGCAGGAGCTCGAGGCCAGCACCGCGCTGGTCATCGCCACGCCGGTGCACAACTTCACGGTTCCGGCTGCGCTGAAGCTCTGGATCGACCACGTGCTGCGGCGCGAGCGCACGTTCGCCCACGTGGAGGGGCGCAAGGTCGGCAGGCTCGCGGACCGGCCGGTGTTCGTCGTCGCCAGCAGCGGCGGCTACATCCAGGGGCCGCGGAAGAACCAGGACGACTTCTTCAGCGACTACCTCAGGTGCGTGCTCGCCACGCTGGGGCTGCACAGCGTGCGCTTCGTCTACCTCCAGGGCCTGGCCACGCCCGACGGCATGCACGTGCAAGCGCAGATCGACCGCGCGACCCAGGATCTTGCCGACGTCGTCGCCTGCGATACCGTCCTCTAGCACCCGGGGCACCCGCCCACTCCCGGGCAATGCGCCGCAGGCAGTGGACGGGCTTCGCGCCTCCCACCCCGGCCTTTCCCGCGTGCCGGAAGAGACAGGGGCAGAAGCGGCGTGGGCTGGTGCGTCTCCGAAGGGTGCGCCTTCGCCGGCGATGCCCCTCAGCCCTACGCCGCCCGCCACCCCTGCACGTGCTCGACGCCGAACCGCATCGCCGCCGGCAGCTCGAAGATGAAGTAGGGGTTGATGCCGGGCGGGCGGCTCGCGGCGTCCAGGCGCTGCTGCTGGTCGGGCGTCAGCGCCACGGCGAGCGAGGCGATGTTCTGGGTGAGCTGCTCGACGCGGCTGGCGCCGATCAGCACCGACGACACGCCCTGCCGCTGCGCCACCCAGGCCAGCGCGACCTGTGCGGGCGTACGGCCGACCTCCTCGGCCACGCCGCGCAGGACGTCGACGATGTCGAAGTTGCGCTCGGTGAACAGCATCCCGCCGAAGGGGTTGTCGCCGTGCAGGCGGCCGTCGTCCCTGGGCCGCGCGTGTCCCGCGGCCTCTCCGTCCGCCGGCAGGCCGGGCGCGCGCGTGCCGTGCGCCAGCATCTCGCGGCCGTACTTGCCGGTGAGGAGGCCGCCGCCCAGCGGGCTCCAGGGCATCAGGCCCAGGCCCAGCGCATTGCCGGCCGGCAGGATCTCCAGCTCCACGCCGCGGTCGAGCAGCGAATACTGGTACTGCAGGCCGATCGGCGCCGGCAGGCCGTGCGCCTGCGCCAGCGTGGCGACGCGGGCGACGTACCAGGCCGGCGTGTTGGAGAAGCCGTAGTGCAGCAGCTTGCCGGCCCGCACCGCGTCGGCCAGCGTCTGCAGCACGGCCTCGGGCGGGGTGACTCGGTCCCAGACGTGCATCCAGTACAGGTCGATGTAGTCGGTGCGCAGCCGGCGGAGCGATTGCTCCAGCGCCAGGCGGATGTTCCTGGCGCCGTTGCCGCCGGCGTTGGGGTTGCCCGGCTGGCGTGGGAAGCCTGACTTGGTGCCGACCACCAGGCGGTCGCGCACGCCGGCGTCGGCGATGAAGGCGCCCAGCAGTTCCTCGCTGCGCCCGCCCGAGTAGAGGTCGGCGGTGTCGACGAAGTTGCCGCCGGCATCCACATACGCATCGAACACCGCGCGCGAGGCGGCCTCGTCCGAGCCCCAGCGCTGCGCGCCGAAGGTCATCGTTCCCAGCGCGAGCGGGCTCACCAGCAGGCCGGAGCGGCCGAGGCTGCGGTAGTGGGTCAGGTCCATGTAGATCTCCTCGGGTCTTGGGCCGCAACGGCTGCGCGGCCGGAATTCGCAAGGCTATGGGCCGGGGTGGGTTGGGATTAGCCGTTGCCGCCGGCATGGGCCTGTGAGCAGAATGCAGCAATGCAGCGGCGGGACCTCAACGATCTGGCGGCCTTCGCCGCCGTGGCGCGCGAGCGCAGCTTCACCCGCGCCGCCGCGGCGCTGGGCCTGTCGCCCTCCGCGCTCAGTCATGCGATGCGCGGGCTGGAGGACCGTCTCGGCGTGCGCCTGCTGGCGCGCACCACCCGCAGCGTCGCGCCCACCGATGCCGGCGAGCGCCTGCTGCAGTCGCTCGAGCCGGCACTGGCCGAGATCGAGCAAGGCCTGCTGGCGCTGGGCGAATGGCGCGGGACGCTGGCCGGCAGCGTGCGCCTCACCACCTTCTCCTACGCCGCGCTGATGGTGCTGGAACCGAAGCTGCCCGGCTTCCTGCTCGCCCATCCGGGGGTGCAGGTGGAGGTCAGCATCGACAACGGCCTGACCGACCTGGTGGCGGAAGGCTTCGATGCCGGCATCCGCTTCGGCGAGCACGTGGACAAGGACATGATCGCCGTGCGGGTCGGCCCGGACCTGCGCACGATCGTGGTCGGCACGCCCGACTACTTCAGCCGCCACCCGCCGCCGCGGACGCCGGCCGACCTGGAGCGCCACGCCTGCATCGGCTACCGGCTCAAGAGCACCGGCGGACTGCTGCCGTGGGAGTTCGAACACGACGGCCGCGACATCAACATGCGCGTGCGCGGCCCGTTGATCGCCGACGAGGTGTCGCTGGCACTGGCCGCCACCCGCGCCGGCGTCGGCCTGGGCTACGTGCTCGACCACGAGGTCGCCGAAGACCTCGCCGCGGGCCGCCTCGTGCAGGTGCTGGACGCCTACTGCCCTACCTTCCCCGGCTACCACCTCTACCATCCGAGCCGCAGGCAGACTCCGCCGGCGCTGCGCGCGCTGATCGATTGGTTGAAGGTCGACGGCTGAAGCGCGGGCCGCCGCGGGGGACAGCGCGGCGGTTGTCGGGCGTCTCTCTCCCGCGAAGGGAAAACGGGCGAAGCCGAGCGACCTGGCTCCCTCTCCCGCGACGCGGGGGAGGGCTGGGGTGGGGGCGCGGCGCAGCCGCGGAGCGTTCCAGCTCGTCGGAAGCAGCGCGCGCTGCGCGCCTCACCCCCATCCCAGTCTTCCCCCGCAAGCGGGGGAAGGAGCAAAAGCCGAAGCGCCGGGCGAGGAAACTGGTGATGCCTCCTCCCGGCGGCAGTCGCTTCAGGCGGCCGCGTCGCCCGGGCACAGCACGTAGCGCACCTCCGGCGGCCCCGCCCAGGCCTCCGCCAGCGCCCCGAGCGGGAGCACCGTCACCGGCGCATCGAAGCCCGCGGCGTGGCTCGCCTGGAGCAGCTCGCGGGCGCCGGCGACCATCTCGGCGACGGCGACGCTGCCGATGCCGCATCCGAGGAGTTCCAGCCCCGAGCTGCGGAGCGCGTCGGCGCGCAGGGCGACCGTCTCTCCGGCCGCATTGCCGAGCTGCACATAGCGCAGGCGCGGTTCGCCGCGGCCCGAAGCACGGTCGCGCGTGGCCGCCGTTATCACCCGCTGCCCCGGCTCGCCCCAGATGAAGTCGAGCACCACCTCGACGCCGCGGCGGAACTCGGCATGAAGCGCGGCATCCGCAGCCTCGTCCAGCGCGATGCAGGCATTCGCATCCAGTCTTTCCAGGCGGGCGCGGTTGCGGCCGACGGCGATCACGCGGCCTGCGCCGAAGTGGCGGGCGATCTGCACGGCCATGCCGCCGGCGATGCCGGATGCTCCGTTCACCAGCACCGTCGAGCCCGCTTCGAGCGGCACCCGGCGGCTCAGCGCCGTCCAGGCGGCAAGCCCGCCGGTGGCCACCGCCACGGCGCGCGTGTCGGAGAGGTCGTCGGGCACCGGCACCATCATCTCCGTCCCGACCAGCGCGCGTTCGGCCAGCGAACCGAAGGGCGCCTTCGGGAACAGGAAATACACCCGCCTGCCATCGGCCGTCGTGCCGACGCCGTCGACGCCCGGCACGAAGCCGGCCTGCGCGGCGCTGGTGTAGTGCCTTCCCGCCGCCAGCGCACGGACGATCGGACTCAGCGGGGCAGCATGCACCCGCACCACGGCCTCGCCGACCGCAGCGACCGGCTCGCGGAACTCGGCGTAGCGCGGCGGCGTTCCGAAACTCTCGACCACTGCAGCCTTCATGTGGATCTCCACCGTCCCGGCCCATCGCCGGCGACAGGACGATAGAAGCCACGCACGCCGGCTTCTCTAGCTGACAGTGCGGAAGTGCTTCGTTATCGTCCCGCGCGTGGACCCGCTGTCCGACATCCTGTCCCTGCTCAGGCCGCGCAGCTACATCACCGCCGGCTTCGATGCCGGAGGCGACTGGCTGTTGCGCCTCGACGACCTGCACGGACGCATCAAGTGCTACGCCGTGGTCCGGGGCAGCTGCTGGCTCGAGGTGGAGGAGGACGCCGCCGGGGCGGTCCGGCTCGACACCGGCGACTGCTTCGTCCTGCCCACCGGTCGCGCTGCCCGCATCGGCAGCAACCTGACGCTGACGCCGGCCCGCGCGAGCGAGGTGCTCGCGCCCGACCGCGACGGCGGGACCGTCGTCTACAACGGCGGCGGCGACGTGCTCCTGGTCGGCGCCCGCTTCGAGCTCGGCGGCCAGCATGCAGCAGGCCTGCTGCGGAGCCTGCCGGCGGTCATCCACCTGCATGCGGCACGCGATCAGGCGCTGCTGCGCAGTTCGATCGAGCTGATGATGCAGGAGCTGCAGGACCGCGAACCCGGCGCCTCGCTGATCGCCCAGCACCTCGCCCACATGATGCTGGCCCAGACCCTGCGCCTGTACCTGGCGCGGCAGTCGGGTACGGGCATGGGCTGGTTCGCCGCGCTGGCGGATCCGCATCTCGGCGCGGCGCTCGGCGCGATACACGCCGATCCGGCCCGCGACTGGACGCTGGAGAATCTGGCCCGATGTGCCGGCCAGTCGCGCACGGTGTTCGCCCGCCGCTTCCGCCAGGTCCTGGACGAGACGCCGATCGCCTACCTGACCCGGTGGCGGATGCTGCTGGCGGCCGAACGCCTCCTGCAGGGCCGCGAGCCACTGGCCCGCATCGCGCAAGCCGTGGGCTACGACTCGGAGAATGCGTTCAACACCGCGTTCGCGCGCGTGATGGGCGACTCGCCGCGGCGTTACGCGTCCGCGCGACGCGCGGTGGACTGACCTCGGCGCACGGCGGCCTGGCTGCCGCCCCTGCCGTCGTGCGCACGCGGCATCTTCGCCCCGCGCGCTGGCGGATGGACGCGGGCGCGTAGGTGCGTCGAGCGTGCCCCGACGTTGCCTGGCGCAGGTCGTACGGGCCACTGCGGCACTCGGCAGGCCGGGAGTCGATTGCGACCCTCATGCCCGCTACTGGATCGTGACCACCCTCACCTCGGTACGCGCGCAGGCGTCGTCGAGGCAGGTGCCGTTCAACCAGACCTGGCCGCGGCCGATCATCACGCCGTCCTGGTTCACGAACAGGTCCCCGAACTCCTGCGCCGCCACGGCATCGGCGACGTCGGGGGTCACGATTGCGTCGTAGTCGCGCAGGAAGGCCTCGGCGTCGGCGACCTCCCTGCCGGCGCCGACGCGGAGCGGAAAGCGCAGGTACTCGACCACCGCCGTGCGGTCGTCGGCCGTCACCGCCGCCTTGAAGCCGTCGAACACCGCCTCGTACTGCCCGGCGTCGCCCAGCAGCGTGTCGATGCGGGCGCGGGTGTCGTCGGGCGATGCGGCGCCCGCGTCGTCAGGCGACGTCGAGGCCTGGTCCGGCGCGACATCCGCATCGGCGGGCGCCTGCGCGGCGCGGCGATCGACGCCGGGCATCGGGACCCCAACGGCGGCAGGCGCCTCGGCTTCGACGGACGTGGGCGGCGTGCCGCCGCACGCGGCGATCCACGACGCGCAGGCCAGCAGCAGGGGGACGATCAGCAGGCGGTTCGGACGCATGGAAGCTCCTGTCGGGCGGAGGGCGGATGCAGTCCTACCGGTGCGGTGCTGAAGAGACCGGCAATGCCTCGGTCCCGCACGCACCGCTTACCCTGGCCCGGCACCTGCAGGTAGCGCGCGCTGCGCCGTTCCGGCCGCCGGATCGACGGCCGGCGGCAGGCGCCGGGGTGGACGGGGGTCAGGCAGGAGAAGGCGCGGCGAGCTGGCGGTCCAGCCACGCGTAGGCGTGGGCGCGTTCGCCTGGCGGCAGTGCATGCGCGCCGCCGCCTTCGGCGAAGTACCGCACGTCGAGCCGGTCGCCGTGCGGGCCCCAGGCCGGCCGGGCGTGCGCCTCGATGGCACGGGTGTCGGCGACGTGGGCACGGCTCCACCCACGCTGCGTCGCGTCGTCGCCGCCCCATTCCCACAGGCCGCGGGTCAGCAGCATCGGCCGCGGCGCGATGGCGGCGAGGAAATCCGCCGTGGTGCCGACGCGCAGCAGCCCGGGCAGGGCGCCAAGCGGCGAACGTGGCCTGGGCGCGTGCTCGTCGAAGAACGCTTCCAGTCCAAAGAACCCGCATGACGACACCCCACAGGCGATCCTCGGGTCGCAGCACATGGCGTAGATCAGCGCATTGCCGCCCGCCGAGTGCCCGATCGCGCCGATGCGGGCGGCATCGACCTCCGGCATCGCAGCGAGGACGTCGACGGCGACCATGAGGTCGTAGGCCTCCTTGCCGAAGCCGGTGCGCCCCGCCATCAGCAGTTGCCCGAGGCGGTGCCCGAGCAGGGCTTCGTCGCGGGCCGGGTCGATGGCATCGGGGCCGTTGTCCGGCCGGCGCCGGCGCTCGGCGTGATAGAAGCGGTCCGGGCACAGCACCACGTAGCCGCGACGAAACAGGTCGAGTCCCTGGAAGAACTGGGCATCCCCGGCCAGACCCGCCGGTTCCGCCTTGCCGATGTGCGTGTGCGCGCCGTCCTGGTGGATGGCCAGGATCGCCGGCCGCCGCGCGCCGCGACCGAGCGGCGGCCGGAAGAGCCAGGCGCGGACGCGGTCCTCCGGCTGCCCCAGCACGCCGGCCGGTTCGGCCAGGTATTCGATCAGCGCGCGCGTGCCTCCCTCCACGGGCACCGTCTCCAGGACGCGCCACGCCGGCGTCGGCCGACGCGGCATGTCGCCCAGCAGGGGCAGGAGGGACGAGCGCGGCGCGATCGCGCCGGCGCGGCGCACGCCGGAGCCGGACGACGCGGATGCCAAGTCGATCCCGAGGGCGGTACCGAGCGGTGCCGCGAACATGAGCGCGAGGAGGTCGCGGCGGGTATGCATAGCGGCAGGCTCCGGTCTTTCCCAGCTTCGATGCTGGCCGCAGGGCAAGGGTTGACGGGCCTGCTGCCGTGCCGACGGACGGCCGCGGACCGCGACCAGGCCTCTGCGCGCTGCGGCACGCGCGCCGGCGCGGCCGTCCGCATCCTGCCGATTCACGAGCGCCGCGGTCGGTCCCGGCGCACGTCCTACCCCAGACGCCGGCTCAGCCAGCCGTGGATCAGCCCGGCCTGGAAGAACTGCACCGGGTCGCCGAAGCCGCCGGCCGCGATGAGGGCGGCGACCTCGGCCGGCGGCAGCACGGCCACGTCGCGCGCGTAGGCCTCGCGGATGCGCGCGAGCGCCTCCAGCGGAACGTCGGCGGCGGCCATCATCCGCATCCACGCGGGCAGCAGGATGTCGTAGGCCGGCGCGGCGGTGTCGGCGGCGAGGTCCGAGCTCGCCAGCAGCCCGCCCGGGCGCAGGCGCGCGGCGATGCCGGCGAAGAACGCCGTGCGCGCCGCGCGGTCGACGATGAACTGGGAGACGAGGAAGCAGGTCGCCGCGTCGTACGGGGCGCCCGCGGGCAGCGAATCGAGGAAGCCGCGGTGGAAGTCGCAGCGTCCGGCGATGCCCTCCGCCTCGGCGCGCGCGCGGCAGGCCTCGAGCATGGCGCCGGAGGGCTCCACCGCGGTGAAGCGCCAGCCAGGGAAGGCCTGCGCCAGCCGCGCCATCTCCGCGCCCGTGCCGGCGCCGACGCACAACACCCGCGCCTCGGCCGGCAGCCCGGCGAGCAGCGGTTCGAGCAGGAAGTACAGGCACTCGCGGATCGCCGCGGTCTTCGCCCACTGCCGGTCATAGCCGGCGGCCTGCTGGTCGAACAGGGAGACGAGTTCATCGGGCTGCATGCATGGCTCCGGTTGCGGTGCGGCGGCGCGCGATGGGATCGCGCCGCGGAGCATCCAGCATGCCTGGAGGGTCAAGCCCGACGCCGAGCCAGCGGCGCTGCGACAGGCCCGATGCTCGCGTCCGCCCGCTTGCAGCCCGCAGGCGGCCTGCGGCTCAGCGCTCTGTCGCAGTGCCTTGCCGCCCCCACGGTGCCAGCACGCCGAGCACGGGGGCGCGCCAGGCGAGCGTCATGGCGACGAGGACGGCGGCGCCGGCCAGCGACATCACCCAGACCAGGGCGGCCATGGTCGCGTGGTCGGCGGCGAGGCAGAGCACCAGCGCCGTGCACAGGCCGAGCGCGCCGAGGGTGCGCAGCGTGCGCGCCACTGCAGGGGACGCGGCGCGGCCCCAGACCTGCTGCGCGTGCGCGGGCATGGCCAGCGCCAGCCAGCCCATGCCGGCGAGGCTGGCGAGCAGGGCGCCGGCGAGGAGCCAGCCGGCGGCGGCGCCCTCATGCATGGGCGGCACCGTGCGGAGGCGCCGCGAGCGGCACCGCCCTGGCGGCGCGGCGCCGCAGCGCGAAGGCGGTGGTGCCGGCGATCGCGGCGGTGGCGAGCAACGCCAGGTCGACGCCGGCGACCGGCCAGTAGCCGGCGGCCAGCGTGCGCAGCAGGTGGTCGCCGGTGGTGATCCAGTTCAGCACCGCGGCGGCGACGGCGAGCGCGGCGATCGCCCAGCACTGCTCGCGCCATGCGGGGTTCGTCAGGCCGCGCGCAACCGGCGCGCTGCGCAGGCCCGCATGCACCAGCGCCAGCGCCCAGGTGCCCCAGAACGCATAGCGCTCCCAGTCGCCGCGCGCCGGCAGGTCCTCGGGCAGCAGCCGGTTGGCGACCAGGATGCCGAGCGCGGCGGCGACCATGCCGGTGATCGTGGTCACCGCCAGCGCGTCGACCACGCGCGCGCCCTGGCTGCCGCGGGCGGCGTGCTGGCGCTTGCGCTTCTCGACGAAGAACACGAAGCCGGTGGCGATGCACACCGCGCCGAGCAGGCCACCCAGCACGTAGAGCCAGCGCAGCAGCCAGTGGCGGAAATGCTGCAGGTGCAGGCCGGTCAGGAACTCCGCGACCCTGCCGACCGCGCTGGCCGGCGGGTCCTCGCGCAGCAGCGCGCCGGTGTCGGCCTTGAAGTGGATGCCCTGCCCGACCAGCGCGATGCGGTCGGTGCCGGCGCGGTACACGCTCACGTAGCCGTTGGCGTCGCCGACGTGCTGCAGCACCAGGAAGCCGACGTCGCCGGCCATGCCGCGCGCCTCCCAGCGCCGCTGCGCCTCGGCCACCATCGCGTCGACGTTGGCCAGCCCCGCGGGCACGCCGGCGCGGCCGTGCGGCAGGCCGAGCTCGCGCGATTCGATCTCCGCATGCAGGTCGTGCAGGTCGTGGAGCTGGGTGTGGCCGACCGGAAAAAAGTAGGTCGCCGAGAAGATGACCAGCCCCGTGAAGGCGAAGAAGAAGTGGAACGGCAGCGCGGTCACGCCGGTGAGGTTGTGCAGGTCGAGCGCGCTGCGCAGGCGGCCCTTGCCCGGGCGGAAGGTGAACAGCTCGCGGAACAGCTTGCGGTGCATGACCACGCCGCTGACCAGCGCGGCCAGCATCACCAGCGCGGAGAAGCCGACGATCCAGATGCCGAGGTTCTTCCAGTCCAGGGTCAGGCTGTAGTGCATCGGGTAGAAGAACCCGCTGCCGACCTTGAGGCGATCGACCGGCAGCGGCGCGCCGTCACGCGGATCGATGGTGGCGTCGGCCCAGATCGCGTCGTCCGGGTCCTTCGCGTTCGGCACCTGGTAGCCGGCGAAGAGCTGCAGCACCGGGTCGCGGTGGGTGGTGTAGGCGCTCCAGCTGGCCACGGTGTCGAAACGCTCGGGCATCGGCCCGTCGACCCGCGGCGCCATCGCATCGATCGCCTGCTGCGTGGGCTGCATGCGCTCGAACGCCGGCCGCAGGATCGCCTCGTAGGAGGGCATCGGCTGCGGTTCGAAACGGGTGGACGGGATCGCCCAGCGGTCGATCTCGCGGTCGAACACCGACATCGCGCCGAAGAAGAAGGCGGCCATCAGCACGAAGCCCAGCACCAGGCCGAACCAAGTGTGCAGCCAGGCCATCGCCTGGCGGAAGCTCGGCGCGGCGGCGGAAAACGCGCTGGCGGCCATCAGACGATGCTCGCCTGGACCAGCGAGGCCGCGCCGGCCAGCAGCGCGCCGGTGCCCACCAGCGCCAGGCCGACCAGGCCGGGACGACGCGTCGCGAACGTCCACAGGAACACGCCGAGGAAGGCGAGCAGCCCGTTCGCGCTGGCCAGGAACTCCGCGTCGTGGAAATCCATCCCCGCCTTGAACAGCAGCGCGGCGCCGGCGGCGACCAGGCCCCAGGTGAAGGCGTAGCCGCCGAACACGGCGGCGCCGATGCGCGTGGCCGTGCGCAGGCGCGGCGAACGCGGGGGAGCGGACAGGGTGGCGGCGTGGGACATGGCGGCGGCTGGTCTTGGGCTCGGTGGATGGACGGCGGTCAGAACCGCCAGTTCAGGCTCAGCATGTAGTTGCGCGGGGCGCCGTAGTAGCCGCTGTAGCGCAGGGTGTTGATGTAGGTCTCGTCGCCGATGTTGTTGACGTTGAGGCGCAGGGTGGCGTCGGGCACGAAGTCCCAGGCGACGAAGCCGTTGAAAACCGCATAGCTGTCCTGGCGCACGGTGAAGCCGCTGGTCTCGACGTTGGAGATGTCGCTCTGCCAGCGCCCGCCGATGCCGAACGACAGCGCCTCGTAGTCGGGCATGCGCGCGCTCAGCATCAGGTTCGCCGTGCGCCGCGGCACCCAGCTGTAGGTGTCGTCGCCGTCCTGGCCGGTCAGCCGCAGCGCGGTGTAGCCGAACAGCAGGTCGACGTGGTCGTTGATGCGGCCGGTGGCCTCGAGCTCGACGCCCTTGGATTCGACGTCGACGCCCGTGTAGTAGAGCTGGTTGTTGTCGTTGTAGCCGGCGGCGGTGGCCAGCCCGTTCTGCTCGGCGCGGAACACCGCCAGCGTGGTCAGCAGGCGCCGGTCGAGCCACTCGGCCTTGGCGCCGATCTCGTAGTTCTTGCCCTGGGTCGGGTCGAGGTAGCGGCCTTCGGCGTCGGACTGGCTCTGCGGCTGGTAGATGTCGGAATAGCTGACGTAGCCCAGCACGCGGTCGGTGAAGTCGAAGGTCAGGCCGGCGTAGGGGCTGGTCTCGTTCTCGGTCTGGTTGAAGGCGACGCCGTAGTTGACCCCGTCGCGGTGGTACTCGGCGTAGTTGAAGCCGAGCACGGCCTTGAAGCGGTCGGTCAGCGACAGCCGGGTCGCGCCGTAGGCGCGCTTCAGGCGCTCGTTGAGGGTGCTGTAGACCGAATCCTCGCCCCACACCGGCTCGGGCACCACGTCGCCGTCCCAGGGGAAGGCCGGCATCGGCAGGTAGCCGCACACCACCTCGCCGCAGAGGGCGCCGGCGTACTCGTTGTTGGTCTGCTCGCTGCGCGACCAGCTCACGCCCAGCATCAGTTCCTGGTCGCGGCCGAACAGGTCGAAGTGGCCGTTGAGCGTGGCGGTGCCGAGGTCGGCCTCGAGCTCGTCGTTGCCGCCCCAGGGATAGCCGTAGAGGCCGAGGTTGGTCCCAGGCTCCAGGCCGGTGCCGGCGTAGTCGGTGGCGTAGAACAGCCGGTCGTCGTTGCGGATGTCGCGGCGGTTGTAGGTCAGCTTCAGCAGCCAGTCGGCACCGAGCTGGTGGGCGTATTCGACGAAGGCGGTCTGGGTGGTGGTGTCCCAGTAGGTCCAGTCCTGCGTGGTCGAGGCGCCGCGGTCCCATTCCGCCTGGGTGCCGTCGCTGTACATGAAGGCGAGCGCGCCCCACATGTTCCCGTCGGTGCGGGCGTCCTGCCAGGAGTAGCCGAGCGTCAGGGTGCCGTTGTCGCCGATCTGGCCGTCGACCACGCCGTAGATGAAGTCGCGCTCGTCCTCCTTGTCGCGCAGGTACGAATCGCCCTGCTCGTGGGCGGCGACGATACGCCCGGCCCAGGTGCCGTCGGCGGTGAACGGGGTCGAGTAGTCGACCTCGCCGCGCACCGTGCCCCACGAGCCCCAGCTGAGCCCGGCCTGGCCCTGCGCGGTGTTGGTCGGGCGCTTGCGCACGTAGTTGATGGTGCCGGCGGCGTTGCCCACGCCGGTGAGCAGGCCGTTGGCGCCGCGGATCACCTCGAGCTTCTCGTAGCCGAAGGTGTCCTGCGCGCCGGTGACGATGCCCCAGCCGTTGGGCAGGCCGACGCCGTCGATCTGGGTATTGGCGATGTCGAAGCCGCGCGCGGTGAAGTTGGTGCGGTTGGTCTCCCACTCCTCGACCTGGATGCCGGTGGCCAGGCGCAGCGCCTCGTTGAGGCTGTCGGCGCCGAAGCGCTGCATCTGCTCCTGGCTGACGACGCTGATCGACTGCGGCGTGTCCTTGATCGCGATGTCGAGGTTGGTCGCGCCGTTGCTGACGCGCTCGGCGCGCTGGGCGACGACCAGGATGGCGTCGAGCTGGGTCGGGCTCAGGTCGCTGTCCTCGACCGCGTCGGGGTTGCCCACCGTCTGCGGCGCCGCCATCGCGCCGGCCGGCACGGCGCCCAGGGCCAGTCCGATCGCCAGCGCCAGCGCGCGGCCTCCCGCGGGACGGGACGCGGCGGCGTGCGCGGATGCGGGGTGCGGGAAGCGGGCGGGCGTCGATGGCATGGAGCGGATGACCTTGCGGGGGTGCGTGGAAGACGGAAGGGTGCGAGGACGCCCGGCGGGCAGGACCCATCGGAGCGTTCGCGGCATGTGCAGTCGCCGCGGATCCGGCGGCCGATGACGCGTCGCAGCCGGCTGCGGACGTCGGTGGACGGGCGGACCGGAGCAGACGCCGGCCGCTCCGGACCGGTGAAGACTGCGCGTACATTAAATGCGAATTAGTCGCATTCTGCAACGAGGCCGGCGTTTCCCGGCAGGTGGCAGAGGCCAGAAGCGAAGCGCTTAGCCCCGCTCCCCGCTCCCCGCTCCCCC
>NZ_JAGQFT020000001.1 GCF_018122625.2 Coralloluteibacterium stylophorae | reverse complement strand
TTCGCGCCGGCCTCGACCTCCTTGAGGATCCGCACGACCTGTTCCTCGGTGAACCGCGACTTCTTCATGTGAGCTCCTTCTGGGGGAACTCTACTTCCGACTGGCTCGAATCAACGAGGACGCTTCACCTAGAGCCAAGTCGTCCGGTTCCTCTGACCGCTGCTCGTGGCGTCGCGGTGCCGTGCCGAACGCTCACCAGGCGCAGGCTGAAGGCGGCTGACCTGTCCCGCGTCAGACGGACAACCGCCATCTGCCGCCAGCCACCGGGCGGACGCAAGCCCTTCCTATGGACTTCGACGCCGCCCTGGCGACGCGGGCGGCGCCGAGCGCGCCCAGATCCTCGAGGCCCGGCGGGACCGACCCAGCGGCAGGACGTCGGCGTCGACGCGCCTCATGCTGCACATCGTGCGCCCCGCCCATCCGCCCGTCGCCGTTTCGGGCACGCATGCGGGACGCGCGAATTGTCTTTTCCCCGGGCTCGTGCTTAGTTGCGCCCGGGGACACGGACGAGGGGATGGATCAATGACGATCCGCATTTTTCTGCTGGACGACCATGCGCTGGTGCGCACCGGTTTCAGGATGATCCTGGGCGCCGAGCCCGATCTCGAGGTGGTGGGCGAGGCGTCGAGCGGCGAGGAGGGCCTGCCGCTGATCCGCTCGCTCAGGCCGGACCTCGTGCTGTGCGACCTGCACCTTCCCGGCGTCAGCGGGCTGCAGATCACCGAGCGCCTGGTCCGCGGCCAGGACGGGCCGCGCGTGCTGATCGTCTCGGTGCAGGAGGACGGGCCGCTGCCGCGCAGGCTGCTGGAAGCGGGCGCGAGCGGCTACGTCGGCAAGGGCTGCGACGCATCCGAGCTGCTGCGTGCGGTGCGCGAGGTCGCCGTCGGGCGTCGCTATCTCGCCGGCGGCGTGGCCCAGCGCCTGGCGCTGGGCGCGCTGGACGGCGGCGGCTCGCCCTTCGACCAGCTCACCAGGCGCGAGCTGGAGGTGGCCCTCATGCTGTCGCAGGGCCGGCGCATGGACGACATCGCCGAGCGGCTCTGCCTGAGCCCGAAGACCGTCGCCACGCACAAGTACCGGATGATGGAGAAGCTCGACATCCGCGACATGATCTCGCTGGCGCGGCTGGCCGGGCAGTACGGCCTGATCTCCCCCTGATGCGGGGAAGGCGCGAACGGCGACCTGGATGGTCGCCGTTCGCGTACGCCTTCAGTCCTGCCTACCGTCCTCGCGACGCGGCTGCTCCTCGGGCGGAGCCGCGTCGTCCGCTGCCGCGCCCGGTGCCGGTTCGGCAGCGGGCGCCCGCTCGGCGCCCGGCTGGCCTTCCGCCGCCGGTTCCTGCGCCGGGGTGCGGTTCTTGGCGGACGAACGGGGACGCCGCGGAGGCTTCGGCGTGTCGACGGTCGCCGACGCGGCGTCCTCGCCCTGGCTGGCGGCCGCCGGCGGCGGCGTCAGCGTGAACGCGGGGCTGTCGGCCGTCGGCGCTTCCACCGTGCGCGCGCCGGGCGCCGCGGTGCCGCTGCTGGCCAGGGGGCGCGGCGCGACCGCGTCGCGCGGCGACTCCGGTGCCAGCGCGTCGGCCGCGGGCGGAGTGGCCTCCGGTTCGGGCTCGGCCTCGAGCTCCGTGCGCGTCACCTCGGCCTGCGGGGCCGGGGCCGTCTCCGGAGCGGCTTCGGGTGCCGCGGCGGTCACGGCTGCGTCGGGCCGCGCAGGCTGCTCGGGTGCCGCCGTGGCCGGTGTCGCCGGCGCATCGACGCGTGCTGCGGCCTCGTCCCTCGCGGGTGCCGGAGACGCCGCCTCCGGCGTCGCCTGCGGCGGAGTCAGCGGCTCGGCGGCGGCAGCCGGTGCTTCTTCGGTCACGGGTGCACGCGGGCGTTTGTCCGGCGCGGGCGTCGACGCGGCGGCGTCCTTGTCCTGCGCGGTCGCCCGCGGCTCGTCCTCGTCGAGGAAGGCCATGGCTTCCGCCGGCAGGCCGAGACGCGCATCGCCGCGCTCGCCGGAGCCCGTCGCATCCGCCTCGCCGTCGTCGAGCGCGATCTCGGACTGCTCGGTCGGCGTGTTCTGCGCGACCTCGTCCGCGGCGGGGTTCTCGCCACGACGACGACGGCGTCCTCCGCGACGTCCGCGGCGGCGGCGTCCGCTGCCGTCGCCGTTGGCATCGTCACCGGCCGGTGCGGCCTCGTTGCCGCTGGTCTCGGCGGGGCGGGGCGCCGGGGGCGTCTCCTCGCGGCGCACCTCGTTGCCGCTGACGGCGTCGTCGACGGCTGCCGCGGCGGGTGCCATGGCCGCCGCGGTGATCGGATCGGCCGCCTCGTCGGTCACCTGGCCCTGGCGCGGCGCGCGCGCCGGCTTGGCCTGGGCGTCCTGCCTGGCCTCGGCCTTGCGCGACGGCGCACGTTCGGGCTTCGCCGTCTCCTGCGGGCGTGCGGCCGGCTGGCCCTCGGCGCGCGGGTTCTCGGCGCGGCCGGACCTGGCCGCCTGCGGCGCCTGCTCCTCGCGTGCGGCGTCGCCGCCGCGGGGCTTGCGGCCCTGGCCCTGCTGGCCACCGCCGCGCGGGGTGTTCGGGGTGCCGGCCGACTGGCCGCGGCCGCGCCGCGACTGCTCGTCGCGGCGTCCGCCGCGCCGGCCCTCGCCGTTGCGCCGGTCACGCTCGCCGCCGGAACGGCGTCCATCGCCCTCGGCGGGCGCGGCGGGCGCCGCGGTGCCGGGCTGGCCGCGGAACCAGCGCACCACGCGCTCGATCAGCGAGGCCGAATGGGTCGGTGCCGGCTGCACCGCCGGCGCCGCGGGCTCGGGCTCCGGCTCGCGCACCGGCGCGGGCGAGCTGTGCTGCACGCGGGTGACCGCCGGCGGCGGGATGTTGAGGTTGGCCTTGGTCAGCGAGTGCGTCTCCAGCTTCCTGGGGCTGACGCGGTGGTAGCTGGGCTTGCTCGTCTCCTCGCCCAGTTCGTTCTCGCGGATCCGCACCACGTTGAAGTGCGGGGTCTCGATCTGCTGGTCGGCGACGATCACCAGCGGCGCCTTGTGGCGCTCCTCGATCTCGGTGAGCGCGCGGCGCTTCTCGTTGAGCAGGTAGTTGGCGATCTCCGGCGGCGCCTGCACCAGCACCTGGCCGGTGTTGTCCTTCATCGCGTGCTCCTCGGCGACGCGCAGGATCGACAGCGACAGCGACTCCACCGAGCGCATGCGGCCGTGGCCGTCGCAGCGCGGGCACACGATCTGGCTCGACTCGCCGAGCGAGGGGCGCAGGCGCTGGCGCGACATCTCCAGCAGGCCGAAGCGCGAGATGCGCCCGATCTGCACGCGCGCGCGGTCGTTCTTCAGCGCGTTCTGCAGGCGGTTCTCGACCTCGCGCTGGTGCTTGTTCGACGACATGTCGATGAAGTCGATGACCACCAGGCCGCCCAGGTCGCGCAGGCGCAGCTGGCGGGCGACTTCCTCGGCCGCCTCGAGGTTGGTGTGGAACGCGGTCTCCTCGATGTCGCCGCCCTTGGTGGCGCGCGCCGAGTTGACGTCGACCGCGGTCAGTGCCTCGGTCTGGTCGACCACGATCGATCCGCCCGACGGCAGCCGCACCTGGCGCTCGTAGGCGGCCTCGATCTGCGACTCGATCTGGTAGCGGTTGAACAGCGGGACGTTGTCCGCGTACAGCTTGAGCTTGCGCAGCTGCTGCGGCATCACCTGCTGCATGAACTCCCGCGCCTCGGCGTAGAGCTCGTCGGTGTCGACCAGGATCTCGCCGATGTCGGCGCGCAGGTAGTCGCGCAGGGCGCGGATGATCAGGCGCGACTCCTGGTAGATCAGGAACGGCGCGGGCCTGGAGAGCGCGGCGTCGGTGATCGCGCGCCAGACCTGGAGCAGGTAGTCCAGGTCCCACTGCAGCTCGTCGGCGTCGCGGCCGACGCCGGCGGTGCGGATGATGACCCCCATGTCGTCGGGGATCTGCAGCTGGTCCATCGCCTCCTTGAGCGCCTGCCGGTCCTCGCCCTCGATCCGGCGCGAGACGCCGCCGGCGGTGGGGGAGTTCGGCATCAGCACCATGTAGCGGCCGGCCAGCGAGATGAAGGTGGTCAGCGCCGCGCCCTTGTTGCCGCGCTCCTCCTTGTCGACCTGGACCACGACCTCCTGGCCCTCGCGGAGGATCTCCTTCAGGCCCGCCTTGTTCGGGTCGACCCCGTCGCGGAAGTAGTCGCGCGAGATCTCCTTGAGCGGCAGGAAGCCGTGGCGCTCCGCGCCGTACTCGACGAACGCGGCCTCCAGCGAAGGCTCCAGGCGGGTGATGCGCCCCTTGTAGATGTTGGATTTGCGCTGCTCGCGCGCGGGTTGTTCGATGTCGATGTCGTAGAGGGTCTGGCCGTCCACGATCGCGACCCGCAGCTCCTCGGCCTGGGTCGCATTGATGAGCATCCGCTTCATTGTTGTGGTGTCCTCACGCGCTCGACCGCGAGAACGCCGGCTGCCTTGGCTGTCGCACCCCGCGTCCCCAGGGGACGGGCGGCACCGCGACGGCTCCGTCCCGGGGACGGGGCCTGCCGAAACCTCCAGCGCTACAACCGAACCGCCGGGCGAAGCCCGCGGGAGCGCTCGTTGAAATACGTCCGGATCGCGCTCGCGCGCGCTCCGGAATGGCCTGGGCGACGGCATCCGCCGCACCGGGACGATCTATCCGTCCGCCCGCGCCGGCCGCTAACATGACCGCCCCCTCGGAGCGGCGGCAGCGTCTTTGCAGGATTCGAAACAAGCGGCTTTCGGCCGGTTTGCAACGAAATCAGGACGTTATCTCGCGCCCTTAGTGTAGCAGAGTCGATTGGCATGGCGGACGACACAGGCGTCGCCGGCGTCCGCCACGTGCAGGTGGCGGACGACCGCGACGGACAACGGCTGGACAACTTCCTTCTCGGGCAGCTCAAGGGCGCGCCGCGCGGGCTGGTCTACAAGCTCGTGCGCAGCGGCCAGGTGCGGGTCAACGGCAAGCGCGCGAAGGCGGAACAGCGACTGGCGGCAGGCGATGCCGTCCGCGTGCCGCCGGTGCGGACCGAGCCGGCGGCGGGAGGCGGAACTCCGTCGCGGACGCTGCTCGACCTGATCGAGCGCGCCATCGTGTTCGAGGACGGCGCGCTGATCGCGATCTCCAAGCCTTCGGGCGTGGCGGCCCACGGCGGCAGCGGGGTCAGCTTCGGGGTGATCGAGACGCTGCGCGCGCTGCGGCCGCAGGCCTCGCTCGAACTCGTGCACCGGCTCGACCGCGACACCTCCGGGCTGATGGTGATCGCGAAGAAGCGCTCGGCCCTGCTGCAGCTGCAGGCCCTGCTGCGCGAGGAGGGCGGCATCGGCAAGCGCTACCTGGCGCTGCTCGGCGGCCGGCTTCCGGACGGCGTGCTCGACGTCGACGCGCCGCTGCACGTCGCCGCGCGCCAGGGTGGCGAGCGCCACGTGCGCGTGGATGCGGTCGGCAAACCCAGCCGCAGTCACTTCCGCGTGCTGGAGCGGCGCGGCGGGCAGAGCTACTGCGAGGTCCGGATCGAGACCGGGCGCACCCACCAGATCCGCGTGCACGCCGCGCACCTGGGGCACCCGGTGGCCGGCGACGGCAAGTACGGCGACGCCGAGCTCAACCGGCGCCTGCGCGAACGCTGCGGGCTGCGGCGCCTGTTCCTGCACGCCGCCTCGCTGGAATTCGCGCTCGACGAGGGTCGCCGGCCCTACGTCCTGAACGCGCCGCTGGCGCCGGAACTGGCCGAGGCGCTGGACAGGCTCGGTTGAGGCGGGACGCTCAGGCGGAGGCGCTGGCGTCGTCGGCGAGCATGTCGGCCTTGGCCGCACAGATGAAGTCGTTCTCGGAGAGCCCGCCGACGTCGTGGGTGGAGTAGCGCACCACGACGCGGTCGTAGTGCACGCCCAGGTCGGGGTGGTGGTCCTCGCGGTGCGCGATGAAGGCGAGCGCGTTCACGAAGGCCATCGTCCGGTAGTAGTCGGGGAAGCGGAACGTCCGCACCAGCGCCTTGCCGGCCTCGGCGATCTCCCAGCCCGGGACCTGCGGCAACAGCTCGCGGACGCGGGCCTCGGCCAGACGGTGATCGGCGCCCCGCCGCGGCAGGCAATGTGCGACGTGCAGGGGAGTCAGGTCGGTCATGGCGGCGGTCCTGCGGGGGAGGCGGCGCAGTATAAGCGGCGCCCCGCGGCAAGGCCCCACCGGGACGGGCGTTGGGCAGGCCGTCATGGTGCGCTGTACTAGAATGCGCGGATGATCCAGATCAGCGACACCGCACAGCGCCATTTCCGCAGGCTGCTCGAGACCCAGGGCGGCGACGCCGTCGGCATCCGCCTGTCGGCGGTCGAGGCCGGCACCCCGCGCGCCGATGCGCGGCTGGAGTTCTGCGAGCGCGAGGACCTCGACGGCGACGAGTGGGCGATCGACTGCGAGGGCTTCGTCCTGTACGTCGATGCGCAGGCCGCCCCGTACTTCGATGCCGCGGAGATCGACTACGTCGCCAGCGGCACCGCGGGCCAGCTCAACATCCGCGCGCCCAGGATCAAGGGCCACGTGCCCGGCGACGACGCCTCCATCGTCGAGCGCGTGCGCTGGCTGCTCGACACCGAGATCAATCCGCAGCTCGCCTCGCACGGCGGCCGCGTCGCGCTGGAGGAGGTGACCGGCGACGGCGCGGTGATCCTGCGCTTCGGCGGTGGCTGTCACGGCTGCGGGATGGCCGACGTGACGCTCAAGCAGGGCATCGAGAAGACCCTGCGCGGGCGCATCCCCGAGATCACCGCGGTGCGTGACGCGACCGATCACGACACCGGTACCGCGCCCTACATCCAGCGCAGCGTCTGAACCCGGCACGCGCCACCGCCGTGGGCGCACCCGCGCATCGGCGCCGCCGCGACCGTCTCCCGGCATGACCGCCGTTCCCGCTGCCTGGCGCCGCCGCGATCGCTACGGGCTGGCCGAGCGCTTCACCGCCACGCGCGGATTCAGCCTGCTCGCGCTGGTGCTGGCGATCCTGGTACACGTCCCGGTGATGCTGGCGATGCTCCTGCCGGTGACCCCGCCTCCGTCCGCGGAACCGATACGCCGCGGCGGCGCAGTCGGCGAGGGCGGGTTCACCCTGGTCGACATCGCTCCCGAGGCACCGCCGTCGCCCGCGCCGCCGCCGCCGCGCACCTCCGCCGTGCAGGCCTCTTCCGTGCCACCGGCGCCGCGGCCCGCGCAACCGGCGCCGCAGCCGGCGACTGCCGAGGCCGAACCCGAGGCCGAGGCCGAGACCGAGACCGCCGCCGAGCCGCCACCCGAGACGGAGCCGGAGGCGATTGCGCCCACCGCGCCCGAGCCGCCGCCCGAGGCGGCGGTGCCCGTTGCCGAGACGCCGCCCGAGCCGCAGCCGGCGCCGCCGGCGATCGAGCGCGAACGCCTGCAGATCGAGCCCGAGGCGCTGGACCTCGCGCGGCCGCAGCCCGATCCGCTCGTGCAGGTCGAGCCGGACCTGCAGGCCGAGCCCGAGCTCCAGCCGGAACCGCAGGACCAGCCGCAGGCGCAGGCCGCGCCGCAGCCGGAAGCACCCGCGCCGGTGGAATTCGTGATCGAGGACTGGGTCCTGGCGCAGCCCGAGGCGCCGGTCGCCGACGCGGCGCCGGCCGCGGTCCGGCCCGAGCTGCGGCTCGAACGCGAGCCCCAGCCCGAGGCGGCGGCCGAGCCTGTCCCCGAGGCGCCCGCCATGCCCCTCGAGCGGACGCGTCTGGCGACGCCGGCCGAGCCGCTGTCGCTGCCGACGCCCGATCCCGGTCCCGCTGTCGTGCCGGAACTGGCGGTCGAGCCGGACCCGGCTCCGCCGGCGGAAGTCCCGCCCACGGAGCAGGATGCGGAACCGGAGCGCCCGGCGGAGACGCCGCTTGCCGAGGCGGAGGCGCCCGAGGCGTCGCCGGTCGAGCCCGTACAGCCTGCGCCCGATCCCGACGATGCCGCAGCGGATCCCGCGGCGGACGCGCAGGCGCCGGCCACGGCGGATGCGCAGGACACGGCGGCCGATGCGGACGCCGCCGACGCGGTGACGCAAGCGCCTCCGCTCGACTTCGGCCCGCCCGCGGACCGCGGCGAGCCCCCGCGTGCCGACGACTGGTCGGACGACTGGAGCGCGCCGGGCGACACGCCGAATCCGGCGCTGGCGGGATCCGACCTGCCGCGGCTGTACCAGCGCGACGGCGGCCTGAATGTCGACGAGGGCCTCGCCGACGGGATCGACGACGCGCGCGCGCTGGAGCGGGCCCCGACCGAATTCAGGATCGCCAACCTCGACAAGGCCGGCACCTTCCGGCGGCCGCTGCCGCGCGAATACGAGCCGACGCGCTGGGACGACTACTGGGTTCCCGAGCAGAACCTGCTGGAGGAGTGGGTCGCGCGCGGCATCAAGAGCGTGAGCATCCCGATCCCGGGCACCCGCTACAAGCTCGTCTGCACGATTTCGGTGCTGCAGTTCGGCGGCGGCTGTGGCCTGGATCGCGGCGGGCAGGCGCACGATCCGAAGCCGCCGCCGGACGTGCCGCTGAGCCCCTTCCGCCTGCCCGACGTGGCTGCGGATCCCGCGACGCCGCCGCCCGATCCGGGCGTCTGCGATGCGCTGCGCCAGGCCATGGATGCCGCCCGCAGCGCATCCGAGCTCGAGGCCGCGCGCGACGCCGCGATCGAGCGCGGCTGCACCTCCTGAGGCAACTCCGGTGGGGTGTCGCGACCGGCATCTGCCATGACCTCATTGGGTACCGGTGCCGCGCCTCGCAGCCCCGTCCGGACCGGCGCGCGGGGCCCTACGGAAACGAAAAAGGCCCCGCGGGTGCGGGGCCTTTCCAGCGCGATCGCGAAGCCCGCGTCAGCGGACGTGGCTGAGATCGGTGAGGTCGGTGGCCTGCCTGGAGAAGTAGGCCGCGATCTCCTCGATGTCGGCGTCGCTGAGGTTCTGCGCGAACGGCTGCATCTGCGGGTTCTGGCGCTCGCCGGAGCGGTAGTCGTGCAGGGCCTTGGCGAGGTAGTCGGGATACTGGCCGGCCAGCTTCGGATAGGTCGGCGCCAGGCTCTCGAGGCCGGTAGGGCCATGGCACTGGGTGCAGGCCTTGGCCTTCTCGGGGATGTCGGCGGGCAGTTGCGCCGCGTCCTGGGCGAACGCCGCGGAGGCGGAGAGGGCGAGGGCGGCGGCGAGGAGCCCGCGGGCGAGGACGTGGTTCATCGTGCACCTCCACCGAGGCTGGAGAGATAGGCGGCGATGTCGGCGATGTCCTGGTCGGAGAAGCTCTCCGCCTGCGCGCGCATGGTCGGATGGTTGCGGCGGCCCTCGCGGTACTCGTGCAGCGCGGCGACGATGTAGTCCTCGTTCTGCCCGCCGATCCGCGGCACGTGGTAGTTCGGGTAGGCGTTCTTGTACCCGGTGACGCCATGGCACCCGGTGCACGTGTAGGCCAGGTCCGCACCGCGCTCGACCTCGCCCCTGGGCGATTCCGGTGCCGCGGGGGCGGGCGTTGCGGCGGGAGCGGCGGGAGCGGGCGTGTCCTGCGCGTGCGAGACGCCGGCGGCGAGGAGCGCGAGGCTCATGCCGGCGGCGAGGTGGCGGATTGGCTTCATCGTCGGTGTGGTCCGGGACGTGTGGCGGTTCGAACAAAGCGGGCAGTATAGCGGTGCGCGACCGTGATGCCATTCATCGCCGCGGCACTCGGCCCCGGCAGGGAGAGGATCAAGCTTCCCGTCGCGACCCGGGCAGGACGAGGTCGCCGCCGTCATTCCGTCACCGTCCGCCGCGCACCATCGCGCTCCCCGGCCATGCGGCACCGCGCCAGGCCGCCCCGGCGGCCGGTCGTCCGCCGAACGGCACTCCGCAGCCTGACCTTCGGCACATCCACCGCCGCGGGTGGCCCGCAATACTGTCATACATACCTATAACACCAGGCTTCCACCACGCCATGAACGCCCACGCCCTCCCGCTGCGCCGCGCCGCCCTGGTCCTCGCCGGCGTCCTCCTGCTCTCCGCCTGCGGCGGCAGCGACGAGAAGGCTGCCGACGCCGCTTCCGAGACTCCCGCAGCAGGCGCCGAGGCACCCGCCGCGCAGCCCGAGGCGGTGCCGGTCGAGACCGCCCGCGCCGCCGAGCGCGAGATCGCTGCCAGCTACACCACGACCGCCGCGCTCGAGGCGCCCGGCGAGGCGCAGGTGGTGGCCAAGACTTCGGGCGTCCTGCTCGAGCTGATGGCGGAGGAGGGCGACCGGGTGAAGCGGGGCCAGGTGCTGGCCCGGATCGATCCGGATCGCCCGCGGCTGGAGGTCGCGCGGACCGAGGCGGCGATGCGCAAGCTGGAGGCCAACTACGCACGTTCGCAGCAGCTGGCCGACAAGCGCCTGGTCAGTGCCGACGCCAACGAACAGCTGCGCTACGACCTGGCCAGCGCACGCGCGGCCTGGGAGATGGCCAAGCTCGAGCTGAGCTACACCCAGATCGAGGCGCCGATCGACGGCGTCATCGCGCAGCGCATGGTCAAGCGCGGCAACCTCATCCAGCTCAACAGCGCGCTGTTCCGCATCGTCGACGACTCGCGCCTGGACGCGGTCCTGAACGTGCCGGAGCGCGAGCTCGCGATCCTGGAACCGGGGCAGACCGTGCTGCTGCGCGCCGACGCGCTGCCGGGCGAGGTATTCGAGGGCAAGGTCGACCGCATCAGCCCGGTGATCGATGCCGGCAGCGGTACCTTCCGCGTCACCTGCGCCTTCGATGCCGGCCAGGCGCTGCGGCCGGGCATGTTCGGGCGCGTCGAGGTGATCTACGACCGGCGCGACGACGTGCTGACCATTCCCCGCAGCGCGCTGCTCGAGGAGGGCGGCGAGCCGGCGGTGTTCGTGGTGCGCGACGGCAAGGCGGTGCGCACGCCGGTCGAGATCGGCCATTCGGGCAGCGACTACGTGGAGGTCCGCTCCGGCGTGGAAGCCGGCGCCAGCGTGGTGACCGCCGGCAAGCTGGCGATCCGCGACGGCGCCGCGGTGGAGACGCTGCCGATGGACGACGGCGCCCGCACCGCAGCCGCGACCCCTTCTGCCGAAGGCAACGGCGGCGGAGCGGTCCGGCAATGAACTTCATCGAGGCGTCCACCCGCCGTCGCGTCACCGTCGCGATGGCCACGCTCACCGTGGTCCTGTTCGGCCTGATCGCGCTGCGCGACATCAAGGTCAACCTGCTGCCGGACCTCAGCTATCCCACCCTGACCGTGCGCACCGAGTACACCGGTGCCGCGCCCGCGGAGATCGAGACGCTGATCACCGAGCCGGTCGAGGAATCGGTCGGCGTGGTCAAGAACCTGCGCAAGCTGCGCTCGATCTCGCGCACCGGGCAGAGCGACGTGGTGCTCGAGTTCGCCTGGGGCACCGACATGGACCGCGCCGGCCTCGAGGTGCGCGACAAGCTGGAGACGCTCGACCTCCCGCAGGAGGCCACCGCGCCGGTCCTGCTGCGCTTCAACCCGTCCAACGAGCCGATCGCGCGCCTGGTGCTCTCGGCCAAGGAGGGCGAGAGCGCGAACGCCGACGGCGCGCTGACGCGCCTGCGCCGCTACGCCGACGAGGAGCTGACCAAGCGCCTGGAGCCGGTCGAGGGCGTGGCCGCGATCAAGGTCTCCGGCGGCCTCGAGGACGAGGTGCAGGTGCTGATCGACCAGCAGCGCCTGGCCCAGCTCGACATCCCGATCGAGACGGTGATCGAGCGGCTCAGGCAGGAGAACATCAACGCCTCGGGCGGACGGCTGGAATCGGGCAGCCAGCGCTTCCTGGTGCGCACGGTGAACCAGTTCGCCTCGCTCGAGCAGATCGGCGACATGATGGTCACCACCCGCGCCCAGGGCGGCGGCAACAGCGCCGCCCAGGAGGCCGCGGCGGCCGCGGCGCGGGTGGCGGCGATGACCGGCTCGGCCGATGCCCTGGCGGCGGCGGCGACCGCCAGCTCGGCGGCCTCCGGCGACGGCGCCAGCTCGCCCGGCGGCGGTCTCGCCGTGCGCCTGCGCGACATCGCCACGATCCAGCAGGGCCACAAGGAGCGCGAGGCGATCATCCGCCTGGGCGGCGAGGAGGCGGTCGAGCTCGCGGTCTACAAGGAGGGCGACGCCAACACCGTCACCGTCGCCGACGCCATGCATGCGGCGCTGGAGCGGGTGCGCGCCGACCTGCCGCCGGACGCGGAGCTGACCGTGGTCGAGGACCAGTCGATCTTCATCCGCCAGGCGCTGGCCGACGTGCGCTTCGACGCGCTGCTTGGTGGCGTGCTGGCGATCCTGATCATCTTCTTCTTCCTGCGCGACAGCTGGAGCACGTTCGTGATCTCGCTGTCGCTGCCGGTCTCGATCGTCGCGACGTTCTTCTTCATGCAGCAGCTGGGGCTGAGCCTCAACGTGATGTCGCTGGGCGGCCTGGCGCTCGCCACGGGCCTGGTGGTCGACGATTCCATCGTGGTGCTGGAGTCGATCGCGAAGGCCCGCGAGCGTGGCCTCGGTGTGCTCGCCGCGGCGATCGAGGGCGCGCGCGAGGTGAGCATGGCGGTGGTCGCCTCTACGCTCACCATCGTCGCGGTGTTTCTGCCGCTGGTATTCGTCGAGGGCGTCGCCGGCCAGCTGTTCAAGGACCAGGCGCTGACCGTGTCGATCGCGATCATGGTCTCGCTGGCGGTGTCGCTGACCCTGGTGCCGATGCTGAGCTCGCTGAAGGGCCGTGCGCCGATGGCCTTCCCGGAGGAGCCGGCGCGCGCGCCGTGGCATCCGCGCTCGCGCGTGCTGAAGCCGGTGGCCGCCACCCGCCGCGGCATCGGTCATGGCGTGCGCGGCGCCGCGTTCGGGATCGGCTGGCTCGCGGTCACCGCGTTCCGCGCGGCCGGCCGCGTCGTCGGCCGCGCCCTGCGCTTCATCGGCACCTGGGTGATGAAGCCCTACGACCGTGCCGCCGCCGGCTACGCGCGGCTGCTGCCGCGGGCGATGGCGCGGCCGCGCCTGACGCTCGGCACCGCCGCGGCGGTCTTCGTCGCCGCCATGGCGCTGGTGCCGCTGCTCGGCCTCGACCTGATCCCGCAGCTCGCCCAGGACCGCTTCGAGATGACGGTCAAGCTGCCCGCCGGCACCCGCCTGGAGGAGACCGACGCGCTGATGCGCGCGGTGCAGGCCCGGCATGCGGAGGATCCGGGCATCCACGCGCTCTACGGCGTCTCCGGCAGCGGCACGCGGCTGGACGCCAGCCCGACCGAGTCCGGCGACAACATCGGCAAGCTCAGCGTGGTGCTGGCGCGCGGCGCACCGGGCGACACCGAGGAGACCGAGACCGAGCGCCTGCGTGCGACCATGGCCGGCTACCCGCAGGCCGAGGTCAAGTTCGGGCGGCCGGAACTCTTCAGCTTCTCCAAACCGCTGGAGATCGAGCTGCGCGGCCGCGACCTGGACGCGCTGCAGGTGGCCGGCCAACGCCTCGCCGCCATGCTGGGGGAGAACGACCGCTTCGCCGACGTCGAGTCGAGCGTGCAGGACGGGTTCCCCGAGATCCAGATCCGCTTCGACCAGGACCGCGCCGCCGCGCTCGGCCTGACCACGCGCCAGATCGCCGACATCGTCGTGCGCAACGTGCGCGGCGAGGTGGCCACCCGCTACAGCTTCCGCGACCGCAAGATCGACGTGCTGGTGCGTGCGCAGGAGGACGACCGCGCCTCGGTCGCCGACATCCGCAACCTCATCGTCAATCCGCAGAGCAGCCGTCCGGTGACGCTGGAGTCGGTGGCCGAGGTCGAGACCACGACCGGCCCGAGCGAGATCCATCGCGCCGACCAGGTCCGCGTGGCAGTGGTCTCGGCGAACCTGCGCTACGGCGATCTCGGCAGCGCGGTGGCCGCGGTGCAGGCGATGGTCGCGGAGAACCCGCTGCCGGCCGGCGTCGGCCTGCACGTGGGCGGGCAGGGCGAGGAGCTGCAGGATTCGGTGAACTCGCTGCTGTTCGCCTTCGCGCTGGCGATCTTCCTGGTCTACCTGGTGATGGCCTCGCAGTTCGAGTCGCTGCTGCATCCCTTCGTGATCCTGTTCACCGTGCCGCTGGCGCTGGTCGGTGCGGTGCTGGCGCTGGTGCTGACCGGCTCGACGCTCTCGGTGGTGGTGTTCATCGGCCTGATCCTGCTGGTCGGCATCGTGGTCAAGAACGCGATCATCCTGATCGACAAGGTCAACCAGCTGCGCGAGACGGGCGTGGCCAAGTACGAGGCCATCATCGAGGGCGCGACCTCGCGCCTGCGGCCGATCGCGATGACCACCCTGACCGCCCTGTTCGGCTTCATGCCGCTGGCCTTGGCCACGGGCGAGGGCGCCGAGATCCGAGCGCCGATGGCGATCACCATCATCGGCGGCCTGGCGGTCTCGACGCTGCTGACCCTGCTGGTGATCCCGGTCATGTACGGGCTGCTCGACCGGCGCCCGGACGCGCACTACGTGCGTCGCGCGCAGCCGGTCGCGCGCGCCGACGACGCGCTCGACGGCGGGCTGGGCGAGGGCGCGCAGGCATGAGCGCGCCCGACGACATCCCCCAGGGCGCCGGCGAGAAGCCGCAGCGCCACGGCTGGTCGGTCGCCGAACTGAGCCTCAAGCGGCCGGTGACGGCGATCATGTTCTTCGTCTCGCTGCTGGTGATCGGCCTGCTCGCCGCGGTGCGCCTGCCGCTCGAACAGCTGCCGGAACTGGACGCGCCGTTCGTCCTGGTGTTCCTGCCCTATCCGGGCTCGAACCCGCAGGAAATCGAGACCAACCTGATCCGCCCGGTCGAGGAGGCGCTGGCGACGCTGCCGGGCATCAAGCGCATGCAGTCGCAGGCCGGCGCCGACCAGGGCTTCGTGTTCATCGAACTCGCCGACTGGGACCGCGACGTCGAGATCGCCGCGGCGCAGGCGCGCGAGAAGCTCGACGCGATCCGCGACGAGCTGCCCGAGGATTTCCAGCGCTACCAGATCCGCAAGTTCTCGACCAGCGACGAGGCGGCCCTGCGCGTGCGCCTGGCGAGCAAGCAGGACCTGACCGGCGCCTACGACCTGCTCGACCGCGAGCTGGTGCAGCGCGTCGAGCGCGTGCCGGGCGTGGCGCGCGTGGAACTGTCGGGCGCGCCGCCGAGCGAGATCGAGGTGGCTCTGGATCCGGACCGCCTGAGCGCGCACGGCATCGCCCTCAACGACCTGGCGCAGCGCCTGCGCGCAGTGAACTTCTCGGTCTCCGCCGGCGAGATCGACGACCGCAGCGGCCGTCGCGTGCGCGTGCAGCCGGTGGGCGAGATGCGCGACCTCGACGAACTGCGCGATCTGGTCATCGACGAACGCGGCCTGCGCCTGGCCGACGTCGCCGAGGTCCGGCTGAAGCCGCAACGCGTGGACTACGGGCGCCGCCTCGACGGGCGCCCGGCAGTGGGCATCGACGTATACCGCGAGCGCAACGCCAACCTGGTCGAGGTCACCCGCGCGGTCCTCGCCGAGCTCGAGCAGGTCAAGACGGAATCGGCGTTCGAGGGCGTGGCCTTCAACATCATCGACGACCAGGGCGAGTCGGTGACCAGTTCGCTGAAGGAGCTGGCGGAGTTCGGTCTCATCGGCATCCTGCTGTCGGTGGCGGTGCTGTACTTCTTCCTGCGCCACTGGCCGTCGACGCTGATGGTGACGCTGGCGATCCCGATCTGCTTCGTCATCACCCTCGGCTTCATGTACTTCTTCGGGCTGACGCTCAACATCCTGACGATGATGGGCCTGCTGCTCGGCGTCGGCATGCTGGTCGACAACGCGGTGGTGGTGGTCGAGAGCATCTATCAGGAGCGCGAGAAGCTGCCGGGCAACCCGATGCAGGCCTCGCTCACCGGCACCCGCAACGTCGCCATCGCGCTGTCCGCGGGCACGCTCTGCCACTGCATCGTGTTCGTACCGAACCTGTTCGGGCCGGCCAACCAGATCAGCATCTTCATGGTGCAGCTGGCGATCACCATCTCGGTGTCGCTGCTGGCGTCCTGGCTGGTCGCGGTGAGCCTGATCCCGATGCTATCGGCGCGCATGAAGACGCCGCCGGCCGCGGTGTCGGACACGGGCTTCATCGCCCGGCTGCAGGCGCGCTACGCCCGGCTGCTGCGCTTCACCCTGGCGCATCGCGGCCTGTCCATCGCCGGCATCGTCGCGATCGTGCTGGTGAGCATGGTCCCGGCGAAATTCACCAAGTTCGACATGTTCGCCGAGGAGACCGGGCGCGAGCTGCGCCTGGGCTACAGCTGGAACGGCTCGTACCCGCTCGCGCAGATGTCGAGCGAGATCGCCCGGGTCGAGAACTGGCTCGACGCGCACCGCGAGGAGCTGCAGATCACCCAGATCTATTCCTGGTTCAGCGAGAGCGAGGGCGGCAGCACCATGCTGCAGCTGACCGAGGACGGCGAGATCCGCGACACCAAGGCGATCATGGAGCAGATCCGCACCGGGCTGCCGAAGTCGGCGCGGGTCAAGGTCGCCTTCAGCAACGGCGACGGCGGTGGCGGCGGGGGCGACAGCAACGCGATCCAGGTGTCGCTGATCGGCGATTCGCCGGAGATGCTGCGCGAGATCTCGCAGTCGATGGTCCCGGTCCTGGCGGCGCGGCCGCAGCTGCGCGACGTGCGCCTGGACGAGGGCGACGAGAACTCGGAGCTGGCGATCCGCGTCGACCGCGAACGCGCCGCGCAGTACGGTTTCGGCGTGGAGGAGGTCTCCAACTTCGTCAGCATCGCCCTGCGCGGCTCGCAGCTGCGCGATTTCCAGCGCGGCGACAGCGAGGTGCCGATCTGGGTGCGCTTCGCAGGTGCGCAGCAGTTCCGGATCGAGGACCTCTCCGGGCTCGACCTGCGCTCCGCCGACGGGCGCAGGATCCCCCTGCTGTCCCTGGTCGACGTCCGCACGCGGCCCGCGGCGACGCAGATCTCGCGCACCAACCGTGAGACCACGCTGAGCATCCAGGCCAACCTGGCCAAGGACGTGACGGTGCCGCAGGCGCGCGAGGCGATCGAGGCCGCGCTCGCCACCTACGAGATGCCCGACGGCTACCGCTGGAGCCTCGACGGCGCGTTCCAGCAGGACGACGAGGCCGGCAAGCAGATGCTGTTCAACCTGCTGCTGGCGGTGGTGATGATCTACGTGGTGATGGCGGCGGTGTTCGAGTCGCTGCTGTTCCCGGCGGCGATCATGTCGAGCGTCCTGTTCTCGATCCTCGGCGTGTTCTGGCTGTTCGCGTTGACCGGCACGTCGTTCACGGTGATGTCGTTCATCGGCATCCTGGTGCTGATGGGCGTGGTGGTGAACAACGGCATCGTCATGGTCGAGCACATCAACGCGCTGCGGCGCGCGGGGATGGACCGGACCGCGGCGCTCGTCGCCGGCAGCCGCGAGCGCCTGCGCCCGATCATGATGACCATGGGCACGGCGATCCTCGGCATGCTGCCGCTGTGCGTGGCGACCACCCAGCTCGGCGGCGGCGGGCCGGCCTATTACCCGATGGCGCGCGCGATCGCAGGCGGCCTGGCGTTCTCGACCGTGGTCAGCCTGCTGTTCCTGCCGACGATCTACGCGGTGCTCGACGACATGAGCGCGGCCACCTCGCGCCTGCTGAAGAACGTGCGCGCGAAGGCGCCGCTGCGGCCGCGGGCAGCGTCGGCGATGGAGTGAACGGGACGGGCGGCGGGCGCGAGTGCCCGCCGCTCAGACCAGCCTGCGCAGGATCGACAACCCGCCGGTCCACACGCCGATGGCGGTGCCGAGGCTGGTCAGGAAGAAGTTCAGCAGGATCCGCGACACACGGTTGCGCCACCAGCCGCGCACGGTGGCGACGTCGTCGCGCAGGGCCATGAAGTCGGCGTAGGTCGGTTTGCGCATCCAGGTCTCGACCAGGGCGCTGACGGTGCCCGAGGCCAGCGCCGGATGCAGCGGCGTGATCGGCGAGGAGACGAAGGCGGCGAGGATGCTCAGCGGATGACCACCGGCGATCGCACAGCCCAGCGCACCGAGAAAGCCGGTCGCCAGCACCCAGTGCAGCAGCAGCGCGCCGCCGAGGTCGACGCCGCCCTGCCAGAACCCCCAGGCGAAACCGCCGAAGACGAGCACGGCGAGCGCGATCGTGAACCAGGGGATGCGGCTGCCCTGCGGCGTCTCGATCAGGCGCGCGCGCACGGCGTCGGGCGCCTCCCGCTGCTCGGCCAGGTGCGCGGCGACGCCCTTCAGGTGCCCGGCACCGAGCACCGCGAGCACATGGCGCGCACCGTGGACCTGCGCGGTCTCGCGCAGCGCCGCGGCCATGTACTCGTCGCGCTCGGCGATGATGCTGCGGTAGAGCGCGGGGTTCTCGCGCGCGAAGTCGCCGAAGCTGCTTTCGAGCATGTCGCCGGACTTCAGCTTCTCGATGTCCGCCTCGCTGACCTCCTCGTCGGCGAACAGGCTCATCAGCAGGCCAGCGCTGATCTTGGCGCGTCCCCAGAAGCCCAGCGAGGCCAGCGCACGGCGGAAAGTGACCCCCACGTCGCGGTCCACCAGCGCCAGCGGCAGGCCGCGCTCGGCGGCGCGCATGGCCGCGGCCTTCAGCTCCGCGCCCGGCTCGATGCCCAGCTGTTCGGCGAGCCGCCGCTGATAGGCGGCGAGGCCGAGGTTGGCGGCGAACACCGGCGTCCGCCCGCTGCGGATGACCTGCAGGAGGTCGAGGCGCGCCATGGCGTCGGGGTCGTTGAGCGCGGCGTGGCGCTGGGCGTCGAGCTCGACGGCGACGAGGTCGTAGCCGGCGTCGCCGGCCAGCGCCTGTTCGACCGCCTCCACGCTCGCGCGCGAGACGTGGGCAGTGCCGAGCAGGACAAAGCGCACGCCGTCGCGCTCGACCTCGGCGAAGGGTTGGCCGCCGAACCGCGCCGCACCCTCGTCGGCGCGTGCGGCGCCGTCTCGATCCACGGGCTGCATCGGGCTCAGTCGCGGTAGCGGCGAAGGAGGTCGCCGTAGGCGTCGATGCGCCGATCGCGCAGGAACGGCCAGATCCGCCGCACGTGCTCGCTGCGGCCGAGGTCGACCTCGGCGTGCAGCACCTGCGGCGCGTGCGAGGCCTCGGCGAGGAACTCCCCCTGCGGCCCGAGTACGTGGCTTGCCCCCCAGAAGTCGATGCCGGACGCGCCCAGCGGCGACGGCTCGTGCCCGACCCGGTTGCACGACAGCACCGGAACGCCGTTGGCCACGGCGTGGCCGCGATGGCTCAGGATCCAGGCATTGCGCTGCCGGTCCTTCTCGTCCTGGGGGTCGTCGGGATCCCAGCCGATCGCGGTGGGATACAGCAGCAGTTCGGCGCCGGCCAGGGCCATCAGGCGCGCGCCCTCCGGATACCACTGGTCCCAGCACACCAGCACGCCCAGGCGGCCGACCGAGGTGTCCACCGGCTCGAAGCCGAGGTCGCCGGGCGTGAAGTAGAACTTCTCGTAGAAGCCGGGGTCGTCGGGGATGTGCATCTTGCGGTACTTGCCGACCAGGCGGCCGTCGGCCTCCAGTACCACCGCGGTGTTGTGGTACAGGCCGGCGGCGCGGCGCTCGAACAGCGAGCCGACGATCACCACCCCGTGCTTCTTCGCCAGCGCGCCGAGGCGCTCGGTGCTGGGGCCGGGGATCGGCTCGGCCAGGTCGAACTCGTGCACCGATTCGTGCTGGCAGAAATAGGCGCCGTTGTGCAGTTCCTGCAGCAGGACCAGGCGCGCGCCGGCGGCCGCGGCCTCGGCGACGCGCGCCTCGATCACGGCCAGGTTGGCCCCGGCGTCGCCGTGGTTGCGTTCCTGGATCAGGGCGACGGGCAGGGTGCGCTTCGACATGGGGCGGCTACCGGGAAGGTGGGCGTGACGCCGCGGACGCGGCGTCGACGCCGGACGGCGGATCAGATCAGGCCGGCCGGCAGCTGCATGGTCACGCAGTGCAGGCTGCCGTTCTGCCAGATCAGCGGGCGGCAGGGAACCGGCACGATCTCGTGGTCCGGGAAGGCCTTTTCAAGCACCGCGCGCGCGGCGGCATCGGCCGGATCGTCGTACGCGGGCATCAGCACGGCGCCGTTGACGATCAGGAAGTTCGCATACGAGGCGGCCAGGCGCCGCTCGCCGTCGCGGATCGGCTGCGCCCAGGGCAGCGCGAACAGGCGGTAGGGACGGTCGTCGGCGGTGCGGAGCCCGGCGAGCTCGGCGGCCATCGCCGCGAGCTCGGCATGATGGCTGTCGCCGGCGTCGTCGCAGGCCTGGTAGACGATGGCGTCGTCCGGCGCGAAGCGCGCCAGCGTATCGACGTGGGCGTCGGTGTCGTCGCCCTCCAGATAGCCGTGCTCGAGCCAGAGCACGCGCTCGACCCGGAGCGCCTGCTTGAGGCGTTCGGTGAGCGCTTCGCGCGTGGCCTCGGGGTGGCGCTCGTGCAGGCAGCGCCACGTGGTGAGCAGGGTGCCACGGCCGTCGGATTCGATCGCGCCGCCCTCCAGCGCGAACTCGACCGACTCCAGCGAGGCGTCGCCGAACACGCCGGCGGCGTGCAGCGACTGCACCAGGCGGTCGTCGCGACCGGCCTCGAACTTGCCGCCCCAGCCGGTGAAGCGGAAATCCAGCAGCCGGTGGTGCCTGCCGCGCTCGTCCTCGCAGGCGAGGGTGACCGGCCCGGAGTCGCGCAGCCAGGTGTCGTCGTAGGCGACCTCGACGAAGTGCAGCCGGCTCTCGTCGACGGCGGCATTGATCAGCAGCGCGGCGGCATGCTGGCGCACGGCCGCGTCGGGCACGCACACCAGTACCGGCTGCCGGCGCGCGATGGCGTCGACCAGCTTCACGTAGCTGCGCTCGACCTCGGCCAGGCGCGGCGCCCAGTCGGTACCGGAATGCGGCCACGCCACGACCACCGCGGACTGGCGCTCCCATTCCGCGGGGAAACGGTAGGACTTCATGCGGTCACCGTGCGGGCTTGGGCCCGAGCTCGCTGGCCACGGCCTTGTTGGCGACGACGTCGATCACCCGGTCGCGCTCGAAGTACACCGTGAAGGCGGGATAGACCCAGCGGTTGATGGTCGGCCACTGCGCCTTCTGCCCGCCGCGCGGCTCCAGCCTGCTCGACGGTGCGCCGTAGCGCGCCTGCACCTCGGCCGAACTCAGCCCGCGCGCCGGTACCGCGGCCGGCTCCGCGCCCACACGCTCGATCAGCAGGGTGTCGGCCTGGACGGGCAGGGCGACGGCGACGATGAGGCCAAGCAGGGCGGCACGCAGCATGGACGCTTCTCCGGGAGGGGCGGATCCGGCGGCGGCCGGACGGCGCGGACGTCGTGTCCGCGGATGGCGCGACGTTCTAGCAGAAGGCGCCGGGTCCCGCCATGCCGGCGCACGAAAAAGGCCGCGGATGCGGCCTTGTCGTGCCGGCGCAGGCGCCCCCGGGGCGCCGCGGGCGATCAGCGCTGGCGCGCCTTGAAACGCGGGTTGGACTTGCAGATCACGAAGACCTTGCCGCGACGGCGCACGACCTTGCAGTCGCGATGCCGGGTCTTGGCCGACTTCAGGGAGGACAGGACTTTCATGGCGCACTCTCGGCGGGGTTTGGCAAGCCGGCGAGTATAGCGGCCGGTCGTTCATGGAATCAACAGCTTGGCGCGCGCGGCAGGACGGCGCCCGGGGCGCCCGGCCCTGCCCCGGCGTACAATCGCCGGTCCTGTCCCTCCGGAGCCGCCATGTCCCCCGTCATTCCCGCGCTCACGATCGACGGTCCATCCGGCTCCGGCAAGGGGACCATCAGTCGCGCGGTGGCCGGGCGCCTGGGCTGGCACTACCTGGATTCCGGGGCGCTGTACCGCGCGGTGGGCCTCGCCGCCGGCTGGGCCGACATCGACTTCTCCGACCACGGCGCCCTGGTGCGCTGCGCCTTCGACACCGCGATCGTGTTCGAGACCGCCGGCACCGACGAGCCGCGCGTGCTGGTCAACGGCACCGACGCCACCGCCGAACTGCGGACCGAGACCACCGGCGCCGCCGCCTCGGCGATCGCGGCGATCCCCGAGGTGCGTACCGCGCTGCGCGACCGGCAGCGGGCGTTCCGGCAGCCGCCGGGGCTGGTCGCCGACGGGCGCGACATGGGCACCGTCATCTTCCCCGACGCGCAGATCAAGGTGTTCCTGACCGCGAGCGCCGAGGAGCGGGCCGGGCGTCGATATAAGCAGTTGAGCGAAAAAGGGGTTTCGGTTATGCTCGACGGTCTGCTGCGCGAGATCCTCGCCCGCGACGCCCGCGACGCCCAGCGCGCGGTGGCACCGCTCAAGCCCGCGGACGACGCGGTCGTGATCGACACCACCGGCACGCCGGTGGATGCGGTCGTCGAGCGCGTGCTGGACCTGGTTCCCGCGTCCCTGCGCTGAAGCGCCCGATCCAAGGACGGGCCCACGGCGCGGGGCTCGAGCAGTTCTTTCGTTCCCGGGCGTTCCCGCTCCGGGTCGTCAACCGTCGGCGCATCCGCGCCGCATAACAGGTGGGGTCGAGGACCTGTCCGGTCCGCCCCGTGTTCAACTGAGAATCCACATGACCGAATCATTTGCCGAACTGTTCGAACAGAGCCAGGCCACCCTGGCCAAGCTCAAGCCGGGCTCCATCGTCACCGGTACCGTCGTCGAGGTGCGCGACGACGTGGTGGTGGTGCACGCCGGCCTGAAGTCCGAGGGCATCGTCCCGATCGAGCAGTTCCGGAACGAGCAGGGCGAGATCGAGATCAAGGAAGGCGACCAGGTCAAGGTCGCGCTCGACGCGCTCGAGAACGGCTTCGGCGAGACCGTGCTGTCGCGCGAGAAGGCGAAGCGCGCCATGGTCTGGGACGAGCTGGAGCAGGCCCTGGAAGAGAACGCCACGATCACCGGCCGCATCAGCGGCAAGGTCAAGGGTGGCTTCACCGTCGACATCAAGGACGTCCGCGCGTTCCTGCCGGGCTCGCTGGTCGACGTGCGCCCGGTGCGCGACCCGACCTACCTCGAGGGCAAGGAACTCGAGTTCAAGCTCATCAAGCTCGACCGCAAGCGCAACAACGTGGTCGTCTCGCGCCGCGCGGTGGTCGAGAGCGAGCACTCCGAGGAGCGCGAGCAGCTGCTCGAGCGCCTGCAGGAAGGCGCGATCATCAAGGGCGTGGTCAAGAACCTCACCGACTACGGCGCGTTCGTCGACCTCGGCGGCATCGACGGCCTGCTGCACATCACCGACATGGCCTGGAAGCGCGTGCGCCATCCGTCCGAGGTGGTCAACGTCGGCGACGAGCTCGACGTGCGCGTGCTGAAGTTCGACCGCGAGCGCAACCGCGTCAGCCTCGGCCTGAAGCAGCTGGGCGAGGATCCGTGGGACAACATCTCGCGCCGCTACCCGTCGGGTTCGCGCATGCACGGCAAGGTCTCCAACGTCACCGACTACGGCGCGTTCGTCGAGATCGAGCCGGGCGTCGAGGGCCTGGTGCACGTGTCGGAGATGGACTGGACCAACAAGAACGTCAACCCGTCCAAGGTCGTCCAGGTCGGCGACGAGGTCGAGGTCATGGTGCTCGACGTCGACGAGGAGCGTCGCCGCATCTCGCTCGGCATCAAGCAGTGCCAGTCCAACCCGTGGGAAGCCTTCTCGGCGCTCCACAACAAGGGCGACCGCGTCTCGGGCCAGATCAAGTCGATCACCGACTTCGGCATCTTCATCGGCCTGGAAGGCGGCATCGACGGCCTGGTGCACCTGTCCGACATCTCCTGGAACGCCACCGGCGAGGACATCGTCCGCAACTTCAAGAAGGGCGAGGAGGTCGAGGCCGTGGTGCTGGCGGTGGACCCGGAGCGCGAGCGCATCTCGCTGGGCATCAAGCAGCTCGAGCAGGATCCGTTCGGCCAGTTCATGGCGGCCAACCCGAAGAACTCGATCGTCACCGGCACCGTCAAGGAAGTCGACGCGCGCGGCGCGACGATCGACCTGGGCGAGGGCGTCGAGGGCTACCTGCGCGCCAACGACATCGCCAAGGAGCGCATCGAGGATGCGACCCAGCACCTGAAGGTGGGCGACAGCGTCGAGGCCAAGTTCATCGGCATGGATCGCAAGGGCCGCTCGCTGCAGCTCTCGATCCGCGCCAAGGACGAGGCCGACGTGCAGGAGGCGATGGCCGAGTACTCGGCGGCGAACGCCGCTTCGGGCACGACCAAGCTCGGTGCGCTGCTGCGCGAGCAGCTGGGCAACAAGTCCGAGTGATCGTGATCGCCTGATCGTGATCGTGTCAGTCGCATGCGGCCCGGCTTCGGCCGGGTCGCATGCAAGCTTGTGTCCGTGCCCATGTCGTCGATGACCAAATCCGAACTGATCGAAGCCCTGTCCCGCCACCAGGCCCACCTGAAGGCGGACGACGTGGACCTGTCCGTCAAGACCCTGCTCGAGATGATGGCGGGCGCGCTCGCCGGCGGCGACCGCATCGAGATCCGCGGGTTCGGAAGTTTTTCCCTGCATTTCCGCCCGCCGCGTATCGGGCGCAATCCCAAGACCGGCGAATCCGTCGCGTTGCCCGGGAAGTACGTACCGCATTTCAAGCCCGGCAAGGAGCTGCGCGAGCGCGTCAACGCGGTCGAGCCGCAGCCGGCCGCGCCCGCCGCCTGAAGCCGCTAGACTGCCGGGGCCGCCACTGGCGGGAAGGATTCCACCGATGCGCATCCTCCAGCTGCTCATCGCCGCGCTCTGCGTGGCCGCGGGCGTCGTCTTCGGCGCCCTCAATCCACAGGGCGTCGCGCTCGACTTCGGGCCGTGGCGGATCGACGCCGCGCCGCTCGGCCTGTCGCTGCTGCTGGCGATGCTGGTCGGGGCGATCCTCGGCGGGCTGGTGCTGGGCGCGTTCGTGATCTGGCCCCTGCGCAGGCGGGTGTACCGGCTCGAGCGCCGCAACGGCGCCGACGAGTCCGCCGAGACCGCAGTCGTCGAGCCGGCACGCCCGACGCCGTGACGCCCTGGGTCTGGCTCCTCGTCCTGCTGCTGCCGGTCGCGGCGGCCTCGGGATGGTTCGCCGCGCGACGTAGTCGCCCGGCTGTGGGCGCGCAGGCGCCCGAGCGCCTGTCGACCAGCTACTTCCGCGGCCTGAACTACCTGCTCAACGAGCAGCCGGACAAGGCGATCGAGGTGTTCCTGCAGATCGCCGAGACCGACGAGAACACCTTCGAGACCCAGTTCGCGCTCGGCCTGCTGTTCCGCAGGCGCGGCGAGGTCGACCGCGCCATCCGCCTGCACCAGGGCCTGGTCGCCCGGCCGGGCCTCTCCGAGGCGCAGAAGCTGCAGGCGATCCTCGCGCTGGGCGAGGACTACATGCGTGCCGGCCTGCTCGACCGCGCCGAGACCCTGTTCGCCGACCTCGCGCAGGCCCAGGTGCTGGCGCCGCCGGCGCTGCGCCACCTGATCTCGATCTACCAGGCCGAACGCGACTGGGAGAAGGCGATCGAGTACGCCCAGCGCTTTGCCGCGATCTCCAAGGACCAGACCGGGCCTTTGATCGCGCAGTTCCACTGCGAGCTGTCGGAGCAGGCGCGCCTGCGCGGCGACATCGACCGCGCCCGCCAGGAGATCGCCAGCGCCTACGAGGCCGACAGCCACTGCGTGCGCGCGGGCATGCTCGAGGCCAGGCTGGAGATCGCCGCCGGCAACGACCAGGCCGCGATCCGCGCCTACGAGCGGGTGGCGCGCCACGACGTCGACTATCTGCCCGAGGTGCTCCCGCCGCTGCTCGCCTGCTACGTGCGCCGCGACGAGGGCGCGCGCGCGCGCGCGTTCCTGTCGGAGATGATCGAGCACTACGGGGGCGTGGCGCCGATCCTCGAGCTGGCGCGCCTGCTCGAGCAGGAGGACGGGCCGGAGGTGGCGCTGGATTTCCTGATCCGCCAGCTGCGGCAGCGACCCTCGGTCCGCGGCGAGGCCGCGCTCATCGAGCTGAGCCTGGCGAGCGGCAGCGATGCCGCGGCCAGCCTGCAGGCACTGAAGCAGATCAACGAGCAGCTGCTCGTGCGGGCGCCCACCTATCGCTGCAAGCGCTGTGGCTTCGGCGCGCGCTCGCACCACTGGCAATGCCCGAGCTGCAAGAACTGGGACACCGTGAAGCCGGTGCACACGGTGCTGGCCGAGTGATGCCGGACGCCGCGCAGGGACTCGCGCCCGCTCCGTTCATCGTCGCGATGATGCTGGCCGCCGCGCTGGTCTCGGCGCTGCTGACGTGGCTGGCGCGCGGGTTCGCGCTGCGCCGGCGCATGGTGGATGAGCCCGGCCGCCGGCGCTCGCATGCGCAGGCGACGCCGCGCGGGGGCGGGGTGGGCTTCGTGCTGGTCGCGATCGCGGCGGCGGCGTCGTTGCCGCTCACGGGGTGGGGCCCGGCACCGCTGTGGCTGGCGTTCGCGCTGGGGTCCGCCGCGGTCGCGGTGGCCGGCGGGCTGGACGACGTGGGTGGCCTGCGGCCGCGCTGGCGGTTCGCGGTGCACCTGGCTTCCGCGGCCGGCTACTGCCTCGTCCTCCTCGGCATGCCCGGATCGGGCGGCGAGTGGGCGCTGCTCGGACTCGCCGTCCTGTACCTGGCAGGGCTGGTGAACGCCTGGAACTTCATCGACGGCATCGACGGCATCGCCGCGAGCCAGGGGCTCGTGGTGGCGGTCGCGCTGGCCTGCCTCTCCGCCGGCACGGGTGCCGGGCTTCTGGCATGGACGCTGGCGGGGGGGCTGCTCGGGTTCCTGCCGTTCAACATGCCGCGCGCCCGCATCTTCATGGGCGACGTGGGCAGCGGAACCCTTGGCTTCGCCCTCGGCGCCCTCGCGCTGCAGGCGGCGGCGTCCGGCGCGATGCACTGGCTCGGCATGCTCGTGCTGGTGTCGGCCTGCGGCATCGACACCGCCTTGACCTTGGTGAAGCGGATACTCCAGGGGAAGGCGTGGTGGAGCGCGCACCGCGAACACCTGTATCAATGGCTGGTGCGGCGCGGCTCGAGCCATTTCCGGGCCACGGCTTCCTACTTCCTGTGGACTGCGACGGTCTGTGCCCTGTTCGCGTATCTGGCCCTCGTTGAACCCGGACTGCAGGCGCCCGTCGCGATCTTCGTGCTCGCGCTCGCCGCGTCGGCCTGGTTCCTGTTGCGCGCACGGCTGCGCATGAGCGTTCGAGGACCGAAGCGATGATGCCCTGGAAGGACCGCGTGGCCGCCTGGCTGCCGAGGCTGACGATCGTGCTGCACGATCTGGGCTGGGCGGCCGTGTCCTGGCTGTCCCTGATGCTGCTGCGCTACAGCTACGCCGGCGGTGCACCCTCGCTCGGCCACCTGCGCGTCGACATCCTGATCGTGCTGGTCATCCAGGGCCTGGTGTTCTGGCGCGTCGGCCTGTACCGCGGGCTGTGGCGGTTCGCGAGCGTCCCGGACCTGGTCAACATCCTCAAGGCCTGCCTTATCGGCACGGCGCTGATCCTGGTGGTGCAGTTCCTGCACTACCGCGCCGAGGAGCTGCCGCGCACGGTCCTGGCGTTGTATCCGCTGGTGCTGTCGTTCCTGCTGGCGACGCCGCGCTTCCTGTACCGCGCCTGGAAGGACACCCGCGACCGCGGCCGCGGCGACGAGAGCCATGTCAGGGTCCTGATCCTCGGCGCCGGCCGCGCAGGCGAGGCCCTGGTGCGCGACCTGCAGCGCGATGCGCGCTACCACGTGGTCGGCCTGGTCGACGACGATGCGCGCCTGCACGGCGCCAAGGTGCATGGCCTGCCGGTGCTCGGCGGGCTGAACCGCCTGATGGAGCTGGCGCACGAGACCGCGGTGGAGATGCTGGTGATCGCCATGCCGTCGGCGACGCAGGAGCAGATGCACGAGGTCGTGGCCCGCTGCGAGGAGACGCGGCTGCCGTTCCGTACCGTGCCGCGCCTGGACGATGTGCTGCAGGGCAGGGTGGCGCCGGGGGAACTGAAGGAGGTCGCGATCGAGGATCTGCTCGGCCGCGCACCCGTGGCCCCGGACTGGCAGGCGGTGCGGCGCTGGCTCGGCGGCCGCTCGGTCCTGGTGACCGGCGCCGGCGGATCGATCGGCTCCGAACTGTGCCGGCAATGCGCCATGCTCGGCGTCGCCCGCATCGTGCTGGTGGAGCGCTACGAACTGGCCCTAGTGCGGATCGCGACCGAACTCGGTGAACGCTTTCCCGACCTCGCGGTCGTGCCGGTGCTCGGCGACTGCGGCGACGCGGCGCTGATGCGCAAGGTGCTGCGGCGTACCCGGCCGCAGGCGGTGTTCCACGCCGCGGCCTACAAGCAGGTGCCGCTGCTCGAGGACCATGTCCGCGAGGCGGTCCGCAACAACGCGCTGGCCACCGCGGCCATGGCGCGGGTCAGCCGCGACGCGGGCGTCGGCACCTTCGTGCTGATCTCGACCGACAAGGCGGTCAACCCGGTCAACATCCTCGGCGCGAGCAAGCGGCTGGCGGAGCTGGCCTGCCAGGTCCTGGCGGAGGGCACCGAGACGCAGTTCGTGACCGTCCGCTTCGGCAATGTGCTCGATTCGGCCGGCAGCGTGGTGCCGCTGTTCCGCGAGCAGATCCGCACCGGCGGCCCGGTGACGGTGACGCATCCCGAGGTCACCCGCTATTTCATGACCATCCCCGAGGCCTGCCAGCTCATCCTGCAGGCGGCGGCGATCGACACCCACGAGGCGATCTACACGCTCGACATGGGCCAGCCCGTGCCGATCCGGCTCCTGGCCGAGCAGATGATCCGGCTGGCCGGCAAGACGCCGGGCGAGGACATCGCCATCGAGTACACCGGCCTGCGGCCGGGCGAGCGCCTGCACGAAACCTTGTTCCACGATGAGGAAGACTATCGGCGCACGGCGCATTCGAAGATCCTGCTCGCGGTGCCGCGGCGCATCGACAGTTCGGTGCTCAGGGCCGCGCTCGCGGCGGCGGAGGACGCGGTCGTGCGCTGCGACGACGACGCACTGCGGCAACTTCTGCAGGCCACCATGCCGGACTTCCAGCCGGCGCAGGCGGCGCCTCCCTACCTGGCCAGTGCCGTCGTCACGCCATTCCCAGCCATCAAGAAGGAAGCCTCAGCACAATGACCGTTGCCCGAAGCAAGCGCATCCGCAAAGCCGTCTTCCCCGTTGCCGGTCTCGGCACGCGTTTCCTTCCCGCAACCAAGACCGTCGCCAAGGAGATGCTGCCGGTCGTCGACCGGCCGCTGATCCAGTACGCGGTCGACGAGGCGATCGAGGCGGGCTGCGACACCCTGATCTTCGTCACCAACCGCTACAAGCACGCCATCGCCGATTACTTCGACAAGGCCTACGAGCTCGAGCACAAGCTCGAGCGCGCGGGCAAGAACGAGCAGCTGGAGATGATCCGCCACGTGCTGCCCGACGGCGTGCGCGCGATCTTCGTGACCCAGGCCGAGGCCCTGGGCCTGGGTCACGCGGTGCTGTGCGCGAAGCCCATCGTGGGCGACGAGCCCTTTGCCGTGGTGCTGCCCGACGACCTGATCTGGAACCGCGGCGGCGACGGCGCGCTGAAGCAGATGGCCGACCTGGCCGAGGCCGAGTCGGCGAGCGTGATCGCGGTGCAGGACGTGCCGCGCGCCAACACCGGGAGCTACGGCATCGTCGCCACCGAGGACTTCTCGGAGGGCTGGGGTCGCATCTCGGGAATGGTCGAGAAGCCGAAGCCCGAGGACGCGCCCAGCACCCTGGCGGTGGTCGGCCGCTACGTCCTCGACGGTCGCATCTTCGACCTGCTCGAGCAGACCGCGCCGGGCGCGGGCGGAGAGATCCAGCTCACCGACGCCATCGCCACGCTGCTGCAGGAGGATCCGGTGCTCGCCTACCGGTTCAGGGGCACGCGCTTCGACTGCGGCCAGCACCAGGGCGTGGTGGAGGCCAACATGCGTTTCGCGCTCGACAACCCCAGGCTGCGCGAATCCACCCTGGCGGCCATGCGCTCGGCGCTGGCCGACGTGGAGAAGGGCACCGCCTGACCGCCTCGGCGGGGCGGCGACCACGCCAACGAACAACGGCGCCCTCGGGCGCCGTTGTTCGTTGCGGCCGGCGGGCCGGCGTCAGAGTGCCTCGAAGATGCCCGCCGCGCCCATGCCGGTGCCGATGCACATGGTCACCATGCCGTACTTCTGCCGGTGCCGACGCAGGCCATGGACCAGGGTGGCCACGCGGATGGCACCGGTGGCGCCGAGCGGATGGCCCAACGCGATCGCGCCGCCGAGCGGGTTGACCTTGTCCGGGTCCAGCCCGACGTCGCGGATCACCGCCAGCGCCTGCGCGGCGAAGGCCTCGTTGAGCTCGATCCAGTCCAGCTGCTCCTGGCGGATGCCGGTGCGCGCCAGCGCCTTCGGGATCGCCGCGATCGGGCCGATGCCCATGATCTCCGGCTTCACGCCCGCCACGGAGAAACCGTGGAAGCGCGCCAGCGGCGTCAGCCCGTAGTCCTTGATCGCCTTCTCCGAGGCCAGCAGCACCGCCGCCGCGCCGTCGGAGGTCTGCGAGGAGTTGCCGGCGGTCACGCTGCCGCGGTTGCGGAACACCGGACGCAGGCCGCCCAGCGCCTCCAGGGTGGTGTCGGCGCGCGGGCCCTCGTCGGTGTCCAGCGTGCGGCTGCGCTCGACGATCTCGTCGCGGCCCAGGTCCGGCTGGCGCGAGTGCACCTCGTACGGCGTGATCTCGTCGCGGAACTCGCCGGCCCCGATCGCCCGGATGGCCTTCTGGTGCGAGGCGAGGGCGAACGCGTCCTGGTCCTCGCGCGAGACCTGCCACTGTTCGGCGACCTTCTCCGCGGTGATGCCCATGCCGTAGGCGATGGCGACGTTCTCGTCGCGGTAGATGGCCGGGTTCATGGCCACCTTGTTGCCCATCATCGGCACCATCGACATGCTCTCGGTGCCGGCGCCGATCATGAGGTCGGCCTCGCCGAGGCGGATCTTGTCGGCGGCCAGCGCGACCGCCTGCAGCCCGGACGAGCAGAAGCGGTTGATGGTCTGGGCGCCGACGGTGTCGGGGATACCGGCCAGCAGCGCGCCGATGCGGGCCACGTTCATGCCCTGCTCGGCCTCCGGCATCGCGCAGCCGACGATGACGTCGTCCAGCCGGCCGAGGTCGATGCCCGGCGCCTGCGCGACCACCGAGCGCAGCGCATGCGCCAGGAGGTCGTCGGGGCGCGTGTTGCGGAACATGCCGCGGCCGGCCTTGCCGACCGGGGTGCGGGTGGCGGCGACGATGTAGGCGTCCTGGATCTGTTTGCTCATGGGGTACTCCGGATTCGGTGCGCGGCCGGCCTCGCTTGGCCGGCGCGAAGGGATGGGAAAGCCCGGCGGCGGCGCTGCTGCGGCGCCCGCCGGAGGTCCAGGTCAGTTCCGCAGCGGCTTGCCCTTGGTCAGCATGTGGTGGATGCGCTCCTGGGTCTTGCTCGTCTGCGCCAGTTCGACGAAATGGCGGCGCTCGAGGCGGATCAGCCAGTCCTCGTCGACCACGGCGCCGCGGTCGACGTCGCCGCCGCACATGACGGTGGCGATGCGCGAGGCGATGTCGAAGTCGTGCTCGGAGATGAAGCGGCCCTCGAGCATGTTCACCAGTTGCGCCTTGAAAGTGGCGATGCCGACGTCGCCGGCCACGCGGATCTGCCGCGCGGGCAGGGGCGCGCGGTAGCCCGAATCCGCCAGCGCCCGTGCCTGCACGCGGGCGACGTGCAGCAGCTCATGGGCATTCATCACCACCACGTCGTCCGCGCGCAGCAGGCCGAAGGCCTGCGCCTCGCGTGCCGAGCCGGCGACCTTGGCCATGGCGATCGTCTCGAACCAGGGCCTGAGCTCGGCGAAGACGTCGCCGCCCGCGCCGGCCTTCGCCGAGGCGCGCACCGCGATCTCCTTCAGGCCGCCGCCCGCCGGCAACAGGCCGACTCCGGCCTCGACGAGGCCGACGTAGCTCTCCAGCGCGGCGACCGTGCGCGCCGCGTGCATCTGGAACTCGCAGCCGCCGCCGAGCGCGAGCCCGCGCACCGCCGCCACGACCGGAACCTGGGCGTACTTGATGCGCTGGCTGGTGGCCTGGAAATTGGCGACCATCTTCTCGAACTCGTCGACGCGGCCGGCCTGCAGCAGGCCCAGCGCGCCCTTGAGATCGGCGCCGGCGGAGAACTGCTCGCCGTGCTGCCAGATCACCAGGCCGTCGAAGCCCTTCTCGGCCACCGCGACCGCCTCCTGCAGGCCGTCGAGCACGCCGTCGGAGACGGTGTTCATCTTGGTCTTGAACGAGGCCACGGCGATGCCGTCGCCGTCGTGCCAGACGCGGATCGCGTCGTTCTCCATCACCGTCTCGCCGCGCCCGGCCTGTTCGCCGAGCACCGGGTCGGGGAAGCGCTGGCGCGCGTAGACCGGCAGCGTCGAGCGGCCGACGTTGGCGCCGCTGTCCGGGCCGAAGCTGCCGTCGGCCGCATGCACGCCGTCGCGCTCGCCGACCCATGCCGGCAGCGGCGCGTCCGACATCGCCTTGCCGGCCGCGATGTCCTCCTGGATCCAGCCGGCGACCTGCTTCCAGCCCGCCGCCTGCCAGGTCTCGAACGGCCCGATCTTCCAGCCGTAGCCCCAGCGGATGGCGAGGTCGACGTCGCGCGCGGTCTGCGCGATGTCCTTGAGGTGGTAGGCGGCGTAGTGGAAGAGGTCGCGGAAGATCGCCCACAGGAAGCGGGCCTGCGGGTTGTCGCTCGCGCGCAGGCGGGCGAACTTCTCCGCCGGGTCCCTGATCTTGAGGATCTCGGCCACCTCGTCGTCGGGCGTGCCGCCGGCGTCACGGTAGTCCTGCTGCGCGGGATCCAGGACCTGGATCGACTTGCCGGCCTTGCGGTAGATGCCGGCGCCGGCCTTCTGCCCGAGGGCGCCCTTGTCGATCAGGGCGGCGAGCCAGTCGGGCGTCTGGAAGTAGCGGTGCCAGGGGTCGTCTGGCAGGGTGTCGGCCATGGTCTTGACCACGTGCGCGAGCGTGTCCAGCCCGACCACGTCGGCGGTGCGGAAGGTCGCGGACTTGGGCCGTCCGATCGCCGGCCCGGTGAGCGCGTCGGCGACGTCGAAGCCGAGGCCGAACTCGCGGGTGTGGTGCATGGTCGAGAGCATCGAGAACACGCCGATGCGGTTGCCGATGAAGTTCGGCGTGTCGCGGGCGTAGACCACGCCCTTGCCGAGTGCGGAGACGAGGAAGGCCTCCAGGCCCTCGAGCACCTCGGGCGAGGTCGCCGAGCCCGGGATCAGCTCGGCCAGGTGCATGTAGCGCGGCGGGTTGAAGAAGTGCACGCCGCAGTAGCGCGCGCGCAGCGCGTCGGGCAGGACCTTGGCGAGCTCGTCGATGCCGAGGCCGGAGGTGTTGGTGGCCAGCACCGCATGCGGCGCGATGTGGCCGGCGACGCGGTCGTAGAGCGCCTTCTTCCAGTCCATGCGCTCGGCGATCGCCTCGATCACGAGGTCGCAGCCGTCGAGGAGGTCGAGGTGCTGGTCGTAGTTGGCGGCGACGATCTCGCCGGCCAGGTCCTTCCGCGCCAGCGGCGCCGGCGAGAGCTTGGCCAGGCCGGCGATCGCCTTGTCGACGATGGCGTTGGGCTTGCCGTCCTTCGCCGGCAGGTCGAACAGCACGGTGTCGATGCCGGCGTTGACCAGGTGCGCGGCGATCTGCGCGCCCATGACGCCGGCGCCGAGTACGGCCGCGCGGCGGACGGTGAGGGGTTTAGACATGGTCGTGGGTTCCTTGTCGGGAAGCGGAGGAGGGACGCGGCGCACGCAGGCCCGCGGCGGCGAACTGGATCAGGGCATCGGCGGCGTGCCGGCAGTGCGCGGCCTCGGTGCGACCGTCGGCGCGCTGGGTGATGCCGAAGTCGGCCATCGCGTAGGTGAGCGCGCCGGCGGTGAAGTCGAGCCGCCAGTACAGGTCGTCGCGGTCGAGGCCGGGCAGGGCGGCGGCGATCGCGTTGGCGAACTCGCGCAGCACGTGGCCGTAGTTGTCGGAGAGGAAGCGGCGCAGGCCATCGTTCTTCTCGGCATAGGCGCGCGCGATGATGCGGACGAAGGCGGAGCCGGAGCGGTCGATCGCCAGCGCCAGCGGCGGCTCGATGAACGCACCGAGGATCGCCTCGAGATCGCGGGGATCGGCGGCGACCGCGGCATGCAGTGCGTCCAGGCGGCGCGCGCTCATGTCGTCCATGCGCCGCCGGAACACCTCGTTGACGAGGTTGTCCTTGGAGCCGAAATGGTAGTTGACCGCCGCGATGTTCACGTTCGCTCGCCGCGTCACCTCGCGCAGCGAGGTGCCGGCGAACCCTTGGCGGGCGAACAGTTCCTCGGCGGCGGCGAGGATCCGGTCCTTGGTGCTGAACTGCGTGGCGGTCGACACGGGCGGGGCGAACACCTGATTCAAACGAGCGTTTAATCGTACGGCCGCCACATGGGTGAATCAATCTCGGGACGACGGCGCATGGGGCGTATGCGTGGGGTCAACGATCCGATAGAATCCTGCGTGTTTGTCTTCCAACCTTTTGGATTTGCCGGCCATCGGCAGGTCCGTCCGGGTGTCTTCCGGCGCCCGGCCCGCAATGGAGTTCGACCCGAATCATGTCGCTGGAACGCACCCTTTCGATCATCAAGCCCGACGCCGTCGCCAAGAACGTGATCGGCGAGATCTACACGCGCTTCGAGAAGGCCGGTCTCAAGATCGTCGCCGCGCGCATGGCGCAGCTGAGCCGGGAGGAGGCCGAGGGCTTCTACGCCGTGCACCGCGAGCGCCCGTTCTTCGGCGCCCTGGTCGAGTTCATGATCTCCGGCCCGGTGATGATCCAGGTGCTCGAGGGCGAGAACGCGATCGCCAGGAACCGCGAGCTGATGGGCGCGACCAATCCGAAGGACGCCGCGCCGGGCACCATCCGCGCCGACTTCGCGGATTCGATCGACGCCAATGCGGTCCACGGTTCGGACGGCGCCGACACCGCGAAGAACGAGATCGCCTACTTCTTCGGCGCCTGAACCCGAAGCCCGCGCCGGTGTCCCGCACCGGCGCGCGGCCTCACGAACCCGGTCTGCGCATCGTGACTTCGGTTTCCGCACGCACCAACCTGCTCGACCTCGACCGCGAGGGCATGGAGCGCTTCTTCGTCGAGACCCTCGGCGAGAAGACGTTCCGCGCGCACCAGGTGATGAAGTGGATCTATCACCGGCACGAGACCGAGTTCGGCAACATGACCGATCTCGGCAAGGCGCTGCGCGCCAAGCTCGAGGCGCACGCCGAGGTCGTCCCGCCGAAGATCCTGTTCGACAAGCCTTCGGCCGACGGCACCCACAAGTGGCTGCTGGGCATGGACGGCGGCAATGGGGTCGAGACGGTGTTCATTCCCGACCGCACCCGCGGCACGCTCTGCGTGTCCTCGCAGGTCGGCTGCGGCCTGAACTGCAGCTTCTGCTCGACCGCGACCCAGGGCTTCAACCGCAACCTCTCCGCCGCCGAGATCGTCGGCCAGGTGTGGATCGCGGCCCGGCACCTCGGCAACGTCCCGCACGGCATCCGCAAGCTCACCAACGTGGTGATGATGGGGATGGGCGAGCCGCTGCTGAACTTCGACAACGTCGTGCGCGCGATGAACGTCATGCGCGACGACCTCGGGCTGGGCCTGGCCAACCGCCGCGTGACCCTGTCCACCTCGGGGCTGGTGCCGCAGATCGACCGCCTTGGCGTCGAGAGCGACGTGTCGCTGGCGGTATCCCTGCATGCGCCGACCGACGACCTCCGCACCGAACTGGTGCCGATCAACAAGAAGTATCCGATCGCCGAGCTGATCGCCGCCTGCCAGCGCTACGTCGCGCGCAAGCCGCGCTCCACGGTGACCTTCGAGTACACCATGATGCGCGGGATCAACGACTCGGTGGAGCAGGCGCGCCAGCTGGTCAAGCTGATGCGCAAGGTACCGAGCAAGGTCAACCTGATCCCGTTCAACCCGTTCCCTGGCACCCGCTACCAGCGCAGCGACGACGCGGACATCCGCGCGTTCCAGGAGGTGCTGCAGAAGGCGGGCATCATCACCCTGGTGCGCCGCACCCGCGGCGACGACATCGACGCCGCCTGCGGCCAGCTCAAGGGGCAGGTGCTGGACCGGACCCGGCGCCAGGCGGAGTTCCGTCGGCGTCTCGAGCAGGGAGGTGACCATGCCGCTGCGTAGGCGACTGCTGCTGGCGTCGGTGGCGCTCGCGCTCGGTGCGTGCGGCAAGCCGTCGATGCTGATGGAGCCGAACGCGCAGTTCGAACCGGTCGAGCGCCCGCGTGCGAGCCTGCCGCAGGCCAAGTCGGATCCCGCCAGGGCGGCCGAAACCCAGATCGCCCTGGCCCAGGGCTACCTGCAGCGTGGCGACTACGAGGTCGCGGTCAAGCGCCTGGAGCGGGCGCTGGAGCTCGACCCGAAGTCCGCGGGTGCGCACACGGTGCTCGGCATCGTCTACGAGCGCATCGACCGGCCCGCGCTGGCCGGCGAGCACTACGAGCGCGCGACCCGGCTCTCCCCGGACGAGGGCGCCGTGCTCAACAACTACGGGGCCTGGCTGTGCCGCAACGGCCGCGCGCCGGAGGCGGACGCCTGGTTCGCGCGGGCGCTTGCCGACCCCTTCTACAAGTCGCGGGCCGGTGCGCTCGAGAACGCCGGGACCTGCGCGCTGCAGGCCGGCAACCTGGCCGGCGCCGAGCAGTACTTCCGCAAGAGCCTGGAGCTGCGCCCGAACGATCCGGGCGCGCTGGCCCAGCTGGCCGCGCTGAGCTACCGGGCCGGCGACCACCTGAGCGCCCGCGCATTCCTGCAGCGGCGCGAGGCCGCCGGTCCGCTGGATGCGCCGACACTGGATCTCGGGTCACGAATCGAGCAGGCACTGGGAGACACACAGGCCGCGTCTCGCTATCGTGAACGTCTCCGCGACGAATTTCCCGACTACACCGCAACCGCCTCCGGAGGTTGAGCCGTCCCATGAGTCCGCAGCATCCGTCCATGCCCAACGACATCCAGACAGAGCCGCTCGGACTCAGGCTCAAGCAGGCGCGCGAAGCGCAGGGACTGCGCATCGACGACGTTTCGGGCCAGATCCGCCTGCCGAGGCGCGTGATCGAGGCGATCGAGGCCTGCGACTGGGACCGCCTCGGCTCCGGGGTGCACCTGCGCGGCCAGCTGATGAGCTACGCGCGCCTGGTCGACGTGCCGCGCAGCGAGGTCGACGCGCACTTCCCCGCGCGCCAGCCGGTGGAGCCTCTGGTCACGATGGCCCATACCTCGCGCCTCAAGCACACGCTGGACCGCTCGGCGCGCAAGTTCGTCTATGTCGCGATCACCGCAGTGCTGGCGCTGCCGGTATGGCTGGGCACCCGCGAGCATCTCAGCGGGCGCGACAGCGCCTTGACCTCCCTCGACCAGCCGCTGGACGTCGGGATGGAGAGCGCCGCGCCGGTCCCGCCGGACGTCGGTCTCGACACGCCCGTCCTGGCCTCGCTGACGCCGGCCTACCAGCGCGAGCCGGTCCAGCTGCAGGGGCCGGTGGTACCGCCGGCGACCGGGGGCATGACGCCGGAGCAGGACGCTGCGGAGTCCGCCGCGGCCGACGCCGGCGCGGGATTGGTGCTGCGCGCGCACGGCGAGAGCTGGTTCGAGGTCTACGGGCACGAGGGCCAGCGCCTCGCCCAGGGCCTGCTGCAGGATGGCGAGGTGCGGCAGTTCGATGCCGGCGCGCCGGCGCGGGTGACGCTCGGCAACGCCGAAGCGGTCGACGTCCTGAACGCCGGCGAGGCGATCGACCTCGCGCCCTATCAGCGCGCGCAGGTCGCTCGGTTTACCATCTCGCGCGACGGCAGCCTGACGCCGCCCGGCGGCTGAGTCGCCGGCGACGGTGCGCGGGGGCCGTCGCACGTCATCGCGGCGCCGATCGCGGCCGCGATGTATCCCGCAAGATCTGGAGTACGGTCATCGAACTGCAAGACGAATTCGAACAGGGCGAACGCGTCCGCGCCTGGTTGCGCGAGAACGGCGCGGCGATCCTCGGTGGCGTCGCCGTCGGCCTGGCGCTCATCGCCGGCGGTTTCATCTGGAAGAACCACAGGGCCTCCGAAGCGGAGGATGTCGCGGCCCAGCACTACGCGGTGATCGAGGCCGCCGGGGACGCGGAGGCGGGCCGGGTCGCGGACCTCGCGCACGCGCTGCGCGCGCAGCATCCCGACAGCGCCTACGCCGTGCTCGCCGCGCTGCACGCCGCACGCGCGCAGCTGGACGCGGGTGATGCCGCCGCGGCCGCCGCGACGCTCCAGGAGGCCGCCGGCGCGGCCGCCGATCCGGCGCTCGACGGCCTCGTCGTGCTGCGCCTGGCGCGCCTGCAGCTGGCTGCGGGCGAACCCGCGGATGCGCTGGCGACGCTCGGCCGGCTCGAGGCCGGCAGCTATACGGGCCTGGCCGCCGACCTCCGTGGCGACGCACAGCGGGCGCTGGGCGAGACCGAGCAGGCGCGCGCGGCCTATGACGAGGCCCTGACCCATCTGGATGCCGCCGCGCCGATCCGTGCGCTGGTGGAGCTGAAACTGACCGACCTCGGCGGCGCACCCGCCGCATCGCCGGAGGCCTGACATGACCCTGTCCACCGAAATCCGCGCGCGCCGCGTGGCGCCGCGCCGTGCCGCACGCACGCCCGTGTTGCTGGCGATGGCGGTCGCCCTCGCGCTGCCGGGTTGCAGCACGATCAAGGGCTGGTTCAGCAGCGACGACAAGGACGCGACCGCGCCTGCCGAGCTGACCGACATCACGCCGACCATCGAGATCCGCGAGCTCTGGTCGCAGTCCATCGGCGATGGCGAGGAGCGCCTCGGCCTGCGCCAGCATCCGGCGGTGGTCGACGGCGCGGTCTACGCCGCGGACCTGGAGGGCCGCGTCCGTGCGCTCGACGCGCAGACGGGCAAGGAGATCTGGGAGATCGAGACCGAATACCAGCTCAGCGGCGGCCCGGGAGCGGGCGAGGGCGTGGTCGTGGTCGGCGGACTCAACGGCGACATCGTCGCGCTCGATGCCGCCACCGGCAGCCAGCGCTGGCACGCGACCACCACCTCCGAGGTGATCACCGCGCCCGCAGTCGCGGGCGGCCTGGCCATCGTGCGCAGCAACGACGGCCGCACCAGCGCCTACGACCTCGCCAACGGCGAGCGGCGCTGGACCTTCGACCAGCAGCAGCTGCCGTCGTTGACCGTGCGCGGCAACGCCGAGCCGGTGGTCGCCAACGGCATCGTCTACCTGGGCGACGCCGGCGGCACGGTCACCGCGCTCGACCTGCGCACCGGCCTGCGCCGCTGGGAGCAGGTCGTGGCGCAGCCCGAGGGCCGTACCGACCTCGAGCGCATGGCCGACGTCGACGGCGAGCTCGCGGTGTCCGGCAGCCTGCTCTACGCCATCAGTTTCAAGGGTCAGGCCCTGGCGATGAGCAGCGACAGCGGCGCACCCTTGTGGAACCGCGACATCGGCAGCTATGCCGGCATGGCGGTCACCGAGCAGCGCGTGCTGGCGGTCGACACCCACGGCACGGCCTGGTCGCTGGACCGCTTCGGCGGCTCCGCGATGTGGCGCCAGGAGGCGCTGGCGCGGCGCTGGCTCACCACCCCGGCGATCCAGGGCAACTACATGGTGGTCGGCGACTACGACGGCTACCTGCACTGGATCGACCTGGACTCCGGCGAGATCGCCGCGCGCGAGCGTCTGCAGGGCTCGGCGATCCGCGCCACGCCGCAGGTGGGTGCCGACGGCACGCTCTACGCCATCTCCACCGACGGCAAGCTCGCCGCCTACCGCATCGACTGAGGGCGGCGCTTCCGGCACCGCCATCGCCGCGGCGCGCCCGCGGCGAGCGTGATTTCGTCCGCGGCGGGCGCCGCGGTACGCTGTCGCACCTTCCGCCGCGACGCGACCCGCCTCACCGACGGGTCGCGCGTTGCGGCGTTTCCGTACCACGACGTCATGGACCCTGAGCAATGCTGCCTCTGGTCGCCCTCGTCGGACGGCCGAACGTCGGCAAGTCCACGCTCTTCAACGCGCTCACACGCACCCGCGATGCGCTGGTCCACGACCAGCCGGGGGTGACGCGCGACCGCCACTACGGCGTCTGCCGGCTCCTTCCGGAGCGACCCTTCGCGCTGGTCGACACCGGCGGCATCGAGGGCGAGGGCGAGGACCTCGCCGGCGCCACCACGCGCCAGGCCCGCGCCGCCGCACTCGAGGCCGACCTGATCCTGTTCATCGTCGACGGGCGCGAGGGCGCGTCCGGGCTCGATTCCGAGATCCTCGCCTGGCTCAGGCGCAGCGGGCGCGCGTTCCGGCTGGTGGTGAACAAGACCGACGGCGTCGACCTGCAGGCCGCGCTCGCCGAGTTCGCCCGCTTCGGGGTCGAGGACGTGCTGCCGATCGCCGCCTCGCACCAGCGCGGCATCGACGACCTGCTCGAGGTGGTCGCCGCCGGGCTGCCGGATGCCGCCGCGGGCGAGGAGCCGCCCGATCCCCAGCGCATGCGCCTGGCCTTCATCGGCCGCCCGAACGTCGGCAAGTCCACCCTGGTCAACCGCCTGCTCGGCGAGGAGCGGGTGATCGCCTCGGACGTGCCCGGGACCACGCGCGACTCGATCTCGATCGATCTCGACCGCGACGGCCGCAAGTACACCCTCATCGATACCGCCGGCATCCGCAAGAAGGGCCGCGTCGACGAGGTCGTCGAGAAGTTCTCGATCATCAAGACCCTGCAGGCGATCGAGTCCTGCCAGGTCGCGGTGGTGCTGATCGACGCCGGCGAGGGCGTGACCGAGCAGGACGCCACCGTGCTCGGGCACGTACTCGAGGCCGGCCGCGCGCTGGTGGTGGCGGTCAACAAGTGGGACGGGCAGAGCGACTACCAGCGCAGCCAGACCATGGGCCTGCTCGACCGCAAGCTGGCCTTCGTCGACTGGGCCGAACGGATCACGATCTCGGCCAGGCACGGCAGCGGCCTGCGCGAGCTGTTCCAGGCGATCCACCGCGCGCACGCCTCGGCCACGCGCGCATTCTCGACCTCCGAGGTCACCCGCGCGCTGGAGATCGCCTACGAGGCCTTCCAGCCGCCGGTGGTGCGCGGGCACGTGGCCAAACTGCGCTTCGCCCATCCCGGCGGCGAGAACCCGCCGACCTTCATCGTCCACGGCACCCGCCTGAAGACGCTGCCGGTGAGCTACAAGCGCTACCTCGAGAACTTCTTCCGCAAGCGCTACAAGCTGGTCGGCACGCCGGTGAAGTTCGAGTTCCGCGAGGGCGCCAATCCCTACGAGGGCCGCAAGAACGAGCTGACCGAGCGCCAGATCAAGAGCCGCAAGCGCCTGATGCGGCACGTCAAGAAGCGCTGAGGGAGCGATGGGCGGGCGGCTCGACGACGTCACGCTCGGGATCCTCGCCGGCGGCGAGGGGCGCCGCTTCGGCGGCCGCGACAAGGCCTGGATCGAATTCGCCGGCGAGCCGCTGGTGCTGCGCCAGGTGCGTCGGCTCGGGCCGTGGTTCGCGCAGGTGCGGGTGAGCGCCAACCGCAACGGAGACCTCTACCGGCGCCACGGCCTGTCGGCCGTCGCCGATGCCGGTGCGCCGCAGGGGCCGCTGTCCGGCGTGGCAGCGCTGCTCGCGCACTGCACCACGGCGTGGCTGATGACGGTTCCGGTCGACGCCCACGCGCTCGAACCGGCGGCGCTCCATGCGCTGCGGGCCGCTGCGGAGCGGGCCGATGGTGCCGTCGCCGCCGAACCCGACGGCCTGCAGCCCATGCTCGCCCTGTACCGGGTCGCGCCCATGCGCGGGCGCGTGGATGCGGCGCTGGCCGCGGGCCGGCTCGCGGTGCGCGAGGTGCAGGCGCAGGCCGGCTTCGCCGTCGTCGCGCTCGCCGCCTGCGTCGGCAACCTCAACACGCCGGCCGCGCTCGCCGCCGCGGAAGCGGGCGGCGCGCGCGACGATCCCGCACGACCCGATTTCCGACCGGAGACACCCGCGTGACCGAGGCCCATCCCTTCCGCATCGGCTTCGCCGAGGCGCTGCGCATCGTGCGCGAGACCGGCCACGAACGCCGCCTGCCGGCCGAGCGGGTGCCGCTGGCGCGCGCCCGGGGCCGCGTGCTCGCCCGGGACCTGGCGGCGCCGATCGCCCTGCCGTCCTTCGACAATGCGGCCATGGACGGCTTCGCCCTGCGGGCCGCGGATGTCGCCGCCGCGGGCGACGGCCTGCGCCTGGTCGGCGAGCAGTTCGCCGGGCGGGCGCACGACCTGCGCGTGGGGGTCGGCGAGACCGTCCGCATCACCACCGGCGCCGCGCTGCCCGCCGGCGCCGATGCCGTGCTGATGAAGGAGAACGCGCGGGTCGAGGGCGAGCGCGTGGTCGCACTGTCCACGCCCGCTGCGGGCACGCACCTGCGCCGCGCGGGCGAGGACGTGGCCGTCGGTGACCTGGTGCTGCGCGCCGGCGAGCCGCTGAACCCGGCGCGGCTCGCGCTCGCCGCCGCGATGGGCATCGCCGAGCTGGAGGTCGCGGCGCGGCCGACCGTGGCCGTGTTCACCACCGGCGACGAGCTGCGCCGCCCCGGCGAGCCGCTGGCCCGCGGCGAGATCTACGACAGCAACCGGGTGCTGCTCATGGGCCTGCTGGCCGAGCTCGGCCTGGAGCCGATGGCGCTGCCGGCCCTTCCCGACGACCCGGCGCGGATGCGGGCCGCACTCGCGGACGCCGCCGGCGCATTCGATCTGGTCATCACCTGCGGCGGCGTGTCCGCGGGCGAGAAGGACCACCTGCCTGCACTGCTGGACACCCACGGCCGCATCCGCTTCTGGAAGGTGCGCATGAAGCCGGGGATGCCGGTACTGTTCGGCGACTGGGACCGGGCCTGCATCCTCGGCCTGCCGGGCAATCCGGTCTCGGTGCTGGCGACCTTCCTGACCCTGGGTCGCGGTCTGCTCGATGCGCTGCAGGGGCGGCCCGAGGCCGCCCACCGGCTGCGCGCGCGCCTGGTGGCGTCATGGGAGAAGCGCCACGAGCGGCTGGAGTTCCTGCGCGGCCGCCTGCAGTCGGCGGAGGACGGCAGCCTCGTCGTGCATGCCAATCCCGCCGACGGCTCCCACCGCATGCGCGCCGCGGCCGACAGCGATGCGCTGATCGTGATGGAGGAGGGCGCGCGGCGCTACGAAGCCGGGAGCGTGGTCGAGGTGCTGCGTTATTGAGCGGGCGCTCGCGCCGCAGGGTCCAGCGACGGATAATCGCGCGATGGCCGACATCATCGAGATCCTCCCGGCGGAGGCGTCCGCGCGCCAGCAGGCCGGCGCAGTGCTGGTCGACGTGCGTGAGGTCCACGAGCAGGCGCTGGGCATGGCGCGCGGTGCGCTGGGCGTCGCGCGGGCGTCGCTCGAGGCCACGCCCGCGCGCTGGCTGCCCGATCCGCATGCCGAGGTGCTCCTGATCTGCCAGACGGGCGGCCGTTCGGCGCAGGCGGCCGCGACGCTGCAGGCTGCGGGCTACGGCCGGGTCGCCTCGGTGGCCGGCGGAACGACTCGCTGGCAGGCCGAGGGGCTCCCGCTGGACGTGCCGGAAGGCGACCTCGACTTCCACGAGCGCTATTCGCGGCAGCTGCGCCTGCCGGAGGTGGGGCCGGAGGGCCAGCGCCGGCTCGAGGCGGCGCGGGTGGTCCTGATCGGGGCCGGCGGGCTCGGCTCGCCCGCGGCCTACTACCTGGCCGCCGCCGGCGTGGGCACGCTGGTGCTGGCCGACGACGACGTGGTCGACCGCAGCAACCTGCAGCGCCAGATCCTGCACACCGAGGCGCGGATCGGGGTTGCCAAGGTCGATTCGGCGGCCGCGGCCCTGGCGGCACTGAACCCGCGGACCCGGATCGAGACGCACCCGTTGCGGGTGCGGGCGGACAACGTCGAGGCGCTGATCGCCACGGCCGACGTGGTCATCGACGGCGCCGACAACTTCGCCGCCCGTTATCTGCTCAACGACGCCTGCGTGAAGCTCGGCAAGCCCCTGGTGTACGGCGCGGTGCACCGCTTCGACGGTCAGGCGAGCGTGTTCGATGCCGGCCGCCGGCGCGGACAGGCGCCATGCTATCGCTGCCTGTTCCCGGAGCCGCCGCCGCCGGAGGCCGCGCCCAACTGCGCCGAGGCCGGCGTGCTGGGCATCGTGCCCGGCGTGATCGGCCTGCTGCAGGCGACCGAGGCGATCAAGCTCGTCCTCGGCCTCGGCGAGACGCTCTCCGGGCGCCTGCTGCACTTCGACGCGCTGCGCATGCGCTTCCGCGAGACGCGCCTGCCGCCCGATTCCGACTGCCCGGTCTGCGCGCCCGGACGCGCCTTCCCCGGCTACATCGACTACGCCGCGTTCTGCGCGGGGGGCTGAAGCCGGCCCCTGCAGGAGCGGCTTCAGCCGCGACCGGCTGAACCCCTCGGTGGTGGAGCGGGGCGGCTGGGGAACCGAGACCTCGGCCCCTGCGGATCCGCAGGCAATCCTCCGCGCCGCCGGGAGAGCGGGTGCGGCGGCGCAGCTGCGATGTCCGGCACCGGTCGCGGCTGGAGCCGCTCCTACCAGAAGGGACGCTCAGCCGTGCGTCTTCTGCGCCGCCTCGAAGGCGGCGAGCTGTTCCGGCGTCGCCGGCTTCTGGTGCTTGGCCTTCCATTCGGAGAAGGGTTCGCCGTAGATCGCCTCGCGTGCGGCGTCCTTGTCGAGGGCGATGCCGCGCTCGGCGGCCGCCTCGCGGTACCAGTCGCCCAGGCAGTTGCGGCAGAAGCCGGCCAAGGTCATCAGGTCGATGTTCTGCACGTCCAGGCGGTCGGCGTTGAGGTGCCTGACCAGGCGCCGGAAGGCGGCGGCCTCGATCTCGGTACGGGTGGTCGGGTCCATGGTCATGCGTCGATGTCCTCGTACTTGGCGGGCGCCGGGTTGAGGTGCCCGCAGGCGTCGCAGGTGCGCAGGGCGTGCGAGCGGTAGAAGCGCTCGAACACCGGCGGGAAGTCGGTCTCGATGCTGCCGAGCGGGAAATAGGTCTCGAACAGCAGGTGGTTGCAGCGCTCGCAGAACCACATCAGGCCGTCGCGCTCGCCTTCCAGGCGCCTGCGCTCGATCACCAGGCCGACGCCGCCGGCCGGGCGCTGCGGCGAGTGCGGGACCTTCGGCGGCAGGTAGAACAGCTCGCCGGCGCGGATCGTGATGTCGCGCGCACGGCCTTCGTCCTGCACCCTGAGCACCATCTCGCCCTCGAGCTGGTAGAAGAACTCCGGGCCCTCATCGTAGTGGTAGTCGGTGCGGGCGTTGGGCCCGCCGACGACCATCACGATGAAGTCGCCGTCGACGATGCACTTGTTGCCCACCGGCGGCTTCAGCAGCTCGCGGTGGCCCTCGATCCAGGCCTGCAGGTCGATCGGCGGCATCAGCATCCAAAGACCCTCCGTTGCGTCGTTCAGGCCAGCGCCGGGCCGAGGCCCGGGAGCCGGGCGAGCGCGGCCTCGTAACGCGGCGCGAGTTCGTCCGGAGCCGAGACGCCGTCGCTCAGCACGCGCACGCGGCCGTCGCGCAGGCTGTAGACCCAGGCATGCACCGACAGGCTCTGCCCGCGCGCCCAGGCATCGGCGACGACCGTGGTCTGGCAGACGTTGAGCATCTGCTCGATCGCGTTGAGCTCGCACAGGCGGTCGTGGCGCAGGTGCTCGGGCTCGATGCCTGCCAGGTGGCCGGCGTGCTTGGCGGCGACGTCGCCGACATGGCGCAGCCAGTTGTCGGCCAGCCCGACGCGGGTGTTGGTCATGCTCGCGTGCACGCCGCTGCAGCCGTAGTGGCCGACCACGAGGATGTGCCGCACCTTGAGCAGCTCGACCGCGAACTGGATCGCCGAGAGGCAGTTGAGGTCGGTATGCACCACCACGTTGGCGACGTTGCGGTGGACGAACACCTCGCCCGGGGCCATGTCGATGATCTGGTTGGCCGGCACGCGCGAGTCGGAGCAGCCGATCCACAGCACCTCGGGCGCCTGCTGGTTCACGAGGCGATCGAAGAAGCCGGGATCCTCGGCCACGACGCGATCGGCCCAGGCGCGGTTGGCGTCGAGGAGGTGTTGCAGGCGATGGGTCATGCGGGCGGCTCGCTGCGGAAAGACGGCTGGCATTCTCGCACCGCGGACGCCGGCCCGTCGTCGTGCGGCGCCACGACGCCATCGCCGCCGGAGGTCCCGGATCGCATCGGCGTCCCGCGCGGCTCGCCGGCAGGTCGCGTCGCCGCCACGGGGTTGGCTTGGGGCTTGGGGCTTGGGGCTTGGGAATCGGGAATCGGGAATCGGGAATCGGGAGTCGGGGAACGGGGAACGGGGAACGGGGAACGGGGAACGGGAAGGCATCGTGCATGGGGTCGACGCGAGAATCGCTGCGGTCGGCCCCCTCACCGCTGACAGCGCGGACACCAGTACAGCCGCCGGTGCGCCAGCATCACCCGCTGGATCGAGCCGCCGCAGCCGGCGGGGCAGGGCTCGCCGGCGCGGGCGAAGACCTGCATCTCGAACGCGTCCGGCGTCTCGGTGATGTAGTCGCTGCGCATGCCGGCGGTGGCGGCGATGCCGCGGGCGCGGTAGCTGCGCCGCGGCACGTCCAGCAGGGCCTCGGCCAGGCGCCGGCGTCCGGCGTCGGCGAGGTCCTTCGGTTTCCAGGTGGGTGCGATGCGCGCCTGGAACAGGACCTCCGAACGCAGGTAGTTGCCCATGCCGGCGAGGAACGCTTGGTCGAGCAGCAGCGCCGGCAGACCGCGGCCGCGGAAGCGCGTGCCCTCCAGGCGCCGCACCACCTCGTCCGCGCCGAGAGCGGGATCGAGCACGTCCGGGCCGATGCGCGAGAGGAACGGATGCCGGCGCAGGCCGTCGTCGTCGAGCAGGGCGATGTCCGAGGCCGAGTACAGCAGGACCGCATGGCGCGCGGTCTCCAGCGCCACGCGCAGCGAGCGCGTCGTGGCCGGCCGCGCGCCCGGTGCGGCGACCCGCCAGACGCCGTAGAGCTGGTTGTGGGTGTAGAGGGTCAGGCCGTTGGAGAAGCGGGTCAGCAGCGCCTTGCCGCGCGGCGTCACCGACACGACCTCCGCGCCGACGAGCGCCTTCGCCCGCGGCGCGAGCGCCGGCGGCTGGAGGAACGCCTCGACCAGCGGCTCGCCGACGATGGCCTCGGCGAGACGATCGGCCGCGCGGCGGATCTCGGGACCTTCCGGCATGCGCTCAGAGCGCGTGCATGCGGCCGCCGTCGACGGCCAGGCTGACGCCGCTGATGTAGGCGGCGGCCGGCGCGGCGAGGAAGGCCACGGCGGCGCCGACCTCCTCGGCCCGGCCGAGGCGGCGCATCGGGATCGCGTCGGCCATCTCCTGGCGGATCGTCGCCGCATCGCTGCCGCGCCCGGCGGCGCGGGCCGCGGCGAGCTCGGCGATGCGCGGGGTGTCGATGGAGCCCGGCAACACGTTGTTGACGGTGATGCCGTACGGGGCCAGCTCGCGCGCGAGCGTCTTGGCCCAGCTCGCCATCGCGCCGCGGGTGACGTTGGAGACGCCGAGGCCGGGAATCGGTTCGCGTACGGAGCTGGAGACGATGTTGACGATGCGCCCGAAGCCGTCGCGACGCATGCCCGGAACGACGATCCCGGCGAGCGTCTGCGCGGCCAGCACGTGCTGGCGGTAGGCCGCCAGCAGCGCCGCCTCGTCGGCGTCCTCCAGGGCGCCCGGCGGCGGACCGCCGCTGTTGTTGACCAGCACGTGCACCGGCGCCTGCGCGACGAGTGCCGCGACCTTGGCACGAAGCACTGCGGTCTCGCCGGTGTCGACCGCGATCCAGCCATGGCGCTGGCCCGGGGCGCGATCGTCGAGCGTGGCTGCGACCCCGGCCAGCCGATCGGCGCGGCGTGCGAGCAGGCTCACGCTCGCGCCGAGCAGGGCCAGTTCGCGTGCGGCGGCCAGACCCAGCCCCTGCGAGGCGCCGCAGACGAGGGCGTGTCTTCCGGTGAGGTCGAGATCCATGGCGGCGCGTCCCCGTCAGTCGCGCCGCTTCGCCAGGTGCTCGCGCATCAGCGCGGCCACCTCGGCGCCGGCCGGGTCCCGGCCCGCCAGCGCCGCGGCCACCGCCTCGACATTGGCGACCGGATGGTTCTGGCTCAGCTTGAACTTGAGCGCGGCGCGCTCGACGTGGAAACGGAAGCCGACGATGCCGCGGAGCTGGCGGCGCTGGGCCGGGTCGTCGGCGTCGAAGCGCCAGTCGCTACCCACGGAGCTTTCGAAGCGCGCGCTCATCCGCGCCACCAGGTCGCCGAGGGCGTCCTCGTCGGCGACCGGCTCGAGCCGGCCGTGCAGGTGGGCGAGGGCGTAGTTCCAGGTCGGCACGCGCGCGGCGGCGACCTTGTCGGGATAGGCCGCGGGCGACACGTAGGCGTGCGGCCCGTGCACCACCACCAGCGCCGCGCCGCCGTGCGCGGATTGCGGGTTGGGGCGTGCCCAGTGGCCCTCGAGCAGCAGCGCATCGCCGCGGCGCGCATGCAGCACCGGCAGGTGGCTGGCGAACGGCAGCCCGTCCTGCACGGTGACCAGGGTCACGAAGGGATCGCGCGCCAGCAACCGCTCGAGCGCGGCGGGGTCCTCCTCGACGAAGGCCCGGGGCAGGTACATCCCGGCCTCAGGCGCGCCCGCCGAGCGCCTGGATCATGCGCGGGCGCAGCGTTTCCTCGTCGTCGCCCTGCGGCGGCGCGATCTCGCTGGGCGCGAAGCCGAGTTCGGCGGCGTCGTCCTCGTCGAGGCCGTCGAAGGCGCGGAAGTCGGCGTCGAGCAGCGCGCCGCGCGCGCTGTCGAGGCTGTCGTAGGTCAGGGTGTTGCCGTCGCAGTCGAAGACTTCGGCGATGCCGGACTCGCGCAGCCGCAGCCGCGCCCAGACCAGGCTGCGGCCGAGCGCCGCGACCCACCACTGGTCCTGATGGCTCATGGGTGTCTCTCCGTTCAAGAAGGCTGGACCAGCGCGCGGATGCCGACCAGCACCAGCGCGACGACGGCGGCGCCGGCCCCGACCCACAGTCCCACCTGCGCCGGCACCGCCAGCCCGCGCAGGCCGTCGTCCGGCGCCTTGCGGAACTGCCCGCGCAGGAACCAGCCGGCCCAGGCCAGCGGGTCGGCCCCCAGCCGCGCCCGCGTCCGCGGATCGTGGTCGCGCAGGTGCAGCGCGCTCAGCAGCCAGAACAGGCCGAAGCAGGCGATGCCGCCGATCGCCAGGCCGATGGCGCCGAGGATGGCGAGCTCGAGGATGGCGATGCCCATGCTCAGAAGGTCGCGTGGCCCGGCGTGCGCGGGTAGGGGATGGCGTCGCGGATGTTGGACAGGCCGCAGACGTAGCAGACCAGCCGCTCGAAGCCGAGGCCGAAACCGCCGTGCGGGACGGTGCCGTAGCGGCGCAGGTCGCGGTACCACTCGTAGTGCTCGCGCTCGATGCCGAACTGGGCCATGCGCGCATCGAGCAGGTCGAGCCGCTCCTCGCGCTGCGAGCCGCCGATGATCTCGCCGATGCCCGGCGCCAGCACGTCCATCGCCGCGACGGTGCGGCCGTCGTCGTTGATGCGCATGTAGAAGGCCTTGATCTGCTCGGGGTAGTTGGTCACCACCACCGGGCGGCCGACGTGCTGCTCCGACAGCCAGCGCTCGTGCTCGGTCTGCAGGTCCAGGCCCCACTCGACCGGGTACTCGAACTTCTGCCCGCTCTTCTGCAGCAGGGCGATGGCGTCGGTGTAGTCGATGCGCTCGAACGGCGCGGCGATGAAGGCCTCGAGGCGCGACACCGCGCTCTTCTCCACCCGCTCCGCGATGAACGCCATGTCGTCGGCACGTTCGGCCAGGACCGCGGCGAACAGGTACTTCAGGAACTGCTCGGAAAGCCCGGCGAGGGCGTCGAGGTCGGCGAATGCGACCTCCGGCTCGATCATCCAGAACTCCGCCAGGTGACGGGCGGTGTTGGAGTTCTCGGCGCGGAAGGTCGGGCCGAAGGTGTAGACCTTGGACAGCGCGAGCGCGTAGGCCTCGACGTTGAGCTGGCCGGAGACGGTCAGGAAGGTCTCCTTGCCGAAGAAGTCGCGCCCGAAGTCGACACCGCCCTCCTCGCCGTAGGGCAGGTTGGCGAGGTCGAGGGTCGAGACCCGGAACAGCTGGCCGGCGCCCTCGGCGTCGGAGGTGGTGATGATCGGCGTATTGACCCAGACGAAGCCCTGCTCGTGGAAATAGCGGTGCACCGCCTGCGCCAGGCAGTGGCGGATGCGGGTGACCGCGCCGAACAGGTTGGTGCGCGGGCGCAGGTGGGCGACCTCGCGCAGGAACTCCATGGAATGCGCCTTGGGCTGGATCGGATAGGTCTCCGGGTCGTCCACCCAGCCGCTGACCTCGACCGCCTCCGCCTGGATCTCGAAGGCCTGGCCCTGGCCCTGCGAGGCCACCAGCGTGCCGGTGGCGACGATCGCGCAGCCGGCGGTGAGGTGGCGGACCTCGCTGTCGTAGTTGGGCAGGGCGGCGGGCGCGACCAGCTGGATCGGATGGAAGCCGGAGCCGTCGCTGAGATTCACGAACGACAGGCCGGCCTTGGAGTCGCGGCGGGTGCGCACCCAGCCGCGGACGGTGACCTGGCTGCCGGCGGGGATACGGCCGGACAGCGCCTCCTGGACGCTCGTGATCGTCATTGCTTGCGATTCCCGGGGCACGGCCCCAACTGAGGGTGACTGAAGGAAGGACCGGCGATGATAGCGGCCGGCCCGGACCCTTAGAATACGCAGCGTCCGCCGGCGCCCGCGCGCCGCCCGCACGAGGAACCGCCATGAGCATCCACCTGACTCCCGCCGCGCACGCGCGCGTCCGCCACTACCTCGAGGTCGAGCCCGGCACGATCGGGCTGCGCTTCGGGGTCAAGCGCACCGGCTGCTCGGGCTGGGGCTACGTGGTCGACATGGCGCGCGAGGCGCGCGGGGACGATGCGGTGTTCGAGCAGGACGGCGTCGCCATCCGCGTCGACCCCGACAGCCTGCCCCTGGTCGACGGCACCGAGATCGACTTCGTCAAGCAGGGCCTGGGCGAGCAGTTCGTGTTCCGCAACCCGAACATGAAGGGCGAATGCGGCTGCGGCGAGAGCTTCACCACCGCGGACGTCGCCGCGCTCTGACGCTTGCGGGGCACGGGGTACCCCCTCCCGGGCCCCCGGTCCCCGTGTCCCTGGCTCCCCACGCCCGGGCCCCAGCGATTGCCGGGCCTGCTCGGTGCTGCCATACTATCCGGCTCCCGTGCGTCCGTACGGGTGACCTTGCCCCACCGCGGCGCGCGCGCCGGTCGGGGGGCTGTCCAGCCGCCGCCGGCGGCGACATCCACGAGGAACCACCATGCGTCATTACGAAGTCGTGTTCCTGGTCCATCCGGACCAGAGCGAGCAGGTGCCCGCCATGATCGAGCGCTACAAGGCGCTGATCGAAGGCGAGAACGGCCAGATCCACCGTCTCGAGGACTGGGGCCGCCGCCAGCTGGCGTATCCGATCGAGAACCTGGTCAAGGCGCACTACGTGCTGCTCAACATCGAAGTCAGCCAGAAGGGCCTGGACGAGCTGGTCGACGCCTTCCGCTTCAACGACGCGATCCTGCGTCACCTGGTGATGAAGCGCGACGAGGCCGACACCGAGCAGTCCTTCATCATGAAGAGCAAGGACGAGAAGAACGACCGCGGCGATCGCGGCGACCGTCCCGAGCGCGGCGAGCGCCGGCGCCGTGACGACGAGTCGTCGGATGGCGACAACAAGGCCGAGTCGGCCGATTCCAACGCCTGATCGAGGAGCGCTCCCATGTCCAAGTTCTTCCGCCGCCGCAAGTTCTGCAAGTTCACCGCCGAGGGCGTCAAGGAGATCGACTACAAGGATCTCAACACCCTCCGCCAGTACCTGACCGAGACCGGCAAGATCGTGCCGAGCCGCATCACGGGCACCAAGTCCAAGTACCAGCGCCAGCTGGCGACCGCGGTCAAGCGCGCGCGCTACCTCGCCCTGATCCCGTACACGGACAACCACAACGCGTGATGCGGCGGCGGTGGCCGGCTCCGGCACGGAGCGCGGCCGCCGCGTTCGGCCCCATCCGTTCGGACAGCCACTGCGCTGCGGGCCGCCTTTCGGTCCGCTAACGAATACGGAGCAAGACCATGCAACTCATCCTCCTGCAGAACGTGCAGAACCTCGGCAAGCTCGGCGACAAGGTCAACGTGCGCCCGGGCTACGGCCGCAACTTCCTGGTCCCGCAGGGCAAGGCCGTGCCGGCGACCGAGGCCAACCTGGCCGAGTTCGAGCAGCGTCGCGCCGAGTACGAGGCGCGCGCCAAGGAGCAGCTCGACACCGCGCAGTCGCGCCTGGGCGATCTCGAGGGCGCCAGCGTCACCATCAGCGCCAACGCGTCGGCCGAGGGCAAGCTGTTCGGCTCGATCGGTCCGCGCGACATCGCCGAGGCCTTCACCGCGGCCGGCAAGCCGCTGGAGAAGTCCGAGGTGGTGATGGGCGAAGGCCCGATCCGCCGCGCCGGCGAGTACGACATCAACGTCTACCTGCACGCCGGCATCGAGACCACGGTCAAGGTGATCGTCGAGGGCGTCGCCGCCTGATACGCGGCCTCCAGGCACGTCGCGGACGGGCGCCCACGGGCGCCCGTCTTCGTTCATGGCCGTCGCAGTCGCTGCGACGCGCCGGGCCGACGCTTTCCCACCTGTTATCCACAGCTTTCCCACGGACTTGTCTGCAACGCCCGGTGCCGGCGCCCCGCTAGCATGCGCGGTCGCGACCGGCCTCCGGCGGCGCGCACGCACTCCTCGAGACCGACACCGCCATGGCCGCACGTTCCGGAGCACGTTCCGACTTCCAGCCCGACGCGAGGATCGAGGCGCTCAGGATCCCGCCGCAGTCGGTCGAGGCCGAGCAGGCGGTGCTGGGCGGCCTCATGCTCGCGCCGGAGTCGCTCGACACCGTCGGCGACCTGGTCTCCGAGGACGACTTCTACCGGCGCGACCACCGCCTGATCTACCGCGCGATCCGCGACCTCGCCAACAAGAACCAGCCCTTCGATGCGGTGACGCTCGGCGAATGGTTCGAGAACAACGGCGTGGCCGAGCAGGTCGGCGGCGGCGCCTATCTCATCGAGCTCGCCACCACCACGCCCTCGGCCGCCAACATCAAGGCCTACGCCGAGATCGTGCGCGAGAAGGCGGTGCTGCGGCAGCTGATCGAGGCCGGCACCGAGATCGTCAACGACGGCTTCCAGCCGGAGGGGCGCTCGACCAGCGAGGTGCTCTCCGACGCCGAGCAGAAGGTGTTCAAGATCGCCGAGCAGGGCGCGCGCGGGCGCCGGGCCTACGTGCCGCTGCGCGATGCGATGAAGGAAGCGTTCCAGATGCTGCAGGAGCGCTACGAGAACCAGGGCAACGTCACCGGCCTGCCGACCGGCTTCAACGACTTCGACGAGATGACCGCAGGCCTGCAGCCCTCGGATCTGATCATCCTCGCGGCGCGCCCGGCGATGGGCAAGACCACCTTCGCGCTCAACATGGCCGAGTACGCGGCGCTGAAGAGCAAGAAGACGGCGGTGGTGTTCTCGATGGAGATGTCGGCCTCGCAGCTGGCCTTCCGCCTGATCTCGTCGATGGGTCGCGTCAATGCCGGGCGCCTGCGTACCGGCCAGCTCGAGGACGAGGACTGGTCGCGCGTGAATTCGGCGATCAAGATGCTCTCCGAGGTCAAGATCTTCATCGACGACACCCCGGCGCTCTCGCCCAACGAGGTGCGCTCGCGCTGCCGCCGCATCAAGCGCGAGCACGATCTCGGCATCGTCGTCATCGACTACCTGCAGCTCATGCAGGTGCCCGGCAACAGCGAGAACCGCGCCACCGAGATCTCCGAGATCTCGCGCTCGCTGAAGGCGCTGGCCAAGGAACTGCACGTGCCGGTGATCGCGCTGTCGCAGCTCAACCGCTCGCTGGAGTCGCGCACCGACAAGCGCCCGGTCATGAGCGACCTGCGCGAGTCCGGCGCGATCGAGCAGGACGCCGACATCATCGTCTTCATCTACCGCGACGAGTACTACCACAAGGAATCCGCGGACAAGGGCCTGGCCGAGATCATCATCGGCAAGCAGCGAAACGGCCCGACCGGCTCGGTCAAGCTCAAGTTCTTCGGCGAGTACACCCGTTTCGACAACCTGGCGATGGACAGCGTCGGCAGCTTCGAATAACGCAGGGCTCGGTCCGCGCCGTCGCCGACGAACGCTCTGCCGGGTCCGCCCGCCCGCAGCCCGACCCGCATTGCCCGCGGATCGCCACAACCGCAGGCGCGATTGCCGCTAGCCTGCGTGCCCGAGCCGAGCCGGGCGACAAGCTCCGCTTCCCGCTTCCCGATCCCCGCCGTCCCCTCCAGCGCATGAGCCGAGCCACCACCGCCACCATCCATCTCGACGCCCTGCGCCACAACCTCGCGCGCGTGCGCGAACGCGCGCCGGGCAGGCGGGTGATGGCCGTGGTCAAGGCCGACGGCTACGGCCACGGCCTCGAACGGGTGGCGCGTGCGCTGGCCGATGCCGATGCCTTCGGCGTCGCCGCGCTCGCCGACGCCGAACGCCTGCGCGCGGCCGGGCTCGACAACCGCATCGTGCTGCTGTCGGGCTTCGACGAGGCGGCCGACCTCGACGTGCTGCGGCGCCTCGGCGTGGACACCTCGATCCACCATCCCAGCCAGATCGCGATGCTCGAGGCCGACGCGCGCCAGGGCGGCGGGCCCCTGCGCTGCTGGCTCAAGCTCGACACCGGCATGCACCGGTTGGGCATCCCGGCCGACGAGGCGAAGACCGTGCACGCGCGGCTCGCGGCGCTGGCGAACGTGCACGCCGAGCTCGGCCTGATGAGCCACTTCGCGAGTTCCGACGAGCTGCGGAGCACGCAGACGCTGCGCCAGCTCGAGGCCTTCCGGGCCGCGACCGATGGCCTGCCCGGTCCGCGCTCGCTGTGCAATTCGGCGGCGGTGCTGGCCTGGCCGCAGGCGCACGCCGACTGGATCCGGCCGGGCGGGGCGCTGTACGGCGTGTCGGTGATCGCCGGAACCACGGGCGCGGACCACGGCCTGCGCCCGGCGATGACCCTGTCGACCCGCCTGATCGCGGTCAACCGCGTGCGCCGCGGCGAGCGCATCGGCTACGCGGCGAGCTGGGAGTGCCCGGAGGACATGCCGGTCGGCGTCGCCGCGATCGGCTACGGCGACGGCTATCCGCGGCATGCGCCGGCGGGCACGCCGATGCTGGTCGACGGCGTGCGCGTGCCGGTGATCGGGCGCGTATCCATGGACCTGATGACCCTCGACCTGCGTGGCGTGCCGGATGCGCGGGTCGGCGCCCCCGTGGTCGCCTGGGGCGAGGGCCTGCCGGTCGAGGAGGTGGCGGCGCAGGCCGGCACCATCGGCTACGAGCTGGTGTGCTCGATCACCCGCCGCGTGCGCTTCGTCGAGGCCTGAGCGCCGTGCGCGCGTCCGTCCGGCATCGCCGCATACGCGCGCTGCATCCGGCCCGCGCGAGGATGTCCGGTCCTTCGTGCCGGATCGCCGCATGACCGATACCCGTCCCGTCGCCCTCGTCTGGCTGCGCAACGCGCTGCGCGTGGACGACAACCCCGTGCTGCAGGCGGCGCTCGACGGGGGCTTCAGGCCGGTCCCGGTCTACGTGCATGCGCCCGGGGACGCCGGCCGCTGGCCGATGGGCGCGGCGCAGCGGGCCTGGCTGCACCGCAGCCTGGCGGCGCTCGACGCGCGGCTGCGCGGACTCGGTTCCGGGCTGGTGCTGCGCAGCGGCCGCGCGCAGGCGGTGATCGAACGCCTGGTCGCGGAGAGCGGCGCGGTCGCGGTGTACGGCGACCGCCGGGTGGAACCGGCGTGGCGCGCGCTCGACCAGCGGCTGGACGCGGCGCTCGCCCGCAGCGGCGTGCGCCTGGAGATGCGCCAGGCGGCGCTGCTGTTCGAGCCTGACGCGGAGTCGGTGCGCACCGGGCAGGGCACGCCGTATCGGGTGTTCACCCCGTTCTGGAAGACGCTGCGCCGGCAGTGGCCGCAGGACCGTCCTTTGCCTGCGCCGACCTCCCTGCCGCCGCTTCCCGCGCTGGCCACCGGAACGCTGGCGGATCTCGACCTGGCGCCGCGCACCGCCTGGGACACGGGCTTCTGGGAGCACTGGGAGCCCGGCGGGGCCGGCGCGCACGAACTGCTGGACGCCTTCGTCGAGGGCGCCGCGGGCGCCTACGATGCCCAGCGCGACCTGCCGGACCGCATCGGCACCTCGCGCATGTCGCCGCACCTGCACCTGGGCGAGATCTCGCCGCGGCAGATCCTGGCACGGCTCGCCGACGCGCGCTGGAACGCGCGGCAGAAGGCCGGTATCGAGGCCTACGAGCGCGAGCTGGCCTGGCGCGAGTTCTCGCACCACCTGCTGTGGCACTTCCCGCACATGCAGGAGGAGGACTTCAACCCGCGCTTCGCGCGCTTCGCCTGGGCCGAACCCGCACCGCAGGTCCTCGAGGCCTGGCGCCACGGCCGCACCGGCATCCCCATCGTCGATGCCGGGATGCGCGAGCTCTGGGCCTGCGGCTGGATGCACAACCGCGTGCGCCTGATCGTCGGCAGCGTGCTGACCAAGAACCTGCGCCAGCACTGGCTCGCCGGCGCGCGCTGGTTCTGGGACACGCTGGTCGACGCCGATCTCGCCAACAACTCGCAGAACTGGCAGTGGATCGGCGGCACCGGCGCGGATGCCGCACCGTACTTCCGCATCTTCAATCCGGTGACGCAGTCGGAGCGCTTCGACCCGCACGGCCGCTACATCCGCCAGTGGATGCCCGAACTCGCCGCGCTGCCCGGCAAGGCGATCCACGCGCCGTGGACCCAGCCCGCGCTGCTGGCGCGGTACGCGCCCGCGTATCCGAAGACGCCCGTGGTCGATCTCGCCGAGAGCCGGGAGGCCGCGCTCGACGCCTTCCGCGCGCTGCGCTGAGCGCCATGCGGCGGGCGACGCGGCCGTCGCCGCGCCGCCGGCCGGGCATCCTCAGCCGAGCGTGGCCTGCAGGGTGATCTCGGTGTCGAACAGCTTCGACACCGGGCAGCCTTCCTTCGCCGCCTGCGCGATCTTCTGGAACTCGTCCTCGCCGATGCCGGGGATCTTCGCCTTCATCGTCAGCGCCGAGGCGGTGATGCGGAAGCCTTCGCCCTCCGACTTGAGCGAGATCGCGCAGTCGGTGTGCAGCTCGTCGGCCGCATAGCCGGCCTTCTCCAGCGCGAAGGCGGTGGCCATGGTGAAGCAGCCGGCATGCGCGGCGGCCAGCAGCTCCTCGGGATTGGTGCCGGGGCCGTCCTCGAAGCGCGCCTTGGCGCCATAGACCGAATCCAGCGCCTTCGATTCGGTGCTGAGCTGGCCCTTGCCTTCCTTGCCGTTGCCGTTCCAGATCGCGGTTGCCTTGCGTGCCATGGATGTCCTCCTCGGGAGTGGGGAACGGCAGGCTAGGGCGGCAGCAGTAAGCCGGTGTCAATGACGGGCGTCCGGCACGCGTTGACATTGTCCGGGTGCTCAGGGCGTGCCTAGACTCGGCGCGTGCAGCGGCATCGCCGCTGCGACGTGACCGCGGTGCGCCGGTCCACGGATGCAGGGGGCATCCGGAGCGGGCCGGTGGCGGCTGTTCGCGGTCGATCGCCACTCAGCGGCGCCGCAGGCGCCGGCCCCCGGAGTCCGGCATGTCCACATTCTTCCGTTCCCTTCCGCACCCGCTCGCCCTCGGTGCGGCGTTCGCGCTGGCGCTCGCCCTGCCGACGGCGGCATCCGCCCAGTCCCAGGCGGCGCGCATCGACGACTCGGGACGCGTCGTGCTGGAGGCCGAGACGCTGCCGGGCCTCTACCTGGTCCGCTTCGATGCGCCGGTGGTGGACCGCCGCGCCGTGGCCCTGCAGGGGGCGCAGCGCGCGCAGGCGCTCGCGCGCCAGGACGCCGCGCTGGCACGAGCCTCGCGCGATGTCGGGCGCCCGCTGCAGCCGCTCGACGAACGCCTGCGCTTCCAGTACGCCGTCAACGCCGCCGCGGTGCGGCTGGATCCGGCCGAGGCCGCGGTCCTGCGCGACAGCCCCGGCATCGCCGGCGTCGAGCCGGTGACCCTGCTGCCGCAGGACACCGACGCCGGCCCCGAGCTGATCGGTGCGCCGCTGGCCTGGGGCGTGCGCTACCAGGGCGGCAGCGGCGGCAACCTCGTTCCGGTTCCCATCCGTGGCCTGCGCGGCCCGCGCAGCCAGGGCGAGGGCGAGATCGTCGGCGTGATCGATTCCGGCCTGAACTTCGACAGCCCCTCGTTCGCGGAGATCGACGGCGCCGGCTATCGCCACGCCAATCCGCTGGGCGAGGGCGTGTACCTCGGGCTGTGCGGCGAGGAGGCGATTCCGGAGTGGACGCCGCGCTGCAACGCCAAGGTGGTCGGCGCCTACGACTTCGTCGACGCGCTGATGCCGGAGATCATCGCCGGCGACCCCGACGCCAGCGACGGGCCGCCCGGGCCGGAGGACAACAACGGCCACGGCTCGCACACCGCCTCGACCGCCGCCGGCAACGCGCGCAGGGCGCAGGTGCCGGGCGGGCCGGAGCGGATCATCAGCGGCGTCGCCCCGCGCGCCAACCTCGTCGTCTACGACGTCTGCTACGTCGCCGGCGACGGCCGCGGGCTGTGCCCCAACGTCTCGACGCTCGCGGCGATCGAGCAGGCCATCGCCGACGGCGTGGTGACCGCGCTCAACTACTCGATCAGCGGCGGCACCGCACCGTGGACGCAGGCCAACTCGCTGGCCTTCCTCAACGCGGTGGAGGCCGGGATCAGCGTGGCCGCCTCGGCCGGCAACAGCGGCCCGGCCGGTGCCACCCTCGGCCACGTCGAACCATGGGTGCTGTCGGTGGCGGCATCCACCCACACCCGCGGCCCCTTCGTGAACAAGCTGCGGATCACCGGGCCCGAGCCGGTCCCGGCGCCGCTGACCGACATCACCATCACCATCCCCTCGAGCAGCACACCGCTGATCGAGCCGATCGCCGCGCCGCTGGCCTACGATCCCGCCGATCCCTTCCTGTGCGCGGCGCCGCCGGCCGGCTCGCTCGTCGGCGAGATCGCGATGATCCGCCGCGGCAACTGCACCTTCGTGATCAAGGTGCAGAACGCCGCGGCCGCGGGGGCGGTCGCCGTCGTCCTGGTCAACAACGCGGACGCTGCGCTGAACCCGGCCTTGGACAACACCACGATCCCGGTCGGCGTCGTCACCCTGAGCCAGGGCAACGCGATCGAGGACTTCTACGTCGACAACGCCGGCGTGACGGCGCTCCTGGACTACCCGTCGGAGCCGACGGCGACCGAGCCCGACCAGGTCGCGACGTTCAGCTCGCGCGGGCCCAGCGCCTATGCGGCGCTCAAGCCCGACGTCGCCGCACCCGGGGTCGATGTGCTGGCGGCGCTGGCCGGCGGGGCGGATGCCCTCGGGCTCTCCAGCGGCACCTCGATGGCGTCGCCGCATGCGGCGGGCGCGCTCACCCTGCTGCGCGCCCTGCACCCGGAGTGGACGCCGGCCGAGGCCAAGTCGGCGCTGATGCTGACCGCCACACCGGCGATGACCGACGCAGTCGACGGCGCGCCGGCCACGCCGCTGATGCGCGGCGCCGGCCGCATCCAGGTCGGGCCGGCCATGGCGCCGGGACTGGTCATGGACGCCACCCCCGCGGCCATGCGTGCCGCGGATCCCGCCGCCGGCGGCGACCCCTCGACCCTCAACATCCCCAGCCTGCAGGCGCTGCACTGCATCGACCGCTGCACCTTCGAGCGCACCGTCACCGCGGTCGAACGCGGCAGCTGGCAGGCGAGCCTGGAGGACATCGGCGGCAGCGTCGCGCCGTCGGGCTTCCTGCTGCAGGCCGGCGAGTCGCGGACCATCACGATCACCATCGACGTCGAAGGCGAGGAGCAGGGCGCCTGGGCGTTCGGACGGGTCGTGCTGGAGCCGCTGGCGCGCAGCCTGCCGACGCTGTCCATGCCGGTCGCCGTATTCGTCGATCCCCTGGAGCTGGCGATCGAGCCTGAGGAGGTGGATGCGTCGGCGCCCGCGGGCGGCAGCGCCCAGGCCGCGATCACGCTCTCCAACCTCGGCAACGACGGCCTGACCTGGTCGCTGTTCCAGGGGCAGCGCGCGCTGCCGATCGTCGACCAGCCGGCCAACACCCTCAACGGCCTGGTCAGCACGCTCTACGCCGACAGCGGCACCGGCGCGCTGGTCGCCGACGACTTCGAGCTGGCCGAGCCGACCACCATCGAGGAACTCTCGGTCGAGGGCTTCCTGTTCGCCAACTACGGCGACACGGTCGACCAGTACGCGACCTCGATCACCTGGAGCGTCTGGGCCGACGCCGACGGGGCCCCGGCCGGCGCGCCGGGGCAGGGCGCACCGCCGGTCTGGAGCTATACGACCAGCCCCAGCAATCCCGGCGTCGCGCGCGGCACCAACACGCTCGCCCTCGACCTGGCGGCAGCGAGCCTGGACCTGGCGCTGCCGGCCGGGCGCTACTGGCTGGTCGCCTATCCGACCTTCGACTCGCTGCCCATGCCCGGCGGGCTCACCGTGATCTGGTACCGCTTCCTGCGCGACGTGCAGGACGGCGCGGTGGCGCAGGAGATCAACACCGAGCCTGAATTCGGAGGCACCCCGGGCGCGCAGTGGGGCGGCATCGACAGCGCCTTCCCCGGACACTACGGCGCCTCCATGACGGTGCTGGCGACCGGCCTGTGCACGCCGCCGTGGGCGACGGCCGACTCCACCGGAGGCAGCCTCGGCGCGGGCGAAAGCTCCACGCTCGGCGTCACCCTGAGCGCCGACGCGCTCGATCCCGGCGTCCATCACGGGCGCCTGTGCATCGAGAGCAACGACCCGCAGCGCCCGCTGTCGATCGTGCCGCTGCGCTTCGAGGTCGACTCATAGCGGTAGCGGCTGCACGGCAGCTCCGCACGCGGCTGTCTCCTCAGCGCGATGGGCGCGACAGCGTGGCCGGCACGGACCGACGCGTAGCGTCCACGGCGCAGGAAAATTGAGAAAAGTCAGGTGTGCGTGCCGCAGGGCTTTGGCGATGCTGCGCCGGCACGCCCTGCGTGCCGACCTGCGCCGCACGCGACGGCGACCCGCATGGCGACGTGCCGGGGTCGCACCTTCGCTCGCCGGCGTCGCGGCATCCGGACCCACGAGCGAGGACGAGGCAGCATGGACGGACGCAGTTTCGATGTGAGCCGTAACGCCTGGACGGGGCAGTGGCAGATCCGTACCGACGGTCCCGGCGATCCTCGCCCATTCCTGGACCGCGAGGCCGCCATCGCCGGGGCCGACGTGCTGGCCCGGAGCTGGTTCCGCACCACCGGTCTGCCCGCGGTCGTGCGCGTCGAGCAGGGGCTGCGCGATTTCCGCGTCGAGCGCACGTACGCAGCCGCCGGCAGCGTGTGGGGCCCCGCATGATCATCTTCGAGGTGCGTTGCCGGACCGGATGCCGTCCGTGGACGTCCGGCTGACGGCCAGCGCGGCCGCATGCGCTACGGCAACGCAGCCGAAGCGCGACGCAGTGCCTGCGACCGGGCGATGCGAAGCCGGTAGGCATGCGGGCGCCGATTCGCCGCGACGTGGCGAACAACACAGTTTCATCCGCCGACGCGGGCGGAGCGTCGGCCACCTTGCATGCGTGACATCCGGTGCATGGCGGTCAACAGCGTCGTCGCGCTGGCACGGTTGCACCGAGCGGCTTGAGGCCTTGCTCGCTTCGTCCGCTCCGGCGCCAATCGCAGGATGAAGATGGCGAACAAGGTCGAGCTGTCCGTCTGCGATATTTTTTCTGGTGGCCGCCGCCAGGTTCGAGACGGCCCGGTCCAATCCATGCGTCGCATGCGAACAAACGGCGCAGGCCTGTCGCAGCGCGAGGGTGACGTCGCTGCCTGCCATCGCATACGCAGGCTGCATGCGCCTCAACGGCTGCATCATTCCGAAGGCGATCGAGGCCGGGAGCACCTGCTCTCGGTCCTTCTCTTGCCCAACCGCCTCATGACCCGCGGCGGACAGGAGCGGAAACGAAAAAGGCCGCGAAGCCCGTGGTTGCTGGGTTTCGCGGCCTTCTACGGACCCTTGCGGATCGTCTGTTGGTGGAGGTGGGGGGAGTCGAACCCCCGTCCGAAGGCACTCCATCTCCGGTCCTACATGCTTAGCTCACCGTTGGATCTCGTCCCGACGCAGCACGGTGTGCGAAGCGCGCGGCGGAACCAGCCTGTTTTGGGTTGACCGATGGCTGACAGGCAGCCGCCACCGGCGATCCCGTGATGATGACCCTACATCCACGAGCACGGGCACAAGTGGGTTCGGGGCTACGCCTTAAGCGGCGAGAGCGTAGTTGTCGTCGTTGGCAACTATGAGTTTGCGACTGGATTAACGAGGAAAGTCACCCCCTCGGCATGCACCAGACGATTTCGCGACCCCCGTCGAAGCCAGAGCACCCCCGGGAAAACGCATCGATCATCCGATCGCGGCAAGTATAGGGGCGGGCGGGGCGCATTCAAGGTGCGGGAGGCCCACCGCCGTCCGCCGTTCACCGCACCGGCGGCTCAGGCGTCCCTGTTGTTCTTGCGCATGATCCGCTGCTTGTCGCGCTGCCAGTCGCGCTCCTTGCTCGCCGCGCGCTTGTCGTGGGTCTGCTTGCCCTTGGCCAGCGCCAGCTCGAGCTTGACCCGGTTGGCCTTCCAGTACAGCGCGGTCGGGATCAGCGTGTAGCCCTCGCGCTCGACGTAGCCGACCAGGCGGTCGATCTCGTGGCGGTGCATGAGCAGCTTGCGGTTGCGGCGATCGTCGGCGACGACGTGGGTCGAGGCCGAGATCAGCGGGGTGATCTGCGAGCCGAACAGGAAGATCTCGCCTTGACGCACCAGCGCATAGCTTTCGCCGATGTTGGCGCGCCCGGCGCGGATCGCCTTCAGCTCCCAGCCCTGCAGGGCCAGCCCGGCCTCGAAGCGTTCCTCGAGGTGGTACTCGTGGCGGGCACGCTTGTTGAGCGCGATGGTTCCGCCCGCGCCGCTTCCGTTATTCTTTCCGGTCTTTTTCGACATGACTTCCTCTCTGCCGCCATTCTCGCGCAGCACGCCGTGCGTGGCGAGCGAACATCCCCGATGAGCCACGTCCACCGCCACGCCCTCGTGCGCCACTCCGCCGCGCGCATGTACGCGCTCGTCAACGATGTCGATGCCTATCCGCGGATCTTCTCGTGGTGCGAAGGCGCCGAAGTGCTGGAGCGCGGCGAGGACCACATGGTCGCGCGCCTGTCGCTGCGCCTGGGCGCGATCCGCAGCGGCTTCACCACGCGCAACACGCTGGTGCCCGACCGCCGCATCCAGCTCGACCTCGTCGACGGTCCGTTCCGCAGCCTGCAGGGCGTGTGGGAGTTCCAGGCGCTCGACGAGCAGGCCTGCAAGGTCTCGCTGACCATGGACTTCGAGACCAGCAGCCGGCTGATCGGGCGCGCGCTGGAGGTGGGCTTCAAGACCATGGCCGACCGCATGGTCGGCGACTTCATCCGCGCCGCCGATGCCAGCGTCGCCTGAGGCGCGGCTCACGGTCGAGGTGGTCTTCGCCTGGGACGGCCGCAGCTGGGCGCAGCACGTGGAGCTCGAGGCCGGAGCCGACGTCGATGCCGCGCTCGGCGCCGCGCGCGAGGTGCGCGCCGCTATCGCCGCGCATGCGCCGCAACTGCTTCAGGACGACGCCGCGCTGGCGGTCCATGGACGCAGCGCGGGCAGGGCGCAACGGCTGCGCGAGGGCGACCGCGTGGAAATCGTGGGGCCGCTCAAGGTCGACCCCAAGGAAGCGCGGCGCCGGCGCGCCGCGGCGGACGACTGACGCTCGGCTCAGCGACCGCCGCCGCGCTGGTTCTTCTCGCGCGGCAGGTTGCCGAAACGCGCCATCTTGCGCCCCAGCTCCTCGTCCTGCTTCGGGAAGTACTCGCCTTCCCAGCGGGCGACCGTGTCGCCCTCGAAGTAGACGGTGAGGTTCTTGATCTCCGGCCCGCCGACGCGCGTGTCGCGCTGCGTCGCGACGTAATCCCAGCGCGACTCGTGGAAGGGATCGCTCACCATCGGCGTGCCGAGCAGCGAGCCGACCTGGCGCTTGGTCATGCCCTCGCGCAGCTGCTCGACGTTCTCCGGCTGCAGCAGGTTGCCCTGGTAGATCGGCTGCCGGTAGAGGATTCCGCAGCCGGCCAGGAGGCTGGTCGCCAGCAGCATCGTCGAGATCTTCTTCATCAGCGCGGGTCGCTCGCAGGCCGTGTGAGAGGGGCGCGATGATACACTAGCGTCCGTTTCGCGCCGGCAGCGGTGCAGCCACATTCACCTGCCGTTGGAGGGTTCATGGAATCGCAGGATCTACGCAAGGTCGGGCTGAAGGTCACGCACCCGCGGCTCCGGATCCTGTCCCTCCTGGAGGAGGCGAGCCCGCGGCACATGACCGCCGAGGACGTCTACCGCAACCTGCTGGACGCGGGCGAGGACATCGGCCTGGCGACGGTGTACCGGGTCCTGACCCAGTTCGAGGCGGCCGGGCTGGTGCTCAAGCACAACTTCGAAAGCGGCCAGGCCGTGTTCGAGCTCGACCGCGGCGGGCACCACGACCACATGGTCGACCTCGATTCGGGCAAGGTCATCGAGTTCACCAGCGACGAGATCGAGCGCCTGCAGCGCGAGATCGCCGACCGCCACGGCTACATCCTCGAGGAGCACTCGCTGGTGCTCTACGTCCGTCCCAAGCAGAAGAAGTAGCCGCCGCGCCGCCTATGCGGCCTGCGCGCGCTCGAGCATCTGCCGGGCGTGGGCGAGGGTGGTCTCGGTGATGTCGAGCCCGCCCAGCATGCGCGCGATCTCCTCGGTGCGCGCCGCTGAGTCCAGCGCGGTGACCTGGCTGTGGGTGGTGCCCGCGCTGACGTCCTTGCTGACCCGGTAGTGGCCGTGGCCCTGCGCCGCGACCTGCGGTAGATGGGTCACGCACAGCGCCTGCCGGCGCGCGCCGAGCGCGCGCAGCTTCTGTCCCACGACCTCGGCGACCGCGCCGCCGATGCCGGTGTCGACCTCGTCGAAGACCATGGTCGGCACCGCGTCCGCATCCAGCGTCGCGACCTCGATCGCCAGGCTGATGCGCGACAGTTCGCCGCCGGAGGCGACCTTGCGCAGCGGGCGCGGCGGCTGTCCCGGATTGGCCGACACCATGAGTTCCGCCCGCTCGCCGCCCTGCGGATCGGGCGTGTCGCCGGCGTTCGGCTCGAGCGCGATCTCGAAGCGGCCGCCGCCCATGCCGAGTTCGTGCATCAGGGTCTCGACCTGCGCCGCCAGCCGCTTCGCCGTCTTCGCGCGGGCCGCGCCGAGGGCGTCGGCGGCCGTGCGCCAGCGCGCCTGCGCGGCGGCCATGCGCTCGGCGATGGAGGCCGCGTCGGCACCGGCGGCGCGCAGCGCCTCGAGTTCGTGTCCGAGCGTCTCGCGGCGTTCGGCCAGCGCCTCGATCGGCACGCGGTGCTTGCGGCCGAGTTCGTGCAGCCGGGTCAGGCGCGCCTCCATCTCCTGCAGGCGGTCGGGGTCGAGCTCGAAGCCGTCGCGCAGGCGCTCGACCAGGGCCGCGGCCTCGTCGATCTGGATCTGCGCCGCGTCCAGCATGCCGACCGCCTCGCCCAGCGCGGGCTCGTCGGCGGCGAGCTGGGCGAGCTCGGCATGGGCCTGGCGCAGCAGCGGCGCGACGGCGAAGCCTTCGTCGCCGGACAGGCGCGCGACCGCGCGGTCGCAGCCCTGCAGCAGGCCTGCGGCGTTGGCTTGGCGACGGTGCGCGGCGAGGAGCTCGTCGATCGACTCCGGCGCGAGCGCCTCGGCCTCCAGTTCGTCGTACTGGTGCTGCAGCCAGTCCAGACGCGCCGACGGGTCGCCGTCGCGCGCCAGCTCGGCCTGGCGCCGGGCCAGCGCGTGCCACTCCTGTGCGGCCTCGCGCACGGCGGAGAGCAGCCGGTCGTGGCCGCCGAAGCCGTCGACCAGGGCGAGCTGGTGCGTGCGCGAGAGCAGCGCCTGGTGCTCGTGCTGGCCGTGGATCTCGACCAGGAGGCCGCCGAGCTCGCCCAGCTGCGCGATGGTGGCGGCACGGCCGTTGATCCAGGCGCGCGAGCCGCCGTCGGCGCGGACCACGCGGCGCACCTGGCACAGCCCGTCCTCGTCGAGTTCCGCGTCGGCCAGCCAGGCTGCGGCGGCGGGGGCGTCGGCCAGCTCGAACTCGGCCTCCAGCTCCGCGCGTGCCGCCCCGTGCCGGACCATGCCGCTGTCGGCGCGGCTGCCGGTCAGCAGCAGCAGGGCGTCGACCAGGAGCGACTTGCCGGCGCCGGTCTCGCCGGAGACCACGGTGAGCCCCGCGCCGAAGCTCACGCTGGCGCTGCTGGCGACGGCGAAATCCTTGAGCTGGAGACGGGTGAGCATGCGCTGCGGGCGGTCGCGGAAGTGCGGATCGCTGCGCAGTGTACGTGGGCGCTTCTCAGCCGATAAGACACCGTCGGCGCTTGCCTGCGTCGGCCGCTGCCCTTATCTAGTCGCCACGTCCCAGCGCACCGTCGGTGCCGCGTCCCGCCATGACTGCATCGCCCATCCTCGATCCGCGCGCCCGCCAGCTGCTGCGCACGCTGATCGGGCAGTACATCCGCGACGGCCAGCCGGTCGGCTCGCGCACGCTGGCGGAGTCCTCGGGTCTCGACGTGAGCCCGGCGACGATCCGCAACATCATGTCCGACCTCGAGGAGGTCGGCCTGGTCGCGGCGCCGCACACCTCGGCCGGGCGCATCCCCACGGCGCAGGGCTACCGGGTGTTCGTCGACAGCCTGCTGCAGCTCAAGCCGCTGGGTGCCAGCGAGCGCGCCCGCATGCGCGCCAACCTGGCGGCCGGGGCGGGCACCCAGGCGGTGCTGGGCAGCGTCTCGGAGCTGCTCTCGGCGATGAGCCGGTTCGCCGGCGTGGTGACGGTGCCGAAGCGAACCCAGTTCGCGTTCCGGCACATCGATTTCGTGCCGCTCGACGGCGACCGCGTGCTGGCGATCCTGGTGTTCACTGACAACGAGGTGCAGAACCGGGTCTTCGCCACGCGCCGGCCCTACGCCCGCGAGGAGCTGGAGCGCACCGCCAACTACCTCAACGCCCACTTCGCCGGGCGCACGCTGCCCGACATCCACGCGCAGCTGGTGCGCGAGCTGCGGCAGACCCGGTCGGAGATGGAGCGGACCCTGTCGGCGGCGGTGGAGCTGTCCGAGCATGCGCTCGCCGGCGGCGGCGACGACGACATGCTGGTCGCCGGGCAGACGCGGCTGATGGGCATCCAGGACCTGTCCGACCTGGACCGCCTGCGCGAACTGTTCGAGGCCTTCTCCCGCAAGCGCGAGATCCTGCAGCTGCTGGAGCGCACCCAGCGCGCGCCGGGCGTGCGCGTGTTCATCGGCGAGGAGGCGGGCCTGCCCTCGCTCGGCGCCTGCACCGTGATCACCGCGCCCTACGCGGTGGAGGGGCAGGTGCTGGGCGTGCTGGGGGTGATCGGGCCGACTCGGATGGCCTACGACCGGGTCATCCCGATCGTCGAGGCCAGCGCCGAGGTCCTGGGCGCCGCGCTCGGCCCCGCCGGCGCCTGACGGCGCGCGGGCGGGCTTGAAAGCGCCTGCGCCGTCCGCATAACGGCCTGCGGAAGGGACGCGGCAGCCGGTCGCGCCCGCGTTTCGAACGACAGCTATCAGGACCGCAGCCGATGCAGCAACCCGACACGCCCCAGCACGCCAAGACCCCCTACGACGAGGCCCAGCCGGCCGCGGCGCAGACCGAGCCGCAGGCGGAGGCGGGCGAGGATCCGGCGGCCGCGCTGGCGGCGGCCCAGGCGGAACTCGCGCGGCTGCGCGAGGACGGGCTGCGCGAGCGCGCGGAGCTCGAGAACCTGCGCCGGCGGCTGACCCGCGACCTCGAGCAGGCCCGGCGCTTCGCCAACGAGCGCCTGCTCTCGGAGCTCCTGCCGGTGTTCGACAGCCTTGAGGCCGGTCTCGCCTCCGCCGCCGAGGCCAGCCCGCTGCGCGACGGCCTGGAGCTGACCCTGCGCCAGCTGCGCAAGGTCGCCGCCGACCACGGCCTGGCCGTGGTCGATCCCGCCGGCGAGACCTTCGACCCGCAGCAGCACCAGGCCATCGGCATGGTCGACGGGCAGGGCCAGGCGCCGAACACGGTCGTGCAGGTGGCCCAGCGCGGCTACGTGCTGAACGAGCGCCTGCTGCGCCCGGCGCTGGTGATGGTGGCGCGCGACGCCTGACCTCGCGCGGCCGCGCGCGAGGCTTGAACGCCGCGCCGCGGGCCCCACATCCGGTGGCAGACCGGCGGCCCGGCCGCCCACGCACATCGTCAGGTCCACTTCTTTGCGCGGCGCGGCCGCGATCCACATCTTGAGGGAGCACAACATGGGCAAGATCATCGGCATCGATCTCGGCACGACCAATTCGTGCGTGTCGGTCATGGAAGGCGGCAAGGCCAAGGTCATCGAGAACAGCGAGGGTGACCGCACCACGCCGTCGATCATCGCGTTCACCAAGGACGGCGAAGTCCTCGCCGGCGCCTCGGCCAAGCGCCAGGCGGTGACCAACCCGAAGAACACCTTCTACGCCGTCAAGCGCCTGATCGGCCGCAAGTTCACCGACGCCGAGGTCAAGAAGGACCTCGACGTGGTGCCCTACGGCATCGTCGCGCACGACAACGGCGACGCCTGGGTCGAGACCGCGGACGGCAAGAAGCTCGCGCCGCAGGAGATCTCCGCGCGCGTGCTGGAGAAGATGAAGAAGACCGCCGAGGACTACCTGGGCGAGAAGGTCACCGAGGCGGTCATCACCGTCCCGGCCTACTTCAACGATTCGCAGCGCCAGGCGACCAAGGACGCCGGCCGCATCGCCGGGCTCGACGTCAAGCGCATCATCAACGAGCCGACCGCGGCGGCGCTGGCGTACGGCCTCGACAAGAAGGGCGGCGACCGCAAGGTCGCGGTCTACGACCTCGGCGGCGGCACCTTCGACGTCTCGATCATCGAGATCGCCGAGGTCGACGGCGAGAAGCAGTTCGAGGTGCTGGCCACCAACGGCGACACCTTCCTCGGCGGCGAGGACTTCGACAATCGCGTCATCGACTACCTCGTCGACGAGTTCCAGAAGGACTCCGGGCTGGACCTGCGCAAGGATCCGCTGGCCCTGCAGCGCCTGAAGGACGCGGCCGAGCGCGCCAAGATCGAGCTGTCCTCGTCGCAGCAGACCGAGGTCAACCTGCCGTACGTGACCGCCGACGCCTCGGGCCCGAAGCACCTCAACATCAAGCTGACCCGGGCCAAGCTCGAGGCGCTGGTGGACGAGCTGGTCCGCCGCACCATCGAGCCCTGCCGCACCGCGCTCAAGGACGCCGGCCTGCGCGCCTCTGACGTCAACGAGGTCATCCTCGTCGGCGGCCAGACCCGCATGCCCAAGGTGCAGGCGGCGGTGGCGGAATTCTTCGGCAAGGAGCCGCGCAAGGACGTCAACCCCGACGAGGCGGTGGCGATCGGCGCGGCGGTGCAGGGCGGCGTGCTGGCCGGCGACGTCAAGGACGTGCTGCTGCTCGACGTGACCCCGCTGTCGCTGGGCATCGAGACGCTGGGCGGCGTGTTCACCAAGATCATCGAGAAGAACACCACCATCCCGACCAAGGCCTCGCAGACCTTCTCCACCGCCGAGGACAACCAGTCCGCGGTGACGGTGCACGTGCTGCAGGGCGAGCGCGAGCAGGCCCGCTTCAACAAGTCGCTGGCCAAGTTCGACCTCACCGGCATCGATGCCGCGCCGCGCGGCATGCCGCAGGTCGAGGTGTCCTTCGACATCGACGCCAACGGCATCCTCCACGTCTCGGCCAAGGACAAGAAGACCGGCAAGGAGCAGAAGGTCGAGATCAAGGCCGGTTCGGGCCTGTCCGACGACGAGATCCAGCGCATGGTCGCCGACGCCGAGGCGCACCGCGAGGAGGACAAGAAGTTCCAGGAGCTGGTGCAGACCCGCAACCAGGCCGACGCCCTGATCCATTCGACCCGCAGCGCCATCACCGAGCATGGCGAGAAGGTCGGCGGCGAGGTGATCGCGAAGGTCGAGGCTGCGCTGGCCGAGCTGGAGACCGCGATGAAGGGCGACGACAAGGGCCAGATCGAGGCCAAGTCCAAGGCGCTCGAGGAAGCCGCGCAGTCGCTGTACGCCGCCGCGGCGGCCGGTGCCAATCCGGGCGCGGGCGCCGAGGCGGGCTCCGGCCCGGCCGGCGGCCAGACCCCGGATGACGTGGTCGACGCCGAGTTCACCGAGGTCAAGGGCGACGACAGGAAGTAACCGCCCGCGACTGGCGATGCCACGGGACGCGGGGCCGCAGGGCTCCGCGTCCCTTTTGACGTATGACGGCCCGCCGCACCGCACGCGGCGGGCCCGCTGCACGGGATGCTGTCCGCGATGAGCAAGCGCGACTACTACGAGGTGCTGGGCGTCGGCCGCAGCGCCTCGGCCGAGGAACTCAAGAAGGCCTACCGCCGCCTGGCGATGAAGCATCACCCGGACCGCAATCCGGGCGACGCCAAGGCCGAGGCCGCGTTCAAGGAGGCCAAGGAAGCCTACGAGGTGCTGTCCGACGCCAACCGGCGGCGGATGTACGACCAGCACGGCCACGCCGCCTTCGAGCACGGCATGGGCGGCGGTGGCGGGGGTGCCGCCTACGGCGACGTCGGCGACATCTTCGGCGACATCTTCGGCAGCATCTTCGGCGGTGGCCGCGGCGGGCGCGGGCCGATGCGCGGCGCAGACCTGCGCTACGTGCTCGACATCGACCTGGAGGAGGCCGTCGCCGGGATCGAGCGCACCATCGAGGTGCCGACCCTGGTGGGCTGCAAGAGCTGCGGCGGGTCCGGCTCCGAGGACGGCGAGATCGACACCTGCGCGACCTGCGGCGGCATCGGCCAGGTGCGCATGCAGCGCGGCATCTTCTCGGTGCAGCAGCCGTGCCCTACCTGCGCCGGCCGCGGCAAGGTCATCAAGAACCCCTGCCGCCGCTGCCACGGCAACGGCCGCGTCGAGGAGGACAAGGTCCTCGAGATCAAGATCCCGGCCGGCGTCGACACCGGCGACCGCATCCGCCTGGCGGGCGAGGGCGAGGCCGGTCCGCCGGGCGCGCCGGCGGGCGATCTCTACGTCGAGATGCGGGTGCGCGAGCACTCGATCTTCCAGCGCGACGGCGACGACCTCTACTGCGAGGTGCCGATCCGCTTCTCGCAGGCCGCGCTCGGCGCCGTGATCGCGGTGCCGACGCTGGAGGGGCGCGCCGAGATCCGCATTCCCGCCGAGACCCAGACCGGCAAGATGTTCCGGCTGCGCGGCAAGGGCGTGAAGTCGGTGCGCAGCAGCGCCGCCGGCGATCTGATGTGCAAGGTCGTGGTCGAGACCCCGGTCAACCTGACCGCGGAGCAGCGCCGCATGCTGGAGGAATTCGAGGCGACCTTCGCCGGCGAGCACGCGCGCCGGCATTCGCCGAAGTCCAGCACCTTCTTCGACGGCGTGAAGTCGATCTGGGAACGCATGCGCTCCTGACGCGCGTGCCGGCGGATGCGACCAGGGGCGGCCTCGAGGCCGCCCTTTTTCGTGCCGGCGAGCGGGCGCCTTCGGCTATCCTGCCGTGATGCATCCAGACCCGATCCGACTCCTCGTCCACGGGGCCAGCGGCCGCATGGGCCAGGCGATCCTGCGCCTGCTGCGCGACGACGCGCGCTTCGCCGTGGCGGCCGTGGCCGCGCGCACGCCGCTGGCGGCCGGCGAGGCCGCCTGTCTCGCTCCCGACGCGCTCGGCGACGCGCCGGACTTCGACCTGGCCATCGACTTCAGCCTGCCGGAGCCGTTCGAGGCGGTGCTGCGCCTGTGCCGCGAACGGCGCGTGCCGCTGGTGTCGGGCACCACGGGGATCTCGGCGGCGCAGCAGGCCGCACTCGACACCGCCGCGCTCGACATCCCGGTGCTGTGGGCGCCGAACTTCAGCCTCGGCGTGGCGGTGCTGGAAGCGGTGTCGCGGCGGGTGGCCGCGGCGCTGCCGGACTGGGACTGCGACATCGTAGAGGCCCACCACACCCGCAAGCGCGACGCGCCTTCGGGCACCGCGCTGCTGCTGGGCGCGGCGGTCGAGACCGGGCGCGGCCGCGGGCCCGCCTACGCCAGCCTGCGCGCGGGCGACATCGTCGGCGAGCACACCGTGCAGTTCGCCTCCACCGGCGAGCGCCTGGAGCTCGTGCACCGGGCGACCAGCCGCGACATCTTCGCGTTCGGCGCGATCCAGGCGGCGGCCCGCCTCGCGGAGCAGCCGCCGGGACGCTACGGCTTCGCGGCGCTGATGTTCCCCGGCCTCGACTGACCGACCGCCAGCCAACCGTCATCGCGCCGTCATGCTGGCGCAGCAGCGGGCGGGCCGCTAGAATTCCCGCTCGCCCCACCCCCTACCTCAACCCGTCCGGATCGGCTCCTGCCGCATCCGCGGGTCTGCGCGTATCCGAAGGCAGCGCAGCGAGGCCCCAGCCAGGCGAGATCCCAGTGACGCAACCCGCACTCCTTGCGCTCGAAGACGGCACCGTGTTCGAGGGCATTTCCGTAGGCGCAGCCGGCAGCCGCGTCGGCGAAGTGGTGTTCAACACCGCCATGACCGGCTACCAGGAAATCCTCACCGACCCTTCCTATGCGCGCCAGCTGGTCACGCTGACCTATCCGCACATCGGCAACACCGGCTGCACCGACCAGGACAACGAATCGTTCAAGGTCTGGGCCTCGGGCCTGATCTGCCGCGACGTGCCGCGGCGGCCGTCGAACTGGCGCAGCCAGCTCTCGCTGCCGGCGTGGCTGGCGAAGAACGACACCGTCGCCATCGCCGACATCGACACCCGCCGCCTGACCCGCCTGCTGCGCTCCACCGGCGCGCAGAACGGCTGCCTGGTGGCCGGCGACGACGTCGACGCCGACGCCGCGGTCGAGGCCGCGCGCAAGTTCCCGGGCCTGAAGGGCATGGACCTGGCGAAGGAGGTCGGCGTGCGCGAGCGCTACGAGTGGAGCGAGGGCCGCCTCGACCTCGACGCCGGCACGTTCGCCCGGAGCGACCGCCGCTTCCACGTCGTCGCCTTCGACTACGGGGTCAAGACCAACATCCTGCGCATGCTCGCCGAGCGCGGCTGCCGCATCACCGTGCTGCCGCCGCAGACCTCTGCCGCCGAGGCGCTGGCGCTGGATCCGGACGGCATCTTCCTGGCCAACGGCCCGGGCGATCCGGAGCCCTGCGACTACGCCATCGCCGCGATCCGCGAGCTGCTGGCGAAGCAGATCCCGACCTTCGGCATCTGCCTCGGCCACCAGCTCCTGGCGCTCGCCGCCGGCGCGAAGACGGTGAAGATGAAGCACGGCCACCACGGCGCCAACCATCCGGTGATCGACCTCGACACCGGGCGGGTGATGATCACCAGCCAGAACCACGGCTTCGCGGTCGACGAGGCGACGCTGCCGGCCAACGTGCGCGTCACCCACCGCTCGCTGTTCGACGACACCAACCAGGGCATCGCGCTCACCGATGCGCCCGCGTTCGGCTTCCAGGGCCATCCCGAGGCCAGCCCCGGACCGCAGGACGTGGCCGGCATGTTCGACAAGTTCGTTTCGATGATGGAGGCCCGCTGAGATGCCCCGCCGTACCGACATCCAGACCATCCTCGTCATCGGCGCCGGCCCGATCGTCATCGGCCAGGCCTGCGAGTTCGACTACTCCGGCGCGCAGGCCTGCAAGGCGCTCAAGGCCGATGGCTTCCGCGTGGTGCTGGTCAACTCCAACCCCGCCACGATCATGACCGACCCGGAGACCGCCGACGCGGTCTACATCGAGCCGATCAACTGGCAGACGGTCGAGAAGATCATCGCCAAGGAGAAGCCGGACGCGCTGCTGCCGACCATGGGCGGGCAGACCGCGCTCAACTGCGCGCTCGACCTCGCCGACCACGGCGTGCTCGAGAAGCACGGGGTCCAGCTGATCGGCGCCTCGCGCGAGGCGATCCGCACCGCCGAGGACCGCGAGCTGTTCCGCGTGGCGATGGGCGAGATCGGGCTGGAATGCCCCAAGGCCGAGGTCGCGCGTTCGTTCGAGCAGGCGCTGGAGATCCAGGCCAAGGTCGGCTTCCCGACCATCATCCGCCCGAGCTTCACCCTCGGCGGCTCCGGCGGCGGCATCGCCTACAACCGCGAGGAGTTCGAGGAGATCATCAAGCGTGGCCTCGAGCTGTCGCCGGTGGGCGAGGTGCTGGTCGAGGAGTCGGTGCTGGGCTGGAAGGAATTCGAGATGGAGGTCGTCCGCGACACCGCGGACAACTGCATCATCGTGTGCTCGATCGAGAACCTCGACGCGATGGGCGTGCACACCGGCGACTCGATCACCGTCGCCCCGGCGCAGACGCTGACCGACAAGGAATACCAGCGCCTGCGCGACGCCTCGATCGCGGTGCTGCGCAAGATCGGCGTCGACACCGGCGGCTCCAACGTGCAGTTCGGCATCAACGCCCAGACCGGGCGCGTGGTCGTCATCGAGATGAACCCGCGCGTGTCGCGCTCCTCGGCGCTGGCCTCCAAGGCCACCGGCTTCCCGATCGCCAAGGTCGCGGCCAAGCTCGCGGTGGGCTACACCCTCGACGAGCTGCGCAACGAGATCACCGGCGGGCTGACGCCGGCCTCGTTCGAGCCTGCGATCGACTACGTGGTGACCAAGATCCCGCGCTTCGCCTTCGAGAAGTTCCCGCAGGCCGACGCGCGCCTGACCACGCAGATGAAGTCGGTCGGCGAGGTCATGGCGATCGGCCGCAGCTTCCAGGAATCGGTGCAGAAGGCCCTGCGCGGACTGGAGACCGGCAAGGTCGGCTTCGATCCCACCGGCCTCGACCTCGGCAGCGACGAGGGCCTGACCGCACTGCGCCGCGAGCTCAAGGAGCCGGGCGCCGAGCGCATCTTCCACCTCGCCGACGCCTTCCGCGCCGGCATGAGCGTGGAGGAGGTGCATGCGCTGTCCTTCGTCGACCCGTGGTTCCTCGACCAGATCGAGGAGATCGTGCAGCTCGAGAACGACGTCGTCGCGCGCGGCCTGCAGGCGCTCGACGCCGCGACCCTGCGCCGGCTCAAGCGCAAGGGCTTCTCCGACGCGCGCCTGGCCCAGCTCACCGCCACCGACGAGGCCGCGGTGCGCGCGCTGCGCCACGCCTTCAGGGTGCAGCCGGTGTACAAGCGCGTGGACTCCTGCGCTGCCGAGTTCGCCACCGACACCGCCTACCTGTATTCCACCTACGAGGAGGAGTGCGAGGCCAATCCGTCCGACCGCCGCAAGATCATGGTGCTGGGCGGCGGCCCGAACCGGATCGGGCAGGGCATCGAGTTCGACTACTGCTGCGTCCATGCCGCGCTCGCGCTCCGCGAGGACGGCTACGAGACGATCATGGTCAACTGCAATCCGGAAACCGTCTCCACCGACTACGACACCTCCGACCGCCTCTACTTCGAGCCGCTGACGCTCGAGGACGTGCTCGAGATCGTGGCGCTGGAGAAGCCGGAAGGCGTGATCGTGCAGTACGGCGGGCAGACCCCGCTGAAGCTGGCGCGTGCGCTCGAGGCGGCCGGCGTGCCGATCGTCGGCACCTCGCCGGACTCCATCGATCTCGCCGAGGACCGCGAGCGCTTCCAGCAGCTGGTCACCCGCCTCGGCCTGGAGCAGCCGCCGAACCGCACCGCCCGCACCGCCGAGGAGGCGCTGGTGCTGGCGCGCGAGATCGGCTATCCGCTGGTGGTGCGCCCGAGCTACGTGCTCGGCGGCCGCGCGATGGAGATCGTCTACTCCGACGCCGACCTCGCGCGCTACGTGCGCGACGCGGTCAAGGTCTCCAACGACTCGCCGGTGCTGCTCGACCGCTTCCTCGACAATGCCGTCGAGGTCGACGTCGACATCATCGCCGACCGCGACGGCAAGGTCCTGATCGGCGGGATCATGGAGCACATCGAGGAAGCCGGCGTGCACTCCGGCGACTCGTCCTGCTCGCTGCCGCCGTACTCGCTGTCGAAGGGCGTGCAGGACCGCCTGCGCGAGCAGGTCGCCCAGCTCGCCCGCGGGCTCAACGTGGTCGGCCTGATGAACACGCAGTTCGCGATCCAGGACGAGGCGATCTTCATCCTCGAGGTCAACCCGCGCGCCTCGCGCACGGTGCCGTTCGTGTCCAAGGCGATCGGGCGGCCGCTGGCCAAGATCGCCGCGCGCTGCATGGTCGGCCAGACGCTGGCGGAGCAGGGCGCGCTCGACGAGATCGTGCCCGGCTACCACTCGGTGAAGGAGGCGATCTTCCCGTTCGCCAAGTTCCAGAACGTCGATCCGATCCTCGGTCCCGAGATGCGCTCCACCGGCGAGGTGATGGGCGTCGGCCGCGGCTTCGCCAGGGCGTTCGCCCGCGCGCAGGAGGCCGCCGGGATCCGTGCCCCCAAGGTCGGCAAGGCCTTCGTTTCGGTGCGCGATCCCGATAAGGTGAGGTTGCTGCCGGTCGCGCAGGAGATGGTCCGCCGCGGGTATACGCTGGTGGCGACGGCCGGCACCGCGGCCTACCTGGCCGGCGAGGGCGTGGCCTGCGAGGTGGTCAACAAGGTCACCGAGGGCCGGCCGCACGTGGTCGACCTGATCAAGAACGGCGAGATCGTCTACATCGTCAACACGACCGAGGGTCGCCAGGCGATCTCCGACTCGTTCTCCATCCGGCGCGAGGCGCTCCAGCACCGCGTCACCTATTCCACGACGATCGCCGGCGCGCGTGCGCTGCTGCAGTCGCTGGACCACCGCGGCGAGGGCGACGTGTCCTCGCTGCAGGAACTGCACCAGGAGTTGCACGGATGAGCACGCGTATTCCCCTGACCGCCGCCGGCGCCGAGCGCCTGCGCGCCGAGCTCGAGGACCTGACGCGGGTGAAGCGGCCGGCGGTCATCGCCGCCATCGCCGAGGCGCGCGAGCACGGCGACCTCAAGGAGAACGCCGAGTACCACGCCGCGCGCGAGCAGCAGGGCTTCATCGAGGGCCGCATCAAGCAGCTCGAGGCCGACCTCTCGCATGCCGAGATCATCGACCCGGGCAAGCTCAACCCGGGCGGCAAGGTCGTGTTCGGCGCGACGGTGGTGCTGGCCGACGTCGAGACCGACGAGGAGAAGACCTACCAGGTGGTGGGCGACCTCGAGGCCGACATCAAGCAGAACCGCATCTCGATCTCGTCGCCGCTGGCGCGCGCGATGATCGGCAAGGAAGCGGGCGACACCGTGGTGCTGGACGCGCCGGGCGGCCAGCGCGAGTTCGAGCTGGTCGAGGTGCGGTACCAGGCCTGAGGCTGAGGGCCGCCCGATGCTGACCCTGTTGCTGCCGGCGGCGGAACGCCTGCGCGGCCAGCGCCTCGACGCCGACCTCGCGCTGCGGCTGGCGCGCGCCGATCGCCCGGCCGCGGGCGAGCCGGGTTACCTCGCGCAGCTGCGGCGCCAGTTCGACGTGGCGCCGTGGCCGCCGCCGATCGCGGCGCTGACCCGGCAGCACGACGCCGGCGACGCCGCCCATCACGCCTGGCTGCGCGCGGATCCGGCCTACGTGCGCATCGACATCAATGCCGGGCGCATGCTCGCCTGCGGCGAGACGCTGCAGATCGCCGCCGACGAGGCGCAGGACCTGCTGCGTCCGCTCAAGCCGCTGTTCGGCGACGCCGGCTTTCCGCTGTCGGCGCCGCACCCGGCGCGCTGGTATCTGAGGCTGCCGCGCGAGGCCCGCATTCCAGCGTTCGCCTCGCCGGACGACGTGCTCGGCGACGACCTGTTCGAGCACCTGCCCGACGGCACCGACGCCCGCCGCTGGCGCAGCCTGATGAGCGAGGCGCAGGTGGTCCTGCACAACCATCCGCGCAATCAGGCGCGCGTGGAGCGCGGCCTGCCGCCGGTCAATTCGCTGTGGTTCTGGGGCGGCGGGCTGCTGCCCGACCGCGTCGGCAGCACGCTGGCCTGGGTGCGCAGCGGCGATGCGGAGCTGCTGGCGCTGGCCGCCGCCGCCGGCGTACGCGTCGATCCGGGCGGCGATATCCCCGCGGGCGACGGCCTGATCGACCTGCGCGGCGTGCGCGACGTGGCAGCGCTGGCCGGCGAATGGCTGCGTCCGGCGCTGGACGCGCTCGACGCAGGGCGCCTGGACGCGCTGGCGCTCGACCTCGCCGACGGCGGCCGGCTGCGCCTCACGCGCGCGCAGCGCTGGCGGCTGTGGCGGCGGCGTCCGTTCGCGTTCGCGGCATGAGGAGGCAGGCTTGAGTCCGGCGCTGCGCATCCGGCGCCGCGCAGTGCCTGCGCACGGGCCGTGGCGCGACATGCATCCGGTCCTGCAGCGCATCTACGCCGCGCGCGGCGCCTGCGACGACGCGGCCGCGCTGCTGCGCCTGGCGCGCCTGCATCCGCCGGCGGAACTCGGCGGCATCGACGCCGCCACCGCGCTGCTGGCCGAGGCGATCGCCGCCGACCGCCACATCGTGGTGGTCGGCGACTTCGACTGCGACGGCGCCACCGGCACCGCCACGGCCGTGCTCGGCCTGCGCATGCTCGGCGCCGGGCGGGTCAGCTACCAGGTGCCGCACCGCGTGCAGCACGGCTACGGACTGTCCCCGGCGCTGGTCGAGGTGCTGGCCGAGCGCGCGCCGGACCTGGTCCTGACCGTCGACAACGGCATCGCCTGCCTGGCCGGCGTGGCCGCCGCGCGCGCGCGGGGCTGGCGGGTGGTGGTGAGCGACCACCACCTGCCGGGACCGGCGTTGCCGGCCGCCGATGCCATCGTCAATCCGAACGCACCCGGCTGCGCCTTCCCGAGCAAGTGCATGGCCGGCGTCGGCGTCGTGTTCTACCTGCTGCTCGCCCTGCGCCGCCGGCTGCAGGACGCCGGCACCTTCGCGGGCGCGCCGCCGGACCTCGCCGAGCTGCTCGACCTGGTCGCCGTCGGTACCGTCGCCGACCTGGTGCGGCTCGACTACAACAACCGCGTGCTGGTCGCCGCCGGGCTGCGCCGCCTGCGCGAGGGCCGCTGCCGACCGGGACTGCGCGCGCTGGCCGAGGTGGCCGGGCGCCGGCTGGAGACGCTGTCGACCACCGACATCGGCTTCGCCCTGGCGCCGCGCCTCAATGCCGCCGGGCGCCTCGACGACATGGGCCTGGGCATCGAGTGCCTGCTCGCCGACGACCCGCAGCGCGCGCGCGAATACGCCGCCGCGCTCGACGGCATCAACGCCGAACGGCGCGCGTTGCAGCAGCAGATGGTCGACGAGGCCGACCGCCTCGCCGCCGCCGTCGGGCTGGAGCAGGGCGCGGCGCCGCTGGCGCTGAGCCTGTTCGATCCGGGCTGGCATCCGGGCGTGGTCGGCCTGGTCGCCTCCAAGCTCAAGGAGCGCCTGCACCGCCCGGTGGTGGCGTTCGCGCCCGCCGACGAGGGTGCGGACGAGCTGCGTGGCTCGGCGCGCTCGATTCCAGGTTTTCATATCCGCGATGCGCTGGCCGCGGTCGATGCCGCGCATCCCGGGCTGATCCCGCGCTTCGGCGGGCATGCGATGGCCGCCGGCCTGACCCTGCCGCTGGCGCACCTGGAACGCTTCGGCGCCGCCTTCCAGGCCGAGGTCGAGCGCGGCCTCGATGCGGAACTGCTGGAGCAGGAGCTGGCCAGCGACGGGCCGCTCGCCGCGGACGACTTCTGCCGCGAGCTCGCCGAGCTGCTGCGCGCGGCGGGGCCGTGGGGCCAGGGCTTCCCGGAGCCGGTGTTCGACAACGCCTTCGAGGTGCTCGACTGCCGCGAACTCTCCGGCGGGCGCCACCTGCGCCTGCGCCTGCGCGCGAGCGACGGCGGACCGGTGCTGTCGGCGATCCGCTTCGGCTGGGACGGCGTGCCGCCGCCGGCGCGGATCCACGCCGCCTACCAGCTCGAGCCGGACGACTTCCGCGAGCGCCGCGACATCCAGCTGCTCCTGCGCCACATCGCGCCGGCCTGAGCAGTCCATTCCGATCCCACCCGTCAGGAGATTCCGCTTGAAGCCTATCGGTGCCGGCTCCGCCGTCCTCGCCGCCGTCCTCGTCCTCGCCGCCTGCGGCCGCGGACCACACGCGCTCGGCGACGCGCAGCGCCTGGAGGTCGGGGACGAGATCCGCGGCGAGATCACCTCGGCCGCCCGCCTCAACCTCAACGACGGCAGCCGGAGCGTGCTCTACGACGTCGATCTCGCCGCGGGTTCGGTCGTCGAGTTCCAGCTCGAGGGAGCGCTGCGCGCGGGGCTCGTGCTGCTGGAGGATGGGGCGCCGGTCGCGCGGGCGACGGCCGACACCGCGGAGGGCCAGCTCCGGCTGTCGTATCGCGCCGCAGAGGCCGGACGCCGGGTGCTGGCGGTGAGCGGCAGCGACGCGGACGCCTACGGGCCGTTCCGGCTGCGTGCGCGCGACATCCCGCTCGAGGAGGGCGCGACGCTCGCGCTGCCGAGCGACGTCGCGGCCTGGCTGCCGGCCGAGGGCCGGGACTGGACGGTCGAGATCGCCGAAGCGGGCCTCTACGTGTTCGACGCGCGTTCCGGCGCCGTGGACGCGCAGCTGGAGGTGAGCGGCCCGTCCGGCACCTTCGGCAACGACGACCACGGCTCCGGGCTGGATGCGCGGGTCACGGCGGTGCTCGAACCCGGCCAGTACCGCGTGCACGTCGGCGCCTACGGCGGCGGCGAGGGACTGGTCCGGGTCGCGGTGGAGGCGCGCCCGCTGCCGCAGGGTGGGACGGTGCAACTCGGCGGCGAGCTGGCGCTCGACGGGCCGCCGCTGTACGGGGTGACCGGCGTCGACGCCGCCGGCTACACGCTGGCGATCGCAGGCCGCACCGGTGTCCGCATCGAGATGCGCGGCGAGGACATCGACAGCGTCCTGGGGCTGGAAGGCGAGGGCGTGTCCCTCAGCGACGACGACGGCGCCGGCGGCTACGACGCGCGCATCGAGACGGTGCTCGAGCCCGGCCGCTACGCCATCTCCACGCGCAGCTACGGCGCCGAGGGCAGCTTCGTCCTCACCGCGACCAGCACCGAGCTGCCGCCGGACATCGGCGGCGGCGCGCTGCAGGTCGGTACGCCGCTGGACCGCCGCCTGCTCGCCGGCGCCACCGACCGCTACCAGCTGGAGGTCGAGCGCGCGGGCGACTACGTGATCGACATGATGTCCAACGACCTCGACAGCGTGCTCGGCCTGTACCGCGGCGAACGCCCGCTCGGCGAGGACGACGACGGCGGCGAGAACGAGGACGCGCGCCTGCGGCTGACGCTCGAGCCCGGCCGCTACGAGATCCGCGCCTCGTCCTACCTCGGCACCGGCGGGCGCTACAGCATCAGCGTCCAGCACGACTGAGCCCGGCGCCGGTGCCGGCCGGTACCGGCGGGTCAGTGCAGCGTCGGCGTCGACCCGGGCGCCGGCTCGGCGAGCGCCGGGCGCCAGTCCGGGGCCTGCGCGCCGAGGATCTCGATGGCGCCAGCGACGGCGCTGCGGTCGGGGTCGGCGAGCACGCCGGCGACGTCGCCCCGCGCCGGATCGACGCCCCAGAGCCCGGTCCAGGCGTCGCGCCCGGCGCGCTTGGCGGCATACAGCGCGACATCGGCGATCCGAGCGGCATCCTGCCAGCCGCCGCGGGTGCCGTCGGCGAAGAAGGGGCAGGGTGCGAAGCCGATCGAGACGCTGATGCGGGGTCCGTCGTCCGCGCCGGCCGCCGCCGCCAGCCGCAGGCGCTCGGCCACGGCGCTGGCGCCGGACGGGGTCAGCCCGCGCGCCAGCACCAGGAACTCCTCGCCGCCCCAGCGCGCGACTAGGTCGTCCGGGCGGCAGGCCTGGCGCAGCGTGCCGGCCAGCGCCACCAGCACCGCATCCCCTGCGGCATGGCCGCTGCGATCGTTGATGGCCTTGAAGTGGTCGACGTCGATGAGCATCAGCACGTCGCGCTGGTCGCCGTGCGCCGGTGCCGCGGCGGTGCCGGCGGCGAGCCGGGCGGTCGCCGCGCGGCGGTTGACCAGGCCGGTGAGGGCGTCGGTGTTGCTGAGACGGCGCAGGCGGCGCGTGGCCTTGCGCTGCACCAGTGCGACGCCCAGGCCCGCGACCAGGAGCAGGCCGAGGGCGCCGAGCGCGACATCGCGCAGCGTGCGGTCGCGGCCCGCCTGCAGCGCATGCAGTTCGGCCTGGTGGCGGCTCTCCAGGGCCTCGCGCGTGGCGGCGGCGTCCTGCATCTGCGCCTGCAGCAGCGCGAGGTTGTCGAGGTTGAAGGCGCGCAGCGCGTCGATCTGCAGGCGGGCGAGATCCTCGCTGGCGGCCAGCGCCTCCTCGTCGCGGCCCAGCGCGTGCAGCGCGGCGAGACGCTCGCGCAGCGCGTCCCGGCGTTCCCGCGGCGCCGGGTCGCCTTCGATCGCGGCCAGTGCGGCGGCGGCGCTCGCCAGTGCGGCGGCGGAATCGTCCTGCGCCCGCTCCAGGCGGGCGCGCAGCACCAGGCTGGCGGCCTCGCCCGCCGGGTCGGGCAGGGCGCGCTGCACCGCGATCGCCTCGGCCAGCGCCGCCGCCGCCTCGTCCTGCCGCGGGGTGCCGATCAGCAGGCCGGCGGCCTCGGCATCGAGGCGCGCCGCGACCAGCCCGTTGCGCTCCTCGGCGGCGATGCGCCGGGCCTCGTCGAGCATGCGGCGCGCGCGCTGCGGCTGCTGCATGCGCAGCAGGTTGACCACGCGGTCGTAGTAGAGGGTGGCGCGGTCGTGGTCGGCGCCGGCGTCGCTCAGCGCCGCGGCCTGCGCGTAGTACTGCTCGGCCAGCGCATAAGCGCCCAGGTGCTCCGAATGGATACTGCCGATGTTGACCAAGGTCGCGACCTGCACCGCGCGCGCGTCGGTCGCCTCGGCGCTGGCATACGCCTCGAGGTAGGCCGACAGCGCGCCCTGCAGCTCGCCGGCGAGCTGGCGGATCGCGCCGAGATTGGACAGCACGCGCAGGCGGTCCTGCGGATCGATGTCGTCGCGGCGGGACAGGTCCTGCAGGCGCGCCGCGGCAGCGCGCGCCGTCGCCACGTCCCCGGCGAGTCCCGCCGCGTAGCCGAGGCAGACCTGGATCTTCATCTCGGTCAGGGCCGGCAGCGCACCGGCGTCGAGAAGCCGGCGAGCCAGCGCCATCGCCCCGGCGGGCTGGCCGCGGCGCATCTCCAGGCAGCGCATGGCCTCGGCATCGACGCCGGGCGCGTCCTGCGCCGGCGCCGCGGCGCCGCGCAGCGCGCAGGCCAACAGGGCCGCAGTCAGCGCCGCCAGCAGCATCGGCTTGGTCATCGTCGTATCCGCCCGGACCGGAAGTATTCCGTGCAGACGGGAAGCAAGCGCCGTGCCGGGTGGAGGACGCGGCGCGCCGCCGTGCCCGCGACCGCCGCGTCGCGCTCTGCTATCCTCGCCGGTCTTTTTCATTGCACCGACGCAGGACCGAGACGAGCCATGATCGAGCTCAATCCCGTCCGCCAGCGCATCGCCGACCTCCGCGGTCGGCTGGATGCGCTGAGGGGGTATCTTTGACTACGACCTCAAGGTCGAGCGGTTGGAGGAAGTCGACCGCGAACTGGAACATCCCGACGTCTGGAACGAACCCGAGCGCGCCCAGGCGCTCGGTCGCGAGCGCGCCAGCCTCGACCGCGTCGTCGGCGGCATCCGCAGCCTGAGCGAGGGCCTGGCCGGCGCCGCCGAGCTGCTGGACCTGGCCGAGGCCGAGGACGACGAGGACACCGCGCAGGCGGTGGTCGAGGACGTCGAGAAGCAGGCCCGCGAGGTCGAGCAGCTCGAGTTCCAGCGCATGTTCTCCGGCGAGATGGACGGCGCGCCGTGCTTCATCGACATCCAGGCCGGCGCCGGCGGCACCGAGGCCCAGGACTGGGCCGAGATGCTGCTGCGCATGTACCTGCGCTGGGCCGAGTCGCGCGGCTGGAAGGCCGAGCTGATGGAGGCCTCCGCGGGCGAGGTCGCGGGCGTGAAGTCGGCCACCGTGCGCGTCGAGGGCGACTACGCCTACGGCTGGCTCAAGACCGAGACCGGCGTGCACCGCCTGGTGCGCAAGAGCCCGTTCGACTCCGACAACCGCCGGCATACCTCGTTCACCTCGGTCTTCGTGTCCCCCGAGGTCGACGACGACATCGACATCGACATCAACCCCGCCGACCTCAAGACCGACGTGTACCGGTCCTCCGGCGCGGGCGGCCAGCACGTCAACAAGACCGAATCGGCGGTGCGCATCACCCACGTGCCGACCAACACCGTGGTCGCCTGCCAGACCGAGCGCTCGCAGCACGCCAACCGCGACCGCGCGATGAAGATGCTCAAGGCCAAGCTCTACGAGCTGGAGCTGCAGAAGCGCAATGCGGAGAAGGACGCGCTGGAGGCCTCCAAGTCCGACATCGGCTGGGGCAGCCAGATCCGCAACTACGTGCTCGACCAGTCGCGGATCAAGGACCTGCGCACCGGCGTCGAGCGTAGCGACACCCAGAAGGTGCTCGACGGCGATCTCGACGAATTCGTCGAGGCGGCGCTGAAGTCCGGCCTCGAGGCCGGCGCCAAACGCATCGACGCCTGACCCGAGGTCCCGTCCGTGGCGCGCAGGTCCGTCGCGGGCGGGCCGCCCGCGGCGGGGCCGTCCCCGCCATGCACCTGCGCCCCGCCACGAAGCCCGCCATGACCGAAGCCACTCCGCAGCCCGAAGCCGCCCTCGACGAAAACAAGCTGATCGCCGAGCGTCGCCAGAAACTCGCCGCGCTGCGCGGCAAGGGCCCGGCGTTCCCGAACGACTTCCGCCGCGACGCCTTCGCCGGCGACCTGCAGGCCGAGTTCGCCGACGCCGAGCGCTGGGGCGCGGAGGCGCTCGAGGCGGCGCCGCGGCGCGTGGCGGTGGCCGGCCGGCTGATGGCCAAGCGGATCATGGGCAAGGCCAGCTTCGCCCAGATCCAGGACGAGTCCGGGCGCATCCAGCTGTTCCTGCAGGCCGCGGCGCTGGGCGAGGCCTACGACGCGTTCAAGCACATGGACGTCGGCGACATCGTCGGCGTGACCGGCACGCTCACCCGCACCCGCACCGGGGAGCTGTCGGTGCGCGCCGACGCGCTGCGCCTGCTGACCAAGTCGCTGCGCCCGCTGCCGGACAAGTGGCATGGCTTGGCGGACGTCGAGCAGCGCTACCGCCAGCGCTACGTGGACCTGATCGTGACGCCGGAGGCGCGCGAGGTCTTCGTCAAGCGCTCGAAGATCATCCGCGCGATCCGCGCCTGGCTCGACGCCCGGCGCTTCCTCGAGGTCGAGACGCCGATGATGCATTACATCCCCGGCGGCGCCACGGCCAAGCCCTTCGTCACCCATCACAACGCGCTCGACCTCGAGCTCTACCTGCGCGTGGCGCCGGAGCTCTACCTCAAGCGCCTGGTGGTCGGCGGGCTGGAGCGGGTCTACGAGATCAACCGCAACTTCCGCAACGAGGGCGTATCGACCCGGCACAACCCCGAGTTCACGATGCTCGAGCTCTACGAGAGCTACGCCGACTACCACGCGGTGATGGACCTGACCGAGGGCCTCATCCGCGACGTGGCGCGGGACGTGCTCGACACCACCCGCGTGCAGTGGGAAGGCGCCGACATCGACCTCGGACCCGCGTTCCGGCGCTGGCGCATGGACGAGGCGGTGCGCCACCACAACCCGGAGATCTCGGCCGCCGACTGTCGCGACCGCGACGCGCTCGCCGCGCACTGCGCGCGGCTGAAGATCCCGGTCAAGCCCGGCTACGGCTGGGGCAAGCTGCTGCTGGAGATCTTCGAGAAGACCGTCGAGCACACCCTGGTGCAGCCGACCTTCATCACCGACCATCCGGTCGAGGTCTCGCCGCTGGCGCGCGAGAGCGACCGCGACCCGGGCATGACCGACCGCTTCGAGCTGTTCGTCAACGGCAAGGAGATCGCCAACGGCTTCTCCGAGCTCAACGATCCCGAGGACCAGGCGGCGCGCTTCCGCGCCCAGGTCAAGGCCAAGGAGGGCGGCGACGATGAGGCCATGCACTACGACGCCGACTACATCCGTGCGCTGGAGGTCGGCCTGCCGCCGACCGGCGGACTGGGCATCGGCATCGATCGCCTGGTCATGCTGCTGACCGGCGCGACCTCCATCCGCGACGTGCTGCTGTTCCCCTACATGCGTCCCGAGGCCGGCTGAACGATCCGCGGCGCGCAGCGGCGGGCGCAGCGCCGCCGCCTCAAGCGGCGCCGGCGGTCGGCCGATATGACCGGTCAGGCCCGCGCGCGCGGCGTCCCGACCTTCTGCGGATGCGCGGGGCGGGGTACGCTCCTGTCGCCGCCGGGGAGTGCGGCGCGCCGCACGCCAGCGAGGATCTTCCAGTGAACGTGCTCATCGTCGACGACCTGCCGTCCCAGCGCACCATGCTGCGCCATGTGATCGAGGACATCAGCAGCGGAATCCAGGTCACCGACTTCGGCGACCCGGTCGAGGCGCTGCTGTGGTCGCAGAGCGCGCACCCGGACCTGCTGCTGCTCGACTACCGCATGCCCAAGCTCGACGGGCTGGAGTTCGCGCGCCGCTTCCGCCGCCCGTTGACCCACCGCGACGTGCCGATCGTGCTGATCACCGTGGTCGGCGACGAGCCGGTGCGCAATGCCGCGCTCGATGCCGGCGTGATCGACTTCATGGTCAAGCCGATCAAGCCGCGCGAGCTGCGCGCGCGCTGCCGCAACCTGCTGGAACTGCGCCAGCAGCAGCAGTCGCTGAAGTCGCGCACCCGCCTGCTGGAACGCCAGCTGCTGTCGAGCATGCACGAGCTCGAGGAACGCGAGCGCGACATCCTGCTGCGCCTGGCGCGCGCCACCGAGCACCGCAGCGGCGCCGCCGGCTACCAGATGGAGCGGATGGCGCGCTACGCCGGCCTGCTCGCCGAGACGCTCGGCCTGCCGGACGAGGAGGTGCGCATGATCGAGCTCGCCGCGCCGCTCAACGACATCGGCAAGATCGGCGTGTCCGACGCGATCCTGCAGAAGCCGGGGCCGCTCGACGCCGAGGAGTTCGAGGCGATCAAGCGCCATCCGCGGATCGGCCACGATATCCTCAGCGACAGCCGCAGCCGGTTCGTGCAGGCCGGCGCGCTGATCGCGCTGCACTACCAGGAGCGCTGGGACGGTGGCGGCTATCCCGCCGGGCTGAAGGGTGCGGCGATCCCGGTGCAGGCGCGCATCGTGGCGGTGGCCGACGTGCTCGACGCGCTCACCAGCCCACGCCCCTGGCGCGACGCGTGGACGCTCGCCGAGGCGCTCGCCCACATCGAGGCCGAGGCCGGGCGCCAGTTCGATCCGGACGTCGTGCGCGCCCTGCTGTCGCGCCGCGCGCAGGTCGAGGAGCTGCACGGGAACTTCAGCGGCGGAGCCGTGCTTCCGCCGGCGCGTGGGCAGGCCTGAACGGAGTCCGGCATGACCGATCACACCCTGGCGCGATGGCTTTCGCGCTACCGCGATCGCGAGGACAGCGAGCACCAGCAGGCAGCGGTGCGGATCGTGATCCTCGGCATCGTCGCGCTCTACCTGGCCTGGCTCGACCCCAGCGACGGCCCGCCCGTGGTGGGTCTGCGCGCGGTGGCCTGGTTCACCGGCCTGTCGACGCTGATCGGGCTGGGCATCCTGGGCTGGATCGCGGTCGCACCGGGCAAGTCGCACATCCGCCGCGGCGTCGGCATGGCCGCCGACTACAGTCTGCTCGGCATCGCCATGATGCTGATGGGGCCGAACATGGCGCAGCTGTACGTGATCATCATGTGGATCACGATCGGCAACGGCCTGCGCTTCGGGCCGGCCTACCTCTACATCGCCATCGGCTGCGCGGCGGCGAGCTTCGGCGCGGTGATCATGGCGACGCCGTACTGGCAGGCCATGCCGGTGCTCGCCTGGGGCCTGCTCGTGGGCCTCGTCGCGATCCCGCTGTACCTGAGCTCGCTGCTACGGGCCTTGGTCCGCGCCACCGAGGAGGCACGACGCGCCAACGAGGCCAAGAGCAACTTCCTGGCCAACATGAGCCACGAGTTCCGCACGCCGCTCAACGGCATCGTCGGCATGGCGGAACTCCTGATCACCACGCCGCTCACGCCGGAGCAGCGCGACAGCGCCGAGGTCATCCAGACCTCGGCGCGCAGCCTGCAGATGCTGGTCGAGGACGTCCTCGACATCTCCGCGATCGAGGCCGGCAAGCTGCGCCGCAGCGACGAGGACTTCAGCCTGTCGGAGCTCCTGCGCGGCGTGCAGGTGATGCTGGTGCCGCCCGCGCACGCGAAGGGGCTCGGTTTCGAGCTGGAGGTGGGGCGCGAGGTGCCGGACGGCCTCCACGGCGACGCCACCCACGTGCGCCAGGTGCTGGTCAACCTGCTCGGCAACGCGATCAAGTTCACCGAGGAGGGCCGGGTCTCGCTGAAGGTGAGCCTGCTCGGGCGCGACGAGAACGGCGGGTCGCGCCTGCGCTTCTCGGTGCGCGACACCGGCATCGGCATTCCGGCCGAGGCGCTGGAGCGCATCTTCGATGCCTTTGAGCAGGTCGACACCGGTCACGCGCGACGCTACGGCGGCACCGGCCTCGGCACCACGATCTCCAAGGCGCTGGTGACGCTCATGGGCGGGCGCGTCGGCGTCGACAGCGAGGAAGGCGCCGGCTCGCACTTCTGGTTCGAGCTGCCGTTCGCGGCGGCACGCCAGCCGTTGGCGGCCGCGCCGCCCGCCGACAACGTCATCGCCTTCGACGATCCCTTCGTGCGCCATCGCGCCCGGGTGAGGCCGCTGCACGTGCTGGTCGCCGACGACCAGCCGGCCAACCTGATGGTGATGCGCAAGCTGCTGGAGAAGGCGGGGCACCATCCGCGCACCGTGGAAAGCGGCGAGGAGGCGCTCGCCGCCATCGAGACCGAGCCCTTCGACGTGGTGATCGTCGACCTGCACATGCCCGGCCTCAGCGGCATCGAGGTCATCAAGCAGGCCGCCTTCATGCAGGCCGGGCGGACGCGCACGCCCTTCATCGTGCTCACCGCCGACGCCACCTCGAGCACCCTGGTCGAATGCCAGCGCGCCGGCGCCCGCGCGGTGCTGACCAAGCCCATCGTGGTGGCGCGGCTGCTGGAGAACCTGGCGGAGATCGGTTGCGGCGAGCGCGACGGCGCGACGCCGCCGCTGCCGGCCCCGGTCGATACCGACGAGCTGATCTCGCAGACCATCCTCGACGAACTGGCGGAGATGCACCTCGGCGCGGACTTCGTCACCCGCTTCCTGGGCGAATGCGCGCGCGACGCCCGGCGCTGCATCGCAGAGCTGGAGGACGCCGGCAGGACTGCCGCCTGGGACGAGTTCCGCGACAGCTGCCACGCGCTCAAGGGCGTGACCAGCAACATGGGCGCCGTACGCATGGCGGCGACCGCGTCGGACGCCATGCGCCTGACCAACTGGCAGTTGCCGCGCGAATGGAAGCCGCGGGTCGGTCTGCTCCGGCAGCAGCTCGAGCTGACCCTGACCGCGCTGCGCGCGCGCGGCGAGAGCGTGCCGGTGGAGCGCGATTCCTGACGGTCCGGTCCCGGCGCCATGGCAGGCGCCGGAACCGGCCGCGCCGTTTCAGCCGGCCGGGGCGGACAGCGTCTCGCTGCCGGTGCCCGGTCCGCCCGGGCGCCGGAGCTGGGCCCGGACCAGACGCTCCATCGTCCGCAGCGAGCGGTCGCCGAGCCTCAGCGCCGCATCGACCCAGATCCCGGTGATGCGCATGAGCTCGTCGAGGCTCACCGGCTCGGTGGTGCGGCGGACCTCGTCCAGCGCGAGGCGCGCGCTGGCGATCCGGCGGTTGCGCAGGATCCGCTCCTCGACCGCGCGCACGCCTTCGCCCTTGCCGACGAGGACGTCGACGATGCCCATCCGGTGCAGTTCGTCGCTGGTGTACATGGTGCCGTTGAGCATCATCTCCTCGGCCAGCTTCGCGCTCACGCGCTGGCGCAGGTAGGAGAAGGCGCCCATGCCCGGGAACAGGCCGAAGAGCACCTCGGGGAAGCCCATGCTCACCCCGGATTCGGCCACGATCGTCTGGCACGACAGCGCCAGCTCGAAGCCGCCGCCCAGGGCGTCGCCCTCGACCAGCGCGATCGAGTGCGCGGTCGGGTGCAGGCGTCCGTGCAGGGCGTACACGCCTTCGACGCAGTCGCGGGCGTAGGTCAGCAGCCCATCGCGGTCGCGGGCGCGGATGTAGCGTCCGAAGAGGTCGAGATCGCCGCCCAGGTTGAACACGGGCGCATCGGAGGCAACCACCACGTGGGCGATCGCATGCTCGCCGGTCGCTGCGCGCAGCGCGATCCGATCCGACGCATGCCGCAGGTAGGCGTGCATCTCGTGCATCAACGGGCGGTTGAAGCAGGGCCTGTAATCGGCCTGGGCGGCCGCGGCGTGGGCATGCATGAAGCACCAGTAGGCGTCGTTGTCGGACTCCTCCTGGATGCGGATCGTGGAATAGGCGGACTCGCGGTGCAGCAGCTTGACGTTGTTCATCTGGAAAGACCCCTGGGAAGCGCGACCTGGTGGAGCGCGGGCAGATCGCTGAAAGTGTGACGTGGGGAAGAGCGCTCGACGCGATTACTAGATCGCGGGCCCTTGACAATGTAAATAGGCTCTGCCAGCCACATCCCGCTGCCGTTGCGGCAACGAAAAGGGCCCGCGCGGAGGCGGGCCCTTGTTCACTGGTGCCGCAGGGGCGTCCGGTCAGGCGGCGGAGCGGGTCGCCTCGGCGGCGGGCGCGATCTCCTCGCGCAGCTCGCGGCGCAGGATCTTGCCTACGTTGCTCTTGGGCAGCTCCTTGCGGAACTCGATGTGGCGGGGCCGCTTGTAGCCGGTGAGGTTCTCCCGGCAGTAGGCATCGACGTCGGCCTTCGACAGCGCCGGGTCCTTGGGCACGATGACGGCCATGACCGCCTCGCCGGAATGCTCGTCCGGAACGCCGATCGCGGCGACTTCCAGCACGCCCGGCATCTGCGCGAGCACGTCCTCGACCTCGTTCGGATACACGTTGAAGCCGGACACCAGGATCATGTCCTTCTTGCGGTCGACGATGTAGACGAAGCCCTGCGCATCCATCCGCGCCATGTCGCCGGTATGCAGCCAGCCGTCGGCGTCGATCGCCTTGGCCGTCTCCTCCGGGCGCTTCCAGTATCCGGCCATGACCTGCGGCCCCTTGATGCACAGCTCGCCGACCTCGTCGAAGCCGAGGGTGCGGCCCTCGTCGTCCTTGATGCAGGCGTCGGTGGAGGGGATCGGCAGGCCGATGGAGCCGTTGTACTCGGCGAGGTCGGGACGGTTGATGCAGGCCGCGGGCGAGGTCTCGGTCAGGCCGTAGGCTTCCACGAGGGTGCTGCCGGTGACCTTCTTCCAGCGCTCGGCGACCGCGCGCTGCACCGCCATGCCACCGCCGAGGGTGAAGCGCAGGCGCGAGAAGTCGACCTGGTCGAAGCCCGGCGTGTTGAGCAGGCCGTTGAACAGCGTGTTGACGCCGGTGATGTGGGTGAACGAGGCACCCTTGAGCTCCTTGACGAAGCCCTTCATGTCGCGGGGGTTGGTGATCAGCAGGTTGTGCGCGCCGGCGCGCATGAACACTAGGCCGTTCGCGGTCAGGGCGAAGATGTGGTAGAGCGGCAGCGCGGTGACGATCACCGATTCGCCCGGCGTGATCGCGGCGCCGATCCAGGCCGAGGCCTGCTGCATGTTGGCGACGAGGTTGCGGTGCGTGAGCATCGCGCCCTTGGCCACGCCGGTGGTGCCGCCGGTGTACTGCAGGAACGCGACGTCGGCAGGATCGATGCGGATCGGCGGAAGCGGTCGGTCGCCGCCGCGCTCGAGCGCCTCGCGGAAGCGCACGGCGCCGGCGATATGGCTGTCGGGCACCTGCTTCTTCACGTACTTCAGCACGAAGTTGATGATCGCGCCCTTGGGGAAGCCGACCAGGTCGCCGACCCCGGTGGTGATCACCTGGCGCAGCGGCGTGTCGGCGATGACCTTCTCGACCACGTGCGCGAAGTTGTCGAGCACCACGATGACGCTGGCGCCGGAGTCGACCAGCTGGTGCCTGAGCTCGCGCGCGGTGTACATCGGGTTGGTGTTGACCACGGTCAGCCCCGCACGCAGGGTGCCGAAGATCGCGATCGGGTACTGCAGCACGTTCGGCATCATCAACGCGACGCGGTCGCCGCGCTTGAGCTTGAGCTCGTGCAGCAGGTAGTTGGCGAAGCGTGCGCTCAGGCGATCGAGGTCGCCGTAGCTGATGGTGGCGCCGAAGTTGCTGAAGGCGGGACGCTCGCGGTACTGCGCGCAGGTCGTCTCGAACAGGGCGACGATCGAGGCATACTCGTCGGCATCGATTTCCGCCGGCACGCCGGCCGGATAGCTGCTCAGCCAGGGGCGTTCCGCACTCATGTTCCCTCCCTCGACACGCGTGATGGGCCTGCGCGCGGACGCGTCCGGCCGTTGTGGTTATCGCAGGATTGGAGCACACGCCCACAGGGCGGGCAAGGCGATCTCTCTGCTGATGGCGACGTGTTTGCTCGTGTTGGCCGCATGTTCGCGGACGCCGAGCGAGGAGGCGCTACGCGTGCGGATCGCGGCCATGGCCGCGGCCGTGGAGGCCCGCGACGCGGGCGCCGTGCTGGCGCCGGTGGCGGAGGATTTCGGCGGCCCCGACGGGCTGGACCGCGATGGCCTGGCGCGTCTGGTGCGGCTGTCGTTCCTGCGCAACGCGGGCATCGGAACCACGCTCGGACCGATGTCGGTCCAGGTCGACGGCGAGCGCGCGCGGGTCGGGTTCGACGCCGGCCTCACCGGTGGACGCGGGCTTCTGCCGGAGCGTGCGCAGCTCTACGCGGTCGAGACCGGCTGGCGCTTCGAGGACGGCGAATGGATGCTGATCTCGGCGCAATGGACGCCGCGGCTTTAGGTTCCGAACCCGCCACCCTGCAGGAGCGGCTTCAGCCGCGACCACCGTCGCCGATGGCCGATCGGGGCTGAAGCCCCTCCCACACCGGCGATGTCGCGGCTGAAGCCGCTCCTGCCGTCCGCTTGCGCCCCCACCGGCCCACCGGCGGCGAATGCCGCCGGCGGGGCGTGCGCCTGGAATCAGGCGGCCTTCGAGCGTGCGGCGAGCTGGCGCAGGACGAAATGCAGGATGCCGCCGTGGCGGAAGTACTCGACTTCCTTCGGCGTCAGCAGCATCACCGCGACGCGGAAGCGGGTCTCGGTGCCGTCCTTGCTCCGCGCCAGCACCTCGGCCTCCTTCGAGGCGCCGTCCTCGAGGCCGGTGACGTCGAAGGTCTCCGAGCCGTCGAGGCCGAGCACCTGCGCGTTCTGCCCGTCCAGGAACTGCAGCGGCAGCACACCCATCCCGACCAGGTTGGAGCGGTGGATGCGCTCGAAGCTCTCGGCGATTACCGCCTTCACCCCCAGCAGCATCGTGCCCTTGGCCGCCCAGTCGCGCGAGGAGCCGGTGCCGTACTCCTTGCCCGCGAGCACCACCAGCGGCGTGCCGTCGGCCTGGTACTTCATCGCCGCGTCGTAGATCGGCATCTTCTCGCCGTCGCCGTCCTTCCCGAAGTACAGCGTGTTGCCGCCTTCCTCGCCGCCGAACATCAGGTTCTTGATGCGGATGTTGGCGAAGGTGCCGCGCACCATGACGTCGTCGTTGCCGCGGCGCGAGCCGTAGGAGTTGAAGTCCGCCGGCTGCACGCCGCGCGACTGCAGGAACCGGCCGGCTGGCGAATCCTTCTTGATGTTGCCGGCGGGCGAGATGTGGTCGGTGGTGATGGAGTCGCCGAACAGGCCGAGCACGCGCGCGCCGTGGATGTCCTCGATCGCGCCGGTGTCCATCGACATGCCCTCGAAGTAGGGCGGGTTCTTGATGTAGGTCGAGGCCTCGTCCCAGGCATAGGCGTCGCCGTCGGGCGAATCGATCTGGGCCCAGCGGGTATCGCCCTTGAACACGTCGGCGTAGTTCTTGGAGAACATCTCCGGGCCGATGGTCGCGGCGATGGTGTCGCCGATCTCCTTGTTCGACGGCCAGATGTCCTTGAGGTAGACCTCCCTGCCGTCGCTGCCGGTGCCCAGCGGCTGCGTGGTGAGGTCGATGTCGGTGGTGCCGGCGATGGCGTAGGCGACCACCAGCGGCGGCGAGGCGAGGTAGTTCATCTTGACCTCGGGATGCACGCGGCCCTCGAAGTTGCGGTTGCCCGACAGCACCGAGGACACCACCAGGTCGCCTGCGGCGATGGCCGCGGAGACGTCCTCGGGGAGCGGGCCGGAATTGCCGATGCAGGTCGTGCAGCCATAGCCGACCAGGTAGAAGCCGAGCTTCTCCAGGTCGTCCATCACCCCGGCCTTCTTCAGGTAGTCGGTGACCACCAGCGAGCCCGGGCCGAGCGAGGTCTTGACCCAGGGCTTGACCTTGAGGCCCAGCTTCGCGGCGTTGCGCGCCAGCAGGCCGGCGCCGAGCATCACCGCCGGGTTCGAGGTGTTGGTGCAGGAGGTGATCGCGGCGATGACCACCGAACCGTCGGTGATGCCCTCGATGCCGCCGGCGACCTGCCGCTCCTCGGCCTGCGACTCGCGCGCGCCCACCGCGGTGCCGCCGCCGCCCTCGTTGGCGTAGCGCGCCTCCTGCCTCTGGGTGTCGCGCTTCCTGGCGCGCGCCTCGGCGAACGGGGCGAGGCTGTCGCGGAAGTTCTTCTGCATGTCGCTCAGCAGCACGCGGTCCTGCGGCCGCTTGGGGCCGGCCAGGGACGGCTTCACGTCGCCCATGTCGAGGTGAAGGGTGGCGCTGTACTCGGGTTCCGGGCTGCCGGGCTCGTGCCACAGCCCCTGCGCCCGGGCGTAGGCCTCGACCAGGCGAATCTGGGCTTCGTCGCGACCGGACAGGCGCAGGTAGTTCAGGGCCTCGGCATCGACCGGGAAGATGCCGCAGGTCGCGCCGTACTCCGGCGCCATGTTGCCGATGGTGGCGCGGTCGGCGAGCGGCAGGCTGGCCAGGCCGTCGCCGAAGAACTCGACGAACTTGCCGACCACCCCGTGCTTGCGCAGCATCTGGGTGACGGTGAGCACCAGGTCGGTCGCGGTCGCGCCCTCCGGCAGCCTGCCGGTGAGCTTGAAGCCGACCACCTGCGGGATCAGCATCGACGAGGGCTGCCCGAGCATGGCGGCCTCGGCCTCGATGCCGCCGACGCCCCAGCCGAGCACGCCGATGCCGTTGATCATCGTGGTGTGCGAATCGGTGCCGAACACGGTGTCGGGGTAGGCGAAACGCTCGCCGTCCTTCTCCGAGCTCATCACCACCCGGGCCAGGTGCTCGAGGTTCACCTGGTGGACGATGCCGGTGTTCGGCGGCACCACCTTGAAGTTGTGGAAGGCCTTCTGGCCCCAGCGCAGGAAGCTGTAGCGCTCCTTGTTGCGCTGGAACTCGATCTTGCCGTTGAGGTCGAGCGCCTCCGGCTTGCCGAACACGTCGACCTGCACCGAATGGTCGATGACCAGCTCGGAGGGGATCAGCGGGTTGATGTCGTCCGGATTGCCGCCGAGCTGCTTGACCGCGTCGCGCATGGCGGCCAGGTCGACCACGCACGGCACGCCGGTGAAGTCCTGCAGCACCACGCGCGCCGGCATGAAGGCGATCTCGGTGTCCGGCTCGGCCTTGGCCTGCCAGTTCGCCACTGCCTCGATGTGTTCCTTGCCGACCGTGACCCCGCCGTCCTCGCAGCGCAGCAGGTTCTCCAGGAGGATCTTCATCGAGTACGGCAGGCGCTCGATGTCGAAGCGCTCGCCCAGCTTCGGAAGGCTGAAATAGGTGTAGGACGTCCCGTCGACGTCGAGGGTGCTGCGGGTGGCGAAGGAATCGCTCATCGGGGAGGCTCCTGTGGCTGTGGGGCTGGACGGGCGGGTGCGCCCGACACTGTGCGCAAGCGGATGTGAGCATGATGCCCAAGCGCCGCCGGCGCGGACTTGTCCGCGGGTGCGCAGGCCAGTATGCGCGGTGGAGTATGCATGGTGAAGTATGTAGACTTTGCGCATATTTCAACGCGGGCGGTCCGCCACCATGGAAGTCACCGTCGCCGAACGCGGTCAGATCACCCTGCCCAAGGCGGTGCGCGACGCGCTGGGTCTGACCAAGGGCAGCACCCTGGAGGTCGAGATCGAGAACGGCCGCATCGTGCTGCGCAAGAACGTCGACGACGCCGTCTCCCGCGCCCGCGGCCGCTTCAAGCTCGACGGCTTCGCCTCCGGCGACGACGCGGTGCGCGCGGTGCGCGAGCCGGGCGAGCCGCCGCGCGGCTGAAGCCATGATCGCGATCGATTCCCCCGTCCTCGTCGACCTGCTGGCCGACGGGCCCCACGCCGACGCGGCCGAAGGCTGCCTGCGCCGCTGCCTCGGCGCCGGGCCGGTGCTGGTGTCCGACGTCGCCCTGGCCGAGGTGTGTGCGGTGCTGCGCGACGGCGCCGAGGCGCTGGGCGTGCTGGAGGAGATGGGCATCCGCTTCAGTCCCCTGGAGGCCAAGGCGGCGCTGCGGGCCGGCGAGATGCAACGCCGCTACCGGCAGCGCGTGCCGGGCGGCTCGCGCGCGGTGCCGGACTTCCTGATCGGCGCGCACGCGCTGCTGCAGTGCAACGGCCTGATCACCCGCGACGACGCCTTCTTCCGCGACTACTTCAAGGGCCTGAAGCTGATCGTGCCCTAGCTCCACCTGCTGTCTTCGTTCCGTCCTTCAACCCGTTCCTTCGGAGTCTCCATGCTGGAAGCCTATCGCCACCACGTTGCCGAGCGCGCCGCGCTGGGCGTCCCGCCGCTGCCGCTGACCGCGGCGCAGACGGCGGACGTCATCGAACTGCTGAAGGCGCCGCCGGCGGGCGAGGGCGAGTTCCTGCTCGACCTCATCACCCAGCGCGTGCCGGCCGGCGTCGACGACGCGGCCCAGGTGAAGGCCTCCTACCTCGCCGCGGTCGCCTTCGGCAGCGAGGCCTGTCCGCTGATCGACCGCCGCCGCGCGACGGAACTGCTGGGCACCATGCTCGGCGGCTACAACATCCATCCGCTGGTCGAGCTGCTGGGCGACGCCGAACTCGGGCCGGTCGCCGCGGAGGGCCTGAAGAAGACCCTGCTGGTGTTCGACGCCTTCCACGACGTCAAGGAGAAGGCCGACGCCGGCAATGCCAACGCCCGCGCGGTGCTGCAGAGCTGGGCCGACGCCGAGTGGTTCACCAGCCGCCCGGAAGTGCCCGAGAGCATGACCGTGACCGTGTTCAAGGTGCCGGGCGAGACCAACACCGACGACCTGTCCCCGGCGCCGGACGCCACCACGCGGCCGGACATCCCGATGCACGCGCTGGCGATGCTCAAGAACCGGCGCGACGGCGCCGCCTTCGAGCCCGAGGAGGACGGCAGGCGCGGCCCGATCGCCTTCATCGAGTCGCTGAAGGAGAAGGGCCACCCGGTCGCCTACGTCGGCGACGTGGTCGGCACCGGCTCCAGCCGCAAGTCGGCCACCAACTCGGTGCTGTGGTGGACCGGCGAGGACATCCCGTTCATCCCGAACAAGCGCTTCGGCGGCGTCTGCCTGGGCTCCAAGATCGCGCCGATCTTCTACAACACGATGGAGGATGCCGGCGCGCTGCCGATCGAGCTCGACGTGTCCAGGATGGAGATGGGCGACGTCATCGAGCTGCGCCCGTACGAGGGCAGGGCGCTCAAGGGCGGCGAGGTGATCGCCGAGTTCCAGGTCAAGTCCGAGGTGCTGTTCGACGAGGTGCGCGCCGGCGGCCGCATCCCGCTGATCATCGGCCGCGGCCTCACCGCCAAGGCGCGCGAGGCGCTGGGCCTGCCGCCCTCGACCCTGTTCCGCCTGCCGCAGGACCCGGCCGACACCGGCGCGGGCTACACCCTGGCGCAGAAGATGGTCGGCCGCGCCTGCGGCCTGGCGGAAGGCCAGGGCATCCGCCCGGGCACCTACTGCGAGCCCAGGATGACCTCGGTCGGCTCGCAGGACACCACCGGGCCGATGACCCGCGACGAGCTCAAGGACCTGGCCTGCCTCGGCTTCTCCGCGGACCTGGTGATGCAGTCGTTCTGCCACACCGCGGCCTACCCGAAGCCGGTCGACGTGCGCACCCACCACGAGCTGCCGGCCTTCATCAGCAACCGCGGCGGCATCGCGCTGCGCCCGGGCGACGGCGTCATCCACTCCTGGCTCAACCGCATGCTGCTGCCCGACACCGTCGGCACGGGCGGCGATTCGCACACCCGCTTCCCGATCGGCATCTCGTTCCCGGCCGGCTCGGGCCTGGTCGCCTTCGCCGCAGCCACCGGCACCATGCCGCTGGACATGCCCGAGAGCGTGCTGGTGCGCTTCAAGGGGCGGATGCAGCCCGGGGTGACCCTGCGCGACCTGGTCAACGCGATCCCGCTCTACGCGATCAAGGCGGGCCTGCTGACGGTCGCCAAGCAGGGCAAGAAGAACATCTTCTCCGGCCGCATCCTCGAGATCGAAGGCCTGCCGGACCTGAAGGTGGAGCAGGCGTTCGAGCTGTCGGACGCCTCCGCCGAGCGCTCCGCCGCCGGCTGCACGGTGCGGCTGGACAAGGCGCCGATCATCGAATACCTCAACAGCAACATCAGCCTGCTGTCGTGGATGATCGAGCAGGGCTACAAGGACCCGCGCAGCCTGCAGCGCCGCATCGACGCGATGAAGGCCTGGCTGGCCGATCCACAGCTGCTGGAGCCCGACGCCGACGCCGAGTACGCCGCGGTCATCGAGATCGACCTGGCCGACGTGCACGAGCCGATCGTGGCCTGCCCGAACGACCCGGACGACGTGAAGACGCTCGGCGACGTCGCCGGCGCCACGATCGACGAGGTGTTCATCGGCTCGTGCATGACCAACATCGGCCACTTCCGCGCGGCGTCCAAGCTGCTGGAAGGCAAGCGCGACATTCCGACCAAGCTGTGGGTCGCGCCGCCGACCAAGATGGACGCCGCCGAGCTGACCAAGGAGGGCCACTACGGCGTCCTCGGCGGTGCCGGCGCGCGCATGGAGATGCCAGGCTGCTCGCTGTGCATGGGCAACCAGGCGCAGGTGCGCGAGGGTGCGACGGTGTTCTCGACCAGCACCCGCAACTTCCCGAACCGTCTCGGCCGCAACTCCAACGTCTATCTCGGCTCCGCCGAGCTCGCAGCCATCTGCTCGCGCCTCGGCCGCATTCCGACCAGGGACGAGTACATGGCCGACATCGGCGTCATCAACACCCACGGCGCCGAGATCTACCGCTACATGAACTTCGACCAGATCGAGGACTACCGCCGCGAGGCGGACACCGCCACGGCCTGATCGGTCGCGGCGCCGCGGCACGCGACGACCCGGTCCCGGCGGCCGGGTCGTTCGCGTTCCGGGATCCACAGGGCGGGGTGTCGACCTGCGTCCCGGATCCGGTCGCAAGCCGGGTTGCGGCTGAAGTCCCTCCTGCAGCATCAGCAACGGCGAAGCGTGCTCCGTAGGAGCGGCTTCAGCCGCGACCGCACGAGCTTCGGCCCGTACTGGACGGGTCGCCGACCTGTGGGAGGGGCTTCAGCCCCGATCGGTGCCTGCGCGACATCGGTCGGGGCTGAAGCCCCTCCCACATATCCCCTCCAACGCACGTGGTCGTCGCGGCTGAAGCCGCTCCTACGCAGCCATGCTCGCCGACCGATGTGCAGGCCGCTCCGCCGCGACGCGCCCATGCCGGACGGGCCTCAGGGCAGCCGCTTGATCCAGTCCCGCGCCGCCTGCGCCATCGCGCGGCGCGCGAACACCACGTCCCAGTAGCGTCCGCCCATCTGCCGCCACAGCACCGCCGAGCGCAGGCCGGCCAGCAGGGTCGCGCGGATCTCCGCCACGACCTCGGGCTGCGCCAGGTAGTTCGGATTGCCTTGGACCATGACCCGCGGACGCAGGGTGCTGATCGTGGAGGAGTAGAGCTCGCCCAGGCGCGCCAGCACGGTCGGGTGGGTCGGGCCGAAGTGCTCCCGCTGGCGGTCGATCGCGGCGATGTCGCCGGCGACCTTGTCCATCATCCGCGGCTGTGCGCTGAAGCGGCGCTCGACCTGGAGGATGGTGAAGGCCAGCCGCGCCGGCGCCGGGTCGGCGCCGCCGCCCTCCAGTTGCTGCAGCAGCACCCGCAGGCCGCGTCCCACCCGGTTGGCGCTGCCGTAGACGGCTTCCGGCGACTCGGCATCCAGGCGGAACACGCTTTCGATGCTCGCGGTGAGGCAGGCGTTGTCGGTCTCGCCGTTGCCGGCGATTTGCCGGACCATGCTGGTGGCCTGCAGCAGGCCGCCCAGGGCCAGCACGCGGTCGCGCACGTCGCCGCTCATGCCGCGTCCTCCGCCGCTGCCGGCAGGCGCGCGTCGGTGGCGACGATCGTGGCGCCGCCGAGGCATTCGTCGTCGCGGTAGAAGACCACGGACTGGCCCGGCGTGACCGCACGCTGCGGGCGTTCGAAGCGCACGGCGAGGCGGCCATCGTCGCCGACCGCCACCTCGCAGCGCTCGTCGGGCTGCCGGTAGCGCGTCTTGGCGGTGCAGGCGAAGCGTCCGGCCGGGGGCGCGCCGGCGGTCCAGTGGGCTGCCTCGGCGTCGAGGGTGGTCGAGAAGAGATGCGGGCTGTCGCTGCCCTGGTCCACGTAGAGCACGTTGTTCCTTACGTCCTTGCCGACCACGTACCACGGCGCGCCGGTGCGGCCGCGGATGCCGCCGAGGGCGAGGCCCTCGCGCTGGCCGAGCGTGTAGAAGTAGGCGCCGACGTGCTCGCCCAGGCGGGCGCCGTCGACGCTGCGGATCTCGCCCGCGCGGGCGGGAAGATAGTTGGCCATGAAGCTGCGGAAGTCGCGCTCGCCGATGAAGCAGATGCCGGTCGAATCCTTCTTCGCGTGCACCGGCAGCGCCGCCTCCCGCGCCATCGCGCGCACCTGCGCCTTGGGCAGGTGGCCGATCGGAAACAGCGTCGCCGCCAGCGCTTCCTGGCCGATCTGGTGCAGGAAGTAGCTCTGGTCCTTGCCGGCGTCGGCGCCGCGCAGCAGCGCCCAGCGGCCGTCGCGCCGCTCGATCCGCGCGTAGTGGCCGGTGGCGATGCGCTCGGCGCCGAGGGCGCGCGCGGCGTCGAGGAAGGTGCGGAACTTGATCTCGCGGTTGCACAGCACGTCGGGATTCGGCGTGCGCCCGGCGCGGTACTCGTCGATGAACTGCGCGAACACACCGTCCCAGTATTCGCGGGCGAAGTTGCGTGCGGTGAACGGCAGGCCGAGGCGCCCGCAGACGGCGACGGCGTCGCGGCGGTCGTCCTCGGCGCGGCAGTCGCCGGTGCCGTCGTCCTCCCAGTTCTGCATGAACATGCCGCTGACCGGCGCGCCATCGCGCACCGCGTCCTGCGCGAGCAGCAGCGCGGCGACCGCGGAATCGACGCCGCCGGAGACGCCGACGACGATGCTCACAGTCGCGCCACCGCGCCGAGCGGCAGGCGCTGGCCACGCAGCCAGTCCTCGACCACGCGCCACACCAGCGGGCTGCGGTGGCGCACGGCCTCGGCCTCGAGCTCCGCCGGCGTCATCCACAGTGCGCGCTCGACGGGATGGTCCAGCGCGCGCGCCGGGTCGTGGCGCAGCGGCCGTGCGGCGAAGGCAATCCGCAGGAACTCGCGCCCGGTCTCCGGCACGCGCCACTGGTAGGCGCCGATGAAGGCCAGCGGCTCCACCTCCCAGGCGGTTTCCTCCAGCGTCTCGCGGACCATGGCGTCGGCGAGCGCCTCGCCCGGCTCCAGGTGCCCGGCCGGCTGGTTCAGCACCAGGCTGTCGTCGATGCGCTCCTCGACCACCAGCAGGCGCCCGTCGCGGACCACGACCGCGGCGACGGTGGTATCGGGCTGCCACGAGGCATGGTTGCGGAACGGTGTCGTCACGAAGCTGGAACGGCTGCCGGGCTGGGGCCGAAATTGTGCGGACTGGCGCGGCCCGGCGTCCAATCCCGCGTCGCCCGCGGCCTATACTCGGACCATGCCCAACCACCGTCCCGAACACGAACGCGACGCCGACCATGGCGTCGCCCTGGAACCCGAGCGCACCGAGGCCGAGCGCCCGCCGCTGTACCGGGTCGTCCTGCTCAACGACGACTTCACGCCGATGGAATTCGTCGTCGAGGTCCTGCAGCGCTTCTTCTCGATGAATCGGGAAAAGGCGACCCAGGTGATGCTCCACGTCCACACCCGCGGCAAGGGCGTATGCGGGGTCTACACGCGCGAAGTTGCAGAAACCAAGGTATCCCAGGTGAACGACTACTCCAGGCAGCACCAGCATCCGCTGTTGTGCACCATGGAAAAAGCCTAGAAGTTTCCCCATCTGTAGTGCCATCGTTCGGAGGCACATCCATGTTCAGCAAGGATCTCGAGTTCACGATCGGCCAGTGCTACAAGCAGGCCCGCGAGGCCCGCCATGAATTCATGACGGTCGAGCACCTGCTTCTTGCGCTGATCGACAACCCGTCCGCCGCCGGCGTGCTGCGGGCCTGCGGCGCGGACACCGTCCGCCTCGCATCGGACCTGACCCAGGTCATCGGCGACACCGTCCCGGTCCTGTCCGGTGACGACGACCGCGATACCCAGCCGACGCTGGGCTTCCAGCGCGTGCTGCAGCGCGCGGTCTACCACGTGCAGTCCTCGGGCCGGAAGGAAGTCACCGGCGCCAACGTCCTGGTGGCGATCTTCGGCGAGAAGGATTCGCACGCCGTCTACTTCCTCAATCAGCAGGACGTGACCCGTCTCGACGCGGTCAACTACCTCTCCCACGGCGTTGCCAAGATGGAGGGCGAGTCGACCCGCTCCGACGATTCCTCGCAGGAATCCGGACGCGAGGGCGAGCGCGGCGAGGAGGGCAAGGCCGCCAACCCGCTGCAGGAATACGCCACCGACCTCAACGCCGCCGCGCGCGAGGGCCGCATCGATCCCCTGATCGGCCGCGACGAGGAGGTCGAGCGCACCATCCAGGTGCTGTGCCGCCGCCGCAAGAACAACCCGCTGTACGTGGGTGAGGCCGGCGTGGGCAAGACCGCGCTCGCCGAGGGCCTGGCCAAGCGCATCGTCGAGGGCGACGTGCCCGACGTGCTGCGCGAGACGGTGATCTACTCGCTCGACCTCGGCGCCCTGGTCGCCGGCACCAAGTATCGCGGCGACTTCGAGAAGCGCCTGAAGGGCGTGCTCACCCAGCTCAAGAAGGAGCCGAACGCGGTTCTGTTCATCGACGAGATCCACACCATCATCGGTGCGGGTTCCGCCTCTGGCGGGACCATGGATGCCTCCAACCTGATCAAGCCGGTCCTGCAGAACGGCGAGCTGCGCTGCATCGGCTCGACCACCTTCCAGGAGTACCGCGGCATCTTCGAGAAGGACCGCGCGCTGGCGCGGCGCTTCCAGAAGATCGACGTCGTCGAGCCGTCGGTGGCAGATGCCTTCGCCATCCTCAAGGGCCTGAAGTCCAAGTTCGAGCAGCACCACAGCGTCGAATACGCCGTGGACGCGCTGAAGGCGGCGGTGGATCTCTCGGTCAAGCACATCGGCGACCGGCTGCTGCCGGACAAGGCGATCGACGTGATCGACGAGGCCGGCGCGCGCCAGCGGCTGATGCCGGAGGAGAACCGCAAGGCGCTGATCGACGTGCCGGAGATCGAGCTGATCGTGGCCAAGATGGCGCGCATCCCGACCAAGCAGGTCTCCGCGTCCGACAAGGACGTGCTGCAGAGCCTGGAGCGCAACCTGAAGATGGTGATCTTCGGCCAGGACCCCGCGATCGAGACCCTGGCCTCGGCGATCAAGATGGCGCGCTCGGGCCTCGGCAATCCCGACAAGCCGATCGGCAGCTTCCTCTTCGCCGGCCCCACCGGCGTCGGCAAGACCGAGGTCACCAGGCAGCTGGCGATGCAGCTGGGCATCGAGTTCGTGCGCTTCGACATGTCCGAGTACATGGAGCCGCACTCGGTCTCGCGCCTGATCGGCGCGCCTCCGGGCTACGTCGGCTTCGATCAGGGCGGCCTGCTGACCGAGAAGATCGTCAAGACGCCGCACTGCGTGCTGTTGCTCGACGAGGTCGAGAAGGCGCATCCGGACATCTTCAACATCCTGCTGCAGGTGATGGACCGCGGCGTGCTGACCGACACCAATGGGCGCGAGGCGAACTTCCGCAACGTGATCCTGGTGCTGACCACCAACGCGGGCGCCGCCCAGGCCGCACGGCGGACCATCGGCTTCACCCGCCAGGACCATTCGACCGATGCGATGGAGACGATCCGCCGCAGCTTCACGCCGGAGTTCCGCAACCGGCTGGACGCGATCATCCAGTTCAAGGCGCTGGGCATCGACCACATCCTGCGCGTGGTGGACAAGTTCATCATCGAGCTGGAGGCGCAGCTCGGCGAGAAGCACGTCGCGCTGACGGTGTCGCCGGATGCGCGCACGTGGCTGGCCGAGAACGGCTTCGACGAGCAGATGGGCGCACGCCCGATGGCGCGGGTGATCCAGGAAAAGATCAAGCGCCCGCTGGCCGACGAGCTGCTGTTCGGCTCGCTCATCGGCGGCGGCCGGGTCAGCGTGGACGTGCGCGACGGCGAACTGGTGGTGGAGTCCTTCCCCGAGCCGGAGCGGTTGCTGCCGGCGACGGTGGAGTGACCGGCGCCGCGTGCGCGGCGACGAGAAGGCGGCCTGCGGGCCGCCTTCTTCTTGTCCCGCAGGGCGGGCCGGCCCCACCGGCGCCGGATACGAAAAAGGCGGCCTGGGCCGCCTTCGCTCCGTCGTTCCGCCAGGGCACGACCTACTTCATGCGGTAGGTGATGCGGCCCTTGGTGAGGTCGTACGGGGTCATCTCGACCTTGACCTTGTCGCCGGTCAGGATGCGGATGTAGTGCTTGCGCATGCGTCCGGAGATGTGGGCCGTGATCACGTGCCCGTTCTCGAGCTTCACCCGGAACATGGTGTTGGGCAGGGTCTCCTGGACCACGCCCTCGAGTTCGATGGAATCGTCTTTCGACATGCCGCCTCGGTGGTTCGATGCGCGGCCGGCGGCCGCGATGGAAGTCGCACATTATGTCATGGCTGCCGGCTCGGCGCAAAAACGCCGTGGCAGTCAAGCCTCGCGCAGGCCCAGCACGCGGGCAGGGAAGGGCGCGACGCGCCCCTGCCAGCTTCCGGCCGGGGCGGAGAGCGCCACGAGTTCCTCCACGGCGCGGAGGAAGGCCGGGCGCGGCATCAGCACCGCCCCGAGCGTGCGCAGGTGCGGATTCTCGACCTGGGCGTCGATCAGCGGCCAGCCCCAGCCGGCGAGGATGCGGGCCAGCGCCAGCAGCGCCGCCTTGGACCCGCCGGAGACGCCGCTGAACATGCTTTCGCCGAAGAACATGCGGCCGATGGTCACGCCGTAGATGCCGCCGACGAGGCGATCGCCGGCGAACACCTCGACCGAGTGCGCATGCCCGAGCCGGTGCAGGTGCTGGTAGGCGGCCGCCATCGCGGCGCCGATCCAGGTGCCGTTCTGCCCGGGCCGCGGCGCCGTGGCGCAGGCCCGGACGACGTCGGCGAAGGCCGTGTCGACGCGGACCTCCCAGTCGCTCCGGCGCAGGGTGCGGCCGAAACGCGACGGCGGCCGCAGCGACGCCACCTCGAACACCGCGCGCGGATCCGGGCTCCACCACAGCACCGGCTCGCCTTCCGAGTACCAGGGGAAGATGCCGTGCCGGTAGGCGTCCAGCAGGCGCGCCGGATGCAGGTCGCCGCCCGCCGCCAGCAGTCCGTTGGGCGCGCGCAGCGCGCGCGAGGGGTCGGGAAAGCCGGCGCCGGGGTCAGCGGGCAGGATCGGCAGGCGCATCGTCCGGCCCGGGATCGTCGCGGTAGGGCGAGTGGCGCATCGCCGCGGTGTGGTAGCCGGCGGTGGCGTCGCGCTCGGCGTCGCACCAGGCGCGCACGGCCCGGGCGAAGTCGGGATCGAGCAGCAGGTGGCGGCTGCGCGTGGGCGTCGGCAGGAAACCGCGCGCGACCTTGTGCTCGCCCTGCGCGCCCGGCTCGAAACGCGCCAGTCCCTCGCGCAGGCAGTAGTCGATGCCCTGGTAGTAGCAGGTCTCGAAATGCAGCCCCGGCGCGCTCTCGTCGGCGCCCCAGTAGCGCCCGTAGAGGGTGTCGCGCCCGCGCAGGCACAGCGCGCCGGCCGCGATCGCCCCGTTGCGCTCGCCGAGCACCAGCACCAGGGCCCGCGGCATGTGGCGCGCCAGGTGGCGGAAGAAGTCGAGCGTCAGCGCCGGCGAGTTGCCGTACTCGGAGAAGGTCCGGCAGTACAGGCCGTGCATGGCGACGAGATCGTCGTCGCTGGCCGAGCTGCCGTCGACGACGCGGAAGCGGTAGCCGGCCTCGCGCACCCGCGCGCGCTCCTGGCGGATGTTCTTGCGCTTCTTGCTGCTGAGCGCGGCCAGGAAATCGTCGAAGTCGCCCCAGGGCACGTCGGCGCCCGGCTGCGGGTTGTGCCAGTGGAACTGCACGTCCTCGCGCGCCGCCCAGTCCGCCGGCACGTCGCGGGCCTCGGCGGCGGTCATGAAATTGACGTGCACCGACGACAATCCGAGCGCCTCGGCCTGCGCCGCCAGCCCGCGCAGCAGCGCTGCGCGCGCCTCGCGCGACGCCGCCAGCAGGCGCGGCCCGGTCACCGGGGAATAGGGAATCCCGATCAGCCACTTCGGGTAGTAGTCCAACCCGGCGCGGTCGTAGACGCTGGCCCAGGCGAAGTCGAACACGAACTCGCCGTGCGAGTTGCCCTTCAGATAGCCCGGCGCGGCGGCGACCAGCGTCTCGCCGTCCCACAGCGTGGCGTGGTGCGGCGTCCAGCCCCAGCTCGGGCGCAGGCAGCCGGTCTCTTCCAGGCCGGACAGGAAGGCGTGCGCGAGGAAAGGGTTGCCACCGTCGTGCAGCCCGTCCCACGCCGCGGCCGGGATCTCGGCCAGTGCGGCGTGGGTGCGCAGCGTCAGCGCGCGCGCGGACGGCATGTCCGCACTCTCAGGCGGTCTCGACGATGTCGAGGTCGAGGAACTTCTCGGCGTCGAGCGCGGCCATGCAGCCGAACCCGGCCGAGGTGATCGCCTGCCGATAGACCTGGTCGGCGACGTCGCCCGCGGCGAACACGCCCGGCACGCTGGTCGCCGTGGCGTCGCCGGCCAGTCCGCTGCGGATGGTGATGTAGCCGTTGTTCATCGCCAGCTGGCCCTCGAACAGGCCGGTGTTGGGCGTATGGCCGATGGCGACGAAGAAGCCCTTGACGTCGAGGTCGCGGGTCGAGCCGTCCTTGACGCTCCTGACGCGCAGGCCGGTCACGCCGGCGTCGTCGCCGAGCACCTCGTCGACCTGGTGGTCCCACACCAGCTCGACCTTGCCCGCTTCCGCCCTGGCGAAGAGCTTGTCCTGCATGATCTTCTCGGCGCGCAGGCTGTCGCGCCGGTGCACCAGGTAGACCTTGCGGCACAGGTTGGACAGGTACAGCGCTTCCTCGACGGCGGTATTGCCGCCGCCGACCACGGCCACGTCCTGGTCGCGGAAGAAGAAGCCGTCGCAGGTCGCACAGGCGGAGACGCCGCGGCCCTTGAAGGCCTCTTCCGACGGCAGCCCGAGGTAGCGCGCCGAGGCGCCGGTCGCGATGATCAGCGCGTCGGCGGTGTAGGTGCCGCTGTCCCCGGTCAGGGTGAACGGGCGCTTCGACAGGTCGGCCGTGTGGACGTGGTCGAAGATCATCTCCGTATTGAAGCGCTCGGCGTGCTGTTGCATGCGCATCATCAGGTCCGGACCCTGCAGGCCCTCCGGGTCGCCGGGCCAGTTGTCGACCTCGGTGGTGGTCATGAGCTGGCCGCCCTGCTGCAGGCCCGTGACCATCACCGGCTGGAGGTTCGCGCGCGCGGCATAGACGGCGGCGGCGTAGCCGGCAGGGCCGGAGCCGAGGATGAGAAGGCGGCAGTGCTTCGGAGCGCTCATGTATATAATCGACGGGCAGTTTCGGGAGTCGGATCGGCACCTTCGGAAGCGCTGCGACGCAGCGTGCTTCCGGTGCGATGGTCGATCAGGATGGGGGGCGGCGCCGGTCTAATCAAGGCGCAGACGCTCTGTCCCGCAACCCGCCCCCAGCGCCGCTTCCGCGGCGTTTTTTCGTGTCTGATCCCATCGAATCTCGGAGCAAGAACATGCGCATCGGCATCCCGCGCGAAACCAAGACCCTCGAAGGCCGCGTCGCCCTCGTTCCCGCCGCTTGCGCGGATCTCGTCCGCCGCGGCCACGAGGTGTGGATCGAGGCCCAGGCCGGCATCAAGAGCGGCTTCAGCGATGCCCAGTACGAGGCCGTCGGCGTCAACATCGCTCCGGACGCGGCCGCGCTCTACGAGAAGGGCCAGATGATCGTGAAGGTCAAGGAGCCGATCGAGGGCGACCTCCAGCACCTGCGCCGCGACCATCTGCTGTTCTGCTACCTGCACCTGGCCGCCGAGCCGGCGTTGACCCGGCGCCTGCTCGACATCGGCCTGACCGGCGTCGCCTTCGAGACCGTCGAGCTCGAGGACGGCGCGCTGCCGCTGCTGGCGCCGATGTCGATCATCGCCGGCCGCATCGGCGTGCAGGTCGGCACGCACCTGCTGCACCAGCCCATGGGCGGCAAGGGCAAGCTGCTCGGCGGCCTGCCGTCGACCGAGCGCGGCAAGGTGGTCGTGTTCGGCGCCGGCATGGCCGGCGGCAACTCCGCCGAGCTCGCGGCCTCCGGCGGCGCCAACGTGGTGGTGTTCGAGAAGCGCCAGGACCGCATGGCGCAGATGATGGCGCTGGGTGCCAACGTCACCGCGCTGTATCCGTACGAGGACGTGGTCGCGCGCGAGCTGGCGACGGCCGACATCGTGGTCGGCGCGGTGCTGGTCACCGGTGCGCGCGCGCCGCACGTGGTCACCCGCGAGATGCTCCGGGGCATGCAGGACGGCTCGGTGCTGGTCGACATCTCGGTCGACCAGGGCGGCTGCTTCGAGACCACCCGTCCGACCACCTGGAAGGAGCCGACCTACACCGAGGAAGGCATCATCCACTTCGCGGTGACCAACATGCCGGGCGCGGTGCCGCAGACCAGCTCGCAGGCGATCTGCGCGGCGATCCTGCCGTGGGTCGACAAGCTGGCGGGCGGCGACTGGCGCGGCAACCAGGCGCTGGTGCGCGGCATCAACCTCGACGCCGGTCAGCTGGTGCACCCCGCGCTGCAGGGTATGTCGCTCTGACGGAAGTGCGTAGAATCAACGGGTAAGCGCGACAACCTGAGGTCATCCGATACGTGGCGAGAGCAAGCGCGCAACGCGCACATCCCGGGCAGGAACAACGCCGGACGCTCCTGCGCGAACTGGCGCTGGTAGTGCTGGCGCCGGTGCTGCTCTATCTCCTCGCCAGCCTGGTGACCCACTCCACTGCCGACCCGGGCTGGTCCCGGGCCGGCAGCGTCACCGGCCAGGTCGAGAACTTCGGTGGCCTGGCCGGTGCCTACATCGCCGACGTCGCGTTCTACTTCTGCGGCTACGTCGCCTACCTGCTGCCCTTCGTGCTGGGCGGCATCGCCTGGATCGCGCTGTACGGCGCCCCGGCCGCGACCGACGCCCGCGCCGAACTGGGCCCGGCGCTGCGCCTGATCGGCATCGTCGCCCTGCTGGTGTCGGCGGCGGGGCTGTCTTACCTGCGGCTGCCGGCCGATACCACGCTGCCGGCCGGCAGCGGCGGCATCCTCGGACTGGCGGTGGGCAAGGGCATCGCACGCATGTTCGGCGCGATGGGCGCGAACCTGTTCCTGTTCGCCCTGTTCATGGTCTCGGTCACGCTCGCCACGGGGCTGTCGTGGCTGGCGCTGATGGACCGCATCGGACGCGGCGTATTCGCGCTCGGGCGTCTGTTCGGCAGCCGCATGAAGGAGGCCGGCGAGCGCCAGCGCACTCGTGCCCTGCGCGAGGAGCGCGAGGAAGTGCGCCGGGCCGACACGAGGAAGCGCGCCGCGCGCGAGCCGATCCGCATCGAGCCGCCGCCGTCGCCGGTGGTGGAGAAGAGCGAGCGCGCCAAGCGCGAGCAGCAGATGCCGCTGTTCAACGCGACGCCGGGCGAGGGCGGCATCCCCGCGCTGTCGCTGCTCGACGATCCCAAGCCGCAGCCGCCGGGCTACGATGCCGAGACGCTCGAGGTCCTGTCGCGGCAGATCGAGTTCAAGCTCAAGGATTTCCGCATCGAGGCCCAGGTCATGGGGGCGTTTCCGGGGCCGGTGATCACCCGCTTCGAGATCGAGCCGGCGCCGGGGGTCAAGGGCAGCCAGGTCAGCTCCTTGGACAAGGACATCGCCCGCGGCTTGTCGGTGAAGTCGGTGCGCGTGGTCGACGTGATCCCGGGCAAGTCGGTGATCGGCCTGGAGATCCCGAACACGAAGCGGGAGATGATCTATCTCTCCGAGCTGCTGCGCTCCCGGGAATACGACAAGTCCGCCAGTCCGCTGACCATCGCGCTGGGCAAGGACATCGGCGGTCGTCCGACCGTGGCCGACCTCGCCAAGATGCCGCACCTGCTGGTGGCCGGCACCACCGGATCGGGCAAGTCGGTCGGCGTCAACGCCATGGTCCTGAGCCTGCTCTACAAGGCCAGCGCCAAGGACGTGCGCATGCTGATGATCGACCCGAAGATGCTGGAGCTCTCGGTCTACGAGGGCATCCCGCACCTGCTGGCGCCGGTGGTCACCGACATGAAGGAGGCCGCCAACGGCCTGCGCTGGTGCGTGGCGGAGATGGAGCGCCGCTACAAGCTGATGAGCGCGGTCGGCGTGCGCAACCTGGCCGGCTTCAACCGCAAGGTGAAGGACGCGGAGGAGGCGGGCCAGCCGCTGATGGACCCGCTGTTCAAGCCGAACCCGGAGCTCGACGAGGCCCCGCGCCAGCTCGAGACGCTGCCCTACATCGTCGTCATCATCGACGAGTTCGCCGACATGATGATGATCGTCGGCAAGAAGGTGGAGGAGCTGATCGCGCGCCTGGCGCAGAAGGCGCGCGCGGCCGGCATCCACCTGATCCTGGCGACGCAGCGCCCGTCGGTCGACGTCATCACCGGCCTGATCAAGGCCAACATCCCGACCCGCATGGCCTTCCAGGTCTCTTCCAAGATCGACTCCCGGACCATCCTCGACCAGTCCGGCGCCGAGACCCTGCTGGGCCACGGCGACATGCTCTACCTGCCGCCGGGCACGGCGATCCCCGAGCGCGTGCACGGCGCCTTCGTCAGCGACGAGGAGGTCCATCGCGTGGTGGAGTTCCTCAAGCAGTCCGGCGGCGCCGACTACATCGAGGGGGTGCTCGAGGAAGTGCAGACCATGGCCGACGGCACCGTGGTCGGGCCGACCGGCCTGCCCGAGGCCGGCGGCGGGGGCGGCGGCGAGGACAGCGATCCGCTCTACGACGAGGCGGTCAAGATCGTCACCGAGACCCGCCGCGCCTCGATCTCCGGCGTCCAGCGCCGGCTCAAGATCGGCTACAACCGCGCCGCGCGCCTGATCGAGGCGATGGAGGCCGCGGGCGTGGTCAGCCCGCCCGAGCACAACGGCGACCGCAGCGTGCTCGCGCCGCCGCCGCCGAAATGACCGCCCCGCGCAGGGCCTCGCGGGCGCACGCGGCGTTCAGCCGCGCGGCGCGAGACTCCCGCCACCTCACCGCGAAGAGCTCCATGACTCCGATGCTGAAGTCGTCCGTCGCCGTCCTTCTCGCTGCCGCCGCCGGTTTCGCCCATGCCCAGGACGCGCGCGCGCGTCTGGACGCCTTCACCCAGGGGCTGGAGGGCCTGGACGGGCGCTTCCACCAGCGCGTGTTCGACGCCGACGGCCGCCTCACCGAGGAGTCCAGCGGCCGCGTCGCGCTGTCGGCGCCGCGCCAGTTCCGCTGGGAGTACGAGCGCCCGTTCCCGCAGCTCATCGTCGCCGACGGCGACCAGGTCTGGATCTACGACCCGGATCTCGAGCAGGTCAGCGTGCGCCCGCAGAGCTACGAGGAGCAGCAGAGCCCGCTCGCGGCGCTGATCGATCCGGGCGAGCTCGACCGCCAGTTCCGGGTCTCCGACGGCGGCAGCGCCGACGGCCTGCACTGGGTCGTGCTGGCGCCGAAGAAGGCCGAGAACCCGCAGTTCACCGAGGCCCGGCTCGGCATCGACGCGGGCGGCCTGGCGCGCATGACCATCGCCGACCCGCTCGGGCAGAAGACCGAGATCGCGTTCCAGAACTGGAAGCGCGACCCCGACTTCGCCGCCGGCACCTTCCACTTCGAGCCGCCGGAGGACGTCGACATCGTCGGCCAGCAGATCGACCGCGCCGAGATCACCCCGCTGCGTCCGTAGGCGCGCCGCGCCGCGACTAGAATGGCCGGGTGAAGCGCTCTCCCTCGTCTCCCGACGCGCCGCAGCTCGACTTCGGCACCGATCCCGCGCAGGCCGCGCTGAAGCCCCTGGCCGAGCGCATGCGCCCGCGCGCGCTCGACGAGATGGTCGGCCAGCACCGGCTGCTGGACGCCGGCAGCGCGCTGCGGCGCGCGGTCGCCAGCGGGCGGCTGCACTCGATGATCCTGTGGGGGCCGCCCGGCTGCGGCAAGACCACGCTGGCGCTGCTGGTCGCCGAGTACGCCGAGGCCGAGTTCCGCGCGATATCGGCGGTGCTCTCGGGCCTGCCCGAGGTGCGCAAGGTGCTGGCCGAGGCCGACGCCCGCTTCGCCGCCGGCCGCCGCACGGTGCTGTTCGTCGACGAGGTGCACCGCTTCAACAAGCTGCAGCAGGACGCCTTCCTCCCGCACATCGAGAAGGGCTCGATCCTCTTCGTCGGCGCGACCACCGAGAACCCGTCCTTCGAACTCAATTCCGCGCTGCTCTCGCGCTGCCGCGTGCACGTGCTGGAGGCGGTCTCGCGCGAGGACATCGTCGCCGCGCTGGAGCGGGCGCTGGACGACGGCGAGCGCGGGCTCGGCGGGCGCGGGATCGCGATCGACCCGGCCTCGCTCGCGCTGATCGCCGATGCCGCCGACGGCGACGTGCGCCGCGGCCTGACCCTGCTGGAGATCGCCGCCGAACTGGCCGAAGGCGAGGGCGGCCGCATCAGCGAGGCCACCCTGGCGCAGGTGCTGGCCGATCGCACCCGTCGCTTCGACAAGGGCGGCGAACAGTTCTACGACCAGATCTCGGCCCTGCACAAGTCGGTGCGCAGCTCCAACCCCGACGCCGCGGTGTACTGGCTGGCGCGCATGCTCGACGGCGGCTGCGACCCGGCCTACCTCGCCCGGCGCCTGACCCGCATGGCCGTGGAGGACATCGGCTTGGCCGACCCGCGCGCCCTGCAGATGGCGATCGAGGCCTGGGAGACCTTCGACCGCCTCGGCAGCCCCGAGGGCGAGCTTGCCCTGGCGCAGCTCGCGATCTATCTCGCCAGCACCGCCAAGTCGAATGCCGCCTACGTCGCCTGGAACGAGGCCCGCGCCGACGTCCGCCTGCACGGCACCCAGCCGGTGCCCCTGCACCTGCGCAACGCGCCGACGAAGCTGATGAAGGAGCTCGGCTACGGCGCGTCCTACCAGTACGACCACGACGCCGAAGGCGGCATCGCGCTGGACCAGACCGGCTTCCCCGACGCCATGGGCGAGCGCGAGTACTACCGGCCCGTGGCCCGCGGCATGGAGATCCGGCTCAAGGAGAAGCTCGATCCGCTGCGGCGGGCGCGGGCCGGGGCACGGGCCGCGCGTGGCGACGGGGCGGAGTGAGCGGGTGTCGCGCGTGGATCTGAATCTACATCAGCTATGCGGCGTAAAAGACTGCCTTCAAAGGGATTTTTTGCATGATAACAGGGGCGTGGTGGCAGCAGCTCGTGCTGGTCATGGCGGGCGGCGCGCTGGGCGCGGCCGGCCGCTTCTGGCTCGGCGGCGTGCTGCTGCGCCAGCTCGGCAGCGGCTTTCCGTGGGGCACCCTGGCAGTGAACCTGGTGGGCGCCTTCGCCGCCGGTTTCCTCGCGCTCTGGCTCGAAGGCCGCGGCGGGGCGGCCCTGTACTGGCGCGCGTTCCTGATGGTGGGCGTGCTCGGCGCCCTGACCACCTTCTCCGCGCTGATGGTCGAATGCCTGCTGTTCGCCCGCAGCGACCGCAGCGCGCTGATGCTCGGCTACATCGCCGCCAGCCTCGCCGGCGGCCTGCTGCTGGTCTGGCTCGGCTCCCGCGCCGCTCTGGCCCTGCGGGGCGGCTGAAGTCCGGCGGGGCGGGCCATCACCGCCCCGGTCGCGGCTGAAGCCGCTCCTACGGATCGGCGCAGCGTCCCCGGACCGACCTGCGCGAGACCGGCGCCCCCTCTGCAGGAGCGGCTTCAGCCGCGACTACCGCGCAGCGTCATCGGCAAGGAGGACTTCATCTCCAGCCATGCCTCGACCCGGGCGTTGCGCGCCGGCAGCGCACGCGCCTGTGGGAGCGGCTTCAGCCGCGACCGACGCCAGCGCCGGAACAGCACCTCCCGTCGGCACGGTGCTCCTGTGGGAGGAGCTTCAGCCCCGACGGCTGCGACGCGGCAACGCATCGGGGCTGAAGCCCCTCCCACAGCAGGTCGCGCGACCCCGCCGCAGCCCCCGTTGCGACTGAAGGCGCTCCTGCAGGGAGCGAGCCGGCCATGGTCGAACCGATGCTTCTCACGTCCGCACCCCGTGGGAGCGCTTCAGCCGCGACCGCCGCGCAACGTCTCCGTGCGGGTCGGCTTCATCCCACAGGGCGTGGGCCGGTATCTCGCGCCGGCAGCGCGTACTTCCTGTGGGAGGGGCTTCAGCCCCGACCAACGCGACGCGGCCCGCGTCGGGACTCAAGCCCCTCCCACACCAGGTCGCACGACGCAGCCGCAGCCCCGGTCGCGGTCGAAGCCGCTCCTGCAGGGAGCGAGCCGGCCATGCTCGAATCGATGCCCACGCCCGCACCTAAGCGGGCGCAATCGCTGGGCGGGGGCTCAATCCCGAAGCGGCGACAGCCCCTCCACGACGGCGCGCTCGGCGGCGTCGATGTCGACCTCCGCCAGCGTCGCCTTGCCCTTGGTCGCGTCGGTAAGGATGCGGGCGATCGTCTGCCCGCGCTCGAACGCCACGGCATAGGGCGTACGCCGGAAGCTCACCATCGCGTAGCGGCTCACGAAGCGCTGCGGCTGGCGCTCGGCCAGCACCGCGGACAGGGCGCGCTGCAGCAGGTAGTCGGCGTCGTCGACGCGGTCGCGCATCTCGACGTAGTTCTCCAGCGCCATCGCCTGGATCGCCGCCGCGTCCGGCCTGCGCTCGGCGGCGTAGGCGGCGAAGGCGGTCTCCAGATCCGCGTCCTGCGCGAGGTGCCGGTCCAGCGCGACGCAGTCCTCGAACGCGCAGTTCATGCCCTGGCCGTGGAAGGGCACCATCGCGTGCGCGGCGTCGCCCAGCAGCACGGCCCGGCCGCCGAGATGCCAGCGGTCGAGGTAGAGCGTGCCGAGGATGCCGACCGGATGCGCGTCGTAGTCCTCGACCAGGCGCGGGATCAGCGGCAGCGCGTCGGGGAACTCGCGCGCGAACAGCGCCTCCGCCGCGGCGCCGTCGGGCACGGTGTCGAAGCCCGGCGTGCCGAAGTTCGGCAGGAACAGGGTGACGGTGAAGCTGGCTTCCGCATTCGGCAGCGCGATGCACATGTAGCCGCCGCGCGGCCAGATGTGCAGCGCATGCGGCTCGATCCGGAAGCCGCCGTCGTCGCCGGGCGGGATCTCCAGTTCCTTGTAGCCGTGGTCGAGCGGCTCGATGTGCACGCCCAGCGGCGTCACCCGGTCCATCTCGAAGCGCAGCGCCGAGCCGACGCCGTCGGCGCCGATCAGCGCGCGGAAGCCGACCTCGTGCGTCCGCCCGGCGTCGCGCTTGTCCTGCAACACCGCGCGGCGGGCGTCGAAATCCACCTCGCACAGGCGGCGGTCGAAGTGGATCCGCGCGCCCGCGGCCTCGGCCGCGTCCAGCAGCATGATGTTGAGCGCGCCGCGGCTGACCGACCAGATCACCTCGCTGTCGTCGCGACCGTAGCGCTGCAGCGCCGGCGTCGCACCCTCGGCGTGGACCATGCGACCGCGCATCATCACCGCGCGGCGCATGACCTCGTCCTCGAGGCCGGCCAGGCGCAGCGCGTGCAGGCCGCGTTCGGCCAGGGCCAGGTTGATCGAACGCCCGCGCTCGGTGCCGTGGATGCGCGGATCCGGGCGGCGCTCGTACACCTCCACCGCCACGCCGCGACGCGCCAGCAGCGTCGCCATGAGCGCGCCGGCCAGGCCCGCGCCGACGATGGCCAGCGGGCGGGATGCGGGATCGTTCAAGACGCCGGCCTTCAGCGGGTATCGCGCCAGGCTTCGACGGTCGACACCAGGTGCTGCACGTCGGCGAAGCGGTTGTAGAGCGGAGCGGGCGAGATGCGGATCACGTCGGGCTCGCGCCAGTCGCCGATGATCCCGCGCGCGATCAGGTGGTCGAACAGCGCGCGGCCGGCGTCGCGTCCCGCGCGCACCCGCAGCGAGAGCTGGGCGCCGCGCTGCGCGGTGTCACGCGGGGTGACGATCTCCAGCACGTCGGCGATGCGCGCGTCGATCAGCTGCTCCAGGTAGCCGGTCAGCGCCAGCGACTTGGTGCGCAGCGCCGCCATGCCGGCCTCGGCGAACAGCGCCAGCGACGCGCGCAGCGGCGCCAGCGCCAGGATCGGCGGATTGCTGAGCTGCCAGCCTTCGGCGCCCGGCGTCGGCACGAAGTCCGGCCGCATCTGGAAGCGCGTCGCCTTCTCGTGGCCCCACCAGCCGGCGAAGCGGGGCAGCGTGGCGGTGGCATGACGCGCGTGCACGAAGGCGCCGCCGACCGCGCCGGGCCCGCCGTTGAGGTACTTGTAGTTGCACCACACCGCGAAGTCGGCGCCGGAATCGTGCAGCGCCAGCGGCAGGTTGCCGGCGGCATGGGCGAGGTCGAAGCCGACCGCGCAGCCCTGGGTCCTCGCCAGCCGCGCGACCTCGGCCAGGTCGAAGGCCTGCCCGGTGCGGTACTGGATGCCCGGCCACAGCACCAGCGCCACGCGCTCGCCGTGCTCGGCCAGCACCCGCTCGAGCGACGCCATCGAGACGTTGCCGCCGGGCAGGTCCGGCTGCACCTCGATCAGCGCGGTCTTCGGGTCGTAGCCGTGGAAGCGCAGCTGCGACTCGACCGCGTGCTGGTCGGACGGGAAGGCCCCGGCCTCGATCACGATCGCGTGCCGCTCCGGCGTCGGCCGGTAGAAGCTCACCATCATCAGGTGGATGTTCACGCTGAGCGTGTTCATCGCCACCACCTCGCCGGCCTCCGCGCCCAGCACCCCGGCCAGGCCGTCGCGCACCGCCTCGTGGTAGTCCATCCACGGCAGCCGGCCCTTGAAGTGCCCCTCGACGGCAAGCTCGCTCCAGTAGTCGAGCTCCGCGTTGAGCACCTCGCGTGTCGCCTTCGGCTGCAGCCCGAGCGAATTGCCGCAGAAATACGTCGCCTCGCCGTCCTCGTGCCGCGGCATGTGGAAGGCATCGCGGAAGCGCGCGAGCGGATCGGCGGCGTCGAGGGCGCGGGCGTGGTCTGCGGTGTGGAGGTCGGTCATCGTCGAAGCGGTCTCGCCTGCGGCGGAGGGCGCACCGGACACCGATGCGGCCGGACAGTGTAACGGCCACGCCGGGCGGTGCCGTCCGCCCCTCTCCCGCGCAGCAGGGGAAGGGGCCTGGGACTTGGCCCCTGGACAATGGAGGATGGGGTGGGCGCGCGGCGCAGCCGCGGGCTTCTGGCTGTTGGAGGCGCCGGATGCGCTGCGCGCTTCACCCCCATCCCGACCTTCCCCCGCAGGCGGAGGAAGCGGCAGAAGCTCGGCCCTCACTCCCGCACAACGGGGAGGGCCGGGAACGCAATCCAGCCTCCTTTCCACATGCGCGATAATCCCGCGCTTCCCGTTCCAGGCTACCCCGTCCCATGACCGACGCTCCGCATCCCGCCCGCATCCTCGACGGCCGCCGCATCGCCGAGGACCTGCTCGACACGCTCAAGGCGCGGGTCGATGCGCGGGTCGCGACGGGCCTGGCCCGGCCCGGGCTGGCGGTGGTGCTGGTCGGCGCGGACCCGGCCTCGGCGGTGTACGTGCGCAACAAGCGCCGCGCCTGCGAGAAGGTCGGCATCCGGGCGATAGACTACGATCTGCCGGCCGCGACGACCGAGGACGAGCTTCTCGCCCTGATCGACACGCTCAATGCCGATCCCGGCGTGCACGGCATCCTGGTCCAGCTCCCGCTGCCGCAGATCCCCGATGCCACGCGCCTGATCGCGCGCATCGACCCGCGCAAGGACGTGGACGGCTTCCACCCGCAGAACGTCGGCCACCTCGCCCTGCGCCAGTTCGGCCTGCGCCCCTGCACCCCGCGCGGCATCACCACGCTGCTGGCCTACACCGACCGCCCCGTCCGCGGTCGCAGCGCGACCATCGTCGGCGTCAGCAACCACGTCGGCCGGCCGATGGCGCTGGAACTGCTGATCGCCGGCTGCACGACGACCTGCTGCCACAAGTTCACCCCGCGCGACGAGCTCGAGCGCCGGGTCGGCGAGGCCGACATCCTTGTCGTCGCCGTCGGCAAGCCCGGCCTGGTCCCGGGCGAATGGGTGAAACCCGGCGCGGTGGTGATCGACGTCGGCATCAACCGCCTCGACGATGGCCGCCTGGTCGGCGACGTCGGCTTCGAGGCCGCCGCCCGGCGCGCGAGCTGGATCACGCCCGTTCCCGGCGGCGTCGGGCCGATGACGGTGGCCACCCTGATGCAGAACACCATCGAGGCCGCCGAGGCCGCGGACTGATTCGCCCGGCCCTCGGACGCTGCGGGACAACGCGCGCCGCGGCGCCAGCGCCTGCCGGACGGGCCGCCGCCCGCCGGAGCCCGCGTCTTCCGGCCGGATCGGGGCCGCGCCCGCGGAAGGGTGACGATGCCGCGGGCTTCGCTTCGAGGGCGCGTGCGGCCGCTCAGCCGCCGTGGGCGAGGCGCGCGAGGCCGGCGCGGTCGAGCAGGGTGACCGTATGCGCGTCGGGCACCGCGATCAGGTTCTGCTGGCGCAGCCTGGTGAAGCTGCGGCTGACTGTCTCGATGGTGAGGCCGAGGTGGTCGCCGATGTCGGCACGGCCCATCGGCAGCACCAGGTCCACGGCGTCGCCGGCCCAGCGCGCGCGGCGCTCGGCCAGGTCGAGCAGGAAGGCGGCCAGGCGCTCCATCGGGTTCAGGCGCGCCAGGCCGAGCAGGTTCTCGCGCGCGGCGTCGAGCTCGGTGCAGGCCCGGGCCAGCAGCTTGCGTTCGAGGTCGGGGAAATCGGCACGCAGGGCCTGCATGTCCTCGTCGCGGAACCGGCACAGGGTCGAGTCGGTGATCGCCTCGATGTCGTGGCGATGGGTCGTCGCACCGCTCAGGCCGATGAAGTCGCCGGGCAGCAGGAAACCGGCGATCTGGCGCCTGCCGTCGGCCAGCAACCGGACCAGGCGCAGCGCGCCGGCGGTGACCGTGTAGACCTGGCGCCGCGGATCGCCCTCGCGCACCAGGGTGCTGCCGGCGATCAGTTCCAGCGGAGCGACCACCGACTCCAGCGCCTCGACCTCGGCCTCCGGCAGCGCCGAGCACACCGCCAGGTGGCGGACGCGACAGCTCGTGCAGTCGACCGCGCCGGCCGGACGACGGCCCGGACAGTGGGCGCGCAGCGTTTCGCCGGGAGCGGGCGTGGTCTGGAGACGGGCCATGGCCGCCCATGATACGCCCGCCCGGCGCCGGAGCCATCGCGCCCCTTACACTATGCGGCTCGCTGTGCCCCTTCAGGAGTCGAGCTTGATCAAGCCCCGCACCATGCCCGGCGTCATGGAGCTCTTGCCCCGTGACCAGATCGCCTTCCAGCGCGTGCTGGACACGATCCGGCGCAACTACGAGCGCTTCGGCTTCCTGCCGGTCGAGACGCCGGTGATGGAGCTGTCGGACGTGCTCCTGACCAAGACCGGCGGCGAGACCGAGCGCCAGGTCTACTTCGTGCAGTCCACCGGCGCGCTGGAGAAGGGCGGCGAGGGCGTGCCCGAGCTCGCCCTGCGCTTCGACCTCACCGTGCCGCTGGCGCGCTACGTGGCCGAGCACGAGCACGACCTCGCCTTCCCGTTCCGCCGCTACCAGATGCAGCGCGTCTACCGCGGCGAGCGCGCGCAGCGCGGGCGCTTCCGCGAGTTCTACCAGTGCGACATCGACGTCATCGGCAAGGACAGCCTCTCGGTGCGCTTCGACGCCGAGATGCCGGCGGCGATCCACGCGGTGTTCTCCGAACTCGACATCGGCCCGTTCACCATCCAGCTCAACAACCGCAAGCTGATGCGCGGCTTCTTCCAGAGCCTCGGCATCGAGGACGCCGGCTTCCAGATGGACGTGCTGCGCGAGGTCGACAAGCTCGACAAGCGCGGCGTGGACGCAGTGCGCGAGACCCTGGTGGGCGAGCCCTTCGGCCTCGACGCGAGCGTCGTGCAGATGCTGCTGGACTTCGTCGCCGTGCGCTCCACCGGCTACGACGATGCCTTCGCCCGGCTCGACCGCCTCACCGGCAGCAACGCCGCGCTGGACGCCGGCGTCGCCGAACTGCGTGAGGTACTGACCCGGGTGCGCCAGTTCGGCGTGCCCGAGTCTGACTGCATCCTCAACTTCTCCATCGCCCGCGGTCTCGACTACTACACGGGCACCGTCTACGAGACCACGCTGGACGACCACCCGCAGATCGGCTCGATCTGCTCGGGCGGCCGCTACGACGATCTCGCCGGGCAGTACACGAAGTCGAAGCTGCCCGGCGTCGGCATCTCCATCGGCGTGACCCGGCTGTTCTGGCAGCTCAAGGAGGCCGGGCTGATCGACACCGCGGAGAGTTCGGTCGAGGCCCTGGTCGCGCTGATGGACGACGAGGGCCTGTCGCATACGCTCGACATCGCGCGCCGCCTGCGCGCCGCCGGCATCAACACCGAGGCGCAGATGGAGCCGAAGAAGCTCGCCAAGCAGTTCCAGTACGCCGACCGCGCCGGTATCCGATTCGTGGTGCTGGCCGGCAGCGACGAGGTCGCGCGCGGCGCGGTGACGGTCAAGGATCTGAAGCGCGGCGAGCAGTTCGAGGTCGCCCGCGAGGAGCTGGCCGGCAGCCTGAAGGTGGAACTCGAGCAGTGGCGCGCCACGCAGGGACGCTGATCCCCGTCGCGCTCGTCGTGGCGCTGGCCCCAGGCTGCGGCGTCGCCGACCAGGCCATCCTGCGCGCATGCACGGCGGCGCAGGCGGGCACGGCAAGCGGTGCCGGCGTCGCGCCCGAGCGCGTCGACTCCAGCCCGTCCCGCCCAGGCAGCCTGTTCGGCGGGTGCCTGCACGCCGGCGCGCTGCAGGCGTAGGCCAGCTGCGCCGGCCGAGCCCCCGTCCTCGCATTACCGGAGAACCGACGCCATGTCGCACGAGGCCGCACCGCCGCTGGTCCTGAGCATCCAGTCGCACGTCGCCTACGGCCATGTCGGCAATGCGGCCGCGGTGTTGCCGATGCAGCTCCTCGGCGTGCAGCCGCTGCCGGTGCATACGGTGCAGTTCTCGAACCACACCGGCTACGGCGAGTTCAAGGGCCAGGTGTTCAGCGCCGCGCACGTGCGCGACGTCCTCGACGGGCTGCGCGCGCGCGGGGTGCTGGCGCGGGTCGACGCGGTGCTGTCGGGCTATCTCGGCGACGCCGGCATCGGCGAGGTGATCCTGGAGGCCGTGGCCGAGCTGCGCGCGGCACGGCCGCGGCTGCGCTACCTGTGCGACCCGGTGATGGGCGACATCGGCCGCGGCATCTTCGTGCGGCCGGGCATCCCCGAGTTCCTGCGCCGGCGCGCGCTGGCCGCCGCCGACGTGATCACGCCGAACCATTACGAATTCGAACTGCTCTGCGGCGCCGGCTTCGCCAGTGTCGACGAGGTGCTCGCGGCCGCGCGTGGCCTGCTGCGCGATGCCGACGGCGCCGGGCCGACGCTGGTCGTGATCACCAGCCTGCGGACGCCGGATCTGCCCGGCGACCGCCTCACGACCCTGGCGGTGACGAGGGACGCGGCATGGCGGGTGGAGACGCCGCTGCTGGCGCTCGATCCGTTGCCCAATGGCATGGGCGACGTGTTTTCCGCGGTCCTGCTGGCGCGCCTGCTGCGCGACGAGCCGGTGCCCGATGCGCTGGCGCACACCGTCTCGGTGCTGTTCGGCCTGATCGCGCGGACCGCTCCGGGCGAGCGCGACCTGCCGCTGGTGACCGCGCGCGAGGAGATCGTCGTCCCGGCGCGCGGCTTCGCGGCGGTGGCGGTCGACTGAGCGACGCGCCGCGGCGGCGCGTGCGTGCGCCGCCGTGGACCGGGCGGACGGTCAGTAGAAGAGGTCGGCGACGACCTGGCTGACCAGCCCGGTCGCCAGCGCCACCAGGACCACGTCGTTGTCGACCCGCACCCAGTCGTGGCCGCGCGGCGGCACGCGCAGCCCGTAGCGGCGATGGTCGACGTGGTAGGGCCGGGCGTAGTACGCCGCTGGCAGGTACTGGCCGCTGCGCCAGCGCTGGACGCGATGGCCGACGGGCGCCGCGTACCGCACCGGGGCGCGGTAGCGCTGCACGACGACGCGGTGCTTCGGCGTGGGCGTGCGGTGCGCGGGACGGCGATGGTCCACGACGACGCGCCGCTGCCGCACGTCGTCGCGGTCGCGATGGTCGCCGCGGCGGTCGTCGTGGCTGCGGTTCCGATCGTCGCTGCGTCGTTCGCGGCGGTCCTGGTCGTGATGCGGTGCGACCGGTGCGGCCTCGGCCAGCACGGGTCCGGCGGCGAGCGCGGCGGCGAGGGCGGCTGCGAGCAGATGCTTCATGACGTCTCCAGATGTGTCCGAGGACGGGTCTTCGAACGCTGCGGATGCCCGCGTCCGTTCCTCCTCGTCCCCGCGCGCATACCGGGTTCAGCTACATGGGGCGTGACTGAATGGGGAAAGACATGGCCCAGCACCGTCGGCCTCGTCGTTGCGTGTTAATGCGTTAACACGTAGCATGCGCGGGCCATGAAACGCCGCACCGCCGACGCCACCGATGCACCCGACCTCGCGCTCGACGCCCTGAGCGAGGCGCTGTGCCGCCTGCGCAGCGTCGAGGAGGTGCGCGCGTTCCTCGTCGACCTGTGCACGCCGGCGGAGCTGCAGGCGATCTCCGACCGCTGGCGGGTGGTCCCGCTGCTGCTGGACGGCGTGACCTATCGCGAGATCCACGAACGCACCGCGGTCAGCACCACCACGATCACCCGCGTCGCGCGCACGCTGGCCTCGGGCGAGGGCGGCTATGCCGTTGCCGCACGCCGCCTGCGACATCGCCCTCAGGCCCAGCGCGCCTGAGCGCGCCCGCATCCGCAGCAACAGCAGTCCTCTTCCCGTACATCCTGGAGTCGCCATGAAGGCGCGCGACCGTCTCCGTATCGCCATTCAGAAGTCCGGCCGCCTGGCCGATCCCGCCCGCGAACTGCTCGCGCGCATCGGCCTGTCGTTCCGCGAGAGCCGCGACCGCCTGTTCTGCTACGGCGAGTCGCTTCCGATCGACCTGCTGCTGGTCCGCGACGACGACATCCCGGGCCTGATCGCCGAGGGAACCTGCGATCTCGGCATCGTCGGCCGCAACGTGCTGGCCGAGCAGGCCGAGAACCGGCGCGCGGCCGGGCAGGCGGAGGCCTACCGCGAGCTGCGCACGCTCGGCTTCGGCAGCTGCCGGCTGTCGATCGCGGTGCCGCAGGACGACGCCGGCCAGCCGGCATCGGCGCTGGCCGGCAAGCGCATCGCCACCAGCTACCCGGGGCTGCTGGAGGCCTGGCTGCGCGAGCGCGCCATCGATGCCGAGGTGGTGCTGCTGTCCGGGTCGGTCGAGATCGCGCCGCGCCTGGGCAAGGCCGAGGCGATCTGCGACCTCGTCTCCACCGGCGGTACGCTCGCGGCCAACCAGCTGGTCGAGAGCGAGATCGTGTTCGAGAGCGAGGCGGTGCTGGCCGGGCCGCCGGACGGCTTCGGCGACGAACGCGCCGGACTCGCCGCGCTGTTCCTGCGTCGCCTCGACGGCGTGCTGCGCGTGCGCGACAGCAAGCTGGTCATGCTGCAGGCGCCCCGCACCGCGCTGCCGGCGCTGATCGGCATGCTGCCGGACGCCGAGCCACCGACCCTGACCCGCATCGACGGCGATGCCGACGACGTCGCGCTGCAGGCGATCTGCCGCAGCGCCGTCACCTGGCAGCACCTGGAGGACATGAAGCGCGCCGGCGCGCGCGGGCTTCTGGTGCTGCCGGTCGAGAGGATGCTGGCATGAGCACGACCGCTCCCGTGCTGCCGCAGGTCGTCGATTGGGACGGGATCGACGCCGACGCGCGCCGCATGCTGCTGCGGCGGCCGACGGCTTCGCTCGCCGCCGCGCTCGACACCGCGGTCCGCCGCACCATCGCCCAGGTCCGCGCCGACGGCGATGGCGCCCTGCGCGCGCTGACCCGGCGCTACGACCACGCCGAGCTCGACGCGATCGAGGTCGACGCCGGGGCCTTCGCCGTCGCGCGCGCCGCGCTGCCGGAGGACCTGGTCGCCGCGCTCGAGGAGGCCGCGGGCCGGATCGAGGCCTGGCACCGCGCCGGCATGGCCGGCGACTTCGAGATCGAGACCGCGCCGGGCGTCCGCTGCGGACGCATGCTGCGCGGCATCCGCCGGGTCGGCCTGTACATCCCGGCGGGCAGCGCGCCGCTGCCGTCGACCGCGCTCATGCTCGGCATTCCTGCGCGGCTGGCCGGCTGCGAGGAGATCGTCGCGTGCACGCCGCCGCGTCCGGACGGCAGCGTCGACCCGGCCGTACTCGCCGCCTGCGCGATCGCCGGCGTGCGTCGCGTGTTCCGCATCGGCGGTGCGCAGGCGATCGCCGCGATGGCCTACGGCACCGCCAGCGTGCCGCGCTGCGACAAGCTGTTCGGCCCCGGCAACGCCTACGTCACCGCGGCCAAGCAGGTGGTGGCGCAGGACGCCGATGGCGCGGCGATCGACATGCCGGCCGGTCCCTCCGAGGTGTTGGTGATCGCCGATGCCGGCGCGCGCGCCGACTTCATCGCCGCCGACCTGCTCTCGCAGGCCGAGCACGGCCCGGATTCGCAGACCATCGCGATCAGCGACGACCGCGGCCTGCTCGAGCGCGTCGCCGGCGAGCTCGGCCGCCAGCTCGCGGCCCTGCCGCGCGCCGACATCGCCGCGCGCGCGCTGGAGGCCTCGCGCCTGCTGCACGTGGCCGATCTCGAACAGGCCTTCGCGATCAGCAACGACTACGCACCCGAGCACCTGATCCTGCAGCTGCGCGCGCCGGAGCCCTGGCTCGACCGCGTGCGCGCGGCGGGTTCGGTGTTCTGCGGTGACCATGCGCCGGAGGCGCTCGGCGACTACTGCAGCGGCACCAACCACGTGCTGCCGACCGCCGGCCACGCACGCGCGCTGTCGGGCGTGTCGGTGGCGAGCTTCCAGACCGCGATCAGCGTCCAGCACGTCAGCGCAGCGGGCCTGCGCGCGATCGGGCCCTGCGCCCTGAGGATCGCGCAGGCGGAGGGCCTGGATGCGCACGCGCGTGCCGTGTCGGTGCGCCTGGACGCGGAGGTGGAGGCATGAGCGTGCTCGATCTGGTGCGCGAGGACCTGCGCGCCTTCGGCGGCTACAGCTCGGCGCGCCGCGAGGGCGGGCAGGGCCGGGTCTGGCTCAACGCCAACGAATCGCCCTGGCGCGCGGTCGCCGATTCCGATCCGCAGTCGCCCGGGCTCAATCGCTATCCGCAACCGCAGCCGGAGGCGCTGGTCGCGCGCCTGGCCGCGCTCTACGGCGTGGGCCCGGGACGCCTGGCGGCGACGCGCGGCAGCGACGAGGGCATCGACCTGCTGGTCCGCGCGCTGTGCCGGGCCGGTCAGGACGCGGTGCTGATCGCGCCACCGACCTTCGGCATGTACGCCGTCGCCGCGCGCGTGCAGGCCGCCCCACTGGTCGAGGTGCCGCTGCGGGAGACGGACGCAGGCTGGGGCGTGGATGCGGAGGCGGTCGTCGCCGCCGCACGCGAACGCAACGTGCGCCTGGTGTTCCTGTGCTCGCCGAACAACCCGACCGGCGAGATCGTGCCGCTGGCCACGGTCGCGGGCATCGCCTCGGCGCTGGCCAGGCAGGCGGTGGTGGTGGTGGACGAGGCCTACGCCGAGTTCGCCGATCCCGGCGCCAGCGCCGTCGGCCTGCTCGGCGCGCATCCCAACCTCGTGGTGCTGCGCACGCTGTCCAAGGCGCACGCGCTCGCCGGTGCCCGCATCGGCAACGTGCTCGGCGATCCGGCGCTGGTGCGCGTGCTGCGCAACATCTCGGCGCCGTATCCGTTGCCGGCACCGTCGGTGGCGCTGGCCCTGGCGGCGCTGGACGATTTCGCCCTGCAGTCGACGCGCTCGCGCATCGGCCAGGTCGTGCACGAACGCGAGCGGCTGGCCACGGCGCTGGCCGCGGCGCCGGGCGTGCGCCGGGTGCATCCCTCGGACGCCAACTTCCTGCTGGTGCGCTTCGCCGATGCCGATGCCGCGCTGCGCGCGCTGGCCGACGCCGGCGTGGTGGTGCGCGACATGCGCCACCTGCCAGGCCTGGACGACGCGCTGCGCATCACCGTCGGTGCGCCGCTGGAGAACGATGCCGTCCTCGACGCGCTGGGCGTGGTCCGGCAGGCGGGTGCGGCATGAGGAAGATCCTGTTCGTCGACCGCGACGGCACCCTGATCCACGAACCGGACGACTTCCAGATCGACCGCTTCGAGAAGATCCGCTTCGTCGACGGCATGCTGCCGGCGCTGCTGAAGCTGCAGGAGGCCGGCTACAGCCTGGTGATGGTCAGCAATCAGGACGGGCTCGGCACCGACGCCTTTCCGCAGATCACCTTCGACGGTCCGCACCAGTTGCTGATGCAGCTGCTGGAGTCGCAGGGCGTGCGCTTCGACGAGGTGCTGATAGACCCGAGCCTGCCGGCCGACAACTCGCCCAACCGCAAGCCGGGTACCGGCATGCTGCGCCACTTCCTGGGCGACGACGGCTGGTCGCGCGCGCGCTCGGCGGTGATCGGCGACCGCGACAGCGACGTGCAGCTCGCGGCGAACCTCGGCGTGCGCGCGTTCCGGATCGGCCCTGAGCTGGGCTGGCCGCAGATCGTGCATGCGCTGGTGAACGCGCCGCGCACCGCGCGCGTGGAGCGCAGGACGAAGGAGACCCGCATCGTGGTCGACCTCGACCTCGACCGCGCCGCGGAGCCGCAGGCCCACACCGGGCTCGGCTATTTCGACCACATGCTCGAGCAGATCGGCAAGCATGCCGGCATCGCGCTCACCGTACGCTGCGAGGGCGACCTCCATGTCGACGAGCACCACACCGTCGAGGACTGCGCGCTCGCGCTCGGCCAGGCGCTGCGCCAGGCCCTGGAGGACAAGCGCGGCATCGGCCGCTACGGCGACGGCGACGCCGACGGCGGCGAGGCCGGCGTGGCCGCGATCGGCGCCGCGTCGGTACGGGTGCCGATGGACGAATCCCACGCCAGTGCCGCGCTCGATCTCTCCGGCCGCCCCTACTTCGTGTTCGAGGGCCACTTTCCGCGCGAGCGGGTGGGCGAACTGCCGACCGAGCTGGTGCCGCACTTCTTCCGTTCGCTGTGCGAGACCGGGCTGATGTCGCTGCACCTGAGCGTGCGAGGCGAGAACGCGCACCACATGGTCGAGGGCTGCTTCAAGGCGGTGGCGCGGGCGCTGCGCACGGCGGTGGCGCGCAGCGGCAGCGATTTGCCGAGCACCAAGGGGGCGCTGTGAGCCTGGTCCTGGTCGATTCCGGCGGCGCCAACTTGGGCTCGGTGCAGTACGCGCTGCAGCGCCTCGGCATCGACGCGCCGCTGGTCAGCACGGCGGCGGAGATCGAGGCGGCCGAGCGCGTGATCCTTCCGGGCGTCGGCGCGGCGGGCCCGGCCATGGCGCGCCTGCGCGAGCTCGACCTGGTCGGGACGATCCGCGGCCTGCGCACCCCGCTGCTGGGCGTGTGCGTGGGGATGCAGATCCTGTTCGAGGCGTCGGAGGAGGGCGGGGTCGACTGCCTCGGCCTGCTTCCCGGGCGAGTGCGGCGCCTGCCGCAGGCGCCGGGCGTGCGCGTGCCGCACATGGGCTGGAACCGGGTGCAGCCGCATGCCGACAGTGCGCTCCTGGCCGGCATCGATGCCGGCGCCTGGGCCTACTACGTGCACAGCTTCGCCGCGCCGGTGACCGCCGACTGCATCGCCGCCAGCGTGCACGGCGAGCCCTTCGCGGCGGTGGTGGCGCGCGGCAACGTCGCCGGTGCGCAGTTCCATCCGGAGCGCTCGGCGGCGGTCGGTGCGCGCCTGCTCCAGAACTTCATGACGTGGCGACCCGAATGAGCGACGGCCAGGACTTCACCCTTCTTCCCGCGATCGACGTGCGCCACGGTCGCGTCGTGCGTCTCGCCCAGGGCGACTACGCGCGCGAGACGCGCTATGCGGACGATCCGCTGGCGGTGGCGGAGGGCTTCGCCGCGGCCGGCGCGCAGTGGTTGCACCTGGTCGACCTCGACGCCGCCCGCCATGGCGGCTGGAGCCTCGCCGCGCTGGTGCCGCGGCTGCGCGACCTCGGCCTGCGCGTGCAGAGCGGCGGCGGCGTGCGCAGCGCGGAGATGCTGGCGCAGATGTTCGACGCCGGCGTGGAGCGGGCGGTGGTCGGCTCGCTGGCCGTGGCCCAGCCGGAGCTGGTGTGCGAATGGGCCGGCGTGCACGGGGCCGGGCGCATCACCGTCGCCCTCGACACCCGCCGCGATGCCGACGGGCGCTGGCGGTTGCCCACGCACGGCTGGACCCGCTCGGATCCCGATGCGCCGTTGCTGGAGACGCTGTGCGGGCGCTTCGCCGGCGCCGGGCTGCGCCACCTGCTGTGCACCGACATCGACCGCGACGGCATGCTGTCGGGCCCCAACATCGAGCTCTACCGCGGCCTCGCCGCCCGCTTCCCGAGCCTGCGGATCCAGGCCTCCGGCGGCGTGCGCGGGCTCGACGACGTCCGCGCCGCGCGCGCGGCCGGCTGCGGCGGCGCCGTGCTCGGCCGCGCCCTGCTCGAGGGCCGTCTCGACCTGCGCACGGCGCTGCAGGACCGCCCGGAGCAGTCGCCATGCTGAGCCGCCGCATCATCCCCTGCCTCGACGTGCGCGACGGCCGCGTGGTCAAGGGCGTGCGCTTCCGCGACCACGTCGACATGGGCGACATCGTCGAGCTCGCGGTGCGCTACCGCGACGCCGGCGCCGACGAACTCGTGTTCTACGACATCACCGCCAGCCCGCAGGGCCGCACCGTCGACCGCGGCTGGGTCGAACGGGTGGCGCGCACGCTCGACATCCCGTTCTGCGTCGCCGGCGGCATCCGCAGCGTCGAGGCCGCGCGCGCGGTGCTGCACGCCGGCGCCGACAAGATCTCGGTCAACACCCCGGCGCTGGAGCGGCCGGAGCTGGTGAGCGAGCTCGCCGACGCCTTCGGCGTGCAGTGCGTGGTGGTCGGCATCGACTCGCTGCGCGACGCCGACGGCACCTGGCGCGTGCGCAGCCATACCGGCGACCCGGATGCGACCCGTGCGCTCGCGCGCACCACGCTCGAGTGGGTGGCCGAGGCGCAGCGCCGCGGCGCCGGCGAGATCGTGCTCAACTGCATGGGTTCCGACGGCGTGCGCCGCGGCTACGACATCGAGCAGCTCCGCGCGGTGCGCGCGGTCTGCGCGGTGCCGCTGGTGGCCTCGGGCGGCGCCGGCAGCGCCGAGCACTTCGTCGAGGCCTTCACCGTCGCCGACGTCGACGCCGGTCTCGCCGCCGGCGCCTTCCACGACGGCAGCATCCGCATCGACGCGCTCAAGCGCACCCTGCGTGGCGCGGGCATCGAGGTGCGCGACATGGAGGCGGCATGACCCTGGACACCATCGACAGCCTGGCCTGGGACAAGGCGGCGGACGGCCTGCTGCCGGCCGTGGTGCAGGACGCGGCGACCCTGCGCGTGCTGATGCTCGGCTACATGGACCGCGCCGCGCTGGCGCGGACGCTGGACACGCGGCAGGTGACCTTCTTCAGCCGCAGCAGGCAGCGCCTGTGGACCAAGGGGGAGACCAGCGGGCACGTGCTGGACCTGGTCGCGGTCGACGTCGACTGCGACCGCGACACCCTGCTGGTGCTGGCGCATCCCAACGGGCCGACCTGCCACCTGCAGCGCACCAGCTGCTTCCCGGAGGCCCCGGGCGAGTTCCTGGCCGAGCTCGATGCGCTGGTCGCGGAGCGCGCACGCGCGCGCCCGGACGGCAGCTACACCACGCGCCTGTTCGACGGCGGCATCCGCCGCATCGCGCAGAAGGTGGGGGAGGAGGGCGTGGAGACCGCGCTCGCGGCGGTGGCGCAGGAGGATGCGGACCTGCTCGGCGAGGCGGCCGACCTGGTCTTCCACCTGACCGTCCTGCTGCGCGCGCGCGGCCTTGGCCTCGAAGACGTGCGCCGCGTGCTGCGCGACCGCCACCGGGGATGACGCATCTCGCGTGGGAGCGGCTTCAGCCGCGACCGCGGGTGGACGTCCTTGCTTCGATAGGCGTCGGGGCTGGAGCCCCTCCCACACGTCGCGCCTGGAGCCGCTCCTGCAGGCGCAAATGCCGCAGGCGCGTCATCGGGGTCGGTGATAATGCCGGCATGTCCCTGCTCCGGATCCATCGATGCGCCGCCTCGTCCCGTTCGCGCTGATCCTCGCCGCCCCGTCCCTGCACGCGGCGACGCTTTCCGGGCGGGTGCACGACGGCGGGGTCGGCGTGGCCGACGTGCAGGTCTCCAACGGCCGCGACATCGTGCCTACCGATGCGGCCGGTCGTTTCGCGCTCGAGGCGGGGCAGGGCGACACCGTCTTCGTGATCAAGCCGCCGCGGTGCAGCCTGCCGGCCGGCGACGACGGCCTGCCGGCGTTCTGGCGCCACGGCGGCATCGCGCCGAGGCCCGGCGACGCGGGTGCATGGGACTTCGCCCTCGACTGCGCGGATGCCCCCGGCCCGGGGCCCTTCGACGTGCTGGTCTTCGGCGACACCCAGGTCGCGCGCGAGGCCGACGTCGGCCACTACGCCACCGACGTGGTCGAGCCGATCCGCACCGGTGCCGTCCCCGGCCGCGACGCCCGTTTCGGGATCACCCTGGGCGACGTCGTCGACGACGACCTGTCGCTGTACCCGGCGATCAATGCCGTCACCACGCGCCTGGGGATGCCGTGGCTGCACGTGCCCGGCAACCACGACATGGACCTGGATGCCGCCGACGACGCGCACGCGCTGACCGGCTTCCGCCGCACCTATGGGCCCGACACCTACGCCTGGGAGGAGGGCAACGCGCGGGTGGTGGTGCTCGACGACGTGCTCGCGCATCCGGGGCAGCGTCCGGCCTACCACGGCGGCCTGCGCGAGGATCAGTTCGCCTTCATGGAGCGCTATCTGGGCGGCATCGACCCGGACAACCTGGTGGTGCTGGCGATGCACATCCCGCTGTATCCGCGCGACCGCCATGACGATTTCGACCCGGTCCAGCGCGAACGCCTGTACCGCCTGCTCGAGCGCTTCCCGCACGTGCTCGTGCTCACCGCGCACAGTCACACCCAGCAGCACTGGTTCCACGCCGAGCAGCAGGGCTGGCGCGGCGCCCGTCCGCTGCACGAGTACAACGTCGGTGCGGTCTGCGGCGCCTTCTGGAGCGGCGTACCCGACGCGCGCGGCGTGCCCGACGCGACCATGGCCGACGGCACGCCGAACGGGCATGCGCTGATGCGGGTGGGCGCCGACGCCGGCTACGCGCTGCGCTACTACGCGGCCGGTGCGCCGCCGGAGCAGGGCATCGCGCTGCATGCGCCGAAGGTGCTGCGGCGCGGGGCCTGGCCGGGCGTCGGCATCCACGCCAACGTGTTCATGGGCATCGACGGCGACCGGGTGGAGATGCGCATCGACGGCGGCGAGTGGATGCCGATGACCCGTGTCGACGCGCCGGACCCGCGCCTGGTCGCGGTCAATGTCGCCGACGATGCGGCCGCGGCGCTGCGCGGCTTCGACCGCGCCCCGCAGGCCGAGACCTCCGCGCATCTGTGGCGTGGCGGCCTGCCGACCGATCTGGCGGCAGGCACGCACGAGGTGGAGGTGCGCGCCTTCGACCGCTGGCGCGGCGAGCTGCGCGCGACGACGCAGTACCGGCTCGAGGACGCCGCGCCCTGAGGCGCGGGTCTCAGCCCGGCAGCAGCTCGAACTGCACCGGCTCGCCCTCGGCCGAGGACGGCGCAACCCACACGTCGAACAGCCCGGGCTCGGTCACCGGCTTCGCGTCGACGCCGTGGAAGGCGAGGTCCTCGCGGTGCAGGGTGAACTCGACCTCCGCGCTCGCGCCCGGCTCGAGCCGGATCTTGCGGAAGCCCTTGAGCTCGCGCACCGGCCGCACCCGGCTGGCGACGCGGTCGTGCACGTAGAGCTGCACCACTTCCTCGCCGGCGCGCTCGCCCACGTTGCCGATCCGCGCGCGCACCGTCAGCGTCTCGTCCCAGCCCAGGCGGGTGGTGCTGAGCACCGGCGCGCCGTAGGCGAAGCGGGTGTAGGTCAGGCCGTGGCCGAACGGATAGCGCGGCGCGTCGGGGATCTCGCGCCAGCGCGCCTTGAACGCCCACGGCTGGCCCGGGATCTCCGGACGGCCGGTGCGCGGGCGGTTGTAGAAGAACGGCTGCTGCCCGGCGTCGAGCGGGAAGCTCACCGGCAGGCGCGCCGACGGGGCGTAGGCGCCGAACACCACGTCGGCGATGGCCGGTCCGGTCTGGGTGCCGAGGAACCAAGTCACCAGGATCGCCTGCGCGTCGCGCACCGCGCCCTCGAGCGCCAGCGCGCGGCCGTTGCGCAGCAGCACCACCACCGGCGTGCCGGTGGCGGCGACGGCTTCGGCCAGCGCCTGCTGCGCCGGCGGCATCACGATCTGGGTGCGCGACTGCGCCTCGCCGGTGAAGCCCTGCGGTTCGCCCACGGCGAGCAGGACCACGTCGGCTGCGCGCGCCGCGGCGACCGCGGCCTCGATGCCGCCCTCGACCGGCGCCTCGAAGTCGCAGCCCCTGGTCACGGTCAGCAGCGATTCGTCCTCGATCGCCGCACGGATGCCGTCGGCGATGCCGACGTAGCGGCTGCGGTCGCCGAACAGCGTCCAGCAGCCCTCGATGTTGTCGCGGTCCTCGGCGAAGGGCCCGATCAGGGCGATCCTCTGGCCCGAGGCGCGCAGCGGCAGGACGTCGCCGTCGTTCTTCAGCAGCACGATCGAACGCCGTGCGGCGTCGCGGGCCAGCGCGTCGTGCGCCGGGAGGTGCGAAGTGTCGGCCTCGCGCTCCGGGTCGAGCGAACGGTAGGGATCGTCGAACAGGCCGATCGCCGCCTTGACTCCGAGGATCCGGCGCACGCCCTCGTCGATCGCGGCCATCGGCACCTCGCCGGACTCGACCAGGGCCGGCAGGTGGGCGGCGTAGAAGCCGCTCTGCATGCTCATGTCGACGCCGGCGGTGAAGGCCAGGCGGGTAGCGTCGCGGTCGTCGGCGGCGTAGCCGTGGGCGACCAGCTCCATGTCGGCGGTGTAGTCGGAGACGACGAAGCCCGTGAATGCCCATTCGCCGCGCAGCAGGTCGGTCATCAGCCAGCGGTTGCCCGAGGCGGGAACGCCGGCGATGTCGTTGAAGGCGCTCATCACGGTGACCGCGCCGGCGTCGAAGGCGGCCTTGAACGCCGGCAGGTGGATGTCGCGCAGCGCGGCCTCGGAGATGTCGACGCTGTTGTAGTCCATGCCGCCCGACACCGCGCCGTAGGCGGCGAAGTGCTTGGGCGTGGCCAGCAGGCAGTCGTGCGCGGCGAGGTCTTCGCCCTGGAAGCCGCGCACCCGCGCGACCGCCATGCGCATGCCGAGGTGGACGTCCTCGCCCGAACTCTCCGCGACGCGGCCCCAGCGCTGGTCGCGGGCGACGTCGACCATCGGGGCGAAGGTCCAGTGGATGCCGGCGGCGGTGGCTTCGACGGCCGTGGCACGCGCGGTGCGCTCGGCCAGTTCCGGCTCGAAACTCGCCGCCTCGCCGAGCGGGATCGGGAACACCGTGCGCATGCCGTGGATGACGTCGGAGCCGAACAGCAGCGGGATGCCGAGCCGGCTCTCCTCGACGGCGACGCGCTGCGCCTCGCGGCCCTCCGCCGCACCGACCCCGTTGAACAGCGCACCGACACGGCCGGCGCGGATCTGCTCGAGGACTTCGTTGGCGCCGCGGGTGTTCACCTCCGGATTGATGTCGGGGATGAACGGCCGCACCGCGTCCGCGAACACGCCCAGCTGTCCGACCTTCTCGTCCAGCGTCATGCGGGCGATCAGGTCCTCGATCCGGGGATCGCGTTGGCTCATGCAGTCACTCCCTGGGCCGCTCCGGGCCATCATGTAAACGTTTACATCATACCGCCTGCGCAGCGCCGGCTCGCGCCGGACGGCACAGGCGGCGTTTCAGTCGCGGAAATTGTCGAACTGCAGTGGGACGTCGAACTCGCCCGCGCGCAACTGCGCGATGGCGGCCTGCAGGTCGTCGCGCTTCTTGCCGGTCACCCGCAGCTTGTCGCCGTTGATCTGCGCCTCGACCTTGAGCTTGGCCGCCTTGAGCGCGGCCACGATCTTCTTGCCCGTCGCCTGCTCGATGCCCTGCTTGACCGTGATCTTCTGCCGGCTGCCGGCGACATTGGTCTCCGGGTCGGCGACGTCCAGCGCGCGCACGTCGATCTTCCGTGCGATCAGCCGCGCGCGCAGGATCTCGAGCATCTGCTGCAGCTGGAACTCGCTCGGCGCGCTCTGGGTGATGGTCGACTCCTCGAGCTCGAACTTCGCGTCGCTGCCGCGGAAGTCGAAGCGGTTGCCGAGTTCGCGGTTGGCCTGGTCGACCGCGTTGGTGAGTTCGTGCTTGTCGACTTCCGAGACGACGTCGAAGGAGGGCATGGCGGCGGCCGTGACTGGAGGGGCGCCATAGGGTAGGGCGCCAGGCCGCGCGGCGAAACCGCGGGCGCGGTGTCCGGCGGTCTTGTTTCCGTGGCGCGATCAATCCTGCACGCTGTGCGCGGGTGGCGCGAAGGGAACCGGCGGCGCATGGCCGTCGAGCGTCCTGCGCCAGCGCGCGAGGTGGGCCTCGATGCGCCGGCCGGCGACGTACTGCGGTTCCGACGGCGTCTCGCCCTCGCGCGCTTCCCAGGCCGCGACCTGCTCGCGCGCGATGCGGAAGGCTTCGGGCAGCGAGCTCGTGCGGTTGAGGCCGTGGACCAGGAAGGCGTCGCCGAACCATGTGATGTCGGCCTCGGCGCCGCAGCCGAACGAGCTGCGGTCGGCACGGGCGGCGGTGATGACCAGCGTCCGTGGTGCCGCCAGCGCGTCGACGAAGCCGCCCGAGAAGCAGGCGGAGACGACCACCACCCGCCAGCGGATGCCGGCCTCGTCCAGCGCCTCGCGCAGCATCCGCGGCGAGACCTGGGCCAGCGGCAATGGCGGCAGGTCGACATAGAGCCGGTGGTCGGCGCTGCCGTGGCTGGTCGCGAACAGCAGCAGGATGTCCTCGTCCACGTCCATGTGCCCGGCGATGCCGGCCAGCGCACGGCGCAGGTTGGTGATCGTCGCCAGCGGCAGGCGGTCGACGGTGTCCGGCGCGTTGACCAGGCGCAGGGTGCGGCCGGCGGCGTCGAAGCGGCCGGCGAGCAGGCGCGCGAGGTAGTCGACCTCGTTGCGGAACACGCCTTCGTTGCCGTCGCCGGCGAAGCCGATGGCGAACAGGTCGATGCGCCCCGGCGTCTGCGGGCGCAGGCGCCCGAGCGCCGCATCCACCAGCGCCGGCTGCGCGGAGAGCACCGCCTCGGGATCGAAGGCAGGCGCGGGCGCGGCGTCCTCGACCAGGGGCACGTGCTCGTACCAGAACGGCTCCGGCGGCAGCGCCGCGTTCGGCGCGGCCCACAGCAGGCACAGCGCCGCCCAGGCCGCGAGCCGGCGAGCGAACTGCGCGCCCGCGGCCACGCCCTGCACGATCCTCGCGACCACCGGGAGCAGCAGGACCGGGCCCAGCCACGCCGCCATGTCCAGCCAGCCGGCGTCGCTCCACGCCAGCAGCAGGTCGGTCGCGATCCGCAGCGGCATCTGCGCGGCCAGGAGCAGCGCAGCCAAGGCCAGCCAGTGCGCCGGACGGTCCAGCAGGTGCGCCGTCGCGCGCCCCGCCACCAGCGCGAACACCAGCGACAGCGCATGGCCGCCGAAGGCGGGAACGAGGAACTGCCGGGGCTCGGGAACCAGCCAGGCGTCGAGCGCCAGCGCCCACGCCACCGGCAGCAGGCCGGCGAGGAAGACCGCCAGCGGCGGCGCCGGCGGCAGGCGCGGAGGCGGCGGGACCAGGATCCCCGCCAGCAGGCCGCGCCACGGCCAGCGCAGGGCGGCGATGGCGCGGGACGGGCAGGAGCCGCGTGCGGGCACCTCAGGCGGGATCGGGTTCGACCACGTTGGGGTCGATCTCGATGAAGCTCTCCACGCGGGCATGGCCGTGGGTGGCGGTGCCCTCGCGCGGCTCCGGGTAGTCCTCGCGGCGGTCGACCAGGACGGTGGCCATGCCGGCCTCGCGGGCGGCGTCGAGTTCCTCGACCACGTCGGAGACGAAGGTCACCGCCTCGCCGTGCACGCCGAGCTCGGCGAGGATCGCGCGATAGCTCGCCACCTCGCGCTTGGCGCCCACGCCGGTGTCGAAGTGGCCGCTGACGATGCCGGTGAGGTCGCCGGCGGCGGTATGCGCGAAGAACTGCCGCTGTGCCTCGACCGAACCCGAGGAGTAGACGTGGATGGGGTGGCCGGCGTCGTGCCATTCGCGCAGCTTGGCCACCGCGTCGTCGTAGAGGTGGGCGACGTAGGCGCCGCTGGCGTAGCCGTCGCGCCAGATCAGCCCCTGCAGCGCCTTGAGCGCGGTGTGCTTGCTGTCGGCGTCGATCCAGCCCTGCAGGGTCTCGATGATGGTGCCGTCGCTGGTGGTGCCGATCTCGGCGGCGACCGAGTCCAGCAGGGCCCGCACCTCGGGCTCGCCGCCGCGCGCCCGCACGAAGGCCGGCAGCGCCTGCCGCGCGTAGGGGAACAGGGTGTCGCGCACGAAGGAGATCGAGCCGATGGTGCCTTCGACGTCGACCAGGATGCTGCGCTTGCCGGTGGCGGTGGTCATCGGGCGATCTTCTCGTAGCGGGGGAAGGTCCCGGCGATGTCGGTGCCGGTGAAGTGCCCGACCCAGCCGTCGGGCTCGGTGAAGAAGCGGATCGCGACGAAGGACGGCTCCGGCCCCATGTCGAACCAGTGCCGGGTGCCGTCGGGCACCGCGATCAGGTCGTTCCTGACGCACTCGACCTCGTAGACCTTGCCCTCGACGTGCAGGGTGAACAGCCCCGAGCCGTCGACGAAGAAGCGCACCTCGTCCTCCTTGTGGAAGTGCTCGTCGAGGAACTTGGTGCGCATGGCCTCGCGCTGCGGGTTGTCCGGCGCGATGCTGACCACGTCGACCGACTTGAAGCCGTTCTCGGCGACCAGGCGGTCGACGTCGGCGCGATAGGCCTCGAGCACCTCCTCCTGGCTGGCGCCGGCGGCGACGGGGCGGCTCGCCTCCCACTGTTCGAAGCGCACGCCGATGCGGCCGAGCTGGTCGGCCATCTCGGCGTGGTCGCGGGTGTCGAGGACGGGGGCGGAGGGATCGTCCGCGGCGAAGATGCGCAGGCGGCTCATGACAGTCTCCTCAGGTCGAGCTCGCAGGCGAGCAGGAATTCGAACGCGTCGAGGTGGCGCCGGGCCTCCTTGAGGTCGCGGCCCCAGGCGTAGAGCCCATGGCCGTCGATCAGGTAGCCCCACAGCGGACCGGCGTCGAGCAGGCGCTCGACCTCGGCCGCCAGCGCCGGCATGTCCTGGGTGTTGGGCAGGACCGGGATCTCGATCGCCGCTTCGTGGGTGGTATTGCCGGCGAAGGCCTTGATCAGCTCGTAGCCCTCGATCCGCACGCGGCCGGCGCGCGCGAACAGCCGCGAGGCCACCGTCTGCGTGCGCGAGTGGGTGTGCAGCACGCAGCCGGCGAGGTCGCGGGCGTAGAGCTGGGTGTGCAGCAGGGTCTCGGCCGACGGCCTCAACGCGCTGGACACGGGCGCGCCGGCGAGGTCGACGGCGAGGAAGTCGCCCTCGGTCAGTCGTCCCTTGTCCGCACCCGAGGCGGTGATGACCGCGTGCGAGGCGTCGAGCCGCTGCGAGAAGTTGCTGCTGGTCGCCGGTGTCCAGCCGAGCGCGGCGAGCTCGGCGGTGGTCGACATCAGCGCCTTGGCCGCGTCGCTGAACGCCGCCTGGGAGTAGGGGAGACTGGACATGCCGCGCAGTGTAGCGACGGCGCCGTCGGCTGTGCGTGGGCGTGGGGCGACGCAGCGTCGCGTCGCGGCGGGTGAGACGGCGTCGCTAGACTCTGCGCCCGGCCCGTTGCCGCGTCTGCCTGGAGTTGCGCTTCCGATGTCCCCTGTCCCGCTCGCCATCCTCGCCTTCCTCGCCGGCTCGGTCCTCGCCGCCGTCGTTCTGCTGCCGCTGCTGCGGGCCCGTGCGCTGGCCGCGCGCGAGCAGGGACGCCGCGACCGCGAGCCGGACGTGGCCACGCTCGCCGCCGGCCGCGAGGCGTTCGAACGCCAGCACGAGGAGGCGCGGGCCCAGCTGCGCGACCGCGATGCGGAGATCGCCGAGCTGCGCACGCGGCTGGAGCGCAGCGGCATCGAGCTGGCCGGCGCGCAGGCCCGGCTGCAGCGGATGGATGCCGTCGCTCGCCAGCTCGATGCCGCGCAGGCCGAGCTCCGCGAGCAGGCGACCGCGCTGCGGGGCGCCACCGCGCAGCGCGCCGAGCTCGCCGCGCGCCTGGAGGAGCAGAAGGCCGCTGCCGACGAGCGCCTGCGCGAGCTGGAACAGGCGCGCGCGCGCATGACCCACGAGTTCAAGGCGCTGGCCGCCGAGATCCTGGAGGACAAGTCGAAGCGCTTCAGCGAGCAGAACAGCGCGCAGATCGGCCAGCTCCTCGGGCCGCTGCGCGAGCAGATCGGCGACTTCCGCAAGCTGGTCAGCGACTCCTACGACAAGGAGAACAAGGACCGCGCGGCGCTGCAGACCGAACTCAAGCAGCTGCTCGACCTCAACCGCAGGCTGTCGGACGAGGCCCACAGCCTCACCCGCGCGCTCACCACCGAGAACCGCACCCAGGGCTACTGGGGCGAGCTCAAGCTCGAGCGCCTGCTGGAATCCGCCGGGCTGGAGAAGGGCACCCACTACCTGACCCAGGAAAGCTTCCGCGACGGCGAAGGCGACCGCTACCGGCCCGACGCCATCGTGCTGCTGCCGGGCGACCGCCACATCGTCATCGACGCCAAGATGAACCTGGTCGACTACCAGCGCGCCTGCGAGGAGGACGATCCCGAGGCGCGCGCCGCCTGCATGGCCAGGCATGCGCTGGCCATGCGCACCCATGTGCGCCAGCTCGGCGACAAGGACTACAGCCGCCTCGAGGGCCTGCAGAGCCCGGACCTGGTGCTGATGTTCGTGCCGATCGAGGCGGCGTTCCTGGAGGCGGTGCGCGCCGACACCTCGCTCTACGACACCGCCTTCAAGCAGAAGATCATCCTGGTCGGCCCGGGCAACCTGCTGGCCTCGCTCAAGCTGATCGGGCAGATCTGGCGCACCGAGGACCAGAACCGCAACGCCAAGGCGATCTCCGACCGCGCCGCCGCGCTCTACGACAAGTTCGTCGGCTTCGTCGAGGACCTCGACAGGATCGGAGACGCGCTGGGCCGTGCGCAGAAGGCGCAGCAGGACGCGCTCGGCAAGCTGACCCAGGGCCGCGGCAACCTCGTCGGCCAGGTCGAGAAGCTCAGGCGCCTCGGCGCCGCGCCGAAGAAGCAGCTTGCGCAGCCGCTGCTCGATGCCGTCGGCGACGACGCCGACGGTGATGCCGACGAGTAGATCCGGCAGCGTTCCCTAGGAGCGGCTTCGGCCGCGACCGGCTCCGCCGAACCGGAAGACTGTCGGGGCTGAAGCCCCTCCCACACAGGCGCGGTCGCGGCTGAAGCCGCTCCTACGCGACTTGGCTACCGCTCAAATGGAAACGGCGCGGATGTCCGCGCCGTTTCCGTACCGGAGTTCGCGCCCGGCTCAGGCGCCGGTCGTCCCCTGCCGCAGCTTGCTGTTGCGGTAGCCGAAGCCGAGGTAGATCGCCGCGCCGATCATGGTCCACACCAGCAGCACCATCCAGTTCAGCAGCGGCATGATCGCGATCAGGCCGAGGCAGGTCAGCACGCCCAGCGGCGCGACGATGCCCACCAGCGGCACGCGGAACGGGCGCGCCAGCTGCGGCTGGGTCCGGCGCAGGACGAACACGCCGAGGCAGACCGTGGCGAACGCCACCAGGGTGCCCATCGACACCACGTCGCCCAGCAGCTGGATCGGCAGCAGGCCGGCCATGGTCGCGGCGACGATGGCCACCAGCACGGTGCCCTTGTGCGGAGTCTGGTGCTTCGGGTGCACGGCACCGAAGAACTTCGGCAGCAGGCCGTCGTTGGCCATCGAGTAAAAGATGCGCGGCTGGCCCATCAGCATGACCAGGATGACCGTGGTCAGGCCGGCGATCGCGCCGATCTCGACGAAGGTCTTCAGCCAGCCCAGCGACGGGTAGGCCGCGAGCGCGGTGGCCACCGGCTTGGCGGTGCCCAGCTCCGTGTAGGGCAGCATCCCGGTGAGGATGGCCGAGACCACGATGTAGAGCACCGTGCACAGCACCAGCGAGCCGAGGATGCCGATCGGCATGTTGCGCTGCGGATTCTTGACCTCCTGCGCCGCGGTCGAGACCGCGTCGAAGCCGATGTAGGCGAAGAACACGATCGACGCGCCGCGCAGCACGCCGGCCCAGCCGAAGCGGTCGGCGCCCTCGTTGGCGGGGATGAAGGGGGCCCAGTTGGCGCTGTCCACGTACTGGCTGCCGAAGCCGATCAGCAGCAGGATCACCAGCACCTTGATCGACACCACGATGGCATTGACCGTCGCCGACTGCCTGATGCCGCGGTAGCACAGCCAGCCCACCGCGGCCACGATCAGCACCGCCGGCAGGTTGAACAGCGAACCGGTGAGCACGAAGGTGTTGTATTCGCAGCTGCCGGCCTGCGCCGCCTCGTGGGTGCAGAAGTTGATCGGCGCCTGGGTCAGCGCCGCGGGCAGGTGGATGCCGAGCGTCTCCAGGAAGCTCGTGGTGTAGCCCGACCATCCGACCGCGACCGTGGAGGCGGCGAACAGGTATTCGAGCACCAGGCTCCAGCCGACGAACCAGGCCAGCGCCTCGCCCAGCGTCGCGTAGGTGTAGCTGTAGGCGCTGCCCGAGGCCGGGATCATCGCCGCGAACTCGGCGTAGCACAGGCCGGCCATGGCGCAGGCGAAGCCGGCGATGACGAAGCTCAGCATGATCGCCGGGCCGGCGTGGTTGGCCGCGGCGGTGCCGGTGATCACGAAGATGCCGGCGCCGATGACCGCGCCGAGGCCCAGCATCACCAGGTGGCGCGCGGTCAGGGTGCGCCTGAGGCCGACCTCGCCGCCGAGGCTGCCCTCGACCGGTTCGCCCGCGTCCACGTGCGGCTGCGCCTCGATCGGCTTGGTGATCATCAGATGTTTCAGCATGGGGCTCCCCGGCCAGAAAAGCGGCCGCGGGAGGGCGGCCGGCTGTCACGTCGTTGTCGCGTGATCGAAACCGTCCGACCATATCGGATGCGCCATGGCAGCCACAAGGCACATCGGCCGGCGCGCTATGCTGCGCCGCATCGTCCGTCTCCACGTCCGTTGCCGTATCCCATGCCCGATCTCGCCACCGCGCTGGACGCCTATCGCGCCGCGCATCCAGAAGAAGCCGCGGCCATCGACCTGTTCCTCGCGTTCCTGCGGTCTTCCGCATACGTATTCGAACGGCGCCACGAGGTCGGCCACTTCACCGGGTCGGCCTGGCTGGTGAGCGCCGACGGCCAGCGCGCGCTCCTGATGCACCACCGCAAACTCGATCGCTGGCTGCAGCCCGGGGGGCATGCCGACGGCGATCGCGACCTCGCCCGCGTCGCGCTGCGCGAGGCCGCGGAGGAGACCGGCCTGGCCGACCTGTGCGTCGAGCCGGCGATCCTGGACGTCGACCGGCACCGGATCCCGGCGCGCGGCATGGAGCCGGCGCACTGGCACTACGACGTGCGCTACGTCGTGCGCGCCGGCGGCAGCGAGGCCTTCTCCCGCAACGAGGAATCGCTGGACATGACCTGGCGCGAGGTGCGCTCCCTGGCGGTGGATACCGAAGCGGAAGGCTCGGTCCGGCGCATGGCGCGCAAGTGGTTGGCGCGCTCCGGCCGGCGGAGCGCGTAGCCGCAGGCATGGAGGATGCGCGGCGCGCGCCGGGCGTGCCGGCGCGGGATGCTCAGGCGCGGCCGGCGAACTCGCCGGTCGTGGTGTTGACCAGGATGGTCTCGCCGTTGGTGACGTACTCCGGGACCATGATCTCGATCCCGGTCGCCAGCGTCGCCGGCTTCGGGCGCTTGGTGGCGGTGCCGCCCTTGAGTTCGGGCGGGGTATCGGTGACCTCCAGCGCCACGGTCTGCGGCAGCTGCAGGGCGACCGGCGCGTCGTCGATGATCTGCACGTAGCAGCCTTCCAGGCCCTCGGTGATGTAGCCGGCGTCGTCGCCGACGACCTCCGCGTCGAGCTGGTAGGGCGTGTAGTCCTCGGCGTCGAGGAACACGAACGCCTCGCCGTCCTTGTACGAGAAGCTGGCCTGGCGGCGGCTGAGCTCGACCTCCCTGAGGTCGTCCTCGGCGCGCAGGCTGAGGTCGAGCTTGGCGCCGCCCGGCACGCTGTACAGGGTGAAGCGGAAGGTCACGTTGCCGCCGCGGCCCTGCGGCGAGCTGCGCTCGATGTCGCGCACCTGGTAGACGCCGCCGTTGTGCTCGACGACGTTGCCCTTCTTGATGTCCGAGGCCTTCATTGCGATCTGCTGTCCGATGCGGGGGAGGGATGCGGGATGGCGGGGCGGTGCGGCGCGTCGGCACCGCCCGCGGTCACTTCGGCTGCAGGCGCACCGCGCCGTCGAGGCGGATGGTCTCGCCGTTGAGGTAGCCGTTGTCGAGGATGAAGGCGACGGTGCGCGCGAACTCCTCGGGCTTGCCCAGGCGCGAGGGGTAGGGGATCGAGGCCGCCAGCGACTCCTGAACCTGCGGCGGCATGCCGTCGACCATCGGCGTCCAGAAGATGCCGGGCGCGATGGTCATGACGCGCACGCCGATGCGCGCGAACTCGCGGGCCATCGGCAGGGTCATGCCGACGATGCCGGCCTTGGAGGCGGAGTAGGCGGCCTGGCCGATCTGGCCTTCGTAGGCGGCGACGCTGGCGGTGTTGACGACCACCCCGCGCTCGCCGTCCGCGCCCGGCGCGTTGTGCTGGAACTGCTCGGCGCAGGCCTTGGCGACGTTGAAGCTGCCGACCAGGTTGACCATCACCGTGCCCGAGAAGGTCGCCAGCGGCATGGTGCCGTCGCGGCCGAGCACGCGGCCGGCGCCGATGATGCCGGCGCAGTTCACCGCCACGTTGAGCCCGCCAAGGAAGTCCCTGGCCGCGGCCACGTTGGAGACCACGCCGGCCTCGTCGGTGACGTCGGTATGGAAGTAGCGCGCGTTGGTCTCGCCGAGCAGCTCCAGCGCGGCCGCGGCCTTGTCGTCGGCGACGTCGAACAGCGCGACGCGGCCGCCGGCGGCGACCAGATGCCGGGCGACGGCGAGGCCGAGGCCGGAGACGCCGCCGGTGATGACGGCACGGACGTCGATGGACTGCATGGGCGCTCCTGGGAGTGGATCCGGGCCGGCGATTCTAGCCGCAGGCCGCGGTCGCATCGCCCGGTGCCGGCGTTCCCGCGTTCAACAGCGCGCGGCGAGCAGGCGGTCGAGGTCGTCCGTGCCTGCGAGGCGGGCGAACGGCGTGGTCGGTACGGGCGGACCGGGGGCGTCGCGCAGCTGGCGCTGCCACACGCCGACGTCGTGCCAGGCGCCGAGCTTCCAGCCGCTGGCGCGCCACACACCCGCCGGCGCGAAGCCCATCGCCTCGTGCAGCGCGACGCTGCCGTGGCCGGGAAGGGTGATCACGCCGACGGCCTGGGTGAGGCCCTGCAGGGCCAGCACGTCGAGCAGCACGCCGTAGATGTGCCGGGCGAGCCCGCGGCGGCGGGCATCGGCATGGGTGTAGACCGAGGTTTCGGCGATCCAGTCGTAGGCCGCGCGTTCGCGGAACCGCGAGGCATAGGCGTAGGCGAGCACGCGCCCGTCCTCCTCCAGCACCAGCCACGGGTAATGCTCGAGGCGGTCGAGCATGCGGGTGCGCATCGCCGCCACGTCCGGCACCTCGGTCTCGAAGGTGAGTGCGGAACCGGTCACGCAGGGCGCGTAGATCGCCTGCACCGCCTCCGCATCCCCCGCCCGGGCGACCCGGATCATGGTGCGCGCTCCCGCTGCTGGGCGGTCATCGGCGCTGCTCCGCCCTGCGGATGACCTGCTCCGGGAGTGGCGGTCGTAACCATCGACGGGGCATAGTGCAGAGCAGCATTCATGCGCGGAGGGATCATGCGGGTGCGAGCTGCCTCGCGGTTCGAAGACGTCCCGGACTCCCGCGCGCCCGATGATGGACGGAGCGGCCGGAGGCTCGTCGGATAGGTGAAGAAGCCATGAAGCGTATCGCGATCTTCAGCGTCAAATACAGCGCCAACCTGGGCGACGGGCTGCTCTCGGAATGCCTCGAGCGCGAGATCCTGCGACAGCGTCCCGACACGCACATCGTGCCGCTCGACCTGGCCGGGCGCAGCGGCTACGGCACCGGCAGCAGGCATCGCGGCAAGGTGCTGCGCGTCCTGGAGGCGCTGCCCGGCCCGGTACGCCGGCTGGCGGTCGCGCAGATGCTGGGCATGCTGGTGCGCAGCCGCCTGCGGCCGCGCTGGCGCCGCGCGCTGGCCAGGGTCGACGGGGCCATCCTCGGCGGCGGCAACCTGATCGCCGATGCCGACCTCAACTTTCCGTTCAAGGTCAACGCCGCGCTCGGCGAGACCGCGCGCAGGTCGCTGCCGGTGGCGGTGTTCGCCGTGGGCGTCAGCGACAACTGGACGCGCCGCGGCCACCGTCTCTTCGCCGACGCCTTCCGGCGCAGCCGCATGGTGCGCGCGACGGTCCGCGACGAGCGGTCGCGGTCGGTATGGAACCGGCGCCTGCGCCCGGAGGAGGTGCCGCCGGCCAGCCTGGCGCGGGACCCGGGCGTGCTCACCGCCGACCACTTCCCCGCGCGTGCGAACGCCGGCTACATCGCCCTCGGCCTGACCGATCCGGTTCTGCTGCAGTACCACGCCACCGGTCCGTCCGACTTTCTGAGCCTGGACGACTGGCTGGTGGAGGTGGTCGCCGCACTGCGCGCCCTCGGGCGACCGATCCGCCTGTTCACCAACGGCAGCCCCGAGGACCGCGACTACCTGGAGCGGCTGACACCGCGCCTGCAGGAGGCCGCGCCCGGGCTGGTCGCCGCCGAGCCGGCGTTCGCCGATCCGGACGCCTTCGCCGGCTTCGTCTCCGCCAGCGCCTTCCTGATGGCGCACCGGATGCATGCCTGCATCGCCGCGTGGTCCTACCGCGTGCCGCATGTCGGCTTCTCCTGGGACATCAAGCTGAACAGCTTCTTCGAGAGCGTCGGTCGCGGCGAGTGGGTGGTGGATCCGGCGGAACTGGAGCCGGCCGCGCTGCTCGCGCTGGTGGCGAGGGGCCTCGGCGAGGGCATCGACGAAGCCGGGCACGCGCGCGTGGTGGCGGAGGCGCGGCGCGACGTCGGCGCCATCCTCGGTGCGCTGGAGTCGGCGGTGGCGGCACCCACCGCCGGACGCGTGCCGGTGGTGATGCCGGAGACCAGGGACAGCCGCGCGTGAGGCCCGGCCGCATCGTCGTCCTCAACGACATCGCCGTACCCAAGGGCGGGGCGACCGCGCTGGCGCTGGCCTCGGCGCGCGCCTTCCGCGAGCGCGGCGAGGCGGTCACCTACCTGTGCGGCGACGAGGGACGCAATCCGGAGCTGGCCGCCCTCGGCGTCGACCTGGTGGGCCTGGGCAGCGCACGCCTGACCAGCCTGTCGCCCGGCCGCGCCATGGTGTCGGGCCTCTACAACCGTGAGGCCCGCGCGCTGGTCGAGCGCTGGATCGCCGCCCACGACACGCCGGATACGGTCTATCACCTGCACGGCTGGGCGCAGATCCTGTCGCCGTCGGTGTTCGCCGCGCTGCGGCCCGTGCTCCCGCGCACCCTGCTGTCGGCGCACGACTTCTTCCTGGCCTGCCCGAATGGCGCCTACGCCTTCCTCAAGAGCGGCGCCGTGTGTCCGCTGACCCCGTTGTCGCCGGCCTGCATCCGCGCCGACTGCGATCGCCGTTCCTATCCGCACAAGCTCTGGCGGGTGGCTCGGCAGGCGGTCTACCGCAACCTGTTCGACGTGCGGCGTTCGCCGCCGGTGCTGGCCATCCACGAGGCGATGCGCCCGTTCCTGATGCGCGGCGCGATCCCCGACGCGGCGATCCAGACGCTTCCGAATCCGGTGCGGCCGTGGAGCGACACGCGGATCCGCGCCGAGGACAACCGCGGCTTCCTGTTCATCGGGCGGCTGGAGGACACCAAGGGTCCCGACCTCGCCTGCGCGGCGGCGCGCGCCGCGGGGCAGACGCTGACCCTGGTCGGCGACGGCGTGCTGCGCGAGCGGCTGGCGGCGGAGTATCCCGAAATGCGCTTCCTCGGCCAGCAGCCGCCGGCGGCGCTGCCGGATATCGTCCGCGGCCACCGCGCGCTGCTGATGCCCAGCCGTTATCCCGAGCCCTATGGACTGGTGGCGACCGAGGCGCTGTGGAGCGGCCTGCCGGTGATCGCCGCGGACACCGCCTTCCTGGCCGCCGACATCGTCGACGCCGAGGCCGGGCTGGCGGCGCCGCCGCGCGACACGCCACGCCTGGCCGGGGCCATGCGCCGCATCGCCGACGACGACCTGCTGTGCGCGACGATGAGCCGCAACGCCTTCGAGCGAACGCGGCACCTGGGTCTCGGCTTCGACGCCTGGATCGACCGCCTGCTGGCGTCCTACGCCGCGCGTCTGGAGGCCGCGGCGCTCGCCGCCTGAAGCGGCCGGCTCAGCCCGCGGGCGTGCCGCGGCCGGCGCGCCCGACGCTGCTGGCGTTCTCGCGTCCCAGCAGCGCCGACAGCCAGCGCCCGGTGTCGATGAGGGCGTCCAGGTCGACGCCGGTGTCCATGCCGAGCCCCTCGAGCATGTAGACCACGTCCTCGCTCGCCACGTTGCCGCTGGCGCCGCACGCATAGGGGCAGCCGCCGGTGCCGGCCACCGCCGCATCGACCACGCGTACGCCGTCCTCCAGGCACGCGAGGATGTTGGCCAGCGCCTGGCCGCGGGTGTCGTGGAAGTGGACCGCGAGCGCCGCCATCGGCACCTCCGCGGCCACCGCACGCAGCATCTCGCGCGCCGCGCGCGGCGTGCCGATGCCGATGGTGTCGCCGAGCGAGACCTCGTAGCAGCCCATCGCGTGCAGCGCCCGCGCGACGCGCACGACGTCGGCGACCGGCACCACGCCCTGATAGGGACAGCCGAGCACGGTGGAGACGTAGCCGCGCACGCGCACGCCGTCGGCGCGCGCGCACTCCAGCACCGGCGCGAAGCGCTCCAGCGAGGCGTCGATGGAGGCGTTGACGTTGCGCTGGTTGAAGGCTTCCGAGGCGGCGGTGAACACCGCGATCTCCTCGACCCCCACGGCGCGGGCACGCTCGTAGCCGGTCGCGTTCGGCACCAGCACCGGGTAGTGCACGCCAGGACGACGCGCGATGCCGGCGTAGACCTCGGCGGCGTCGGCGAGCTGCGGCACCCACTTCGGGCTGACGAAGCTGGTCGCCTCGATGCTGCGCAGGCCGGTGGCCGAGAGGCGGTCGACCAGCGCGATCTTGTCGGCCGCGGCGATGATCGCCTTCTCGTTCTGCAGGCCGTCGCGGGGACCGACCTCGACGATGCGCACGCTGTCGCTCATTCGGCCTCCAGCGCGACCAGCACCGCATCGGCCTCGACGAAGTCGCCGACGCCCGCGCGCACCTCGGCGACGGTGCCGGCGCGCGAGGCCTTGAGGCTCAGCTCCATCTTCATCGCCTCGATCACCGCGACCTCGTCGCCGGCGGCCACCGCGTCGCCGGGTGCGACGCGCACCACCACCACCCGTCCGGGCATGGGTGCGACGACGCGGTCGTCGCCGGCGCCGGCACCGGCCTCCTCGTGCCGGTACAGCGGCACCGGCTCGACCTGCAGGCGCCGGCGGCCGTCGTGGACCACGAGCCGGTGCGGCTCGGCCGCGACCCGCATGCGGCGGCCGACGCCGTCGATGCGCAGGCTGAGCGCGTCGCCGTCCAGGCGCGCACCCTCGACCGTGGTCTCCCTGTCCTCCACCGTCAGCCGATAGGTGCCCGCCGCGCCATGCGCGCGCACCGCGATGCGGCGCTCGCCGTGCAGGAGCGCCAGGCTGCGGCCGCCGCGGTGGCCGAGGCGCCAGCCGTCGGCCGTCGCCCACGGCGAGTCGGGTTCGTTCGAGGCGGCGGCAACGCGTTGCGCGAGGCGTTCCTGTTCGAGCAGGCGGACCACCGCGGCGGCGGCCGCCAAATCGGCGTCGATGTCCGCGGCCGGCATGAACTCGTCGAGGTGGCGATCGAGATAGCCGGTGTCGATCGTGGCCCCGACGACCGCCGGATGCCGCGCCAGCCGCTCGAGGAAGCCGATGTTCGACTTGGGCCCGACGATGTCGCAGGCGGCCAGCGCCGCGCGCAGGCGCGCCAGCGCGCGAGGGCGGTCGGCATCGTGGACGATCAGCTTGGCGATCATCGGGTCGTAGAAGATGGTGACGGTGTCGCCCTCGACCACGCCGGAATCGATGCGCACGTGCGCATCGGGCGCCGGCAGGCGTAGCCGCTCCAGGCGTCCCGAACCGGGCAGGAATCCGGCTTCCGGGTCTTCTGCGTAGAGCCGCACCTCGATCGCGTGCCCGCGCTGGGCGATCGCCTCCTGCGCCAGCGGCAGGGGCTCGCCCGCGGCAATCGCGAGCTGCCAGGCGACCAGGTCCAGCCCGGTCACCAGCTCGGTCACCGGATGCTCGACCTGCAGCCGCGTGTTGATCTCCATGAAGTAGAAGCCGCCGTCGGGGGCGACGATGAACTCGACCGTGCCGGCGTTGACGTAGTCGATCGCCCGCCCGGCCAGCACAGCGGCCTCGCCCATCGCGTGGCGCAGCGCGGGCGTCAGGAAGGGCGAGGGCGATTCCTCCAGCACCTTCTGGTAGCGGCGCTGCGCCGAGCACTCGCGCTCGTTGAGATGGACCATCCGGCCGTGCGCGTCGCCGAAGATCTGGATCTCGATGTGGCGCGGGCTCTCGACGTAGCGCTCCAGCAGCACGCGGTCGCGGCCGAAGGCGTTGCGCGCCTCGCGCTGGCAGCTCTCCAGCGCCGCGGCGAACCCGGCGGACGCGCGGACGATGCGCATGCCCTTGCCGCCGCCGCCATGGGCGGCCTTGATCATCAGCGGATAGCCGATACGGTCGGCCTCGGCCTGCAGGCGCGCCGGCGCCTGGTCCTCGCCGGTGTAGCCGGGCACCACGGGCACGCCGGCGGCCTGCATCAGCTCCTTGGCGCCGGCCTTGCTGCCCATCTTCCGCATCGACGCCGCCTTCGGGCCGATGAAGACGATCCCCGCGTCCTCCACCGCCTCGGCGAAGTCGGCGTTCTCGGACAGGAAGCCGTAGCCCGGATGGATGGCCTGCGCGCCGGTGCGCCGCGCGACCTCGATGATCGCCTCACCGCGCAGGTAGCTGTCGGCGGGCCGGGGCCCGCCGATGCAGTGCGCCTCGTCGGCCTGGCGCACGTGCTGCGCGTCGGCGTCGGCCTCCGAATACACGACGACCGTGCGGATGCCGAGTGCGCGGCAGCTGCGGATCACGCGGCAGGCGATCTCGCCGCGGTTGGCGATGAGGACGGTGTCGAACATGCGGGAAGCCGGCAGGGAAACCCGCAGAACGTTAGCCGCCGCGCCCGCGTCCGTCGACGGGCGGCGCAGCATCCGCGCCTGGACCGCGGCTCAGACGGTCCAGGCCGCGGCGCGCTTGTCGAGGAAGGCGCCCAGGCCCTCCTGGCCCTCGGGCGAGACGCGCAGGCGGGCGATCAGCGCGGCGTTGCGCGCGTCGAGGTCCGCGGCGTCGAGGTCCAGCGCCACCTCGCGCGCCAGGCGCTTGGCCTCGGCGACGGCGATCGGCCCGGCCTTGGCCAGCAGCGCGCACTGGCGGTCCACCGCCGCGTCCAGCGCATCGGCCTCGACCACCTGGTGCAGCAGGCCGATCCGCAGCGCCTCGGCGGCGTCGAAGACCTCGGCGGTCTGGAACCAGCGCCGCGCCTGGCGGCCCCCGATCGCGGCGATCACGAACGGCGAGATCGCCGCCGGCACCAGGCCGAGGCGGGTTTCGGTCAGGCCGAACCTGGCGTCCGGCACGCCGACGGCGATGTCGCAGCAGGCAACCAGGCCGACCCCGCCGCCGAAGGCCGCGCCGTGCACGCGGGCGATGGTCGGCTTCGGGAACGCGTCGAGGCGGCGCATGAGCGCGGCCAGCGCCGCGGCATCGGCGCGATTGTCGGCCTCGGAGGCCGCGGCCATGCGCCGCATCCAGTTGAGGTCGGCGCCGGCGGAGAAGGACGCGCCGTCGCCGGCCAGCACCACGGCGCGCACCGCCGGGTCGCGCTCCAGGCGCGCCAGCGCCTGGTCGAGCGCGGCGATCAGGGCGTCGTCGAAGGCGTTGTGCAGCGCCGGCCGCGCGAGGGTGATGCGGGCCACGCCGGCATCGAGCGCGAGCCGGATGCCGGAGGCGGTGTCGGGGGTCTCGGTCATGCGTCGGCCTCGGGGTTCTGACACGGGCCCGCGATGGTAGCGGCGTTGCGCTCCGCGGCGCCGCCGGCGGGGTCTGGGCAGCGCCGCGCGTGCTAGAATCACGCGCTTTGCACGCGCACCCCGGGGCTCCGCCGCGGGCTGCGCCTTCCACCCGCCAGGGGAGCAGGCAAGTGCCTGCGCAACAACGGATTCCTGATGGTCGAGCACGCGAAGGAAATCATCCCGGTCAACATCGAGGACGAGATGCGCCGCAGCTATCTCGATTACGCCATGAGCGTGATCGTGGGCCGCGCGCTCCCCGACGTGCGGGACGGTCTCAAGCCGGTGCACCGGCGCGTGCTCTACGCCATGAACGAACTCGGCGCGCACAGCAACAAGCCGTACTACAAGTCGGCGCGCATCGTCGGTGACGTCATCGGTAAGTACCACCCGCACGGCGACGCCTCGGTCTACGACACGCTGGTGCGCATGGCGCAGCCGTTCTCGCTGCGCTACATGCTGGTCGACGGGCAGGGCAACTTCGGCTCGGTCGACGGCGACTCCGCCGCGGCGATGCGCTACACCGAGGCGCGCATGGCCAAGCTCACCCACGAGCTGCTGGCCGACATCGACAAGGAAACCGTCGACTTCCAGCCGAACTACGACGAGAAGGAGCTCGAGCCGTCGGTCCTGCCGGCGCGGGCGCCGAACCTGCTGATCAACGGCTCCGCCGGCATCGCCGTCGGCATGGCGACCAACATCCCGCCGCACAACCTCTCCGAGGTCATCAACGCCACGCTCGCGCTGATCAACGACCCCGAGCTGTCGATCGACGACCTGATCCAGTACATCCCGGGCCCGGATTTCCCGACCGCCGGCATCATCAACGGCACCTCGGGCGTGCACCTGGCCTACCAGACCGGCCGCGGCCGGGTGCGCATGCGTGCGCGCGCCGACATCGAGGTCGACGACAGGTCCGGCCGCGAGGCGATCGTCGTCACCGAGATCCCGTACCAGGTCAACAAGGCGCGGCTGATCGAGAAGATCGCCGAGCTGGTCAAGGAGAAGCGGATCGAGGGCATCTCCGAGCTGCGCGACGAGTCCGACAAGGACGGCATGCGCATCTACATCGAGGTCAAGCGCGGCGAGTCCGCCGAGGTCGTGCTCAACAACCTCTACGCGCAGACCCAGATGGAGTCGGTGTTCGGCATCAACATGGTGGCGCTGGTCGACGGCCGCCCGCAGCTGCTGAACCTCAAGCAGATCCTCGACGCCTTCATCCGTCACCGCCGCGAGGTGGTGACCCGCCGCACCATCTTCGAGCTGCGCAAGGCGCGTGCCCGCGCCCACATCCTCGAAGGCCTGACCGTCGCGCTCGCCAACATCGACGAGATGATCGAGCTGATCAGGACCTCGGCGAACCCGCAGGAGGCGCGCGAGCGCATGCTGGCCAGGCGCTGGGAGCCGGGCATGGTGCGCAGCCTGCTCGACGCCGCCGGCGCGGACGCCTCCAAGCCCGAGGACCTGCCCGCCGGCGTCGGCCTGCTCGAGGGCGGCTACCAGCTCACCGAGATCCAGGCCAAGGAAATCCTGGAGATGCGCCTGCACCGCCTGACCGGGCTGGAGCAGGAGAAGCTCACCGACGAATACCGCCAGCTGCTGGAGACCATCCGCGGCCTGATCGAGATCCTGGAGAATCCCGACCGCCTGCTCCAGGTCATCCGCGAGGAGCTCGAGAACCTGAAGGAGGAGTACGGCGACGCCCGCCGCACCGAGATCCGCCCCGCCGAGGAGGATCTCGACATGCTCGACCTCATCGCGCCCGAGGACGTGGTGGTCACGCTGTCGCACGCCGGCTACGCCAAGCGCCAGCCGGTCAGCGCCTACCGCGCGCAGAAGCGCGGCGGCCGCGGTCGCGCGGCGGCCTCGACCAAGGACGAGGACTTCATCGACCGGCTGTGGCTGGTCAACACCCACGACACCCTGCTGACCTTCACCAGCGCCGGGCGGGTGTTCTGGCTCAAGGTCTACCAGATCCCGGAGGCCGGGCCGAACGCGCGCGGCCGGCCGATCGTCAACTGGATCCCGCTGGCCGAGGGCGAGCAGGTCCAGGCCGTGCTGCCGGTGCGCGAGTACCGCGACGACTGCTACGTGTTCTTCGCCACCCGCAACGGCACGGTCAAGAAGACCCCGCTGACCGAGTACGCCTTCCAGCTGCAGCGCGGCAAGATCGCGATCAACCTCGATGCGGACGACGCCCTGGTCGACGCCCGCCTCACCGACGGCGCGCGCGACATCATGCTGTTCGCCTCCAACGGCAAGGCGGTGCGCTTCGCCGAGGACAGCGTGCGCTCGATGGGCCGCACCGCCACCGGCGTGCGCGGCATGAAGCTCGTGCCCGGCGAGACCGTGCGCAGCATGGTCGTGCTCGAGGGCGACGGCGACATCCTCACCGCCACCGAGAACGGCTTCGGCAAGCGCACCTCCGAGTCGGAGTACCCGCGCAAGGGCCGCGGCACCCAGGGCGTGATCGCGATCCAGACCAATGCCCGCAACGGTCAGCTGGTCGGCGCGATCCAGCTCACCGAGTCGCACGAGATCCTGCTGATCTCCGACCGCGGCACCCTGGTGCGCACGCGCGCCTCCGAGGTCTCGCACGTGGGCCGCAACGCGCAGGGCGTGACCCTGATCCGCCTCGGCGAGGACGAGAGCCTGCAGGGCGTGGCCGCGGTCTACGCGCTGGCCGACGAGGAGAACGGCGAGGACGAGGCGACCGTGGTCGAGCACGCCAACGAGGCGGGCGCCGGCCCGGCCGACGTCGCCGCCGACGCGGTGGCCGAGAAGGAACAGGACGACACGCCGGCGGAGTGATGCCGAGCGACCTGCGCCTGGCCTCGACGACGCCGCCGGACCGATCCGGCGGCGTCGTGCGTTGCGGCGGTCCGGCACCGCGATGAGCGACACCTGGAACGGCTATCGCGTGCTCGCGCGCGGGCTCAACCGGCTGGTGGTGGCGGACCCGGACGATCCGGAGGCCTGCCTCAAGTTCGAGAACGGCGGCGATCCCCGGTCCGGCGGGCACAACGCGGTGGAACTCGCCGCGCACGCGTGGCTGGCCACGCGCCTGGCGGACCACGACTGGCCATGGTTCGCGCGCTGTCGCGGACCGCTGCGCACGCCCCATGGCAAGGCGCTGCAGTGCGCGCGCGTGCGCCATGCCGACGGACGCGATGCCGTGGACCTGCAGACCTGCCTGGCCGCGCGCCGCTACGACGCGGATACGCTGTGCGCGGCCGCCGAGCGCCTGCAGGCGGTGGTCCTGCGCAACCGGCTGCCGCTGTTCGACGTCAACCTGATGAACCTGGTGCCGCGCGAGGACGCCTCCGGTGGCGTCGAGCTGGTCTGCGTCGACGTCAAGAGCCTGGTCCAGCGCAAGGAGGCGCTGCCGCTGTCGCACTGGATCGCCCCGCTGCGCGCGCGCAAGGTGCGCCGCCGCTTCGCGCGCCTGCGCCGGCGCATCCGCGAGGCGCTGCAGCCGGGCTGAGCGGCAGCGTTCACCAGTGCCGCAGGATCGCCGGCGACAGGCCCATGCGCCGGCAGCTCCGTGCCGCCACGCCTTCGGCCAGCGCGCCGCGCACCGCCGGTGCGGCGAGCGCGAGGCTGCGTGCGGCGACCGCATCGCCCACGCGCTGCACACGCGAGCGGCCGAGCAGGGCGCAGGCCCAGTCCGGCAGCAGCGCCGCGCCGGCACCGAGGAACACCGGCCGGATCGCACTGCCCATCGGCACCGGCAGTTCGGCCCGGTCGAGCACGCCCAGCACCGTCGCCGAGCGCGCGTCGTAGCGCAGTTCCGGCCGCACCCGCCGGAAATAGAGTTCGACCGCGGCACGCGAGCGCGGCACCCCGCGCGCGCCCAGCGCCTCGGCGATGCACGCGGTCTCGTCCCAGTAGCGGTCCTGGATCGCGGCCGGCACCGGCTTCACGTAGCGGCGGTAGCCCTGCAGGAAGCTCCACATCTCGGTGCAGTGCACCCAGGTGAGCAGGTCCGGATCGTCGGCCCGGTAGGGCGTGCCGTCGGCGGTGACGCCGCCGATATGGGTGTGGATGCCGCGCACGCGCGCGATCAGCGCATCGGCCGCGGCGGTCGGCGCGAAGCTGGTGCCGCCGACGAAGATCGTGGTCCGGCGCAGGCGGCCGAGCAGGTCGTGGCGGAAGTCGGAATGGTCCCAGACCCCGGCCAGCGCACGCGGATGCAGGGTCTGCAGCATCAGCGCGCACAGGCCGCCGGCCATCATCGCCGGGAAGTCGGCATGGATGCGCCAGGTCGCGCTGTCGGGACCGAACAGGCCCGGGTCGCCCACCGGCGCGGCGTAGTCGATCCCGGTGGTACGCGAGTCCGAGACCACGCCGACCACGAGGCGGCGGATGCCGGCGTGGAGCAGGGCGGTGGGATGCAGGCGGGCCGCGGACGGAGGCATGCGGCGGGCTCAGTCGCGGCCGATCACCACGGCGATGCGGTCGCGCGGGCCGTCCTGCGCATCCGGTTCGCCGGTGACCGGCGGGCCGTCGCCGTCGAAGCCCTGCGCGCGCAGGCGTCCGGCCGGGACGCCACGGCCGGTCAGCCAGTCGCGCACGGCCAGGGCGCGGCGCTCGGACAGCGCCTGCCGGTAGGCCGTGCTGGCGCCGGTGTCGGTGTCGCCGTGGATCGACACCGGACCGTCGGTGGCGCGGATCAGGGCCGCGAGGGTCTCGAGATCCTGCTGCGCGGTCAGCGTCAGTTCGGCCCGGTCGAACTCGAACAGCACTTCGGAGGGCAGGTCGACGCGGATGGCGCGATCGTCGATGCGGCCGCCGAGGCGCTCGACCAGGGTCTGCGGCGACGCCTCTGCCAGGGCGGCCTGCGTCGCAGCGTTCGAACCGGGCGCGCGTGGTCGCGGTGCGGGCGCAGTCGCCCGCGGCTCGTCGTCCGCGCCGGCCGGGCCGACGGCGTCGTCGGCATCGACCGGGCGGATGCCCGGGCTGCTGACCGGCGCGGCGGGCTCGTCGGTGGTCGGCGGGCCGCCGGTCTCGGGATCGCGGCAGGCGGCGAGCGCCAGGCACAGGACGAGGCAGAACAGGACGGGCGCGGCGTTGGACACGGTGGATCCCCGGGGAGGCTCGCGCGCACATGTAGCAGCGCGGCCGTCAGTGCGCGGTTAATCGGCGGGGGCGGTGAGGCGGTCGCACGATCCCGCGGCCGTGGACCTCCGTAGGAGCGCTTCAGCCGCAATGGGGACGGGCGTTGCGGTGATGGTGGAGCGGGAGTCGGGAATGCAGACCTCGCGGTTGCAGGTATCCCATGTGGGAGGGGCTTCAGCCCCGACGTGGCGTCGGAATCTGGCGGCAGGCCCAGTCGCGGCTGAAGCCACTCCTACAGAAGCCCGCGTCATCGCCCGCGGCCATGACCCTGCGTAGTAGCGGCTTCAGCCGCAATGGGGACGGGCGTTGCGGTGATGGTGGAGCGGGAGTCGGGAATGCAGACCTCGCGGCTGCAGGCATCCCATGTGGGAGGGGCTTCAGCCCCGACATGGCGTCGGATCTGGCGGCAGGCCCGGTCGCGGCTGAAGCCGCTCCCACAGAAGCCCGCGCCCAAGCCCCAAGCCCCAAGCCCCGAGTCCCGAGTCCCGAGTCCCGAGTCCCGAGTCCCGAGCCAAAGCCAAAGCCAAAGCCAAAGCCAAAGCCAAAGCCAAAGCCAAAGCCAAAGCCAAAGCCAAAGCCCCAGGTCCCGATTCCCGCTTCCCGCTTCCCGATTCCCCACCCACTAATGAAAATCCCGCGACACCGGCCCGATGCCCGGCAGCAGGTCGCCGTAGTCGTGCAGGCGCTCGGCGATCAGGTGGCTCACGCCCTCGCGGTGGTCGACGCGGCCGTCGACCGCGAGCAGGACCGCGCCTAGCAGTTCCGCGCGCTGCCGCTCGGCGACGCTGCGGCGGACGATGACGTTGACCACGCCGGCCTCGTCCTCGAGCGTCAGAAAGGTGATGCCGCTGGCGGTGTCGGGGCGCTGGCGCAGGATCACCAGCCCGGCGCAGCGCACGCGGCTGCCGCTGCGCAGGCGCGGCAGGCGGTCGCTGCGCTGCACGCGGCGCCCGGCGAGCGGGCGGCGCACCAGTTTCAGCGGATGGGTGCCGAGGGTGAGGCCGAGGGTCGCGTAGTCGGCGTGGGTGTCCTCCGCCACCGTCGGCGGGCGCAGGGCGAGCGCGCCTTCCGCGGTCGGCACGTCCAGCAGCAGGTCGCGACGCGAGGCGCTGCCGGCGATCTCCCACTGCGCGCGATGGCGATGCCCGGCCAGCGCACGCAGCGCACCGGCGTCGGCCAGGCGGTTGCGCGCATGGGCGTCGAGGCGGGCGCGGGCGACCAGGTCGGACACGTCGCGGAACGGCCGCTCCGCGCGCGCGGCGACGATGCGCGCGGCGCTGGCCTCGTCCAGGCCCGAGATCAGCCGCAGACCGAGCCGCAGCGCATGCGCGCCGTGGTATCGCCGCGCGTCGCGGCCGAGGCCCGACTGCGCCTGCGGCAGCAGCTCCAGCGTGGAATCCCAGTCGCTCGCGGCGACGTCCGGCGGGCGCACCTGCACGCCGTTGCCGCGCAGCTCCGCGACGATCTGCGCCGGCGCATAGAAGCCCATCGGCTGCGCGTTCAGCAGACCGCAGGCGTAGGCCGCCGGGGCGTGGCACTTCAGCCAGCAGCTCACGTAGGCGAGCAGGGCGAAGCTCGCCGCATGCGCCTCGGGGAAGCCGTAGCTGCCGAAGCCGCGGATCTGCTGGAACACCTGCTGCGCGTACTCGAGGCTGTAGCCGTTGCCGGTCATGCGCTCGATCACCATCGGCTCCCAGTCGTCGAGGCCGCCGCGGCGTTTCCATGCCGCCATCGCCCGGCGCAGCCGGTCGGCCTCGCCGGGGTCGAACTTCGCCGCCACGATCAGCAGCTGCATCACCTGTTCCTGGAACAGCGGCACGCCGAGCGTCTTCTGCAGTACGGCCTGGATCTCCGGCTTCGGGTAGACGATGGCCTCCTCGCCGCTGCGGCGGCGCAGGTAGGGATGCACCATGTCGCCCTGGATCGGACCCGGGCGCACGATCGCCACCTGGATCACCAGGTCGTAGTACCTGGCGGGCTTCAGCCGCGGCAGCATGCCCATCTGCGCGCGCGACTCGATCTGGAAGGTGCCCAGCGTCTCGGCGCGCTGGATCATCGCGTAGGTCGGCGCGTCGCCCTCGGGGATGCCGGCGAGGGTGAGCGTGTCGCCGTGGTGCCTCGCGATCAGCTCGAAGCCCTTGCGCAGGCAGGTCAGCATGCCGAGCGCGAGGCAGTCGACCTTGAGCAGGCCGAGCTCCTCGAGGTCGTCCTTGTCCCACTGGATCACGGTGCGGTCGGGCATCGAGGCGTTCTCGACCGGCACCAGGTTCCACAGCGGTTCGCCGGAGATGACGAAGCCGCCGACGTGCTGCGACAGATGCCGCGGCTGGCCCATCAGCTCCGCCACCAGGGCCACCAGCAGGCGCATCTCGCGCGCGTCCGGATCGAAGCCGGCCTCGCGCAGGCGCAGGTGCAGGGCGACCTCGCCGTGCGCCCAGGAGAAGGCGTGGGCGAGGCGGTCGATGCCGTCCTCGCCGAAACCCAGCGCGCGCGCCACGTCGCGCGCCGCGCTCTTGGCGCGGTAGCTGATCACCGTCGCCGCGAGCGCCGCGCGCTGGCGCCCGTACTTGGCGAAGACGTACTGGATGACCTCCTCGCGGCGCTCGTGCTCGAAGTCGACGTCGATGTCCGGCGGCTCCTTGCGCGCCTTGGACACGAAGCGCTCGAACAGCATCTCGATGCGGTCGGGGCCAACCGAGGTCACCCCCAGGCAGTAGCAGACGATGGAGTTGGCCGCCGACCCGCGGCCCTGGCAGAGGATGCCGCGCCCGCGCGCCCAGCGGACGATGTCCTCGACGGTGAGGAAGAAGGCCTCGAACCCGCACTCGGCGATCAGCGCGAGCTCCTTCTCGATCTTCTCGCGCGCCGCTGGCGGCACGCCCTGCGGCCAGCGCCGGACGGCGCCTTCCTCGGTCAGCATGCGCAGGTGCCCGGTGGGGGTCCGGCCCGGCGGCACCAGCTCCTGCGGATAGTCGTAGGTGAGCTGGCGCGGCGAGAACGTGCAGCGCGCGGCGACCGCGAGCGTCTCGCGCAGGGCAGCGTCCGGGTACAGCGCGGCCAGCTCGGCGATCCGGCGCAGGTGGCGCTCGCCGTTGGGAAACAGCGCGTGCCCGCAGTCGGCGACGGGCCGGCGCAGGCGGATCGCGGTCATCACGTCCTGCAGCCGGCGCCGGCTGCGGCGGTGCATGTGCACGTCGCCGGCGGCGACCAGCGGCAGGCCGGAGACCTGCGCCAGGTCGTGCAGGCGGGCCAGGTGGGCGTCGTCGCCGGCGCTGCGGTGGAGCTCGAGCGCGATCCAGGCGCGCCCGGGGAAGCGGGCCGCCAGCCAGGCCAGCTCCTCGCGCTGGGCCGCGAACTCCGCAGGCACGGCCTCGGCCGCGATGGGTACGGTGGCGCGGTGCCGGTGGGACGGGGATCGGGAATCGGGACCTGGCGGCCGCACGGCTCCGCGGCCATGGGCCTCCGGAGGAACGCTTGCAGCCGCGACCGGATCGTCGCCTCCGGATGTGGCGCAGGTCGCGGCCGAAGCCGTTCCCACGGGGGCGTCCGCGGCGCGCGGCGGCAGCCACAGCGCCAGCAGGCCGTCCAGCGGCTGCGCGTCGAGATCGGCGCGGGTCAGCCGGTAGTCGCCCTTGCCGGCATTGCGGCGCGCGGTGGTGATCAGCCGGCACAGGTTCGCGTAGCCGGCGCGGTCCGCGCACAGCAGCACCAGCCTGGGGCCATCGACCAGGGCGAACTCGCTGCCGACGATGAGCTTGAGCCCGCTTTCCTCGCTCGCCTCCAGCGCCCGCACCATGCCGGCGACCGAGCACTCGTCGGTGATCGCCAGCGCCGCATAGCCCTGCGCCTTCGCGGTGTGGAACAGCTCCCTGGCGGTGGATGCGCCGCGCTGGAAGCTGAAGTTCGACAGGCAGTGGAGCTCGGCATAGGCGGCGGCGCGCCGCGGCACGCGCGGCGGCTCCCCGGCCGCACCGACCGGCTCGCCCGGCCGGCCCGCCTCCACCCGGCGCAGCGGGGTGACCGTGCCGCCGCCCTGCGATCCGGCCCCCGCAGGCGCCCGGTCGTCGCCTGCAGGAGCGGCTTCAGCCGCGAGCGCAGCGGGGTGTCGCGTGACGTGGTCCTGGCGACGCGGCATGCCCGGTTCGAGGCGGGCGCTTCCGGTCGCCTGCGATCGCTCGTGCAGGCCCCGCTGCCGCACCGCGCCGGCCCCGGCACAGGTCACCGGCCGTTGCGGTTGCTGTTGCGGTTCCCGGTGAGGCGCTTGGCCATCCCCTGTAGGAGCGGCTTCAGCCGCGACCGCACCGGGGGAATCGGTGACCAAGCCCGCACGGTGCCACGTGACCGAATCGAGGCGGACGCTTCGAGTCGCCTGCGATCGCTCGTGCAGGCCCCGCTGCCGCACCGCGCCGGCCCCGGCACAGGTCACCGGCCGTTGCGGTTGCTGTTGCCGTTGCCGTTCCCGGTCCCCGTGAGGCACGGCGGACGCCTGGAGGATCAGCCGCGCAGCGGGCGCGGGCAGGGACGCCCGGAAGGCGCCCGCGCACCCGCAGGTGCGGAGCACCGGAGGGCGGGCCGCCCGGGGTGCCCTTTCTTCTTGGTTACTTCTTTTTTGGGCAAGCAAAGAAGAAGTGACCCGGAGCCCGCAGCGCTTCGGAAGCCGTTGCGGCTGCCGTCGATCCAACAGTGGATCGGGCGCGGGCCGCCTGTGCCATGCCTCGCAGGAGCGGGCGAACAGCCACGACCCGCTCATGCGAACCACCCATGCAGCATCCAGCCCTCGCCGCCGGCCTCGCGGTAGAGCCAGGCGCGCTGGCCGGTGTCGAGGTCGGCGGCGACGTAGTCGCGGCGGGCGTCGGCGTCGTCCCACCAGCCGCTCTCGATGCGTTCGCTGCCGCCGACGAGGCGCACGATGCGGGCGCGCAGCGGGACCGGCTCGGGCAGCAGCCACAGCGGCCGGCGCGCGACCGGCGCGGAGTGGACGCGCGCCCCGTGGGCATCGTTGGCCGGGTGGGGCAGGAAGCCGTGGGGGCGCGCCGGCGGGAGCAGGTGGAGACTGGTTGCCTCGTGGTGGCGTCGCGGCGGCGAGGGCGATGCCGGCTCCGTTCGCGCATCCGCTGCTGTGGCGGATGCCGGTTCCGATGCACGCTGCAGCGCGGCCGGTGTGTCGTGCGCTTCCGTCGGCAGGGCGCGCGCGGGCCTGCGCCGACGCGACGGCGCAGCCGGCCTGCGGGTGGTCTCGCCTGGCTCCAGCACCCGCCAGGCGCGTTCCGGGCGGTGGTCGGCGGCCACCGCCAGGCTGCGCACGCTGTCGTCGCCGAGGCGTGCGCGCAGGTGCTCGACCAGGGCGTCGTGGTCGAGCGCGCCGCGGCTGCCGGCCTCGAACAGGTCGCGCAGTTCGGGCATGAACGGCGGCAGGTGCTCGGCGACCAGCTGCAGCCCGTGCGCGGGCGCGGCCAGGGCATGGCGCTCGAGCCGGCCGCGGGCGGCGTCGAACAGCGCCTGGGAGGCGCGCATGGGCTTGCGCAGGCCGACGGCGAGCTCGGTCCGCGGCGCGCCCTCGTGCACGAACCGCAGCACGAAGCGCGACACCCCGCCGTCGCGGGCCGACAGGAACGCAGCGAGCGCGTCGACCAGCCGCCTGAGCGGGAACAGCAGCGCGCCGCTGTCGGCGATGCCGTATTCGAACTCCATCCCGCGCTCGAAGCGGTCCGGCGGGCGGTACAGCGTGCGGATGTCCTCGGCGCGTCCGCACAGGCGGTCCAGGTGCAGGCCGACCGGCTTGCCGACTCGGCGCAGCAGGTCGGCGCGCGGCAGCGCCAGCACCTCGCCCAGCCGGCGCAGGCCGGCGCGGGCGAGCAGGGCGGTGGCCTCGACGGGCAGGCCGGCGGCCTCCAGCGGCAGCGTGCGCAGGGCCGCCGCGAGCGCTCTGCGGTCGCCGAGATGGCGGCCGTCCTCCAGGCTGGCGAAGGCGTGCGCGGCGGCCGGCGTCGGCGCCACCGCGATCCGGTGCGCATGCCCGAGCCGCGACAGCCCCTCGCGCAGGCCGGCGTCGATCGCCGTCCAGCCGCCGAACAGGCGCAGGCTGGCGCCGACCTCGAGCAGCACCGCGTCCGGCAGGGCGATGGCGACCTGGCCGCTGAAGGCGTAGGCCATCGCCGCGGCCGTGGTCAGGCAGGCGCGCTCGGCGGCGGGATCGCGCGGGCGGACGGCGAGGTCGGCGGCGAGCGCGCGGGCGGTGGCGCTGGTCAGGCCGGGATGGATGCCGAGCGCCTGCGCCGCCGGATCGGTCCCGACCAGGCGGCGGTGCCGGTGCGCCGGGTCGTGGACCGCGCGCGGCGCGTGGTCGTCGCGGTCGGCGAAGACCGCCTCGACCGCCAGCGCGGGGAGATGGAGACAGGCCCAGAGCATCGCCGGCTCAATGCGCACGCGCCGCGTGCAGCGGCTGGCTGGGGGCCACGGCGCCGCGGCACTTGAGCACGCGGATCTCCAGCCCGTCGCCCTGCGCCGCCAGTGCCAGGCGCAGGGCGGCCGGACTCGGGTTGCGCGCATGCCGCAGCGGGCGCAGGGCGATGCCGAGCGCGCTGCCGTCGGTGGCGGCGACCTGCAGGCGGCGCATGACGCGGTCGTCGCCGCTGCCGACCCAGCCCAGGACCGCGCCGAAGCAGCCGGCGCGCAGGCATTGCTCGCTGGCCCAGGCCGCGCGCGGCGGCGGCGCGTCGACCCAGGTCAGGCGCTCCAGCGGCAGGCCGGCCTCGGCCAGCGCCGGGGCATAGGGGATCCACGGCGGCGCGACGAAGGCGATGCGCTCGCGGCGGGCGATCCTGCGCAGGGCCGGCAGCAGCAGGCCGAGTTCGCCGATGCCGTCGGCCGGCAGCAGCAGCTCGGTCAGCGCCGCGCGCGGGAAACCGCCCCAGGGCAGGGCGGCGTCGAGCACGTCCAGCCCGCTGGCCACCGCCTCGGTGGTCCGCGCCAGCGGCCTGCCGGCACGGTACAGCCGGCCGTCGCCGAGCGCAGCGGAGAGGGAGACGACGGCACCCATGGCTCAGGCGCCCCCGGTCGCAGGCGCGGCCTGGTCCCGCGCAGGCGCGGCTCCGGCCGCGAGCCTCCCCTGTGGGAGGGGCTTCAGCCCCGACGCCTGCCCGGAGCGGGCCGAGCCGACCGCGGCCGAGGCCGCTCCGGCGGAAGTCTGTCGCGCCCGGGGGGGCTCTCCGGATGTGGCTCGCGCCCCTGCAGGCGCGGCTCCGGCCGCGACGGGTGCACCCCGGCCGGGACGCCCGTCGGGGCTGAAGCCCCTCCCACAGATCGCAGCTGGGGCCGCTCCGGCGAAGGGGCGGGGGAAGGCGGGAATGCGCATGACGGCCTCAGGTGCGGCGGATGGCACCGACATACAGGCCCTCGATCGCAAAGTCCGAGACGTCGCGGCCGATCTCGATGGGGGCGAAGGCGGGGTTCTCCGACAGCAGCCGGATCCGCGCCGGGCTGGCGTCCAGGCGCTTGACGGTGATTTCGCCCTCGACGCGGGCCACCACGATGCGGCCGCTGTCGGCCACCGGGGTGCGGTGCACGGCGATGAGGTCGCCGTCGAGGATGCCGGCGCCGGTCATGCTCTGGCCCTCGACCCGCAGCAGGAAGTGCGGGCGCGGCCGGAACAGCGCGGGATCGAGGCCGAAGTGCGCCTCGATGTTGCCTTCGGAGAGGATCGGACTGCCGGCGGCGACGCGGCCGACCAGGGGCAGGCTCAGGCCGCCGGGCAGGGCACGCAGCCGCGGTGCGCGCGCCGCGCTCGCCCCGCTGGACGACGGCGAGGGCGCCCTGCCGCCCAGCAGCCGGATCCCCCGCGCCTTGCCGGCGGCGAGCTCGATCCAGCCCTTGGCCTCCAGCGCCTGCAGGTGCTTGCGCGCGGCATTGGGAAGGATGCCGAAGGCCCGCGCCAGCTCCGCCAGGGTGGGCGGGCGCCCATCCGCGGCGAGGCAGGCGGCGAGGTGGTCGAGGATGGCCTGCTGGCGGTCGGTGGGGGTGTCCATGGTGTCCATTTTTACACCATTCGGGTGGCCGCGGTGTGGAGCCGGTCGCTCCCGCTGATGCGACACTCGCCGGTTCCGGACGGCCCGCGGCCGTCGATGCGCGCGGGGAACGCATGCAGGCAGGACCGTGGATTGCAGTGACGGCAGTGGCGCTCGCCGCGCTCTGGGCCGTCGTGGTGTTCAACCGCCTGGTGCGCCTGCGCAACCGGGTGCGCTCGGCCTGGGCCGACATCGACGTGCAGCTGACCCGGCGGCACGACCTGGTGCCGATGCTGGTGGAGGCCGTGCGCGGCCACGCGGCGCACGAGCGGGCCACCATCGAGGCGGCGACTGCGCTGCGCGCGCAGGCGCTGGCCAGCTCCCGGCCGCCGGAGCTGGCTGCGATCGAAGACGCGCTGGGGCGCTCGCTGGCGCGGCTGCTCGCCCTGCGCGAGGCCTATCCGGACCTCGACGCCAGCGCCAACTTCGCGCAGCTGCAGCGCGACCTGGTGGGGATCGAGGAGCAGCTGCAGTACGCGCGCCGCTTCTACAACGGCGCCGTGCGCGATCTCAACGACGGCGTGCAGCGCGTGCCGGACCGCATCGTCGCCACCGCCGCCGGCGTCCGCGCGGCCGAGTTCTACGAACCCGATCCCGCGGCCCGCGCCGCTCCCGTCGTGGAGGCGACCCGATGAGCCGCAGCCTGTCGTTCCGCCTGCTCCTGGCCGCCGTGCTCGCCTGCCTGGCCTGCGCCGCCGGCGCGCGCGAGCGGGTGCTCGCCTTCGACCAGGACGTGCAGGTCCTGGCCGACGGCAGCCTCGAGGTCATCGAGACCATCACCGTGCGCGCGGAGGGCAGCGCGATCCGCCGCGGCATCTACCGCGAGTTCCCGACCCGCTACCGCGACCGCCTCGGCAACCGCGTAGCGGTCGGATTCGAGGTGCTCGGGGTGGAGCGCGACGGGCGTCCGGAACCCTTCTTCACCGAGGACCGCGCCAACGGCGTGCGCATCAACACCGGCGACGACGCCCTGCTCGATGTGCCGGCCACGATCCGCTACACCCTGCGCTACCGGACCACGCGCCAGCTCGGCTTCTTCGACGACCACGACGAGCTGTACTGGAACGTCACCGGCAACGGCTGGGCGCTGCCGATCGAGGCGGCGTCGGCGCGGATCACGCTGCCCTCGGCGCCCGGCGCCGATGCCATCGCCGCCGAGGCCTACACCGGCGCCTACGGCGCACGCGGGCGCGAGGCGAGGGTGGAGACCCGCGCCGACGGCGCCCTGGTGGAGAGCACCCGCGGCCTGGCCCCGGAGGAAGGCATGACCGCGGTGGTCGCCTTCCCGAAGGGGCTCGTCGCCGCACCGTCGCAGGCGCAGCGGGTGGCCTGGCTGCTGCGCGACAACCTCGGCCTCATCGTCATCGGCCTGGGGCTGGCCGGGGTGCTGGCGATGTACCTGGTCGGCTGGCTGCGCCACGGCCGCGACCCGCGGCCGGGGACGATCATCCCGCGCTACGAGCCGCCCGCCGGCCATACCGCCGGCGGCGTGCGTTTCATGACGAAGATCGCCTACGACGATGCCGCCTTCACCGCGGATGTCGTGCAGCTCGCGGTGGACGGGTTCCTGCGCATCCACCACGACATCGCCGGCAAGGAACCCTGGCGGCTGGAGATCACCGCCGAGGGTCGCATCGGGCCCCCGGACGATCCCGGGCAACGCGCCGTGCTCGCCATGTTCGCGGAAGACCGACGCGTGGTCGCCATCGGACAGGACAACGCCGCCCTCCTGGACGAGGCCAGGACCGGGCACGGCGGTGCCCTGCACGCGCGCTACCGGCCCGCCTACATGCGCGCCAACGGAGGCTGGCTGTTCGCCGGAATCGCCGCCAGCCTGGCGACGGCGGTGCTGGCCTTCGCCGTCAGCGGCGGCCACGGCATCGGCCTGATCGCCGCCGGCGTGCTCCTGCTGGTGGCGCTGAACGTGGTGTTCGGCATCCTGATGCGTGCGCCGACGGCGAAGGGGCGGGCGCTGCTCGACGAGATCGAGGGCTTCCGGCTCTACCTGCGCGTGGCCGAGCGCGAGGAACTGGCCAGGCTCGGCCTGCCCGGGAACGAGCCGCCGCTCGACGGCGGGCGCTACCAGGCGCTGCTGCCCTACGCGCTGGCGCTGGATCTCGAGGAAGCATGGACCGCGCGCTTCACCGAGGCGGTGGGCGAGGCGGCGGCGCGGCGCGAGCTGAGCGGCTCGTCGTGGATGCTGGCGCCGGGCTTCATCGGCGCCAGCGCGCAGGACATCGGACGTGCGCTGGGCGCCTCGCTGTCGTCGCAGATCGCCTCGGCGACGACGCCGCCCGGCAGCAGCCCGGGCAGCAGTTCCTTCGGGGGTGGCGGCTTCTCCGGCGGCGGGGGCGGTGGCGGCGGAGGCGGCGGCCGCTAGGTCCGGACGAAGAACGGCCCGCGCGAGGCGGGCCGTCGGATGCATCACTCTTCCTTCCTGTCCTTCTTCTCGCCCGGCGCCTTGGCCGGCACGAACGGCGAGACCGGATCGCTTGCCGGGAAGGTCTCCTCCAGGGCCTCGTCCTGGTTCTCCTCGCAGTGTTCCTTCTCGGTCTCGTCCTTGCCGGGTGCGGGAGTGCGCTCGCGTGGTGTGTTCATGGAACCTCCTGCTGGTCATGGCGACGCGGCGGGGAGGCCCCGACCGCGTTCGACGCAGCAGGGTGCGACGGGGTTCGTGAAGGCCGCGCGGCCTCACTTCTCGACGAAGGCGCGCTCGAACACGTACTCGGCCGGGGTGCCGATCCGCGGCGAGGCGGTGAAGCCGCGGGCGTCGAGCAGCTCGCGGAAGTCGGCGAGCATCTGCGGGCTACCGCAGATCATGGCGCGGTCGTGGGCCGCATCCAGCGGCTCGATGCCGAGGTGCTCCATCATCGCGCCGCTGGCCATCAGCTCGGTCAGGCGGCCGCGGTGCACGAAGTCCTCGCGCGTCACCGCCGGGTAGTACAGCAGCTTGCCGGCGAGGATCTCGCCGAGCAGGTCGTGTTCCTGCAGCTCGTGCTGGATGTAGTCGCGGTAGCAGAGGTCGGCGACGTGGCGCACGCCGTGGCAGACGACGACGCGCTCGAAGCGCTCGTAGGTCTCCGGGTCCTTGATGATCGCCAGGAACGGCGCCAGCCCGGTGCCGGTGCCGAGCAGGTAGAGGTTGCGGCCCTTGTGCAGGTCGTGGATCAGCAGCGTGCCGGTCGGCTTGCGGCTGACCAGGATCTCGCTACCGGGCTGGATGTGCTGCAGGCGCGAGGTCAGCGGACCGTCGGCCACCTTGATGCTGAAGAACTCCATCTCCTCCTCCCAGTTGGCGGAGGCGATCGAGTAGGCGCGGACCAGCGGGCGGCCGTCGACCGGCAGGCCGATCATCACGAACTGGCCGTTCTCGAAGCGCAGGCCTGCGCTGCGGGTCGTGGTGAAGCTGAAGTAGGCGTCGGTCCAGTGCCTGACGGCGAGGACGCGCTCGGTATCGAATGCGGACATCGGTCTCGTTGGGTTGGGCCGGCGGCGATACGGCTGACCGGAAGCCGCCCATTGTAAGCCGCCGCGCCGTGCGGGTCTCGCGCACCGGATGCACGCCCCCGGCCGGCGACGCCGCGACCGCTCACGCCAGCGGATGGCGCAGGGTCACGTTCGGATCGTGGATGCGCCAGCTGATGCGCGCAGCGCAGGCGGCGGTTTCCCGGTACAGCGTCTCGTCCTGGGCTTCGCTCACCCCCGGGCGGGTGTCGATCACCACGTCGCCCAGGAGCAGCCAGCCCGACTCGCGCAGGCGCACCTCGGCGTCGGCCACGCCCGGCAGCAGGCGCAGGGCCTCCTCGAAGCGCTCGACCAGGTCGTCGGGTCGGGTGTGGTCGGCGATCTGCATCGGCCGCCGGTCCATCAGCGCGCCGAAGGCGCGGCCGCTGTTGCGCACGCCGTCGTGGATGACGCTGAGCGAGACGAAGATCGCCGCGGCCGCGTCCATCCACCACAGGCCCAGGCCGATGCCGAGCACGCCGACCGCGGCGGCCAGTCCCGTCTGCCAGTCGGCCTTGAGCATCTCCGAGCTGCCGTGGAGGGCGCGGTCGTGCAGGGCGATCGACGGCCCCTGCAGCCTGTGGCCCAGCCATACCGCCGGCGCCACCGCCCACAGCAGGGCCGCCCACATCAGCCAGCCCGTCCACAGCTGGCGCTCGCCGACGAACACCGAGCCGAGCGTCGGGCGCTCCCCGCGTGCCAGCGTCGAGAGGCCTTCGTAGAGCAGGATCCCGCCCACCGCGATCAGCGCGAACGAGCTGACCAGGTAGGCGGCGTTGACCGCGCTGAAGCGGCCGAAGGGGAAGATCGCGTCGGGCTGGCGGCGGCGGAGGCGGTCGGCGACCAGGAAGGCGACCGGCGGCACCAGCATCAGCATGTCCTCGATCCAGGCGGTGCGCATGGCCTGGGATTCGCCGGCGGCCAGGCCCATGGTCGCGATCACGGTGAGGCTGTAGGCGATCATCCAGCCCTGCAGCCGGCGCGCACGTGCGGCGTGGGCGACGACCTCCGGCGGCGCGTGGAACGGGGCGATGGGCCTCACCGGGCCGCCTGCCGGTCCTGCTCAAGGAAGGCCTCGACCCGCAGCAGGAAGCGGTTCTCGCCCGGCTGCACCGCCCACACGTGCGCGGGCACGAAGACCTCGGCATCCGCCGCGGCGTAGCGCTTCGCGGGGAAGGGCCGGCTCATGCCGACGCGGCGGTCCCAGGGCGAATCGGCGGCGATCGCGCCGACCACCAGGTCGACGTCGGCGATCTGAAGCGCGTGCATCAGCTGCGATTCGCTGCCCGCCCGCCACACCGGGCGCGCGCCGAGGGTCGCGGCGAAGCGCCGCACCGCGTCCGCCTCCGCACCCGTCCGCGCCGCCGCATCGGTCCAGCCCGGCGCATCCACCACGCCGATGCGCAGGGTGCCGCCGACGATGCGTTCGGTGCTGCCGGCGGGATCGCGCGGCAGGTCGCAGCCGCAGAGCACGAGGACGAGCGCGAGCGCCGATGCGCGCCGCAGCGGAGACGAGGGGATGGACGCCATGGCGCGCGATCATCCGGCGCCATGGCGTGGTGGAGGCGTGTTGATGCCCCGGCGCGCGGGCGATCAGTCCTTCCAGCCGGCGACCACGATCTTGCCGATCGCGGTGCCGCTCTCGAGGCGGCGGTGTGCCTCGCGCAGGTTGGCCGCATCGATGGGCCCGAGCCGGGTCTTGAGCGTCTGCCTGAGGCTGCCGTCGTCGATCCACGCGGCCACGCGCTCGAGGATGCGGTGCTGCTCGATCATGTCGGGCGTGCGGAAGCGGGCGCGGGTGAACATCATCTCCCAGGCGTGGGTGACGCTCTTGGCCTTGGCCTCGGCGGTCGCCAGCGGCCCGGTGTTGTCGACGATGGTGACGATGCGGCCCTGCGGGCGGACCAGGTCGACCATCTGGTCCCAGTACGGGTCGGTGTTGGCGAAGTCGGCGATCCAGTCGACATGGGCGAAGCCCAGCGCCTCGACCTGCGGCCGCAGCGGCCTGCGATGGTCGACGACGTGGTCGGCACCAAGCTCCTGCACCCAGGCCGAGGTCTCCTCGCGGCTGGCGGTGGTGATCACGGTGAGCCCGGCGCGCCTGGCGAACTGGATGCCGAGCGAGCCCACGCCGCCGCCACCGCCGATGATCAGCAGGCTCTGCCCGGCATTGCCACCCTCGGGGTCGAGCTGCAGGCGGTCGAACAGCGACTCCCAGGCGGTCAGCGCGGTCAGCGGCAGCGCCGCGGCCTGGGCGAAGTCCAGCGTCCTCGGCTTGAGCGCGACGATGCGCTCGTCGGCCACCGCGTAGCGGCTGTTGCCGCCGGGGCGGGTGATGTCGCCGGCGTAGTAGACCTCGTCGCCGGGACGGAACATCGTGACCTCGGCGCCGACCGCCTCGACCACGCCGGCCACGTCCCAGCCGAGGATCCGCGGGCTCGGCTGCACCGGGGCGTCCTTGGGCGCGCGCACCTTGGTGTCGACCGGGTTCACCCCGACCGCCTCGACCCGCACCAGCACGTCGCGCGGCTCCGGCACGGGCATCGGCACGCTGAGATCCTGCAGCGCGTCCGGGTCGTCGATGGGCAGGTAACGGGTGAGGCCGACGGCCTTCATGCTGGCGGTGGACATCGTGGGCTCCGGCGGGGGTGGATCCCGCACTCTAGGCCCGCCGTCGCGCCGCGCGAAGGCCCGCGCGCGGCAAGCAGCTTCTCGCTTGGAGTGAAGATCCGGCCCCACGGGCGCTCACGCCGGCCGCGCGCGCGCGCGGCCTAGAATGCATGTCCAGCCCGCATGGGACCGTCCGCATGACCACCCTCCACGAGTTCAGCGCCCGCGACATCGAAGGCATCGACATCGACCTGGCCCAGTTCCGCGGGCAGGTGCTGCTCGTGGTCAACGTCGCCTCCGAATGCGGCTTCACCCCGCAGTACGAAGGCCTCGAACAGCTGCAGCGCACCTACCGCGACCGCGGCTTCGCCGTCCTGGGATTCCCCTGCGACCAGTTCGGCCATCAGGAGCCGGGCAGCGAGGCGGAGATCGCCGCGTTCTGCAGGACCAAGTTCGACGTCGACTTCCCGCTGTTCTCCAAGGTCGACGTCAACGGCGAGGCCGCGCACCCGTTGTGGAAGTGGCTCAAGGCGCAGAAGCCGGGGATGTTCGGCACCGAGCGGATCAAGTGGAACTTCACCAAGTTCCTGGTCGGCCGCGACGGCGAGGTCATCGCACGCTATGCGCCGACCGCGCGCCCGGCCGAACTCTCGCGCGACATCGAGGCGGCGCTGGGAAGTGCCTGACCCTCACGCCGCCGCGCCTGCGCCGCGGCGATCATCGTGCGTCCGCGGAACGGTTCAAGGGACACCATGAGCGACTGGCGCGACAACCTGATCCAGGACACCGCCGGCATCGACGCCCTGCTCGCCGCGACCCGGCGCATCGCCGTGCTCGGCATCAAGACCGAGGCCCAGCGCGGGCAGCCCGCCTTCGACGTGGCCCACTACCTCGCGGGCGCGGGGCTCGACGTGGTGCCGGTGCCGGTCTACTACCCGGAGGTCACCCGCATCCTCGACCGCCCGGTGCACCGGACGGTGGCGGAGATCGAGCCGCGGGTCGACATGGTCGACGTGTTCCGGCGGCCGCAGGACATCCCCCCGCACGTCGACGACCTGATCGCGGCGCGGCCGGCGTCGGTGTGGTTCCAGCTCGGGATCCGCAACGACGGGGTGGCCGAGGTGCTGGCGAAGGCCGGGATCAAGGTCGTGCAGGACCGCTGCCTGCTGGTCGACCACCGCCGCTGGGCGCGCTCGCGCTGAAGCGCGCCTGGCGCGGCTCGATGCCGCCGAAGATGGTCTCGGCGGCGCGGTACCAGGCCTGCCAGTCGTGGCCGCCGCGCACCACGTGCACCTGGCCGTCCGGCAGGACCTGGCGCATCAGGGGCAGGGCGCCGTTGAAGCGGTCGCGCTCGCCGTAGGCGAGGTGAATGCGCGCGGCCCGGGCGGGCGCGTCGGACAGGGCCTGGATGCGGCGCCAGACCTCGCGCTGGAAGTTGGCCTCGGTGACGGCGGCCGGGGCGGGGCCCGGTGCCCAGCTGCCGATGCCGCCTGCGGCGGCGATCTCCTCGAGGATCGCGCGGTCGCCGAGATAGGGACCGAGCAGGACGACGCCCTCCACCTGGTCGGGATAGGTGCTCTCGTAGACCAGCGCGCCCAGCCCGCCGAGCGAGATGCCGGTGAACCAGACCCGGCGGTAGCCGCCGGCACGGCGCGCCGGAGCGACGACCTCGTCGTGCAGGCGCCGGGCGATCCGCCCCTCGCGGTAGTAGGCGAGGGTGGCGCCGGTCAGCAGCACGTCCGCCTGCGGCCAATGGCGGCGGATGCGCCTTAGCAGGTCGCGTCGGGACAGCGTCTCCAGGTCGTCGCCGCGTCCGGGCAGGACGACCACCAGCACGTCGGCGCTGTGTCCCGGGACGGCTCGGTCCATGAGCGTGGGGATCGGCACGGAGGCATCGCCGATCCTCACGCAGCCCGCGACGACGAGCACGGCGGCGAGCAGCCAGGACAGGGAACGCGGACGGTGCATCGGGCGGGGCGGACGGCTCGGGGCCCGCCAGCATCGGGGCCGCCCCGTGCAGGCGGCGTGGCAGCAGGACGGCGACGCGTCAGCGACAGATCCGGTAGCCGCCGCGGTCGAGATGGAAGTGGTCGCGGTGGGCGCGGTTGTAGTCCGGCCCGAGCACGCCGTTGAACAGGCCGCAGGCGCCGTCGTGGATCTCGCGCAGGAAGGCCGCCTCCTCGTCGCCGCCGTCCCAGTCGCCGGCCACGCGGATGCGGCGGCCGTCGTCCAGGATCACGCCGGCCAGGTCGAAGGCGTTCGCGGTCGCATGCTGGCTGCGGCGGCCGCTCGCGCGCCCGTAGACGTTGCGGCAGGCATAGGAGCCGTAGTGCTCGAGCGCGCGCACGCCGCGGCCGAACCGGCGGCGTGCGGCCGGCTGCAGCACTTGGTGCTCCCACAGCGCGAGCGCGCCGGCGGCCGCGCACTGCAGGGTGAAGGCGCTGCCGACCGCCGGATCGGAGCCTGGGCCGATCCGGACCGCGTTGCGCCAGCCGCAGCCGTCGTCGCCGCGGCGGTCGTCGACGGCGACGGCGGCGAAGCCCGAGGATTCCAGGAGGCGCGCGCAGGCCTGCCGGTCGTCCTCGAGGCGGCCCAGCTTCCAGCGCGTGAACGGCCCGGGTGGCTCGTCGAGGACGAGCGGGGCCCACGGGTCCAGGCGGTCCGGGATGGCTATCCAGCCGCGCATCAGCGCCAGCACGCCCAGGGCGACCGCCAGCACCAGCAGCAGGAAGGTGCGCATCCGCCTAGACGATGAGCGCGAACACGAACACGCCGATCATCACGAACGACAGCGCGATCTTGGCGATGGCGCCGACCACGATGCCCAGCCAGGTCGCCATGCCGACCTGCGAGGCCAGGCCGATGCGCCGGCTGTGGATCAGCTCCCCGACGGCGGCACCGGCGAAGGGGCCGAGGATCAGTCCCGGCAGGCCGAAGAACAGGCCGACGACCGTGCCGATCGCCGAGCCCCACAGCGCGAGCGTGCTGGCGCCGTAGCGCCTGGCGCCGAGCACGCCCGCCGCGAAGTCGATCAGGTAGGCCAGCGCGGCCATCACCGCCAGCACGATCAGGGTGACCGCGCCGACCCGCTCGAAGTCCTCCGCCCACGCGGCTACCAGCATGCCGCCGAAGACCAGCGGCGGGCCGGGCAGGGCGGGCAGGATCAGGCCGGCGATGCCGACCACGACCAGCAGCGCGCCCAGGACATAGAGGAGAAGGGTTGGGTCGAAGCTCATGGGGGGGATCGTACGTGGCGGCGGACACCCTGCAGACGGTTTCGTGGTGACGACGTGCAAGCCGCCCACACGGCGCCTTGTCGCAGCGGCTGCGAACCTGCGCGCAACGTCGCCCCGGGCGACTCCACCCCGACCAAGCGAGGTACGCAATGAGCAAGCAGACCACCAGCCTCAACGACCTGATCGACGTGCTCGAGGACAGCCGCGACTTCTACCGCGATGCCGCCGGCGATGCCGATCACGCGCAGTACAAGCAGCTGTTCGAGCGCATGGCCGCGACCAAGGCCTCGATCGCCGGCGAACTCAAGACCAAGGTCGCCGCCCTCGGCGCCACGCCCAGCGATGGCAGCGTCGGCGGCAGCCTGCGCAAGGGCTGGGGCGAGATGCGCGCCAAGCTCAGCAAGAACTCGGACGTCGAGTACATCTCGCAGCTGGAGGAGTTCGAGGACCGCATCGTGCACGCCTTCCGCGAGGCGGTGAACGACTCCGAGCACGCCGAGGTCCGCGCCATCGCGCAGAAGTACCAGCCGCAGGTCGAGCAGGACCACGCGCAGATGCGCGACCTCAAGCATTCGCTCGGCCGCAACGGCTGACGTCGCCGGCGTTACCCAAGGCGACCGCCCGCGAGCCCGCGCCCCCGGCGCGGGCTCGTTGCGTCTCACCCGGTGAGACGGCCGCGGTGTCCACTGGCCCGCCCGTCCGTCCCCGCGCCCATGCAGCTGGTCGACAAGCTCGCGATCCTGGCCGACGCTGCCAAATACGACGCGTCCTGCGCCTCGTCGGGAGGAACCCGGCGCGATTCGCTGGCCTCGCGCGGCATCGGTTCGACCGAGGGCATGGGCATCTGCCATTCCTATGCGCCCGATGGCCGCTGCATCTCGCTGCTCAAGATCCTGCTGACCAACTTCTGCATCTACGACTGCGCGTACTGCATCAACCGGCGCAGCAGCAACGTCAGGCGCGCACGCTTCACCACCGCGGAAGTGGTCGACCTCACCCTGGACTTCTACCGGCGCAACTACATCGAAGGCCTGTTCCTGAGCTCCGGCATCATCGCGAGTCCCGACCGCACCATGGAGCAGCTGGTCGAGATCGCGCGCAGCCTGCGCGAAGACCATCGCTTCGGTGGCTACATCCACCTGAAGACGATTCCCGATGCGGCGCCGGAGCTGATCGATCTCGCCGGCCGCTACGCCGACCGCCTCAGCATCAATGTCGAGATGCCGACGGAGGCCGGGCTCGGCGCGCTCGCGCCCGAGAAGCGCGCCGGCGACATCCGCGCCTCCATGGGTCGGCTGCGCTGGCGTATCGAGGAGGCGAAGGAGGACCGCCGGGCGCCGAGGTTCGCCGCGGCCGGGCAGAGCACGCAGATGATCGTCGGGGCCGACGCCGCGGACGACCGCAGCATCCTCACCTCCAGCGCCAACCTCTACGGCAACTACCGGCTGCGCCGCGTCTACTACTCGGCCTTCAGCCCGATCCCGGACGCATCGCGGCTGCTGCCGGCCAAGCCGCCACCGCTGGTGCGCGAGAACCGCCTGTACCAGGCGGACTGGCTGCTGCGCTTCTACGGCTTCGACGTCGACGAGATCGCGCCCGCGGGGCAGTCGATGCTGCCGCTCGACATCGATCCCAAGCTGGCGTGGGCGCTGCGCCACCGCGAGCGCTTCCCGGTCGACGTCAACACCGCGCCGCGCGAGGAACTGCTGCGCGTGCCGGGTCTGGGCGCGCGCAACGTCGAGCGGATCCTGGCGCAGCGGCGCTTCGCCCGACTGCGGCTGGACGACCTGCGCCGGCTGCGCGTGCCGCTGCGCAAGGTGCGCCCCTTCGTCGTCACCCTCGACCATCGCCCGGCGCTGCGCGAGCGCGACAGCGCGCGGCTGCAGGCCGAGTTCGCGGCGACGCCGGCGCAGGCGGACCTGTTCGCGCCACGGCCATGATCTATCGCGCGCGGTGCACCGTCGCCGGCTACGCGGCATGGCGGCAGGTCGCGCGGCAGGCGCTGGCGGCCGGTCTGGCGCCCGAGGCGGTGGCGTGGTCGGAGACCGATGCGCCCTCACTGCTCGCCACGGCCGACGTCGAGGACGCGCCCGTGGTCGCCGCCGACGCGGTCGCTCACCTGCGGGTGCCGCGGCGCTTCGCCGCCCTCGCCACCGAGGTGCTGGCGCATCGGGATCCGCAGCGTCTCGGGCTGCTGTACCGCATCCTCTGGCGGCTGGCGCGGGGGGAGGCCGGCGTGCTCGACCGGGCGGCCGATCCGGACGTGCTCCGCGCGCAGGCGATGGCGCGGGAGGTGCGGCGCGACATGCACAAGATGAAGGCGTTCGTCCGCTTCAGGGAGATCGTCGCCGACACCGGGGACGACACGCCGGGATATGCGGCCTGGTTCGAGCCCGAGCACCGCATCCTCGGGCTGGTCGCGCCGTTCTTCGCGCGTCGCTTCGCCGGCATGCGCTGGGCGATCGCGTCGCCCGAGGGCTCGGTCGCCTGGGATGGCGATGCACTCCACCACGGCCCCGGCGCACGTCGCGAGGACGTGCCCGCCGAGGATGCCGTGGAGCCGCTGTGGCGGACCTACTACGCCAGCATCTTCAATCCGGCGCGGGCGAACGCGCGGATGATGCGCAAGGAGATGCCGCGTCGCTACTGGAAGAACCTGCCCGAGGCCACGCTGATCCCGCAGCTCGAGCGCGACGCCGCGCGCCAGGTACAGGCCATGGTCGAACGGGCGCCGGAGCCGGCGCGCAGGCGCATCCCGGGGCCGCTGCCGCCTGCGCCGGCGGAGCAGGGCCTGGCGGGACTGCGCGCGGCGGCGTCGGCATGCCGCGCCTGCCGCCTGTGGGAGCCGGCGACGCAGACGGTGTTCGGCGAAGGCCCCGAGGACGCCGAGGTCATGCTGATCGGCGAGCAGCCGGGCGACGAGGAGGATCTGTCCGGCCGTCCCTTCGTCGGGCCCGCCGGGCGCCTGCTCGACCGGGCCCTGGGCGAACTCGGGCTCGACCGCGGCGCGTTCTACGTCACCAACGCGGTCAAGCACTTCGGCTTCGAGCAGCGCGGCACCCGTCGTCTGCACCGCAATCCCGCGGCGGGCGAGCGTGCCGCCTGCAGCGTCTGGCTCGCGGCCGAGCGCATGCAGGTGCGTCCGCGGCGGATCGTCTGCCTCGGCGCGATCGCGGCGGAAGCCGTGCTCGGGCGTGGCGTACGGCTGCAGGAGGAGCGTGGGCGCTGGTTTCCCGCCGGAGATGCGTCGGTGATGCTCACCGCGCACCCGTCGTTCGTGCTGCGCGCGGGTCCGGAGCGGGCGGCCGCCTATCGCGAGCTGGTCGCCGACCTGGCCCTGCTGCAGGCAGGGTGACGTCCGCCTGCCGGTGTGCGGGCGCCGTTCGTCGACGGGCGAGGGGGCTCCGGGGCGTGTTCTCGCAATCGCCTGAATCCGGGGTTAGCATCGCGCGCGGCTGTGTTTGCCGGTGTCATGCTTCGACTCCTGTCGGTCGCGCCCCCCGCCGACCGGCCGCGGAGCCGGAGAAGATCGCAGTTCCTGCAACCAGCTCGATGGCGCAGCCGCGCCGCAATCCACCCATCGATGTAGTTGTAGGAGTCTTGCAATGTCGGATCGTGAAATCGGCACCGTGAAGTGGTTCAACGACGCCAAGGGCTTCGGCTTCGTGAGCCGCGAGAGCGGTGAGGACGTGTTCGTGCACTTCCGCGCCATCCAGGGCACCGGCTTCAAGTCGCTCAAGGAAGGCCAGAAGGTGAGCTTCAAGGTGGTGCAGGGCCAGAAGGGCCTGCAGGCCGACGAGGTCCAGCCGCTCTGACCCCGGAGGCGCGGGCCGTGGCGTCCGCGCCGGTGTCACGTCGGACGAAGCGAGGGCGGGCCGCAGCGCGACCCGCCCTCGATCGTGTCCGGCGATCTCCTCCGGTCAGTCGTGTCAGCGCAGCCAGCCGGAGAGTTCCTGGCGGGTCAGGCTGCCGTCGTTGTCGCTGTCGACGACATGGAACTGGCCCTGCAACGGATGGCCTGCCGGCACCTCGCCGCGGGTGATCCGGCCGTCGCCGTTGCGATCGAACTGGCCGAAGTCGACGACGTACTGCGACCGGTCGATGTCGCCAGGGCGCGAGCGGATGGTGATCGTCTGCCCGGCGGCGCCACGCAGCTGCACCTGGTTCGCGCCGTAGTTCGGCGCCGGGCCCGACATCGTCGAGGCCGGCGCGGCCTGCGCTGGATAGCTGCGGGGCGCCGACTGCGGCATCGGTGCCGGGGCCGGTGTGGGTGCCGGTGCCGCCGAGGGCGGCGGGGGCAGGGGCGGCGGTGGCGGCAGCGTGGAACCGGTCGGACGCGCGACGGGCGGCGTCTGCGCCAGGACCGGAGCGGCGAGTACCGCGCCGAGCAGCAGCGGAAGCATGCGTGTGGAGGTCATTGCTGTCTCCTTGGGGGAACGGGGTGTGCGCTCAGCGCGGCTCGATGTGGCCGTGCTCGCCCATGGCCGACGAACCCTCGCCCGCGAGCGCACGGGCAAAGCCGATCGCGCGCCCCACGAAATTGCCCGAGCCGGTCCAGTAGTCGGCGCTCTCGATGCGCACGCGCAGCACGACCAGGTCCGGATCGTCCTTGCCCTCGGGGAAGAAGGCCTTCGCCATCGGCGTCCACAGGTCGTCGATGAGGGCGCGGTCGCGCTCGATGGTCGCCGTCCCGCGTACCGAGACATAGACCTGCTTGTCGGGCTCGGCATAGCCCAGGTTGACCTCCGGATGCTGGGTCAGTTCGTCGACCTTGCCGCTGCTGGCGGAGGTGAAGAACAGCAGGTCGCCGGACGGCTCCATGCGCAGGGTCTGCAACGGACGACTGACCATGCCGCCGGACGCGGTGCGGGTCGTCAGCATCGCGACGTCGATGCCGTCGATCAGCTCGCCCAGTTCGTGCAGGCTGCGGGTGTGATCGGCGTTGTTTTCCATGGCGGGGCTCACGGTGGGAACGGTGCCGCACCATCACATCGGCGCTATCAAACGTCCGTGAAACGCGTGCCTGTTGCGGCCGCGAGGCGTGGCATCCTCGCGCGGATGGACATGGACCTGCTGTCGCCCGTCGCTTTCGACGGCCATCGCTGGGCGCTGCGCACCACGAACCGGCCCGAAGCGGTCGTAGCCCTGCTGTGGCTGCCTGCGATGGGCGTCCCGGCACGCAACTACGATGCCTTCGCCGCGACGCTGGCGGGTTCCGGCGTCGCCGTGGCTGTGCACGAATGGCGCGGGCTGGGCAGCAGCAGCCTGCGTGCCGGGCGCCACTGCGACTGGGGCTATCGCGAGCTGCTCGAAAGCGACCTGCCGGCATCGCTGGCTGCGCTGCGCGCAGCGCGCCCGGAGCTGCCGCTGATGCTCGGCGGCCACAGCCTGGGCGGACAGCTCGCCTGCCTGTTCGCGGCTTCGCGCGCGGAGGACGCCGCAGGCCTGCTCGTCGTCGCCAGCGGCACTCCGCACCGCAGTGGCTTCGCAGGGGTGCGCGGCGCGGCGCTGCCGGCGGCGTACCGGCTGGCGGCGGCGCTGGCGCACACGTACGGCCATTTCCCAGGGCGGCGCGTCGGATTCGGCGGGCGCGAGGCGCGCGGCGTCATCGCCGACTGGAGCCGGAGCGGCCGCTCGGGCATCTACAGGGCGGCGGGGATGGACGAGGATCTGGAAGCGAAGCTGCGCGCGGTGCGACTGCCGATGCTCGGCGTCGTGCTGCGCGACGACTGGCTCGCACCGCAGGCCTCGCTCGCCAATCTCATCGCCAAGATGCCGCAGGTCGATGCGCAGGTGGCCGCGATGGGACCGGAGGAACTGGGCGTCGCCGCGGACCACTTCGCGTGGATGCGCGCACCGGATGCCGTCGCGCATCGTATCGGCGCGTGGCTGCAGGAGCGCGGCATCCCGTTGCGGAGCGCGCGTTGCGCGACGCCCTGAAACGCGAACGGCCGGGGGCAGGCCCGGCCGTTCGGAAGTGACGCGGCGTCCGTGGGATCAGCGGATCACGTCGATGTCGTTGCCGTTGACGCGCACGTAGGCGCCCTCGCGCAGACCGTTCGGCAGGCCGTTCTGGTTGATCACGATGCGCCTGCCATCGTCCATGCGGACGTAGATGTCGTAGGTCTGCTCGTTCATCTTGCCTTCGATCGCATTGCCGGCGACGGCACCACCGACCGCGCCCGCAACGGTTGCGGTGTTCCGCCGGCCCTTGCTGTCGGTGGTGTTCTTGGCGATCTGGTTGCCGGCGACGGCACCGATGAGTCCGCCGAGCACCGCGCCGGTGCGGCTGTTGTCGCGTGCGCCGTACACCGTCTCGATGCGCTCGACCTGGCCGCAGTCGTAGCAGACGCGCTGCTGCGGCTGTCCATAACCGGCGTTGCTGTAGCCGCCGCCACCGCCGTAGCCGCCGCCATAGCCACCGCCGGTCGCGCAGGCGGCAAGGGCGACGCTCATGGCGGTCGCGGTCAGAAGCGGCTTGATCTTCATGGGTGGCCTCCTGATGGCTGGGTCGTTGCCCGGGATGCCGGCTAACCTAGTTCGACATTCATGAACGGACTGCGAGCGGTCCGTGGTCGGAATGTCGAGCGTTCTTTCAGCGGAAGGCGCGGTGGCAGCCCGAGCACGTCTCGCCGACGGCGGCGACGGCCTCGCCGACAGCCGCGCAGCCGCGCCCCGAGCCGATGTCGGCATCCAGTCCCGCGAGCGCCTCGCGCAGCGCGACGGCGCGTTCGCCGAACTGGGCGTCGTCCCCGGTCGGCGCGAAGATCGGGCCGAGTTGTCCCGCCAGCGCCTGCATCGACGCGACGTGCGGCTGCAACGTCCCACGGTCGCAGCGACCGCCGTCGAGCGCGGCCTTGATGCCGCCGACGTGGTACGACAGCAATGCCATGCTGCCCGCCTGCACGTTCGGCGGCTGCCGCGACTGCCACGCCGCATACAGACTCACCGCAGCGAAGATCCCGATCACGAAGCCCAGGGCGAGCAGGAAGAACTGGCGCATGGTCGCAGCAGCGGTGGATGAAGGCGCACCGTAGCACGCCGTAAACTGCGCGCATGGACAGCGCATCTTCGACCGCCTTCGACCGCCCCGTCCGGACGGATCCGGAACAGGCGAGGCTCGAACGCTTCGGAGCGATCGAGCGCCTCTACGGGCGCGGGTCGCTGGCGCGCTTCGGCGCCGCCTCGGTCTGCGTGGTCGGGCTCGGCGGCGTGGGCTCGTGGGCGGTGGAGGCGCTGGCGCGCAGCGGGATCGGCCGGCTCGGCCTGCTCGACGCCGACGACGTCTGCGTGTCCAACACCAATCGTCAGCTGCATGCGCTCGACGGCGGCTACGGCCGCAGCAAGGCTTCGGTCCTGGCCGAGCGCTGCAGGGCGATCAGTCCCGGCATCGACCTCGCCGTCGTCGAGCAGTTCCTGACCGTCCCGAACATGGACGTCCTGCTCGACGCCGGCTACGACATCGTCATCGACGCCTGCGACAGCCTGCGGGTCAAGGTCGAGACCGTCGCCTGGGCGCGTCGCCGCAAGCTGCCGCTGGTGGTCGTAGGCTCCGCCGGCGGGCGCACCGACCCGACCCAGGTGCGGGTGCGCGACCTCAGTCGCACCGAGCACGACGCCATGCTCGCCCTGGTCCGCAAGAGGCTGCGCCACGCGCACGGTTTCCCGCGCAATCCGGACCGGTTCTTCGGCGTCTCGGCGGTGTACTCGCTCGAGAACGTGCAGTACCCGCAGGCCGACGGCAGCGTCTGCGGAGTGCGTCCCAGCGGCGGTGCCGACGGCGCCTTGCGCATGGAGTGCGGCGGCGGGCTCGGTTCGGCCACGCACGTCACCGGGGCGTTCGCGTTCGCGGCCGTGTCCCGGACCCTGGCGCTGCTGCTCAGGCAGGCGTCGGCGACGAAGGCAGGCGAAACAGCCTGAGCGCATTGGCCGTGGTCGCCGCCGCGATGGCGTCCTCCGGCGCGCCGCGCAGCCCGGCCACGACGGCCAGAACCGCGCCGAGCCGGGCCGGTTCATTGCGCCGTCCCCGCCACAGGCTGTCGGGCTGGTCGGGCGCATCGGTCTCGAGCAGCAGGTGCTCGATGGGCATGGCGGCGACGGTGCGGCGCAGCCGCTGCGCGCGTTCGTAGGTGACCGGTCCGCCGATGCCGAGCATGAATCCCTGCGCGTAGAGCCGGCGCGCCTGCTCCGGACTCCCCGAGAAGCTGTGCACCACGCCGCTCAGGCCGCCCACGCGCCGCACCGCCTGGATCACCGCATCGAGCGCCCGTCGCGCATGCACGATCACCGGCAGGTCGAGGTCGCGTGCGAGCCTGAGCTGCGCATCGAAGTAGACGAGCTGCTCGTCGTGGGACAGGCCCTCGACGTGGAAGTCGAGGCCGCATTCGCCCACGGCGACCGGACGCTCGCGCTCCAGCCACTCGCGCAGGCTGGCCAGGTGGCCACGGCGGTGCCGGGGCAGGAATACCGGGTGCAGCCCGTAGGCGGGATGCAGCCCGGCGTGCGCGGCGCACACCGTCCGCAGGCGCGGCCACGCGTCGTGGTGGGTCGCGGCCAGGACGTGGCGGAGGACATCGGCCGTACGCGCGCGCGCGAGCACCTCGTCGCGGTCGGCATCGAAGGCGGGCATGTCGAGGTGGCTGTGGGTGTCGACGAGCATCCGGCGGCGGAGTCGGGGGCAGGGTGCACCACGATGCCATGCGCGGCGCCGGCGACGGCCACCTGCGCTGGGCATCGGCATGGCCGGCCGGGCATCATGGAATTTTTCGGACCTGTTCAGCCTCGCGATGCTCGAATCGCGCCGTCACCCACCCAGGCGGTCCGCCGCCACTCCAGGAACCGTTGCCATGAACAACAAGATCATCATCGGTGCAGTCGCGGCCGTCCTGATCGGCGGCGTCGCCGTCGCGGCCTACCAGCGCAGCAACAGCGGCCCGCAGTTCGCCGAGGTCGTGCGCGTCGAGCCGGTCGTGGAGACCGAGACGGTCGAGACGCCCCGCGAGGTCTGCGAGGACCGCGTCGTGTCGCACCGCAAGCCGGTGCGGGACCCGAACAAGATCGGCGGGACGGTGGCCGGCGCCGTGGTCGGCGGCCTGCTGGGCAACCAGGTGGGCGGCGGCAGCGGCCGCAAGATCGCGACCGCGGCAGGTGCCGTCGGCGGTGCGTTCGCGGGCCGCAAGGTCCAGGAGAACTACCAGGAGAACAACATCGTCCAGTCGACGCAGCGCGAGTGCCATACCGTCACCGACACCAGCACGCGCGAGCGCCAGGCCGGCTACGAGGTCACCTACCGCTGGAACGACGAGGTGCGCACCGTGCGCATGGATCGCGATCCGGGCGTGGCGCTGCCGGTGGTCGACGGCGCGGTGGTGACACAGGCCGAGGGCAGCTCGCAGCCGGTGTCGCGGCAGTAGTCGCGTCCCACGCGACGCGGACGCCGACGGGCCGGTCGCAAGACCGGCCCGTTCTCGTTGCGGGCCAGCGCGGTCTCCTCCGCGGCTAGACTCGCCGCGTCCCGTCAGGTGCGCCGTCCATGGTTCTCGACCCCAGCGATCTTTACGACCTCGACGCGGAACTGACGCCGGAGGAGCGCGCGGTGCGCGAGAGCGTGGCGCGCTTCGTCGACACGCGCCTGCTGCCGATCATCGCCGAGTGCTTCGACGCCGGGCGGTTCCCCTCCGAGCTGGTGGGCGAGCTCGCGGGACTGGGGCTGCTCGGATCGACGCTTCCGCAGGAGTTCGGCGGCGGCGGACTCGGTCCGGTGGCCTACGGCCTGGTCTGCCAGGAGCTCGAACGCGGCGATTCGGGGCTGCGCAGCTTCGTGTCGGTGCAGAGTTCGCTGTGCATGTATCCGATCCATGCCTATGGCAGCGAGGAGCAGAAGCGCCGCTGGCTGCCGCCGATGGCGCGCGGCGAGGTGATCGGCTGCTTCGGCCTCACCGAGGCGCACGCCGGCTCCGACCCGGCGAGCATGCGCACCCAGGCGCGCCGCGACGGCGGCGACTGGCTGATCCGTGGCGCGAAGACGTGGATCACCAACGGCAGCATCGCGCAGCTGGCGGTGGTCTGGGCGCGCACGGGCGCTGGCGTCAGCGGCTTCCTGGTGCCGACCGACGCCCGCGGCTTCGCCCGCACGCCGATCCCGCGCAAGATGAGCCTGCGCGCGTCCGACACCGCCGCGCTGTACCTCGACGACGTGCGCGTGCCGGACAGTGCGCGGCTGCCGGGGGCGCAGGGACTGAAGGCGCCGCTGGGTTGCCTGACCCAGGCCCGCTACGGCATCGCCTGGGGCGCGATCGGCGCCGCCGTCGCCTGCCACCGCGAGGCCATCGCCTACACCCGCGAGCGCGTGCTCTTCGGCCGTCCGGTCGCAGCGACGCAATCGGTCCAGCTCCGCCTCGCCGACATGGCACGCCGGATCACGCTGGCCCAGCTCATGGCGCTGCGCCTGGGGCGGCTCAAGGAATCCGGGCGCATGCAGCCGACCCAGGTTTCCCTGGCCAAGTGGAACAACGTGCGTACCGCTCTGGACATCGCCCGCGAGTGCCGCGACCTCCTCGGCGCCGCGGGCATCACCACCGACCACGCCGCGATCCGGCATGCGCTCAACCTCGAATCGGTGATCACCTACGAAGGAACCGAGACGGTGCACCAGCTCGTCGTGGGGCGCGAACTCACCGGCATCAGTGCCTTCTAGCCTCCGCAGGAGACGCCTTCATGCACGCCGCCACCCCCGGCCCGATCCTCGAGACCGAACGCCTGCTGCTGCGTCCACCGCAGCTCGCCGACCTCGAGGACTTCGTACGGCTGATGGGCGACGCCGAGCACGTCCGCTTCATCGGCGGCGCGCAGCCGCGCTCGATGGTGTGGCGCGCGCTGATGACGCAGATCGGCGCCTGGCAGGCCTGCGGCTTCGCGATGTTCTCGGTGATCGAGAAGGCGAGCGGGCGCTGGATCGGCAGGCTCGGCCCCTGGCAAACCGACGGCTGGCCCGGGACCGAGGTGGGCTGGACCCTCGTGCGCGACGCGCAGGGACGGGGCTACGCGGTCGAAGGCGCGACCGCTGCGATGGACTGGGCGGTCGACCACCTCGGCTGGAGCGAGATCGTCCATACCATCGATCCCGACAACGTCCCGTCGCAGCGGGTTGCGGCCCGGCTGGGCTCCACGCTGCTGCGGATGGGTCGCCTGCCCGCGCCGCACGACCAGAAGGACATCGGTATCTGGGGGCAGTCGCGCGCGGCATGGCTGGCCCGGCGGCGGCCGGGCTAACGCGCGGGTCGAGCGGCTACTCGACCGCGACGATGTTGATCTCGACCCGCCGGTTCGGTGCCAGGCAGTCGATCAGCGCCCGCCCGCGCAGGTCCGGGCAGTCGACGATGGCGTCGGCCTTGCCGCGACCCTCGGCGGCGATGACGTCGGCGGCGATGCCGCGCTCGACCAGGAACGCGCGCACGGCCTCGGCGCGCTGGCGCGAGAGCTCCTCGTTGTAGCTGTCGGAGCCGATCCGGTCGGTGTAGCCGAGGACCTGCACCGACTCCACGCGTTCCGCCGTGGCGAGCCGCGCGGCGAGGGCGGCGAGGGTCTGCTCGGCCTCGGCGCCGTCGTCGGTGATGTCGGCCCGGCCGAATGCGAACAGCGCATCGGCGGAGAGGCGCACGCTGCTGGCCTGTGCGACCGGTGGCGCGGGCGCAGGCGCGGGTTCGGGCGGCAGCTCCCTGACCTGGCCCGACTGGCATGCCGCCAGCAGCAGCGAGACGGCCACGATGAGGCCCAGCGATCCGATCGACCTGTCCATGCGTTCTCCGTTCTGGATGGGGGCCGGCGGATCCCGCAGGCGTCGAGGCGGTTCCCGCGACATCGCGCTGCGTGTGCCGGAGTCCGCCCGGCGGCGGAGGATAGCAGCCGCTGGCGCCGCTGCTTCCGCGACACCGGGCTCAGCGCGCCAGGCCCTCGCGGAACGGCTGCACCGTACAGGGACTGCCGTTGCACGACAGTGCCGCGGTCCGGTGCTCGAGCGCGATCACGGCCAGGGCGAGGTCGTCGGCAGCGGCGACGACGATGCCGACATCCCGATCTCCCATGCGCACGGCATCGCCGTCCGCGAACCCGCCGCCGGACAGCAGCACCGGGCCGCGCTTGGCCTGGCCGAGGTAGTGGGTGCGCGAGACGATCTCCTGCCCGGGATAGCAGCCCTTCTTCAGGCTGTAGGCGCGCAGGCTGTCCAGCCCCAGCATCTGCGGCGTCCACGCCTCGACCTGGTCGCCGACCAGGCGCGGCAGGCCCGCGGCGAGATCGCTCCGCCGCCACTGCGCCGCGATGGGCGCTGCGCCGCCAGCGTCCGCGGCCGCATCCTCGACGAGTGCCAACCGCCGCGGTGCGTGCGCATCCGACAGGTCCAGCACCGTCATGCCCGCGATCCGCAGGATCGCGGCGGGCGAGGGCGGGGCAGGCAGCACCGCGCCGTCGATGTCGGCGAGGATCCGCAGCCCGTCGCGCACGTCCAGCCTCAGCTTGCTGCGGAAGACATAGCGCGCCAGACGCGTGGCCAGGGTCGCCGCCGGCGCGTCCGGCAGCAGCAGCCACACGCGCTCCGGATCCAGCTTCAGCAGGGCGAACAGCGCGATGACGCGGCCCTTCGGCGTCAGCCAGCCGCTCCACTGCCAATGGCCGTCGGCGAGGGCGGCCGCGTCGTTGGTGAACTGCGCCTGCGCGAACGCAACGGCATCCGGACCGGCGATCTCCAGGACCCCGAACGGAAGCGCCGGAAGCGCAGCGACGCTCGCGTTCGGCTTGAATGGAGTGGTGGTGCGATTTAACATTTGCAGGTTCATCGACCGCTGTTTGCGAATGATAAGCGAAACCCCGAAGCCCACTCCCGAAGACACCGGCAGGCTGCCCAGCGAGGGCGCCGCACCGGGTCCGAAGGACGCCGAGGCGCCGGTCGAGATCGGTGGCCGCGACGGTCCCGATCCGACCCGGTTCGGCGACTGGGAGAAGAACGGTCGCTGCATCGACTTCTAGACCGGCGCAGCGCAGCGCGACCGCCCTCGCATCCCTCCCCAGAGCCAGCAGCCACACCGCCATGGCGAATCCGCAACGACCCCTCTCCCCGCATCTGCAGGTCTACCGCTGGCAGATCACGATGGTCATGTCCATCGCCAACCGCGCCACGGGCATCGTCCTGACGGCCGGCGCCTTCGCGCTGGTGTGGTGGCTGCTCGCTGCCGCGGGCCTTGCGCCCTACGAGCCGCTGGCCGCGGTGTCGGGGTCGATCCTCGGCCTGGTCGTGCTGTTCGGCTTCACCGCCTGCCTGGTCTACCACCTGCTCAACGGTATCCGCCATCTGGTGTGGGACGGCGGCTTCTTCATGGACATCCCGGGCGTCTACGCCACCGGATGGCTGGTGTGGGGCCTGACCGTGGTGTGCACGCTCGGGCTGTGGGTGGCGATCTGGATGACGGGAGCACTGGCATGAGCGGACACCAGCCTTCGATGCGCGACCCGCTCGCGCGCGCCCGCGGCATCGGTGCATCGGGCTCCGGCGTCTCGCACTGGTGGATCCAGCGCATCAGCTCGGTGGCGCTGGCGCTGCTGACCCCGTGGTTCGTGTGGCTGGTGATCGCCTCGGCCGGCGCCGACCAGGCCTCGGTGCGGGCGATGCTCGCGCAGCCGGTGCACGCCACGCTGATGCTCGGCTTCGTGATCGCGCTGTTCTGGCACACCAAGCTCGGCCTGCAGGTGGTGATCGAGGACTACGTGCACACGCGCTGGGTCGAACTGGCGCTGCTGGCGCTGGTCGACTTCGTCTGCATCCTCGCCACGCTCGCCTGCGTGCTGGCGGTCGGGCGCATGGTGTTCACGGCCTGAGCGGCCGTCACCACCCCCAACCTTCCCGTCCATAACGCGTTTCGCCGCGACGGCCGCACCGGCGCCGCGGCGCGGAACTCCAAGGCTCCACGATGACCAAGACCGCCTATCCCATCACCGAACACAAGTACGACATGCTGGTGGTCGGCGCCGGCGGCGCCGGTCTGCGCGCCACCTTCGGCCTCGCGCAGAAGGGGCTGAAGACGGCCTGCCTGACCAAGGTGTTCCCGACCCGCTCGCACACCGTGGCGGCGCAGGGCGGCATCTCCGCGGCGCTCGGCAACATGGGCGAGGACGACTGGCGCTTCCACTTCTACGACACGATCAAGGGCTCGGACTGGCTGGGCGATCAGGACGCGATCGAGTACATGTGCCGCGAGGCGATTCCCGCGATCATCGAGCTCGAGCACCAGGGCGTGCCGTTCTCGCGCACCGAGGCGGGCAAGATCTACCAGCGCCCCTTCGGCGGCATGACCACGCACTACGGCAAGGGCACCGCGCAGCGCACCTGCGCCGCGGCCGACCGCACCGGGCACGCGATCCTGCACACGCTCTACCAGCAGTCGCTGGCGCACGACGCCAAGTTCTTCATCGAGTACTTCGCGCTCGACCTGATCATGGACGAGGAGGGCGCCTGCCGCGGCGTGCTGGCGATGGACATGGCCGAAGGCACGCTGCACCTGTTCCGCGCCCACGGCACCGTGCTCGCCACCGGCGGCTACGGCCGGGCCTACTTCTCGGCGACCTCGGCGCATACCTGCACCGGCGACGGCGGCGGCATGGTCCTGCGCGCCGGGCTCAGCATGCAGGACATGGAGTTCGTGCAGTTCCACCCGACCGGCATCTACGGCGCGGGCTGCCTGATCACCGAGGGCGTGCGCGGCGAAGGCGGCATCCTGCGCAACGCCAATGGCGAGCGCTTCATGGAGCGCTACGCGCCGAACGCCAAGGACCTGGCCTCGCGCGACGTGGTCTCGCGCTCGATGACCATCGAGATCCGCGAGGGCAGGGGCGTCGGCCAGAACGCCGACCACATCCACCTCGACCTCACCCATCTCGACCCGAAGGACATCCACGAGAAGCTGCCCGGTATCGCCGAGAGCGCCAAGATCTTCGCCGGCGTCGACGTCGAGAAGCAGCCGATTCCGGTGCTGCCGACGGTGCACTACAACATGGGCGGCATCCCGACCAACTACCACGGCGAGGTCGTGCAGCTGCGCGACGGCAACCCCGATGCGGTGGTGCCGGGCCTGTACGCCATCGGCGAGGCCGCCTGCGTGTCCGTGCACGGTGCCAACCGCCTGGGTTCGAATTCGCTGCTCGACCTCGTCGTGTTCGGCCGCGCGGTGGCCAACCGCTGCGCCGAGACGATCAGGTCCGGCGCGCCGCACAAGACCCTCGCGGGCGATGCCTGCGACCGCTCGCTGGCCAACCTCGACACGCTGCGCAACGCCGACGGCGGCCAGTCCACCGCGCAGATCCGCTCGAACATGCAGAAGATCATGCAGGAGGACGCGGCGGTGTTCCGCACCTCCGAGACGCTGAAGCAGGGCGTCGGCCGTATCCGCGAGGCGCACGCCTCCTTCGCCGACGTCCGCGTCGCCGACCGCTCGCTGGTCTGGAACTCCGACCTCGTCGAGACGCTGGAACTGCAGAACCTGCTGAGCCAGGCGGTGGTGACCATGGTCTCGGCCGAGAACCGCAAGGAGTCGCGCGGCGCGCACGCCCACGAGGACTTCCCGGACCGCGACGACGTCAACTGGCACAAGCACACCATCTGCGCCATCGACGAGGCCGGCAACACCACCATCGATTACCGCCCGGTGCACATGACCACGCTGACCAGCGACGTGGATCCGGTGCCGCCGAAGGCGCGCGTGTACTGATGCACGCGCGTTTCGCCTGAGCCAACGAGATCAGCCATGGCAGAGTTCACCCTCCCCAAGCACTCCCGAATCGGAAAGGGCAAGCACTTCCCCGCGAAGGACGCGAAGAACCCGCGCGTCTTCAAGGTGTACCGCTGGAACCCCGACGACGGCGCCAATCCGCGCGTGGACACCTACGAGGTGGACCTCGCCGCATGCGGCCCGATGGTTCTGGACGCGCTGATCAAGATCAAGAACGAGATCGATCCGACGCTGACCTTCCGTCGTTCCTGCCGCGAGGGCATCTGCGGCTCCTGCGCGATGAACATCGACGGGACCAACACCCTGGCCTGCACCCGCGCGATCGACGACTGCGGCAAGAAGGAAGTCCCGATCTACCCGCTGCCGCACATGCCGGTGGTGAAGGATCTGGTCCCCGACCTGTCGCACTTCTACGCGCAGTACGCCTCGATCAAGCCGTGGCTGCGCACCCAGAGCGCGACGCCGGCCAGCGGCGAGCGCCTGCAGTCGAAGGAGGACCGGGCCAAGCTCGACGGCCTCTACGAGTGCATCCTCTGCGCCTGCTGCAGCACGTCCTGCCCGAGCTACTGGTGGAACGGCGAGCGCTACCTCGGCCCGGCGATCCTGCTCCAGGCCTACCGCTGGATCGTGGACTCGCGCGACGAGGACACCGGCGCGCGCCTGGACGACCTCGAGGATCCGTTCAAGCTCTACCGCTGCCACACGATCATGAACTGCGCGCGGACCTGCCCGAAGGGCCTGAACCCGGCGAAGGCGATCGCCGAGATCAAGAAGCTGATGCTGCAGCGGCGCGTCTGACGCGCCGCCCGGTCGATCGCGCATGCCAGCGGCCAGCGACGCCGATGCGGTGACCGTCAAGCGCCTGCGCTGGCGCTGCCGGCGCGGCATGCGCGAGCTCGATCGCCTGCTCGAGCGCTGGCTGGACGACGCCTGGCCACGGGCGGACGCAGCGACGCGGGCGGCATTCGAGCGCCTGCTCGAGACCGAGGACGACCGGCTCTGGCGCTGGTTCATGGGCAAGGACGCGCCCGACGATGCCGCACTCCGCGCGCTCATCCACGACATCGCCGACCGTCCGGCTTGACTGGCGGCCGTCGCGGCTGCTCGTCGCGCTGCTCGCGGTGCTGATGGTCGCCGCGGCGTGCGCGCCGTGGCTGTCGTCGCTGCCGTCCGCCGTCGCCCTCGCAGCGAGTGCCGCGGCGTTCGCCCACGGCGCGGTCCTGGTGCGGCGGGAGGCGAGGCGTCCACGCTTTGAACTGGTGTGGCCTCCGGGCGACGTGCCCGCTCGCCTAGTGCAGGGCGACGTGGGTGTGCCGGTCGAGATCGAGGCCCTGCGCATCCAGGCCGGGGTTGCGATCCTGCGCCTCCGCCACGCCGACGGACATCGCCGCAGCCTGCTGTGGTGGCCGGACACGCTGGGCGCGGCGGGCAGGCGCGCACTGCGCCTGGCATGGGCGGGAGCCCGGGCACCCGAGGCGGTGCGTGCGCCTCCCGGGGCGCCCGCTGCGGATCAGCCCGCGATCAGGCAAACCCGCTAAGCTGTCGGCCCTCGCCGTGCGCCGCATCACCTTCGTGCTGCCGCCGACGCGGTCCCGAAGGATCCGATCCCACGCATGTTCCGACCGCTCTCGCTCGCCATCGGCCTGCGCTACACGCGCGCCAAGCGCCGCACCGGCTTCATCTCCTTCATCTCCGCCGTTTCCGTCCTCGGCATCGCCGTCGGCGTCATCGCCCTGATCACGACGATCTCGGTCATGAGCGGCTTCACCGGCGAGTTCCGCGACCGCCTGCTCAGCATGGTCGCGCACGCGACCATCAGCGGTGCCGGCGACGCCATGGCGGACTGGCAGCAGGCCGTCGACGTCGCGCACCGCGATCCGCGGGTGACCGGCGCCGCGCCCTATGTCGAGCTCACCGGCCTCATCAACGGCCGCCGCGCCGAGGGCGCGGTGATCCGCGGCATCGAACCGTCGCTGGAGCCGGAGGTGTCGGTCGTTGCCGAGAAGATGAAGGCGGGCGCGCTCGCCGACCTGCAGCCGGGCGAATTCAACATCGTGCTCGGGCGCGAGCTCTCGCAGTGGCTGGCCGTCGACGTCGGCGACCGGGTCAACGTGCTGATCCCGCAGGGCAGCGTCACCCCGGTGGGATTCGTGCCGCGCTCCAAGGCGTTCCGCGTCTCGGGGATCTTCGAGGTCGGGATGCAGGAGTACGACCGCGGCATGGCGATCGTCAACATCGCCGATGCGCAGCGCCTGGCGCGGCTCGGCGACGACGTGACCGGCGTGCGCCTGCGGCTCGACGACATCTTCGGCGCCTGGCGCGTGGCGCGCGACCTCGCCGACGAGCTGCCCGGCATCTACGCGGTCAGCGACTGGTCGCGCGACCACGCCAACATGTTCCGCGCGTTCAAGCTCGAGAAGACCATGATGTTCATCATCATGTCGTTGATCGTCGGCGTGGCCGCGTTCAACCTGGTCTCCTCGCTGGTGATGGTGGTGACCGAGAAGCAGGCCGACATCGCCATCCTGCGCACGCTCGGCGTCAGCCCCGGCACGGTCATGCGCATCTTCATGGTGCAGGGCATGCTGATCGGCGTGTTCGGCGTCGCCCTCGGGGTGGTCGGCGGCGTGCTGCTGACCCTCAACCTCGGCCACCTCGTGCACCTGATCGAAGCCACCTTCGGCATCGAGGTGATGCCGTCGGATGTCTACTACATCACCGGCGTGCCGACCGACCTCGACTGGAACGAGGTCGCGCTGATTGGCGGCATCGCCTTCCTGATGTGCCTGCTGGCGACGCTGTACCCGGCCTGGCGCGCCTCGCGCACCGATCCCGCCACCGCGCTGCGCTACGAATGAGGCCCGCGACGATGACGACCGCTCCCGCCTCCGCTGCCGCACCCGCCGAGGCCCTGCGCGCCGAGAAGCTCGGCAAGACCTATCTCGAGGGCGCGCTGCGCACGCACGTGTTCCACGAGCTCGACCTGCGCGTGGCCGCGGGCGAGACGGTGGCCATCGTCGGCGCCTCCGGTGCCGGCAAGAGCACCCTGCTGCACCTGCTCGGCGGCCTCGATACGCCCACCGCGGGCGAGGTCTACGTCGCCGGGCAGCGCATGTCGGCGCTGTCGGATGCCGCGCGCGGGGCGCTGCGCAACCGCGCGCTCGGCTTCGTCTACCAGTTCCACCACCTGCTGCCGGAGTTCACCGCGCTGGAGAACGTGATGCTGCCGCGGATGATCGCTGGCGCCACGCCGCAGGAGGCGGCGGCCACCGCGCGCGCGCTGCTGGAGGAGGTCGGCCTCGGCCAGCGTCTGGAGCACAAGCCGGGCGAGCTCTCCGGCGGCGAGCGCCAGCGTGCCGCGGTGGCGCGCGCCCTGGTCAATCGCCCGGCCTGCGTGCTCGGCGACGAGCCCACCGGCAACCTCGACGAGCGCACCGCCGCGACCGTGTTCGACATGATGCTCGAGCTCAACCGCGAGCACGGCACGGCCCTGGTGCTGGTGACCCACGACCGCCGCCTGGCGCGGCGCCTCGACCGCGTCCTCGAGCTGACCCGCGGCGCCCTGCACGAGCTGGCCGCCGCCGAGGTCTGAAGCGCCGGCGTTCGGCTAAGCTCGCACGCGCCGTAGCCGGCACGCGCCCGAGGGAACGGGCGCGCCTCCATCACCGCAGGGGAAGACAGACGTGCCATGGACGGGCATCCCGCGGCCGGCGCCGTTCGGGCCGGCGGTCGCGGTCGCGCTGCTGCTGGGAACGGGATCCGCGCTGGCGCTGCCGGCGCTCCCGCATGTTGCCGTGGCTTTCGCCTGCGCCGCGGCGGGCGCGCTCGCGTGGTGGCGCGGGCGGCGGACGAGGTGGTTCGGCGTCCTGTTGTTCGCCGCGGGATGGGCGTGGCTGCATGGCGACGCCGCGCTCGCGCTGCGCCTCCCGCAGGAGCTCGCCGGCCAGGACCTCCGCGTCGAAGGCCGGATCCTGGGCCTGCCGGCGCCGGGCGATGCCTCGACCCGCTTCGACCTGCGCATCCTTTCGGCCCCGCCGGGGGCGGCGCAGGCGCTGGTCGGGCGCCGCGTCCGCCTCGGCTGGTACGGCGCCGCGCCGACGCTCGAACCGGGCTCGCGCTGGGCGTTGACGGTGCGGCTGCGGCGGCCGCGCGGCAGCCAGAATCCCGGCGGCTTCGACTTCGAGCGCCACGCCCTCGAGCGGCGGCTGGCGGCTACCGGGTACGTGCGCGATGCGGACGCCGCGCGCCGGCTCGCGGCCGGCGGCGGCGTCGACGCGCTGCGGGACCGGCTGGCGGTGCGCATCGTCGCCGCCGTGCCCGGCGAGGCGAGCCGGTTCGTGCGGGCCCTGGCGCTGGCCGACACGCGCGGGCTCGAGGACGGCGACTGGGACGTCCTGCGCGCGACCGGGCTGACCCATCTCATCGCCATCTCCGGCTTCCACGTCGGCGTGGTGGCGGGCTTCGGCGCGCTGCTGATCGGCGGGCTGTACCGCCTGCTGCCTGGCCTCGGCCGGCGCCTGCCGCGGCCGCAGGGCGCGGCCTGGGGCGCATTGGCCTTCGCCGTCGCCTATGCCGCGCTGGCCGGCTTCGGCCTGCCGACGGTGCGCACGGTGCTGATGATCGCGGCCGCGCTGGCGACGGTGCTGCTGCGCCGCACGGCGGGGCCTTGGCAGTCGCTGGCGCTGGCGGCGATCGGGGTGCTGCTGGCCGACCCGCTGGCGGTACTCGGCGCCGGCTTCTGGCTGAGCTTCGCCGGCGTGGCCTGGCTGATGTGGTGCCTGCCGCGCGACGGGCGCCGGCGCTGGCTGCGCGAGATCGCCGGCGCGCAGGGCGTGGCGACCATCGCCCTGCTGCCGCTCACCGTGTGGTTCTTCGGCCAGGCCTCGATCGCCGGGCCCCTGGTGAACCTGGTCGGCATTCCCGTAATCAGCCTGGGGGTGACCCCGCTGGCGATCGCCGGCACGCTGCTGGAGCCGGCCTGGCATGCCGGCGGCGCCGCGCTGCTGCGGCTGGCCGCATGGACGATGGCCCGGCTGTGGCAGGGCGTCGAGCCGGTGGCCGGCTGGAACGGCGCCTTCGTCTGGCTGCCCGAGCCGACGCCGGTGGCGTTCGCATTCGCGCTGGCCGGTGCGTTCTGGCTGCTGCTGCCACGCGGCGTGCCCGGCAAGTGGCTCGCGCCGTTGCTGTGGCTGCCGCTGCTGCTGCCGGCGCGGAGTCCGCCTGCGGCGGGCGAGGTCGATGTCGCCCTGATCGACGTGGGGCAGGGGCTGTCGGTCCTGGTGCGCACGCGGACGCATGCGCTGCTGGTCGACGCCGGCCCCGCCTGGCCGGGCGGGCTGGACATGGGCGAGGCCGCGGTCCTGCCGACCCTGCACGCGCTCGGGGTCCGCCGCCTGGACGCGCTGGTGCTGAGCCACACCGACGGCGACCATGCCGGCGGCCTGGCGGCGGTGCGCGCGGGCCTGCCGCCGGCGCGCCTGCTGGCGCCGCCGGATGCCGCGGTCGCGGGCGCCGCGGCTTGCGTGGCGGGGCAGGGCTGGCAGTGGGACGGGGTGCATTTCGGATTCCTGCATCCGCCGCCGGACTTTCCCTATCTCGGCAACGAGAGCAGCTGCGTGCTGCGCGTCGAGGGCGCGGGCGGCGCGGTCCTGCTGCCGGGCGACATCGGCCGCCAGATCGAGGCGCGCCTGCTCCGCGAGCGGCCGGAGGGCCTGCCCGCGCGGATCCTCGTGGTGCCGCACCATGGCAGCGGCGGCTCCTCGAGCGAAGCCTTCGTACGCGCCGTGGCGCCGGAGCTGGGCCTGATCGGCGTCGGCCACGGCAACCGCTTCGGCATGCCGAGGCCGGAGGTCGTCGCCCGCTACCGCGCCGTCGGCACCACCCTCCTGACCACGGCCGAGGAGGGTTTCGTCGAGGTCAGGCTCGGGACCGACGGCAGCCTGCGCGAGGCGCGCCGGCGCCGCAGCCATCGCCGCTTCTGGCACGAAACCGTGCGCTAGGCCCGCTGGGGCTCGTCCCGCGCGCGGGCTATGCTATCGGCCCCGCGCTTCCCCCCGACGCGCATCCGCGTCCCCAAGAGGTTCACCGCGTGCTCGAACTGCTCATGGCCGGCGGCTGGCCCATGATTCCGCTGCTGATCCTGTCGGTGCTGGCCCTGGCCATCATCATCGAACGCTTCTGGAGCCTGCGCCGGCGCGCCGTGCTGCCGCCGGGGCTGGGCGAGGAGGTCCGCGCCTGGGCGGTCCGCCAGCAGCTCGATCCCGCGCACATCGAGATCCTGCGCCGCAACTCGCCGCTGGGCGAGCTGCTCGCGGCGGGGCTGGACATGCGTCAGCGCCCGCGCGAGGTGATCCGCGAGCGCATCGAGGACGTCGGCCGCCACGTCGTGCACCGGCTGGAGCGGTTCCTGAACACGCTCGGCACCATCGCCCAGGCCGGGCCGCTGCTCGGCCTGCTCGGCACCGTGCTGGGCATGATCGACATGTTCCTGGGCATCCTCGACCACGGCGTCGGCGACGTGAACCAGGTCGCCGGCGGCATCGGCAAGGCGCTGATCTGCGCGGCGGCCGGCATGTGCGTGGCGATCCCGGCGCTGATGTTCCAGCGCTACTTCCACGGCCGCGTCGACGGCTACGTGGTCGAGATGGAGCGCCAGGCGATCTCGCTGGTCGATACCCTCGATCCGGCGCCGCAGGTGCTGACGCCGTCGATCGCCTCGCCCGAGCGCCAGCCGGCGAAGGCGGGCGCTCCGGCGGCGCGCGCGCGCGCCGGCGCCGCGGCGGTGCCCGGTCCGGCACGATGAGGCTCGGCCGCGACCGCCGGCGCGGGGAGAGCGAACTCAACCTCGTGCCGCTGATCGACGTGATCCTGGTGCTGATCATCTTCTTCGTCATCACCACCACGTTCACCTCGCGCTCGGCGCTGCAGGTGCAGCTGCCGGAAGCCTCCCTCAGCGACGACAGCGCGCAGGCCGAGGCCCTGGTCCTGCAGATCGGCGCGGACGGACGCATCTTCGTCGGCGACCAGGAAGTGCTGCGCAACGACGTCGAGTCGCTGAAGGCGGCGATCAATGCCGTGGCCGGCGACGACCACGAACGCCCGGTGACGCTCCGCGCCGACGGCCGCACGCCGCACCAGGCGGTGGTGACCGCGATGGACGCGCTGGGGCAGCTCGGGTTCGCGCGGCTCTCGATCGCCACCGAACAGGAGGCGGCGGAGTGAGCGGACGCGCACGGGCCTGGCCGCTGTACCGGCGGCTGATGGGCGTGGCGGCCAGGTACTGGCCGCTGCTGGCGGTGGCCACCGTCGGCATGGCGGTCGAGGCCGCGGCCGCGGCCGGCTTCAGCTACCTGATGAAGCCGATCGTCGACCAGACCTTCGTCGCCCGCGACATCGACCTGATCCTGCCGCTGACCATCGTCGGCATCTTCGTGCTGCGCGGTGTCGCCACCTTCGTCACCGACTACGGCATGTCGCGCTCGGGCCGCAGCGTGGTGCGCGACCTGCGCCAGCGCATGCTGGCCAAGTATCTCCGGCTGCCGACCGCACACTTCGACACCGAGGCGGTGCCGACCCTGGTGTCGCGGCTCAACTACGACACCGACCAGGTCGCGCATGCGGCGGCAGAGTCGATGAAGATCGTCATCACCGACTCCCTGACGATCCTGTTCCTGCTCGGGGTGATGTTCGTCACCAGCGTGCGCGTGACCCTGGTGATGCTGATCGTGGCGCCCCTGATCGGGCTGATCGTCAACTACGTCGGGCGCCGCTACCGCCGCATCAACCGCAACATCCAGGACAGCGTCGCCAGCCTCGCGCAGTCGGCCGAGCAGACCATCGCCGCGCAGCAGGAGGTCAAGGTCTACGGCGCGCAGCGCCAGGAGCTGGGGCGCTATGCGCGCCTGGCCGACCGCATCGTCGGCCTCAACGTGAAGGTCGAGAGCACCAAGGCCACCGCCTCGTCGACGGTGCAGCTGCTGGCCGCGATCGCGCTGGCGATCATCCTGTTCGTGGCCGGCCGCGAGGCCATGGCCGGGCGCCTGAGCGCCGGCGACTTCGTGCGCCTGATGGTCTCGATGATGGCGCTGCTGCCCTCGCTCAAGCGGGTGACCACGGTGCAGAGCCAGATCGGACGCGGCATCGCCGCTGCCGAGAAGATCTTCGGCCTGCTGGACGCCCCGGAGGAGCGCGACGAGGGCCGGCGTCCGCTGGCGCGCGCGCGCGGCGAGCTCGTGTTCCGCGACGTGTCGGTGCGCTACCCCTCGCAGATGCGCGCGGCGCTCGAGCACGTGGGCTTCGAGGCGCGGCCGGGCACGGTCACCGCGATCGTCGGCCGCTCGGGCAGCGGCAAGTCGACGCTGGTGCGCCTGCTGCCGCGCTTCTACGAGCCCTCGGCGGGACAGGTGCTGCTCGACGGCGAGCCGCTCGATGCCTACGCGCTCGCCGACCTGCGGCGCCAGATCGCCCTGGTCGGGCAGCGGGTGATGCTGTTCGACGACACCGTCGCCGCCAACATCGCCTACGGCCAGCCCGATGCCGACCCCGAGCGCATCCGCGCCGCGGCCAAGGCCGCGAACGCCCTCGAGTTCATCGAGCGCCTGCCGCAGGGCATGGACACCCGCATCGGCGAGAACGGCGCGCTGCTCTCCGGCGGCCAGCGCCAGCGCCTGGCGATCGCGCGGGCCATCCTCAAGGACGCGCCGATCCTGATCCTGGACGAGGCCACCGCCGCGCTCGACACCGAGTCCGAGCGCCTGGTGCAGGACGCGCTCGACCACCTGATCCCGGACCGCACGACCCTGGTCATCGCGCACCGGCTCAGCACCATCGAGCACGCCGACCAGGTGCTGGTGCTCGACGAGGGGCGCCTGGTCGAGCGCGGCACCCACGCCGAGCTGCTCGCCCAGGGCGGCACCTATGCGCACCTGCACCGGATGCAGTTCCGGGAGCAGGCGACCGCGTGAGCCGTCCGTTGCAGTCGGTGTGGTACGGCGATACGCCGCCCAACGCGGCGCTGCGTGCGGTGGCGGGTCTGTATGCGGGAGCCACGGGACTGCGGCGCTGGGCCTATCGCCACGACTGGATCCGCCGCCAGCGCGTGCCGGTGCCGGTGATCGTGGTCGGCAACCTGGTCGCCGGCGGCGCCGGCAAGACCCCGCTGGTGATCGCCCTGGTCGAATGGCTGCGCAGCCGCGGCCGCAATCCGGGCGTGGTCAGCCGCGGCTATGGCCGCAAGGGCGCCGGCGCGCTCACGGTCGCGGCCGACACGCCGGCCGCCGAGGCCGGCGACGAGCCGCTGCTGATCGCCCGCCGCACCGGTGCGCCGGTGCGGGTCGACGCCGACCGTTTCGCCGGCGCGCAGGCGCTGGTCGCCGCGGGCTGCGACATCCTCGTCGCCGACGATGGCCTCCAGCACTACCGCCTCGGCCGCGACCTCGAGATCGAGGTGATCGACGGCGCGCGGCGCTACGGCAACGGCCGCCTGCTGCCGGCCGGGCCGCTGCGCGAACCGCTGGAGCGCGCGGCGGCCTGCGATTTCCACGTCGTCAACGGCGAGGAGGCGGGCGCGGGCGAGTGGCCGATGCGGCTGGAACTGGCCGGAGCGCAGCCGCTCGCCGCGGGCATGGCGCGGCCGCTGTCGCATTTCGCCGGGCGGCGCGTGCATGCGGTGGCCGGCATCGGCAACCCGCGCCGCTTCTTCCTCGCCCTCGAGCGCGCCGGCATCACGCCGCTGCCGCACGCCTTCCCCGACCATCATGCGTTCGTCCGCGAGGACTTCGCGTTCGCCGAGGCGCTGCCGGTGCTGATGACCGAGAAGGATGCCGTCAAGTGCGCCGGCTTCGGCCTGGCCGACCTGTGGGCGGTGCCCGTCGCCGCGCGCCTGCAGAAGGGATTCTGGGACGCGCTCGCCACCCGCCTCGCCGTGATCGAAGAGGACCGCCAAGCATGACGTCGACCGCCGACTTCATCGTCGCCATTCCCGCCCGCCATGCCGCCTCGCGCCTGCCCGGCAAGCCGCTGCGGCGGATCGGCGAGGATCCGCTGGTCCTGCACGTGGCGCGGCGTGCGCTGGCGGCCGGCGCCAGGCAGGTGGTCGTGGCCACCGACGATGCGCGCATCGCCGAGGCGCTCGCGGGACAGCCGGTGACCGTGTGCATGACCGATCCCGACCTGGCCTCCGGCAGCGACCGCATCGCCGCCTGCGCCGACCAGCTGGGCTGGGACGAGGCCACCGTCGTGGTCAACCTGCAGGGCGACGAGCCGTTCGCGCCGCCGGAGGGCATCCGCGCTGTGGCCGAGCTGCTGGAGGACGCCGGCACCGAGATGGCGACGCTCGCCGCACCGTTCACCGACACCGAGACCCTGTTCGATCCGAACGCGGTCAAGGTCGTCGCCGACGCACAGGGCCACGCGCTCTACTTCAGCCGCGCGCCGATTCCCTGGCACCGCGACCGCATGGCGCAGGACCAGCTCTCGCCGCTGGAGCCGGGCTGGCTGCGCCACATCGGCATCTACGCCTACCGGGTCGGCTTCCTGCGCCGCTTCACGGCGCTGCCGCCGGCGCGCCTGGAGCGCCTGGAGGCGCTCGAGCAGCTGCGCGTGCTCGAAGCCGGCTACCGCATCGCGGTCGCGCCGACGCCGGTGGCCTTCCCGCCGGGCGTCGACACGCCGGCCGATCTCGAACGGGCGGAGCGGCACTGGCTCGAAATCGCCGCCGCCGCCCCCATCTGAGTACGGGCGGCGCCCGCGTCGCGGCTTCGTTCCCGAGTACGGCTTCTTCCGACATGCGCATCCTGTTCGTCTGCCTGGGCAACATCTGCCGTTCACCGCTGGCCGAGGGCGTCCTGCGGCGCCGGCTCGCCGAGGCGGGCCTCGAACACGTCGAGATCGATTCCGCCGGCACCGGGGACTGGCACGTCGGCCAGCCGCCGGATTCGCGTACCGTCGCCGTCGCCCGCGCGCGCGGCCTCGACATCAGCGGGCTGCGCGCGCGCCAGGTGCACATGGACGACTTCCACGCGTTCGACCTGATCCTGTGCGCGGACCGCAGCAACCTGCAGGCGCTGCGCCGCCTGGCACCGCCGGACGCGCGGGCCGAGATCGCCCTGATCCGCGACTGGGCCGGGGCGGGGCAGGACGGTCTGGAGGTGCCCGATCCCTACACCGGCGGCGCGGAGGATTTCGAGGCCGTGCACGCCATGCTCGACGCCGCCGCCGAGGCGATCGTCGCGCGCCTGCACGGGCGTCCGGCGCCGGCTGCGTGACGGGGCGGGGCGCATGATCGCGACCGGCACGCGGGGGCGGGCATGAACGACGCCACCGTCGCCTTCGACGGCAAGGCCTTCGTGCGCGGCCTCACCACCGCGCCCGGCGTCTATCGCATGTACGCGGCCGACGACAGCGTGCTCTACGTCGGCAAGGCCGCGTCGCTGAAGAAGCGCGTCGCCAACTACTTCACCAAGGCGCTGCCGCACCGCACCGCGACGATGGTGGCGCAGATCGCGCGGATGGAGGTCACCGTCACGCGCACGCCGGGCGAGGCGCTGCTGCTCGAGAACCAGCTCATCAAGGCGTTGAAGCCGCGCTTCAACGTGATGCTGCGCGACGACAAGAGCTATCCCTTCATCCTGCTGACGAAGGAGACCTTCCCGCGCATCGCCTTCCACCGCGGCGGCCGCGCGATCCGCGGGCGCTACTTCGGTCCGTATCCGAGCGCGGGCGCGGTGCGCGAGACGCTCAACGTGATGCACCGCCTGTTCCGCCTGCGCAACTGCGAGGACAGCGTCTTCCGCAACCGGTCCCGGCCCTGCCTGCAGTACCAGATCGGGCGCTGCTCCGGCCCCTGCGTCGGGCTGGTGGAGGCGGCCGACTACGCGCTCGACGTGCACCGCGCCGAGCTGTTCCTGGAGGGCCGCGGCAACGAGCTGGCGCAGGAGCTGACCGAGGCGATGGAGACCGCCGCCGGGCGCCTGGACTTCGAGACCGCCGCACGCCTGCGCGACCAGCTCGGCACGGTGCGCAAGATCACCGCGCGCCAGTACGTCGACGGCGTCGAGGTGGAGATGGACGTGCTCGCGTGCGAGGTGCGCGAGGGTCGCGCCTGCGTGCTGCTGCTGGCCTTCCGCAACGGCATGAACCAGGGCACGCGCACCTTCTTCCCCAGGCTCAACGGCGTCGGCCTGGAGCCCGACGAGGTGCTCAGCGCCTTCGTCGCGCAGTATTACGCCGACCAGCGGCCGCCGAAGGAGATCGTGCTCGACCGCACGGTGCCCGACCAGGACCTGATCGAGATCGGCCTGAGCGAGCAGGCGGGACGGCGGATCGAGATCAAGTCCTCGGTGCGCGGCGACCGCGCGCGCTATCTCGAGCTGGCCCGGCGCAACGTCGAGCTGGCGCTGGCCAGCGACCTCGCCAGCAACGCCACCCAGCGCATGCGCATGGATGCGCTGCAGCGCCTGCTCGGACTCGACGCGCCGCCGCAGCGCATGGAGTGTTTCGACATCAGCCACACCATGGGCGAGGCCACGGTCGCCTCCTGCGTGGTGTTCGACGCCGAGGGTCCGGTGCGCAGCCAGTACCGGCGCTTCAACATCGCCGGCATCACCGGCGGCGACGACTACGCGGCGATGCGCCAGGCGCTGGAGCGCCGCTTCCGCCGTGCGCAGGGCGAGGGCGTGATGCCCGACGTGCTGTTCATCGACGGCGGTCCCGGCCAGCTCGCGCAGGCGCGCGCGGTGCTGGACGCGCTGTCCATCGCGAGCGTGGAGATGATCGGCATCGCCAAGGGCGAGGCGCGCCGCGCCGGCCACGAGGCGCTGATTCGCGCCGACGGCCGCGTGCTGCGGCCGGGCCCGGATTCGCCGGCCCTGCAGTTGATCCAGCAGATACGCGACGAGGCGCATCGTTTCGCCATCACCGGGCACCGCGGGCGGCGCCAGAAGGCGCGCGAGACCAGCCGCCTCGAGGACATCCCGGGGATCGGGCCGCGCCGTCGCGCTAACCTGTTGCGGCACTTCGGCGGCCTCGGCGGCCTGCGCAACGCCGGGGCGGAGGAGATCGCCGAGGTGGAAGGCGTCAACGCCAGCCTCGCCCGGCGCATCTATGCCGCCCTGCACGGGCTCGAACACCAGACGGACACCGACGCTTGAAGCTGACCCTGCCCACCATCCTCACCCTGTTCAGGATCGTCCTGATCCCGGTGCTGGTCGTCACGTTCTACCTGCCGTACCGGTGGTCGAACTTCGTCGCCGCGATGATCTTCACCATCTGCGCGGTGACCGACTGGGCCGACGGCTGGATCGCCCGCCGCTACCGCCTGACCTCGGCGTTCGGCGCGTTCCTGGACCCCGTCGCCGACAAGCTCGCGGTGACCGTGGCGCTGTTCGTCGTGGTGCAGTCGCACCCCACGATCTGGCTGGCGCTGATGTCGGCGATCATCGTCGGCCGCGAGATCACCATCTCCGCACTGCGCGAGTGGATGGCCGAGGTCGGCGAGCGGCGCAAGGTGCGGGTGGCGGCGATCGGCAAGATCAAGACCATCGTGCAGATGGTCGCCATCGTCTGCCTGGTGTACCGCGACGACATCCTCGGCCTGCCGGTGTTCTCGATCGGAGAATGGCTGCTGGGCGTCGCTGCGGCCCTGACCCTGTGGTCGGGCCTCGGCTATCTGCGCGCGGCCTGGCCGGCGTTCCAGGCCGACGCCGGGGAGCACAGGAACGACCCCGACGACCGGCGCGGCGACCGCGAAAACAGTTGACGCCGACGCGGCCGGTGTGAATAATTTGCGGCTCCGCGGGAATAGCTCAGTTGGTAGAGCACGACCTTGCCAAGGTCGGGGTCGCGAGTTCGAGTCTCGTTTCCCGCTCCAGTTTCGAAACGCAGACCTCGGTGCGCCGAGGTCTTGTCGTTAGAGGGTCAGAATCACGCAACACGGCCTGATGGCAGAGTGGTCATGCAGCGGACTGCAAATCCGCGTACGCCGGTTCGATTCCGACTCAGGCCTCCAGAAAATCAAGCGGGAATAGCTCAGTTGGTAGAGCACGACCTTGCCAAGGTCGGGGTCGCGAGTTCGAGTCTCGTTTCCCGCTCCATGATGTAGACGACGCCCCGCTGCCCGTGCAGCGGGGCGTTTTCGTATGCGCTTCCCACGCGTCGCGCGCGTTCACCGCAGCGGGACGGGCGCCGGCGCAGGCTGTCGCACATGGTGCCGGCCTGGCTGCACATCCTCGCGATCGTCTCGCTCGCCGCGGGCCTGGCCTGCGCCGCGTTCATCGCCTGGGACCAGACCCGGCATCCGCAGCACATGTGGATCATGTACCTGGTGTGGCCGTTGTGCGCGCTGTTCGGTTCGGTGCTGGCGCTGTGGGCGTATCTCCGGATCGGTCGCATGCAGGCCCACGGCGACCACCAGAAGCCGCCGTTCCCGGCCTCGGTGGCGAAGGGCGCGCTGCATTGCGGCGCGGGCTGCACCCTGGGCGATATCGTCGCCGAGTGGCTGGCATTCGCCGTGCCGGCGGTGGCGGTATGGGCCGGCTGGCAGTCGCTGTTCGCCGAGAAGATGTTCGCGGTGTGGATCGTCGACTACCTGTTCGCACTCGCCTTCGGAGTGGCGTTCCAGTACTTCAGCATCAAGCCGATGCGCGACCTGAGCGTGGGGCAGGGGCTGGTTGCGGCGCTCAAGGCCGACGTGCTGTCGCTGACCGCGTGGCAGGTGGGCATGTACGGGTTCATGGCGATCGCGCAGTTCCTGCTGTTCCGCGGCCTGCTGGGCGTGCGCCTGGAGGTCGCCAGCGTGGAGTTCTGGTTCATGATGCAGATCGCCATGCTGGCCGGCTTCGCCACCAGCTACCCGGTCAACTGGTGGCTGCTGCGCCGGGGCATCAAGGAGCGGATGTAGGCGCCGGCCGCGGCAGCCGTGCCAGTCGCGGACGCTGCGACGCGGCGCCCGGATCCTGCCGCTCCTTCCTCGACCCCGGATGCGCCCATGCGCCACTCCAACCTCGTCGGCTGCAGTCGCTGCGGCTTCCTGCGCCTGGGCCGGAGCGGCTTCTGCGAACACTGCGGCGGCACCCTTGCGCGGCCCGGGCGGGGCAGGAGGACGACGCGGATGCTCAGCCTCGCGGCGGGTGCGGCCGTGGCCTTCGCGCTCTACCGCCTGCTCGGATGGGCTGCGGGCTGATCCCGCAGCCGTCGGCGCCGCATCCGCTGCGTTCCGCGGCGGCGCGATGTGCGTCGAGCCGCCGCCGCAGATCCGCGCAGACGCGCCCGCGCGTCGGCGTCCTGCGCCCGAACAGCCCGTCGGCCTCGTCGAACACCAGCACGGCGCCGCCGCCCTCCGCGGCCTCGAGGATGCGCCGCAGGTTGGCCTCGGTGCCGGCGATGTAACGGCTGACGACCTGCGCGAGATCGATGCGCCAGATGTCGGCGCCGGCCGCGGTCGATCCGGTCCGGACCACGCCGCGGACCGGCCCGTGCGGACGGCGGAGACGCAAGCTCATGCCAGTCACTCCCGAGGCCATGGGTGCCGGTCGTGCCGGCGCTCTGGTGCCCGGAGCCGGGTTCGAACCGGCATGGCCTTGCGGCCGGAAGATTTTAAATCTCCTGCGTCTACCGATTTCGCCATCCGGGCGGATGCGGACCGTCCGCCAAGGATACCGCCGGGGCGGGCGCGGAGTGGGGCGGTTAGCATGTCGGCGGTCACTACGCAGAGGCGAACCGCGATGCGCTCACCCCTCCCGATCCGCTACTGGCCCCTCGCCCTGGCCCTCGGCGGGCTCCTCGCCTGCCTGTGGATGACGGCACGGCATCCGGCCTGGGGATGGGCCGCCGGCGCGTTCGGCGTGCTCGCGGCGCTGGGCCTGGCGGACATGCTGCAGACCGCGCGCACGGTCGTGCGCAACTATCCGCTGCTGGGCCACATCCGCAGCTTGAGCGAATCGATCGGGCCGAACATCCGCCAGTACTTCATCGAGTCGGACATGGACGAGCGACCGTTCTCGCGCGAGCAGCGACACGCCATCTACGACCGCTCGCTGCGCGAACCCGACGTGCTCCCGTTCGGCACCCTGGTCAACGTCTACGGCAACGACTACGAGTGGATCAACCACTCGCTGCGGCCGGCGCAGATCGCCTCGCGCGACTTCCGCATCACCGTGGGCCCGGAGCGCGCGCAGCCGTACTCGGCCAGCGTGTTCAACATCTCCGCGATGAGCTTCGGCTCGCTGTCGCCGAACGCGATCCGCGCACTCAACGAGGGCGCGCGGCGCGGTCGCTTCTACCACGACACCGGCGAGGGCTCGATCTCGCGTTACCACCGCGAGCACGGCGGAGACATCGTGTGGGAGATCGGATCGGGCTACTTCGGCTGCCGGCACGCCGACGGCAGCTTCGACGAACGCCGCTTCGCCGAGCAGGCGCGCGACCCGCAGGTCAGGATGATCGAGATCAAGCTGAGCCAGGGCGCCAAGCCGGGCCACGGCGGCATGCTTCCGGGCGCCAAGGTCACCGCCGAGATCGCCGAGGCGCGCGGCATCCCCGTCGGGCAGGACTGCATCTCGCCGGCGGCCCACGGCGCTTTCTCGACGCCGCTCGGACTGCTGCAGTTCGTCGCCCGCCTGCGCGAGCTCTCGGGCGACAAGCCGGTCGGCTTCAAGCTCGCGATCGGTCATCCCTGGGAGTGGTTCGGCATCGCCAAGGCCATGCGCGAGACCGGCATCGTGCCGGACTTCATCGTCGTCGACGGCGCCGAGGGCGGCACTGGCGCGGCGCCGCTGGAGTTCGTCAACCACATGGGCGCGCCGCTCACCGAGGCGCTGCTGCTGGTCCACAACACCCTGGTCGGCCTCGACCTGCGCAAGCGCGTGCGCATCGGTGCGGCGGGCAAGGTCAGCTCCGCCTTCGACATCGCACGGCTGCTGGCGATGGGCGCGGACTGGTGCAACGCCGGGCGCGGCTTCATGTTCGCGCTCGGCTGCATCCAGTCGCTGCGCTGCCACACCGACCATTGCCCGAGCGGGGTGGCGACGCAGGATCCCAGGCGCTGGCGCTCGCTCGATGCCACGCGCAAGGCGACGCGGGTCTACAACTTCCACCAGGCCACGCTCGAGGCGCTGCGCGAACTGCTCTCGGCGGCCGGGCTCACCCATCCAGACCAGCTCGGGCCGGAGCACGTCATCCGCCGCGTCTCGTCGACCCAGGTGCGCTCGCTGGCCTCGCTGTATCCCTACCTGGAGCCCGGCGAACTCCTGCACGGCGTGCCCGACCACCAGGTGTTCCGTCGCTTCTGGCTCGCCGCGCGCGCCGACGCCTTCAGCGTGCCGACCCGCAGTCGCGCCGGCCATGCGCCGGCCGAGATGGAGCCGGCCTAATCGCCGAGAAGCTCGAGCACGCGCTCCGGCGGGCGTCCGACGACGGCGCGGTCGCCGTGCACGAACACCGGGCGTTCGATCAGGCGCGGATGGCGGGCCATGGCATCGACCAAGGCGCCGCGCCCGATCTGCGGGTCGTCCAGCCCCAGCTCGGCGTAGAGCGCTTCGCCGGTGCGCATCAGCGCGCGCGGATCGGCGCTGCCGAGGCGCGCGAGCAGGGCGTCGATCTCCGTCGCGGACAGCGGCGTGTCGAGGTAGCGCAACTCGCGCACGGCGACGCCGCGCTCCTGCAGGAGGGCGAGCGCGCCACGCGACTTGGAACAGCGGGGGTTGTGCAGCAGGTAGGGCATTCCGGTCATCGGACGAGTCTAGCGGGCCGCACTCCCATGCCGATGCTTGACCGCGATGCGCGGGCCCCATTACCATGCGCGCCCTCTTGGGCGGTTAGCTCAGCGGTAGAGCACTGCCTTCACACGGCAGGGGTCACAAGTTCGAACCTTGTACCGCCCACCATGGTTGTTGCGATGTGTGATGACGAAACCGGCCTCGCGCCGGTTTTTTCATGCCCGTCCGCAGGCCGTGGCTCCGCCGCTCCGCGCCGCGCGACCGCCGGTCGGGCGTGAGCGGCGCGTAACGAGCGGGTAACTTCGCCTCGCGTACCGTGGACACGGGAATCCGGAGCGGAAGTGGCGACGGAGGCAGCGTGCTCGACAGGATCGGATTGGTGATGCGGGCGGTGCTCGAGGCTGCGGAGCGCGGCGAGACGCTGTCCCCCGGGGTGATCGATGCCCTTGGCGACGGCGACGGCTGGATCGGCACGCATGGCGGCCGCATCGGCCTGACCGACGAGGGCCGCATCGCCCTCGGCGTCTTCAGGACCGCCTGCGCCGCCGACGCGTCGCCTCGACGCGCCCTGGTCGAACCCTCCTGACGAAGGCCTCGGGCGCAGCGCCCGCACCGGCGGCGGACGCGTTCAGCTCCCCTGGCAACGGCGCCAGCGCACCGGCACGCCGCTGCCCTGCGGTGGCACCAGCTGGATGCGGGTCATGTCGAGCTCGCGGTAACGGCCCAGCAGTCGACAGACCTCGGCGATCAGCGGCGCGTCGTCCGCCTGCCCGCCTGCATCTTGTGGATCCAGCACCAGAGTGGAGGCGGTCGCCCAGCTCGCCGAGGCGACGCCAGGCAGGGCGCGGATGTCGACCGTCACGGCGGTACGGCGCCGCTGCAGTTCGGCCTCGTCGAGAACCTGCGGAGCGTCCGCCACGGGCGGCGGCGCAGCCGGCCCGGTCCGTGGCGCGGCGACGGGCGCGGACACCACCGCCTGGTCGCGCCGTCCATCGAGGTCGCGCAACAGCGGGTTGAGGGCGAGGAAGGCGAGCAGTCCCAACGTGGCGCTGGCGCCGACACCGATGGCCAGCTGCCGCCGAGTGTCGCGCGCGACCTGCGCCTCGATCGCGGCCAGCGTCTCCGTCGGGATGTCGGCGCGCAGACGCCACCACAGCGCCTCGCCGTCCAGCAGGGTCACGTCGTGCACGTTGCGTCGGCGCCTCGCGTCGTCCTCGATACGGCCGAGCGTGGCCAGGGTGCCGCTGCCGGCGCCGTGCATCCCCAGGGTGCGGTCGAACTCGGCCACCGCTGCCGCGCGGAGGCGATAGGCCGTGCCGTGCTTGCACGCCAGCAGGTGCGGCACGCCGTCACGGACCAGGGCGAAGTCGAAGCCGTCCTCGGGCCGCGGTGCCTCGGCGCGGCGGCTTTCGAAGTAGCCTTCGCGGCGCATCGCTGCCCGCAGCGCCACCGCGAGTTCGCGCCACTTCATCGCAGCCATCGCCGCGACGCCCAGGCGCGCGTCCGCGCGCCGGCGTCCGACGATGCCGATCTGCCACGCCACGCCGGCCGCGGCCACGAGCGCGATGCCCAGGCCTGCCAGCAGCGCTATGCCGCTCATCCGTCCACTCCCCCTGTCGGCGCGCCGCTGTGACGCGCGCCGTCCTGCATCAATCCTGGTTGCCGGTCCGGCCGGAGGCCGGGCGGGTGCGCAGCGCCGACTTGCGCGCCGCGCTCTTGGTCGGCGCCACCGGCGCGCGCTTGACCGCCGGCGCCTTGCGCGTCGCCCGCGCCGCCGGCCGGGCGCGCAGCGCGGCGACTTCGGCCGACAGCGCATCCACCCGTGCGGTCAGCGCATCGAGTTCGACGCGGCGCGGGATGCCCAGGCGCAGCATCGCGCGCGCCATCCGCTCGTCGAACGCAGCCTCGATCCGTTCCCAGGCCTCGCCGGCGCTGCCCCGCGCCTGGCCGACCTGGGCATCGACCGCCTCGCGCATCTGCTCCAGGCCCTCGGAGGCGGCGCCACGGGTGCGCTGCTGCGCCTCGGCGCCCTCGCGGACCAGGGTCTCGAACAGGCGTGCGCCCTCCTGCTGCGCACGCCCGAGCGCGCCCAACCCGGCCAGCCAGACCTGCTGCGCGGAGTCGGAGATGGACTGCGGCGAGGGCGTCTTGCCGCTGCGGCGGCGGGAGGTGGTGCGGTCGCTCATGTGCGGCTCCTGTTGCGGGGGAAGCGGATCGGTGGCGGACGGCGGCCTCAGGGCGCCGGGCCGAAGCGCTCGTCGAGCACCCGGTGGATCTCCTGCTCGATCGGCGTCTTCAGCATGCCCATCATCATGCCGAGCCTCGCGCCGACGTGGACGCGGTCCTCGCTCACCGTGATCGCGCCGTCCACGCCGGGTCGGCTGAAGCCGAGGGCGTCGCCGCGCCAGGCGTAGTCGATCCCGAAGCGTTCGGCGATGCGACGGGCCACGTCCTCCACGGCCTGCCGTGCCTGCGCCAGCCCGAGGGCGTGCGTGCGTTCGATGTCGATGGATGCCATGGAGAACTCCCGGACGATGGGTGCGCGGCACACGATGACAGTGGCGATGTCATGCCGCCGTGCGTGGACGATGTGCCAAAGTGCCTAGAATGACAGACCCTTCGACGCTGGCGACGCACGCGGCGCGAGCGCAGCCGGAAGCCGCATGCGACTGACCTTCCCCAATGGCGAGCATCCCGACGTGGCGCTGGCGGGCGAGCGCGTCACGCTCGGGCGCGCAGCGGACAACCGGGTGGTGCTCGACATGGCCGGCATCGCCGCCCGCCAGGCGCTGATCGCCAGCGAGCACGGCGGCACCTGGCTGTGCCTGGTGGGGGAGGAGGCACGCGCACACGTCAATGCGCGCGCGGTGCACCGGCTTGCGCTGCTGCGTCCGGGCGACACCGTCACCCTGGCCGGCGTGCGCATGCTGCTGCAGGGCGACGTCGACACGGCGGAGACCACCGCCGAGCCCGCGCCCGCCGAGCGGCTCGCGGGGCTGCGGCACGTGCTGCGCGGCGTGGCCGGTCCCCATTTCGGCCGCTGCTACTCGCTCGAGGCACCGCGCATCCTCGGCCGCGGCGGCGGCGCCGACATCCGCCTGCCCGATCCCGCGATCGGCGAGCGTCACGTCGCCATCGAACTGGTCGGTCGCGAGGTGCGCCTGCGCGCGCTCGGCGCCGAGCCCTGCCTCGTCAATGGTCAGCCGGTGCGCACGGCGCGGCTGCGCGTCGGCGACCAGGTCGCGATCGAGCAGCACCGCTTCGTGCTGGAAGGCCCGCCGCACGCGCCGGGGGCGGCGACGCTGGCCCCGGAGGCGCTGGATGAGCTGCCGCTGCCCGAGGTGGTGCGGGAGCCGGACCCGGTGCCGAGGCGGTGCGAGCCGGTGGGCATGGCCTGGTGGCTGCTGCTCGCCGCCGCGCTCCTCGGCGGCGCGATCACTGCATTGCTGGTCTACGCCCCGCGCTTCAGCGGCTGAGACGCGGACGCGCGCCGCGGCGCCGCCTTCGCCGCCTTCGCCGCACGCAGCCGATACCAGATGCGGATGCCGAACAGCACCGCGAGGATCGCCGCATACAGCGCCGGTTCGCGCAGGTCGGCCTTCACCAGCCACACGAAGTGCAGCACGGCGAGGACCGCCGCGACGTACACCAGCCTGTGCAGTTGCGCCCAGCGGCGGCCGAGCCTGCGGATCGCCCTGGTGGTCGAGGTCGAGGCCAGCGCCAGCAGGATCAGCCAGGCGCCGAAGCCCACGATGATGTAGCTGCGCGTGGTCAGGTCCTCGAGGATCTGCGCCCACAGCCCGCCGAGGTCGAGGAACAGGTAGGTCGCGAAGTGCAGGCTGGCGTAGAAGAAGGCGTACAGCCCGAGCATGCGTCGGAAGCGCACCCAGCCCGGCCAGCCGGTGAGGCGCCGCAGCGGGGTGATCGCCAGCGACACCAGCAGCATGCGCAGCGCCCACAGGCCGGTGAAGTGGGTGATCGCGGCGACCGGGTCGGCGCCGAGCGCGTCGCCACCCTGGAAGGCGTCGAGGACGCGCCAGCCGAGGACGCCGGCCGGCACCAGCGCGAGCAGGTGGACCAGCGTCTTGGCCGCGATCCAGCGCGGCTGCGGGCGGCGTCGCGGACGCGCGGGTGCGGCGCTGCGCGCGGCCATCAGAACCACTTGCGCAGGTCCATGCCCGCGTAGAGCGGCGCGACCTGCTCGGCATAGCCGTTGAACGGCCGGGTCGGGATCCTGCCGGCGAAGATGCGGTTGCCGCCGCCGGCGATGCGCCGCTCGCTGGCCTGGCTCCAGCGCGGGTGGGCGACCGCCGGATTGACGTTGGCGAAGAAGCCGTATTCGCGCGGCGCCGACTTGTTCCAGCTGGTCGGCGGCATGTCCTCGGTGAACTCGATGCGCACGATCGACTTGATGCCCTTGAAGCCGTACTTCCAGGGCACGACCAGGCGCAGCGGCGCGCCGTTCTGGTTGGGCAGGGGGCGCCCGTACATGCCCACCGCCAGGAACGCGAGCGGATGCATCGCCTCGTCGATGCGCAGCCCCTCCTCGTACGGCCAGTCCAGCACCGGATAGCGCAGGCCCGGCATCTGCCGCGGGTCGTCCAGGGTCACGAAGCGCACGTACCTGGCATTCGAGGTCGGCTCGAACTGCCTGAGGAAGGTGCCCAGCGGCATGCCCAGCCACGGGATCACCATCGACCAGGCCTCGACGCAGCGCATCCGGTAGATGCGTTCCTCGCCGGCGCGGTCCTTCAGCAGGTCCTCCAGCGCGAAGGTGCCGCGCTTGCCGGCGGCACCGCCCACGGTGACCGACCACGGCACCGGCTGCAGCGTGTGCGCGTTCTCCGCCGGATCGGCCTTGCCGGTGCCGAACTCGTAGAAGTTGTTGTAGGTGCTGGCGTTGGCGAAGCGCGTCTGCTCCTCGCTGGTGCGGAAGCCGTCGGGCGTGTCGGTGGCGGCATCGGCGGCGCCGCCGGCGGCGGGCGTGTCGGCCTCCGCGCAGCCGGCGAGCCCCAGCAGCGGCGTGGCCAGCGCCGCGCCCATCAGCTGGCGGCGGGCCCGGTAGACGGGCTCCGGCGTGATCTCGGACGGCAGGACGTCGGCGGGACGGCGGATCAGCATGGTCGGCTCCGGGCAGCGCGGAAGGGCGGCTTGCGAGGGTCAGACGCACGGCGCCGCCGAAAAGTTCGCGCGGACCGCAGCGTCGGGCGAGGGAAGCACGTCTGGCGCGGGGGTGGCGTCAGCGCGAAACGGCCTCCGCGCCGCGACCGCCGTCCCCACGCGCCCGCTTCAGAACGGCAGGTCGAGGGCCGCGCACAGGTAGTCGACCAGCGGTGCGGTGGCGCGCACGCCGGCCAGGATCTCCTCGCGCAGGTCCTCGCCGAGGACCACCGTCGCGTCGAAGCGGCGCGAGGCCACGAAATCCTTGCGCTTGAGGTCCTCGATCAGCGGATGCTCGGGCGGGAAGCCGCGCGGCGGCCGCTTGAGCGTCTCGCCGCCCCAGGCCGCCTCGCGCCCGATGCCGGCGGTGGCCTCGGTCCACGCGGTCGGGTTCTCCAGCAGGAAGTCGCGCAGCCGGCGCAGCGTCGGCGCGTCCGGCTGCCACAGGCCGCCACCGGCGTAGCCGCCGCCTGCGTCGACGTGGAAGTAGAAGCCGGGTGCGTGCACCTCGCGCGCGCGCTCGTGGAACAGCCGCGCCGCCGCCCAGGTCTTGTACGGGCTCTTGTCGTTGGCGAAGCGGGTGTCGCGCTGGATCCGGAACAGCGAGCCGCCGACGCGGCGCGGGTCGGCGCGGAAGTGGGGGCTGATCGCGGCCAGTCCCGGCTGCAGGTCGGTGATGAGCTGCAGCATCGGCTCGCGGAGGTGGCGCTCGTAGTCGGCCTTGTGGGCCTGGAACCAGGTGCGGTCGTTGTTGCGCGCCAGGCCGCGCAGGAAGCGGAAGGTCTTGTCGGTGAAGTAGGTCGTCATGTCGGCAGAAGGAGGCGGAACAGGGCACCTACGGGGGCGAGGCGGGAGCGGATGGGGCGAGGTCGCCCTGCAGGCGCCGGCCCCATTCGGCGTAGGCGTCCATCAGCACCTGCGTGGCGCCGTCGGGATGGGCGCTGCGGATCGCGGCGATCTCGGCGAAGTAGGAGGCGAAGTCGTACTCGCTGCACTCGCTGCCGGGCGCCAGCCGCCCGCGCCGGAACGCGTCCCAGCGCTCGCGGCCGGCGGCATCCAGCGACTCCGGCCAGTTGCGCGCGCGGTAGCGGAACAGGAGCTCGCCGAAGCGCGGATCGGCGAAGGGGAATGCGTCCGCGGTCAGCGCCTCCGGTGGCGCTGACCGCACGCGCGCGAAGCGGGCGCGATCGGCGTCCGGGATGAAGCCGTCGTAGAGCGCGCCGTCGACGTCGCCACCGCCGCCCCGCGGCGGCCGCGCGAACACCCGCCGCAGCTTCTCGGGAAGGTCGGCGTCGGCGCGCAGCCGCGCCGCGCGCGCCAGGGCCACCCCCGGGTCGATGCCGAGCCGCGCGTAGTCGGCCTCGCGCAGGTGGCGGATCGGCACCAGCGCCGGGCAGCGGTTGAGGTGCACTTCCTTGAGCCCGATCCGCGCCTCGCCCTCGGGCAGGTCGGCGCGCGGCGTGTACAGCCGGTCGGCGATGTCCCCGGCGTCGAGCTCCAACAGGGCGTCGGGGGGCTGGTCGAGGTCGGCGACGATGACGCGGCTGTCGATGGCCGGATGCCGCGCGATCGGCAGCACCAGCGCCGCGCACAGGCGGCTGGCGGGATAGCGCCCGGACACGTGCAGCAGCGGCTCGCCATGGACCACGTCGACGAGGCCGCCGCAGTGCTTCTTGCTGCGCAGCGTCAGCCCGTAGTCCCACAGTCGCGGCTGCGCGGCGCGCAGCCTCCGCGCCAGGCCGATCAGCGCCTCGACGTCCGACAGCGCCTCGTGGGCGCGGCTGTGGCCGATGCCGTTGGCCGCGGCCAGCTCCTCGAGGCGGAAGCTGGGGCTGCCATCCTCGCGCCGCGGCCACTCCAGGCCCTCGGGCCGCAGCGCGTGCGCCAGGCGCATGAAGTCGAGCAGGTCCCAGCGCGAGTTGCCGCCGCGCCACTCGCGCTCGTAGGGGTCGAAGAAGTTGCGGTAGAGCGCGTGCCGCACGAACTCGTCGTCGAAGCGCAGCGAGTTGTAGCCGAGGCTGCAGGTGCCCGGACGGCTCATCTCCTCGTGGATGCGCGCGACGAACTCCGCTTCCGGCAGCCCGTCGCGCTGCGCCCGTTGCGGACTGAGGCCGGTGATCATCGCCGCGCCGGGCGAGGGCAGCAGGTCGTCGGCAGGACGGCAGAACAGCGAGACCGGCGCCTCGGCCTGCTCCAGGTCCGCATTCGTGCGGATCGCCGCGAACTGGGCGATGCGCGTGCGCCGCGGATCGCGGCCGAAGGTCTCGAGGTCGTACCAGAGGAAGCTGGGTGCGGTCATCCCGCTATGGTTCCACGCGCGCCGCGGAGTGTCATCGCGGCGACGCGGCCGATTCAGTCGGAGATGATGCGGTTGGCGCTGCGCTCGGCGGCGTAGCGGTTCCACAGCGTCGCGACGTCCTCGCCGGCGAGCGCGGACCAGGTGGCGTCGTCGTAGCGGCCCTCGCGCAGCGCCGCGTCCAGGCCCTTCACCAGCCCCGCATGGCGCTGTTCCGCCCACTTCAGGAAGGCCGCGGTGACGCGATAGCCGCTGTCGTGGCGATGCTCGGGCGTCACCGTCTCCGGCAGCGCCCAGCCCGCGGCGGCGTTGTCGCGGCCGTAGGCGTCGCGCGCCCAGTCGGCGATGCCCTCGGTGAGCCAGCCGGGCGCGTCGCCGTCGCCGTAGGCCTGCACGATGTGCATGGCCTCGTGGGTGACGAGATCGGTGTCGCCCGGATGCCTCTCGAGCCAGCCCGGGTTGATGGTCATGACCGCGCCGTCGACGTAGGCGATGCCGTCGTAGGCCGGATCGACGGTGATCGTCACCGCACTGGCCGCGCCCGGGTTGAAGTCGGCGCGCTGGCGCGCGTAGGCGGCGAAGAAGGTCTCGATGATCGCCTCGTCGGTGGCGCGGGGCAGGGCGTCGCCCGCGTCGACGAAGGTGAGCGTGGTGCCGTCGCGTTCGACGGTGGCCTCGAAGGCGTGCGCGCCGCCGCTGGCGGCGAGGGCGAGGGCGAGGGCGGCGGCGGACAGGGTGGAGCGGAGCATGGCGGTCCTTCAGTGGGCGGGCGGCGCGGCGGGTGCGGTGTCGAGAAGCTCGATCTCGGCGAGCTGCAGCCGCGCGGGCCCGTCGAAACGGATCCGGAACTCGCGCATCGACGCCGGCGCGTCGATGCGGAACGGCCGGGTCTGCAGCGGCCAGCGGAAGTCCTCGCCATCGCGGCGGTCGAGTACGGTCCAGGCGCCGCTGGCGTCGCGGCCTTCGAGGACCCAGCCCAACCCGTGCAGCGGCCGCTCGCCCGAGGTCAGCGTGTAGAAGCGCGGCGCCGCGGCGCGGTCCAGGCGCAGGGCGACGACCGGCTCGCGGCCGCTCGCGTCGACGATGGTGCGGGCGTCGTCGTCCAGCAGCGTGGACGCGTCCTCGCCGTCGCGGTGCACGACCCGCGCGTCGCCGCCCCCGGCGAGGTCGCGCAGCGGCATCGGCATGCCGCCGGCCGCGGTGAGCGACGGCGGCATGTCCTCAGGCGCGCTGCCCCAGGCGGACGGCTCCGGCCCGAGCACGAAGTCCAGCGTCGCGCCCGCGGCGACGATCTCGTGCGGGATCCACGGCCGGGTCCAGGCCTGCCCATCCACCTGCAGCGACTGCACGTAGACATTGTCGCGGTCGTTGCCGGGCGCGTTGACCACCAGCTCGCGCCCGTTCGGCAGGTGCACCACCGCGCGTTCGAACGGCGGCGAGCCGCTCGCGTACTCCGGGGCGCCCATCCGCAGCGGGTACAGGCCGAGTGCGGCGAACAGGTACCAGGCCGACATCTCGCCGTTGTCCTCGTCGCCGGCGTAACCCTGGCCGATCTCGCTGCCGAGGTAGAGGCGGCCGAGGATCCCGCGCGTGATCGCCTGGGTCTTCCACGGCTGGCCCGCGTGGAGGTACATCCACGGGATGTGGTGCGAGGGCTGGTTGCTGTGCGCGTACATGCCCATGCGTACGTCGCGCGCCTCGGTCATCTCGTGGATGACGCCGCCGTAGCTGCCGACCAGGCGCTCGTCGGCGGTCTCCGGCGTGGCGAAGAAGGCGTCGAGCCTGGCGGCGAGCCCCGCGCGCCCACCGTACAGGGCGGCGAGGCCGGCGCCGTCGTGCGGGGCGGTGAAGGCGAAGGTCCAGCCGTTGGCCTCGGTGTAGTCGTGGCCCCAGACGCGCGGGTCGTAGTCCGCCGGCGACAGCCGCCATCCGCCGTCGGCGTCGCGGCCCTGGAAGAAGCCGACCGCGGGGTCGAAGAGCCTGGCGTAGCCGGCGGCGCGGGCGCGGAAGTAGGCGGCCTCGTCCGCATAGCGGCGGCGACGCTGCGGATCGGTGGCGTCCGCCGCCAGCCGCTCGGCCATGCCGGCGATGCCGAAGTCGTTGAGGGCGCCTTCCAGCGTCCACGACATGCCCTCGTGCACCGAGGTGTCGGCATAGCCGCGGAAGGTCGAGCGGGCCATGCCCTTGCGGCCGACGTGGCGGTCGGGCGCGACCACGGTGGCGTTCTTCAGCGCCGCCGCATAGGCCTCCTCGGGATCGAAGCCGCCCACGCCCTTGGCGAAGGCATCGGCGAATGCGACGTCGGAGCTGGTGCCGACCATCAGGTCGGCGTAGCCCGGCGACGACCAGCGCGCGATCCAGCCGCCGGCGCGGTACTGCTCGACGAAGCCCTGCACCAGCTCGCCGGCGAGCGTGGGCGCGAACAGGGCATAGGCCGGCCAGGTCGTGCGGAAGGTGTCCCAGAAGCCGTTGTTGACCGCCACCCGGCCGTCGCGCACCGGCGCGAAGGTACGCGTGGCGTTGCCTTCGGCGTTGTCGTCGGACCACGAGTTCTGGCTGGCGTAGCGCCAGTCGGGCGCCTCGGCGGTGCCCGCGTTCTCGTGGCCGGAGTTCGGGTACAGGAACAGGCGGTAGAGGTTGGAGTAGAGCGTGGCGAGCTGGTCGTCGCTCGCGCCCTCGACCTCGATCACGCCCAGCCGCGCGTCCCAGGCCGCCTGCGCCCGCGCGGCGACATCGGCGAACGACTCGTCCTCGCCGATCTCCAGCGCGAGGTTGTGCCAGGCCTGCTCGACCGAGATCAGCGAGGTGGCGATGCGCATCTCCACCGCGCGCCCGCGCCCGGCGTCGAACTTCACCCAGCCGGTCGGCCGCCCGGTGCCGTCGATCCGGCCGCTGTCGCGCCAGGGCCGGTCGAAACGGGCGACCACGAACATGCGCGTGGCGCCGGTCGACAGCCCGCTGCGCACGTCGGTCCAGCCGCTCAGGGTCTGCGCGGCGGGATCGAGCGTCAGCCCGGCGCGACCGTCGACGTTGTCGAACAGCAGGTTCGCGTCGCCTCCTTCCGGGAAGGCGAAGCGGAACACGGCGGCATGGTCGGTGGGTGCGATCTCGGCGGTGATGCCGGCATCGAAGGCCACCCGGTAGTGATGGGGCCGGGCCAGTTCGGCGTCATGGGAGAAGGCCAGCGCGCGCGCCTCGCGGTCGGCCTCGGGCGCGCCCGGCGTCGCCGAGGGCATCACCTGGAAGGTCTGGCGGTCGGCCATCCACGGGCTGGTCTGGTGGCTCAGGGCCAGCGCCTGCAGGCGCGGGCGGTTGTCGGCGCCGTTCTGCTCGCTCCAGCGGTAGAGCCAGTTGAGCGTCCCCGCGTCGGTGACCGGGGTCCAGAAGTTGAAGCCGTTCGGTACGGCCGTCGCCGGGAAGTTGTTCCCGCGCGAGAAGCGGCCGTTGGACTGGGTGCCGCGCGTGGTCGAGACCCACTCCGACGGCCGTTCGACCGCGCGCCGCGGCACCGCCCCGAGCGCGATGTCGTCGATCCAGCCGCGCGCCTCGCTTCCCTCCGGCGGCGCGACCTGCAGTTCGAGCGCGACCACCCGGCGCCCGCGCAGCGCCGGCACGTCGCCCAGGCGCACGGCCTTGCGCGCCCACTGCTGCGGATACAGGGTCTTCGAGTCGCCCTGCGCCGCGGCGCCGGGGGCCACGCCGTGCTGGTCGCGGACCGGCAGGTCGGAGATGCGGCGGCCGTCGTCGAGCACCGCATCGAGCGAGACGTAGGTGGAGGCGACGGTATCGCCGTCGACGATCTCCGGCAGCACCAGCCACGACAGCGTGGTATCGGCATCGATCCGCAGGTCGGTTTCGAACAGCCGTCGCGTGCCGGTGCCCCGGTAGCGCAGGGCATGCAGGCCGCTGTAGCCGACGCCGGCCCTGGCCGCGTAGGGATCCGCAGGCCCGCCGCCGACCACGAGCGCGGGACCGGCACCGTCGCCGGCGGGCACGGCTTCCCCGGGCTCGAAGGAGGTGCGGAAGGCCTCGGCGCCTGGGGCGGCCGGGGCGACGAGGAGCAGGGCGAGGGCGAGCCTGTGCCGGATCATCGTTCCGCCTCCGCGACGCTGGGAGCGCGCATGCCGTCGTCGCCGCGCAGCACGTTGAGCACTTCGTGGCAGGCGCCCATGGTGTGGTAGTCGGTCTTGCCGGCCGGGCTCTTCTCGTCGGAGTACCTGCGGTTGCGGCGGTCGAGGATGCGGTACCAGGCGCCGTGCTCGTGGTCGACGAAATGCGTCCAGGCGTAGGCCCAGAGCCGGTCGTACCAGTCGGCATAGGCCTGCTCGCCGGTGCGCGCGTGCAGCAGCATCGCCGCGGCCAGGCTCTCGGCCTGCACCCAGAAGTACTTGTCGTCGTCGCAGACCCGGCCTTCTGGATCGAAGCCGTAGGCGATGCCGCCGTGCCCGGCGTCCCAGGCGCGGGCGAGCGCGGTGTCGAACAGGTGCCGCGCGGTCGGCAGCAGCCAGTCGGCCTCGACGTGGCGGTCGAGGATCAGCAGCAGCTTGGCCCACTCGGTCTGGTGCCCGGGCTGGAAGCCCCAGGGCTTGAACAGGTGCTTCGGGTCGTCGCGGTTGTAGTCCCAGTCGACGTTCCAGTCGCGGTCGTAGTGCTCCCATACCAGGCCGCCGGCCCTCGCCGCCTGGCGGCGGGTCATGCCGTCGGCCAGCAGCAGGGCGCGGTCGAGGTAGCGGCGCTCTGCGGTCGCCTCGAAGGCAGCCAGCATCGCCTCGCACAGGTGCATGTTGGCGTTCTGGCCGCGGTAGCCGGAGAAGGTCCAGTCGGCGCTCGCCTCGTCGCGGTAGAGCCCGTGCCCGGGTTCGAAGAAGCGCGACTCGAGCAGGTCCCAGGTCTCGTCGATCCACGGTCGCGCGTCGTCGATGCCGGCCTTGAGCGCGCTGGCGTAGGCCAGCAGCACGAAGCCGGTGCCGTAGGCCATGTTGGTGCGGTCCTCCGGCACGCCGTCGCGGATCGTCCAGGCGTAGCCGCCGGTGGCGGGATTGCGGTGGACCACGCGCAGGTAGCGCAGGCCGTGGCGGGCGAGGTCGAGATCCTCGGGAGAGCCGAACTCGCGCGCGGCCATCGCGAAGTTGAAGACGAAGCGGGTGCTGCTGACCAGGTGCCGGTGCGAGGCGTCGTAGACGCTGCCGTCGTCGCGGAAGTACTGGCGGTAGCCGCCGTCGGGATCGATCACGTTGGGCCGGTAGAAGCCCATCGTGTCGGCGATGTGCTGGCGCAGGACGCCGGGATCGCGGAAGTCGGGAACGGGCGAGGCGGGCAGGGCGGGTCGGCTCACGGGTTCTGTTCCAGGAAGGCGAGGACGTCGGCGTGGGTGGGCATGGCGGCGAAGGCGCCGTGGCTCTGGGTGGCGCGCGCGCCGCAGGCCGATGCGAAGCGCAGGAGCGAGGTCATCGCCGCGGCGTCGGCGGCGAGCGCGACGAGATCGTCCGCGCCGGCGCCGCGCGCCAGGAGCTGTGCGAGCAGGCCGGCGACGAACGCGTCGCCGGCGCCGGTGGTGTCCACCGCGCGCACCGGCACGACCGGGTAGGCGCCATGGCTGCCGGCGGCATGCCAGGTCACCGGGCCACTGCCGCCGTCGGTGACCACGACCAGGCGCGCACGGTGCTGCAGGAGGCGTTCGAGTACGGCTGCATCGGAGCCTTCGCACTCGGCGAGCCAGTCCATCTCGCTGCGCGAGAGCTTCACCAGCGCGGCTTCCGCCAACGCCGGCCACACCTCGGCGTGGAGGTCGGCGCCGGCCTCCCAGAGGTTGGTGCGCAGGTTGAGGTCCATGCTCACCAGTGCGCCGGCCTCGCGGGCGCGGCGCATGCCGGCGACCGTGGCGCCGCGCGCCGGCTGCGCGGTGAGGCTGTTGGAGCACACGTGGAACACCGCGCAGCCGGCGAAATCGGCGGCGTCGAACTGCGCCGGCTCGAACAGCAGGTCGGCCGCGGGCGGGCGGTAGAAGCTGAAGCTGCGCTCGCCCTCGGCATCGAGGTCGACGAAGGCCAGCGCCGTCTTCGCCTCTGCGGTGCGGCGGACGCCGCGGGTGTCGACGCCGGCGGCGGCGAGTTCCGCGGCGAGGAAGTCGCCGAACAGGTCCGCGCCGAGCATGCCGACGAAGCGCGAGGCCACCCCCAGCCGGGCCAGCGCCACGGCCACGTTCGCGGGCGCGCCGCCGGCATTGCGCAGGTAGGCGCGCGGCGCATCCGGGGCGGACTCGGGCGCGGCGAGGAAGTCGATCAGGGCCTCGCCGAAGCAGACGACGGCGCTCATGCCTGCGCGTCGTCGACGCGCGCGTGGCCGCGGCTGCCGATGAACCCGTAGAACACGATGTAGAGGTAGCCGCAGGCCGGCAGCAGGAACGACCAGCGCAGGCCCACGGTGTCGGCGATCGCGCCCTGCGCCAGCGGGAACAGCGCGCCGCCGACGATGGCCATCACCAGCAGGCTCGACGCGGAACTGGTCGCCGCGCCCATGCCGCGGATGCCCAGCGAGAAGATGGTCGGGAACATCACCGAGTTGAACAGGCCGACCGCCACGATCGCCCACAGCGCGATCTCGCCGCCGGCGACCACCGACAGCAGCACCAGGGCGGCGGCGGCGAGTCCGGCCGCCCCCAGCACGCGGCCGGCATCCAGGGTGCGCAGCAGGGCGAAGCCGACGAAGCGGCCCACCATCGCCGTTCCCCAGTAGTAGGTGACGTAGGTCGCGCCGTCGGCGTGACTCAGGCCCGCGACCTCGGGAAGCGCGAGGTAGTTGATCAGCAGGCTGCCGATGGCGACCTCGGTGCCGACGTAGATGAAGATGCCGAGCACGGCCAGCAGCAGGCCGCGGTGCTGCAGCAGGACGCCGAGCCGAGGGCGGCGCTGGGCCGCGGCGGCGCCGGTGTCGGAGGTGCCGGCGAGGCGGATCCGGAACAGGAACACCGCGAGCCCGAACAGCACCAGGGCGAGGACCAGGTAGGGCATCTGCAGCGCACGCGCCTGCTCGTGCTGGTAGGCGAGCGCCTCGGCCGGCGGCAGCTGGGCCAGCTCGGCCGCGCCGAGCGCCGCTGCCGAGAAGATCAGGACGCCGCCGAGCTTGGGCCCGAGCGTCGCTCCCAGCGAGTTCATCGCCTGCGCCAGGTTGAGTCGGCTCGAGGCCAGCCGCTCCGGCCCGAGCAGGCCCACGTAGGGATTGGCGGCGACCTGCAGCGTGGTGATGCCCGAGGCCAGGACGAACAGCGCGCACAGGAACAGCGGGTAGGACGGCGCCGCGGCCGCGGGCCAGAACAGCAGCGCACCCAGGCCCGACACGACCAGGCCGATGGCCATGCCGCGCTGGTAGCCGACCCGCCCGACCAGCCGCCCGGCCGGCACCGACATCACGAAGTAGGCGCCGAAGAACGCCGACTGCACCAGCAGGGAGATCGTGTAGTTCAGGGCGAACACGGTCTGGAAGTGCGGGATCAGCACGTCGTTGAGGCTGGTCAGCAGCCCCCACATGAAGAACACGGTGGTGGCGACCGCGAGCGCGGTGCCGTGGGTGGAGCGGGGCTCGGTCATCGGAGGGTGGTCCGGTTGGTGGTGGCGTCGGGCGCCGTGAAGGCGGAACTCGCGCGTGCGACGAGCTGCACGGGCGCGATGAGCGTCCGGGGCGGAGTCTCCGGCGCGCGTACCCGCTCGAGCAGCAGCGTCGCGGCCTGGCGCCCGCGCGCCCGCGGTTCGGTTGCGACCGTACTCAGGGTGGGCACGCTGGCAGCGGCCTCGGGGATGTCGTCGAAGCCGGTCACCGCGAAATCGTGGCCGGGCAGGATCCCGCGCGCGGCCAGTCCCAGCATCAGGCCGAGCGCGACCGCGTCGTTGTAGGCCACCGCCGCGGTCGGCGCGGGATCGCGCACGAACAGCGCGCCGGTGCTCGCCGCCGCCTGCAGTCGGGTGGCCGTGCATTCGACCAGCCAGCGCGGCTCGGGCTCGATTCCGGCCTCGCGCAGCGCCTGCAGGTAGCCGCTGCGGCGCTGCCGGCAGGAACTCGATCCGGCATGCCCGCCGAAGAACGCGATCCGGCGATGGCCCTGCGCGAGCAGGTGCGCGGTCGCCTGGCGCGCGCCCTCGGCGTTGTCGGTGCCGAGGAAGTCCCAGTCGCCGCCCTCGACCTCGCGGTTGAACACCAGCACCGGCGTGTGCAGCCCGACCACCGCGCGCACGTCCTGCGCGCGGCTGCCCTCGGCGGGGGAGAGGATGACCCCGGCGGGGCCGTGCTCGACCAGCGAGGCGAGCACCGCCCGCTGGCGCTCCACCGATTCGCCGGTGCTGGCCAGCAGCATGACGTGGCCGACGTCGGCCAGCGCCTCGTCCACGCCCGCGGCGAACTCGGCGAAGAAGGGATTGGAGAGATCGTTGATGACCAGCGCGACGCTGGTCGACGCCTTGCGGCGCAGGTTGGCCGCGCCGCGGTTGTAGACATAGCCCTGGCGCCGGATCTCCGCCTCGACGCGCGCGCGCGTCGCCGCACCGACCAGGGGGCTGCCGCCGAGGACCAGCGAAACCGTGGCCCGGGACACGCCCGCCGCGGAGGCGATGTCGGCGACGGTGACGCGGCGGCGCTGCGGCGGAGAGGGAGGAGTCACGGCGTTGGATCGATCCAAATTGGGCCGCATCCTGAACGGAACTTCAGCATCCGGCAATCCTGCAACGCAGCAGCGACAGGCAAGGCCTGTGTGCTAGCGTCATCTGAATCGAGCCAAATCGAGGGAGCCGATCGTGCCCAAGCCGTCGCAGTGCCTGTCCGCCATCCCGCTCGCCGCCGCGCTGGTCATGGGCGTCGGCCAGGCCGCGCCCGCGGCGTCGTCGAGCGACGCCTACGGTCACGCCGACCCGATGATAGGCACCAGCGGCGACGGCCACACCTTTCCCGGGGCGACCGTGCCGTTCGGCATGATCCAGCTCAGCCCGGACACGCGCACGCGGCACTTCAAGGAAAGCTACGACTGGGCCGCGGGCTACCGCCATGACGACCGCAGCATCGCAGGCTTCTCCCACACCCACTTCTCCGGCAGCGGACATTCCGACCTCGGCGACGTGATGCTGATGCCGATCGCCGGCGACGTGCACCTGCGCCCCGGCGAGGTCGACGACGAGGGCCGCAAGGTCGGCGAAGGCTATCGCAGCGGCTTCCGCCACGACACCGAGACCGCCGAGCCCGGCTACTACGCGGTCACCCTGGACGACTACGGCGTGCGCGCCGAACTCACCGCCAACCGCCGCGTCGGCCTGCACCGCTACACCTTCCCCGCAGGACGCCCCGCGCACGTGCTGCTCGACCTCCGTCACAGCATCTACGACTACGAGGGCAAGGTGCTGTGGTCGCGGGTGCGCATCCGTCCGGACGGCACCGTCACCGGCATGCGCGAGACGCGCGGCTGGGCGCCGGGCCGGCAGCTGTACTTCGCGATGCGCTTCTCGGCGCCGCCGTCCGCGCACCGGCTCGAGAACCGCGAGACGCCCGAGTACAAGGGCTTCGCCACGCCGGCCGCGCGCGATCCGGCGGCGCGCGCGCAGATCGAGGGGCGCGACCTGGCTGCGGTGTTCGACTTCGCCGACCGCGGCGACGAGCCGCTGCTGGTCAAGGTCGCGATCTCGACCGTCAGCGAGGACGGCGCCGTCGGCAACCTCGACGCGGACATGCCCGGCTGGGACTTCGACGCCACCCGTGCCGCCGCCCGCACGGCCTGGAGCGAGGCGCTCGGCGCGGTGGAGATCGACGCTTCGGAGGCGATGAAGACCAACCTCTACACCGCGCTCTACCACACGATGCAGGCGCCGAGCCTGGCGATGGACGCCGACGGCCGCTACCGCGGGCCCGACAACGCGGTGCATCGCGCCGACGGCTTCGAATTCCATTCCACCTTCTCGCTGTGGGACACGTATCGCGCCCTGCATCCGCTGCTGACCCTGGTCCAGCCCGAGGAGCAGAACGCCGACTTCGTCAACTCGCTGATCGCCGCGCGCGAGCACAGCCCCTACGGAATCCTGCCGGTGTGGTCGTTCCACGGTCTGGAGACCTGGTGCATGATCGGCTATCACGCGGTGCCGGTGGTCGCCGACGCGATCATGAAGGGCATCGACGGCATCGACGCCGGGCGCGCGCTCGAGGCGATGACCGCCAGCGCCGAATACGCCCCCTACGGTGGGCTGGGCGACTACATGAAGCTCGGCTGGGTCGCGATCGACCGCGAACCCGAGGCCGCGTCCAAGACGCTGGAATACGCCTTCGACGACTGGACCATCAGCCGCGTCGCCCGCAGGCTGGGCGAGGACGCGATCGCCGCGCGCTACGAGCAGCGCGCGCAGAACTACCGCAACGTCTTCGACACCGCCACCGGCTTCGCCCGGGCGAAGAACAGCGACGGCAGCTTCCGCGAGCCCTTCGACCCGGACAAGGCGGGCTACGGCTCCGACTACACCGAGGGCAACGCCTGGCAGTACTCCTACTACATGCCGCAGGACGTCGCCGGCCTGATCGGGCTCATGGGCGGCGACCGGAAGCTCGTCGACCGGCTCGATGCGATCTTCGACGCCGAGGTCGATCCGGAGAGCTTCGCCCACGTCGAGGACATCTCCGGCCTGATCGGCAACTACGCGCACGGCAACGAGCCGAGCCACCACATGGCTTATCTGTACGTGTACGCCGGCCAGCCGTGGCGCACGCAGGAGCGGCTGAAGCAGATCGTCCAGAGCCAGTACCACCCGGGGCCCGAGGGCCTGGTCGGCAACGACGACCTCGGCCAGATGTCGGCGTGGCTTGTGTTCACCGCCCTGGGCTTCTACCCGGTCGCGCCGGGCAGCAACGAGTACGTGATCGGGCGGCCGTTCGTGGAGCGTGCGGTGCTGAACCTGCCCAACGGGCGGCGCTTCGCCATCGAGACCGAGAACCTCGACGAGGCCAATACCTACGTCGGCGCGGTCACCCTCGACGGCGAGCCGCTGGCGCGCAGCGTGCTGACCCACGCGCAGATCATGGCCGGCGGCACGCTCCGCTTCCGCATGCAGGCGGAGCCGAATACGGAGTGGGGCCGGGCGCCGGAGGCGCGTCCGTTCTCGATGTCGACCTATCCGGCACGCTGATTTTCACGCGGCGTTCGCACTTTCGCTCCTGACGCGCCGCATCATCGGGCGCCGGTCGCGATCGTCGCGACCGACCGCGGCGCAGGGGCGCCGCGTCCCACCCAGGTCGATCCGGCGCCGGCCATCGCGTCGGATCGTCACCCAGGCAAGGAGTGACACCATGCGTGATGCCCTCGATTCCGGGGCGCCCGGAGCCGTGGCCGCAGGCCGGGCCGACGACGCCCTGACCGACGACGAGGCCGCCATCGCGCGCCGCCTCGGCGTCACCGGCCTCAGCCGCCGTGAATTCCTCGCGCTGATGTCGGCCGCCGGCCTCGGCGCCACCGGCGCCGGCGCCCTGCTCGCGGGCGACGCCGCGGCGGCCGCGCCCACCGGCGCCGCGCCGGCCAACGCGGTGCCGGTCACGCTGCGCGTCAACGGCGCCAGCCATGCGCTCCAGCTCGACCCGCGCACGACGCTCCTCGATGCCCTGCGCGAGCACCTCGCGCTCACCGGCACCAAGAAGGGCTGCGACCACGGCCAGTGCGGCGCGTGCACGGTCATCGTCGACGGCGAGCGCAGGCTGTCGTGCCTGACCCTCGCCGCGCAGGTCGACGGCGAGGCGGTCACCACCATCGAAGGTCTCGCCGACGGCGACCGCCTGCATCCGATGCAGGCCGCCTTCGTCGAGCACGACGGTTTCCAGTGCGGCTACTGCACGCCGGGGCAGATCTGCTCGGCGGTGGCGCTGCTGTCGGAGATCGAGCGCGGCGACGCCAGCCACGTCACCGCCGACGTCAGCCGCAAGGTCACCGAACTCACCGACGCGGAAGTGCGCGAGCGCATGAGCGGCAACATCTGCCGCTGCGGCGCCTATCCGAAGATCGTCGCCGCGATCCAGGACGTGCACAGCGGCGGCGCGCCGCGTCCGCTGACCTGGCGCTACGTCGGCCAGGACGAGCTGCTGGCGCTGAACCTGCCGGCGACCGGAGGTGCCGCATGAATCCCTTCACCTATGCCCGCGCCGGCAGCGCCGAGGATGCGGTCCGCCGCGTCGCGGCCGAGCCCGGGGCCCGCTTCCTCGGCGGCGGCACCAACCTGATCGACCTGCTCAAGGAAGGAGTGATGAGCGCCGACGCCATCGTCGACGTGACCCGCCTCGAGCTGCGCGACATCGCCGAGACCGAGGACGGCGGGCTGCGCCTCGGCGCATTGGCGAAGAACACCGCCACCGCCAACCACGAGCTGGTGCGCACCCGCTACCCGCTGCTGAGCCAGGCCATCCTCGCCGGCGCCACCATGCAGCTGCGCAACATGGCCACCAACGGCGGCAACCTGATGCAGCGCACCCGCTGCAACTACTTCTACGACACCGCGCTTCCCTGCAACAAGCGCGAGCCTGGCAGCGGCTGCGGCGCGCTCGAGGGGCTCAACCGCACCCATGCGATATTCGGCCACAGCGAGCACTGCATCGCGGTGCATCCGTCCGACATGTGCATCGCGCTGGCGGCGCTGGACGCGACGGTGCACGTGCGCACGCCACAGGGCGGCATGCGCAGCATCGCCTTCGAGGACTTCCACGTCCTGCCGACCGCGCGCGCCGACATCGACAACCAGCTCGCCCACGGCGAGCTGATCGAGGCGATCACGCTGCCGGCGGCCGGCTTTGCCCGGCACCACCACTACCTCAAGGTGCGCGACCGCGCGAGCTACGCCTTCGCCCTGGTGTCGGTGGCTGCGGCGCTCGACCTCGACGCGGGTGGGCGCATCCGCGAGGCGCGGCTGGCCATGGGCGGCGTGGCGCACAAGCCCTGGCGCGCACGCGCCGCCGAGCGCGCGCTGCGCGGGCAGGCGCCGGGCGAGGCCGCCTTCGCCGCCGCGGCGCAGGCCGAGATGGCCGCCGCGCGCCCGCTGGAACACAACGCCTACAAGGTCGAGCTCGGCCGCCACGCCATCGTCCGCGCGCTGCACCGCGCGGCCGGCACCGCCTGATCAAGGACCACGCCATGAACTACATCGGCAAGGAAATGCGCCGTGTCGACGGCATCGCCAAGGTCACCGGCAGGGCCCGCTACGCGGCGGAGTTCCAGGTGCCCGACGTCGCCTACGGCTACATCGTCACCAGCACCATCGCCAGGGGCCGCATCACGGCGATGGACACCGCCGCGGCCGAGGCCGCCCCCGGCGTGATCAAGGTCCTCACCCACCACAACGCGGTCCAGCCCGCCGCCACCGAACGCGAGGACGCGCAGCCCGACCTCTCGTTCCACGCGCTCACCGGCGACCGCATCAGCTTCAACATGCAGCCGGTGGCGGTGGTCGTCGCCGAGACCTTCGAGCAGGCCCGCCATGCCGCGCGCCTGGTCCGGGTCGAGTACGCGGCGGAGACGCCGCACACCGACGTACTCGCGCTGCTCGACCAGGCCGCCGACCCGAGCCCGGAGGAGTCGCCGCCACCGCGCGGCAATCCGGCCGAGGCGCTGGCCGCCGCGCCCGTGCGGATCGAGGCGCGCTACACGCACCCGATCGAGCACCACAACCCGATGGAGCCGCACGGCGGCATCGGCTACTGGCAGGGCAACCGGCTCACCGTCATCAACAAGAGCCAGAACGTCCACCAGGACCGCGGCCTGCTCGCCGCCTACTTCGGCATCCCGGTCGAGAACGTCAACGTCATCTCGCTGTTCGTCGGCGGCGCGTTCGGTTCGTCGCTGCGCCCGAACTACTACACCTTCCTGCTCGGGATGGCCTCGAAGGCGGTGGGGCGGCCGGTCAAGATCGTCTACACCCGGCGGCAGATGTTCACCGGCCACGGGCACCGCCCGTTCTACCGCTTCGACATCGCGCTGGGCGCCGACGAGCGCGGCCGCCTGCAGGCGATCGACTACCGCCACGTCATCAACTCCTCGACCACCGAGGCCTACAACGAGACCTTCTTCCGCAACGCGCGGACGATGTACGCCTGCCCGAACGTCAACGACAGCTTCCAGGTCGTCGAGACCGACCTGCCGACGCCGCAGGCCATGCGCGCGCCGGGCACGGTCAGCCAGATGTTCGCGATCGAGTCGGCGATGGACGAGCTGGCCTACGCGCTGAAGATGGACCCGCTCGAACTGCGCCTGGTGAACTACGCCGAGACCGACCCCGAGACCGGCAAGCCGTTCTCGAGCAAGGCGCTGCGCGAGTGCTACGCGCTGGCGGCGGAGAAGTTCGGCTGGAAGGACCGCAACCCCGAGCCGCGCTCGATGCGCGACGGCCGGCTGCTGGTCGGCTGGGGCATGGCGACCGGCACCTGGGCCGCGATGCAGCAGGAGGCCACGGCGAGCATCGTGCTCAAGGACGACGGCACCGCGGTGGTCGGCAGCGCGACCTCCGACATCGGTCCCGGCACCTACACCACGATGACCCTGATCGCCGCCGACAGCCTCGGGATGGACGCATCGAAGGTGCGCTTCGAGCTCGGCGACACGCGCCTGCCCAGGGCGCCGTCGCAGGGTGGATCGTGGACCACCGCGAGCGTCGGCAGCGCCGTGCACGGTGCGGCGAAGGCGCTGCGCAAGCAACTGCTGGAACTCGCCCAGACCGACCGTGACTCGCCGTTGCGCGGCCTGGATGTCGAGGCGGTCGAGTTCGCGGGGGGCGCCGTCCGGCCGAAGGGCGGAGGCGAGGGCGTCGACATCGCCGGGCTGCTGCGCCGCCACCGCATGCCGCAGATCGAGACCCGCCATACCTCGACACCGCCGGCCGAGCGCGAGAACTACGCCACCGCCGCGCACGGCGCGCAGTTCATCGAGGTCAAGGTCGACCCCGACAGCGGCATGGTCGCGGTGACCCGCGTGATCGAGGCCACCGCCTGCGGTCGCATCATGAATCCGCTGACCTCGCACAGCCAGGAGATGGGCGCGGTGGTGATGGGCATCGGCATGGCGCTGAGCGAGGCCACCGAGGTCGACCACCGCTTCGGGCGCATGCTCAACCCGACGCTGGCCGACTACCACGTGCCGGTCAACGCCGACATCCAGCACATCGAGACGATGTTCGTCGAGGAGAACGACACCATCGTCAACGAGCTGGGCGTCAAGGGCATGGGCGAGCTCGGCATGGTCGGCATCCCGGCTGCGGTCGCCAACGCGGTGTTCCATGCCACCGGCAAGCGCATCCGCGACCTGCCGATCACGCCGGACAAGCTGATCGGCTGACGCAGGGAGATGCGACGGGCGGCGCCGGCGCGCCGCCCGCTCGTCGGATGCGGCACGGGCACGGTGCCGCGTCGACGTGGAGGCGACGCGCGCGCGGCCAAGGTCGGTGTTCGTCACGCCAACCGGACCCCGCCATGGCCGCCACCGCACCGCGCGCCGAGCCCGTCTCGTCGCACGCCACGCCGCCGCCTCGCTACCCCGTCACCCTGCGCATCAACGGGAAGATCCACGCGCTCGAGCTCGAGGCCTGGGTCTCGCTGCTGGACCTCCTGCGCGACCGCCTCGACCTCACCGGCACCAAGAAGGGCTGCGACCACGGCCAGTGCGGTGCCTGCACGGTCCTGGTCGACGGCCGCCGCATCAATGCCTGCCTGACCCTGGCCGTGATGCAGGACGGGCGCGAGATCACCACCATCGAGGGCCTCGCCGAAGGCGATGCGCTGCATCCGCTGCAGCAGGCCTTCATCCGCCACGACGCCTTCCAGTGCGGCTACTGCACCCCCGGACAGATCTGCTCGGCCGCCGGGCTCATCAACGAGGGCGAGGCCCGCAACGTCGACGACATCCGCGAACTCATGAGCGGCAACCTGTGCCGCTGCGGCGCCTATCCGCAGATCGTCGACGCGGTCAACGAGGTCATGGGCCTGCCGGGGCAGGGCGACGAGGACGACCGCGATGTGGTGATCGGGACGGTGCCGGCATGAACCCCATCACCTACGTCCGCAGCACCGAGGCGAGAGCCGCTGTCGCCGAGATCGGCGTCGCCGAAGGATCGAGCACCGCGGGAGGGCTGCCGAAGTTCATCGCCGGAGGCACCAACCTGGTCGACCTGATGAAGGAGAACGTGATGCGGCCGGGCAAGCTGGTCGACATCAACGGCCTCGGGCTCGACGCGGTGGAAGAGGCCGAGGACGGCGGCCTGCTGCTCGGGGCGCTCGGGCGCAACGCCGACACCGCCTACCACCCGCTGGTGCGCGAACGCTATCCGCTGCTGTCGAGCGCGATCCTCGCCGGGGCCTCGCCGCAGATCCGCAACATGGCCAGCAACGGCGGCAACCTGCTGCAGCGCACGCGCTGCTACTACTTCTACGACGCCGGCATGCCCTGCAACAAGCGCAACCCCGGGGCCGGCTGCTCGGCGATCGGCGGGCTGACCCGGCTGCACGCCATCCTCGGGGCGAGCGAGCACTGCATCGCCACCCATCCCTCCGACATGTGCGTGGCGCTGGCGGCGCTGGATGCGCGCGTGCGGGTCGTTTCGCAACGCGGCGAGCGCACGATCGACTTCGCCGAATTCCACCGCCTGCCCGGCGACCGCCCCGACCAGGACACCACGCTCGCCCACGACGAACTGATCACCCACATCGCGCTGCCGCCGGCGCCGCGGTTTGCGGCGCACTCGGCCTATCTCAAGCTGCGCGATCGCGCGTCCTACGCCTTCGCCCTGGTCTCGGTCGCGGCGGCGCTCGACCTCGGCGACGACGGCCGCATCCGCGAAGCGCGCGTCGCCCTCGGCGGCGTCGCGCACAAGCCGTGGCGCCTGCCCGCCGCCGAGGCGCTGCTGGCCGGCGCGGCGCCGTCGAGCGATGCCTTCGCGCGCGTGGCCGATGCGCTGCTCGAGGGGGCGCAGGGGCAGGGCGGCAACGAGTTCAAGATCCCGATGGCGCAGCGTGCGGTGGTGCGCGCGCTGGAGACCGCGGCGGCCGGCACGGTCCGCAACGACAGCGCGGGCGACCGCGCCGGCAGCACGGAGGACGCGACATGAATGCACTGGTTTCCGGCCTGAACGCGCCCGTTGCCGATCCCGGTACCGGCCGGGTCGAACGCGGCAGCGCAGTGCCGCGCATCGACGGCCGCGACAAGGTCGCCGGCCGGGCGCGCTATGCCGCCGAGCATCCGGTCGACGGCATGCTGTTCGGCGTCGTCGTCAACAGCACGATCGCCCGCGGGCGCATCGCCGGCTTCGACCTCGCCGCCGCGCTGGAGGTGCCGGGCGTGGTCGAGGTGATCACCCACGAGCATCGGCCGAAGATGCGTTCGCTCGGCGCCTTCTACAAGGACATGACCGCGCCCTGGGGTTCGCCGTTCCGGCCGCTGTACGACGACGAGATCCAGTACAACGGGCAGCCGGTGGCGCTGGTGGTGGCCGAGACCTTCGAGGCCGCGCGCTATGCCGCGTCGCTGGTCGGCGTGCGCTACGAGGAAGCCGCGCACGATACCAACCTGATGACCAACCTCGACCGCGGGCACCCGCCGAAGCGGCTCAAGGCCGGCTATTCGCCGCCGCCGGACGAGAAGGGCGATGCCGCGGCCGCCTTCGAGGCCGCGCCCGTGCGGATCGACGCCGAGTACTACAGCGGCGTCGAGCACCACAACCCGATGGAGCTGTTCGCCTCGACCGTGATCCACGGCGACGACGGGCACCTCACGATCTACGACAAGACCCAGGGTTCGCAGAACAGCCGCTGGTACGTCTCCCACGTGTTCGGCCTGGCCAAGGACAAGGTCACCGTGCGCAATCCCTACGTCGGCGGCGCCTTCGGCTCCGGGCTGCGGCCGCAGTACCAGCTGCCGCTGGCGGTGATGGCGAGCCTGATGCTGAAGCGCTCGGTGCGCGTGGTGATGACCCGGCAGCAGATGTTCACCTTCGGCCATCGCCCGGAGACCTGGCAGCGCGTGCGCCTGGCCGCCGAACGCGACGGCACGCTCGTCTCGATTCGCCACGAGGCGGTGGCCGAGACCTCGCGGTTCGAGGACTACTGCGAGGTGGTGGTGAACTGGTCCGGCCAGCTCTACGCCTGCGACAACGTCAAGCTCGACTACCGCGTGGTGCCGCTCGACCAGTACAGCCCGCTAGACATGCGCGCGCCCGGCGCCGCCCACGGCATGCACGCGCTGGAAGTGGCGATGGACGAACTGTCCTATGAACTCGGCATCGACCCGCTCGAGCTGCGCCTGAAGAACTACGCCGAACGCGATCCGATGAAGGACCTGCCGTTCTCGAGCAAGGAGCTGCGCGCCTGCTACGCGCAGGGCGCCGAGCGCTTCGGCTGGTCGAAGCGGCCGCCGGCACCGCGCTCCATGCGCCACGGCAGCGAACTGGTCGGCTGGGGCATGGCCACCGGGACCTGGGACGCGATGCAGATGTTCGCCCGCGCCAGCGCGGTGCTGCATGCCGACGGGCGCCTGGTGGTCAGCAGCGCCGCCACCGACATCGGCACCGGCACCTACACCACGATGGCGATGATCGCCGCCACCGCGCTCGGCCTGCCGCTGGAGAAGGTCACCTTCCAGCTCGGCGACTCGACCCTGCCGGTCGCGCCCATCGAGGGCGGCTCCTCGCACGTGGCCACGGTCGGCTCGGCGGTGGAGGGCGCCTGCGAGAAGCTCGGCCGGCGCCTGTTCAAGCTCGCCCGCGGGCGCGACGGCTCGCCACTGGCGGGCGCCGACTTCGAGGACGTCGAGTTCGTCGACGGCAGCATCCGCCGCCGTGGCGATGCCGCCAGCGCCATCGCCCTCACCGCGCTGCTGGAGGAGGCCGGCGAGGCCTGCATCGAGGAGAAGTACCTGCTCCTGCCCAAGATCCTCAAGCAGAAGAAGTTCGTGCGCGCCACGCACTCGGCGGTGTTCTGCGAGGTGCGCGTGGACGAGGCCTTCGGCACGGTGCGGGTGACGCGCGTGGTCAGCGCGGTCGCCGCCGGCCGCATCATCAACGCGCAGACCGCACGCAGCCAGGTCAGCGGCGCGGTGGTGTGGGGCATCGGCCAGGCGCTGCACGAGGAGACCCATGCCGACCACCGCTTCGGCCGCTTCATGAACCACAACATCGCCGAGTACCACGTCTCGGTGAACGCTGACATCCACGACATCGACGTGATCTTCGTCGACGAGGACGACCGCATCGTCAGCCGCCTCGGCGCCAAGGGCGTGGGCGAGATCGGCATCGTCGGCGTGGCCGCCGCAGTGTGCAACGCGATCTACCACGCCACCGGTCGCCGCGTACGCAGCACGCCGATGACGCCGGAGAAGGTGATGGCGCCCGATCCGGCGGCGTGAGGCGGTGCCGCGACGCCACGCGCCGCGTGGCCTAGACTGCGCGGACGCACCAGGAGCCTTTCCCCCGACATGTGATCGAGCGATTCCTTCCGTAGACCCGCCGCGGACCGGAGAGGCCGTGCGCCGCGATGGCGCGCCGGCACCGGCCGCGGCGCCTTCGCCGCCGGCATGCGTCCGGCGGCATCGACGGAGCATCCTCGCATGTCCGATCCGCGCATCCGCGTGTCGCATCTTCGTTTCGCCTGGGCCGACGGCACGCCGGTCTTCGAGGGCCTCAGCTTCGCCCTGGGCGCGCAGCGCACCGGCTTGGTCGCGCCCAACGGCGCCGGCAAGAGCACCCTGCTGCGTCTGATCGCCGGCGAGCTGGCGCCGCTCGCGGGGCAGGTCGAGGTCGCCGGGCGGCTCGCCTACCTGCCGCAGCATCGCCGCCTGGCCGGCCAGGCGAGCGTGGCCGAGGTGCTCGGCATCGCGCCGACGCTGGCCGCGCTCGCGGCGATCGCCGCCGGCGATGCGCGGCAGGCGCTGTTCAATGCGGTGGGCGAGGACTGGGACATCGCCGAGCGCAGCCGGTCCGCGCTCGCGCGCCTCGGCCTCGGCGACGTCGACCTGCACCGCCGCATGGCCACCTTCAGCGGCGGTGAGGCGATGGCACTGGAACTGGCCGCGCAGCTGCTGCGCAGGCCCGGGGTGCTGGTGCTCGACGAGCCTTCCAACGATCTCGACCGGAACGCGCGGCAGCGCCTGTACCGCGTGCTCGAGGCGTGGGAGGGCTGCCTGCTGGTGGCCAGCCACGACCGCGCGCTGCTCGCGCGGATGACGCAGATCGCCGAACTCGACGACGGTGCCCTGCGCATCCACGGCGGCGACTTCGACGCCTGGCAGCGCAGCGTCCGCGCGGAGCAGGCCGCCACCGAGCAGGACGTCCGCGGGCTCCGGCAGGCGCTGCGCCGCGAGCAGCGCCAGAAGCAGGAGGCGCGCGAGCGTGCGGAGCGTCGGGCCGGTGTCGCCCGGCGCCGGCTGCCCGACGCCGGCCTGCCGCGCATCGTCGCCGGCGGCCGCGCCCGCAGTGCGCAGGTGTCGGTGGCGAAGTCGGACGAGCGTCACGGCGCGAGCGTGGCCCAGGTCCGCGCGCGCCTGGACGCGGCGGTGCGCACCCTGCGCGAGACGCCCGACCTGGATTTCGCGTTGCCGGAGACGCGGGTGCCTGCCGGGCAGCTGCTGTTCGCCGGCGAGGGCCTGCGCGTGCAGCGCGGCGGGCGTGCGCTGTACGCGGCGCCGGGCCTGACGCTGGCAATCCGCGGACCGGAACGCATCGCCCTCGGTGGCCGCAACGGCGCCGGCAAGAGCACCCTGCTGCGCCTGCTCGCCGGCGAGCTCGCGCCGGACGCCGGCACGATCCGGCGCGGTGCGGGCCGCATCGCCTTCCTCCCGCAGCACCTGGACGTGCTCGACCCGGCGCGGAGCGTGCTCGCGAACCTCGGCCTGTCCGCGCCGCAGATGCCCGCGGCCGGGCGCAGCAACCTGCTGGCGCGGCTGCGCTTCCGCGGCGAGCGCATGCATCTGCCGGTCGCCGCGCTTTCGGGCGGCGAGCGCCTGCGCGCGGTGCTGGCCTGCGTGCTGCATGCCGAACCGCCGCCGCGCCTGCTGCTGCTCGACGAGCCGAGCAACAACCTCGACCTGGCGAGCGTGGCGGAGCTCGAGGCGGCGCTGCGCGCCTACGGGGGCGCGCTGGTGGTGGTCAGCCACGACCCGGCCTTCGTCGACGCCCTCGCCCCGACCCGGCGCCTGGTGCTCGAGGACGGCCGGCTCGTGGAGCGCGTCTGAGGCCGGGCCCGGCCATCGGCATCGCCTGCACGCGCGCCACCGGAGCATCGTCCGCGCACACGGCACCAGGAGACGACATGGGCGCATCGATCCACCGCACGGGCTCCGACCCCTGGCGTATGCAGCGCCTGGTGGTGGCGGCCGCGCTGGCACTCGGGCTGGCCGCCTGTTCGAGGGAGCCGGAATCGGTGGCGCCGGCCGCCGCGTCCATGGACACAGCGGACCGCGGCTCGGCATCGGCCGCAGGCGAGGGCCCCGGAGCCGCAGCGACACGACACGCACCGGCGGAGCCCGAACCTGCCGCGGGCGCGACCACCGGCGGCGACGGTTCCGGGATCCGCCTGGACCCGCTGCAGGCCGACGACATCCGCGCGGCCGCGCTGCCCGGCGAACTCGGCTGCAGCTTTGCCGACGAGGACGGCGCGGTGCTCCTGATCGCGATGGGCGACGCGGCCTCCGACGCCGCGGCCCGCGGCGCGATCAAGCCCGGGGGCGAAATCGCGCCGATCGCCGCTCCCGGCGGCTTCGACGCGCTGGTCGACGGCGGCTCGTTCGAGGGGCAGGGCAGCAACGTCCGCATCGAGCCCACCGGCCCGGCCACCGGAGGCGGCGAATCCCCGCCGCGGCCGGCGACGCTGACCTACGACCGGGCCGACGGCGCCCGTCGCACCATCGCCGGGCGCTGGACCTGCGGCCCCTGAGCCGACCTGTCCGTCCGCGCGCGCGCCCGGCTGCGGGATCGCGCGGACACGGCCGGCCCGCTGTGGGCGGAAGCCCCGGTTCCCGGCGGGCCTGGCGCGGGTTCATTCCCGGGATGCGGGGTGCGCCGGTCCGTCCGACAACAACTGGCGGATCCTCGCCTCGGTCTCCGCGTAGCCGCCTTCGCCGACACGGCGGTAGACGATGTGCCCGTCCTGGTCGATGAGGTAGAGCGCCGGCCAGAAGCGGTTGCCATAGGCGTGCCAGGTCCGGTAGTCGTTGTCCTGCGCGACGGGGTAGGCAACGCCGAAGCGCTCGACCGCCGCCTGCAGCGCGCTGGCGCTCCTCTCGGAGTCGTACTCGGGCGTGTGCACGCCGACGACGACCAGGCCATGCCCGGCATAGGTCTCGTGCCAGCGGGCGACGTGCGGCAGGACGTGGATGCAGTTGATGCAGGAGGAGGTCCAGAACTCGACCAGCACGACCCTGCCGCGCAGCCCGCGCAGGGTGAGCGGCGCGCTGTTGATCCACCGCTCGATCCCGACGAACTCCGGCGCGACCGGCGCGGACGAGGCAGGTGTCGGTTCGGCGGGGTCGGCCTGCGCGGCGGGCGAGCAGGCGGCTGCGCAGAGGCAGGCCGCCAGCAGGGTGACGATCGCTCGGATCATGGTCGTTGCATCCTGGGATGGGCGAAGGCCGGCCTCGCGTGGCGCCCGTACGGCGGCCGCATCCAGGGGCGATGGCCCGGGGCGTGGCGCGTGCCGGTCGCACGGGGAGGGCGCGCGCCGCCGGGTCACGGCGCCAGCCGGGTGAATACGTAGTCGCGGTCGGCGACGCGTGCCGCATGGCAGGCATGGCAAGTGCGGTGCTGCGCCTCGTCGACCGGACGACCGGCGACGAAGCGGCCATAGCCCCAGCCGCCGGTGTCGCCATAGCGCCGGGAGTCCTTGACCATGACCTGCACGGTGGTCGCCGCACCCGGGACGGAGGCGGGTTCGAAGTCCGGCGATGGCACATGCGTCCAGGCCAGCTTCACCAGCACCGTGCCGTCGGGGAACGGGCGGGTGCCGTCGCCATAGGCGCGGAGCGCGACCGGGTTGCCGAGCACCACGCGCAGTTCGTCCAGGGGCGCGGCTTCCTGCGCCGGTGCGACCAGCGGCCACTGGCGGTAGCCCTCGGGCAGTTCGACGCCATAGACGGGCGCGGCGCGCCCGCGCCCGGCGTCCGCGCGCACGGCGGCGGCGCCGGCGACCAGGCAGGGCACCAACGCCGCCAGCGAAAGGGCGGCAAGGATCGGCTTCATGGCCCGTGCTCCCGTGTGGGTCCGGCCAGCCGGCTGGCATCGACGACCGCCTCGACGAATGCCGCGGGATCCTCCTGCGGCGGATTGTGTCCGACGCCGCCGGAAAACAGCCGGTGCTCGTACCTGCCGGTGAACTTGCCGGCGTAGCTCTCCGGCAGCGGGTGCGGCGCGCCGTTGGCGTCGCCTTCGATGGTGATCGTCGGCACGTGGATCGTCGGCGCCTGGGCCAGCCGCGCCTCCAGCGCCGCGTACTTCGCCTCGCCGTCGGCGAGGCCGAGGCGCCAGCGGTAGTTGTGGACGACGACCGCGACATGGTCGGGGTTCTCCAGTGCCGCGGCGCTGCGCGCGAAGGTGGCGTCGTCGAAGGCCCACCGCGGCGAGGCGAGCTGCCAGATCTGGCGGGCGAAGTCGTGGGTGTAGCGCGCATAGCCGTCGCGGCCGCGGTCGGTCGCGAAGTAGTACTGGTACCACCACTGCAGCTCGGCCGCGGGCGGCAGCGGCCTGCGTCCGGCCGCCTGGCTGCCGATCAGGTAGCCGCTGACCGAGACCAGGGCATCGACCCGCTCCGGCCACAGTGCCGCGACGATGTCCGCCGAACGTGCGCCCCAGTCGTAGCCGGCGAGGGTGGCATGCTCGATCCCCAGGGCGTCCATCAGCGCGACCAGGTCCGTGGCCAGCGCCGCCTGCTCGCCGTTGCGCGGCGTGTCCGGCGAGAGGAAGCGCGTGGAGCCGTGGCCGCGGAGGTAGGGCACGATCACCCGGTAGCCGCGCGCAGCCAGGGCGGGCGCGACCTCCGCATAGCTGTCGATGTCGTACGGCCAGCTTTGCAGCAGGATCACGACCCGGCCCTCGGCCGGGCCGAGGTCCGCATAGCCGACGCTGAGGTCGCCGGCCTCGACCCGCCTGTCCGCAATCAGCGGGCCATGCGGCGCGGCCGTTGCGGGCGCGACGGCGGCCGCGCAGGCGATGAGCAGGGGGGCGGCGAGCAGCCAGGGCGCGGAGCGCCGGGCGTGGGGCGGGCCGCTGCGGTTCGAGGCGGGGGGCGTGCGCATGATCGGTCTCCTGGAATCGGCCGGGGTGGCATGAGGGAAGGGTGCGCGGGCGCGAGGACGGGCTGGAGGGCAAGGCGGCCGGCCGCGCTGCGGCGCTAGATCGAGAAGCCGCCGTCGAGGGTGAGGCTGACGCCGGTCATGTAGGCGGCGTCGTCGCTGGCGAGGTAGGCCGCCAGCGCGGCCACCTCGTCCGGCCGGCCGACCCGCTGCAACGGGCTGCGGGCGGCCAGCATCTCCAGCCTGCCGGCAGTGATGTCGGTCTCGACCGGGCCGGGCTGGATGTTGTTGATGGTGATCCCGCGCGGGGCCAGTTCCGGGGCCAGCTCGCGGACGAGGGTGGCGACCGCGGCCTTGGTCATCGCATACACGCTGCTGCCGGAGCCGCCGCCGCGCACCGCCACGTTGCTGCCGATGGTGATGATCCGGCCTCCGTCGCGCAGCCGGCGCGAGGCGGCCTGCACCGCCACGAACACGCCGCGCACGTTGACCGCCAGCATCCGGTCGAGCGTCTCCAGCCGGACATCCTGCAGTGGCGCGGCGTGATAGATGCCGGCGTTGACCACCGCGACCTGCAACGGGCCGATGCCCGCCACCGTCGCGTCGACGGCGCCCTCGATGGCGCCGGCGTCGGCGCTGTCGGCGCGGATCGTCATGGCATGGCCACCGCCGGCGCGGATGGCGGCGGCGACCGCCTCCGCCTGGTCGGGTCTCGACACATAGGTGAGCGCGACGCCGAGGCCGTCGCGCGCCAGGCGCGTGGCGATGGCGGCACCGATGCCGCGGGAGCCGCCGAGGACGAGTGCGGCGGGTGATGTGGGGGAACCGTGCATCGCGTGGACTCCGTGGACGGCAGGGGCCGGCGACGGCGCTGCCGGACCGGGCCATTCCGCCTCCGCCAGGTATCCGGGAGATGTCCCGGCAGGCCCGGATTCGTCATCTAAATCGCGCTGGCCGGCGCCGGACACGTTGGGATACGCGGCCGGCCGATTGGTAACGAAACGTCGTCATCGCACCGCGGCAGCACGCGCCGATACAGCGCGGGCGGCCTGCGGACATGCCGGCGATACGCGGCGCGGCTGCAATGGCGCTCCCGAACCCGAGGAACTTTCCCATGCTGCGCACCACCACCCTGGCCCTGCTGCTGGCCGTCTCGCCGCTCCCCTCCATCGCCCACGCCCGCAGCCATCCGGTCGACCCCGACGCTCCGACCGTGGTTCTGGTCCACGGCGCCTTCGCCGACGCCTCCAGCTGGGACCAGATCGTCCCGCGCCTGCAGGCCTGGGGCGTGCCCACCGTCGCCGTGCACAATCCGCTGACCGCGCTCGCCGACGATGTCCAGGCCACGCGCGAGGCGATCGCCGCCGCGCCCGGCAAGGTGGTGCTGGTCGGCCACTCCTGGGGCGGCACCGTGATCACCCAGGCGGGCGACGACCCGAAGGTGAGCGCGCTGGTCTACGTGGCCGCGTTCGCCCCGGACGTCGGCCAGACCTCGGCGCAGCAGGGAGCGGGATTCCCCACGGCGCCGGGCCTGCTGGCGCTGCAGGATCACGATGGCTTCCTGTCGCTGTCGCCGGCGACCGTGGCCGAGGACTTCGCCCAGGACCAGACGCCCGCCGTCGCGCGCGACCTGTACGAGATGCAGGTGCCGCTCGCGGCATCGGCGCTGGACGAGCCGGTCACCGCGGCGGCCTGGCGGACGCATCCCAGCTGGTACGTGATCTCGCGCCACGACCGCATGCTGGCGCCGCAGCTGCAGGCCGCGACCGCGCGACGCATCGGTGCCCGCGTGACGTCGCTGCCGTCCAGCCACGTCTCGCCCCTGTCCGCGCCGCGCGAGGTCGCCGAGGCGATCCTGGAGGCGGCGGGGCTGGACGCGCCCGCCGCCTCGCCAGCGGACCTGGGCGGCTGAGGGATCCGAAACGGCACCCCGGTGCAGGCCGCACCGCACCGGGGCGACTACCATCGCCCCGGCAACGCGGGCTGCGGCCCTTCGACGGAGCCAGGCAAGATGTCCCATATCGACCACGTCCTCGTCGTGGACGACGACCGCGACATCCGCCAGATGGTCGGCGCCTACCTGCAGCGCAACGGGCTGCGGACGACGCTGGCCGCGGACGGACGCGAGATGCGCGCGGCGCTGGAGACCAGCGACGTCGACCTGGTCGTGCTCGACGTGATGATGCCGGGCGAGGACGGCCTGTCGCTGTGCCGCAACCTGCGCGCCGGCAGGCACCGCAGCGTGCCGGTTGTGATGCTGACCGCGCGCGACGACGAGACCGACCGCATCATCGGCCTGGAGATGGGCGCCGACGACTACGTGGTCAAGCCGTTCTCGTCGCGCGAGCTGCTGGCCCGCATCAACGCGGTGATCCGGCGCACGCGGATGCTGCCGCCCAACCTCCAGGTCAGCGAGGCGGCACGCCTGATCGGCTTCGGCCGCTGGCGCCTGGACACCACCGCGCGGCACCTGGTCGATGCCCAGGACACCGTGCATCCGCTGAGCGGCGCCGAGTTCCGGCTGCTGCGCGTGTTCGTCGACCATCCGCAGCGGGTCCTGAGCCGCGACCAGCTGCTCAACCTGACGCAGGGCCGCGACGCCGCGCTGTTCGACCGCTCCATCGACCTGCTGGTGAGCCGCCTCCGCCAGCGCCTGGGCGACGACGCCCGCGAGCAGGCCTACATCAGGACCGTCCGCAGCGAGGGCTACGTGTTCTGCCAGCCGGTGGTGCTGCTCGGCGAGACGCCATGAACGCGGCGACAAGCGCGGCGCGCCTGCGCATCCTGCCCCGTACCCTGGCGGTGCGCCTGGGGCTGATCCTGCTGGCGGGGCTGCTGCTGGCGCAGGCGCTGAGCGTCGCGCTGCTGTTCCACGAGCGCAGGGTGACGACCAGCGCCATGATGCTGACCAACCTCGAGGAGGACGCGGCGGTGAGCGTCGCGCTGCTGGAGCGCCTGTCGCCGTCCGAGCGTGCGCAGTGGCTGCCGCGGCTCCAGCGCAGGACCTACCGCTACCTCCTGCGATCCGCGCAGCCGGGCCGACCGCTGGACAACGAACGCGCGCGCCGGGTCACCGCGCTCATCGGCGATGCGCTGGGCCGGCGCTATGCGCTGCGCCCGCGCGCCGTGTCCGCGTCGCCGGAGCGGTACGAGGTGGAACTCACGCTCGCCGACGGCCAGCCGCTGACCATGGAGGTGACCCCCGCGCCGCTGCCCCTGGCGCAGTGGCTGCCGTGGATGCTGCTCGCGCAGGCGACGCTGCTGCTGGGGTGTGCCTGGCTTGCGGTGCGGCTCGCCACCCGCCCGCTGGCCCGGCTTGCGGATGCGGCCGAACGGCTGGACCTCGGCGGCACGCGCAGCGTCCCGGTGCCCCACGCGCCGCGCGAGGTCGCGGCCGCGGCGCGCGCGCTGAACGCGCTGCAGGCGCGCATCGCGGCCCACGTCGCCGAGCGCACGCGGATCCTCGCCGCCATCTCGCACGACCTGCAGACGCCGATCACCCGCATGCGGCTGCGCCTGGAAGCGCTGGACGCCAGCGATGCGCAGGCGCGGCTGCTCGAGGACGTGACCCGGCTCGGGCAACTGGTGAAGGAGGGCGTCGACTACGCGCGCAGCGGCAGCGCGACGAACTCGCCGATGCTGCGCGTGGACCTGCAGGCTTTCCTCGCCAGCGTGGCCGGCGACTATCAGGACGGGGGCAGGGCGGTGCACACGGGCGAGCGCCTGGATGCCCGTGTGCGAACCCGGCCGCAGGTGTTGCGCCGAATCGTGCAGAACCTCGTCGACAATGCACTGCTCTACGGCGGCGGCAGCGCGAGCCTGCATCTCCGGCAGGCCCGCGACGGCGCGATCCGCATCGATGTCGAGGACCGCGGGCCGGGCATCCCCGAGGATGCGCTGGAGGACGTGTTGCAACCATTCCACCGGCTCGAGACATCCCGCGGCCGCACCACCGGCGGCACCGGACTCGGTCTGGCCATCGCCCAGCAGCTCGCCGGCACCCTCGGCGCGACCCTCGCCCTGACAAACCGAAGCGGCGGCGGCCTGCGGGCGACGCTGATCCTGCTGCCGCGGGACGACTCGGAGGTGTGATCCCTGGCAGCGCCGACGGATCCGCATCGGCGGGCTCGACGCCGGGAGCGGCGTCCGCTCCCGCGGCGGACCGGATGAGGGAATCGACGGGATGCGTTGCGAAGTGAAGGACAGGTGATAGTATGAGTTACGTTATAACCTAACTATCACTTATGACGCTGCAGCAAACGCTCACCCTTCCCCCTGGAATCCTCGCAGCCGCTCTTTCCGCCGTCTTCACTGCACCCGCCACGGCGGTCGCCGACGAGAGCGCCGTCGTCCTCCCGCAGACCGTCGTCACCGCCACGGCGACGCCGCGTGCGCTCGCCAACGTTCCGGCTTCGGTGACGGTGATCGACCGCGAGGAACTCGAACGTCGGCCCGTCGCCGACCTGGCCGACGCGCTCCGCGGTACGCCTGGGGTGACGCTGACCGGCGTCGGCTTCGGTCGACGTGGCATCCGCATCCGCGGGATGTCGTCCGACTACACGCTCACGCTGATCGACGGGCGCCGCATCACGCCGTCGGCGGGCGCAGTCGCACATTCGGATTTCGACCTCGGCTGGGTGCCGGTCGAAGCGATCGAGCGGATCGAGGTCGTGCGCGGGCCGATGTCGTCGCTTTACGGCTCCGAGGCCCTCGGCGGCGTGGTGAACATCGTCACCCGCAGCTCGACCGACGCCTGGAAGGGCAGCGTTCTGCTCAACGGCGGCGTGCGCGACGACGGCCGTGGCGGCGAGAACCACCAGGCGGCGTTCTACGCCGGTGGCCCACTGCTGCCGGGCGTACTCGGGATCAGCGTGTACGGCGAGGAGCGGCGCCGCGAGGACATGCCGTCGGCCGCCAATTCCGCGGTTTCCGACCAGGAAGGCCGCGACGGCCGCAGCGGCCGGGTGACGCTGTCCTGGACTCCGGACGAGGCCCAGCGCATCGATCTCGACGTGCTGCGCGGGCGGGAGTCGCGCTGGCGCGGGGCGGAGCAGGCGGGTGCGAGGCCGTACACCTACCTGTGGGGCGACGACATCCAGCGGCGCCAGGACTCGCTCACGCACCGCGGCACCTGGGGCTGGGGCGACACCCAGGTCCGCGCCTACCGGACCGTGCTGGACCGCCAGAACCGCCGCTCGCAGGGCACGGTCTCTGCGCCGCAGACGCTGCGCGAGGACACCTTCGATGCGCGCGCCACTGCCGACCTCGGTGCCCGCCACCGTGTCAGCGTCGGCGGCGAATGGCGCGACGAGCGCCTCACCGACCAGAGTGTCGACGCTGACGGCTTCGCGCGCATGCAGCACCGCGCGGTCTTCGCCCAGGACGAGGTGACGCTCGGGCGCGCGTGGTCGCTGGTGGTCGGCGACCGCCTCGACGACCACGAGGTGTTCGGCACCCACCACAGCCCCCGCGCCTACGTCGTCGCCACGCCCTCGGCGGACTGGACGATCAAGGGTGGCGTCGGCCGCGGCTTCAAGGCGCCGACCCTGAAGCAGCTCTCGCCGGAGTACAGCGCGGTCGCCGGCGGCGGCATGTTCACCATCCTGGGCAATCCGGATCTCCAGCCCGAGGTCGGCACCACGTTCGAACTGGGCACGGAACACACGCAAGGCCCGTGGACGCTGCAGGCCACGGCGTTCCACAACGATCTTCGCGACCTCATCCAGACGATCTGCATCGCGGCCTGCGGGATCCGCGGCAGCGACACGCGCACCTACGTCAACGTGGAGGAGGCGGAGATCCGCGGTGTCGAGCTGACCGCCGGGCTGGACCTGTCCGCGCAGTGGCGCTTCGACGCCAACTACACCTGGCTCGACGGCCGCGACGTCAGCAACGACCGCGAGCTGGCCGAGCGCGCGCGCCACAGCGGCTACGCGGCGCTCGAATGGCGCCCGGTCGACGCCTTCGATGCGCGGGTGCGCGGCGAGTACGTCGGCAGCCAGGTGCAGTACAGCGGCGACACCGCCGTCGGCCTCGACCCCTACCTGCTGTGGTCGCTCGACCTGCGCTACCGGGCGACCGATGCGCTGACGCTGCGCGGCGGGGTCGAGAACCTGACCGACGAGCTGCGCGAGGACACCGCCGCGCTCTACCCGTACCCCGAAACCGGGCGGGCCTACAGCGTCGGCCTGATCTACAGCTTCTAGAACCGTGCGGCGAACTCTGTCCAGGGGCATCGCGATCCTGTGGCTGCTGCTCGCCTGCCTGCTGCCGCAGGTGGGCGCGGCCGCCGACGGGGCGCGCATGGCAATCGTCGCCACCGACTTCGTCCTGCCGGAAAAGAGCGAACGACTCGCCGCGTGGGGCGAACCGCTCGGCGTCGAGGTGCTGCGCTGGTCGCCCGCCGACGCGGCGGCGGCCGACTGGGACACGATCGACCTGCTGCTGCTGGACGTACCGCGTCCGTCGGACGCACGCCGCGTGGATGCGGCGATCGGCGACAGGTTGCGGGCCGGCGGCACGCCCTGGTTCCGCGTCGGCGGCGGCCCGCCGGCCGCGGGCGGTCTGCCGGCGCCGGTCTGGCGGCGCTTCGCCGGCTATTACGCCGGCGGCGGGCGCGACAACTACACGCACCTGCTCCAGGCGGTGGCGCGCTGGCGCCGCCGCGAGGCGATCCTCGACCTCCCGCCGCCGCGCGCGATGCCCCGGACCGGTTACTACCATCCCGCCGCCGGCGCTCCGTTCGGCGAAGCCGGCGCCTATCGTGCATGGATGCAGGCGCACGGAGGCGGCACGCGCCCGCGCATCGGCCTCATCGTCTCCGCCGGAAGCGTCGCCGGCATGCAGACCGCGGCGGTGGATGCCGTGGCCGCGGCGCTCGAGGCGCGCGGCCTGGCGCCGGTGCCGTTCTGGTTCGAGGCCGGCGATCCACGCGGACTGCAGGCGGCACTCGACGGCTTCGAGATCGAGGCGCTGGTCAACATGACCCACCTCCAGGGCGGCCGCGCCCGCGCCGACGAGCTGCGCGCGCTCGACGTGCCGGTGCTGCAGACCATGGGTACGCGCATGGCACCGGAGGACTTCGCCAGCGCCGAGTCGGGCATCGCCCAGGCGATGGTGGCGCCGTTCCTGACCCAGCCCGAGTCGTGGGGGCTGGTCGATCCCATCGTGATCTCGGCGGTCGAGGAGGGGCGCGAGGTGCCGATGCCCGCCCAGGTCGGCGCGCTGGCCGACAAGCTCGCCGCGCTGCTCCGCCTGCGCCACGCCGCGCCCGCGGAGCGGCGCCTCGCGCTGATGGTCTGGAACTACCCCGGCGGCGAACGCAATTTCTCCGCGTCCAACCTCAACGTGCCGCGCAGCATCCTGCGTGTGGCCGCGGGTCTCGCCGGCGCCGGCTACGACGTGCCGCCGCTCGAGGAGCACGCGTTGATTGCCGACGCCCAGGCGATGCTGGCGCCCTTCCATCGGCCGGAGACGCTCGATGCGCTGCTCGCCGGGGGCCGCGCCGCGCTGCTGCCGGTGGCGCGCTACCGCGCCTGGCTCGATGCGCTGCCGGCGGCGCGGCGCGAGGCGCTGCTGGCGGAGTGGGGTACGCCGGAGGACGCGCCGGAGGTGCGAATGGTCGAGGGCGAGCCGCAGTTCGTCGTCCCGCGCGTCGCCTACGGCAACCTGCTGCTGCTGCCGCAGCCGCCGCGCAGCCGGGTGGTCGGCGCCGACACCCACGACACCGCGCGCATGCCCGACCACGCTTACCTGGCGACCTACCTGTGGCTGCGCGAGGAAGGCATCCACGCGTTGCTGCACTTCGGCACGCACGGCACCCAGGAATGGACGCCGGGCAAGGACCGCGGGCTCGCCGCGGACGACGTGCCCTGGCTCGCGGTCGGCGACCTGCCGGTGTTCTATCCCTACATCCAGGACAACGTCGGCGAGGCGATGCAGGCGCGCCGTCGCGGCCGCGCGACCGTCATCAGCCACCAGACGCCGGCGTTCGCACCGTCCGGGCTCTACGACGAGCTCCGCGACCTGCATGCGCTGGTGCACGAGTGGATGCAGGCCGAGCCCGGGCCCGCGCGCGGGCGCACGGCGCAGGCGATCGTCGACGCCGCGCAGGCCGCCCACCTCGACGCCGACATCGGCTGGGATGCGCCCGGCATCGAGGGCGACTTCGACGGCTTCATGGCCGCGCTGCACGACCACCTGCACGTGCTCGCGCGGTCGGTGGTGCCACTCGGGCTGCACGAGTTCGGCAGTCCGGCCACGCCCGAACATCGCCTGGTCACGGTGATGCAGCAGCTCGGGAACGACTTCTACACCGCCGCCGGCGCCGATCCGGAGGAAGTGCTGGCAACCGAATCCGAACGGCTGGTCGACAGTGCGCCGTATCGACTGCTGGAGCGCCACCTGCGCGACGGCGCACCGCTGCCCGGCGACCCCGGCCTGCGTGGCTTCCTCGAGCGGGCGCGCGAGCTGGACCGGCACCTGGCCGAGCCGGGCGAGATGGAGGCGCTGCTGGCGGCCTTGGATGGCCGCTTCGTGCCGCCAGGCTCCGGCGGCGACCCGGTCCGCAACCCGGATGTGCCCAGCGGCCGCAACCTCTACGCCTTCGAAGCCGACAAGCTGCCGACCCGCGCCGCCTACGAGGCCGGCGGAGCCGCGCTCGAGGACCTCCTCGCGACCTATCGTGCGGAACACGGCGGCACGCAACCGCGCAAGCTCGCGGTGAGCCTGTGGTCGTCGGAGGCGATGCGTCACCTGGGCGTGCTGGAAAGCCAGGTGCTGCACGCGATGGGCCTGCGTCCACGCTGGGACGAGGGCGGCCGGGTCGTCGGCCTGGACATCGTCCCGCAGGCGGAGCTCGGCCGGCCACGCATCGACGTCGTGGTGCAGGTGACGAGCGTCTACCGCGACCAGTTCGACGCCTTCATGCGGATGCTGGCCGCGGCGGTCGACGAGCTCGCGGCACTGGACGAGGCCGGGAACCCGATCCATCGCAACGTCCTTGCGGTGGCGCAGACGCTGGAGGCCGGAGGCATGGACCGCAGGGCCGCGCACCGGCTGGCGCGCCTGCGCCTGTTCGGCAGCGCCCCGGGCAGCTACGGCAGCGGCCTGTCGGCGGCGGTGAAGGATTCGACCGCGTGGGACGAGGAGTCGGCGCTGGCCGAGGGCTTCCTCGACAGTCAGCAGTACGCCTTCGGCACCGAGGACTGGGGCGTGACGCCGGCGGACGCCGGCGGCAGCGGCAACCTGCTCGCTCAGCAGCTGCGCGGCGTGGAGGCGGCGCTGCTGTCGCGCTCGTCGAACACGCACGGACTGCTCTCCACCGACCATCCCTTCGAGTACCTCGGCGGCCTGTCGCTGGCGGTGCGCAGCCTCGACGGCGCCAGCCCCGCGCTGTACGTGGCCGACCTGCGCAGCAGCACGCCGCGCACCCTGGGCACGGCGCGCTTCCTCGGCGAGGAACTGCGCACGCGTGCGCTCAATCCGCAGTGGATCCGGGCGATGCAGGCCGAAGGCTACGCCGGCACGCTGCAGGTGGTGGACGCGGTGGACAACCTGTTCGGCTGGCAGGTGACCGATCCCGCCAGCGTCCGTGCCGACCAGTGGCAGGCGATGCACGACACCTTCGTGCGCGACACGCGCGGGCTCGACATCGACGCCTGGTTCGAGGAGAGCAATCCGGCGGCGCAGGCGCAGGTGGTCGACCGCCTGCTGGAAGCGGTCCGCAAGGAGTACTGGACTGCCGACGCGCAGACCCTGCGCGAACTCGTGGCGCGGCGCCAGGCGCTGGATCGGATGCCCGGCGTGCCCGCCGCCGCGGATGCGACCCGGGCCTTCGCCGAGGCGGCCGCCCGCGGCTTCGGCCTGGATGCGGCAGCGTCGCCTCCGCCGCCCGCGGCAGCCGGCGCCGCCACGGACGCCGTTCGCGGCCAGGTGCTCGAGGAGGTCGGTGCCGCGCCCGCAGCACCCGCGCCGTGGCCGCTGGCCTTGGTCGCCTTGCTGGCGCTGCTCGCCGGCGGCGGCGTGGCGCAGCACCGCACCAACGCCCGCTCCCCCCCACCAACTTCGCTGGAACGCTCCGCATGAATGGCCTGGAAGCATTGCTCTATCAGCTCGCGCACGTCTTCCTCGTGCCCGTGCTGATCCTGATCCTGGCCGCCCTGGCCTACGCCTTCGTCGTCCTCGGCGCCTTCCTCGTCGAAGCCTGGCAGCGTCACCGCGGCACCCACCGCTCGCGGCTCGCGGCGTTCGCGGAGGAGGGCGCGTGGGCCAGCGACGACCTGGAGCTGTGGATCATGCGCAGGCTCGAATGGCTGCGCGTGGTGTCGCGCTCGGCGCCGATGCTGGGCCTGGTCGCGACCATGATCCCGATGGGCCCGGCGCTGCTGGCGCTGACCCGGAGCGATGCCGCCGGCGTCGGCGAGAACCTCGTCGTCGCCTTCTCGTCCGTGATCCTGGCGCTGATCGCGGCGAGCATCACCTTCGTCGTGCAGACGGTGCGGCGGCGCTGGCTGCTGCAGGAGCTGCGTGCGGTCGAGCACAAGCGCGGAGCGCTCTGATGCGCTTCCTGGACAACGACGAGAGCGACGACCCGATCCTGTCGGTGGTGAACCTGATCGACCTGTTCCTGGTGGTGATCGGGATCCTGATGATCGTCATCGTGCGCAACCCGCTGAATCCGTTCACCAGCGACCAGGTGACGGTGATCGAGAACCCGGGCGAGGCCGACATGCGCATCACCATCAAGGACGGCGAGACGCTGACCCGCTACGAAGCCAACAGCCAGATCGGCGAAGGGCAGGGCGCGCGCATGGGCGTGACCTACCGCCTCGCCGACGGACGCATGGTCTACGTGCCGGAAGAAGGCGACGAGCAGCCGTCGCCGCAGTAGCGCCCTTGGAAGCACCGGCGTGTGCGGATGCCGCCAGCGCCGCCACCTGGCGCAGCCTCCGCTCACCGGCTCAGTGCCGATGCCGCCTCGACCAGTTCCACACGTGGGCGCTGGCGAGCATCAGGCTGCCGGCGACGGTCAGGGGCGTCTCCCACTCGTGCGCAGGCCAGCCGAGCGCACCGAGCACCAGTCCCAGCAGCCCGGCCGCGGCCAGCGCGCGCAGTGCGGCCGGCAGCCGATGCTGCCGGTGCGAGCGCCAGAGGGCGGAGCTGGTCAACGGCACCGCGATGGCGACGAACAGGATGTGCACCCACTCCGCCTCCGCCCAGGCTCCGAACAGCGGCAGCGCCGCCGCGAGCAGGGGCAGCGCCAGGCAGTGCACCAGGCACAGGCCCGACAGGGCGACGGCGGAAGCGTCGAAGAGGGCGATGCGATGACGTGTCATTTTCGGTTCCGGAAGCGGGCCCTGCGCCGGCCGCGCGCTGTGCGGCCGGCGCGGACGGTGGATCGGATCAGGAGCGGGCTTCGTCGAAGCGACGGTTGACCTCGTTCCAGTTGACGACCTCCCACCACGCACCGACGTAGTCCGGGCGGCGGTTCTGGTACTGCAGGTAGTAGGCGTGCTCCCAGACGTCGAGCCCGAGCAGCGGCTGGCCCCGCTGCGCGGCCACGTCCATCAGCGGGTTGTCCTGGTTGGCGGTGGTGGTCACCGCGAGCGTCCCGTCCGGCTGCAGGATCAGCCATGCCCAGCCCGAGCCGAACACGCTGCCGGCAGCCTTGTCGAAGGCCTCGACGAAGGCCTGGTGCGGGCCGAAGTCGCGCTCGATGCGTGCCTGCAGCTCGGCCGACGGCTCGCCGCCCTCACCGGCCGGGGCGAGGTTCCGCCAGAACAGGCTGTGGTTGTAGTGGCCGCCGGCGTTGTTGCGGATGGTCGCGTCGTGCTTCGACACGTTCGCCAGCAGCGTGTGCAGCTCGACGCCGGCGAGATCCGGCAGGTCGACGATGCGCGCGTTGAGCTTGTCGACGTAGCCCTGGTGATGGCGACCGTGGTGCAGGCGCATGGTGTCGGCGTCGATGGCCGGGGCGAGTGCGTCCTCGGCGTAGGGCAGCGGGGGCAGGGCGAACGGCGCGGTCTCCGCCGGATCGGCGGCGTGGGCGAGCGGCAGGGACGCGAGCAGCGCGAGGGCAAGGGGGCGGGCAGTGTGGAACAGGGTGCGCAACATGGGATGGCCTCTCTTGGGTCAGGGGCGTGCGGCGGATTCGGCCAGCGCGCGCCGGAACCAGCCGACGACGCGCTGCCGATGCGGATCTCCCCACCGCTGCACGAGCTGCTGGGTGTGGAAGTCGCGCGGGTCCTCCAGCGCCGCAATGCGTCGCTGGACGTAGTCGCCGTCCAGGCGAAGCCCGCAGTCGACCTGGACGCAGTGGCGCCAGGCTTCGTAGCTGTCGGGGACGATGCTGTCTCTCATCGACGCGTCTCCTGGAGTGGGACTGGGAGTGGGGGTGAGGGCGGGGATGCGACATCCGGCGCGGACGTCCCGAGCGCATCGATCCAGGTCCGCAGCACAGGTTCGAGCCCGAGATAGCGACGGCCCTGCCAGCCGCTGGCGAGGACCCGGCCGTCGCGATCGAGCACGACGAGGTTCGGCGGCGCCGGTCCCGCCAGCCTGGTCACCGCAGGCAGGACGCGCAGCCTGCGGAAGTCGACCGCCGGCCAGGGCATGCGCTGCAGGCGCATGTAACGGCGCATCTCCGGCTCCGATTCGTCCAGGCTCACGTACACCACCTCGGTGTCGGCGCCGGCGTCGCGCAGCGCCGCGCGGATCCGCCGGAGCTCGGGCACGAAGGCATGGCAGGGCCCGCACCAGTCGGCCCCGAAGTACAGCGCCACGATCTCCGGCTCCTGCTCCCAGGCGAACGCTTCGAACCCGTGCTCGGTGGGGACCACCAGAGCGTTCGCGATCGCGTCGCGGAGGCCGGGCTGCTGCGCATGGATCGCCGCGCAGGGCAGCGCCAGCACGAATGCCAGCCCGCGGGCCAGGCGCCGGCGCGCACGGTGCGGGCGCTCAGAAGCTGTAGCGCAGGCTGGCATAGAACGAGCGCGCGAAGCGCGGCCCATAGACGTAGTCGCTGTCGCGGCCGGCGCCGCGTTCGAGGTCCTCCTGGCGCTCGTCGAACAGGTTGCGCACGCCCATCGACAGGTCGAGGCCGGCGCCGTCGTCGTCGTGGAAATGCCGGGTCGCGCCGAGGTCGGTGACCCAGAACTCGGGCGTGCGGTTGAGCGTGCCGGTGTTGTTGTTCAAGGCGAGCATCGTCCCCGTGTACTTGAGGCCGAGATAGGCGTCCCAGTCGGCATTCGGCGACCACGTCGCCTGCGCCACGCCGCTCCAGCGGGGCGTCTTGAGGTAGTCGCGGGTCGCGATGACGACGCCGCCATCCCCGCCTTCGTCGTAGATCACCTGGGGTGCATCGAAGCGCGAGCGGTACCACGCCGCACCCGCGGTCAGGCGCAGCGTGGGGCTGGCCTGCCAGCCGAGGTTGGTCTCGACGCCGGCGACCTGCGAACCGGACGCGTTGCTGCGCACCTGGTACAGCGAACCGTCCGCGCCGGTCTGGACTTCGCCGAGCACGAAGGCGTCGCGCAGCTCGGTCAGCGACACCGTGGCGTCCCACATCCAGCGCGGATCCGCGGGGTCCGAGCGCCAGTCCAGGCTGAGCATGCCGGTCACCGCACGCTCCTCGGAGAGGTCGTCCGCATTGCGGATGCGGATGGGCTCCGCACCGAGCGTGTCGACGTGCAGGTCCTCGCTGAACACCTCGGGCGCGCGGAAGCCGGTGGAGATGCCTGCCCGCAGCTTGAGGTTGGGGTTGGCCTGGAAGGCCAGGGCGACGCGTGGCGAGACCACCGGATCGTCCAGGGTCGAGCTGCGGTCGCCGCGCAGGCCGAGGACCAGGTCCACCGCCTCCGACACCGTCCATTCGTCCTGCACGTAGAGGCCGAGGTTGGAGAAGCTGTCGTCGGTGGCGACGCGCAGGGTGATTCCGGTCGCGTCGCGGTTCTCGTCCTCGACCGCCTCGTGCCTGTACTGCAGGCCGAAGGCGAGCGCGTGTGCGCCGCGGCGCCAGTTGAACTGGCTGTCGACGTAGTGCAGCGGGTTCTCCGTGTACCCGTACTGGTCGAAGGCGGTCGCCGCGGCGCTGCCGGGGACCGCCGGGTCGAGCTGGGACGGGTCGTAGCCCGCTTCGTCCGGATCGGTCACGACCTCGCCCAGGCCGCCATAGAAGCTGTCGCGCTCGATGTAGGCGAAGGCATAGCCCAAGCTGAAGTCGAAGTCGTCGCTGACGATCTGGTCCCACCGCAGTCCGCCGCGGTGGTAGCGGGTCTCGATCGCCTCGGCGATGTTGGCCAGCCACTCCGGCTGGTCGAGGCGATTGCCGCCGCGCCGGTCCTCGTGGGTGAACTGGTAGTTGACGCGCAGCGTGCCGGTGTCGGTCGGGCTGTACCAGCTCTGGAACCCGAGCACCTGCTGCTCCTTCTCGGCGATCTCGCTGTAGCCGTCGCCGTTGAAGTCGATCGCGTCGTTGCTGGAGGCCTGTCCCACCACCGCCAGGCCGAAGCGCCCGTCCCCGGAGACGAGGTCGGCGCGGCCGTCCAGGTTGTGCTGGGCCACGTCCTTCTGGGACTCGATGCCGTAGCGCACGAACCCGCCATTCTCCCGCGGCTGCTGCGGCACCAGGTTGATGACGCCCGCCACCGCGCCCGGCCCGTAGAGCGAGGAGCCGCCGCCCTTGACCACCTCGACGGTGTTGATGAAGGCCGCCGGGATCTGCTCGAGGCCATAGACGCTCCCCAGCGTCGACAGCAGCGGCGTACCGTCGAAGAGAAGCTGGTTGTAGGCACCCGGCAGGCCGAGCAGCTGCGCCTCGGAGGTGTTGCAGTTCTGGCAGTTGCTCTCCACGCGCAGGCCGTTGATCAGGTCGGCGGCCTTGGAGAAATCGAGCGCCGCGCGCAGCTCGATGTCCTGCGCACGCAGGACTTCCGTGCGCACGGGGACGTCCGAGAGCAGCCGCTCGGTGCGGGTGGCCGTGGTGACGCTGACTTCCACCGCATCGAGACGCGCCGGCGGATCGTCCGCGGCGTAGGCAGGAACGCCCAGCAGCGATGCCGCCGCGGCGGTCATGGAGACGGCGACGCTGCGATGGAGGACGGGTGGGGTGGGGACATGCGCATGCGGTGGTGCGGGTTCCGGATGAGAACTGAAGAACTGCTATGTTATATCAATAACTATTCAGGCGGCACCACCTTCCATGCGGTGCCGCCACGCCCGCCAGCCCGTCAAGGAGTTCCCATGCTGCAGTCCGCATCCGCGCCGGCCCCCGGGCCGCTCCCGGTCACCGTCCTCTCCGGATTCCTGGGGGCGGGCAAGACGACGCTGCTCAACCACGTCCTGCGCAACCGCGAGGGGCGCAAGGTCGCGGTGATCGTCAACGACATGAGCGAGATCAACATCGACGCGGCGTTGCTGCGCGAGGGCGGGGCGGCGCTGAGCCGTACGGAGGAGGCGCTGGTCGAGTTCAGCAACGGCTGCATCTGCTGCACGCTGCGCGACGACCTCATGACCGAGGTCCGCCGGCTGGCGGGGGAGGGCCGGTTCGACTATCTGCTGATCGAATCCACCGGCATCTCCGAGCCCATGCCGGTGGCGGCCACCTTCGCGGTGCGCGACGAGCACGGCTTCAGCCTCTCCGACATCGCGCGCCTGGACACCATGGTGACGGTGGTCGACGGCGTCCGCTTCGTCGACGACTTCTGCTCGGCCGAGCGCCTGGCCGACCGCGGGCAGCAGGCCGGGCCCGAGGACGCGCGCGCGATCGTCGACCTGCTCGGCGACCAGGTCGAGTTCGCCGACGTCATCGTCGTGAGCAAGTGCGACCTGCTCGCGCCGGAGAAGCTCGCGCTGACCAAAGCCATGCTGCGCGGCCTCAACCGCGACGCGCGGATCGTCGAGGCGCGCAACGGCGACGTCCCGCTCGGCGAGATCCTCGACACCCGCCGCTTCGACTTCGTCCGCGCGCAGTTGGCGCCGGGCTGGATGAAGGAGCTGCGCGGCGAGCACACCCCGGAGACGGAGGAGTACGGTATTTCGAGCTTCGTCTTCCGCGCGCGGCGGCCGTTCCACCCGCAGCGGTTCGGCGAGCTGCTGCAACGCGGGTTCGAGAGCGTGATCCGCAGCAAGGGCTTCTTCTGGCTGGCCTCGCGCATGGACTGGGTCGGCGAGCTCGCCATCGTCGGTGGTTCCATCCAGACCCAGGCCGCGGGCTTCTGGTTCGCGGCCCGTCACCGCGTCGATGCCGGCGACCTCGACGAAGCTCCCGAACCGCTGCCGCGCACGCTCGCGCCGCTCACGGAGCTGGGCTGGCGCCGCCGCGACGCCGCCCGCTGGACCGCGCCGCCGCCCGGCCCGGACGACGTCCGCGACGCCGGTGAGTACGCCGCGATCCGCAGCCTCTGGCACCCGCTGTGAGGCGACCGCCGGCAGGAGTTCGCGGTCATCGGCATCGGCCTGGACGAGACGTCCGTCCGCGCCCACTTGCAGGACTGCCTGCTCACCGATGACGAGATGCTGGCCGGCCCCGACGCCTGGCGCGAACTGCCCGACCCGTTCCCGGCGTGGCGGCGGTGAGGCGCGGGCAGGGCGCTCAGGGCCTCCTGAGGAGGGGGCGTTCGGGAGGGGACGCGCCGCAAGGACGGCGCCACGGCTCATCGACCCTGCCGGAGCCCCGGTGGCAGCGGCGGGTCCGCCCATCGCGTCATTCCGCCACCGGCAACACCACGGCGCTGGCCCTGTCGCCTCCGAACCAGATGCTCTGCGTCGCCGCGCGGTAGTCGCCCGGCTTCGCATACATGATGTTCTCGACATAGGACTGCGGGTTGCGGTCGTACAGCGGGAACAGCGTCGACTGCACCTGCACCATGATCCGGTGGCCGGGCAGGAACACGTGGTCGACGTTGGGCAGCGTCCAGCTGTAGCGCTCGACCTTGCCGGGCTCCAGCGGCGCAGGCTGCGCGAAGCTCTGGCGGTAGCGTCCGCGGAAGATCTCGATGCCGATGGGCAGCTCGAATCCCGCCATCGAGGGCTTCGCCCCCTGCGAGGCATCCTCGGGAACGTCGTTGGGGTAGACGTCGATGAGCTTGACCACCCAGTCGCTGTCGGTCCCCGTGGTGGCCGCGAACAGCTGCACCTCGGGCGCGCCCATGATGTGCACGGCCTCGTCGAGCGGCGCACTCGTCCACACGGCCACGTCGGGGCGTCCGCTCGCGAACCGCTGGTCGTGCACCAGCCACGGCTTCCATTGCGTCGGGTCGCCCATGTCGATCGGCCGCGGCAGGAACGGGACCGGCTTTGCCGGGTCGCTGATGTAGTCCTCGTGTCCGCGGGTCTGCGGCTTCGCGAACGTGGCCACGCCCCCGTCGGCCAGGTAGAGCGGCCTCGGCGATCCGACCGGCCAGCGCTGCGAGATGTTCCACCGGTTGGCGCCGGTGGCGTAGGTGAGCACCGGCGGCGTCTCCGGATCAGGACCGCTCCTGAGCCAGTGATCGAAGAACGGCTTGGCGTACTTCACCCGCCATTCGTGCGCGGTGTCGCCGGTGAAGGTGAGCGCACCGAGATCGTAGCCGTAGTGGTTGAAGCCGGAATGGCGCCATGGGCCGATCACCAGGGACACGCGGTCGTTGTTGGTGTCCTTCGGCTCCAGCGCGCGATACACCGCCGGCGCGCCGTAGCTGTCTTCCTGGTCCCACTGCCCGACCACCAGCATCGTCGGCACCGTATGCGGCCGCGCCGCCAGCCACCTGTCGACCGCCTGCAGGGACCAGAACTCGGTGTAGGCCGGATTCTCCAGGAACTTGCGGATGCCCGGCACATGCCCGGCGCCGACCTGCGCCACGAAATCGCCGACCGATCCGGCTTCCAGGTAGCGCGTGTAGTCGTCGCCGCCGCCGACCGGGAACTCGCCGCCTCCGTTGCCCTTGTTGAACCCCTGGCTCAGCGGGAAACCGAGCGAGCTGATGCGGAAGGCGCCGTTGTGGAACCAGTCGTCGCCCATCCAGCCATCGACCATCGGGCTCTGCGCGATCACCGCCTTCAGCGCGGGATGCGGATCGATCAGCGTCATCAGGGCGGTGAAGCCGAGGTAGCTCGAGCCGATCACGCCGACGTTGCCGTTGGCTTCCGGCGTGTTCCGCACGAGCCACTCGATGGTGTCGTACGCATCCGTCGACTCGTCGATCCCGGTGTCGTTCAAGGGCCCGGCGAGCGGGCGGTTGAGGATCCACTCGCCCTCCGACCGGTGCATGCCGCGGATGTCCTGGTAGACGCGGATGTAGCCGTCCTCGACGAACTCCGCATCCATGACCTCGAGCACGTCGACCAGGTGCTGGCTGTGCTCGCGTCCGGTCTGGCCGCTCGCGTTGTAGGGCGTGCGCGAGAGCAGGATCGGGGCATCGGCCGTGCCCTTCTTCATCAGCACGACCGTGAACAGCTTCGTGCCGTCGCGCATCGGCACCATGCTCTCGCGCCGGATGTAGTCGGCGGAGGGCAGGATCTGCTCGTAGCTGTCGACCACGTCCGGCGTCATCGGCGTGACGCGGGCGGGCCCCTGCGCCGCAACCGATGCTGCAAGGCCTGCCGCGACGGCAGCGACGACGATCCGAAGACATCTCATTGTGGTGACCCCTGTGGCTGGCGATGCATGGCGGTGGACGAGCGGCTCGTGCGCGGGCCGGGCGCCCGGCAATCCAGCGCGAGGGGTCATGGATCGCCCCAGGAGCCCGTGGTGGCCCCGCCTGCGTCGACAGCCGACACGCCCGGGTAGGGTGCCGGCAGCTACGTTACTATGTAACGTCATTCTTTGCTGGCGACTTTAGATCGCACGCGATGCAGCCAGCTTCCACTAGTTCGCATAATGTATATTATGTAAAGATGCTGGCGACATCCTCCACAATGGCCTAGAAATCAGCGCGTTGGCACGTCGTTGAGAGGTCTCCTAGTGACAGAGACCCGTGATAACACACGCTTATGGTGTTGCCGGGCACGGCAGCGGTCGGCTCCCGGCGCCGCACGACGAGTGCTGGGCACTTCGTCCACGACCTGGTGACGCGGCGCATGTCGGCGGACACGCCCTGGACGGCGTCGACATCAGCGAGCTGAAGGTGCCGCCGACTCGCCGGGCCGTTCGCGCCGGCTGCGGGCGCGCGTCTCCTTTGCGCTGTTTCGTGCCGCAGCGGCCCGCGCGCCTGGGGCACCCGCTCGCCGGCAGACCCGCTGCAGCATTGCCGCGTGGCGCGCCTCTGAAACATCGGTAAATCCACCAAAAATCATCCAACTACGTTCATCGTGCCGGTCCGGATTTGGGTGACAGGCGTCGATTTGCTAGGATGTGCAGCCTCCGGAGCCGACCTGCGACTTCCGCTCCCGCCTCAGAGCAGGTCCTCGGCCCCCAAAAACCAGGCGCGCGATCGAGCCTGCTCTCGCGCCGCACTGCGCTGCTGATCTGCTTCCCCTTTCGCCGATCGTTTGCGTACCGGACTCCTCCGGGCACCGCAGGCCGGTCCGCGTCCGCACGTTCCGTGCGCGCTCGTCTCCGCAACAAAAGGAACCAGTCGATGTCCGCTTCTGCCGTCCCCACCGCGCCCCACCCGTTCCCGGCCCAGACGCTGGCGCCCTGGCGGCGGGCCGTGATCAAGGTGGGCAGCAGCCTGCTGACCGATGGCCGCGGCGCGCTGGGCACGCACAATGCCGCTGCGCTGGCGGCGTTGATCGCGCGGTTCCGGGCGCAGGGCCGCGAGGTGCTGCTGGTGTCCTCGGGCGCGGTGGCGGCCGGACGCGGGCTCATGGCGCGCCGGCGCGGCAGCCTGGTCCAGCGGCAGGCGCTGGCCTCGCTGGGACAGACGCCGATGCTGGCGCTCTGGCAGGGCCTGGTCGAACAGCCGGTCGCGCAGGTCCTGCTGAGCCACGACGACATGCGCAACCGCCGTCGCTACCTCAACGCCCAGGCCACCCTGCAGGAACTGCTGCGCAGCGGTGCGCTGCCCATCGTCAACGAGAACGACACCGTGGCCGTCGACGAGCTCAAGCTGGGCGACAACGACAACCTGGCGGCGGCGGTGGCCGCGCTGGTCGATGCCGACATGCTGTTCATCGCCACCGACACCCACGGTCTCTACACCGGCCATCCCACGCGCGACCCGTCGGCACGTCCGCTGCCGCGCGTGGAGGCGATCACCCCGGAGATCATGCGCATGACTGCCGGCGGTGCCGGCCGCCTGGGCACCGGCGGCATGGCCACCAAGCTGGAGGCGGCGGGCAAGGCGGCCTCGGCCGGCATCGACACCGCGCTCTTCTGCGGCCACGACGCACGTGCGCTCGAGGCCCTCGGCGCCGACCGCCTGCACGGTACGCTGATCCCCGCCCACGGCGAGCGCCTGCTGGCGCGCAAGCTGTGGCTGCAGCACCAGCCCGGCTGCCGCGGCCGCCTGCGCATCGACGAGGGCGCCTGCCGTGCGATCCGCGAGCGCGGCGCTTCGCTGCTGCCGGGCGGCGTGGTCGCGGTGGAGGGCGATTTCAGCAGCCGCGCCGTGGTCGACCTGGTGGGGCTGGACGACCGCCGCGTCGGCCGGGGCCTCGTGCAGTACCACGCCAGCGACCTGCAGCGCATCGCCGGCCGGCACAGCCAGGAGATCGAGACCGTGCTCGGCTTCCACAATGGCCATGCGGTGGTCCGCCGCGACGACCTGGTGCTGATGCACCGCGCCGCCTGACCGCACCGATCCAGGAGTTCCCATGTCCGCAGACACCCCCAGCTACATCCGCGGCCTCGCCACCCGCGCCCGCGCCGCCTCGCTCGCCATCGCCGCGCTCGATGCCGGGCGCCGCGCGGCGCTGCTCGAGGCCATGGCGGAATCCGTCGCTGCCGGCCGCGCCGGCATCCTCGAGGCCAATGCGCGCGACATGCAGCGCGCACGTGAGGCCGGCACCACCGGGGCCATGCTCGACCGCCTGGCGCTGGACGACGCGCGCCTGGACGGCATCGTGCAGGCGATCGGCGAGATCGCCGCCCTGCCCGACCCGGTCGGCCAGGTCACCCGCAGCGAGACCCATCCCAACGGCATGACCGTGGAGAAGGTGCGCATCCCGCTGGGCCTGATCGCGATGATCTACGAGGCGCGGCCCAACGTGACCGCGGATGCGGCCGCGCTGTGCCTGCGCGCCGGCAACGCCGTGCTGCTGCGCGGCGGCTCCGAGGCGCGCGAGAGCAACATCGCCATCGCCCGCTGCCTGCATTCCGCGCTGGCGCGGTTCGGCCTGCCGGCCGAGGCCGTGGCGCTGGTCGAGGACACCGCGCGCGAACACGTGCTGGAACTGCTGCAGCTCACCGACCTGGTGGACCTGGCCATCCCGCGCGGCGGCGAGCGCCTGATCCGCTTCGTCGCGGAGAACGCGCGCGTGCCGGTGATCAAGCACTACAAGGGCGTGTGCCACCTGTACGTGGATGCGGCCGCGGATCCGCTCCTGGCGACGCGGCTGGCGGTGGACGGCAAGCTGTCGCGGCCGGGCGTGTGCAACGCGCTGGAGACGCTGCTGGTGCATGCCGACATCGCGCCCGACTGGTTGCCCGGCGCGCTGCAGGTGCTGGTCGAGCGCGGCGCGGAGATCCGCGGCTGCGAGCGTACGCGAGCCCTGTTCCCCCAGGCGAAGGCGGCCACCGACGACGACTACGACGCCGAGTACCTCGCGCCGATCCTCGCCGTGCGCGTGGTCGATTCGCTGGACGCGGCCGTCGCCCACATCCAGCGGCACACCTCCGACCACACCGAAGTCATCTGCACGCGCGACGACGCCGCGGCCGCAGGCTTCGTCGCCGCGGTGCGGAGTTCCGCGGTGATGGTCAACGCCTCCTCGCGCTTCAACGACGGCGGCCAGCTCGGCCTCGGCGCGGAGATCGGCATCTCCACCACGCGCCTGCACGCCTATGGCCCGATGGGCCTGGAATCGCTGACCATCGAGCGTTGGGTGGTGCGCGGCAACGGCCAGGTCCGGCATCCGGAGTCCGGCCAGGCGGCGTGAGCCGCGCGCCGCACCACTCGGGTCAGACCAGGTCCTTGAGCGCCATCGCCGGGTCGCCCAGCTTCTGCGGATCGGGGCGGGCGCCCTCGGTGACCATGCGCCGCGCCAGCGCGAACTCCTGCGGGCGGTTCACCGCGTCGGCGGCGACGACGACGCCGTCGCGCAGGTGGAACTGCACGAAGGCGCGCTCGCCCATGTCGCCGCGCAGGACGATGCGGTCGTGGCCCTCGGCGAGACCCACCATCTGCAGCTTGAGCTCGTACTGGTCGGACCAGAACCAAGGCACCGCGCGGTATTCGGCCGGCTTGCCGCAGATCAGCGCAGCGGCCACGCGGGCCTGCTCCATCGCGTTGGGGACCGATTCCAGGCGCATGCGGCGGTCGTAGCGCGCGTTGTGGTGATGGCTGCAGTCGCCGATGGCGAGGATGGCGGGATCGGAGGTCCGGGTCGCGCTGTCGACGACGATGCCGTCGGCGACCTCGAGCCCGGCCGTCTCCGCGAGTTCGGTATTCGGGACGATGCCGATGCCGACCACCACCAGGTCGGCATCGATGCGGCTGCCGTCGGCCAGCACCACCGTCTCGACCCGCTCCGCACCCTCGAAGGCATGGACTCCGAGCCCGAGCCGCACGTCGACGCCACGCTCGCGGTGCAGGTCGAGGTAGAACTGCGACAGCGCCGGCGAGGCCACCCGCGGCAGCACGCGCGGCGCGGCTTCGACGACCGTCACCGAGAGGCCGTGCTGCACGGCCACGGCGGCGGTCTCCAGGCCGATGTAGCCACCGCCCACCACCACCAGCCGGCGGCCCGGGACGAAGTCGGCGCGCAGGCGCAGCACATCGTCGATGCCGCGGATGCCGTGCACGTTGGGGCGGTCGGCGCCGGCGATCGCCAGCCGCCGGGCATGGCCGCCGGTGGCCAGAACCAGTGTCGAGTACGGCAGCGCGCGACCGTCGTACAGCCGCACGCTGCGGGCCTCGCGGTCGATGGTCTCGACGCCGACGCCGGTCTGCACCTCGATGTCCAGCTTCGCGTACAGCGCCGCCGGCTTGATCTCCAGCGACTCCGGCGCCGCGTCGCCGGCGAGGAAGGTCTTGGACAGCGGCGGGCGCCGGTACGGCAGCCAGCGCTCGTCGCCGACCACGACGATGCCGCCGGCATGGCCCTGGGTGCGCAGCGAGGTGGCGAGCTCGCTTCCCGCCTGCCCTGCCCCGACGATCACCACGCCCGGTTCGTTCGCTGCGCCCATGCCCTGCCTGCTCCTCGCCGTCATGCCGGCGCCCATGGTCGCATGCCGCAATGAAGTCGCGGTCGAGCTGCGCCGCGCCGGCGGGCGGCGTCGCCGGCCGCCTGGAATGCGGAGGCCGCTGCGACATCCGGTCGCAGCATGACCGTGGCGCCGCGCCCTATCCTTGTCCGATGTCCGCCCGCCCGCTGACCTTCCTGCACGTGCTCTGCGACCTGCGCTGGATCGCGGTGGCCGGGCAGTCGGCGACGGTGCTCGCGGTGGTGCACCTGCTCGGGGTGCCGCTCGACGAGGCGCCCTTGTGGGGCGGCATCGCCGTGCTCGCAGCCTTCAACCTGTACGCGCGCTGGCGCGCCGCGCGGGTGACCGAGGCCACATCACTGGAGATCCTCGGCCACGTCGCCGTCGACGTGCTGGTCCTTGCCTGGCTGGTGGCCTGGAGCGGCGGCGTCGGCAACCCCTTCAGTTCGCTGTTCCTGTTGCCGCTGGCGCTGGTCACGCTCGCCCTGCCCCCACCCTGGGCGTGGGCGACCGCGGTCCTGTGCATCGGCGGCTATGTCGCGTCGGCGCTGCTGGGACGGCCGCTGCCGCATGTGCACGGCGTCGACGGAACCACCTACGACCTGCATCTGTGGGGCATGGCGGCGAACTTCGGCGTGTCGGCGGGATTGATGCTGTACTTCTTCACCCAGCTCGCCGACGCGCTGCGCCGGCGCGAGCAGGAACTGGCCCGCCTGCGCGAGCAGTTCGCGCGCAACGAGGGCATCGTCGCGCTCGCCACGCACGCGGCCTCCGTCGCGCACGAGCTCAACACGCCCCTGGGCACCCTGACCCTGATGCTCGACGAACACCTCGAGCGTGCGCTGCCCGAGGACGTGCTCGAGGACACGCGGGCGATGCGCGGCCTCGTCGACGTCTGCCGCGACCGCGTCCGCGATCTCGTGCGGGCGTCCGACCCGGACCGCGCCGACGTCGACCTCGAACAGCTGATCGCGCGCTGGCAGCTGGTGCGGCCGACGATCGAGCTGCATCGGGAGGGCCCGCAGGCCGCGGCCACGACGGTCGATGCCGGCATCGGCCACCTGCTGCAGGCGCTGCTCAACAACGCCGCCGACGCCAGCGAGCGCGCCGGTGCGACGCGCGTCGACCTCCTCCTCCAACTCGACGACCGCGGCCTGCGCGGCGAGGTCCGCGACTACGGCAGCGGCTTCGCGCTGGCCGAGCCATTCCTGCCCGGGCGCCTGTTCCGCAGCACCAAGCCGCACGGCATGGGCGTGGGGCTGGCGCTCTCGCACGCCACCGTCGAGCGGCTCGGCGGCGAACTCGCGATGGAGCCCGCCGACGGCCGCGGCGTGCGCGTGCGCTTCTCGATCCCCGCCGGCGTGCGGCCGGTGGCGCCATGAATCCCGCCCCCCGCAGGCAGGGCCTGCTGGTCGACGACGACCCGCTGTACGCGCGCACGCTGCAGCGTGCGCTGGAGCGGCGCGGGCTGCAGATCGCGGTGGCCCACGATGTGGTGCAGGCCACCGCGCTGGCCGAGGCGCTGCGGCCGGACTTCGCCCTGGTCGACCTGAAGCTCGGCGCGGAGTCCGGATTGAGCCTGGTCGCGCCGCTGCGCGCGCTGCGCGCCGACATGCGCATCCTGCTGGTCACCGGCTACGCGAGCGTGGCGACGGCAGTGGAGGCGATCAAGCGCGGCGCCGACAACTACCTGCCCAAGCCCACCACGGTCGAGACGATCCTGCGCGCGCTCGCCGATGACGAGGGCGAGGCCGACGGCGAGACCGGCGTGGAGGTCGAGGAGACGATGACGCCCCTGAGCCGCCTGGAGTGGGAGCACATCCAGCAGGCGCTGCAGGACAGCGGCGGCAACATCTCCGCCGCGGCGCGCCTGCTCGGCATGCACCGGCGCTCGCTGCAGCGCAAGCTGGCCAAGCGTCCCGGCCGTGAACGGCCGCTGGCGCCGGACGCGCACGGCTGATCCCGAGCTCGCGGCGCCACGCCGTCTGCTGGCAACGGACGGCTTCGACCACTCCGGACGACCCGGGAGACCGGAAACCGGGCAAACGAAAAGGCCCGCGTCGAGCGGGCCTTTTCGTCACTTCTGATGGCGTCCCCACGGGGATTCGAACCCCGGTCGCAACCGTGAAAGGGTTGTGTCCTAGGCCTCTAGACGATGGGGACGGATCCGGATTCCAGTTTGAAGTGGTGGAGCCAGGCGGGATCGAACCGCCGACCTCTACAATGCCATTGTAGCGCTCTCCCAGCTGAGCTATGGCCCCACGTGCTGGAAAGACGATCATCTTAGGCTGGGCCTGCCGATCCGTCAACAGATTTTCGCGAGATTGGCGATGTTGCCTGCATGGCGAATCGATGCGGATCCGCGTCGACCGCAGCACCGGGACTGCGCACCGGTCGCGGCCCGCGATGCGATCGATGCGCGTCGCTCTCGGGCGGTGGAGCCGCGGAGGCATGCGGCCCTGGTTGGATCCGCCGCAGCGTGCCTAGGCGGCATCCAGCCCGCTGTCTTCGGCGACCGTCTGCTCGGCGGCGGTCTCGCAGGCTTCGGCCTCGAACACGCGCGGCAGGTAGAGGTGCACGGTGGTACCGACGCCGACCCTGCTGTCGAGCTCCACGCGACCGCCGGCTTCCTCGACGAAGGCCTTGACCTGGGCGAGGCCGAGCCCGCTGCCCTTGCCGATCATCTTCGTCGTGAAGTACGGCTCGAACAGCCGCGGCCGGATCTCGTCCGGGATGCCGGTCCCGGTATCGGCGACGCTGACCTGCACGTAGCCGGCCGGCGTCGTCTCGCAGCGGCCGCAGACCCGCGTGCGGATGGTGATCGTGCCGCCGGCTTCCATGGCGTCGCGCGCATTGATCGCCAGGTTGAGCAGGGCCCGCTGCAGCAGGTGGACGTCGATGCAGGCGATCGCCTGCTCGTCGCAGCAGTCGATCCGCAGTTCGTGGGTGCGCGGCAGGGCGAGCTTGAGCAGCTCCGATGCATCGGTGACGCAGGTGCGCACGTCGATGCCCTCCACCGCGTGGACCTGCTCGCGCGCGAACCCGAGCAGGCGCTTGGTCATCAGCGCACCCTGCTCGCCCGCGGCGAGCGCCATGCGGATGAGGTCGCGGCTGCGCTCGTCGCCCTCGGCGACGCGCTTTTCCAGGATCCACAGCCCGTTGAGCATGAGCTGCAGGATGTTGTTGAAGTCGTGGGCGAGGCCGTTGGTGAGCTGACCGATGATCCGCTCCTTCTCGACCTGCTCGTCGAGGCGCGCGGTCACCCGGCGGACGGACTCGCTCAGCGATGCGTCCGCCGGCGCAGCATCGCCCTGCCCCGCCGCGGCGGTCTCCGGAAGCGGGCCTGCCGACCAGGCCGGGCGCGATTCGGCCAGGCGCAGATGCAGCTCCGAGCCGTCGCTGCGGTGCAGCGCCTCGTTGAGCCGGGCCAAGGCCTCGGTGGCCTGCACCTCGGCGGTGACGTCGTGGGCGATGCCCAGCAGGCGCTGGCCCTCCCCGGTCGGGAACGGCGCGATGACGACGTCCCACCAGCGCGGCGTGCCGCGGCAGGTCGGACCGAACGCGCGGAAGCTGGCGGTGACGCCGTCGGCTGCCTTCGCCACCGCCTCGCGCGCCTGCGCGCGTCCGCCCTCCGGCCACAGGTCGATCCACGACCGGCCGCACAGCACGTCGCCGTCGCCGGCTTCGAGCGCCTTGCGTCCGTTCTCGCTGATGAACAGGATCCGGCCGTCGAGGTCGAGCTCCTTGACGCAATCCTGGCTCGCCGCCAGCAGGCTGAAATAACGGCCGTCCGGGGCCGGATGATCGGCGTTCTGCGACACCATGGTGGCCCCTCCCGGGGCACTTGGGGAGGACGCGATCATTGCGCCCTCACGCTGCGGATCATCGCAGATGGGCGACGCCCTTGCATCCAGGAGATCCACCGCGCGGGCGGCCGTCAAGCGGCTGCAGCGGCGCGGATCGCGGGCCCGGGCCTCAGACCGCGATCGCGGGCGCGTCTTCCTCGTCGGCCGGGGCCAGGTTGAGCGTGTAGGCGCCATGCCCGCGCTCGGCCAGATAGGCCAGCCACTTGCCGAGGAAGGTGTTCATGCGCAAGCGGTGGTCGAACACCACGCGGTTGGGCGGGTGCAGGCCGATGACGTCCTGCCAGCGGCGGCCCACGTAGCAGTGCGTGGCCTCGGTCTGACGCGCGTCCAGGTAGTGCCGGAGATGCGCGGAGGGATCCGGCGCCCCGGTGACCGGGTCGGCAAGGGCGTAGCTCAGGGTCAGCTCGAGCGTGTACGGATGCCGCTCGAGCACGTCCAGGCGCAGGTCGAGCCCGTCGCCGACGCGCGAGAGGTAGCGCCCCGGCGCGAGCGAGGACGGATCGAACATGCGGGTCAGGCGCTGGTGGTTCTCCGCGTACAGGCCCATGAGCCAGGCGAACTTGCCGTGGCGGGCGGGTAGCGGTGGGCGTGCGGCAACGAGCATGGAAGGATGCTATCGGCTGCCGTTGCGCACGCGCAATGCGCGCAGGCGCGTCGCGTCCCGGCAGGTTCAGCCGCGGCGTGGACCGCTGCCGCCTCAGAACAGATGGCGGTGGATGCCGAGGCTCGACAGCACCTTGCTCGCGATCTCCTCGATCGAGGTATGCGTGGTATTGAGGCTCGACAGCCCGGCATTGCGGAACAGCAGTTCCGCCGCCGCGACCTCGCGCCGGCACTGGTCGGGCTCGGCGTAGCGGCTGTTCGGGCGGCGCTGCTGGCGGATCTGCGCCAGGCGCACCGGATCGATGGTCAGGCCGAAGAGCTTGCGCCGGTGCGCACGCAGGCGCTTGGGCAGCATGGTCGATTCGAGGTCGTCGTCGGTGAGCGGATAGTTCGCCGCGGCCACGCCGTAGTGCAGCGCCATGTACAGGCAGGTCGGCGTCTTCCCCGAACGCGACACGCCGACCAGGATGAGGTCGGCCTCGTCGTAGTTCACGTCGACGCCGTCGTCGTGGCTCAGCGCATAGTTGGTGGCCTCGATGCGGCGCTCGTAGGCGGCGAAGTCGACCAGGCCGTGGGCCTGGCCGACCCGCGGCTGCGACTTGACCCCCAGCTCCTGCTCCAGCGGCGACAGGAACGGCGCGAACACGTCCAGCATCAGCGCACCGCTCTCGGCCAGCAGCGCGCTGAGATGGCCGTCGAGCACCGTGTTGACGACGATCGGGCGCTGCCCCGAGGCCTCGCCGGCCTGGCGGATGCGGATCGAGGCCTGGCGGGCGCGGGCCTCGGCGTCGATGAAGGCGATGCGGTGGCTCTCGAAGGCGACGTCGCCGAACTGGGTCAGCAGGCTGTGGCCGATGGTCTCGGCGGTGATGCCTGTGCCGTCGGAGCAGTAGAACACCTGGCGCGGTCTGGTCATGGATCGGACTTTCCGGGACGTGGCGTGACGGCGTCTTGACCGCACCGCGGCAAGACTTGGGACCGGTCGCGCCGGACCCGTCTGCTATGCTGTGAAGGCGCGCCGCATCATACGGTGTCGCGACTGCCGCAGAGCGTTCGGGAACCCACTCCACCCATCAGGCCCTGCCTTTCGTTCGGAACTCCGGTCGGAAAACGGCAGCGCCTTCGCCCGGGTCGGTCGGGGTCGCCAGCGCCTGCATGCGGTCGGTGCGGCGCTGGATTTCCCCTCGACTCAGGAGCGTCATGAACGCGCACGTCCTCTGGCTGCACGAACTCCGTCTCTCCGACCTGGCCCAGGTCGGCGGCAAGAACTCCTCGCTCGGCGAGATGATCGGCGAGCTGGCCAACCTCGGGGTGTCGGTCCCCGGCGGCTTCGCGACCACGGCCGATGCCTTCCGCGAGTTCATCGAATTCGAGGGCCTGTCCGGGCGCATCTTCGACCGCCTCGGCACGCTCGACACCGAGGACGTCGATGCGCTCGCCCGCGCCGGCGAGGAAATCCGCGGCTGGGTCATCGACGCGCCGCTGCCGCAGGGCCTGGAGACCGCGATCCGCAACGGCTACGCCCGCCTCTGCGAGGAGGCCGGCGGCAACGAGGTCTCGGTCGCGGTGCGCTCCTCGGCCACCGCCGAGGACCTGCCCGACGCCAGCTTCGCCGGCCAGCAGGAGACCTTCCTCAACGTGCGCGGCGCCGACGACGTCCTGCGCCAGGTCAAGGAGGTGTTCGCCTCGCTCTACAACGACCGCGCCATCGCCTACCGCGTGCACCACGGCTTCAAGCACGAGGACGTGTTTCTCTCGGCCGGCGTGCAGCTGATGGTGCGCTCCGACGTCGGCGCCTCCGGCGTGCTGTTCACCCTCGACACCGAGTCGGGTTTCCGCGACGCGGTCTTCGTCACCGCCAGCTACGGCCTCGGCGAGAACGTGGTCCAGGGCGCGGTGAACCCGGACGAGTTCTACGTCTACAAGCCCACGCTGCGCGAGGGCAAGCCGGCGATCCTGCGCCGCCAGCTCGGCTCCAAGCAGATCCGCATGGTGTATTCGGACAAGCCGGGCGAGCGCGTGCGCAACGAGGACACGCCGGCCGAGCTGCGGCAGAAGTTCGCGATCTCCGACGAGGACGTCCACGAACTCGCGCGCCAGGCGCTGACCATCGAGCAGCACTACGGCCGGCCGATGGACATCGAATGGGCCAAGGACGGCGAGACCGGCCGCATCTACATCGTGCAGGCGCGCCCGGAGACGGTGAAGTCGCGCTCGAACGCACAGAAGATCGAGCGCTTCCGCATGAAGCAGCGCGGCGAGGTGGTGGTCGAGGGCCGCGCCATCGGCCAGAAGATCGGCGCCGGCGCCGCCAAGGTGATCCGCAGCCTCAAGGACATGAACCGCGTGCAGCCGGGCGACGTGCTGGTCGCCGACATGACCGATCCCGACTGGGAGCCGGTGATGAAGCGCGCCTCGGCGATCGTCACCAACCGTGGCGGCCGCACCTGCCACGCGGCGATCATCGCGCGCGAGCTCGGCGTGCCGGCGGTGGTCGGCTGCGGCAACGCGCTGGACCTGATCGAGGACGGCGCCGAGGTCACGGTGAGCTGCGCCGAGGGCGACACCGGCTTCATCTACAAGGGGCGCCAGGACTTCGAGGTGGTCACCGCCGACCTCACCGACATGCCGCCGGCGCCGCTCAAGATCATGATGAACGTGGCGAACCCGGAGCGCGCCTTCGACTTCGCCATGCTGCCGAACAAGGGCGTGGGCCTGGCGCGCCTGGAGATGATCATCGCCAGCCACATCGGCGTGCACCCGCGCGCGCTGATGGAGTACGACCGCCAGGACGCCGAGACCCGCCGTCGCATCGACGAGCGCATGGCCGGCTACTCCGACCCGGTGGGCTTCTACGTCGACCGCCTCGCCGAGGGCATCGCCACCATCACCGCGGCCTTCGCGCCGGAGCCGGTGATCGTGCGCCTGTCGGACTTCAAGTCCAACGAATACGCCAACCTCATCGGCGGCGAGAAGTACGAGCCCGAGGAGGAGAACCCGATGATCGGCTTCCGTGGCGCCAGCCGCTACGTGAGCCCGTCGTTCGAGGCCGCCTTCGAGCTCGAGTGCCGCGCGATGCGCAAGGTCCGCGAGACCATGGGCCTGGCCAACGCCTGGGTGATGATCCCGTTCGTGCGCACCCTCGACGAGGGCCGTCGCGTGGTCGAGGTGCTGAAGAAGTACGGCCTCGAGCAGGGCAAGGACGGCCTGAAGGTCATCATGATGTGCGAGGTGCCCTCCAACGCGCTGCTGGCCGAGGAGTTCCTGGAGATCTTCGACGGCTTCTCGATCGGCTCCAACGACATGACCCAGCTGACCCTGGGCCTGGACCGCGACTCCAGCATCGTCGCCGAGCTCTTCGACGAGCGCGACCCGGCGGTCAAGAAGATGCTGGCGATGGCGATCGCCGCGGCGAAGAGGAAGGGCAAGTACGTCGGCATCTGCGGCCAGGGCCCGAGCGACCATCCAGATCTCGCCGAGTGGCTGCTCGAGCAGGGCATCGAGTCGATGTCGCTCAATCCCGACACCGTCGTCGACACCTGGCTGCGCCTGGCCAAGCTGCAGGCGGCCGGCGCCGGGACCTGATCCCGCCCGCCCACCACCACCCTGCCTCCGCGAGCGCCCCGTCCGACGGGGCGTTCGCACGTCTGCCCTACCCGATCGAGAGAGCGCCATGACCACCTTCACCACCCGCCTGCCCGCCGGCTGGGAAAGCCGCCTGATGGACTTCGGCCTGCACCTCCTCGCCGCGCTCGCGATCCTGCTGGTCGGCATCTGGCTGGCGCGCGTGCTCGCGAACTCGGTGCTGCCGCGGGTGATGGAGCGCGCCGGCTTCGACGTGATGCTGAGCTCGTTCCTGCGCAACGTCGCCTACGTGGTCGCAGTGATCCTGGTGATCGTGACCGCGCTGACCGCGATCAAGGTGCCGATGACCTCGCTGGTCGCGGTGCTGGGCGCCGCCGGCCTCGCAATCGGCCTGGCGCTCAAGGACTCGCTGTCCAACATCGCCGCGGGCGTGATGCTGGTGACCCTGCGCCCGTTCCGCAGCGGCGACGTGGTCACCGTCGCCGGCCAGACCGGCAGCGTGCAGCAGGTGCGCATCTTCCAGACCGTGCTGAGCGGGCCGGACATGCAGACCTTCACCATCCCCAACAACCTGATCACCGCATCGCCGATCGTGAACCTGACCGCCAACCCGACGCGGCGCATCGAGCTTGTGATCGGCATCGGCTACAAGGACGACATCGAGACCGCGCGCCGCGTCGCGCTCGACATCATCGCCGCCGACGAACGCGTGCTGGCCGAGCCGCCCGCGGACGTCGTGGTCTACGCGCTCAACACCAACAGCGTCGACCTCGGCATCCGCTGCTTCGTCAACAAGGCGGACTGGTTCCCGACCAAGGTCGCGCTGACCGAGCGCATCAAGGTCGCCTTCGATGCGGCGGGCGTGAGCATCCCGTTCCCGCAGCGCGACACGCACCTGTACCTGCACAACGCCGACGGCGGCCCGGTCACGCTGGAGAACTTCATGGCGCAGTCCGGCGACGCCGGTCCGTCGCCGGCGCCGCAACAGCCGCGCCTCCCGCCCGAGGCGGGCTGACGACGCCGCATCCGCGCGGGGGGCTCAGGCCCCCGGCAGGCCCCCGATCCGACCCATGAACGGGCGGTAGTGCCGCAGTTCGGCGATGGAGTCGTGGACGTCGCTCAGCGCGGTGTGCGCCGAATCCTTGGAATAGCCCTTGGCGATGTCCGGGGCCCAGCGCCGCGCCAGTTCCTTGATCGTGGACACGTCCAGGTTGCGGTAGTGGAACCAGCGCTCCAGGCGCGGCATCAGCCGGTAGAGGAAGCGGCGGTCCTGGCAGATGGAGTTGCCGCACATCGGCGACCGGCGCTCCGGCACCCACTGCGCGAGGAAGTCGAGCGTCCGCGTCTCCGCCTCGATCATCGACACCTCGGACTCGAGCACCCGCTGCCACAGGCCGGAACGGCCGTGCTGGTTGCGGTTCCACTCGTCCATCGCCTCCAGCCGCTCCAGGGGATGCCGGATGGCCAGCTCCGGACCCTCGGCGACGACGTCGAGGTCGCGGTCGGTGACGACGGTGGCGATCTCGAGGATCGAATCGGTATCCGGATCCAGCCCGGTCATTTCCAGGTCGATCCAGATCAGATGGGTGTCGCTCGAGATGATGGGATTGCTCATGCGGTCGCGGTGGGAGGCGTGGTCACGCATCATACGGCCTCCTTCCCCGCCGAGTGCCCCGGTGCCCCTTCCCAGCGCGATGGATGCCTCCCACTACTCGGTCGTCTCGGCGATGATCACGCCGGCGTTCTTCCTCACCGCGACCGCGGGCCTGCTCGCCTCCTGCAACTCGCGGCTCGCGCGCGTGGTCGACCGCGCCCGCCTCGAACTGGCGCGCCTGGTCGAGGAACCGCAGGGGCCGCGCCGGGTCGAGCTGGAGACGCGCATGGCGGTGAGCCGGCGCCGCTGCACCCTGGTGCTGAGCGCGCTGCGCCTGCTCTACGGCGCGCTGAGCGCCTTCGTCGGCACCAGCCTCGCCATCGCCGTCGATGCCCTGCTCGGCTACCGGATCGCGTTCATGCCGACGGTGCTCGCGGTCGTCGGCGGCCTGCTGATGCTGGCCGCCTCGGTCTACCTCGGCCGCGAGGCGCATCTGGGCCTGCGCATGCTCGACCGCGAGATGGACGAGGAGATCGCGCGCGATCGACAGCCGCAGGCCGAGGCGCGCGCCGACTGAGCGCCGGGTGTCAGCCTGGCGTGCGTGCGCCGCGCTTGCGGCGGAAGTAGCTGCGCAGACGCTCCCCCGCCTCGTCGCCGAGCACCCCGCCGCTGACCGAGGGCCGGTGGTTGTGGCGCGGGTCGGCGAGCAGGTCGAAGACACTGCCGGCCGCGCCGGTCTTGGGATCGGCCGCGCCGTACACGACGCGGGCCACGCGCGCGTGGATCATCGCCATCGCGCACATGGCGCAGGGCTCGAGGGTGACGTAGAGGGTGCAGCCGACCAGCCGGTGGTTGCCCAGGCGCATGCCGGCCTGGCGCATCGCCACGATCTCCGCATGCGCGGTCGGGTCGTGCTCGGTGATGTTGCGGTTCCAGCCTTCGCCCAGCAGCCGCCCGCCCGCGTCGACGACGAGCGCGCCGACCGGGATCTCGTCGTCCTCGCGCTCGGCGCGCGCGGCCAGCGCCAGTGCATGGCGCATCCAGCGCTGGTCGTCGGGATCGGGATGCACGGCGCGGTCCGGCACGAAGGGCGCGCATTCTAGCGCGGCATCGCCGTGGGGTACCCCCGAAACGGGCTGCGTCAACGACGCCACAGCCGCGGCAGCGCGCCGTCGCGTCCTGCGACCGGGTCGCTGTCGGGGAAGTCCAGCGCGGCGATCCGCGCGCGCATCGCCGGATCGGGCGCCTGCCTGCAGATGTCGAAGTCCTGGCCCGGCGGATAGGCGCCGACGACGAGGAAATCCGCGGTCGCGTCCACGCGGCAGTGCCCGGTGCCGGCCGGCAGCACGACGACGTCGCCCGCGGCCAGCGCGACCTCCTCGCCGCCGGGGCCGCCGAGCACGACCCGCGCCGATCCCGCGGCGATGCCCAGGACCTCGTGCGCGGTCGAGTGGTAGTGGTGGTAGTCGAAGATGCCGTCGCGCCATTGCGGCGGCCAGCCGTTCGCGGCGAAGCGCTCCTCGCAGGCCCGTGCGCAGGCCTCGCCCGGCGGCGCGCCGACGGCGCCGCGGTACAGCAGCACCGGCAGCGACGGATGGTTGGGCACCCAGTCGTGCGGCGCCAGGCGCAGGGTCTCGGGCTCGTCGCTCATGGCGCAACTCCGCTGGCAGGGCGGCGGTCAGCCTGGCCGACGCGGCGTCCAGGCCGCATGAGGCGACGGCCGCCGCCAGGGCCCTCGCGCGCCGCGCTCACAGCCCGAACGGCCAGGTCTCGGGCGCGCCTTCGCCGGCGTGCTGCGGGCCGAGCGGCGTCACCGCCCGGGTCTCGTCGAACCAGACCCAGGCGTCGAACTGCTGCGGCAGCGAGGCTTCCGCATAGTGGCTGTGGAGCTCGGTGGCCGGCCGATAGATCACGCCGATGAAGCGCTCGAGCCGCGATTCCAGCAGGCGCCGGCGCAGCGGCTCGTGCACGTCGCGGCGCAGGTCGAGCAGGCCGAGGGCGATGCCCGCATCGTGGAACAGGCGCTCGACGCTGTCCGCCCGCGACGGCCGCACGCGCATGACCTCCATCTCGCCGTCCCAGTCGCTCGCCGCGGCGACCGTGCCGGCGTGGGTGCCGAAGCCGATCAGCGCGGCCTCCTCGCCGAAGTGTTCGCGGCAGAGCTGGCCGATGTTGAGCTCGCCGCGCATCGAGCCCATCTCGGTGTGGCGCGCATCGCCGATGTGCGAGTTGTGCGCCCAAACGATCGCCTTCGACTGCGGGCCGTGCGCGTCGAGCAGATGCTCGAGCGTCTCGAACATGTGCGTGTCGCGCAGGTTCCAGCTCTCGGCGCCGCCGTAGTACATGACCCGGTAGTAGCGCTCGGCGGATGCGACGAGACGCGCGTTCTGCGCGGCGTCCAGGAAGCGCTCGCCGTCCTCGCCGGCGTAGTCCAGCTGCCGGGCCAGGAGCTCCTGGCACTGGCGCACGACGTCCCGCTCGCACTTCTCGTAGCCGCCGCGCAGCACCGCCCGGCCGTAGGTCGAGGGCTCCTTCTGCCAGGGCGTCAGGCAGCCGTAGCGCTCGCGCGCGACCTTCGCGGCTTCCGGATCGACGCTGTCCAGGTACTCCAGCACCGCGCCGATCGACGCGGCTATGCTGTACATGTCGAGGCCGTAGAACCCGGCCTGGCGCTCGCGCCCGCGGCCGGCGTTGTGCGCGTGCAGCCAGCCGATGAGGCCGAGCACGTCGGTGTTGCGCCACATCCAGGTCGGGAAGCGCTGGAACACCGGCCCGGTCGCGCGGCGCGGCGGCAGGTGGCGGACGTGGCGGTTGAGCGCGGCGGCGTCCGGCCAGTCCGCCTCCACCGCGACGATGGTGAAGCCGTGGTGCTCGACCAGGTGGCGGGTGATCGCCGCCCGCGCCTGGTAGAACTCGGAGGTGCCGTGGCTGGCCTCGCCCAGCAGCACCACGCGGCGTCCGGCGAAGCGTTCGAACATGCGCCCGAATGCGGGATCGTCCGGGTCCGGCAGCGGCTCCATGGCCTCGGCGACGAGCGCGGACAGACTGCGTCCGCGCGACTGCCCGGGGACGTGGCTGCTGGCCGCGCGGCTGCCGTCCTCGGCCCAGCCGTGCTCGCCGACCAGCGGCACGAACATGACGCCGCCCAGGTCCTCCTCCTCGTACTCGTCCTCGCCGCGGCGGGTGATGCGCAGCAGGCGCTGCGAGCGCTCCTCGTCGCCGACAGGGATGACCAGGCGGCCGCCGATGGCCAGCTGCGCGCGCAGCGCCGCAGGCGTGGCCGGTGCGCCGGCGGCCACCAGGATCGCGTCGAACGGCGCCGCCTCGGCCCAGCCGCGCGTGCCGTCGCCGACGCGCAGTTCGATGTTGCGGTAGCCCAGCCGCCCGAAGCGCCCGCGTGCGGCCTCGCCGAGCGAGGCGTGGCGCTCGATCGCGTGGACCGTGCCCGCGATGCGGCTCATCACCGCCGCGGCATAGCCGGAGCCGGCGCCGACCTCCAGCACCCGCGTGCCCGGCTCGAGCCTGCCGGCCTCGATCATCAGCGCGACGATGTAGGGCTGCGAGATGGTCTGCTGCTCGCCGATCGGCAGCGGCGTGTCGTCGTAGGCGAACTCCTCGAAGCCGGGGTCGACGAAGGCATCGCGGGGCACCGTGCGCATCGCCTCGAGCACCCTGCCGTCGCGCACGCCGCGCGCCGCGAGCTGGCTCTCCACCATGCGTCGGCGCGCCTCTGCGGGATGGATCATCGCGGAGCTCCTGGACGGGGATCGCCGCTGCTTGTTTCCATGCGTCCGCGCCGGGGGCGACGACGGTCGCGGGAGCCGCCGCGCACCGGGGACGCGCCGCCGGGGGCGGCGGACCAGACTCGGGCGCATGCGGTCGAGACCGCGTCAAGCGGGCGCGGAGGCGCCCGGACGGCTCACCCGTCGCGGTTCCGCTCGCGCTCCGGATTGCGGCGGGGGCCGGCGATGGCCATGTCCAGGACCTCGGCCAGCGTCAGCGGCAGGCCGCCGGTCGCCTGCCGGATCTGTTCGCGGCAGGAGAAGCCGTTGGTGATCACCAGCGTGTCCGCATCGGCCCCGCGCAGCGCGGGCAGCAGCTGGAGCTCGGCGATCTTCTGCGACACCGGGTAGCTCCCGGCGCGGAAGCCGTAGGTCCCGGCCATGCCGCAGCAGCCGGCGTCGAGCAGCTCCGCCTCGATCCCGGCCCGCGCCAGCACGCGCATCTGCGCACCGGTGCCGATCACCGCGTGGTGATAGCAGTGCGCATGCACCAGGGCGCGCCGCGCCAGGCGCGACGGCTGGAAGCCGTCGCGGTCGAGCAGCTCGCCGAGCAGCAGGCTGGCGCCGGCGAGACGGTGCGCGCGCTCGTCGCCGGGAAACAGCGCGGGCAGTTCGTCGCGGAAGCTGGTGACGCAGGCCGGCTCCAGGCCGACCAGGTCGGCGCCCTCGCGCAGATCGTCCTCCAGCGTGTCGAGCACGTCGCCGAGCTGGCGCCGGGCGAGCTCGAGCATCCCCTCCGCGTACAGCGGCCGGCCGCAGCACAGCGAACGCGCCGGCAGGCGCACCGCGTAGCCGGCCGCCTCCAGCACCCGGGTCGCCGCCTGCAGTCCCGCGGGCTGGAAGAAGTTGCCGAAGGTGTCCGGCCACAGCACCACCGGCCGCCCTCCGGGATTGCGCGTACCGCGGCGGCGGAACCAGGCGACGAAGGTCTCCTCGGCATAGGCCGGCATCTCGCGCTCGGTGGCGATGCCGCCGATGCGCTTGATCAGGGTGCCGGTCGCGCGCCCGCGCAGCAGGCCGTTGGCAAGCCGCGGCATGCGTGCGGCCAGGCGGCTCCAGTACCAGATCAACCCCATCGAGTAGGCCGAGCGCGGACGCAGCCGGTGGCGGTAGTGGCGGGCCATGAACTCGGCCTTGTAGGTGGCCATGTCCACGTCGACCGGGCAGTCGCGCTTGCAGCCCTTGCAGGCCAGGCACAGGTCGAGCGCCTCGTGCACCGCCTCGCTGCGGAAGCCGTCGGCGATCGGGCCGCCCTTGACCATCTCGAACAGCAGCCGCGCGCGGCCGCGGGTCGAATGCTTCTCCTCGCGGGTGGCGCGGAAGCTCGGGCACATCACTCCGCCGCTGTCGTTGCGGCAGTTGCCGATGCCGACGCAGCGGTTCACCGCCCCGGCGAAGCTGTGCCCGTCCTCGGGATAGTCGAAGTAGGTGCGCAGCAGCGGCGGGTGGTGGTCGGGCCCGCTGCGCAGGTTCATGGTCATCGGGAAGGGATCGATCACCTTGCCCGGGTTCATGCGCCCATCCGGGTCCCAGATCGACTTGAACTCGCGGAAGGCCTCGACCAGCTCGGGCCCGTACATCCGCCCCAGCAGCTCCGCGCGCACCTGGCCGTCGCCGTGCTCGCCGGAGAGCGAGCCGCCGTGGCGCACCACCAGGTCGGCCGCTTCCTGCATGAAGGCGTGCCACTTGCGCACCCCGTCCTCGGTGTCGACCTGGAAGTCGATGCGGCAATGGATGCAGCCGTCGCCGAAGTGGCCGTAGACCGCGGCGTCGTAGCCGAACTGGTCGAGCAGCGCGCGGAAGTCGCGCAGGTAGGCGCCGACATGGTCGGGCGGCACCGCGGCGTCCTCCCAGCCCGGATGCGAGGGGCGTTCGCCGGGCACGTGGGCGGTGGCGCCGAGGCCGGATTCGCGCAGCAGCCACAGATCCTGCTGCGCGTCGGGATCGACGAAGAGCTTCATCGACGGCGCGTCGTCGGCGCCCTCCAGCGTGGTCATCAACCGGCGCGCGTGGGCCTCGGCCTCCTCCGGGGTGCCGCCGCCGAACTCCACCAGCAGCCAGCCGTCGCCCGCCGGCAGCAGCGCCCGCTCCTCGGTGTGCATGCCCTTCTTGCGCATGCCGGCGACGAGATGGCGGTCGATGCCCTCCAGGCCCACCGGCCGCGCGGCGAGCACCTGCGGCACGTGGTCGCCGGCATGGAAGACGTCCGGGTAGCCCAGCACCAGCAGCACGCGCGCCGGCGGGCTCGGCACCAGCTCGAGCTCGGCGGCGAGGATGGTGACGCAGGTGCCCTCGCTGCCGACCAGGGCGCGGGCGACGTTGAAGCCGTTCTCGGGCAGGAGCTGGTCGAGGTTGAAGCCGGACACGCGCCGCGGGATCTGCGGGACGCGCTCGCGCACGAGCCCGGCATAGCGGTCGCGCAGGTCGCGCAGGCGCGCGTAGATCTCGCCGCGGCGGCCGCCCGCGGCGACGATCCGCTGCAGCTCGTCCTCCGGCGTCGGCCCGACCCGCATGCGCAGGCCGTCGTAGGTGAGGATCTCCAGCGCGTGCACGTTGTCCGCGGTGCGCCCGCCCATCACCGAATGCACGCCGCAGGAGTTGTTGCCGAGCATCCCGCCGATGGTGTTGTGCGCGTGCGTCGCCGGGTCGGGGGCGAAGGTCAGGTGGTGTTCCTCCGCCGCCTCGCGCAGCCAGTCGAGCACGCAGCCCGGCTGCACCCGGGCGCGGCGTGCCCCGGCGTCGACGCCGAGCACGCGGTTGAGGTGGCGCGAGAAGTCGACCACCACCGCCACGTTGCAGCACTGCCCGGCGAGGCTGGTGCCGCCGCCACGCGGCAGCAGCGGCGCGCCCGCCTCGCGGCAGGCGGCGACCAGTTCCACCACCTCGGCGTCGGACTCTGGCCAGGCCACCGCGATCGGCACCTGGCGGTAGAGCGAGCCGTCGGTCGCGTAGAGCGCGCGCGCGCCGGCGTCGAAGCGCACCCGGCCCGGCAGGCGCGAGTCCAGGCGCTCGCGCAGGCGCTGCACCACGGCCGCCGGCACGAACGGCGGCCCGGTACGCAGGCGCTGGGCGCCGGTGGGGTCGGTGGCGACGGGGGCGACCCGGGTCATGGGGTGATCCGGTAGCGATCGGCGGCGTCCGTACGCAGCGCCAGCCCGTGCCCGGGGCGGCCGCGGTCGACGCACAGAACCCCGTCGACGGGCGCGGCGACGCCCTCGAGGAGCATGGACTCGATGCGCACGTGGTCGTGGAAGTACTCCAGGTGCGCCAGCCGCGGCGCGGCCGCGCAGACCGGCACGTGCACCGCCGGTGCGCAGTGCGCCGACAGCGCGATGCCATGCGCCTCGCACAGCGCCGCCGCCTGCAGGAAGCCGGTGTAGCCGCAGCGCGTGGCGTCGGCCTGCAGCACGTCGACCGCACCGGCCTGGAGCATGCCGCGGAAGTAGCGCGCGTCCCAGCCGTATTCGCCGGCGGCCACCCGCATTCCGGCCGGCATGCGATCGCGCAGCCACGCCAGTCCCGCGGGATCGTCGGAGGTCACCGGCTCCTCGAACCACTCGACACCCTGCTCGGCGAAGTCGTGCGCAGCGGCGAGTGCCTGCTGGCGGTCGAGGGCGCCGTTGGCGTCGACCATCAGCGCCACCCCGGGCCCTACCGCCTCGCGGGCGATGCGCACCCGCGCCGCATCGCGCGCCGGCTCGGCGCCGACCTTCATCTTCACCGCGCGCAGGCCCTCGCCCGCCCAGCCGCCGAGCTGCGCGGCGAGGCGCGCGTCGTCGTAACTGGTGAAGCCGCCGCTGCCATACAGCGGCACCGCCTCGCGCACCGCGCCGAGAAGGTCCGCCAGCGACACGTCCAGCAGGCGCGCATGCAGGTCCCAGAGCGCCTGGTCCACCGCCGCCACCGCCATCGTCCCGAGGCCCGGTCGGCCGATGTTGCGCAGCGCGGCGTTCATCCGCAGCCACAGGGCGGCGCGTTCGCGCACCGGCTGGCCCAGGACCAGCGGCGCGAGGGTGTCGCGCACCAGGACCTCCGCGGCATGCGCCTGGGTATAGGTGTAGCCGAGCCCGGTGCTGCCGCCGGCATCGAGCTCGACGACCAGCATCTCCGTCGTGTCCCACGCGAAGCTGCCGTCGGCTTCCGGCGCATCCGTGGCGATGCGCAGGCCGTGCAGGCGCAGGTCCTCGATGACGGCCGCGGCGGACATCGGCCGCGGCCTCAGCTGGAGAACATCTGCTTGATGCTCTGGCGGATCACGCCGGCCCGGTCGGGGTCGTCCTTGAGCATCGAGCTCATGTAGGCCCTGGCCTGCGTCCAGGTGATGTGCGGCGGCAGCGGCGGCACGTCGGGATCGGCCTGGAACTCGATCAGCACCGGCCGGTCGCTGCGCCAGGCCTCCTCCCAGGCGCCGGCGATGTCCTGCGCCCGCTCCACGCGGATCCCGCGGAAGCCCAGCAGCTCCGCATAGCGCGCATAGGGGAACGGGATCACGTCCTGGGCCGGGGCGAACTTCGGGTCGCCGGCGAGCGCGCGCTGTTCCCAGGTGACCTGGTTGAGGTCGTTGTTGACCAGTACCAGCACCACGAAGCGCGGGTCCTTCCAGCGCTGCCAGTACTCCTTGACGGTGACCAGCTCGGCGTTGCCGTTCATCTGCATGGCGCCGTCGCCGACCATCGCCAGCACCGGGCGGTCCGGATAGGCCATCTTCGCGGCGATCGCATACGGCACGCCGCTGCCCATGCTCGCGAGCTTGCCCGACAGCGAGCCCTTCATCCCGCGGCGGATGCGGATGTCGCGTGCGTACCAGTTGGTGTGGGAGCCGGAGTCGCCGCAGAGGATGGTGTTGTCCGGCAGCCGCGGCGAGAGTTCCCAGAACACGCGCTGGGGATTGATCGGCTCGGCATCCTCCATCGCCTTGGCCTCCATGTTCTTCCACCAATCAGCAACCCAGCCCTCGATCCTGCGCCGCCAGCCGTCGTCGGTCTTCTTCGTCAGCCGCGGCAGCAGGTCGCGCAGCACCTGCCCGGCGTCGCCGATCAGGTTGACCTCGCTCGGATAGCGGATGCCGACGTTGCGCGGCTGCAGGTCGATCTGCACCGCGCGTGCCTGCCCTTCCTCGGGCAGGAACTCGGCGTACGGGAAGGTGGTGCCGATCATCAGCAGCGTGTCGCAGTGCTGCATCAGCTCCCAGCTCGCCTTGGTGCCGAGCAGGCCGATCGAGCCGGTCACCCAGGGCAGGTCGTCGGGCAGCGCGGCCTTGCCGAGCAGCGCCTTGGCCGCGCCGGCGCCCAGGCGGTCGGCGACCTCGATGATCTCGTCGGTGGCGTCCAGGCCGCCCGCGCCCACCAGCAGCGCGACCCTGCTGCCCGAATTCAACACCTCGGCGGCGTGGGCGAGATCGTCCTCGCTCGGCCACGGGTTCGGGCGCACGTAGCCCACGCTCGAGAAGTTGGTGCCGTGGGTGCGCGGCGGCGACGGCACCGCCTCGAGTTCCTGCACGTCGTTGGGCACGATGATGCAGCTTACGGTGCGTTCGGCCGCGGCGATGCGGAAGGCGGAGTCGATCACGTGCCGCGCCTGCGCGGGGGTGACAATCATCTGGCTGTAGGCGGCGACATCCTTGAACACCGACAGCAGGTCGACCTCCTGCTGGAACTGGCTGCCGATCGCGCTACGCGCCTGCTGGCCGACGATGGCGACCACCGGCACGTGGTCCATCTTCGCGTCGTAGAGGCCGGTGATGAGATGCAGCGCGCCGGGACCGGAGGTGGCCATGCACACGCCGACCTCGCCGGTGAACTTGGCGTGCGCGCCGGCCATGAACGCCGCCATCTCCTCGTGCCGCACGCGCACGTACTCGAAGCGCTCGGCGGCGCGCCCCATCGCGCCCATGATCCCGTTGATGCCGTCCCCGGGGTAGCCGAAGATGCGCCTGACGCCCCATTCGGTGAGACGTTCGAGCAGGTAGTCGCCGACTGTCGCTTTGGCCATGGGAAGCTCCATGCAGGCAGCGGCCGGGCGAGGTCCGTCGAGGCGGGCCGCGGACTGCCGCTGCGATCGAGGGACCCCGGATGCTGGGACGGGCGCCGTCCCCGCACCGTGAACCGGGTTCAGCCCTGCGGCGGCGCCACCCGCGGTTCGCGGATCGGGCACCCGTTGTGCTCCGCACGGAAACCCGCCGACATCTCGTAGGCGGGCCTGCGCGACCGCATCACGCCGCCGAGCGGCCGGTGCGCGGCGATGCCATGCCAGGGGCTGAAGGCCATGCCGTCGTCGATGCGGGCCGCACGCTCCGGGTTCCAGGCATCCTGCGCCGGGACCTCGATGCGGGCGACGGTGACGTAGGGGCTCGCGTCCTCCGGCCAGACGGCCGAGGCGTCCTCGATCGGCATCGTCTCCGGGTCGGTGGCAAGCTGGACCCGCACCTCCCATGCCCCGCCCTGCTCCGCGAAATAGGCGCGTACCGCTTCGCGGATCCCGTCCGGCCTGCCCTTCAGATCCAGCGGCGCATCGGTGAGCGCGGTCAGCGCCGGCGCCACCGGCGCGACGCTGAGCTTGGCGTAGTACGGCCCGTAGAGGATCGGCACCGCCGTGTAGAAGGTCTCGCCCAGGATGTGCGTCTCGGGGTGGCCGCCGAGGCTCTTCAACGCCGCGCTCTCGCCGCCGACCGCCTCCACCGCGCGCTCCACCCCGCGCAGCACCGCCGACAGCGCCCGCTTCGACCGCGGTGCCCGATCGGTGGTCCTGGCCAGCAGTTTCAGGTTCTTCAGGAAGGCCTTCGGCGTCGCCGCGCTGAAGGCCGGCGCGTTGATCATGACGAAGTCCTGGGTGCTGGCGTCGGCGCTGCCCGGCAGGCGTTCGCCGTCGACGCCGACGAGCTTCAGCGCCAGCCCGCGCGGGGTGGAGACGTTGTCGTCGAGAATGTCGCCGGGGTTGGTCGAGAACCGCAGCACCACCGGGTAGTCGCGCGGCCTGGCGAAGACGCCCTGGGCGTACTCGGGCGGCAGGTCGTCGCGGACCCGCAGCCTGCCCTCGAGCAGGCCGTGGCTCTTGGCGTGCACGCTGCGCACGGCGTGGCCGTAGTCGCTCCAGGTGGTCTCGATGATCTCGCGGAAGCCGGCAACGAGTTCGGCGGTGGTCTCGGCCTCGTCGTCGGGGACGGCTTCGAGGGCGGGGTCGAACAGCAGGGGGCGGGGCGACATGCGGGCTCTCCAGCTGGCGTGCGGATGGCGCACCGACTCTCCACCTGCAGGGTGAAGCGGGCGTGCCGGCGGTTCAGGCCGCGGGGTCGTCGCCGTCCTCGACGAACTCCTCGAGCGCGATCCGCCGCTGCGGTGCGCCTTCGACGTCCACCTGGTCGCTGACGTCCGGCAGGCTGGTGAACTGCCCGTCGAGGAACACGAACGTCAGCTCGTCCTCGAGGCGCCGCAGTACCGCGTCTTCGCCGTCGAGCCCGTCGGCGCCGGACTTGTCGCCGTCGAGCACGTAGCCGAAGCGGCCGTCCTCCTGGCGCAGCCCGCCGAGATCGACCAGATGCCCGTCCGGGTTGCGCGCGTAGATGCGCCGGTTCGCGAGATAGAGGGTGAAGTGCTGCAGGTTGCTGCGGTCGGTGTTGGCGTTGGCCATGGACGTGCTCCGGGACTGGGTCGCAACGACGCTACCGTGGGCAGCGTCAGCGTCGGATCCACGCGAGGGTCATCCGCGCCCCGCGTCCGGCTCACCGCACGCGCACGGACGCACCGCTAGTGTCGCGGGTCGCGCCCGCCGCGCCCCGAGAGGCCCGGCGCCGGGGCCGCGCCGCCGGCAGCCCGTATGCCCGGGACGGCCGGCCGGAGCGCCGACACCGCGCGCGCCCACCTCGCCGGAGTCGAGCCGGGCCACGGGCAGATGTTCGGTATGGAAGGCGGCGGGCCCTTCGACCCCGTGAAACAGCAGAGGCCGCCGATGAGCGACAGGACCGAGATCCCCCCGCTCGACCTGATGAAGTTCTACAGCGCCGAGATCGAGCACGAGAGCCAGCTCGCGGCGAGCCGGATGAACTCGCTGCTGAGCTCGCAGTCGTTCCTGGTGATCGCCTACGCCTCGGCCATGTCGGCCTCGGAAGGCCGCTGGGGCAGTCTGTTCCCGATCCTGCTGCCGCCGGCGCTGGCGGTGCTGGGCATCGTCCTGGTCCTGCTGGCGCGGCCGGGCATCCACGCCGCCTACGCGCTGGTGGGCCGCTGGCGCGACCGCTTCGGCGAGCTGCTCGACCGCCACCCCGAACTCGGCGCCTACACGCTGGGATTCGGGGAAGGCACCTTCCGCGATGTCGTCCACCGCCGGCGCGAGGGCGCGCTGTTCGCCAGGCGCGCGCCGGTGGTGTTCCTCGTCGCCTGGTCGCTGTTCCTGGCCCTGCCGGTCGGCCTGCACGTCGAGGCCCTCCTGCGCGGCTGAGGGCGACGCTTGTTCCAGCGCACGGAATCCGTCCCCTTCCTGGCGGGCGGATGCCGGGACGGGGCCGCGCGCAGCGCGCGCGTTGCGGGCGTCCCCGAAGCACAGGCGACGGCGCCGCCCCTACTTCGGCGGGAGGTGGCCGTGGCGGATGCCCTCCTCGCGTTCGGTCTCGTCCTCCTCGATCCCGTCGCTGTGCTGGCGGCCGGGGTGCGGGCCGGGGATCGGGTCGTTGCTGCGCGGGTCCATGTCCGAGGGCGGGATCGGACCGTTCGGCGAAGGCGTCATGACGGGCTCCGGGCGGTGCGGTCCCGCGAGGATCCGCGCATACCGCTCAGGAGGGCGCGAAGAGGTGCGCAGCGACGGGAGCCGCCGCTCGCGGCGTTAGCCGCGGCCTGCGGCCCGCCACCGCACCTGGGGGTCAGCGAGCCGTGTCGGTCAGCAGCGCCTGGAGTTCGCGCATCCGCGCCTGCGCATCGTCCCGCAGGCGATCCCGCGCCTGCAGCGCCTCCGCGCGCGCCCGCGCATCCTGCAGCGCGGGTGCGTCGGCCTCGACGTTGACGAGCACAGCACGCAGGCCCGCGTCGAGCAGCAGCGCCCCGGCGTGGACGTCGCTGCGCAGGGCCGCCGCGCACAGCGGCCATGCCGCGAGCGCGAGGCCCAGACCTTCGAGGCAGGCGTGCGCGGTCGCCAGCGGCACCGCACACGCGTTGCGGTGCGCCTGGCCTTCCGCACCCGTCACGTCCGCATCGTCGGCGCGCAGGTGACGCGCGAAGGCGCGCACGTCCTCGTCGGCGTAGGCACCCAGGCGCTCGAGCAGGGTCTGCGCGTGGCCCGCGAGGCGCCCGCGCGAGGCATCGGCGCCGTGCCGGTCGCTGATGCGCAGGGCCTTGATCACCAGGGCGAGGCCGAGGTCGGCCGCCACCGCCGCGACCGCGCCGCAGCCGGGCGTGGGCGCGTCGCCGGCGACGGCGGCACGGAAGCCGTCCAGACCCTGGCCCCAGATTCCCGCATCGCCTGCCATCCGCCGTACCCGCCGAAGAAGAGGCACCGACGATGGCTGTCGTGGGGCGATGCGGATGTGGATGCCGATGCGATGTGGATGTGGATCGGACCGCACCCACCCGGAGGCGGAACAGGCCTCCTGTAAGAGGGGGCTTCAGCCCCGACGGCCCGCCGCTGCGGACACGCCCGTTCGGGGCTGAAGCTCCTACCTACAGGGGAGGCCGGAGCGGAGCGGTCGCGGCCGAAGCCGCGCCCGACCCTCAGGCGCGGATGAACTCCAGCAGGTCGGCGTTGATGACGTCGGCGTGCGTGGTGCACATGCCGTGCGGGAAGCCCTTGTAGACCTTGAGCGTCGAGTTCTTCAGCAGCCTGTCCGACAGCGGTGCGGAATCGGCGAACGGCACGATCTGGTCGTCGTCGCCGTGCATCACCAGCACCGGCACGTCGATGGCCTTGAGGTCCTCGGTGAAGTCGGTCTCGGAGAAGGCCTTGATGCAGTCGTAGTGCGGCTTGGCGCCGCCCATCATGCCCTGTCGCCACCAGTTGGCGCGGACCGCCTCGATCACCGGCGTGCCCTCGCGGTTGAAGCCGTAGAACGGGATCGGCACCTGCCAGTAGAAATCGGCGCGGTTGGCGGCGAGCTGCTTGCGGAAGCCGTCGAAGACCTCGATCGGCAGGCCGCCCGGGTTGGCCTGGGTCTTGAGCATGATCGGCGGCACCGCGCCGATGAGCGCGGCCTTGGCGACGCGTCCCTTGCCGTGCTTCGCCACGTAGCGGGCCACCTCGCCGCCGCCGGTGGAATGGCCGACGTGGATGGCCTCGCGCAGGTCGAGCGCGGCGGCGAGCTCGGCCACGTCCGCGGCGTAGGTGTCCATCTCGTTGCCGGTCGCGGTCTGGGTCGAGCGCCCGTGGCCGCGGCGGTCGTGCGCGATCACGCGGTAGCCTGCGTCGAGGAAGAACAGCATCTGCGCGTCCCAGTCGTCGGCGCTCAGCGGCCAGCCGTGGTGGAACACGATCGGCTGTCCCGAGCCCCAGTCCTTGTAGTAGATCTCGGTGCCGTCCTTCGTCTTGATGCTGCTCATCGTGTGGGTCCTTGCGGTGTGGGAGGCGGTTGGCGAAGCGGTCTGGCGATGCGGGGCGGCGCCCGCGCCGAGCGGCAGGATCGACAGCGCGACGGCGCCGAGGCCGCCGACGAGAAGATCCCGGCGCAGCGCATCGGCGGGCGCGTCCTGGCGTGGGTCGGTCATCCTGGTCTCCTGCGGACACCCGGCGGAGCGGCATGCCCCGCGCCCGGAGGCGTCGATGCGCAGGAGGCTAGCGACGCGCCCGGGCTCCACCTAGGACGATGTTGCGAGGCTGCCGGCGGCCTCCTGCCCGGCGCTCCGGCGCCGGTGGCGATCGCGCCGTCGCGTACAAGCGCGCCGTCCATCCGGACGCGCATCCTCGGGCGCCCCATCGTCGCGCGCGGGGCAGGATGTCCGCCGCCGCGCCCGGAGAACGCACCATGAGCCTGGTCGATACCCGCCGCCACCAGATGTTCCCGCAGCTCGACTGCACCCAGGTCGGCACCGCCCGCCGCTTCGCCAGCGACGCGCCGCGCCGCTTCGCGCCCGGCGAGATGCTGTTCGACGTCGGCGAGCAGCATGCGCCGGTATGGCTGGTGCTCGAGGGCGCGATCGCGGTCGTGCGCCGCGACGGGCTCGGCCGCGAGAAGCCGGTCGTGGTCCACCATGCCGGCCAGTTCACCGGCGAGGTCAGCCAGCTCGCCGGCCGCGCCTCGCTCGCCGCCGGCCGCGCGGGCCCGCACGGCTGCACTGCGCTGCCGTTCGACGCCGCGCACCTGCGCGCGCTGATGGTGGGATCGGCCGAGATCGGCGAGGTCGTGATGCGCGCGCTGATCCTGCGCCGGGTCGGCCTGATCGAGGGCGACGCCGCCGGTTCGGTGCTGGTCGGGCGCCCGGGCGAGGCGGCGCTGACCCGGCTGCAGGGCTTCCTCACCCGCAACGGCTATCCCAACACCGTGGTCGACGCCGAGGGCGACGCCGAGGGCCGCGCGCTCGTCGAGCGGCTCGGCATCCTGCCCGAGGACCTGCCGCTGATGGTCTGCCCCGACGGCACCGTGCTGAAGCGGCCCAGCGACGGCGAGGCCGCGCAGTGCCTGGGCATGACGCCGGAGCTCGACCCGGACCGGCGCTACGACGTGGCCGTCGTCGGCGCCGGTCCGGCGGGACTGGCCACCGCCGTGTACGCGGCGTCCGAAGGGCTGTCGGTGCTGGTGCTCGACCAGCGCGCGATCGGCGGCCAGGCCGGCGCCTCGTCCCGGATCGAGAACTACCTCGGCTTCCCGACCGGGATCTCCGGCATGGCGCTGGCCGGCCGCGCCTACAACCAGGCGCTGAAGTTCGGCGCCGAGCTCGCCATCCCGGTCGACATCGCGCGCCTGGACTGCACCGCCGCGCACCCCGCCGACCGCCGCCTGCGGCTGGAGTACGGCGCCGGCCGCAGCGTACAGGCGCGCACCGTGGTCATCGCCTCGGGCGCGCGCTACCGGCGCCCGCGCATCGAGAACCTCGCCCTGTTCGAGGGCGCCGGCGTGTCCTACTGGGCCTCGCCGGTCGAGGCGCGGCTGTGCGAGGGCGAGGAGGTGGCCCTGGTCGGCGGCGGCAACTCCGCGGGCCAGGCGGTGGTGTTCCTCGCGCCGAAGGTCCGCCGCCTGCACCTGGTGGTGCGCGGACCGGGGCTGGAGGCGTCGATGTCGCGCTACCTGATCGAGCGCATCGCCGCGCTGCCGAACGTCGAGCTGCACGTGCGCACCGAGATCGTCGCGCTCGAGGGCGACGCCGCCGCCGGCCTGCAGGCGGCGACCTTCCGCGACCGCGACACCGGCGAGACGCACGCCTGTCCGCTGCACCACGTGTTCCTGTTCGTCGGCGCCGATCCCAACACCGGCTGGCTCGCGGGGTGCGTGGCGCTGGACGAGGCCGGCTTCGTCGTCACCGGCCGCCCCTGCGGCCGCGGCCTGCCGACCCTGCCGCTGCAGACCGACCGCGCCGGGGTGTTCGCGATCGGCGACGTCCGCGCCGGCTCGACCAAGCGGGTCGCGGCGGCGGTCGGAGAAGGCGCGGCGGTGGTCGCCCAGATCCACCAGTACCTCGCGGCGACCGCCGCGGCCGCCCCCCTTCCCGCCCAACCGATGACCGCCCCATGACCGCGCCGCACTGCACGCATCGATCCGACATCCACACCGTCACCCCGAGCGCGCGCGGCTGCGAGGACTGCCTCGCCAGCGGCGACACCTGGGTCCACCTGCGCCTGTGCCGCACCTGCGGCCACGTCGGCTGCTGCGACGACTCCCCCAACCGGCACGCCAGCGCCCACTTCCACGCCACCGGCCACCCGATCATCGAGGGCTACGACCCGCCCGAAGGATGGGGCTGGTGCTATGTCGACGAAACGATCGTCGGCCTCCCCGACCAGACCCCGCAGCTGGGCCCGATCCCGCGCTACGCCTGAGGAGCTCGGCATATCCCACGCCCTCGGCGCCCGGCTTGTAGCGCTTCTGGCCCGTCCCCCCGCCTGCGGGAAAGGGAGCCTGGCTTCCGCCCCTTCCCCCGCCTGCGGGGGAAGGATGGGATGGGGGTGAGGCGCGCAGCGCGCTGGGCATCTCCCACGAACGAGAAGCCGCGGCTGCGCCGCGCCCCCACCCCAACCCTCCCCCGCCGTGCGGGAGAGCGAGCGGGCCGCGCTTCGCCTGGCGCCCCTTCCCAAGCCGTAGAGCCAGGCGCCTGGCTTTCGCCCCTTCCCCCGCCTGCAAGGAGCTGCACCCTCAGGCAGGCAGCTGCGCCACTGCGGCGCTGTGGGGGGCCAGGACCCAGGCGTCGGGATCGTCGTCGGCCGTCCCGGCCGGCGGAACGGGAGCGTCCGGGAAGGGAGTGGCCGCACGCAGCAGCGCCGGGCGCGGCACGAGCACGCGGTCGCCGCCAAGGTTGAACATCAGCACGAGACTGCCCGGCGCCGGCTGCAGCGGGTCGCGCGGCAGCGGCCCGCGCTCGAACAGCAGCACGCCCTCCGGCGCCTCGTGGAAGCGGATGTCGTCGACCCGCAGCCGTGGTTCGTCGCGGCGCCATGCCAGCAGGCGGCGGACGTGCCGGAGCGTGCTGCGCGGATCCGCCTCCTGGCGGTCGACCGCGCGCTCGGCGTGCGAGCCGGCCAGCGGCAGCCAGGGTTCGACCGCGGTGAAGCCGCACTGCACCGCATCCGCCACCCACGGCATCGGCGTGCGGCAGCCATCGCGGCCAGGGAACTCCGGCCAGAAGGCGATGCCGTAGGGATCCTGCAGGCGCTCGAACGGCACCTCGACCTCCGGCAGGCCGAGTTCCTCGCCCTGGTACAGGCACACGCTGCCGCGCAGGCAGCACAGCAGGGTCAGCAGCAGGCGGCTGAAGCCATCGTCGACCGCGCCACCGGGCGCCCAGCGCGTGGCCACCCGGGTCACGTCGTGGTTGGACAGCGCCCAGCAGCCCCAGCCGCCGGTCCGCGCGAGCTCGCGCTCCAGCAGCTCGACCTCCTCGCGGATGCGCGCGGCCGAGCCGTCGCCCTGCAGCAGCTGGAAGCTGTAGGCCATGTGCAGGCGCCGGCCGGCGGCGGTGTAGTCGGCCATCAGCGGCGGCGCGTCCTCGTCGCCGATCTCGCCGATGCTGGCCACGCCGTACTCGTCGAGCACGCCGCGCAGGCGTTCGAGGAAGGCGAGGTTCTCCGGCCGGCTCTTGTCGTTGACGTGCCACTGCAGGTGGAAGGGGTTGTCGCGCCTGACCGTGCTGGTGCGGGCGCGCTGCTGCGTGGTCGACACCGGGTTGTCGGCGAGCGCGGCGTCGTGGAAGAAGTTGTTGCAGGCGTCGAAGCGGAAGCCGTCGACGCCGCGCTCGCACCAGAAGCGCACCACGTCGAGCACCGCGGCCTGCACCTCGGGATGGTGGAAGTTGAGGTCGGGCTGGCTGGCGAGGAAGCCGTGGAAGAAGTACTGCCGGCGCCGCGATTCCCACTGCCAGGCGCCACCGCCGAACATCGCCAGCCAGTTGTTGGGCGGGCTGCCGTCGGGCTTCGGGTCGGCCCAGACGTACCAGTCGGCCTTCGCATTGTCGCGACTGGCGCGGCTCTCGACGAACCACGGGTGCAGGTCGGAGGTGTGCGAGAGCACCTGGTCGATCAGCACCTTGAGACCCAGGGCGTGCGCACGCTCGACGAGCGCGTCGAAGTCGGCCAGCGTGCCGAACAGCGGGTCCACGTCGCGGTAGTCGGCGATGTCGTAGCCGAAGTCGCGCATCGGCGAACGGAAGAACGGCGAGATCCATACCGCGTCGCAGCCGAGCGCGGCGATGTGCTCGAGCCGCGCGGTGATGCCCGGCAGGTCGCCGACCCCGTCGCCGTTGCTGTCGGCGAAGCTGCGCGGATAGACCTGGTAGATGACGGCGCCGCGCCACCACGCGTCGAGCACCTTGGGTCGCAGGGGAGATCGCATCGGCGCCTTGGTCCACGGAAAACGGTGCTCCTCACCCTAGCGCCCGCCCCCATCCACGCCCGATGACGGTGGCGGACACGCATCGGGCGGGCCTGTGGGAGGGGCTTCAGCCCCGACGGGGTCGGCGCATCCCGCTCCGGGACGCTGCGGGCGCGGCCAGCGACCAACCTGGTTGCGGCTTCAGCCGCGTCCCACAGGGGCCGCGTCATGAACGCGCGGCCCACTCCGTGGCCGGCGCCCTGCCCGCCGCACGCGGCTTCGGGCAGAATCCGCGCCCACGCCCGTTCCGCCCCTTCCGCGCACAGCCCGGTCCCTCGCCATGCACCCCTGCCTGACCTGCGGCGCCTGCTGCACCATGTACCGCGTCGGTTTCCACTGGTCCGAGGCCGAGCCGGAGCTGGGCGGCGTGGTGCCGCGGGAACTGACCGAGGTCCTCGACGGGCACCGCCTGGCGATGAAGGGCACCTGGGCCAAGACCCCGCGCTGCATCGCGCTGGATGCCGAGATCGGCACCTACTCGCGCTGCTCGATCCATCCGGTGCGCCCGAGCGTGTGCCGCGACGTGCCCGCCTCGTGGGAACACGGCGCGCCGAGCCCGCAGTGCGACAAGGCGCGCGCCGCCTATGGCCTGCCGGTGCTCACCGCGGCCGACTGGCCGGTGGTGCAGGCGCCGGGCAGCGACGCGGCACCGGCCAACGAACCCGTCGCGCCGGAACTCGACCACGACGACGACCCCTCGCCGCCGACCCGGCCGCCGCTGGCGGCCTGAGCGGGGCGCGTCGTCGGCACCGGTGGTGCCTCACCCTGCGGCCGCGGTCGGTGCGCATGCATGCGCCTGGCCGGACGTGGCCTCGTCCCGTGCGCCCGCCCCGTATCCTTGCGCGATGCTCCTGCGCACCGTCGCCGTCACCCGCTACGTCACCCCGCTCCGCGAGGGCGGCTCCATGCCCGCCATCGTCGAGGCCGACGACGAGGGCCTGTACGTCCTCAAGTTCCGTGGCTCCGGCCAGGGTGCCAAGGCGCTCGTCGCCGAGCTGCTGTGCGGCGAGATCGCCCGCGCCCTGGACCTGCCGGTACCCGAGATCGTGCTGGTGGAACTCGACCCGGAGCTCGCGCGCACCGAGGGCGATCCCGAGATCCAGGCGCTGATCCGCGCCAGCGGCGGCCTCAACCTCGCGCTCGACTACCTGCCCGGCGCGATCAACTTCGATCCGGTCGCCGAGCAGCCGGATGCCGCGCTGGCCTCCAGCATCGTGTGGTTCGACGCCTTCGTCAGCAACGTCGACCGCAGCGTGCGCAACACGAACCTGCTGGTCTGGCACCGGCGCCTTCAGCTCATCGACCACGGTGCGGCGCTGTACTTCCATCACGGCTGGACCGGCGACAGCGCCGGTGCCGAGCGTCCGTTCCCGCAGATCCGCGACCATGTGCTGCTGCCCTGGGCGAGCGAACTGGCCGCGGTCGACGCAGGCCTCGCACAGCGGCTCGGCGACGCGACCCTGGAGGGCATCGTCGCGCAGCTGCCGGACAGCTGGCTCGAAGGCCCGGACGCCTTCGCCGACGCGGCCGGACAGCGGCAGGCGTACCTCGCCTATCTGCGCCGGCGCGTCCGGCACCGCGAGGCCTTCGTGCAGGGGGCGATCGATGCCCGCGCATGACAGCTACGACTACGCCGTGATCCGCGTGGTGCCGCGGGTCGAGCGCGAGGAGTTCATCAACGTCGGCATCATCCTGTCGTGCGAGCGGCGCGGCTTCCTCGAGGCGCGTATCGAACTCGAGCCGGCACGCGTGCTGGCGCTGGACCCGCAGGCCGATCTCGAACAGTTGCGCCGCCACCTCGACGCAATTCCCGCCATCTGCCGCGGCGGAGCGGACGGCGGCCCCATCGGCGCCCTGCCGCCACGCGCGCGCTTCCACTGGCTCACCGCCCGGCGCAGCGCCATCATCCAGACCTCGCCGACGCACATGGGCAAGTGCACCGACCTCGACGCCGCCGTCGAGCACCTGCTCGAGCGCATGGTCCGCCCGCCGCGCTGAGCCGACAGGACTGCGGGGCTCCGGTAGGAGCGGCTTCAGCCGCGACCCGTGCCGCCGGCGCCACCGCCACAAGCCCGCCATGCCGTAGCACCGCCGGCCGCGGACCGGTCCGCGCTGCTCCCTCCCGCCAAGGGGACAGGAAGCCGGACGCGTCTCAGGGAGGCAGGCGCTCCGGTGGAACAGGTCTCCAGCCGGCTGCGAGGCTCAGCGCCGGTGGTAGTCGGTCCAGCGCCAGCAGCCGTCGGTGTCGTCGCGGCGGAACAGCAGTGCGCCGACGCGGGCCTGGTCCTCGATGCCGGGGCCGAGGCGCCAGGACGGGGCGCGCGCGGCCTCCGACGCGGCGTAGGCGGCGAGCGGCTGCGAGGGCCGCGGCAGTCCTGCGTCGGCGTCGAGCCAGCGCGCGCAGGCGGCATCGAAGCCGTCGCGACCGATCGCGCGGGTGGCGTCGTCGTCCAGCACGCCGTGGCTGTGCAGGGGCAGGCGCGCGTGCCTGCGCAGGGTCGCGCAGTCGCGGCGGGCCAGATCCTCGCGGAACGCCGGCCAGGCCTCCTCGAAGCTGCCGCCGCGGCAGGCACCGCCCGGTCCGGACTGCGGCGCCGCGCCGCATCCGTCCGCGGGCTCGGCCGCCGCGACCTCGATCAGCACCGGCGTGTAGTGGTGCCCGGTCTCGGCGGCGAACAGGCGCCCGCGGATGCGTCGGCAGCCGGTGCCGACGTCCCGGGCACCGGTGCCCGCGAGTTGCAGCGCATCCACGCTGCGCTTCGTTCCCGCACCGCCCGCGGCTGCCTCGACGATGAGCGGCGCGGCGAGTTCGAGCACCGGCACGCGCACCACCGGATCGTCGGGCGATTCGCCGAAGCCCGGCGGGCCCTGCTCGTCGCGCAGGACCACACGGCCCTGCACCACGGCGCCGGGTGCTTCCAGCCGATACGACCGCCCCCCGCCACCGGGGGCATCGACCGCCGCACCCGGTGGCGGTGCCGGGGAGGCCCCTGTGGCATCGCAGCCGACGAGCGCGGCGAGCACGACGGCGAACGCGGGCAGACGGATCATGGCTGGGGATGTCGTTGGACGGCCCGGCAGGCTAGCAAGCCGCTGCGATGACGCCGCGAAGCGCAGGCCGCCTCAGGCAGCGAAGCGCGGGCGCGTCGTGCGGGATCCGCCTGCGCCGGCCATCACCGCCGCCGGGAGCGAGGTCGGGATGGCACGGCTCACCGCGCACCTGCGATCACTGCCGGGCGACGCTGCCTTCCTGCCAGCCCTCGACCACCTGGATCGCATCGACCACGCGCGACAGCTCCGCCGCCGACAGGCTGGCGATCGTGCGGCCGGTGTCGAGGCCGGTAAGGTTCTCGATCGTGCGCTGGTAGGACGCGGTGTCGTTCTCGACCGGCGGCGCGTAGCGGCTGATGGCGTCGTTGACGCTCAGGTTGCGGTAGCTGTCGCCCTGCAGCAGTGCGCCGATGGCCTCCACGCCGGTGGCGCGGTCGGGAAACACCGCGAAGCCGCTCGGCCCGGTGCCGATGGCGCCGTGGGCGTCGGCGAAGTCGCCCGCGCGGATGTTCCCCGGGTTGTTGTTACGCCAGGCCAGGGTGCCGCCGCTGCGCGTCTCGACGCTGCCGTCGGCGTGGCTGATGACGGTATCGCGGCCGTCGGCACGGGCGCTGGCGCCCTCGTCCACCGGCGCCGGCGCGTGGTCCACCGGTGCGGTCGGCGCCGCACCGGCGGTGCCGGCGGCGGGCACGGTCACGAACTGCCCGGGATGGATGAGGTGCGGGTTCGCGGCGAGGTGCGGATTGGCCTGCAGCAGCGCCGGCAGGCTCACGCCATGCGCCTGGGCGATGTCCGAGAGCGTGTCGCCGCTGCGCACGGTGACCGTGGTGCTGGCGGCGCCCGGCAGCGTCACCGTGTCGCCGGGGTGGATGAGGTCGGGGTTGCCGCGGAACTGCGGGTTCGCCGCCAGCAGCGCGTCGAGCCCGACGCCGTTGCGCCCGGCGATCGCCGAAAGTGTGTCGCCGGCCTGCACCGTGACCTGCCCGCCGGGAGCCGGCGCGGGCGACGGCGCGGGGGCGGAAGGCGCACCGCTGGGCCGGCGGATCGCGATCGCGTCGTTGAGGTCGAACGGCGCCACGTTGACGCTGTTGCTCTGGTTGCCGCCGAGCAGCTGCACGGTGTCGCCCTGCACGCTGTCGACGAAGCCGACGTGGTTCTGGAACACGACCACGTCGCCGCGCTGGATCGCGTCGCGCGGCACCGCATCGCCCCAGTTCGCCCACTCGCGCGCGCGGTAGGCCTCGTTGGCGATGGGGTAGCCCGCCTCCTTCATCACGAAGGACACGAACGAGCCGCACCAGGCGTTGGCGGCGCCGCTGTCGTCCGGGCCCCAGAAGCCGGAGGCGTCGTGGTACTCCATGATCCGCGCGTTCGACTGCGCGCCCGCCACCTCGCTCTGCCCCAGCTCGCGCTCGGCGATGCCCATCCAGCCGGCCGCGTCGGCGCCCCCGTCGTTGGCCGCCAGCTGCGCGTGGATCGCCGGATGCACGCCATCGCCCGCATCCGAGGCGGTGTGCGCCTGCGCCGACGCCCGCTGCGGCGGCGCATCCGGGATCGTCAGCGCCTGCCCGACCTGGATCCGGTCCGCATCGCGCACCTGCGGATTGGCATCCAGCAGGTCGGCAAGGCCGACGCCGCTGCGCTCGGCGATGGACGACATGGTGTCGCCGGCACGGACGACGTAGTCGCTCGACGCGAGCGAGGCCTGGCTGCTGGAAGCGGAAGAGAGGGCGTCGACCATGGGGGGCTCGGGCACGAAGGACTGCCCGCACCTTCGGCCGTCTCCGCACCCCGGGACAATCCGGGCGGACCCCACCTCGGGTCGACCCGAGGTGCGGGCTCCGCATCGGCCCCGCGCCGGGGACGACTCATTCTCGTCGCAGCGAGACCGGCGGCCGCGCCGCCCCGCATGCATCCGCCGCCCGTCCCTCAGTCCCGGTCCGGCGCCCCCAGCGGGAACAGGCTGCGGTAGGGGCGCGCCTCCTCCACCGCCCGGGCGAAGGACGGGCGCGCGATGAGTCGCGTGCGGTACGCGCGCAGCGTCGGGAAGTGCGCGCCGATCCGATGGATCCAGTCGGCGTAGAACAGCGACGGCGCCGCTGCGCAGTCGGCCATGCCGAAGGCGTCTCCCGCGGCCCAGGTGCGTCCGGCCAGGCGCCGCTCCAGCCATGCGTAGGCGATCTCGAGCGCCTGCGCGGCCTCCCGCGCCGCGTCCACGCGGCCGTCCGGCCGCAGCGCCTCGAACACCGGGACCTGCATCGGCGTCATGACGTGCTGGTCGAAGAAGCGGTCCATGAAGCGCACCTCCAGCGCCCCGGCCGGATCCGCCGGCAGCAGGGACACCGGCCCGCGGTGATGCAGGTGCAGGTGCTCGATGATGATGCTGCTCTCCACGACCGCGCGGCCGGCGTCCACCAGCACCGGCATCTTCTTCAGGGGCCACGCCTCCGACCACTCCTCGGTGTGCCGCGGGTGCTCGGGCCCGAGCATGCGCAGCTCGAACGGCAGTGCGTTCTCGTACAGGGCGATCTCCACCTTCTGGCAGTAGGAGGAGAAGGGGTGGCCGTAGAGGACGAGCGACATGGATGGCCTCGGGTCGTGGAGGTGCTGCGTGGTTGTCGAACAGACGCCGGCGGTTTCGACACCCCGCGCCCGGCGAAGCTTGCCGCCTCGCCGGGCCTTCGCACGCTGCTTTCGTGCAGGAAGGATCTACGTCCCGGCGGACCGGTCCACGCGGACGACCTGGCTCGCTTCTGTCTCTTCCCCCTCTTTCGGGAAGGCTGGGATGGGGGGATGTGCGCAGCGCGGCGTTTCGGTGCTGCGAGCAACGCGGCGGCTGCGCCGCCATCCCCTCTCCCCGGCCCTCTCCCGCAGGGGGAGAGGGAGCCGGCCCCTTCCCCCCCTTGCGGGGGAAGGCTGGGATGGGGGGACGCGCGCAGCGCGGGCGTTTCGCTGCTTCGAGCAACGCGGCGGCTGCGCCGCCATCCCCTCTCCCCGGCCCTCTCCCGCAAGGGGGGAGGGGAGCTGGGTGCGCCTGGCCTCATCCCCCGCGAACGGATGCCGCACCGCCACCGCTCCCGTCCCGGAAAGGCGGGGCTGCGTGCACCTCACCAGCGCTGGTGCACGTGCGGGCGGATGTGCTCGTCGTAGATGCCGGCCAGTGCCTGCATGACCTCGTCCGACAGCGGCGGCAGTGCGGCCGCGGCGGCATTGGCCTGGGCCTGCTGCGCGTTGCGGGCGCCGGGAATGACCACGCTCACCGCGTCGAACATGAGGATCCAGCGCAGCGCCAGCTGGGCCATGGTGGCGCCGTCGGGCACCAGCGGGCGGATCTTCTCCACCGCGGCCAGGCCGACCTCGTACGGCACGCCGGCGAAGGTCTCGCCCACGTCGAAGGCCTCGCCCTTGCGGTTGAACTGGCGGTGGTCGCTGGCCTCGAAGCGGGTGTCGGGCCGGAACTTGCCGCTCAGCAGCCCGCTCGCCAGCGGCACCCGCGCGATGACGGCCACCCGCTTCGCCTGCGCCTGGCGGAAGAACAGCTCGGCCGGGCGCGGGCGGAAGGCGTTGAAGATGAGCTGCACGCTGGCCACGTTCGGGTACTCGACCGCCTTCAGCGCCTCCTCGACGCGCTCGACGCTGACCCCGTAGTGCCGCACCTTGCCCTGCTCGACCAGGCGCTCCACCCGCTCGAAGACCTCCGGGTGGTAGTACAGATCGGTCGGCGGGCAATGCAGCTGCAGCAGGTCGAGCGTGTCGGTCTCGAGGTTGCGCAGGCTGCGCTCGACGAAGGCGGTGAGGTTCTCCGCGCTGTAGCCGGCGACGGTCTGCTGCGGCAGGCGGCGTCCGGCCTTGGTCGCCACGAAGGGCCGCTCGCCGCCGCGTTCCTTGAGCACTCGTGCGATCAGCCGCTCCGAGCGGCCGTCGCCGTAGACGTCGGCGGTGTCGATGAAGTCGACGCCGGCATCGAGCGCGGCGTGCAGCGCGGCGATGGCATCGGCGTCGTCGACCTGGCCCCAGGCGTCGCCGATGGCCCAGGCGCCGAAACCGATCTCGCCGACGGAGCGGCCGATGCGGCCGAAGGGTCTGGATTGCATGTGCTGGTCCTTTCGTTGGCGTGGTGTCGTCCGCTGCGAGCCTGCGCTTCGCACCGGTGGAGTCGGGATGAGCGGCCGCCTGCAGGTGCCGCGGCATCGCGGTGGAATGAGCCGGCGCAGACGCCCGCTTCGCATCCGCGGGTGGCGAGCTTTCCCGCTCGGCTCAGGCTGCCAACGGCCGCTGCTCCGCCCAGCCGAGCAGCGCGTCCAGCGCCGGGCACAGCGCCTGGCCCCACTCGGTCAGGCGGTATTCCACCTTCGGCGGCACCTGCGGATAGACGGTGCGGTGCACGAGGCCGTCGGCCTCGAGCTGGCGCAGCTGCTGGGCGAGCATCTTCTCCGAGATGCCCGGGATGAGCCGCGACAGCTCCGAATACCGCTGTACCTGGCCGCCGAAGAGATGGAACAGGATCAGCAGCTTCCAGCGCCCCTCCAACAGGCGCAGGGCGTGCTCGACGCCGCTGGCGGCGGTGTCCGGGGTGTAGCTCGGGCGCGGCGGCTCGTTCACTTACTTTTCGGTGCGTTCTTGTCGGCGGGTAAGTCTGCCGCGAGCATCGCAGGCCGGCAACCCGAGGATCTCCCGATGTCATCCGAACTCCCCGATTGCGTCGCCCGCTACTTCGCCGCCGACGACACGACCGACGACCGCGACCTCGCCGCCTGCTTCAGCGACGACGTGCGCATCCACGACGAAGGTGGCGAGCATCACGGCACCGCCGCCGCCCTCGCCTGGTGGCACGCGGCACGACGCAGGTACGACTTCCACGCCGAGCCGCGCGAGGTGCAGCAGGACGCCGACCGCTTGACGGTGCGCGCGCAGGTCACCGGCACCTTCCCCGGCAGCCCGATCATGCTGGACCACGTCTTCACCCTGCGCGGCGGTCGGATCGCCGCGCTGGCGATCGGGTGACGCCATGGAGCCCGGACTGGAGGGCCTGCGCGCACTGGTGACCGCAGGCACGCAGGGCATCGGCGCGGCGACCGTCGCCGCGCTGCGGGCAGGCGGCGCACGCGTGCTCGCGACGGCGCGCGGCCGGCCGGCGGACCTGCCCGAGGAGCTGTTCGTCGCCGCCGACCTGACCACGGCGGAGGGCTGCAGCGCCGTCGCCGAGGCCGTGCGCGGGCGCATGGGCGGCGTCGACATCCTCGTCCATGTGCTGGGCGGCTCGTCCGCACCGGGCGGTGGATTCGTCGCGCTGGACGATGCGCAGTGGCAGGCCGAGCTCGCGCTCAACCTGCTGCCGGCCGTGCGCCTCGACCGCGCCCTGGTGCCCGGCATGCTGGCGCAGGGCGGCGGTGTCGTGATCCACGTCACCTCGATCCAGCACAGGCTGCCGCTGCCGGAATCGACCACCGCGTACGCGGCGGCCAAGGCGGCGCTCTCGACCTACAGCAAGAGCCTCTCCAGGGAGGTCACGCCCAGGGGCGTGCGCGTGGTGCGCGTGGCACCGGGCTGGGTCGAGACCGAGGCCGCCGTGCGCCTGGCCCAGCGTCTCGCCGACGAGGCCGGTACCGACTACGAAGGCGGCAAGCGCATCGTCATGGACGCGCTCGGCGGCATCCCGCTCGGCCGCCCCGCGAAGCCGCAGGAGGTCGCCGCGCTGATCGCCTTCCTCGCCTCTCCACGCGCCGCCGCCATCTCCGGCACTGAATACGTCATCGACGGCGGCACCATCCCGGTCGCGTGACCCGGAGCCTCGAGCCCATTCGTCCTCTCGCGGTACGAGACGGGGCAGCTTCGGCCCCTTCCCCCCGCGGCTGTTGACCCCCTTCCCCCGCCTGCGGGGGAAGGTTGGGATGGGGTGAGGCGCGCAGCGCGGCCTCCTGTAGGAGAGGCTTCAGCCCCGACGGCCCTCCACCTCGTACCACCGCCCGTCGCGGCTGAAGCCGCTCCCACAACAGCGCGCATCGCTCCTGCCCCTTCCCCCCTTGCGGGGGAAGGCTGGGATGGGGGGAGGCGCGAAGCGCGCCCGCCGCCGCCGGCACACGAAAAGCCCGCGGCTGCGCCGCGCCCCCACCCCAACCCTCCCCCGCTGCGCGGGAGAGGGAGCCAAGCCCAGCCGCCCCGCTTTCAGCCCCTTCCCCCCCTTGCGGGGGAAGGCTGGGATGGGGGGAGGCGCGAAGCGCACCCGCCGCCGCCGGCACACGAAAAGCCCGCGGCTGCGCCGCGCCCCCACCCCAACCCTCCCCCGCTGCGCGGGAGAGGGAGCCAGGAGCACACCCGCCGCGCTGTTGGCCCCTTCCCCCGCCTGCGGGGGAAGGTTGGGATGGGGGTGAAGCGCGCAGCGCACCGGGCGCCCGTTACGAGCGAAAAGCTTCGGCTGCGCCGCGCCCCCACCCCAACCCTCCCCCGCTGCGCGGGAGAGGGAGCCAGGACGGGGCCGACGGTGCGCTCACGCCGCCTTGCTAGCATGCCCGGCTCCTTCGTTGCCGGGTGCCCGCGTTGTCGTTGTCCGTCGTACGTCGTTGCCTGCTGTGCTGTCTCGTCCTCTCGCCCGCCGCGTGCGCCGCGCCGCCCGGGCTGGAGCAACTCTCCGAAGTCGCCGAGGGCCAGCGCTACCCGCGCTGCCTGCCCTGGCAGGAGCTGGAGCGCCTCGGCGGCCGCTGCCACGACCTGCACGAGATCACCAGCGAGCCCGAGCGCCAGCACGTCGAGCGCGTCGACATGACCCTGCACGAGGACGGCCGCGCGGTGACCGCGTCCGGCCTCACCGACGTGGCGGGCTGGTTCCGCGATGTCGAGGTGCTGCCCTCGGGCGAGGTGGTCGCCGTGGGCGGGCGCGGCCTCAAGCTCGCGCGCAGCGACGACGAGGCGCGGAGCTGGACGGTGACCTCCTATTCCGGCTTCGCCGACCTGGTCCTCGGCCTGGCGATGCGCCCCGACGGCCGCGGCTATGCGGTGAGCCAGAACGGCGGCACGATCTTCGATACCCATGACGGCGGCCGCAGCTGGGAGCCGTTCAACCGCGTGTTCGCCGGGCTCGACGATCCCGACTACCACGCGCTGCACGTGTCGGCGGGGCTGTTCGACGTCGCCTTCGCCGATGCCACCACCGCGGTGGCGGTCGGCTACGAGCGCATGCTGCGCACCACCGACGACGGCATGGACTGGGCGCCGGTCGAGCTGCCGGTGCCGATGGACGACGTCAACCTGCAGGAGGTCGCATTCACCGGGCCGCGCGAGGGCTGGACGGTCGGCAGCGGCGGCACCGTGCTGCGCACGCGCGACGGCGGCGCGCAGTGGGAGGCGGTCGACATCGGCGCCGGCGACACCCACCTGATGGGGCTGGACTTCGTCGACGCCGAGCACGGCTGCATCGGCGGCGGCTTCAAGGTCTGGTGCACGACCGATGGCGGCGCAACCTGGCACACCGCCGAGCTCGAACCGCCGCGCCCGATGGCCTGGGAGCCCGCGATCGGCGTCAGCCGCCTGCGCCTGCGCGATGCGGAGGAAGGCTGGCTGATCACCGAGGACGGCCTGGTCTACGCCAGCGCCGACGGCGGCCGCAGCTGGACGCTGTGGCTCGACCTCGCCCGCCCCGGCCGCGAGGACTCCGACGGCGTCAGCCTGATGGGCCTCGCGCTGGGCCGCGACCGCGCCTGGGTGGTCGGCTCCGGCACGCTCAACCCCGGCCCCGACGCCGACCCGCGCTGGGACACGCGCCGCTCGCCGCTGCTGCTGTCCTGGCCGCTGGATCCCTGACGCCGTACGCGGCGCCACGACTTCGCTCGACCAAGGAGACTTTGTGACCCAGCGACGTTCCGCTCCGACCCTGCTCGCCTGCGTGTTCGCGGCCATTCTCGCCGGCTGCGCCACCGGCGGCGGCCGCAATGCGCTCGACGCGCCCACCACCGTCGCCGAGGAGGCCAGCCGCGGCGCGAAGATCGATCTCGACGTCCAACCGGCAGGCATGACGCTCGCGCCCGACGGCGCGCGGCTGTACGTCGCTGACGCCGAGGGCAACGCGATCGTCGTCGTCGACACCGCCACCCGGGCGGTGGTCGGGCGCATCGAGGGCGACCGCTTCCCCGACGCGGACGACGGCTGCCCGGACAACATCTGCCGCGGCCAGGGCGCATCCGACATCGCCATCGCCGCCGACGGCCGGCGTGCGGTCGCCAGCTCGATGACGAAGGACGCGGTCTCGGTGCTCGACCTCGAGCAGGGCACGGTGACCGCACGGGTGCCGGTCGGACGCTTCCCGCGCGCGCTGGCGATCACCGCCGACGGCCGCCGCGCCTGGGTGGTCAACGCGGTCGCCGACACCGTGAGCGAGATCGACGTCGACGCCGCGCAGGCGGTGGGCGAGCCCATCGCCATCGGCGACGGCGACGCCTCGCGCCAGCCCTTCGGGCGCATGGTCGGCCTGTGGCTGTCGCCGGACGAGCGCGCCCTGTTCGTCTACGACGCCTTCGGCGATGCCATCGCCGCCTTCGACACCGGCACCCGCGCACGCCGCGAGGCCGCCGCGATCGACGCAGAACTGGGCGGCCTCGCGCTTGCCCACGACGGCAGGCGCGTCGCGCTGCAGGACCACGCCGCCTTGGCCGTGCACGCCACCGGCACCGACCTGGATACGCTGCACAGCGTGCCCACCTGCGCCCCCGGCGGCCTGCCGCCGACCCGCCTGGCGCTGGCGTCCGACGGCCGCCACGTCGCCGTGGCGCACATGTGGGGCCAGCGCATCCATCTCGTCGACGTCGCCACCGGCCGCACCGTCGCCAGCTACGGCCAGCACGACGGTATCGCCGCTCTGGCCTTCGCCCCCGACGACGGCACCCTCTACGCCCTCGGCTTCGACGGCAGCCTCGCCTTCATTGACCCCAGCCGCAGCGCGGGGCCGCCGGAGACGCCGCTGTTCTGCCCCGCACCCGCGGCCTGACCGCCACCCGCCGCGCGTTCGCCTCGTCCTCCCGCTCGCGGCCGTTGCCCCCTCCCTCGCCTGCGGGAGAAGGCAGCGCGGCCTGCTGTGGGAGGGGCTTCAGTCCCGACAGCCTCCCACCTCGTACGACCGCCGGTCGCGGCTGAAGCCGCTCCTACAACAGCGCATGCGGTTGTTGGCCCCCTTCCCCCGCCTGCGGGGGAAGGTTGGGATGGGGGTGAGGCGCGCCAGCGCGGCCTCCTGTAGGAGGGGCTTCAGCCCCGCCAGCCTTCCACCTCGCACGACCGCCGGTCGCGGCTGAAGCCGCTCCCACAAAAGCGCATACGGCTGTTGGCCCCCTTCCCCCGCCTGCGGGGGAAGGTTGGGATGGGGGTGAGGCGCGCAGCGCGGCCGAGCGCTCGCAAACAAGCGAGCAGCCCCGCGGCTGCGCCGCGCCCCCACCCCAGCCCTCCCCCGCTGCGCGGGAGAGGGGGCCAGGAGCAAGTAGGCAGTCGTGCGCCCGAAGCCCGCCGGCGATGAACGTGCCCTGCTGCCGACGGATCCCGACCTGCACCCGTAGGGACTGCTCCACAAACTCCCAGAGGCTCTCGCCTTCATGCAGCGCGGCTTCGGCGGCTTCGCGCGGCGCAGGATCGAGACCCAAGGAGTGGCGGGATGCAGCCTTCACGTCGCATGGGTTCCGGCGCTGCAGGTGCCAGGCATGCTGGCAGCCAGCGCAGGGTCCATCTCGATCATGGGTGGGCGTAGCCAGCCTCTCGTTGCGCGCGGATCGCCAGCACCAGGACCGTGTCTAGCACCGAGAGATAGCGATACAGCGCCACGTAGCCAGGACCATCGCGGCCGATCAACAGCTCGCGCCGGTCGTCGCCGGCCGGGCGACCGATCAGGGGGTTGTCCGCGAGTACGTCCAGGGCGCTGATGATCTGAGCCCCGCGGACGTCGGCCGTCTCGACGTCGTGCTGGTGCAGGTGTTCGACGATCCTGTCCAGATCGTCGAACACGCCCGGCGCAAGGCGGACGCGCGCCACCTCAGCCGGCCTGCTTCCTGCCCAACGGCCGTTTCACGCGCTTCCCGGCAAGCCGTTGCTTCAGCCAGCTGCGCGCCTCCTCCCACGGGATGGCCTCGCCGGATTCCAGGAACTGCTCGTAGCGTTGATCTGCCACCGCATGGAACACGGCGCGCTGCTCGGCCTGCGAGGCCTTCTCGGCGATCGCTTCGAGGATGAAGTTGTGCGAGGTGGTGCCGGCCGCTTCCGCCGCCCGGGCGACACGGGCCTTGAGCTCGTCGGACAGGCGGATGGTGGTGGTGCTCATGAGCGGCTCCCCCGGAATGGGTTCGCCAGAATCGTAGCACACGTGTGGCACAGATTGCCTCGGCGCGGGGGACAGGCTTCGCCCCCTGTCCCCCGCCTGCGGCTGTTGGCCCCTTCCCCCGCCTGCGGGGGAAGGTTGGGATGGGGGTGAGGCGCGCAGCGCACCGGGCGCCCGCAACAGGCGGAAAGCCCGCGGCTGCGCCGCGCCCCCACCCCGGCCCTCCCCCGCTGCGCGGGAGAGGGGGGACAAGAGCAAACGCCGCGCTTTCAGCCCCTTCCCCTCTTGCGGCTGTTGGCCCCTTCCCCCGCCTGCGGGGGAAGGTTGGGATGGGGGTGAGGCGCGCAGCGCACCGACGCCTTCAACAGCGAGAAGCCGGCGGCTGCGCCGCGCCCCCACCCCAGCCCTCCCCCCGCTGCGGGGGAGAGGGGGCCAAGAGCAAACGCCGCGCTTTCAGCCCCTTTCCCCGCCTGCGCGGGAGAGGGAGCTAGAACGGCCCGCCGCACCGTTGGCCCCTTCTGCCGGGGCGGCGATGGCGCACGTGACGCGTCAGTGGGATGCGCCTGTCCCGCGCCGCGACACGTAGTCGCCCGCCAGCGCGCCGCCCTGGCTCCACCAGTCCCTGAGTTCGGCCCAGTCCTCCGGCTCCAGCCGCGGCAGGCCGAAGGCCTCGCGCACGCGGTTGGCCGGACTCCCGATATGCATGGGCTTGAGCACGATGCCCTCGGCCATGTGCCGGGTCAGCGACAGCGACGAGTTGCAGATGCCGTAGCGCAGCGCCGCGTCGATGTCCTCGGCGTAGTGGTTCAGGTTCGCCAGGACCGATCGCGAGTCGCTCGCCGCCGGCACCAGCGGAGTCATATGTGCTATCTCGTCCGCCGCATCCTCCAGGGCGATGCCGAGTTCGACCAGCATCAGGCCGATCGCATTCGGCAGGCGCCGCAGCAGCGTGGCGTAGGGCGCCGCGTCGACGACCACCGGCAGCCGCGTCGCCCCGTTCGCGGCAACGACGAGCTGGATCCGCGACACCCGGATCAGGTTCGCAGTCCAGTCGCCGAGGCGGCTTGCCGGTACCTCGGTCGGCTCGACCGGCGTGGCCTTGAGGGCCTTGAGCAGGCGGGCGGTACAGCGCAGCGCAGGCATGAGGCAGATTCTTGCGGCGATGGAGGATGAGGATAGCGGGCAGCGGTGTCGAGTCCGGCCGGCGATGCACTCTCTCGCAGCATCGCCGCGCTTACGCCTGGTCGTGCCAGGATGCCCGGTCGCGCGGCAGCAGCCCTTCGGGATCGTGCACCTCGAATGCATCGCCGACTGACAGTACGTCGGGATAGATCACCAGGTTTTCGCCGCTTGGCTGCTTCGTCGATGGAAATGCCAGCCCGGCAGCACCCGACGTCAGCACGAGGTCGGCCATCTCCCAAGTCGGGGGCTCGATCCGTTGACGGAACCACAGGTCCTTCCACGCGCAGTCCCAGTCCCGCCACAGCGCGTCCCAGCGTGGTGAATAGCCGCCACTGAAGTCGACGATGCGAGCAAGCGTCACCCGATAGCCGGCCAGCGTGCCGGGCGAGAACAAGCGCTCGGCCTGGCCGTATTCGGCGATGGCGGTTCCCGGCGCGGCCGACAGGTACACCGCATGCGTGCCTGGGCGGTTGAAGCGACCGCCTTTTGTCGCCGCGCCGGCGCCGCTCCTGGGCTGAAACGCCCAGCTCGGTGTGAGCACACGGTAATAGGTCGCCTCCGGCCCGACCGTGGCGACGATCATCCCGTGGCGCCAGCCGACAGGTTGATCAGATAGTCGCGCACGCCCTCGGCCGCCCCGTCGGCGACGAGCTGCTCCGCCGTCCGCCCGTCCAGTTCCAGCAGCGGAACGTTGCGGAACCAGAACACGGCGCGCTGCCGGTCGCCGCCGCTCAGCTCCACCGCGATCGCCAGGATGGTGGCGGCGCCGCGCAGGAAATCCTGCAGCTTCTCTGCGTCGGGCGAGCGGGTGGTTGTAGTCCGATGCACCTTCGCCAGCTCAGCCAGCCGCTGGGCGCTGATGTGCAGGATGCTGCTGAAGGCGGAAGGCGAGAAGTACGCCGCCCCCGGCTCCCGCAGGTCCTCCAGGAACTGGGTGGCGTAGTCGTGGTTGAGGATGGCGTTCATGCACAGGCACTGACGACGATTCGATGCAAGTTTGATGCATTTATGTTACTTGTCAACGGTCCCGCCCCGTTGCGCTCCCCGCTGCACGAGGGAGGGGGTCAAGCCACGTCGTCGGGGATGCCGAGCGGTGCTCGGGCGGGCTGCACACGGCGCTCGTCGAGCTCGAGGCGAACGAGCTTGAGCAGAAGCAGGATGTCTTGACCTTGCATGGCTTCCGTAGCCCGCAATTCCTGTGTCCTCGAACAGCGGACGACTTGACCGGGATACCACCCGTAGACACCACACGCCGCCCCGCTCTAGTCCCTTCCCCCGCCTGCGGGGGAAGGTGGGATGGGGGTGAGGCGCGCAGCGCACCGGACGCCTCCAATAGCAAGAAGCCCGCGGCTCCGCCGCGCCCCCACCCCGGCCCTCCCCCGCTGCGCGGGAGAGGGGGCCAAGAGCCACGCCGCGCTTTCAGCCCCTACCCCTCTTGCGGCTGTTAGCCCCTTCCCCCGCCTGCGGGGGAAGGTTGGGATGGGGGTGAGGCGCGCAGCGCCCGGCGCCTCCAACACGCGAAAAGCCCGCGGCTGCGCCGCGCCCCCACCCCACCCCTCCCCCGCTGCGCGGGAGAGGGGGCCAAGAGCCACGCCGCGCTTTTGGCCCCTTTCCCCCCTTGAGGGGGAAGGCTGGGATGGGGGGATGCCGCGCAGCGGCAGCCTCCACCCCCTAAGCAGCCACAAGCCGCCCCGGCTCAGCAGGCTCAGCAGGCTCAGCAGGCGCACCCGGCCACCCAACCCAGACCCGGTACTCCGCCCGCCCCTCTTCAACCCGCGAATCGAACCCGCGCGTGTCACCAAGCCACTGCCCCTCCACCTCACGCAGCACGCCGCGCACCGCCTGCGCCGCGTCGTGGACCGCCTCGCCGAGCGTAGCGAGCGTCGCCCCCTCCAACTGGCGATTGACCCCGGCAGCCAGCACATCCCCATGCGCGCTGAGCGTCTGGAGCTGCTCCACCAGCGCATCGAGCTGATCCACGGTCACGCGGAAGCCGAAGCCCCCGGCAGGCGCAGCATCCGCCTCCTCGCGTCCATCCGGGCCAGCATCGCCCGCAACGCCCATCCCATCGCCCCGCACCGCCGGCCAGGACACCTCGTCCAGCACGCGCCCCACCTGTTCCGCCAACAGCTCCAGGCAGAACGCCAGCTCGCCCGTGCCGATCTCCGGCGCCCCCTCCGGGCGCCCATCCGGCACGCGCGGCCGTGCCAGCCCCGCCAGGAATCCGATGTGGTCGCGCAGTTGTGCCAGCCGCAGCTGGCTGTCCTCCGGCAGGAAGTAGCCGGGCATCCCCAGATCGTCAAACTCGTACGTCGACATCGCAGCCTCCTCACTCCATCGAAGTGGCCGCCCACCGCGACGCGGCGGACGGGAAGTCGGGAGGCTCGAAACCGCACACAGCCGGCGGGCGTATTCCCCTTGCGGGTGTTGTATTAGCCGCCCTCCCGACGCAGGCATCGCGTCGGTTGCGTCTGCAAAGGATGCAGGCACAAAAAACCCACCGGTTTGACGGAGGTGGGTACCGCTGTGTGAGGAGTTTCGAGGCTCCGTGAGGTGAGCCTGCTACGCCTGAGCGGCCACGTCAACGGCCGCGATACCGATCAGTAGTGGATTGCTCTGCGGCGCCCCGTCGAATCCACCTCGGGTGGGTTCGGAAGGCTCTCATGCTGGCCGACAGCAATCCGCCTCGCGCTCCACAACGCAGCCAGCGCGTCGAGAACGTCGTCCGGAGCAGCAAGTCGGCGCGGCACCCGCGCCAGAAGATCGGAAACTGCCGCATCGCCGAATTCCGCGTGCAGGAGCGCACGCCGCCGCGCTGCGCCCTCCGGCGTCTTCTTGCTCTCGACCAGCCCCTTGCCTCCCGCCAATGCAGCGAAGCAGACCTCCGGGTGCACTTCGTGGACGCGCGCTGCGAAACCGGCGTCCGCGGCAAGGCAGCCATCCCACTCGCGGATCTTGGAGAGGATGGCGAACGCCTGCGCGCCGTAGCCCCGGGTGTCGATGTCCCGATGCAGCCGCGATGCCTCCGCCTGCGAACTGGCTCCGAGGACGCCACGGACCGGGGACGAGAAGATGCTCGATGCGCGCACGCCACCCACGAACTTCCGCGCAAGCACATCTGCCGTGCGCGGCCCGGCATCGCTCAGCCCGATGGGTACGTCGACGGCGATGACCGCGGCATTGGCATGCGCGGCACGAAGCGCCCCGACGTCGGCATGAACCTCGAACCCCAGCTGCGTGTCCGTGGCCCAGACGGCGAGCCACCCGCTCTTCGCACCATCGACGCCCACCAGGGAGCCGCGTGGCCCGCCAGCAGAAGCCGCCGCCTGCGGCAGCCCGAGAATCCGGCGCAGCACATCGTCGGCACTTTCATCGCCGACTGCGCGGAGGCGCAATGCCTGAAAGACTTCATCGGAGATGGTCCGCTTCAAGCTGTCTCCCGTTCCGTACAAGACATGTTTCCTGCACCTCCATCTTCGACGAAGGGTGCAGCATCCGCGGCCCGGTCGTCGGCTCACTCCACCTGCGTATACCCGCCATCGTCGTCGAAGACCCACGGATCCGCATCGCTGTCATTGGGGCACAGAGAGCGATAGCAGAAGCAGTCGCCGACCCGCATCGCGAACTCCTGCGGATCGAGATGGCTCGTGCATCGGCGGAGGCGTCCAGCACCATTTCCCACTCTTCCGCTGCATCTATGTCCGCATCCCTAGCTGTGTAAACCGCGCCTGCCCTCCAAATTTGCCAACCCAAGCAGCCCGAACTTGATGGCGGCCATCAACCTCTCTTCTTGTCGCTGCTACTACCCATCCCGGCAGAGAACCTGCGAACGATGGTCCTGATGCCTGTGCTTGCCGCCTCCACTGTCTCGCCGGCGATGCCGGAAACCCTGTCGACAGTGGAAGGCCGGCGCCGAAACATAGTGCCGAGCGCCGTGACTTCGCGCTGGCAAGACGACGGGTGCAGCGTGCTCGTGCTCAGCCACACAAGCACGCGCTGAGCCACGCGCTCGATCGGCTCAGCCGTGTCATCACTGATGCTCTTCAGCCGACAGTGGGCCTCCCGCAAAAAGCACAGCTCATCGTCTACCCGCCATTGAAGGTACTGCACCACAACTGCCTGCGCCTCGAGCGGCCGACGGGATCGCACCAGGCCGATCTTCCGCCTGAGCAGATATCCTGCCCGGGACACCAACTCCGACAGGGCACCGCACGCCGCCGCGGCCCAGGCGCGGTAGCTTGCATCCTGCGCCCACTGGTCCAGCATTCCCCTCACTCGGCCGGACTGCAGTTGGCTGACGATCGGCACCACTGCACCAAGCACCAACGCCCCAGCCGGGCCGAACACGACGAGGCCGATGCCCGCTCCCATGTAATTCCCGGCGACAGCGAGGCCGGCGCGGGTTCCGCCGTCCAGAAAAAATTCCTGTACCGCCTGGCTACCGGTGACTTCTCCACGGTTCATGCGCTGGAGGTTGCGGACGCCGCTCAACAGCAGCGCAAACAGCGGCACGTCCGGATGCAGCATGTCGGCGCCCGCTTCGAGGGAGGATCGGGTGAGATGTTCGACGATCTCATTGCTGTAGCCCTCGACGAAGTGGACCCTGTCGGCCCACTCGGGGAGGGCTTCGCCGGCGCGCGAGGCAAGCTCAGACGCGAGTTCGCCATTGGCGAATACGGGGTAGTCGTAGCCCCGTTCAAAATGGCGCTGCAGGCCGGACAGGTCCGTCGTGTCCTTGATCTGGAACAGCGCCCCGTCCACCGAGATATCCCAGCCCGCCTCGTTGGCCGTCCCGGGGAATTCGACCACGTGTCCCTGCTCGACCAGTCGGGCCGCCACTACCCGCTCCGCGACATAGCCTTTCAGACTGCTGAAGGCACCGAGCCGGGCGTCGGGGCTCATCGACTCGATCCCATGCGCGAACGCCGCGAATGCCACCGGATCCTCGAGATCCTCGACGCGGGAGAAGTCCGCCGCCTCGAGCACGCCGGGGGACAGGCTGTACGCGTTGTAGAGGATGTCGCCGAGCGTGAGCGCCGACAGCGCCAACGGGTCATGCAGTTCGCGTGCTCCCGCCAGCAGCTGGCCGAATGGGTCGCCCCGCGCCGCGCCGCCCGCGCGGCTCTCCATCAGCTTTAGGACCGACGCGTCCACCTTGGCCGGCTTCCGTCTGCTCCCAGCGATACGAGCCCAATCCGCCTGGTACGCAGCGAGGGCTTCTGGACGGAGGCTGCGCACACAGGTAAGGCGGCCGACAGCCGCGAACGCCCCCAGCATGTTGCGTACACCAGCCGCGCCCCCTTCAAGCCCATTCAGCGCCAGCAGTGACAGCACTCGTACGCCGATGGATCCACGTACCTTGTGACTGACCGAGTGGGCGGCCCACCACCCCATCCCGACGGTTGCAGCGATGACTGTGATTGGATTCGAAAGCACCGCCACCAGCGAGACCAGTGCAGGCCCACTGACCAGTGGGATCAGGGCCGAAGCTTGCGCGGCAAGGATGTAGGTCGAGAACCCGGCGAGGCCGACGCTTGCGCTGAAAACTCCCAATCCGCCACCCGTGAGCAGGACGCTTCGTAGCGCAGCGTCGTTGAGGTCATCGACGCCTGCAGCCTGCATCAGCCGCGCCCGGTCTTCCGGTGGCAGCTCCGCCAGGCGGGCGCGGGTGTCGGCCAGAAACCGGTCGCACGCCTGCCGCGAGCGTGCGTCGCCGGCCTCCAGGGACGACATCATCTCCTGCATCGTCCTGCGCGCCAGAGCATCCAGCGTCGCTGGCATGCTCCGGCCTTTCGTCAAGCCCAACTGCTGAGCGAGCTTCGCGCGTGGCGCTGGCTGCAGCAGATGCAGAGCCCGCGCCACGATGTCATCTGCGGCGGTGCCAGCTGAACGCATGGAGGCGAAGGTCGCGGCCGGCAGGCCGAACGCGTCGCGCAGGTACATCCACAGCACGACGCGCAAAGCATCATTGGACAGCGGCGAAGCCTGCCATCTCCACACGCTGTCCTGCACCGCAGCGATCGTCGCCGTATCGGCCGACGCGGCGGCCTCATGCTTCCTGGTGCTCCACTGCTGGACGAGGGTGCTGATGCGACGCTGCAGGGTGCTGTCGTCGAACAAGGCCAGGCAGGTCGCCAGCAGCTCACGCGGCGCAGCGCCCAGCCCTGCCACGACATGCCCGGACGCGAGCACCGGAGGAATGGCGGCGAGGTCGGCTTGGCTTTCCATCAGTTCTCCCTGCGTCTCGGGCGCCGTAGTGCATACCTGGCGGAGAGCGCGCCAAGACCGGGCACCAGCCGCAGGCCCTGTTCCGACCCGATGCCGACGCTCAGGCCGACCCTCCCCCCACTCCCGCCCCAGACCGCATATTCCCACTCTTCGCCCGCAGCGCCTCATAGAGCTGCGCCGGCCCGAGCAGGATGTCCCTGAGCCCCTCCCGCACGCGCTCCGAGCCGAGCGCCTGGCCGCTCATCGTCGTGTGCGCCTCGAAGGCATCGATGATCGCCTGCATCAGCGCGTCCTTGAGGTCGGGCGAGTTGGCGAACTGCTCCTTGCTGTTGCTGCCCGCCTGCTGCACGAGGATCTCGTTCTCAAGCAGCTTGCCCTTGAGTACGCCGTTGACGTAGACGAGCTGGTCGTCGTCGGTAAGCTGGCCCTCGAACAGGCCGTTGACCTTCTCGATGATCTCGGCGAGGTAGGCCTTCTGCTTCTCCTGCACGCCGCCGCTGCCGACGGCGTCCATGGGCTTCAGCGGATAGCTGCCGTCGGCGTTCAGCGCCATGGTCTGCCTGCCCAGGCTGCGCAGGGTGTGGTGGGTCAGCACCACCTTCGACAGGTCCACGCTGTCGCGCTCGCGTCCGAACTCCAGCAGCGGGACCAGGCGCTTGTAGAACAGGAAGCGCTTCTCGATGCCGGTGTTGCCGTAGTCGAACATCTGCGACAGGAAGGCATACAGCCGGCCGAACGATTCCATGTCGCCGCGGAACAGCAGCAGCGTGTCCATCACGTCCTTGGCGGCCTGCGCAGCGGCGTCATCGCCCGCCTCGAGCGCCTGTGCGCGCGAGAGCTGGGCCGTGCGGTAGCGCTTCAGAAGGCGATCGGCCACCGGTGCGATGGCGCTGCTGAGCTGCGCCTGCATTGCCTTGGGATCGACCTCGACCTTCGCCACGCGTTCCACCTCGAAATCGTCGTAGTGCCCGCTGGCGTCGAGTTTGGCGCGCAGGTCGTAGACGAGTTCCGGATCGGTCGTCGCTTCCAGCGCGGCGGTTTCGTAGTAAGTCTTGAAGGCGGCAAGGATCTCCGGCGCCTCGTTGACGAAGTCGAGGATGTAGGTGGTGTCCTTTCCGGCGTGCGCGCGGTTCAGGCGCGACAGCGTCTGCACGGCCTGGATCCCGCCAAGCTTCCTGTCGACGTACATGCCGCACAGCAGTGGCTGGTCGAAGCCGGTCTGGAACTTGTTGGCGACCAGGAGCAGGTGGTAGCCGGGTTCGGCGAACGCCTCGCGGATGTCCCGACCCTTCAGTCCAGGATTGAGGTCGGCGCTGTTCTCGCCGACCGGCGCCGGATAACTCTCCGGGTCGTCCACCTCGCCCGAGAAGGCCGTCAGCACGCCGAGCCCGTAGCCGCGCCGGGCGATGTAGGCGCCGATCGCCTTCTGCCAGCGCACCGCTTCCTTGCGACTGGCGACGACGACCATGGCCTTCGCACGCCCCTCGAGCAGCGGCTGGACATTCTCGCGGTAGTGCTCGACGACGATCTGCACCTTCTGCGCGATGTTGTAGGGATGCAGGCGCACCCACTGCATGATCCCCTTGGTCGCCGCGCTCCGCTCGACCTGCGTCTCGTCCAGTTCCCGGCCGTCGTGCGCGAGCCGGAAGGCGAGCTTGTAGGGCGTGTAGTTCTTCAGCACGTCGAGGATGAAGCCCTCCTCGATCGCCTGCCGCATGGAATACACGTGGAATGGCTGCGGCCGCCCGTCCGCGCCCTGGCGCCCGAACAGCTCGAGCGTCTTGGACTTGGGCGTGGCGGTGAAGGCGACATAGGTGAGGCCGCTGGACGCGCTGCGCGCCTCCATCTGCGCCGCGAGCAGCGCCTCGGTATCGACCTCGCCGCCGTCCTGCAGGGCCGCCCATTCCTCGGCGCTCAGCAGCTGCTTGAGCTTCGCCGCGGCCTCGCCCGTCTGCGAGCTGTGCGCCTCGTCCGCGATGACCGCGAAACGCTTGCCCTCGGTCGCCGCCAGCTCCTGCACCGCCTTCAGCGCGAAGGGGAAGGTCTGGATGGTGCAGACGATGATCTTCTTGCCGTCCTTCAGCGCCTGGCCGAGCTGCTCGCTCTTGCTGCCGTGCTCGCTGGTGATGGTGGCCACCACGCCAGTCGTGCGCTCGAAGTCGAAGATCGCTTCCTGCAGCTGCGCGTCCAGCACGTTGCGGTCGGACACCACCAGCACGCTGTCGAACAGCTTGCGGTGGTCCGGCCCGTGCAGGTCGGCGAGGAAGTGCGCGCTCCAGGCGATGGAGTTGGTCTTGCCGGAGCCGGCGGAATGCTGGATCAGGTAGCGCTGGCCCGGCCCCTGCGCGAGCACGTCCGCCACCAGCTTCCGTGTCGCATCGAGCTGGTGATAGCGGGGAAAGATGAGCGACTTCAGCTGCCTCTTGCCGTCGCGCTTGCCGATCAGATAGCGGCCCAGGATCTCCAGCCAGCTGTCGCGCTGCCACACCTCTTCCCAGAGGTAGGCGGTCGCGAAGCCTTCCGGATTGGGCGCGTTGCCGGCCGCGCCGTGGTTGCCGCGGTTGAAAGGCAGGAACCAAGTCCCGGTACCGGCCAGCCGCGTGCTCATCATCACTTCCGCCTGGCTCACTGCGAAGTGGACCAGCGCGCCGCCCGGGAACGACAGCAGCGGCTCGGCAAGTCCTCCCTTCGGGTGGGGCTGACGGTCGAAGCGGTACTGGTTGACAGCGTCATGCACCGACTGGGTGAAATCGGACTTCAGTTCCGCCGTTGCCACCGGGATGCCGTTGACGAAGAGGACGAGATCCAGCGCGTCCTTCGGGCTGTTGAGCGAGTGCCGGACCTGGCGCACCACGCGCAGGCGGTTTGCCGCGTAGTGCGCCTGCGTCGTCGCGTTGAGGGCCAGCGCGGGCTTGAACTGGACCAGCGTCAGCCTCTCCTTGAGGCCGAGCATCTCCACGCCGCGCCGGAGCACCTCAAGCGTGCCGCGTTCGTCCAGGTTCTTGCGCACGCGCTCAGCGACGCGCTCGCCCATCGCCGCGCCATGCGTCTTCGCCAGGCGCTGCCAGCTGTCCGGCTGCGTCGTTTCGATCCACGCCAGCAGGTCCGGCATGTACAGGGCGCGCTGGCGGTCGTACCCGGCTGCGTCGCCATCGGCATGCAGCCAGCCGTGCGCGGCAAGGTGCGCGCAGATCTCGCGCTCGAAGTGATGCTCCTGGTGCAGGTTCATGCTCAAGCCGCCCCTTCGGCTGGAACTTCGTCGGTGAACAGGCGCACGTAGGCTTCGTATCGGAACCTGCGGTTGCGCGCGTAGCCGGTCATCTCCACCAGTACGCCAAGCTCGACAAGCCTCGCAACGAGATTGTTCGCAGCCGGATAGGTGGTGCCGGTCAGGTCCCTCACGTCGGCAACGGTGAGGATCGGGCGATCGAACAGGCGCTCCAGCACCCTGTGGCCGTTCCCTGCGCCACGTCCAAGCCGGTCGGTGATCGCGGTGCGGTGCTGCTCACGCAACAACTGGATACGTCGCGCGGTTTCCGCCGCTTCGCCCGCCACCTCGACGACACCCCGCAGGAAGAACCCCAGCCACGCTTCCCAATCGCCGCTGTCACGAACGGCCTGCAGATGCTCGTAGTAGGCCTGCCGGTGCCTTCGGAAGAAGTGCGAGAGGTAGAGCACCGGCTTGTGCAGCACACCGCACTCGGTCAACAGGAACGTGATCAGCAGACGTCCCACGCGACCATTGCCGTCGAGGAAGGGATGGATGGTCTCGAACTGCACGTGGGCCAGGGCGATCTTCACCAGCGGTGGCAGATCGTCGTCCCCGTGCAGGAACCGCTCGAGATCCGCCAGCGCCTGCGGAACCTCCTCATGCGGCGGCGGCACATAACTGGCGGTGGCCAACGTGCAGCCGGCCGGACCGATCCAGTTCTGGCTGTGCCGCAGTTCGCCCGGTTGCAGGCGCCCGCCACGGACACCGTCCAGCAGCTGCGCATGGATCTCGCGGATCAGCCGCACCGACACCGGCAGGTCGGCGAGCCGTGACAGGCCATGTTTCATGGCCCGCACGTAGTTGACGACCTCGTCGACGTCGCGCGGCATCGCTTCGTCGAAAAGATCGGCCTCGGCGGCGAGAAGATCCTGGAGGGAGCTCTGCGTGCCCTCGATCTGGCTGGAGAGCACGGCTTCCTTGCGGACGTACATGAAGACGAACAGGTCCGGGTTCGGCAGCGTCAGCACCGATCCGTCCAGCCGGCCCAGCGCCCGGTCGGCCTGGGACAGCAGGCCGGGCAGCTCGCCCGTCAGGGCGACCTGCGGGTCCGGCGGCAGCGGGGCGGGCATGAAGGCCCGATAGCCGGTGGGTTGGCGGACATAGCGGCCCGCACGGTGGGAGCCCACCTGCTGGTTCATGCGAAATCCCCGATTGAACATGAAGCCAGCGCAGCTCCATGCGATAGCTTCGCTTTACTATAGCGACTGAGTTTGTCTGTACTCAAGCGAGCTGCGGACAGGAACGGATGGGCGCTCGCCCTCCCTGCCCGAACCTTCAGCTCCTAGTAGCTACGAGCGGGCAAAGGCAGGGCCCCATCCAAGTCCGCCAGTGTTCGCAACGCCAACCTGAGATCGCCCGTGGCCACATTCCAACGTTGAGGTCGCAGGTCGCGCAATCAGAAACGAATCCGCCCTGCCACCGCGGGTTGAGCGAGTTGGCACGCCCGCAGGACTGCGTCCCGAACGCCCAGCCGGCGCGATCCTGGGACCATATGTTCAGGGGTGACTCCATGGTCGGGAAGAACCGGCGCTGCCCGCGCATGTTGTTCGGTACGCCGGATGAGCGAAGGCAGGTCTGTGTCCCGAAAGAGCGCGACGACGGTGCGGTGGATCCGCTCCTCCTCGCAGAGACCTTGCATGCCGACATCGATGCTCGCCAGCTCCTTCGCCACGAGCACCTCGACCAGGTCGAGGTAGTCGATCACCTGCGACAACGCAGGCCATCTTTGCCTGGGATCGAGCCTCCAATCGGAGGGAACGTCCAGCAGTTCCGCCACCCGCTGCCAACCTTCGCGACGGGCGGTCCTGCCGATGGCCATCACCGGAACCGCCGTCTGCGGGAGCATTGCCGGCAGCGCGCTGACGCGGGCGAGGCAGTGCCACGCGGTGTCGTCCATCGCCGGCACCCTCGGCCCCAATGCTTCGAGCAGCTCCGCAAAGAAGTCGACGTTGAAGAATTCCTCGAACCCGGCCGCGGCCATATGCCATGCGGACAGATCGAGAAGCCGGCGCATGATCCAAGGCTCGACATCGACCCGTGCCGCGAGCCGCCGAACCGCCGCATCCCCGATCATCGCGCGCCGCTCCGGCTGCCCGCCAGCCAGGCATCGACCTGGTGCTCGATCGCGCGCTGGTCGCTTTCGGAGATCCACCGGCGCCCGTACGCGAACGTGTTGGCCAGCAGGATGCGCCGCGGGTGGCACACGAGGACTCCGGGAGCACCGTCCAGCGACTCGACCTCTTCCTCGTCGCAGAGCTGCCCGATCACGCCGTGCGTCCGCCACCCGGCCTTGCCATGGAAGACAGCTACCCTGTCCTGCTGCTCCCTGAGCAGTTTTCCCAACAGCGGAACCCGTTCGTTCTGCACACGCTGCCGGTACGCCCTGCTGTCCAGGCCACCCGGGAGGATGACCCTGATGTTCCTCCTGGCAACCGGCGCGATGTTGGACATGAAATAGCTGGGGATGCCACACGCCTGGGCGATTCCGCGGCACATGGCCCAAACCCGATTGCTTTCTCCGGAGGGCAGCGTCGGGTCGTGGTGCAGCTCAGGCCCATCGCGTTCCACATTCTCGTGTGAGCTCCGAGCCGGAGGCTTGACTGCGTCCGGACCGCCCTGCTGACCCTCCTCGATCCCCACGAACCACAGCCGACTCTTCGGATCCCCATAGCCGACGAAGCGAAACAAGTAATCGATATCTTCTTCGCTCAGCGCCATGAGCAGACGTTCCTTCGGTCTCGAATGCTCCAGATGAAAGCGGCCGAAATCATGCCTGTCGCGCTTCCACGCCTCTGCCCGCTGCTTCGGCCTGGGCCATCTGCCGCTCCACCGTGTCGAGCGAACGGCCTGCCGCATCCTTCCAGTGGTCCCAGCCGTTGGACGGGCGCCCCAGCAGGACGGTGGACGCAGCGCTTGGGGAGCGGAACAGATGATCTGTCTCGAACCTGATCTGCGTCCCCCGGATCGAGATCACACCCTGCCGCAGCAGGTCCTCGCGCATGAGGCGGGAACGTTCTGGAAAGGACGCAACTGTCTCCAGTCTTCCGGTGGAGCCTGTCAGCACCACCAGGCCTTCCGTGGTGTACTCGGCAATCCCTTCGGTATCCGGTCCACGGCAGTAATAGCGAAGCTCCTGGACTGCGGCGGACTGTGGCGGCTTCCTCAACGGCTCGAAGATCGGATACCCCAGCGTCGCCAGCAGCGTTCGCAGAGTGTCGTGGATCTCGCGGCAGTCGGCCTCCATGGGCGCGGGCGTATGCGGGCGGCCGCCGGCTGTACCGTTGTGCAGCTGATAGCGCCCTGCCTCCTGTGCCTGCTGGATCGAGCACCACTCCAGGTAGATGGCATGGGTGTTGGTCAGGTTCTGGGTCAGCGAGACGGCTACCACCGCGCGGCTCCAGAAGTCCTTGCTAGTGTTGTGGGTGGACAACCGCTGTCGCAGCAGACCGGTCTGGCCGATGTAGGCCTGCTCGCGGCCGCTGGCCTCGTCCTCGCCGAAGAGGAAGTAAACGCCCACCTGGTCCGACTCCGGCATCGCCAGGAAAGCGCCCATCAGGCGGCGCGGAACTTCGACCACCCTGACGATGCGCGTGGTGATTTCGGCGACACGAATGCCCTGCGGGTCTCCCGAGGGCAGGAAGATCTGGATGGTCTGAGGGTGGTTGCTCACTAGACGGGCCTCGCAGCGCGAGCAGGCGCGACAGCGTCACGATCCTTGCCGAGCTTCATGCCTGCTGCTCCTCCGCTTCCTCGTCGACCGCCTCGTTTCCGCTCAAGCCGGGGTCGACCGGCTGTACGTCCTTTCCCATCGCCCGGGCGATCAGCGCCAGCAACGCCTGTTTGCGCGCGGCATAGAAGCCGTGGAAGTCGTCGCTGCGAAGCAGGCCCGGATCGATGGCGTGGGTCCTGAGGATGGCGTCCATCGTGGCGTCGTCGATCCTGACCTGCTCGTGCTTCTGCAGCTTGGCCAGGTAGATCGACGGTGCCACTCCGCCGATCATGCGGTTGGCCCTGTAGGACAGCGGTGTCTTGTTGACGACGGTGTTGAACTGCTTCCTCGGAATGCTCTGCTTCTCGCACCAGGCCTGCGGAAAGATGTGGTGGATGTCGAGCGCGGTTTCCTCCGCGTCCAGCTCCGAGATGGTGCCCTTCCAGAAGAAGTCGGCTGCCCTCTCGCGGAGCAGCAGCACATTGAGCCCCTTGTAGGCGGCGCTCTGGCGCGAGCTCATGCGGTCCAACCGGTCGGGACGGAAGGCCGCGTCGTGGACGGTGCGAGGCTCCGCTGCCGCATTTCCGCCGTCGATCCAGGCCAGGAGGTCCTCCACGTCGTTGGCGATGCGGGTCTCGACCGCGCCGCCGTACAGCTCGCCCAGTACGCCGCACCAGTACCAGCGCGCCAGCCTGTCGTAGATGCGCGGCTCCCTCCAGCGCTCCTCGAGCAACGTCAGTACAGCGGCCAAGGGCGCGAGCTGGGTGCGGTACGGCAGGTCCCGCGCGTCGCGCACGCACTCGCGCCTGAGGAACCTGGCGGCACGCCTGAAACCCTCTTCGGCGGCGTTGGCCCATCCGCTGTACGCCGTTAGCGGCAGCTCCAGGATCGTGGCGCGTTTTGCGCTGACGGGTGTCACCTGCTTGCCCATCCTGCCGGCGACGATGTCGTCCTGCCGACACTTGAGCGTGTGCAGCATGGCGATCGCCTGCAGGAAGTCGGTCGACTCCAGAACGGCCAGCACCGGTTCCCTGGCCAGCCGTTTCTGGCGCGACCCGACTTCGCGCTCTGCGCTGCCGAACCAGTCGTCGCGCAGGTTGTAGCCATCGGCCGCGTAGGTGGCGGTGACCAGCTCGAAGACGTTGAGCGGCACGCCGCCGGTGTTGACCTTCTCGAACACCAGGCATACGGCTTCCTTGCTCGTGGCCCTGTGCAGCTCGATGACCGGCAGCTGATACTTGCGGAATGGCTCCAGCACCTTCTCGCGGAACTCCATGTAGACGGCGAAGTGCTCGGGACAGGTCTTGAACAGCCCCTGCTCCCACGCACTGGAGTTCATGATCTGCCGGCAAGGGAAATACAGCTGCTGGTACTCCTTCTCCGGCGTGGACAGGTCCAGCCTGATGTCGCGACCGAAGTTCTCGTGCAGGCGCTTGTCGGCCTCCACTGCGACGATGGCTTCATCCAGCGACTCCACCCCCTCCAGGGCCCGCCGGATGTCCCAGTAGTAGTAGCGCTCGATGGCGCGACCCTTCTCGTTGCGGGTGGCCACCGGTCCGTCGATCGACAGCACCTGGGTCAGCGTGGTCAGGCGCTGCTGGCCGTCCAGGATCAGCAGCTCGGCATCAGCGACGTCGTGCGGCAGCCTGACGCCTTCCACCGGCCGGATCTGGAAGCGCGTCTGGCCGCCGGTCTCCAGCAGCATCACCGCGCCCACCGGAAATTCCCGCGCGATGCTGACCAGCAGGCTGCGTACGTGGCTGTCGTCCCACACCCAGCCGCGCTGGAAGTCCGGCAGCTGGATCTTGCCGGCCTTGACGTCCTTCAGCACGTCCTCGAGCGAGCGCTTGGTGCTGTCGAATTGACTCATGCCTTCCTCCTTGATGTTCCTGCTCGTGTGGTGGCGACGGCGGCTGCTCCCCGGGTCGGAGAGATGTGCGTCATCGGCCGGGAATGCCCTGCATGTGGACCGCATGTCGTCCCGTGAACCAGCGCCCGCTCACGCGGCTGCGGCGGTACTCGCCCAGCCAGCCGCCGAGACGGTCGAACACGTCGACGCGCCACGAGCGCTCGCCCAGCGATGGCAGCGCCTGTCCGGCGGAGTGCAGGTCCGCATGCCAGGTCGCCAGCTCACCCGCCACCAGCACTGCACGATGCTCGCCAGGTTGCAGCATCAGCCGAGCCCGCGGTGACGGCGCGGCGCCCTCGTCGCCACCATGCGCCGACAGGTGCAGCGGGTCGCTCCCGCCGTAGAACGGGTCGTGGCGCCTGACTGCGCCGCGGCGCAGGAAGGCGCGCCACCAGTCCTCGTCCCGCCATATGGCGTGCTGCGCCAGCCAACTTGGCGACGGGTGATGCGTGGGATCGGTCGACTGCGGCCGCAGCCAACCCACATCTTCGGGCTTCCAGGCCCATGCGGCGTAGTAGTCGAGCAGGTCGTCGCGGCCCCAGACGCGTTCGACCAGCGCCAGCACGGGCGAATCGACGACAGGCCTACCGGCCGCGTACCACCATGCCAGGCCGCGCCCGACATCCTCCCATCCCAGCAGGCAGCGCAGGGCATGGTGCAGGGCGCCCCAACTGGCGCAGGCCTGCTCCAGGCCGCCGTTCCCCGGCGACGGCATCGCGACATCGGGATCGGCCAGCGCCCGGAACAGCAGCGGCCACTGCGCCTGCCAGGCATCGAGCGCGTCGCTCATGGCGACAGCAGGTTGACCAGGATGCCCTGCCCGATCTCCCGCGCTTGCCGGCCGAGCCGGGCCAGCGCACCGGGCGGCGCATCCAGTTGTGGGAGATAGATGTCGCAGCCGGTCTTGAAGCGGAAATGCTCGGCCATGAACCACAGCTCGGCGGCAATCGCCTCCTCATCGGCGCCGACGCCATGCAGGCGCACGTAGCGCTCCAGCGCAAGGGTGGCGATGTCGCCGCCATCCACCTCGCTCGCGCGCGCGACATCACCCTGCCAGAGAACGCGCACGGTGCCACGTTCCTCGTCCCACTCCGATTCGTCCACCGGCAGGATCAGTGTGCCGTCCTGCAGTGAACGCGCGCACCAGAGGCCGTCGCATTCTTCGCCGACATACAGCGGCATCAGGTTGGCGAGGAATCCAACGACCGCTGCGCTCCTGCCCTCGCACGGGGCCGCCAGGCTGGACAGCCACGCCTGCAGACGCGGCGACAGGGTCACGCGATCAGCCTTGTTGAAAGAGATCGTGGTCTGGCGCCCGTTGGCGCGGTAGGCGGTCGCAGCAAGGTTCGGCTCGCGCCGGGCCAGGCGCTGCAGGAAGGTTGCCACCGGGACGAACCCGCCATGCGGGGTATAGCGCTCGTTGTGCAGGTAGACCATGGCCACGCCATCGCGCCGGGTGACGCGCGGATGGACCACTTCTTCCGGCGCGTCGGTGCGGTAGGTGATGTCAGGCAGGCCACTGTCGTCGATGAAGTCTTCGGCGCGGGTCATGCGGCGGCGGATTCCACTTCGCCGCGCACGTCGATCTGGCCGGTGACGGCGGCGGAGATCAGGGCGCTGCGGCGCTCTTTGAGCAAATCCACAAACCTTTGCTCAGCCTCAGCGAGCAGGCGCAACGATGCCGTTTCGGTATGGGTGCTCTCGACTATCGCCCTCTGCTCAGACTTCGGCGGAACGCAGAGCCAGAAATCCTTGATGCTGGATTGCGGAAGGTTATTAGCGAGTCCCTCCGCACCCCCGATGGCCTGTTCAATCTGCTGACGAAGTGGCTGCGACCTCATCAGCAGCGAAAAGAACTCAGGATCGACGTCAGCAGATAAACGGAGACGAAAGATCTTGTCCGACAACATCAGCTTTGAAGGAGTATCGACGATGTACGCCACAGAGCCGATCAGCTTTGGGGACCCGCTGGCGCGGGACATCAGGACGTCTCCAGACTCCACTTCCAACTCCGGTCTCGGCTGCTGCGATGATGGAAGTGCTTTGCTCTGCGCGGCGTCGAACACACCGCCATTCACGCAGCCAGCCTTGAGCACCCCCCATTCGCCCTCTTCCGGCACCCGAGATTCGCATTCGGGGCTCCAACCTTGCTCGAAAATGGCGACGAACCTGCGCAACATCGCTACCGTCCAATGCGCCGGCACCTCACCCAGCCACGGGATACCGGAGTCCTTCATCGGGGCTTTGGGGTCGAGGCCGCGGGTGACGGCGTGGGAGATGGTGACCTGGTGCTTTTCGGCCAGCAGTGCCAGCAGCTTTTCCTGTTCGGCGATCAGTGCGTCGATCTTGGGGGTTTCGCGGTCTAGGAACCTGGCAATCGCCGCCTGTTCCTCCCTCTCAGGGAACGCGAGCCGGAAGCTAGCTAACTCGTCGCCCGACAGCTCCAAGAAAGTCGTTCCTTTGCCACGCACATTAAGCGCCGACCCCGCGATACTCAGGGTGTATGCGGCGAATCTGGACACTTCGCCAGACTGCGGCACGAGAGCTTTGCAGCCTTGGTTCGTGCACATCTCCATAGTCGCCAGACCCAGCGACCCGATAGGCGCGCGCGTCGAAAGAATGAGGCTGCCGCTAGGAACGAGCGACGTGCGGCACGTCTGTAGCCCTACATCCGTAATCGTTCGAAGCGATCCACGTATCTCAAAGCCCGACAGTCTCGAAAGGTCCGCAGGAGTGACCCAGTGGATGTCACCGTCCCAGTACTCCGGCACATCAGACTTTGGTGTTGAGCCTCCTACAACTGCGTAACGGCTTTTCAACGGCTGTACCTGCCAGTGCGCCGGCACTTTCCCTAGCCAGTCAACCCCACTGTCCTTGTACTCCGGATACCTCGGCAGGCTCATTCCGCCAGCTCCCCCAGCATTCGCATGATCTCCCCGGCCACCTGCTTCAACTCGGCGTCGATCTCCTCCAGCGGGCGCGGCGGTTCGAACACGTAGAAGTGGCGATTGAACGGGATCTCGTAGCCGATCTTGGTCTTGCTCTCGTCGATCCACGCATCCGGCGCGTGCGGCAGCACCTCGCGCTCAAAGTAGGCCTGCACGTCCTCGCCGAGCGGCACGTTCTCGGTGTCGCGCAGGGAACTGTCCGGCTGCGGCTTGCCCTTCTGCCTGCCCTTCTGGCCGAGGACGATCTGGCCGACCTCGTCGCGCAGGGGACGCTCGACGGTGATGGTGGTGTACCCGAAGGCCTCGTTGTCGAAGATGCGGGAGATCGGCACGCGCTTGAGCTTGCCGCCCTCGGGCACCGCCGGGGGATTGTCGGTGCCGGTGATGATGCGTCGCTCAATCTCTCGGCCGTCAGCATCCAGCACGGTGACGCGCTCGGCCTCGGTGAAGTCGCCGAACAGGCGGGTGACGGTGGCGATGTCGTCCTCGCCCATTTCCTTGCGCTTGCTGCCCAGGCTCTTGCGCATCTTGCGCCAGAAGCCGCTGGCGTCGATCAGCTGCACCTGCCCGCGGCGGTCGTCGGGCTTCTTGTTGCTGACGATCCAGACGTAGGTGGCGATGCCGGTGTTGTAGAACATGTCGGTCGGCAAGGCGACGATGGCCTCGACCAGGTCGTTCTCCAGCAGATGGCGACGGATCTCGCTCTCGCCGCTGCCAGCCCCACCGGTGAACAGCGGCGAACCGTTGAGCACGATGCCGAAGCGGCTGCCGCCCTGCCCGTTCACCACCGGTGCCATCTTCGACACCAGGTGCAGCAGGAACAGCATCGAGCCGTCGGACACACGCGGCAGGCCGGGGCCGAAGCGGCCGTCGAAGCCCTTCTGTTCGTGCTCGGCGCGCACCGCCTTCTCGACCTTCTTCCATTCCACGCCGAAGGGCGGATTGGACAGCATGTAGTCGAAGTGGCGGCCCACATGGCCGTCCTCGCTCAGGGTGTTGCCGGCGACGATGTTGCCGACGTCCTGGCCGCGGATCAGCATGTCGGCCTTGCAGATGGCGTAGGACTCGTCGTTGAGCTCCTGCCCGAACAGGCTGAGCCGCGCGGCCGGGTTGTGCTCGATGAGATGCTCCGCCGCCACCGAGAGCATGCCGCCGGTTCCCGCGGTCGGATCGTAGATGGTGCGCACCACGGCGTTGCCGGCGGCAAGTACGTCGTCGTCCTCGATGAAGATCAGGTTGACCATCAGCCGGATGACTTCGCGCGGGGTGAAGTGCTCACCTGCGGTCTCGTTGGAAAGTTCGGCGAACTTGCGGATCAGCTCCTCGAACACGTGCCCCATCTGCGCGTTGTCCACGCGGTCCGGGTGCAGGTCGATGTTGGCGAACTTCTCGGTCACCAGGTACAGCAGCTTGTCCTTGGCCAGTCGCTCGACCTGCGTATAGAAGTCGAACCGCTCAAAGATGTCGCGCGCCTCCGGCGAGAAACCCTGCACGTACTCGTAAAGATTCTCGCGAACGTGGTCCTGGTCGCCGAGCAGCTTCGGCAGGTCCATCGGCGAGGTGTTGTAGAAGCGCACCTCGCCGACGAGGCGCCGCAGGAACGGGTCGGGGTTGATCCCGGCGTCGGTCTTCCTCTTGTGCTCGGCGAGCACCTTGTCCTTGGTGGGCGCCAGCACGCAGTCGAGCCGGCGCAGCACGGTGAAGGGCAGGATGAAGCGGCCGTATTCGTGCGGCTTGTAGTTGCCGCGCAGGAGGTCGGCGACCGACCAGATGAAGGCGGAGAGGGCGGATTGGTTCACTTGATTCTGTCCTTGTTCCCAGCCGCGGCGATGCGCCTGCGGCTCCTGGCGCCGGCCACCGCGCCGGCAGCCGGCGATTGTCTCCAATGCCTTCGCAGGAGGCGAGACAGTGCCGGCACCGCACCTGGTCCAGGCCCGCCTTCCGCTCAGCCCTCCAGGTCGGCGAACTCGTCGATCGCGATCCCCTGCTCCGGCGACAGCATGTCGCGCGACAGCCCCCGCTTCGTCGCCAGCCGCTCCGCGACGCGCTGTTCGAAGGTCTCGAAGCCGTCGCCCACCACCGTCGGGCAGTAGACGAACACCTCGCGCTCCTGGCCGATGCGGTAGGCGCGGTCCGTCGCCTGGTCCTCCTTGGCCGGGTTCCACGGGCGCGTGAAGTGGATGACGTGGTTGGCGGCCTGGATGTTGACGCCGAAGCCGACCGCAGTGGTCGACAGCACGATGACGCCGAAGCCCGGCTGCGCCTGGAAGCGGTCGATGATGGCCTGCCGGGAAGCCTCGGCATCCGGGTCGACCGAAGTGCTGCCATTGACGATCGACACGTCAATGCCGAAGCGCCCCGCCACCGCACGCTGCACGAGGCGCTGCATCTCCCGGAATTCGGTGAACACGATGGCCTTCTCGCCGCGGCCATCGGCGCCGCCCTTGCTGATCTCCTCCAGCTTCCCGAGCAGCCAGGCGAGCTTGGGAGAGTGTCTGAGATGCTCCGAGACCGGCAGGTACTCCGCCTTCGGGTCGTCCGCCGCCAATGGATTCGCGCAGATCACCCGCAGGCGGTGCAGGAGCCCGAGGATCGCCGCGCCGCTGCCTGCCTTGCCGTCGCTCATGGCATCCCTGACAGCGCGGACCGCACTCCCGTAGAGGGCGCGCTGGCGCGGCGACATCGCCAGCTCGCACGGCACGTCGGTCTTCGGCAGGAGGTCGGCCACGTCGCTCTTCATGCGCCGCAGGACCCAGGGCGCGATCTGCCTGCGCAGGGATTCGACGAGCACGTCGTGGCCGTCCACGCGCTGCTCGATCGCCTGCCGGAAGACCTTGGTGAACCGCGTCAGGGAATCGAGAAGGCCCGGCTGGAAGAAGTCGAACAGGCACCACAGGTCCGCAAGCGAGTTCTCGACCGGTGTGCCGGTACAGGCGATCTTGAAATCCGCCTGCATCGCCTTCGCGGCTCGGGTGACCATCGCACCGGGGGTCTTGATCTTCTGCGCCTCGTCGCAGACCAGCACGCCCCACTGTTCCCGGGCGAAGGACAGCTGGTAGTCGCGCAGCGTCTCGTAGGTCGTGAGGACGAAGGCCGCGCCGCCGGCGAATCCCGGCCGCAGCGCCTTCTTCAGGCCGCGCTCGCGCAGGTCGGCCGGCATCTCGTGCGGCGCGAGCCGATGCGCGGCGAGTTCCTGGCCATAGAGTGCGGCGGTGCGGCCCTGGGAGCCATCGAGGAACTTGGCGATCTCCGAGCGCCAGTTCTCCAGCAGGGACACGGGCGCGACGACCAGGCACGGCCGCGGCACGGGCGTGCTCTGCCGGTACCACGCCATCAGGCAGAGGCTCTGCAGGGTCTTGCCCAGTCCCATGTCATCGGCAAGGAGGATGCCGCGCACACCTTCCTCCCGGCGCGCGAGACGCTGCTGCATCCAGGCGAGGCCCTTCAGCTGATGCGGAAGCAGCCTGACCTCAGGGCGCAGGGCCGCGGGCAGGACGGGATCCTGCGCATCCTCATCGAGATCGACGCAGTCCTGGCGGTAATCCAGCTGCTCGATGTTGTGGAGGATGCGCAGCGAGAGCGTCTCGCTGGGCTTGGGGTCCTTCGGAACCGTTGGCGGCGCGGGCTCGCGACGCGACGCCTCCTTCAGGCCATCGACCCATGCCCGCGCCTCGGCGGTCGGGATCTCGTCCTCGAGCCCCGGCACCCGCACCTTCGCGGCGCCAGTGCGCTCCGCCTCCGCCACCCGGTCGGTCAGTTGGCGCACATCGCCCGGCTGGAGCCTGACGGTGCTGACCTCACCGGTGAGCGGATCGACCCGCTCCACATCGATGGGGATGCCGTCCGGCGCCCATTCCTGCCCATCGTCCCGACGCGGCACCCTCGGCACGAGCACGGGCTTGCCGTCGAAGCCAACGACGCGGTCGCTGTAGCCGGCGAGGTCGAACAGGCCGCCGTCGGAAGGCGCTGTCCCGCGCGCGGCATCTACGCTGGCCCGTTCGATGCGGGCGAGCGACTCCAGCGTCAGTCCGGCCAGGGCGATGTCGCTTCCGCGCCAGCGCAGGGCGCTCTCTCCCCGGCTGCGGGCCAGGACCGCAGCGACGAGCAGTTCCCGTCCGTCGGACAGATCGAGATCCGGCAGTGCCCGGCTCTCCTGCTCACCGGCGGGATCGGTGAGCAGGACGCCCCAGCCGCCATCCTGCGGCTCGAGGTCGAGCTCCCACTCGATCAGGCCCGCCTGCCGGCGCGCCCGTTCGAAGTCGTCCGGGCGGACGACATCCTCCGCACCGTCGCCCAGCCACGGATAGGGATTGCGGACGAAGCTGGCGGCTTCGCTGCCACCCAGGCGGCGCGCGGGCATGCGCTTGATGCTTTCGGCCACGCGCTGCACGGGTTCCGGCAGCACCACGTGGGTGACCCCGCCGTCGTCCGTGGGAACGTCGTAGCGCGGGCGGACGCTGCCGTAGCGGTCGAACTGGTCGACCCACCGGTCCGGCGCGCGCTCGGGCCTGGGCGTCACCTCGACGACGTCCATTCCGGCGGCCTCGTGCCGCTGCAGCTCGATGTCGATCCTGTCAGGGACCACGACCGGCGAACGTGCGAGATACGTATCCAGCCGTGCGCCCGCGGCCGCGGCCAGCGCCTGGATGCGCCCCATGGCCAGCATCCGGTCTTCCGGCTGGCCGTGGCCTCCCTCGGCGGCCAGCGCCTCGATCTGGCGAAGGAGGTCGTGGGCCGCTTCCGGCAACAGCCTGTCGCCGTCGTCTAGATGGAGCACGGGCCCGGTGCGGCTGATCGCCTGCTCCGCCGGTGGCTCGCCCGGCCTGAACCAGCCATCGATGCGGACCACGAACGAAGGATCCGACGGCGTGCCCAGGGCGCTGAGCGCCGGACGTTCCGCAGCTTCAGGAGGGAGTCCCAGCAGCGGCAGGCTGGCATCGTGCTGCGGATCCCGCTGCAGGGCGTAGAGCACGCTCCACGGCAGCAGAATCCCCTCGACGACCGCTCGGGCGCGCCCCTCCTCCAGCAACTGCGCGAGGTAGGCCGCAGCAGGGTCGGCGCCACCGAGCTGCACCGCATACAGCCAACCCTGCTCCGTCGGCTTGCAGGCGGTCTGCGGCGGCGCGGCCTTCGCCTTGCGACGGAAGCCGAGGTTCAATCCCATCATCGATAGAAGCCTCGCGGGTTGGCGAACCTGAAGCCGGCCTTGGTCATCTCGCCGATCAGCTCCGGCGACGGGCGCTTCCACACCTCCACCCACAGCCTTCCGCCGCGCTGGCGGTTGTCCACGTCGGTACGCCGGATGTGCTCGAGTTCGTCGGCGATCCGCTCGGGCAGTGCGAGGGAGGAGGCTCCGTTGCCGATCTCGACGATTCGGGGAGCGGCAACGCGGCGTTGCTGTGCAGCGCGGCCTCTGGCCACGCCGTCAGGCCAGATGTCCACGCGCGCCAGCGTCGCGTCGAAGCGTTCCTCCCAGTCGCCGCGATGCACCATCGTCGTTTCGAAGCCGCTGGCCTTCACCGCGTGCCGGTTCGCCAGCTGTGCGCGGTGGTCGAGGGAAATCCTCGACAGGTCGAAGGGCTTGAGATCGTCCCGATAGGGATAGCAGGCATTGCCGGTCTGGCCGAACTCGACGAACCACCAGTTCCCGATCTTCATCAGGATGGCCATGTTGTCGGAGGTGGTTCCGGTCAGCCAGCCCAGGCGTCCGCGCCGCTTGCCGATGAAGCGCCGGACGTCCGGGTGCGTACTGGTCCTGAGCGAGGGGCCAAGGATCAGCTTGGTGTAGCTCATCTGGCCTGTGAACCGCTTCCAGTAGTCGAAGCGGCGCGTGTCGTAGTCGTCGTCGAGTTCGCGCGACGACTTGATGAGTGCGAAGAAGTCCTTGAGGTCGTCCTCGGCGAGCCAGCGGCAGACGAGGCGTCGGGCCTCGCTGGAGACCTGCGACCACCGATGTGCCCGGTCCGACAGTTCGAGTTGAGGGTTGCCCCAGGCTTCCAGCAGGCACTGCAGCAAGCCTTCGTGCGGTCGCGGCGAGTCGGACGCAGCGACGCGCTCGAGCAACGCCGCAAGTATGGAGTCGGCGTGCTGCGGATGGCGCATCGCCAGATCGATGCCTCGGTCGAGGTGAGCGAGCAGCGCGCTGTCCCGGAGTCCACAGAGTGCGGCCACCACCTCGCCGACGAACTCGCCCCAGAACCAGCTTTCCTCCGGAAGATCCGCGTCATCCGAGAGTTCACGCAGGCCGACGTCGTCGCCATCGATCCAGGCTTCCGCATAGAGCCCGGCGGGCGAGTCCCCCAGCACGGCGCGGTGGCGCAGCACGGTCTGGAGCCAACCCGGTGCAGCGGGAGCCATCTCCAGCGACGCGAGCGTCGCCGTCAGGAATCGGCGCATGCCGTCCCGCTGCATCTCGTCGTCGGCATGGAAGTAGGCCAGGAATACCGATCGCCACAGCAGCGACCCGAGCATCGGATCATCGATGCGGCCCCGCCAGCGCTGGAGCAGGACAGGAAGCAGGCTCGGCTCAGCGGCCACCGAGCGGCCCTGCAACTGCGGGCGCGAGCTGCCCAGGCCAGCGGCGAGAACCAGATCGTCCCGGGGCCGCAGGGCATCGGCTCCGTGCGCCGCCAGGCGCTCGATGGCGATGTCGAGGAAGGGCTCGGTCATCGCCTTCGACGGCTGGCGCCCGACCTCGTCGCGCAGCCTGGCGGCAGCTCCGGCCAGTTGCGAAGGAGCGGCCAGCCCGCCGCGGAACGCGCCTTCCGCAAGGCGACCCAGTGCCGGTGCGAGCTGCCGCTGGAACACGCACCCGCTGTTCACAGCTGGCACCGATCGCCTTCCGGCGCCTGCGTATCGGCGTCCACATGCGGCGACGCGTGCTCTTCGCCAAGGCCGTAGAACTGTATCCGCAACTCGACCCTCCGGCTCTCGTCGGCGGTCTGGCGCTGGTTGTTGAAGGACACGCCACCGGCGAGGAACAGGCGGCGCACGCGCTCCAGCTGTGCGGGCGTGAGTTCGAGCTGCGCGTTCTTGGCAGGATCCATCAGCAGGCAGAGCACCCACTCCGATCGCTGCAGGCTCAGGTGCAGGTTGTAGAGATAGCCGCCGACGGTATCGGTGTAGCCCTCCACCACGACCTGCTTCAGCCAGCGCCGGCCCAGCTCTCCGTCCGCAGCGTCCAGGACCGCCGGCACCAGCCTGGCCAGTGCCGCGTCGGCCTCCACCGGCAGGCGATAGCTGTTGACGGCGAAGCGGCCGACGTCGCCGAAGCTGATCCTGTGGTCGGCGCAGTTGATCCTGATGTCCGGCACGTCCCCCAGCTCGCGCTCCAGCTCTTCGCAGACGGCCTTGATCTCGCGCGCTCTCGCTTCCGCCGGCCCCTCCACCACGCGGGTCACCGCGGCGATCGTCACCGCCATCGCGCTCAGGAAGAGCACCATCATCGCGGTCATGAGATCGGCGTAGCTGATCCAGAACGGCTTCTCGCCATCGTCCTTGCCGCGTCGCCGCGGTCGAGCCATCGCTCCAAGCATCGCCCCGCTCCTACGCTTCGACGCGGTCCGCAGCCAGGATGGCCAGACGCTCCATCAGCTGGCGCAGGCTGTCGACTGCATTGGTCAGCTCCTTGTCGAACGAGACCAGGTTGCGGTCGAGCACAGCGACGGTCCTGTCGCCGAAGGTGCCGACGGCTTCCGCCATCTTGTCCGTGACGAGACCAGAGAACTGCTTGAACTCCTCGGCTGCTTCCCGGCTGCGCAGCATCGCCGCCTGTACCTCGCGCAGCGAGGCATCGCGGGCATCCGCCTCGGATGCCATCGACCCCGAGACGAGCTCGATCTGCGCCGATGCCTTGGCGAGCGAGCCGGACGAGGCGGCGACGGTGTCGCTGCTCCGGCGCAGCAGCTCGGACGCGTCGCGGATCTGCCCGACAAGCCCTGCCGCCTGCTGCTGGACTCCGGCGAGCGAACTGCCGGACTGCCCCAGCCGCGCCGCTGCCCCATCCAGGGCAGCCAGCATGTCCGCAATCCTCGCTGCGCCGGATTCCAACTGACCGATCGCGCCGAGCGTCGTCTCCCCCATCTCCGTCGCAAGCTGTACCGCCCGGGCAGCAGCCTGGTCGCTCGCGCGCTGCGCTTCGGCAGCGGCGGCGGAGATGCGGTCGGAGGCCTCGGCCGCCGCCGAATTGACGCGGCTGGACGTGCTCTCCTGTGCAGCCGCCATCTTTTCCGTGGCCGCCTGGATCTGCGCGAGCATCTGCACCTGGGCATTGCCGACAGCCTCGCTCTGCTGACGCTCATGGCTCGCCAGCGAGGTCATGAGTTCGGCCATCGCCGCCTGGACGCCTTCGGACGACGACTGCGATGCGCGCTGCATGTCCCCGACCAGCGTGCGCAGACTCGCCTCCACCTGGGTCACCGCTTCCGCGCTCTGCCGCATCATCGCGCTGAGCTCGCCCATCTGCCCGCCCATGGTGTCGCGCATCTGCGCCATGAAGGCCGTCATCAGGTTCTCGATCATGCGACCCGCCGATTCGGACTGATCGCGGCTCGCCACGTTGACGGTGTCGGCGATCTTCCTGAGCGGCTCCTGCAGGCTCGATTCAAGGTTCGAGCCGATGTCCATGGAGAGCTGGCGCGTCGCCTGGATCTGCTGCTCGGTGAGGTTGGTCAGGAGCGCCTTCAGGTCCTCGACCAGGCTTTCCTTGAGCTGCTTCGTCTGCGCCGTACCCTCCGTCGAGGAAGCGACCAGCCGCGAGAGGTATTCCTCGCCGACACCCGCCTTGAACAGCCCGTCCAGCTCAGCGGCGATGCCTGCCGTCTGGTGGAGCGTCGAGGCGTAGACCAGCTTCTCGATGATGGTGCAGATCATCGCCAGGGCGATGGCCACGGCGGACAGCATGAAGGCGTTCCACACATGTCCGAAGAGACCGCCAAGGCTCTGCTTGAGCGCCTCCGGATCGATGGCCGTGACGTCGAAGCTCTGCAGGCCCGCGATCAGGCCACTGAAGGTGGCGATGATGCCAAGGCCGGTGAAGATCCCGGGCAGGTGCTTGAAGAACTCGGTATGCAGGCGGGCGTCGACGATGAGTTCGCCGTTGAAGAAGGATTCCGCGGGCACGGTGGCCCGGACCGCCTGCACGGACCGCTCTATGTCCGTTTCGGACCTCTGCGCATGCAGGGTTTCCTCGTACTCGCGCCAGAGGCCGATGTAGCGGCGTCCAGCGAACACCTGCGCAAGTTGCGGCCGCGGATCCGGCTGGGGCTGTGCAGCGACCCGCTTCAGAGCGCCTCTCGCTCGTCGCAGCGAACACCACAGCCAGATGCCCTGCACCACGACGAACCACAGGAAGGCGAGAGACAACGCGGCAACCAGTGCCCCGATGCCCATGTGCAAGGCATCGCCCGTGAGAGCGGCCCAGAAAACATCCATGCTGAATCCCCTGTTCTACTTCTTGTCCTGCTCCGAGCACCCGCTGGCTTCCCAGCGCACGCCGGTCACGATGCCCCAGTTCCCCTGCGCGTTGGGACGGCGCCAGCGTGGAGCATCCATCCTGCGCAGTTCGGCCAGCGCATCCAGATAGTCGCGCACGACCACTTCCTCACCCTTTCGCCCGATGGTGAAGCCTCCAGCCCGACGGAGCGCAGGAATGAAGCGGCTGCCATCGCGGGCGACCGGCACCATCCGCAGGCGGTCGATGCCTTCCGTCGGAGTATCGGCAGGAGTCGGGCGCTTCTTTAGGCTCGCCGCCTGCGGATCGGTCGGTGGCGCAACCGTGGACCTTTGCGACGTGCCGTGAGCGACATCCATCCGTGCGACGACATCGTCGGACAGGGCCACCCAGACGACGGCGCCAGACGGATGTTCGTACGGAACCGGTTGGCGCAGGGCACGCACCGACTCCAGCACCCAGGCCACGTTCCAGCGCGATGCGTCCTTCTCGAGCTCCAGCGGAATTCTGTGCCTGGCGCGATGGGCCCGCCACGCGATGGCATCCAAAGGGCCGATCGAGTCCACGACATCGGCAATGCCCACGACCAGGCCTGTGCCCTTCCTGATAAGTCCGATGCGGCCGCGCATGGTCGTATGCCGCGACCGCATCTCCCAGGTCTTCTCGCCACGCAAAAGCAACGAGATCCATGGCTCATCGATGACGAGTCCCTTCAAATCTCCAACCCCCCTGATCCAGACAGCTCTTGCTTCATGGTGCGGCCCCACAGCTGGACCTCTGCGAGCGTCATGGCTCCCAGGTCCACGTCGTGGAAGGCGCCTGCGCATCCTCCTGGCGGCCGGACGCGCGTTTGCGGGTCTGCCGCTGTTGCCTGAGCTGGGCGACGGGACTCGCGGTAGGTTCGGGCACCAGCTGGTCGAGGCGATCCTGCAGCCCGAGCACCCGACAGACGCGAAGGAAGGTCGACAGCTGGCTGGCGGTGGCGCCGGCCTCGAGGCGCTCCACGGTCCGCTTGGACACCCCGGCCTGCTCGGCGACCTCGGCCTGGGTCAGGTTCTGTGCCAGGCGCAGCGCTGCGAGCCGGTCGCCCAGCTGGCGGAGGACTGTTGAGTCAGAGACGTATCGGCCGCCCATATTCGACTAATATGGCGAATAGAGGCCGTCCGGTCAAACAAATCGACAGTTGTGTCGATTTGTTGCGAACGTGCTTTGGCCTCCGGTTGGACAAGGCCCGGCACGCTACCGCTCCACTAAAGCGGGAGGCGTCACGCCGCAAGGGATCCGAACGCCCCGCATGCTCGCCCCGCATGCCGTTCGCGATTCGCGAACAGCGAATACCGCCTCCCCCTGGCGTGGCGCCAAGCGCGTTCCCCCTACTCCCACTCAATCGTCGCCGGCGGCTTCCCCGAGATGTCGTAGACCACCCGCGACACGCCGCGCAGTTCGTTGATGATGCGGTTCGACACCCGGCCGAGGAACTCGTACGGCAGGTGCGCCCAGTGGGCGGTCATGAAGTCGACGGTCTCCACCGCGCGCAGGGCGATCACCCACTCGTAGGCGCGGGCGTCGCCGACGACGCCGACGGACTTCACCGGCAGGAACACTGCGAACGCCTGGCTCACCTTGTCGTACAGGCCGGCGGTGCGCAGCTCGTTGATGAAGATGTCGTCGGCCTTGGCCAGCAGGTCGGCGTATTCGGGTTTCACCTCGCCGAGGATGCGCACGCCCAGGCCGGGGCCCGGGAACGGGTGGCGGTAGACCATGGCCGGCGGCAGGCCGAGCTCGACGCCGACGCGGCGCACCTCGTCCTTGAACAGCTCGCGCAGCGGCTCGACCAGGCCGAGCTTCATGTGCTCCGGCAGGCCGCCGACGTTGTGGTGGCTCTTGATGACGTGGGCCTTGCCGGTCTTGCTGCCGGCGGATTCGATCACGTCCGGGTAGATGGTGCCCTGGGCCAGCCACTTCACCTGCGGGCCGGCCTCGCCGGTGGCGAGCTTGCCGGCCTCCTCGTCGAAGATCTCCACGAACAGGCGGCCGATGATCTTGCGCTTGGCCTCGGGGTCGGCCTCGCCGGCGAGCGCGGTGAAGAAGCGCTCGCGCGCGTCGACGCGGATGACGGTGACGCCCAGGTGCTCGGCGAAGGTCGCCATGACCTGGTCGCCCTCCTTCCAGCGCAGCAGGCCGGTATCGACGAACACGCAGGTGAGCTGGTCGCCGATGGCCTGGTGCAGGAGCGCGGCGACGACGGAGGAATCCACGCCGCCGGAGAGGCCGAGCAGGACGTGGTCGCCGCCGACCTTCTCGCGCACCTGGCGGACCTGGTCCTCGATGATCTTGTCGGCGGTCCACAGGGTCTGGCAGCCGCAGATGTCGACGATGAAGCGGCGCAGCAGCGCCTGGCCCTGCTTCGTATGCGTGACCTCGGGATGGAACTGCACGCCGTACCAGCGGCGGGCGTCGTCGGCCATGGCGGCGATCGGCACGCGGTCGGTGCGAGCGGTGACGGTGAAGCCGGGCGGTGCCTTGGTGACGTGGTCGCCGTGGCTCATCCACACGTCCAGGCGCGGCGGCGAGCCGGGGTGGTCCTTCAGGCCCTCGAACAGGCGGTCTTGGGCGACGAGCTCGACCTCGGCGTGGCCGTACTCGCGGGCGTCGGCGGATTCGGTGTCGCCGCCGAGCTGCTTGGCGAGCGTCTGCATGCCGTAGCAGATGCCGAGGATCGGCAGGCCGGAATCGAACACCTGCTGCGGGGCCTGCGGCGCGCCGTGCTCGGTGGTGGATTCCGGGCCGCCGGAGAGGACGATGCCGCGCGGGGCGAACTTCGCGATCTCCTCGGGATCGTGGTCCCACGCCCAGATCTCGCAGTACACCCCGAGCTCGCGGATGCGGCGGGCGATCAGCTGCGTGTACTGCGCGCCGAAGTCGAGGATGAGGATCTTGTCGGAATGCAGGTCGGTCATGGGTGGGGTCGGTGGTGGTGTGTGGGGTGTGCCGGGCGGTGTTTCAGGTGTGGGTCGCGGTGGTCACGCGGATCGCGGGAGGTGCGCTGCGCGCCTCCCCCCATCCCAGCCTTCCCCCGCAAGGGGGGAAGGGGCGAAAGCGGAGCGAGCTCTTGTAGGAGCGGCTTCAGCCGCGATCGGCGGGTGTTCGGGGTGGAAGGCTGTCGGGGCTGAAGCCCCTCCTACAGGAGCCCGCGCTGCGCGCGTCGCCCCCATCCCAGCCTTCCCCCGCAGGCGGGGGAAGGAGCCAAAAGCGGCGTGCGCGTTTGTAGGAGCGGCTTCAGCCGCGATCGGCGGGCGTCCGGGGTGGAGGGCTGTCGGGGCTGAAGCCCCTCCTACAGGAGCCCGCGCTGCGCGCGTCGCCCCCATCCCAGCCTTTCCCCGCAGGCGGGGGAAGGAGCCAAAAGCGGCGTGCGCCGTTGTGGGAACGGCTTCAGCCGCGACCTGGACGGAACGTTGCCGGGGCGCGCTCACGGGGCCAGGCCCTGGTCGTCCTGCGCCGGCGGCAGGGTGAAGCTGGCGGCGAGCGTGGCGAGGAAGGCGTCGCGCTGCGCGACCTGCGTGGGATCGCCGCTGTTCCAGCGGATCGAGAGCAGGCCGTCGGGATAGGGCTGCCTGCCGCTCCCGGGGGCGTTGCCCAGCTCGTCGTGCCAGCGCGCCACTTCGCTCACCACGCCGTCGTCCGCGCCGGACTGGCGCAGGGCGATCATGCCCGGGCGCGATGCGGTGGCGTCGAGGACGGCGACGTACTCGAGCATGACGTCCCTGCCCTCGACCTCGCGCAGTTCGGCAGCGACCTCCGGAAGCTCATGGGTGCCGGTCGCCGGCGAGGCGTCCACGCAGCGAACGGCCACGCGGAACCCGCTGCCCTCGTCGCTGCCGGCGAGCAGCCAGCGGCCCCCGGCGGCGGGCCGCGGTGTCCAGTCCGCAGGCAGATCGAACCGCGCGCCGCAGGTCTCGAACCGGTTCTCCACGACGATGGCGGCCGCGGCCGAGGTCCCGTCGTCCGGCGTCGGCGGTATCGCGGGTGCGGAGCCGACCGGCGCGGAGCCGGCCGGCGCGCAGGCGGCCAGCGCCAGCGACGCCAGTAGCGGCGCGCTGGCCCGGCGCCTGCGGATGCGGGCCCGAAACGAGGGGCTCACGGTGCGGCGTCCGTGGCCAGCGTGCGCTCGAGCCGGGCGCGGAAGGCGTCGCGCGCGGCCACGTGCACCGGGCCGGGCGTGGTGAACAGCATCAGCATGGCGCCGCCACTGGTGCTGGGGAGATACCAGGCGTCGACCTCGTAGGGCTGGCCGGCGTCGGGCGTGGCGCGACGGCGCAGGCCGCGATAGCGGCCGCCGTGGGTGTCGAGCGTTGTTTCGGTGGCCGTATCGCTGCCGGCCAGCGCCTGCGTGTAGGCGCGCAGCGCGGCATCGGGGTCGGCGGGCGGCGACGCCAGGCAGGTGAGCACCGCGCCGACCTCGCCGTCGTCGACCTGGTCGAACAGGACGAAATCGTCGCCCTGCGCGTCGGGAAACTGGTCCGGCGCGAGGTCGAAGCGGATGCCGCAGGCGTCGAAGCGGCCGGGCGCGTGCGCGGCGGCGACCTCGCCCGCCGGCAGCGCGCGATAGGCGGGCGCGGACGCCTCGCCGCCATCGGTCGCGACGGCGGGTGCCGCGACGCCGAGGGCGAGGATCGCCGCCAGCGCCGACCATGCCACGACCGGCGCGCGTGGCGCCGGCGTGGTGGATGCGGTCGGTGCGTGCATCGCGGCGCCCCCTGCCCGCGCGCTCAGCGCACCTGGTAGTTCGGCGGTTCCTTGGTGATCTGCACGTCGTGGACGTGGCTCTCGCGGGCGCCGGCGCCGGTGATCTTCACGAACTCGGGCTTGGTCCGCATCTCCTCGACGCTGGCGGCGCCGACGTAGCCCATCGCCGCGCGCAGGCCGCCGGCGAGCTGGTGGACGATGCCGCGCAGCGAGCCGCGGTACGGCACCCGGCCCTCGATGCCTTCCGGCACCAGCTTGTCGGCGTCGGAGGCGTCCTGGAAGTAGCGGTCGGAGCTGCCCTTCTCCATCGCGCCGAGGCTGCCCATGCCGCGGTAGCTCTTGTAGCTGCGGCCCTGGAACAGCTCGACCTCGCCCGGCGCCTCCTCGGTGCCGGCGAACAGGCCGCCGATCATGATGGTGGACGCGCCGGCAGCCAGCGCCTTGGCGATGTCGCCGGAATAGCGGATGCCGCCGTCGGCGATCAGCGGGATCTGGTCCTTCAGCGCGCTGGCCACCATGTCGATCGCGGTGACCTGCGGTACGCCGACGCCCGCGACCACGCGCGTGGTGCAGATCGAACCCGGGCCGACGCCGACCTTGACCGCGTCGGCACCGGCGTCCATCAGCGCCAGCGCGGCGTCGCCGGTGACGATGTTGCCGCCGATGACCTGCAGCTCGGGGAAGGTCTTCTTGACCCAGGCGACGCGGTCGAGCACGCCCTGCGAATGGCCATGCGCGGTGTCGACCACGACCACGTCCACGCCCGCGGCGACCAGCGCCTCGATGCGCGCCTCGGTGTCGCCGCCGACGCCGACCGCCGCGCCCACGCGCAGGCGCTCGTGCGCGTCCTTGGCCGAATGCGGGTTGTCGCGCGCCTTCTGCACGTCCTTGACGGTGATCAGGCCGCGCAGCTGGAAGGCGTCGTTGACCACCAGCACCTTCTCGATGCGGTGCTGGTGCATCAGCGCGAGCACTTCCTCGTCGCTGGCGCCCTCGCCCACCGTGACCAGCTTGTCCTTGCGGGTCATGATGTGGCGGACCGGGTCGTCGAGCTTCTTCTCGAAGCGCATGTCGCGCCCGGTGACGATGCCGACCAGCTGCTCGCCGTCGACCACCGGCACGCCGGAGATGTTGCGCGCGCGGGTCAGCCTGAGGACCTCGCCGATGGTGGCGTCCGGGCCGACGGTGAAGGGCTCGCGGATGACGCCGGCCTCGAAGGTCTTGACCTGGCGGACCTCCTCGGCCTGGCGCTTGAGCGACATGTTCTTGTGGACGATGCCGATGCCGCCGAGCTGGGCCATGGTGACGGCGAGGCGGCCCTCGGTGACCGTGTCCATCGCCGCGGAGACGATCGGCAGGTTCAGCGTGATGCCCTTGGTGAGGCGCGCCGCGAGGCGAACGTCCTTCGGCAGGACCTTGGAATGCGCCGGGACCAGCGAGACGTCGTCGTAGGTCAGTGCTTCGGCCAGGATGCGCAGCATGGGCGGCTCCAAGAAGAAAGCCCGGCATTTTACGCCGAAGCGGAGGTCTTCTGCGCAGGTCCGCGCTGCAACGGTGTGCGCCGGGGGCGTTGGCGTTGGCGTGGGCGGGTGGCAGGTGGCCTGCGCCGTCGCAGGAGCGGCTCCAGCCGCATGTGGGAGGGCTTTCAGCGCGGTATGGGCTGCATCTTCGGGGAAGTGGCGGTCGCGGCTGAAGCCGCTCCTACGGGGAGCTCGGTGCCTTGCCTTGTAGGAGCGGCTTCAGCCGCGTGTGGGAGGGGCTTCAGCCCCGACTGCGCGCCACGTCGGGGCTGAAGCCCCTCCCACAGAAGCGGCATGGCGTTCCTGCGGGAGGGCTTCAGCGCGGTATGGGCTGCATCTTCGGGGAAGTGGCGGTCGCGGCTGAAGCCGCTCCTACGAAGGCATGGGCCTCTGCCTTGTGGGAGGGGCTTCAGCCCCGACGGGCCTGGGGTCACCGGCAGCGTTGGTCGCGGCTGAAGCCGCTCCTACGGGGGCGTCGCGGGCGGTCGCTCCTGGGGGTGGGGGGGCTCGTGGAGGCGGCCGTCCTGCAGGCGGTAGCGGCGCTCGACGATGCCGGGCGGCAGGAGGTCGTGGGTGATCATCACCAGGCTGCGGCCGTCGAGGGCGGCGACCAGGTCGTGCAGCAGCGCATGCGCGGTGTCCTGGTCGAGGCCCTCGGTCGGTTCGTCGAGCAGCAGGATCGGCGCCTCGCGCAGGAGCGCGCGCGCCAGGGCGAGGCGGCGCCCCTGCCCCGCCGACAGCGTGGCGCCGTTCTCGCCGACCCAGGCGTCGAGGCCGCCCAGCGCCTCGACCGCGCGGTCCAGGCGCACCGCCGCGAGCGCCCGCCACATCCGCGCATCGTCCGCATCGGGCGCGCCGAGCGCGAGGTTCTCGCGCACGCTGCCGGCGAACACCGGCGCGTTCTGCGGCAGCCAGGCGATGCGCGCGTGCCAGGCGTCCTGGGCGACGTCGCGCAGGTCGACGCCGCCGTAGCGGACGCGCCCGGCCTGCGGATCCCACAGGCGCAGGAGCAGGCTGGAGAAGGTCGACTTTCCGGCGCCGCTGTCGCCGCCGATGGCGATGCGCTCGCCGGGCCGCAGCACGAACGACACGCCGTCGAGCACCGGCCGCGCCGCCCCGGGCCACGCGAAGCGCACGTCCTCGAACGCCAGCGTCCCGAACTCGGGCACCGGGACCGGCGTCGCCGGGTCGGCAACGGTCGGCGCCCGCCCGGCGATGTCGCGCACCCGCCGCAGCGAGGCCAGGCCCGCGCCCAGCGCCTGCCAGGCGAGACCGGCGCCGGCTGCGACCTCGAGCAGGGCCACCGTCGCGAAGAACAGCGCGGCCGCGGCCGCCGCGCCCAGGCTTCCATCGGCGCTGGCGCGCAGCACCAGCCACAGCATCGCGACCAGCCCCGCGGCACCGATCAGGCCGTGCAGCAGGCTGCCGCCGGCGAGCCGGCGGCGACGCTGGCGCTCCAGCGCGGCGACCTCGGCCGCCGCGGCGTCAACGCGCGCGGCCCAGGCCGGGCCGGCATCGAGCGCAGCGAGATCCACCGCGCCCTCCAGCCCCTCGAAGGCGAGCGTGCGCAGCGCCGCGCGTGCCGCCGCACGGTCGCGCTCGACCCGCTGCCTGCCGACGGCGACCAGCAGCGGCACGCCCGCGCCGATCGCCACCGCCAGCGCCAGCAGCAGGACCGCGGCGGGCGGATGCACCAGGGCCACGGCGACGATGGCCAGCGCGCCGAGCGCCAGCAGCGCCAGCAACGGTCCGAGCGCGCGCACCAGCAGGCCGTCGACCGCCTCGATGTCGGAGACCAGCCGCGCCAGCAGGTCGCCGGTGCGCAGCGCGCCGAGCCGTCCCGGCGCCAGCGGCAGCGCGCGGCGGAAGAACCACAGCCTGAGGTCGCGCGCGATCCGCAGCGTGGCGTCGTGGCCGAGGAGCTTCTCGCCGTAGCGCGAGAGGATCCGCGCGAAGGTCAGCGCACGGATGCCGGCCGACGGCGCGAAGAAGTTGAAGCCGCCGGCGAGCCCGCCGGCCAGCGCCGCGGCGGTGAGGAAGCCGCCCGACAGGCCGAGCAGGCCGACGCCGGCCAGCATCGTCGCCAGCAGCAGGCAGACGGTGGCCAGGATCCGCCAGCCGTGCGCCGCGAAGATCCGCCGGATGCCCTCGCCACGTGCGTGATCGACGCGACTCATCGCGCCGTCTCCAGGTCGTCGGCGACGGCCGGCGCGTCGCACAGCAGGCGTCCCTCCGGCAGGCGCAGCACGCAGTCGGCCAGCCGCGTAGCGGCCGCGCTGTGGGTGGCCATGACCAGGGTGCGCCCGCGCAGGAACCGCGCCAGCGCGTCGAGCAGGTCGGCCTCGGTGGCGGGGTCGAGGAAGGCGGTCGGCTCGTCGAGCAGCACCAGCGCCGGGTCGCGCAGGAAGATCCGCGCCAGCCCGACCCGCCGCGCCTCGCCGCCGGACAGGCCGAAGCCGCGCTCGCCGATGACGGTGTCCAGGCCCTGCGGCAGGCGCGCGGCGAAGCGCATCACCTGCGCCGCCTCGGCGGCCGCCTCGAGCTCCGCGCGCGTCGCCTGCGGGCGCGCCAGGCGCAGGTTGTCGGCGATGCTGCCGGGAAAGAGATAGGGCCGCTGGCCGGCGTGGCCCACGCGCGCCTGCACCGGCAGCACCAGGCGCCCGCCCTCGGCCGGCAGCCAGCCCGCCAGCGCGTCCAGCAGGGTGCTCTTGCCGCAGCCGCTCGGGCCGATCAGGGCCAGGCGGCCGCCGGCGGGCAGCACGAAGTCGAGGCCCTCGAGCACCGGCCGCCTCGCGCCCTGCGGACGCAGGCACAGCGCCTCGGCGACCACCGCCGGGGCCTCGCCGCGCGGGCCTGCGCCCGCCACCGGCGCGGCGGTGGCGTCCGGATCGGGCAGCCCGCCCAGCCGCGCCTCGAGGGCGGCGGCGGCGGCCAGGGCGCCGGCGCGGTCGTGGTAGTGCGCGGCGAGCCGGCGCAGCGGCGCGAAGAACTCCGGCGCGAGCAGCAGGCAGAACACGCCGGTGCCGAGCGTGGGGACGGCATCGCGCAGGTGGACGAGGTCGAGGTAGCCGAGGCCGAAATAGAGCGCGACCACCGCCACGCTGACCGAGGCGAAGAACTCCAGCACCGCCGAGGACAGGAAGGCGATGCGCAGCACCTTCAGCGTGCGTACGCGCAGGCCCTCCACTGCGGTGGCGATGCCGGCGAGCTCCTCGCGGGCGCGGCCGTAGACCCGGATCAGGCCCAGGCCCTTGAGGCGGTCGGCGAAGTGGCCGCTCATCCGCCCGAGCTCGTCGAGCTGCTCGCGGCCGGCGGCCTCCGCGCCCCAGCCGACCAGCATCATGAACAGCGGCACCAGGGGCGCGGTCACCAGCAGCACCAGGCCGACGATCCAGTCGGCGAAGAACACCGCGGCGAGGATGCCCAGCGGCACCGCGACCACCTCGGTCCGCACCGGCAGGTAGCCGGCGTAGTAGGCGTCGAGCGCGTCGGTGTGGGTCAGCATCAGCTCGGCGAGTTCGCCGCCGCGCCGGCGCCGCAGCCACAGCGGCCCGGCCCGCAGCAGATGCCGGTAGACCTGGCCGCGCAGGCGCAGACGGATGCGCTCGGAGGCCGAGCCCGCCGCTTCCTGCGCCAGCCAGCCCAGCGCCGCACGCGCGAGCAGCACGACCGCGAGCGCCGCGAACGCCGGCAGCAGCGCCTCCGGCGCGCGGCCCTCGACGACGACCGCCTGCACCGCGACGGCGATGGCCGCCGCCTGCCCCACCAGCAGCCAGCCGGAGAGCGTGGCCGCGCCCGCCGCCAGCCGCAGGCGCCCGCGCTCGCCGCGGCCCAGCGCATCCAGCCACTGCTGGCGGCGCCGGCGCGCGTCGGCGTCGGTGGCGGGGTTGGGTTCGGGTTCGGTCATCGGCAGGAAACGGCGGCGCCGTGCGAGGCCGGCATTGTAGGTGGGGTCATCGCGGGACGGCGCCCGCCGCGGCAACGCGTCGCGGCGGACGCATCGTGGCGGCCGCGCCCCCGGGCGGCCTTGATCGAGATCAATGCCCGCGCGGGCCCCGCCGCGGAACATGCGCAGCGCACCTTCCTCCCGTCCATCGGGGCACTGCCATGATCGACACCACCGTCGTCGAACTCTCGCGGCTGCAGTTCGCGCTGACCGCGATGTACCACTTCCTCTTCGTGCCGCTGACCCTGGGCCTGTCGTTCCTGGTCGCGATCATGGAGAGCGTCTACGTCATGACCGGGCGCGAGGTCTGGCGCCGCATGACCTTCTTCTGGGGCGTGCTGTTCGGCATCAATTTCGCCATGGGCGTAGCGACCGGCATCGTCATGGAGTTCCAGTTCGGGATGAACTGGGCCTACTACAGCCACTACGTCGGCGACATCTTCGGCGCGCCGCTGGCGATCGAGGGGCTGATGGCCTTCTTCCTGGAGGCGACCTTCATCGGCCTGTTCTTCTTCGGCTGGAACCGGCTGTCGAAGGTCAAGCACCTGATGGTGACCTGGCTGGTGGCGCTGGGCGCGAACTTCTCCGCGCTGTGGATCCTGATCGCCAACGGCTGGATGCAGAACCCGACCGGCGCGGTGTTCAACCCCGACACCATGCGCATGGAGATCGTCGATTTCGCCGCGGTCATCCTGAACCCGGTGGCGCAGGCCAAGTTCGTGCACACCGTCAGCGCGGGCTACGTCACCGGCGCGGTGTTCGTGATGGCGATCAGCGCGGTGTACCTGCTGCGCGGCCGCCACCGCGACCTCGCCCGCCGCTCGATGGCGGTCGCGGCGAGCTTCGGCCTGGCCTCGGCGCTGAGCGTCGTGGTGCTCGGCGACGAGAGCGGCTACGCCGCCACCGAGCACCAGAAGATGAAGCTCGCCGCGATCGAGTCGATGTGGGAGAGCGAGCACGCGCCGGCCGGCTTCACCGTCTTCGGCGTTCCCGACCAGGACGGCCACGTCAACCACTACGAGGTCAAGGTGCCGTTCCTGCTCGGCCTGATCGCCACCCGCTCGCTCGACGGCGAGCTGCCCGGCATCCTCGAGCTGGTCGACCGCGCCGCCATGCGCATCGAGACCGGGCTCGAGGCCTACGCGGCGCTCGAGCGGCTGCAGGCCGACCGCGGCGACGCCGGGGCGCGGGCCGCGTTCGACGCGCACTGGCAGGACCTCGGCCACGCGCTGCTGCTCAAGCGCTACCGCGAGGACATCGGCAACGCGACGCCGGAGCAGATCGCCGCGGCCGCCTTCGACACCGTGCCGCGCGTGGCGCCGCTGTTCTGGAGCTTCCGGGCCATGGCCGCGATCGGCTTCTACCTGATCGCCTTCTTCGCCACCGCGTTCTGGCTGGCGACCCGCGGGCGGCTGGAGTCGAAGCGCTGGTTCCTGTGGGCGGCGGCCGCGAGCCTGCCGCTGCCGTGGATCGCCTCGGAATGCGGCTGGTTCGTCGCCGAGTACGGCCGCCAGCCCTGGAGCATCGAGGGCGTGCTGCCGACCTTCTACGCGGCCTCGGGCCTGCAGCTGCACGACATCCTGATCAGCCTCGTGGGCTTCGTCGTGATCTACACCGGCCTGGCCGTGGTCGAGGTGTTCCTGCTGCTGCGCGCGATCCGCAACGGCCCCGAGGCGCTGCTGCCCGGGCTGCGCCCCGACGCGCCTGCCGCCGTCGACGTCGCACTCGACCGCGCCCCCGCCACCGCCTGACGTCCCGGGAGACCGCCATGGACCTCATGATCCTCGACTACCCCACCCTGCGCCTGGTGTGGTGGCTGCTGCTGGGCGTGCTGCTGATCGGCTTCGCGATCATGGACGGCTTCGACCTGGGCGTCGGCGCGCTGCTGCCCTTCGTCGCCCGCAGCGACGCCGAGCGCCGGGTGGTGGTCAACACCATCGGCCCGGTGTGGGAGGGCAACCAGGTGTGGCTGATCCTGGGCGGCGGCGCGATCTTCGCCGCCTTCCCGCCGCTCTACGCGGTCAGCTTCTCCGGCTTCTACCTGGCGATGTTCCTGATCCTGTTCGCCCTGATCCTGCGCCCGGTGGGCTTCAAGTTCCGCGGCAAGGTCGCCGATCCGCGCTGGCGCGCGGCCTGGGACTGGGGCCTGTTCGTCGGCGGCGCGGTGCCGGCGCTGGTGTTCGGCGTGGCGATGGGCAACGTGCTGCTGGGCGTGCCGTTCCGCTTCGACGCGACGCTGCGCCCGTTCTACGAGGGCAACCTGTTCGGCCTGCTGACCCCGTTCGCCCTGCTGGCCGGGCTCACCAGCGTGGCCATGCTGGTGGCCCACGGCGCGGCGATGCTGGTGATGAAGACCGACGGCCCGGTGGCCGTGCGCGCCGCGCGCTACGGCTCGCTCGCCGCGCTCGCCGGCGCGGCCCTGTTCGCGCTGGGCGGCCTGTGCCTGATGACCGTGGTCGACGGCTTCCGCATCGTATCGGCGCTGGTCCCGGACGCCGCGTCCAACCCCCTCGCCAAGAGCGTGACCACGGCCGAGGGCGCCTGGCTGGCCAACTTCGCGGCGCATCCGTGGATGGCCGCGGCGCCCGCGCTGGGGCTGCTCGGCCTGGTCGGCAGCGCGCTGGCCCTGGCCGGCCGCCGCGGCGGGCTGGCCTTCTGCGCCTCGGCCGCGGCGATCGCCGGAATCATCCTGAGCGTGGGCTTCGCGACCTTTCCGTTCCTGCTGCCCTCGTCGCTGGACGCGACCTCCAGCCTGACCCTGTGGGACGCCTCGAGCAGCCAGATGACCCTGCTGGTGATGCTGGTGGCGACGGTGGTGTTCCTGCCGCTGATCCTCGCCTACACCGCCTGGGTCTATCGGGTGATGCGCGGCAAGGTCACCCACGGCGCACTCGGCGACAACCCCAACGCCTATTGACCCCCGGCGACGGCGGGCGCCGGCTTCCCCCGCCATGGAGAACATCGACCATGTGGTATTTCGCCTGGATCCTCGGTGTCGGCCTCGCCGCCACCTTCGCCATCCTCAACGGGATGTGGTTCGAAATGCGCGAGCAGCAGGACCATGGCCGCGATCGCTGAGGACGTGGCGAGCGACGCCGGCATCGCCCTGCCGCCCACCCTGCTGGCCCGCTACGCGCGGCCGGTGCCGCGCTACACGAGCTACCCCACCGCGGCGCAGTTCAGCGCGCTCCACGAGGCGACCTACGCCCGCTGGCTGGCCGCGGTGCCCCCCGGCGAGGCGATCTCGCTCTACCTGCACGTGCCCTACTGCGCCGCGCTGTGCTGGTACTGCGGCTGCCGCACCCAGGCCACCCGCCACCACCGCGAGCGGGTGTCGGCCTATGTCGACCTGCTGCTGCGCGAGATCGACCTGGTCGCCGAGCGCCTCGGCCGCCGCCAGCCGGTGAGCGCGATCCACTTCGGCGGCGGTACGCCCAACCTGATGTCGCAGACCGAACTCGGGCGCGTGCTCGGCCGCCTCGCCGGCCGCTTCGATGTGCGCGCCGACGCCGAGCTGGCGATGGAGATCGATCCGCGCTCGCTGACCGCGGAGTTCGCGCTGGCGCTCGGCATCGCCGGCTTTACCCGGATCAGCCTCGGTATCCAGGACTTCGACCCCGAGGTGCAGGCGCTGATCCATCGCGAGCAGCCCTATGCCCTGGTCGAGCAGGCGGTGCGCTGGCTGCGCGACGCCGGCATCGCCGGCATCAACTTCGACCTGATCCATGGCCTGCCGGGGCAGACCGAGACGAGCATCCGCCGCACGGTGGCGCTGGCCGCGGCGCTGCGGCCGGAGCGGATCGCGGTGTACGGCTATGCGCATCTTCCGCAGCGCCAGCGCCACCAGCGCCTGATCCCGGCCGACCGCCTCCCGGACACCCTCCTGCGCCATCGCCTGCGCGAGGCGGCGCATGCCGACCTTCTCGACGCCGGCTACCTGGCCGTCGGGATGGACCACTACGCCCTGCCGGGCGACGCGCTGGCGACGCAGCCGCTGGCGCGCAACTTCCAGGGCTACAGCAGCGACCGGGCCGCGACGCTGATCGGGCTCGGCGCCTCGGCGATCGGCCAGTTCGCCCAGGGCTATGCGCAGAACGTGGCGGCCACCCCGCTCTGGCGCGAGGCCCTGGAGCACGGGCGGCTGCCGGTCGCCCGCGGGCACGCGCTCGACGACGACGACCGCCTGCGGCGCACGCTGATCGAACGCCTGATGTGCGACTTCAGCGCGCCGCTAGGCGCACTGGCGGCCGCGGCCGGACGCAGCGCCGACGAGCTGGTGGTGGATCCGGCGATGCTCGACCAGTTGATCGCGGATGGACTCGCCTGGCGCAGCGGCGACTGGGTCGGGGCCACGCCGCGCGGGCGGCCGCTGGTGCGCAGCCTGTGCGCGGTGTTCGACAGCCGCACCGGCGGCTCGACCCGCCATGCGCCGGGGGTCTGAGCGCGCGCCGCCGATCGCGCACGGGATGCTTGCCGGGAATGGCCCTGCCCGCGTATCATGCGCGGCTCACGAATCGGGGTGTAGCTCAGCCTGGTAGAGCGCTACGTTCGGGACGTAGAAGTCGCAGGTTCAAATCCTGTCTCCCCGACCAAGATTCGACGACGAAGCCGGCCTCGCGCCGGCTTTTTCGTGCCCGCACGCCGGCCTGCCGGACTCAATGCACCATAGGCGGCGGTGCCGACGCCTCCCGCGGCGGTATCGGCGGAGGCGCCGCGCGCTCGGCCTCCTGCAACTGCGCCTGGCCGCGCTGCAGCCAGGCCTGGCCTTCCGCACTTGCGGCATGGTCGAGGGTGAGCCGCTCGACCTTCGCGATGTCGCCCTCGCGCGCCGCCTCGAGCAGGCGGCCGACCATCGACACATGGGGGAGCGCCTCGATCTGCGCCGCGATGCCGGGCGGCACGGGACCGATCTCCACCGGCCGCCACGTCAGCCCTGCCGCCATCGCTTCGTTGCGCGGCTCCGCGTCGCGGCAGTCGATCCGGCACAGCGCCGGCGGGGCGAGCAGGTCCACATGGCCACGTTCGCCGGTGCGGTCGTGGATCGAGGTGCGGTAGATGAAGAGGTGTTCCTCGGAGCGGTGGATCACGTTGCGTCGTGGGTCCGTCGGCTCCTCGGCCTTCTGCAGGAAGGGCTGCTCGCTGAGCGAATTGAGGTAGTCGATCATCAGGTTGCCGCTGCGGATGCCCAGCCCGTCGAGCGCATAGCCGCTGCCGATGTCGCTGTGGGCGCCGGCGACGCGGACGCTGAGGAAGCGGCCGTCGGCGGTCGCCCCGGGATCGAGGATGTGGGTGAGCAGGAAGAGATTGCGGATCTCGTCGTCGGCGGTGATCTGGAAGCCCGAGACCACCGAGGGCGGCAGCCGGCGGTCGTGGTCGCGCGGTTCCCCGGTGCCGACGGGGTCGAACAGGCCAACCGCCTGCACCACGCTGCCGGGCGCGCGCAGCGGTGGGCCGGGATAGGTGGCGCTGGTGATGAGGCCGTGGCGGTCGCGCTCGATCACCGCGCCTAGCGGGCTCTGGATGCCGCGCTCCTCGACCAGGCGGGTGAATCCGGCGGCCTGCTCGCCGCCGCGGCTGAAGCCGATGGTGGCGAGGCGGATGTCGGCGTCCGGGTTCTCCGCGATCCATTCGGCCGCCTGGGTGGCGAACTGGAGGTACATCTCTTCCAGGCGCGCGTCGTAGGTGTGGCCGGTCATCTGGTCCCACCTGCCCGACCACCCGCCTTGCGTGCCGACGCCTTCGACATAGCCGCCGCGGATGGTGTCGATGCCTTCGTCGCGCAGGTCGTAAACCTGCCTATAGATGCGGGCGACGTTCGTGTGCTTCTCCGGCGCGTCGCGCAGCATGCTGTTGCCGGTGCCGTCGAAGGCGGCGAGGTAGAGCCTTTCGTTCGGCCGCGCAGCGCCGACCAGCGCGGGCGACTGGAACGCCCCCAGCTCGCGACTCGCGCGCGCATACGTCTCCAGGTCCTCCGCTGTCGCGGAAACCGTGGACACGCCATCGGGATGGTTCTCTCCGCCCATGTCGACAGTCCCTGTCGTTGTGGATCAGTAGGTCCGGCTCCAGACCAGGACCGGTTCGTACCTGAAGCCGCTGTGGGGATTGCCCGGCTTCTGCAGCGACTTCGTGGGAATCAAGGAACGCATCCAGACGTTGATCGTGCGGTCGTTGACCTCGAGCACGATCTCCGGATTGCCGATCGACACGCCCTCGCGGACGTCCTCGCGCGGCACCTCGTGCCGGATCAGCTGGTCCGGGAAGACCGCCGCCATGTCGACCTCCGCTTCGTGCGCCACCCCGTCCTGGGAACGCCAGCGGACCTGCGCCGGCGGCGGGAAGTTGAAGATCCCGAGCCAGCCGCCGCCGAGGTTCTTCGGATATTTGTCACCCAGCGACGCAGACGAACGCTTCAACCTGTCATCCGGATCGTCCTTCACCAGATGCCCGGCGTAGGTGATGTGGCAGCCGTAAGTGGAGTAGCAGGCCGCCCCGAAACTGTGCTGCACGAACTTCAGCGGCCAGTCCGCCACCGTGTTGTCCGGCCGGATCGTCCGTCCGTCGTCTGTCTTCGCGGTCACGCCCTGGCATCCCGTCGTCGTGGTGAGCGCCGCCAGCAGGGCGATCGTGAGCGCGCGGGCACGCCGACGTGGCGTCGGCCGCAGGTGATGTCGATCGTCCATGAGTGGCAGTCCCTGGCTCCCGCCGCGGGCGGGAGTGCGGATCGACTGTAGCGGCCGCACGCAAGGGGCGGCAAGCGCGGCGGACCGCACGGCGTCGAGGACGCCGGTGCGGGCGATGCTGCACGGCAGCACACATCGCTTTGACGCGAACTCCGTCACGGTTCCGCCCGTTTTCCGAGACGGCCGGACGCTGTGTCGGCCGAAGGCGCCCCCACCCGGCGCTCCGTTCAAGGTTTCGTGCGGACTCGACACAGCTCCCAGACCCTCGCCCTTTCCTCCCTCCTTTTCCTCGCCCTTCTTCCCCCGTCCGCGCCCGGCGCGGCGCAGGAAGCGGCCGTGCCGGGCTCCGGCCGCGAGGCGGGACTTGCGCTTGCGCAGGCGTTGCGCGACGAAGGCGATACCGTCGCCGCGTTGGCTGTCTACCAGCGCCTGCTGACGGCCGATCCCGAAGACGACGCCGCCTACCGCGGGCGCGCGCTGGTGCTGGCGGAGATCGGTGCGGCCACGCTCGCCGCCGGGCAAGCCAGGGCCTGGCCGCAGGCGTTCGCCGACCACCAGCGCGAGGCCATCGAGGGCGACGCCATCGCTGCGCGCGTGCGCTGGGGTGCGACCTATCCGCGGCGCGAGAGCGCCCGCTTCGAGGCGATGGAGGACGCGCTGGCGCATGCGGACGCGCTGGCCGCCGACGCGCCACGCCGCACCGACTGGCAGGCCACGCGGCTGCGTGTCGACCGCCTCGTCGCGCTCAACGGCCTGGCCCGGCACGCCGAGGTCGTCGCCGGTTATCGTGCGCTGCACGACGACGGCGTGGCAGTGCCAGCCTGGGCGCTGCCGACGGTTGCAGACTCGATGCTCGCGCTGCGCCAGCCGCAGGCCGCGCTGCCGGTACTGGTAGCCGCGCTGGAGGCCATGCCCGCTCACGTCGACGCGCGCATCCTGCTCGGCTTCGCCCTGATCGAGACCGAGCGCTTCGACGCAGCGCTGCCGGTGTTCGAGCGTCTCGCCGCCGGGCAGCCGGCATGGCCACGGCGCCTCGGCGCCGGCTTCGGCTACGAGAACTGGGACCGCTACAAGGCCGACAGCAACCTGGCGCTGGCGCGCAGCCTCGCCGGCGACACCGCGGGCGCCGAGGCCAGCCTGCGCGCGCTCGCGCGCATCGCGCCTTCCAATGCCTCGCTGCAGGCGGCGCTCGGCGGCGTCCTGCAGCAGCGCGGCCGCGCTGCCGCGGCGCTGGAGCGTTACGACGGCGCGCTGACCCTCGACCCGCGCACCCGCGGCGCACGGCTGGGGCGCGTCGGCGCGCTCACCGCGCTGCAGCGCCACGCCGAGGCGCGCAGGGCGCTGGCGGAGGTGACCGCACGCTATCGGCGCGACCCGCAGGTGGCGCGCGCAGAACGCGAATTCGCGCGCAGCCGCGGCTGGCAGTTCGAGCTCGGCGCCAGCGGCGGGCGCAGCGATGCCCGCGACGGCGGCACCTCGGCTTCGCCGCTGGGCGCGGAAGACGCTGCGCTGCAGGTCGAGCTCGCCTCGCCGCTGCTCGCGGACCGCTGGCGGGTGACGGCGTCCGCGCTCGCGCGCCGCGCCGACTTCGACGGCGCGCGCACGCGCTATCGCAGCGCCGGGGTCGGCATCGACTACGTCCATGATCGCCTGCACGTGGCCGCGTCCGCCGCGCACGTGCTCGACGCCGACGGCGGCGGCCCGGCGCTGCGGGTCGCCGCCGACTGGCGCGTCTCCGATGCCTGGCTCGGCTACGCGGAGGCGAGGACGCGGGATCCGGATGGGTCGATGCAGGCGCGTCGCCTGGGCATCGGCGCCGACAGCGTCCGTGCAGGGCTGCGCTTCAGCCGCGACGACACGCTGGTGGTCGACGCGCGCCTGGGCCAGCTGCGCTACGAAGACGGCAACCGCCGCGAGCAGTTCGGGCTCGACGCGTCCGCCCTGGTCGCGCGTCGGCCGCACCTGCGCATCGACCTCCTCGGTGCCGGCTACGCCAGTCGTGGCCGGGATCGGGACGTGTCCTATTTCAACCCGCGGCGCGACGCCTCGGCGCAGCTCGGCCTGCGCATCGACCATCTCGGCTGGCGCCGCTACGAACGCGAGTTCCGCCAGCGCCTGGAGATCGGCGCCGGTCCCTATTGGCAGGAGGGCCACGGCACGCACTGGGTGCCCACCGTCGCCTACCGGCACGCGTGGCGGCTCGGCCTAGGCCGCGTGCTCGACTACGGGGCGGCCTGGTCGCGCCCGGTCTACGACGGCGCCCGCGAGCAGCGGATCATGTTCGACCTCGGCTATCGCTGGGGGCAGCCGTGAGCGCGCGCACCCTCGTCCTCGGCCTCCTGTGCCTGTGGGCGGCGCTGCTGCCGGCACCGGCACGCGCCCTGCTGGTGCTGAGCTACCACGACATTCGCGACGACGTGGCGCCCAGCGGCGATCCGGACCGCTATGCGGTCTCCACCGCGAACTTCGCCGCGCACCTGGACTGGCTGCACGCGCACGGTTACACGCCGGTCGACGTCCAGGCCGTCCTCGACGCGCGCGCGGGCACCGCGCCACTGCCGGACAAGGCCGTGCTGCTGACCTTCGACGACGGCCTGCGCAGCACCTACACCAGGGCGTTCCCGCTGCTGCGCGCCTACGGGTATCCGGCGCTGGTCGCGGTGGTCTCGGGGTGGGTCGACCTGGCGCCGGGACGGGTCGTGCCCTACGGCCCGCGCGACTTCGACCGCGCCGACTTCCTCACCTGGGCGCAGTTGCGCGAGATGCGCGCCTCGGGGCTGGTCGAGATCGCCTCGCACTCGCACGACCTGCACCGCGGCGTGCCGGGCAATCCGCAGGGCAACCTGACCCCGGCGGCGATCACGCGCATCCACGACGCCGACGCCGGCTACGAGTCCGAGGCCGACTACCGCGCCCGCATCGATGCCGACCTGCGCGCCAGCGTCGCCGCCATCGAGGCCGGCGCCGGAGCGCGGCCGCGGGTGATGGTGTGGCCGTACGCGGCCTATAGCGACGTCACCAACGGCATTGCCACCGCGCTCGGGATGCCGCTTTCGTTCGACCTGGAGGGACGCAGCGCCGAGGCCGACCTCGGCGAGCGCAACCGCGGCAGCGCCGAGAGCTCCGACCTCGGCAGCCTCGCGCGCCTGCTCATGTACGACAACCCGAGCGTGAGCGACCTGGTCCACGAGCTGCACCGCGACCTCGCCCGCGAGGGCATGCGCGCGATCCAGGTCGACCTCGACTACGTCTACGATCCCGACCCGGCGCAGACCGAGCGCAACCTCGACGTGCTGGTCGAGCGCATCCGCCGCATCGGCCCGAGCCACGTCTTCCTGCAGGCCTTCGCCGACCCCGACGGCGACGGCGCTGCCGAGGCGCTGTACTACCCGAACCGGCACATGCCGATGCGGGCCGACCTGTTCAACCGCGTGGCCTGGCAGCTGCGCACGCGCGCGCGGGTGCGGGTGTTCGCGTGGATGCCGGTGCTCGGCTTCGAGCTGCCCGACCCGGTGCTGCAGCGTGCGCTGGCCATCGCCGCGCCGGATCCGGCCGACATCCCGCGCCTGGATCCGCGCGATGTACGTACCCGTCGCATCGTCGCCGAGCTCTACGAGGACCTCGCCGTCGGCAGCTACTTCGAAGGCCTGCTGTTCCACGACGACGCCTACCTGCGCGACGACGAACTAGGCGACTTCCATCCGCGCGATCCGGCGGCGCGCACGCGGGCGCTCATCGACTTCACCCTCGGCCTGAAGCAGGCCGCGGAGCGCTGGCGACCGCGGCTGGTGACGGTGCGCAACCTGTTCGCGAGGCCGGTGCTGGAACCGGCGAGCGAGGCCTGGTTCGCGCAGGACCTCGAGGCCTTCAACACCGCCTACGACTTCACCGCACTGATGGCGATGCCGTGGCTGGAAGAGGCCGAGGATCCGCGTGCATGGATGCGCGCCCTGGCGGCGGCGGCGGCTGCGCGCCCGGAGGGCCTGCGGCGCACGGTGTTCGAACTGCAGACGGTCGACTGGCGCCGCGGCAGGCCGGTCCCCGGCGCCACGCTCGAGGCGCAGGCGCGCCGGCTGCGGGCCGCCGGTGTGCGCCACCTCGCCTACTACCCCGACGACTTCCTGCGCGACCACCCGCCGCTGCCCGACGCGCGCGCCGCGATGTCCGCGCGCGAATTCCCCTATCCCGAGCACTGAGCATGGATCCAACGTTCCCGCCGCTGACCCTGCTCTTCCGCTTCGCATTCTTCTATCCCATCGTGATGGCCTTCTTCTGGATGGCGGGGGGCGTCTACTACTACCTGCGCCGGGAGCGCGGCGCGCCGCCGCCGGACCGGCCGCCGCCCATGGCGCACATGCCGCCGGTGTCCATCCTCGTGCCCTGCTTCAACGAGGCCGGGACGATCGAGGAAACCATCGCCGCCCTCGACGGACAGGCATGGCCGGACTTCGAGATCATCGTCGTCGACGACGGCAGCACCGACGACACGCCGACGCGCCTTGACGCGATGCTCGCGCGGCACCCGCGGCTGCGGGTGATCCATCTCGAGAGCAACCAGGGCAAGGCCAACGCGTTGCGCATGGGCGCATTGGCGGCGCGCTCGGAGTACCTGGTGTGCATCGACGCCGACGCCATCCTCGACGAACACGCCGTGCGCTGGATGATCGGCCACCTGCTCGACGGTCCGCGCGTTGGCGCGGTCACCGGCAACCCGCGCATCCGCAACCGCACCACCCTGCTGGGCCGCACCCAGGTGGGCGAATACTCGGCGATCATCGGCCTGATCAAGCGCGCCCAGCGCGTCTACGGCCGGCTGTTCACCCTGTCCGGGGTGATCTGCGCGTTCCGCCGCACCGCGCTGCACCGGATCGGCTACTGGAACGACCACATGGTCACCGAGGACATCGATATCTCCTGGCGCCTGCAGATGGACCACTGGGACATCCGCTACGAGCCCAACGCCCTGTGCTGGATCCTGATGCCGGAGACCTTCCGCGGGCTGTGGTCGCAGCGCCTGCGCTGGGCGCGCGGCGGCATCGAGGTGCTGCTCAGCCACGGCCTCGGTGTGCTCAGCTGGCGCAAGCGGCGGATGTGGGGCGTACTCGCCGAATACGTACTCAGCGTGGGCTGGGCCTACACCATGCTCTTGATCATCGTGCTGTGGGCGCTGGGACTGCTGGTGCCGATGCCGCCGGCGCTGCATGTCGACACCATCCTGCCGCGCTGGCACGGCGTGGTGCTGGCCGTGGTATGCCTGCTGCAGTTCGCGGTCAGCCTGCTGATCGAGCGCCGCTACGAACCGAAGCTGGCGCGGCACTTCTACTGGGTGATCTGGTATCCGTTCGCGTTCTGGGCGCTGGGCATGCTGACCGCGGTGGTGGCGCTGCCGACCACCCTGCTCAGCCCGCGTGCGCGGCGCGCGATCTGGACCAGTCCCGACCGGGGCGTGCGATGACGCCGCCGCTGATCGAGCGCCCCCGCCACCTCGACCGCGGCCGTCGCGCCCTGCTCGGGCTGCTGACCGCGCTGGCCTGGGCGGTCTACGTCTACCTGTGGCTGCCGTTGCTGACCTTGCTTGCCTGGCTGCTCGGCGTCCGCACCGTCTATACGCGGCTTTACCTGGAGCAGTCGCAGCTCGACGCCTTCCTCCTCCTCGCCCTGCCCGTGATCGCGGGGCTCTGCGCGCTGGTGCTGATCGTGTGGGCCGAATACAACCGGGTCCGCTTCGGCGGAGCGGAGCGACGGCGGCATCGCGCCGACGTCGACGACGCGGCCGTGGCAGCCACACTGGGCGCCACGCCGGCCCTGGCCTCCGGCCTGCGTGGGGCGCGCGTGAGCGTGCTGCGCCTTGACGACCACGGCCGCCCGGTGCGGCGCAGCGACCGCTGATCGCGCCCCCGCCCGCCGCTCATCCCTGCGGCGGGGGGAACGGCCGTTCGGCGACCAGGACCAGGTCGTCGCGGTGGACCAGGTTGCCGCCGTAGCTGTAGCCGAGGAGGCCGGCGATCGCGCTGCTGTGCGCGCCGGCGATGCGGCGGGCGTCGTCGGCACCGTACTGCGCCAGGCCGCGGGCCAGCGGGCGGTCGTCGCCGACTGCAAGGATGTCGACCGCCTCGCCGCGTCCGAACTCGCCCTCGACCGCGACGAGACCGCCCGGCAGCAGCGACGCCCCGCGTCCGACCAGCGCCGCGGCGGCGCCGGCGTCGATCCGCAGCCGGCCCTGGGCCGGCACGCTCGCCAGCCAGTGCTTGCGCGCGGTGCGTCGATTCCCGGGGCTGGCGACGCGGGTGCCGTGCAGCCGGCCCTGCGCCAGTTCGCGGAGCACGGCCGGATCGGTCCCGTCGAACAGCAGCGTGCCGATGCCCGCCCCGCGCGCGCGCTGCGCCGCCTCGAGCTTGGTGCGCATGCCGCCGGTGCCGACCGCGCTGCCCGCCGCGCCGGCCATGGCCAAGGTGGCCCCGTCGATGGCCGCGAGCAGCGGTACCGGGACGGCCGCAGGGTCGAGGCGCGGATCGGCGCTGTACAGGCCGGCGATGTCGCTGGCGATGAACAGCAGGTCGGCATCGACCAGGGCGGCGACGATGGCGGCGAGGTTGTCGTTGTCGCCGAGCTTGAGTTCGTCGACGCAGACGGTGTCGTTCTCGTTCACCACCGGCAGCGCGCCCATGCGCAGCAGCTCCAGCAGGGTGGCGCGGGCGTTGAGGTAGCGGCGGCGGTTGCGCAGGTCGTCGTGGGTCAGCAGCACCTGCGCGACGGGCACCTCGAAGAAGCGCTGCCACAACTCGACCAGGCGCGCCTGCCCGAGCGCGGCGAGCGCCTGCCGTGCGGCCAGCGGCGCACCGCCCGAGCGCGGTCCCGGCAGCAGGGCGCGGCCGGCGGCGACCGCGCCGGACGAGACGATCACCATCTCCCGCCCGGCCGCGCGCTGCGCGGCGACGAACTGCGCCAGCCCCAGCGCATGCCGCGGCGACAGGCCGCCGCCGTCGGCGGCAAGCAGACTGCTGCCGACCTTGAGCACGCCGCGGCGCCAGGCCGGCAGCGCCTGTGCCGGAAAGGCGGCAAGCGCGCGGCTCATGACCCTGCCGGCGGACAGGTGGGAGCCCGACCGGCCATCCGCGCCCCCATGCCGGCGCCGGGCGCGGCCATGTCAGCCTTCCAGCTCCGCGAGACGCGCACGCAGCAGGTCGAGCCGGAGGTCGCCCGCGGCGCCGGGCGAGGTGCGTGCGGCGAGGCTGTCCTCCGGCGTGCGGCCCTGCCCCGCTTCGGCGGCGCTGTCGGCCGCGGCGCGATAGGCGTCGCGGAAGGGGATGCCGGCCACGGCCGCCTCGATGGCCACGTCGGTGGCGTACATCGACGGCTCGATCGATGCGCGCATGGCGGTCTCGTTCCAGCGCAGCTTCGCCAGCAGGTCGGGCAGCAGCGCGAGCGCGTCCAGGCCATGGCGGAAGCCGTGCAGCAGCGAGCCCTTGGACAGCTGCAGGTCGCGCTGGTAACCCGAAGGCAGCGACAGCAGCTGTTCGATCTCGGTGCGCGCGGCGGCGATGGGCGCGTAGCTGGCGCGCATCAGTTCCACCACGTCGGGGTTGCGCTTGTTCGGCATGATCGAGCTGCCGGTGGTGAACTCCGGCGGCAGGCTGACGAAACCGAACTCGGCGGTGGTGAACAGCGACAGGTCCCAGGCGATGCGACGCAGGTCCAGCACCGCCGCGCCCAGCGCGTCGAGTGCGGCGATCTCGAACTTGCCGCGCGAGAGCTGCGCATAGATCGGCGAGACCTGCATGCGGCCGAAGCCGAGCGTGCGCGTGGTGTGCTCGCGGTCCAGCGCCAGGTTGACGCCGTAGCCGGCCGCGGTGCCGAGCGGGTTGGCGTCGATCAGCGCCAGCGTCTGCTCGGCGCGCAGCGCGTTGTCGATGAAGGACTCGGCGAAGCCTGCGAACCACATCGCCGTCGACGACACCACCGCACGCTGGATATGGGTGTAGCCCGGCATCGGCAGCGCCTCGCGACCGGCCCGGTCCAGGCAGACCCCCGCGACGGCGCGGTCGAGATCGGCCAGCTCGCGCAGGCGCGCCTTGAGCCACAGGCGGCTGGCGACCAGGACCTGGTCGTTGCGGCTGCGCCCGGTGTGCACGCGGCGGCCGGCATCGCCGAGGCGCTCGGTCAGCCGCGCCTCGATCGCCGAATGCCCGTCTTCGAACCGTTCGTCGAGGACGAAGGCGCCGCTGCGGAAGTCGTCGGCGAGCGTCGCCAGCTCGCGCCGGATCGCGACGGCGTCGTCCGCGGACACGATGCCGATGTTGGCCAGCCCGCCGACGTGGGCCGCGCTGGCCTCGATGTCGTAGAGGAACAGCTCGCGGTCGAGGACCACGTCGTCGCCGGCGAGGAAACGCATGATCCGCGCGTCGGTGGCGACGCCGGATTTCTGCCAGAGGAGATCGGTCATGGGCGAGGAGTGAGTGGAGAGGAGTGAGGAAGGAGAGGAGCGGGTGAAGAGGAGCGGGACGTGGCTCGGGACGGAACCGTCCGTTTCCCACTCCCCGTCACTCACTCCCCGATCGCGGTGAACTCGTCGAGGCCCAGCGCCAGGTTGACGTTCTGCAGCGCCTGGGTGGCGGCGCCCTTGAGCAGGTTGTCGAGCGTGGCCACCACGACCACGCGCCGGCCGTCCGGCGCCACCGCGAAGCCGCCGATCTCGACGCCGTGCCGGCCGGCGATGCGGCTGACCCAGGGCGCCTCGTCGACGACCGTCACCAGCTTCTCGCCGGCATAGCGCTGCACGTACTTCGCGTGGATGAACCCGCGCTTCAGCGGCGCCCTCAGCCACAGGTTGACGGTCATGGTGATGCCGCGGAAATGCGACGCCACGTGCGGCATGAACTCCACCGGCACGCCGAGCTGGCGGCTCACCTCGCGCTCGTGCACGTGGTCGACCAGCGCATAGGGCATCAGGTTGTCGCGCAGCAGCTCGGGATTGTTGCGGTCCGACGGCGTCGTCCCGGCGCCGGAGTAGCCGGACACGCCGAAGCACTGCGGCGGCCCGGCGAGTTCCTCGAGCAGCGGCGCGATCGCCAGCTGCATCGCCGTCGCGTAGCAGCCCGGGTTGCTGATCCGGCGCTGCCCCGCATAGCGGCCGCGGGTCAGTTCGGGCAGGCCGTAGTACCAGGCGGAATCGAAGCGGTAGTCGGCGGAGAGATCGACCACGAGGGTCTGCGGCGCGACCGCGTCGAGCGCCTCCACGTAGGGCGCCGCCTTGCCGTTGGGCAGGGCCAGCACGACCACGTCGGCCCCGCGCGCGGCCACCGCGGCGGCATCCAGGCTCTCGAAGCGCAGCGCGCCGCGGTAGGCGTCGTTGTGGTCGGCGACCGGCTGGCCGTCGAGCTCGCGCGAGGAGACGAAGGCGAGCTCGAGCCCCGGATGGCGGGCGACGAGGCGGATCAGCTCGGCGCCGGTATGGCCGCGTGCGCCGACGATGCCGAGGGTGAAGGTGCGTTGACTCATGGGCTCTGGTCCAGCCGGAACTGCAGGTGGCGCTGCACCGCCGGCCATTCGGTGTCGAGGATGGAGAAGACCACGGTATCGCGGGGCGTGCCGTCGGCGTGGCGCTTGTGGTTGCGCAGCACGCCCTCCTGCTTCGCGCCGAGGCGGGCGATGGCGGCGCGCGAGGCGTGGTTGAACCAGCTCGTCTCGAAGCCGACGCCGATGCAGCGCAGCGTTCCGAAGGCATGCCCGAGCAGCATCAGCTTGGCCTCGGTGTTGATCCCGGTCCGCTGCGCCGCCGGCGCGTACCAGGTGTAGCCGATGCACAGCCGCGGTACCTCGGGCTCCAGCGCATACAGGCGGGTGCTGCCGACGACGGCTCCCTGCCCGTCGCGCACGACGAAGGGCAGCGCCCTGCCCTGCGCCTGCGCCTCGAGCGCCGCGTCGACGTAGGCGGCGGCGCGCTCCGGCGCAGGCACGTTGGTGTACCACAGGCGCGACAGCGCGCCGTCGCCCAGCGCCGCGCACAGGCCGTCGGCGTGCGCCGCCTGCAGCGGTTCGAGCGTCGCGTGGCGGCCGCGCAGGGTCGGCACGCTGCGCCAGGCCGATGCGATATCGGCGTCGTCCATGCTCATCCCAGCAGCGTCGCCGGGCGCGTGGCGCAGTGCTCGACGCAGGCACGGATCTCGTCGAAGCCGTCCAGGCCGTACCAGAACACCTTCCACTTCTCCTGCTTGATGCAGCCGTCGGACTCGGCGTAATAGAAGATATTGACCTGGTTGTTGTGGCGCGAGCGCCAGAACAGCTTCGGCGTCTCCTCGTGCATCACGTTCCACACCGCCCGGCCCAGGCCCTCGCCCTGCGCCTCGTCGAGCACCGCGAACTTGTCGAGGTAGGTGAACCCGCCCTCGCGGGTCAGCAGGATCGCCGCGCGGTAGTTCTCGCTGACGTAGGCGCGCTCCAGCGTGGTGCGCTCGAAGTAGTCGTCGACCAGGGTGCGGCCGAAGCTGGACTCGATCAGGCCGCGCAGGCGCGGCAGATCGAGTTCGTCCCAGGAGGTCACCCGCAGCACACGCTCGCCGCGCCGCACCAGCGTGCCCGAGCCCTTGTGGGTGAACAGCTCCTTGGCGAGGTCCGCTGGTCGCGTGATCGACACCGAGGAGGTCAGCGGCAGGCGTCCGAGCAGCTCGCGGATCTGCTCGATCTTGACCTTCATGCCACCGTGCAGCCAGGGCTGTGCGATCAGGTGCTCGTATTCGGTGGAGAGGTTGATCGAATCGATCACCCTGCCCTGCGCGTCGAGCAGGCCGCCGGTGCCGGTGAGGAAGATGATCTTGTAGGGCTGCAGCACCTGCACCAGCTCGTTGGCGGCGAAGTCGGCGTTGACGTTGAGGATCTGCCCGCCCGCCGTCTCGCCGAGGCTGGCGATGACCGGGATCGAACCGGCCTGCAGGCTGGCCTCGATCGGCGCGAGGTTGACGTCGCGCACCTGGCCGACCAGGCCGTAGGTGTCGCGGTCGAGATAGTCGGCCTCGAACACCCCGGAGATGATCGAGGTCGCGCGCGAGCCTTCCGCCTGCAGCGCCTCGACCAGGCGCAGGTTGGAGGCCTGGAACACGCGGCGCACGATCGCCAGCGCCTCCGGCGAGGTCACGCGCAGGCCGTCGACGGTGCGCTTCTCGATGCCGGCGGCGGCGAGCTCGGCGTCGAGCTGCGGCCCGGCGCCGTGCAGCACGATCGGGGTCAGGCCCACGTCCTGCAGGAAGGACAGCGACGACGTCAGCGCGTCGAGGTCGTCGCGCAGCACCGCGCCGCCGACCTTGACCACGGCGAAGCGCTTGGCGTCGATCTGCGAGAAGCGCTTGAGGTACTGCGAGATCTCCTTGGCGCTGGCCATGCTCGAGAGCAGGCGGACGATGGTCTGGCGGGTCTGGGCGTTGGAGTGCATGGGATTCGCGGATCTGGTGGCGGTTCGCGCCTTCGGCGCGTGCTCTGGCGTTCTTCTGTGGGAGGGGCTTCAGCCCCGACGGATGCCTCGTCGGGGCTGAAGCCTCTCCCACACCCGTGGCACCGGGACCCTCACCGCTGCCCTCCGATGATCCGGACGATCGATTCGGCGTAGCGCTCGAGCTGCTCCAGCGCGACCCACTCGTCGGCGGTGTGTGCCTGGGCGATGTCGCCGGGGCCGTAGACGAAGCTGGTGTAGCCGCCCTGCGAGAACAGCGAGGACTCGGTCCAGAAGTCCACGGCGTTGCCGATCGGCAGCCCCAGCGCGTCGGCGACGTCGCGCGCGGCCAGGCGCTTGTCCTCGGCGTCGGCGATGTCGCCGGCCGGCAGGCTGGGGCCGCGGAAGGTCTCGGCGAACTCGGCCGCGGCAGGTTCGGCGAGGCCGGCGAAGGTCGCCAGCAGCGCGTCGATGTCCATCGACGGCAGCGGCCGGAATCCGAAGCGCAGCTCGGCGGTCGGCGCGATCATGTTCGCCTTGATCCCGCCCTCGACCCGGCCGATGTTGAAGCGCAGCCCGGTCAGCCCGCCGAAGCGGGCATGGGCGAGCGATTCGACATGGTCGAGCGCGCGGTTGCCCCAGCGCATCGCCTGGTGCAGGGCGCTGGCCGCCGGGTCCTGCCGGCCCGAGGCGTGACCGGCGCGGCCGGCGAAGCGCATCAGCACCGAACTGATGCCGCGATGCGCCAGCACCGCCTCGGCCTGGGTCGGCTCGGCCACGATCACCGCCTCGAACGGCAGCCTGCGCTCGAGGAACGCCGCGACGCAGCGTGGATCGTTGGCCTCCTCGTCGCTGGTGAACAGGAACGCGGCGTCGCCGTCGGTGACGTTGGCCGCGGCCAGCAGCGCCGCCGCCGCACCCTTGATGTCGCAGGCGCCCAGGCCCACCGCGCGCTCGCCGTCCACGCGCAGCACGTGCGGATCCGCCGACCAGTGCGGCGAGTCCGGCACCGTGTCCAGGTGCACGTTGAACAGCACCGTCGGCCGCCCGCGCACGGCGAGGCAGCTCACCGCGCCAGCGCCGTGGTCGATGACCTCGACCGCGAAGCCCGGCAGCGCGGCGCGGATCACATCGAAGATCCCGCGTGTCCCGATCGCCCGCGGCGGATTGCGGGTATCGCAGGCGACGAGGGCGCGGAGGTGGTCGAGGGTGGGGGCCAGGAGGGGCATGGTTCTTGAGGAAGTGGCGGGAAGCGGAAATGGGGAACCGGGAATGCTCAGGCTGCGGAGGCGTGGTGGCGGGAGATGGGGCCGGGGGCGGCGGGTAGAGGTCGCACGATCAGCTCGACCTCCAGGTCCCGATTCCCCTTTCCCGCCTCACCCCTCCCCCTTCACCCGATCAGCGATTCACCTCCGCCCACAGCGTCGAGCTCATCCCGAACAGCTTGATGAAGCCCTCGGCCTCCTCCACGCCCCAGTCGGCCGACTGCGCGTAGACGGCGCCCTTGGCGTTGAGGATGTGCGGCGAGCGGATCTCGACGGCGTCCACCCGCGCACCGCTGGTCTCCAGCACCACCTCGCCGTTGACGGTGGCCTGGCTGGAGGCGAGGAAGGCCTCGAGGTCGGTCTTGACCGGGTCGTGGAAGAAGCCCTCGTAGACCACCTCCACCCACTTGCGCGCGACCTCGGGCTTGAAGCGGTTCTGCTGCTTGCTCAGCACCGCCTCCTCCAGCGCGCGGTGCGCGGTCAGCAGGGCCACGATGCCGGGGGCTTCGTAGACGATGCGGCCCTTGAGGCCGATCGTGGTGTCGCCGGTGTACATGCCGCGGCCGACGCCATAGGCGGCGAACAGGCCGTTGAGCCGGGCCAGGATCTCCGCGCCCGGCAGGCGCTCGCCATCGAGCGCGACCGCCTCGCCCTTCTCGAACGCGACGGTGACCTTGAGCGGCTCCGCCGGCCACTCCGCGCGCGGACGGCACCAGCCGCGCGCGCCCTCGCCCGGCGCCTTCCAGTGGTCGATCTCGCCGCCGGACAGGGTGACGCCGAGCAGGTTCTCGTTGATGGTGTAGCTCTTCTGCTTGGCCCGCACCTCGAAGCCGCGCTCCTCCAGGAAGGCCTGCTCGTAGGCGCGGGTCTGGGTGTGCTCCTTCTGGATCTCGCGGATCGGCGCCACGATGCGGTAGCTGCCCTGCGCCTTCACCGCCAGGTCGAAGCGCACCTGGTCGTTGCCCATGCCGGTGCAGCCGTGCGCGATGGCGTCGGTGCCGAGCTCGGCGGCGCGCGCCAGCGCGGCGTCGACGATCAGGTAGCGGTCGGAGACCAGCAGCGGGTACTGCCCCTGGTAGCCCTCGCCCGCCCACACGAAGGGCTTGACGAAGCCGTCCCAGATCGCCGGCCCGCCGTCGACGGTGACGTGGCTGGCGGCGCCCAGTTCCTGCGCCCGCTGCTCGATGTAGGCGCGCTCCTCGGCATCGACGCCGCCGGTGTCGGCGAACACGGTGTGCACCTCCCACCCGCGCTCGCGCAGGTAGGGAACGCAGAAGCTGGTGTCGAGGCCGCCGGAGAAGGCGAGGACGATGGCGTTGGAGTCGCTGGAGGCGCTGGGCATGGTCGGTCCGGGATGCGGGAATGGGGAATGGGAATCGGGAATCGGGAATGGATCGGGTGCGCGATCATGAGGCGCGCAGGCAGAGCGCAGCGGGACGAGAGGAACCGGTCGGAGGAACGGCAGCCTCGCCCCTCCCCATTCCCGAGTCCCGATTCCCGCTTCACCCCATCAGCGCCGCCATCACCGCCTTCTGCACGTGCAGGCGGTTCTCGGCTTCCTCGATGGCGATGCAGGCGGGCGAATCCATGACTGCGTCGGTGGCCTTGACGTTGCGGCGCAGCGGCAGGCAGTGGCTGAAGACGCCGTTGTTGGTCAGCGCCATCTTCCGTTCGTCGACGATGAAGTGCTTGTACCGGTCGCGGATCGGCTTCTCGGGCGCCCAGTTGCCGAAGTACGGCAGCGCGCCCCAGCTCTTGGCGTAGACCACGTCGGCGCCCGCGTAGGCGCTGTCGATGTCGTGGCTGACCGCGAAGGAACCGCCGGACTCGGCCACGTTCCGCTCGGCCCAGCCCATGTAGCGCGCGTCGAGCACGTACTCGGGCGTCGGGCACAGCAGGGTCACGTCCATGCCCAGGCGCGTGGCGATGGTGAGCGCGGAGTTCGCCACCGCGGTGTTGAGCGGCTTGGGGTGGTAGGTCCAGGTCAGCACGTACTTCCTGCCGCGCAGGTCGCTGGTGCCGAAATGCTCCTGCAGGGCGAGGGCGTGGGCGAGTTCCTGGCAGGGATGGGTGATCGTCTCCATGTTGATCACCGGCACCGTCGAGTACTTCGCGAAGCTCTCCAGCACGCGGTCCTCGCGGTCCACCGACCAGTCGACGAACTTGGGGAAGGCGCGCACGCCGATCAGGTCGACATAGCGCGCCAGCACCCGCGCCACCTCGGCGATGTGCTCCTCGGTATCGCCGTCCATCACCGTGCCCAGGTCGAACTCGATCGGCCAAGCGTCCTTGCCGGGCTGCAGCACGATGGCGTGGCCGCCGAGCTGGAAGGCGCCGAGTTCGAAGCTGGTGCGGGTGCGCATCGACGGATTGAAGAACACCAGGGCGATGGAGCGACCCTTCAGTGCGTCGCCGAGCTTCTCGCGCTTGAAGCGCGCGGCATCGGCCAGCAGTGCGTCGAGCTCGGGGCGGGACCAGTCCTGGGTGTTGAGGAAGTGCTTCATCCGGCGGTGTCCGTGGTTGGTGGGTGGCGGGGCGAGGCCAGAAACGAAAAAACCCAGCGCGCCGGCTGGGTTTCTCATGCAACAAGAACGACGGGTGCGGCCGTCTACCCAGCGGATTGGCGGGGGAACGGTCGGCGCGCGCGCGAGGTCATCCCCGCCGCCATGCGGGCGGAGGTGAGGATGTCGGCGTCGGCGTGGAGGTGGGTCATGAGCGGCGCATCATGGCAGCGGCTGCTGCACCGCGCAAGCATCCGGAACGAGAACGGGCCGGCATCGCTGCCGGCCCGTCGCGACCCGCATCGCGATGCAGGCGCTCAGTAGGAGGTGACGCCGTCGTCCTCGGCCGGCGCGACCGTGGTGCGCACGCGCAGACGCTGGCCCGGGTCGTAGCCCAGGCGCGAACCGTAGACATCGCCCTTGTAGCTGTACTCGACGTCGTAGGCGGTGATCCGGCGCTCGCTGTGCTCGACGTTCACCGTGCGACAGCCGCTGTCGTAGGTCACGTCGGTCTGCGCGCGCTCGATGTTGCGCCCGATCACGCCGCCGGCCACGGCACCGCCGATGGTCGCGGCATCGCGACCGTGGCCGTCGCCGACCTGGCGCCCGGCCACCGCGCCCAGCAGCGCACCGATCGCCGCGCCGGCGACGCCGCTGCGGTTCTCGACCCGCTGGTAGGGCTCGCCCTCGCAGCGCTGCTCCGGCTCCATCCAGCGCACGTCCTCGTAGACCGGATTCACCCGCAGCACCTGGGCATAGCCGTAGTTGACATTCTCGACCTGCGGCTGGTCGTAGCCCAGGTCCTGCGCATAGGACGGTGGCGGAGGCGGAGCGAGCGGCGAGGTCTGCGCGGCCGCGGTGCCGGCGAGGATGGCGCCGGCGAGGGTCAGGCTGGTCACGAGGGAAACAGGGACGGACATCGGAACTCTCCCGGAGTCGGCAGCGCGGCGCATCGGTCGGGGGGCGCATCGCGTCGAAGGGCGATTGCAGCATCGGGCGGCTGAATACGTGCTTTAGATTTCGTTAAACCCCGGCTGTGCGGTTGCTAGACTGGCCAGCCGTTCATGCGTCGTCCGCCCCGCCAATGCAGCTGCGACTCCACAACACCCTGACCCGGCGCCTCGAGGCGTTCGCGCCCGCCGATCCGGCGCGGGTGACCATGTACGTCTGCGGACCCACCGTCTACAACTACGTGCACATCGGCAACGCGCGCGGCCCGGTGGTCTTCGGCGTCCTGGCCGACCTCCTGCGCCGGCACTACGGCGGCCTCGCCTACGCCCGCAACATCACCGACGTCGACGACAAGATCAACGCCGCCGCGAGCGAGCAGGGCGTGCCGATCGCCGCCATCACCGACCGTTTCGCCGCGGCCTACCGCGAGGACATGGCCGCCCTCGGCGTGGCGCCGCCGGACATCGAGCCGCACGCCACCGCGCATATCGCCGCGATCGTCGCGATGATCGAGCGCCTGATCGCCAGCGGCAACGCCTACGCGGCCGAGGGGCACGTGCTGTTCTCGGTGGGCAGCTATGCCGACTACGGCGCCCTCTCCCGCCGCGATCCCGAGGAGATGCTGGCCGGCGCGCGCGTGGACGTCGCGCCGTACAAGCGCGATCCGGGCGACTTCGTGCTGTGGAAGCCGTCCAGCGACGACCTGCCCGGCTGGGACTCGCCCTGGGGGCGCGGTCGACCCGGCTGGCACATCGAATGCTCGGCGATGGCCGCGGCCCACCTCGGCGAGACCATCGACATCCACGCCGGCGGCATCGACCTGCAGTTCCCACACCACGAGAACGAGATCGCCCAGAGCACCTGCGCCCACGGCGGCGCACCCTTCGCACGGGTCTGGCTGCACAACGGCATGCTCAACTTCGGCGGCGCCAAGATGTCGAAGTCGCTCGGCAACATCGAGCGTGTCCACGACCTGGTCCGTCGCCACCCGCCCGAGGCGCTGCGCTACGCCCTGCTCTCGGCGCACTACCGGCAGCCGCTGGACTGGTCCGATGCCCTGATCGAGCAGTCGGTCAGGACGCTCGACCGTCTCTACGGTACCCTGCGCGACGTCGGCGAGGCGGTGGTCGCGGGCGCGGACGATCTTCCGGAGGTGGTCGAGGCCGCCCTCTGCGACGACCTCAACACGCCGGCCGCGCTGGCCGAGATCGCGCGCATCGCCGGCGACGTGCGACGTGCGGAGGATGCGGACGTCCGGCGTACGCTGGCGCGCGCCCTGGTCGCTTCCGGCGCCGTGCTCGGCCTGCTCCAGCAGCAGCCGGAGCAGTGGTTCGCCCGCGGCGGCGGGGACGACGACGCCCGCATCCAGGCCCTGATCGACCGCCGCATCGAAGCCAAGAAGTCGCGCGACTTCGCCACCGCCGACGCCATCCGCGCGCAGCTCGCCGCCGAAGGCGTGCTGCTCGAGGACACGCCGCAGGGCGTGCGCTGGCGCCGCGCAGGATGACCGCATGAACGACACCACGCACTTCCCCACCGAAGCCACCGCCGCCGAGGCGCAGCGCACGATCGCCGAGGAATTCGGCTTCTTCGGCGACTGGTCGGAGCGCTACCAGTACCTGATCGACCTGGGCCGCAAGCTGCCGGACTTTCCCGAGGACGCGCGCGACGAGGCGCACCGCCTGCACGGCTGCCAGTCGATGGTGTGGATCCTGAGCGACGGCGACGCCGGGCGGCTGGAGTTCCGCGCCGTCAGCGACTCGGCGATCGTCTCCGGCCTCATCTATCTCGCCCTGCGCGTGTACTCGGGGCGGCCGGCGCAGGAGATCGTCGACACCGAGCCGACCTTCGTCGCCGACATCGGGTTGGCCCGGCACCTGTCGCCGACCCGCAGCAACGGCCTGGCGGCGATCCTGGCGCGCATCAAGGACACGGCGCGCGCGCAGCTCGCCTGATCCGGGCCGCGGCTGCCGACCGAGGGCGCGCGTCCGCCCTTGCCCGACGCGCCGTCGCCGGCGACGGCCCGTGCGCCAGGCAAGCTCCACTGATCGGGCCGCTCGGCAGCACGCCCGTTCCGCTGTCACACTTTCGCAACGCTGTCCCCCTCGGATTCCGTACATGCCGCGACTCACCCCAATCGCCGGCGCGTTGCTCCTCGTCGCGACGCCCGCCTTCTCTCAGCAGCCCGTCACCGATCCCGAGACACCGGAAGCCTGCACCGCCGTCGAGAGCGACGCGGAGCGGCTGGCCTGCTACGACCAGGCGCTCGGACGTCCCGACCCGCGCGTGCAGGACGGCACCTCGCGGGTGGCGCCGCCCATCGACCGCAGCACGATCTTCGCCGTGCGCCCCCGCCAGGAGGTGGAGGCGGCGGCCAAGGGCTCGCGCCTCGACTCCCGCTGGGAGCTCGAGCCCGAATCCAAGCTGGGCATCTTCAACTTCCGCGCCTACAAGCCGGTGTACGTGCTGCCGGTGTTCTGGACCTCGGACACCAATCCCGCGCCCTCGAGCCCGAACCCCAACAACACCATCACCGAGCCGCAGTCGCTGGATGCCACCGAGGCGAAGTTCCAGATCAGCTTCAAGACCAAGGCCTGGCAGGGCGTGTTCGGCGATGTCGGCGACCTGTGGCTCGGCTACACCCAGAGCTCGCGCTGGCAGGTCTACAACAACGAGGAATCGCGGCCTTTCCGCGAGACCAACTACGAGCCCGAGGCGATCCTCGCCTTCCGCACCAACTACAACCTGTTCGGCTGGCACGGGCAGATGCTCGGCATCAGCCTGAACCACCAGTCCAACGGCCGCTCGGATCCCTACTCCCGCAGCTGGAACCGGGCGATCCTGCAGGCCGGCTTCGAGCGCGGCGACTGGACGATCACGCCGCGGGTGTGGGCGCGGATCAGCGAGACCGACGACGAGTCCGACAACAATCCCGACATCGTCGACTACGTCGGCCAGGGCGACCTGCAGATCGTGCGCCAGATCGGCGAGCAGGAGCTGGCGCTGATGCTGCGCCACAGCCTGCGCGGCGGCGACGACTCCCGCGGCGCGGTGCAGCTGGAATGGACCTATCCCATCGCCGGTTCGCTGCATGGCTACCTGCAGGTCTTCCACGGCTACGGCGAGAGCCTCATCGACTACAACCACAAGGCCACCTACATCGGCGCCGGCGTGTCCCTGCTGGAGTGGTACTGATCGCGCCGCCGGCGAGCCCGTGGAAACGAAGAGGCCCCGCATCCGCGGGGCCTCTTCGTCGGTGCCGCTCCGGGAGGAGCGCTCAGTCGCCCATCTGCTTCTGCAGGTGCTCCCAGCGCTCCTGGGCGTCGATGGTGCGCTCCGCGGTCAGGCGCGCCTCGAGACGCTCCAGGCCGATCTCCTCGCCGGTGTCGACGCAGTAGCCGTAGCTGCCGTCGTCGACGCGCCGCAGGGTGCTGTCGATCTTGTTGATCAGCTTGCGGTAGCGGTCGCGGGTGCGCAGCTCGAGCGAGTTCTCGGTCTCGCGGGTGGCGCGCTCGGCCTCGTCGCCGACGTCGCGGACCTCGTCCTTGAGATTCTCGATGGTCTGCTTCGACTCCTCGACGAGGTCGTCGCGCCACTTCAGCAGGCGCTGGCGGAAGTACTCGAGCTGCATCGGGCTCATGTACTCCTCGCCGGCCTTCGGCTTGTAGCCCGCCGGAAGCGTCACGCGCTTGCCCGTTTCCGGGGCCGGCTTGATGGTCACGTCGCGCTGCGCGGAGGGCGCCGAGGCGCGGGCACGGGCGCCGCCACGCGCGGCGGTGCGCTGGCCCTCCGCGGCCTGCGGAGCGGAGGTGGGGGCGGCGGCCTTCTTCGCCGTCTTGGTAGCTGTGGTCTTGCTCACTGCGGACTTGCTCACTGATGTCTTCGGGGGGGCTTTTGCGACGCTGCCCTTGGCGGCGGTCCTGCCGGCTGGCGCTGTGGCCTTGGCGGCGACCTGCTTTTTCGGCGCCGCCTTCGCCGTTGCGCCGCTGGCGGCGGCCTTGGCGGGCGCCTTGGCCGCCGTCGTCTTCACGGTCCTGGTCGCGGCTGGGCTTGCGGGCTTCTTGGCACTCTTCTTGACGGCCACGGGGGCATCCTTCGAAAAGATGAGGTGGGCGCTCCGGCCCGGATCGGGTGTGCGTCGCCCGGTATGGTGGCTCGCCCGCGCCACATCAATCCCTGCATCCGGCCGTACGCCGCGTGTCGCCTTGAGGCGCAGCGGCCGCGTGTTATAGCCTAGCGGCTTGCCTGCGGCAACAGCTCGGCAGGCCCCGCGACCCACGCAGCCACCCGTCCGGTGAAGCTCCTCCTCATCGCATTGCTTCGCGGCTACAAGCTGCTGATCAGTCCGCTGCTCGGCCCGCGCTGCCGTTTCCATCCGAGCTGCTCCGACTACGCCCGCGAAGCCATCGAGCGGCACGGTGCCATGCGCGGCGTCATGCTGGCGGCAACGCGCCTGGCCCGCTGCCATCCCTTCCACCCCGGCGGCTACGATCCGGTGCCCGGCAGCGGGCCCGGACCCGCCTGCGACCACCGCGACGCCTGACACCGGCGCCGCCCACGGACGAGGACCCCGATGAACCGACTGATCGTCAACGCCCGCATCGTCAACGAAGGCCGCACCTTCGACGGCGACCTCCGCATCCGCAACGGACGGATCGACGCGATCGGCAGCGGACTCACGCCGCGCGACGGCGAGAGTGTCACCGACGCCGCCGGCAGATGGCTGCTGCCCGGCATGATCGACGACCAGGTGCACTTCCGCGAGCCGGGCCTGACGGCCAAGGGCGACGTCGCCAGCGAATCGGCCGCGGCCGTGGCCGGCGGACTGACCAGTTTCATGGACATGCCGAACACGCGGCCGCCCACGCTCGACGCGCAGGCACTGGCCGACAAGTACGCCATGGCCGCCGGCCGCGCCTGGGGCAACTACGGCTTCTACCTCGGCGCCAGCAACGACAACCTCGAGGCCGTGCGCACGCTCGACCCGAAGACGGCGCCGGGCATCAAGGTGTTCATGGGCGCCTCGACCGGCAACATGCTGGTCGACGATCCGGAGGTGCTCGGCGGGATCTTCCGCCACGCGCCGACGCCGATCATCACCCACTGCGAGGACACGCCGACGATCGACGCCCTGCAGCGCGAGTACGTTGCGCGCTACGGCGAGGACATCCCGGCCGAGTGCCATCCCGACATCCGCTCGCGCGAGGCCTGCCTGAAGTCGACCGAGCTGGCGGTGGGCCTGGCCAGGAAGCACGGCACGCGCCTGCACGTGCTGCACATCTCCACCGCCGACGAGCTGCGCTTCTTCGATGCCGGCCCGATCCAGGGCAAGCGCATCACCGCCGAGACCTGCGTGCACTTCCTGCACTTTGCCCGCGCCGACTACGCGCGCCTGGGCCACCTGATCAAGTGCAACCCGGCGATCAAGGATGCCTCCGACCGCGACGCGCTGATCCGCGCGGTCGCCGACGACGTCATCGACGTCCTGGCGACCGACCATGCGCCGCACACCTGGGAGGAGAAGCAGAACCCCTACACGAAGGCGCCGTCGGGCCTGCCGCTGGTGCAGTACGCGCTGGTCTCCGCGCTCGAGCACGTGCATGCGGGTCGGTTCGACATCGCCCGCGTGGTGCAGAAGTTCGCGCACGCGCCCGCCCTGCTCTTCGACGTCGCCGAGCGCGGCTTCCTGCGCGAGGGCTACTGGGCCGACCTGGTCCTGGTCGATGCCGACGCGCCGTTCACCGTGCGCCGTGAGGACGTGCTGTCGAAGTGCGGCTGGTCGCCGTTCGAGGGGACCACCTTCCGGTCGCAGGTGGCGGCGACCTTCGTCAACGGCGAGCAGGTGTGGGACGGCAGCAGGCTCCTGGGCGAGCCCGCCGGACGCCGGCTGGAGTTCGCACGTTGAGGCGCTGGCGCCGGCCGCTGCCGGCACTGCTGCTGGCGCTGGCCGCGTCCGCCGTCCTCGCGCGACAGGACGACGACGCGGCGGACGCCGGGCGGATCGTATTCCCGGCGGAGGCGTCCCAGGGCGCGCTGGTGTTCGGCCGCGTGCCTCCCGGCAGCGAGGTCCGCTACGGAGCGCGTTCTCTGCGGGTCAGCGGCTGGGGCACCGTGGTGTTCGGGCTGGGCCGCAACGAGGCGGGGCCGGTCGAGGTCACCGTCGTCCCGCCGGAAGGTGCGCCGGTCACCGAGCGCATCAGGGTGGCTGCGCGCGACTGGCCGGTCGAGCGGGTCGACGGCGTGCCGCCGAAGACCGTGTCGCCGCCGCCGGAGATCGCGGCCAGGATCCAGCGCGAGCAGGCGCGCGTCACCGCGGCGCGCGAGCGCGACGACGACCGCACCGATTTCGCCCGGCAGTTCGTCTGGCCGGTCGAGGGCCGCATCAGCGGGCGCTTCGGCAGCGGCCGCGTCTACAACGGCCAGGCCGCCCCGTCCGGTCATTCCGGCATGGACATCGCGGTGCCGACCGGAACGCCGGTCAAGGCACCTGCCGCGGGCACGGTGACCTTCGCCGAGCCCGACCTCTACCTCACCGGCGGAACGGTCGTCATCGACCACGGCTTCGGCGTCAGTTCCAATTTCCTGCACCTCTCGCGCATCGACGTGCAGGTCGGCGACCGGGTCGAACAGGGCCAGGCATTCGCCGCGGTCGGTGCCACCGGGCGCGCGACCGGGCCGCACCTGCACTGGGGCATGAACTGGTTCGACGTGCGCGTCGATCCGCTGCTGGTGCTCGAGCGCGGCGACTGAGGGTGCGGACGCCGCACCGAGCGGGCATTCAGCCGGCGCGGGCGGCGCGCCAGCTGCGCAACAGGCTGCCCAGCGCCGGGGGCGCCGCATCGGGCCTGCCGGCGCGGGCGCGGGCCAGGCGGGCGCGGTCGGCTGCAAGACGCTGCCGGCGATAGAGCGGTGCGGCAGGCAGGGCGCGCGGTAGCGCCTCGGCGAGTTCGGCGGCCCAGTCCCGCCGCGCCGACGCCCCCGCCGGCTCCACGAGCTGGCCGCTGGTCAGGCCATGCCGCGCCTGCAGGTGCATCGGTACGCGACCGCGGTCGTCGCCGCCCATGCCGACCAGCAGGCGCTGCGCCAGCAGATGGGCCGCGACGGCACGCGCTGCGTCCGGATCCGGCGCGGCACGGCCGAACAGCTCCGCCTCCACCGCGGCCAGCGCCGCCGCCAGCGGCGCGACGTCGGCGAACGCGGCATCGCGCCCGGCCGGACGCGCCTCGCCCTGCACCGCCTCGATCAGCACCCCGGCGAGCGGCGTCCACCGCGCCGGCGGCGCGTCGGCGAGCGCCTGCGTCACCGGGTGGCGCGCCCTGCCCTGCTCCAGCGCGACCAGTTCCTCCGCCCACCACCCGGTCTTGCCCATCGCCACCCGTGGATCGCTGAGCTCGAACACTGCCTCGCGCAGCTCGAACAGCAGCGCGCCCCAGGCGCGGTAGCGCTCGCGCAGCGGCGGCGGGCAGAACACTTCGGCGATCGCCATCTCCGGCTCCCGCGCATGCCACTTGGCGACGAAGCCGGTCAGCGCCTCGGCCTGGGCGCCGCTCACGCGAGGCTCCGCGCGGACGCCAGCATCCCCGGCTCCAGCAGCGCGCGCCCGTCGGCGGCCGCGCGCTCGGCGCCCCAGGCGCGCGGATCCTCGTGGTCCTCGTGGTAGCCCCACATCGCGGCGACCGCCGGCATGCCCGCGGCCTGCGCCGCCAGCACGTCGCGCGCATCGTCGCCGACGTAGACGCAGTCGGCTGCGGGCACGCCCACGCGTTCGCAGGCCAGCAGCAGCGGCGCCGGATCGGGCTTGCGCACCGGCAGCGTGTCGCCGCCGACCAGCGCGCTGCAGCGCGTGCCCCAGCCGATGCCGGCGACCACGCCGCGGGCGAGCGCCTCGGGCTTGTTGGTGACCACGCCCCAGCGGCTGCCGGCGGCCTCGATCGCGGCCAGCGCCGCCTCGATGCCCGGGTACGGACGCGTGCCCACGACCAGCGCCGCGCCGTAGTGGCGCAGGAACGCCGGCAGCAGGGCGTCGCGCGAGGCGTCATCCAGTTCGGGGAACGCCACCGCCAGCATGGCGCGCGCGCCCTTGGACACGAACGGCCGCAGCGTCGATTCCGGCAGCGCCGCGCGCCCCTCCTCCGCCAGGACCCGGTTGGCGGCCGCGGCGAGGTCGGGAGCGGTGTCGAGCAAGGTGCCGTCGAGGTCGAACAGCACCAGCGGCGCGATGGCGCCAGCGGTCACGGCGCTCACTCCGGCTTGCGCGCGGCGGCCATGTAGTTGACCGCGTTGAGCGAGGACAGCCGCGCGCGCCGGCGCAGCGGGTCGTAGAGCACGCCGCTGACGTCCTGCATCGACAGCCCCGCCTCGCGCATCCACGCGCCGAGCTCGGCCGGGCGCACGAACTGCGCGTAGCGGTGCGTGCCGCGCGGCAGCAGGCGGGCGACGTACTCGGCGCCGACGATCGCGAAGGCGAAGGCCGCCGGCGTACGGTTGAGCGTGGACACGAACAGCTGCCCGCCCGGCTTCAGCAGGCGCGCGCAGGCGGCGATGACCGCGGCCGGGTCCGGCACGTGCTCGATCATCTCCATGCAGCAGACCACGTCGAAGCCGGCCGGACGCTCCGCCGCGAGCTGCTCGACCGCGGTGAGCAGGTACTCGACCTCGAGGCCGGGCGTCGCCAGGCGCGCCTCCAGCAGGTGCAGCCGGGCGACCTCGATCAGCTCCGGGGCGAGGTCGAGCGCGGTGACTTTCGCGCCGGCGCGGGCGAGCGCCTCGCTCAGCAGGCCGCCACCGCAGCCGACGTCGAGCACCGTCCGCCCCTCGAGCGGGGCGCGGTTGCGGATGTAGTCCAGGCGCACCGGGTTGAGGTCGTGCAGCGGGCGCTGCGGCCCGTTCTCGTCCCACCACTGGCTCGCCAGCGCGCCGAAGCGGTCGAGTTCGTCCTGGCTGGCGTTCATCCCCTGCCCCTGCTGCGTCGCATTCATGCCGCCTCCGTCCTGCCGCCGCGCATGGCGCCGATGCGCTCGGCCCATTCGCGGGCGCGGGCGCCGACGGCGCCGACGTCGATCCCCTCGCAGGCGCGGTCGCGCAGGTGGCGCCGGCCGTCGATCCAGACGTCGCTGACCTGTCCGCGCCCGCTCGCGTACACCAGCTGCGAGACCACGTGGTAGAGCGGCTGCATCTCGATCGGGTCCATGTCGACCAGCACCAGGTCGGCGCGCTTGCCCGGCTCGATCGAGCCGATGCGGTCGTCGAGCCCCATCGCGCGCGCGCCGCCCAGGGTCGCCATGCGCAGCACGCTGGCCGCATCGAGCGCGGCGGCGTCGCCGGCGACGGCCTTGGCCAGCAGCGCGGCAGTGCGCATCTCGCCGATCATGTCGAGGTCGTTGTTGCTCGCCGCCCCGTCCGTGCCCAACGCCAAGTTGACGCCGGCGCGGCGCAGCTTCTCCACCGGGCAGAAGCCCGAGGCGAGCTTGAGGTTGGATTCCGGGCAGTGCACCACCGACACCCCGCGCTCGGCGGTCAGCGCGATCTCGGCATCGGTGAGCTGGGTCATGTGCACCGCGATCAGGCGGTCGTTGTAGAGGCCGAGGCGGTCCAGGCGCGCGATCTCGCGGCTGCCGTGCCTGGCCAGCGCGTCCTCGACCTCCTGCGCGGTCTCGTGCACGTGCAGGTGGACCGGGATGTCGAGCTGGTCGGCCAGCACGCGGATGCGTTCGAAGGCGGAATCGGCCACGGTGTACGGCGCGTGCGGCACGAAGGCGCTGGTCACCAGCGCATCGGCGCGGATCCCGTCGTGCACCTCCAGGGCCTTGGCGAAGTACTCGTCCTGGGAAGCGGCCCACGGCGTCGGGAAGTCGATCACCGGCAGCCCGACCACGGCGCGGAAGCCGTGCCGGGCATAGGTCGCGGCGGCGGCGTCGGGAAAGAAGTAGTTCTCGTTGCAGCAGGTGGTGCCGCCGCGGACCATCTCGGCGATGGCCAGCTCGATGCCGTCGGCGACGAAGGCCGGCCCCAGCACCTTGCCCTCGATCGGCCAGATGTGCTCGCGCAGCCAGACCATCAGCGGCAGGTCGTCGGCGACGCCGCGCAGCAGGGTCATCGGGTTGTGCACGTGTGCGTTGACCAGGCCCGGCAGCAGCACCGAATGCGGCTTGCGCACGTGCTCGCGCGGGGCGTAACGCGCCGCTGCGTCCGCGGCCGGCAGCACCGCCAGGATCGCGCCGTCGCGGACCGCCACCGCGTGGCCTTCCAGCACCACGCCATGCGGCTCGACCGGGACCACCCAGCCGGCTTCGATCAGGAGATCGCAGGGTTCGGGAAGGGTGTCGGTCATGGGCTCTCCTGGAAAACGTGGCGGCGGCATGCTGCGGGCCGACACCATGCCGGTGCCGGGATGACGGCCGCGACCTCGGTCATCCTGCCGTCGTGGCCCGGCCGGGCCGGAGCCGCCCGCCGCGCCTGCGGACCCGTGCCGCAGGCGCGCGCCGGATCACTTGACGCGGCTGACGTACTCGCCGCTGCGGGTATCGACGCGGATGACCTCTTCCTGGCCGACGAACAGCGGCACGCGGACCACCGCACCGGTCTCGAGCTTGGCCGGCTTGCCGCCGCCGCCCGAGGTGTCGCCACGCACGCCCGGATCGGTCTCGACGATCTTGAGTTCGACGAAATTCGGCGGCTGCACCGTGATCGGGCTGCCGTTGAACAGGGTCACCACGCAGTCCTCCTCGCCCTTGAGCCACTTCTTCGCGTCGCCGACGCCGGCCTCGTCGGCCTGCACCTGCTCGAAGCTCTCGGGGTTCATGAAGTGCCAGAACTCGCCGTCGGCGTAGAGGAACTGCATGTCGGTGTCGACGACGTCCGCCGCCTCGAGAGAATCCGTCGCCTTCATGGTCAGCTCGACCACGCGGCCCGACTTGATGAAGCGATACTTCACGCGCGTGAAGGCCTGGCCCTTGCCCGGCTTGACGTACTCGGTGTCGGTGATGACGCAGGGCTCGTTGTTGACGAGGATCTTCATCCCGTTCTTGACGTCGTTCATGCCGTAACTGGCCATGCCTTGCTCGCTCCGTATCGTTGGTCGGCCATGCGCGGCCGTAGACTATGCGGCCGCCCCGGTGGGCGGCCTTTCGCAAACCTCCATGATAACCGTGATGCCGATGCCGTGCCCGTTCCACGCCCCGTTCCATCCCGCCGGTCCGGCGCCGTGAGCCACGCCCGCTCCCTCGGCTCGGCGGTGGGCTGGCAGGCGCTGTGGCGGCAGTCGCTGCGCGACCCGCGCGACCTGCTGCGCGAGCTCGGCCTGCCCGACCTGGCCGCACGCGTCTCCGACGCCGCCGCCCGCCAGTTCCCGCTGCGCGCGCCGCCCGGCTTCGTCGCGCGGATGCGGCGCGGCGACCCCACCGACCCGCTGTTGCGCCAGGTGCTGCCGGTGATCGAGGAGGATGCGCTGGTGCCTGGCTACGGCATCGACGCGGTCGGCGACATGGCCGCGCGCGGCGCCACGGGCGTGCTGCACAAGTACCGGGGCCGCGCGCTGCTGGTGGCCACCGGCAGCTGCGCGGTGCACTGCCGCTACTGCTTCCGGCGCCATTTCGACTACGCGCAGGACACCGCCGCGGCCGGCGACTGGCAGGAGGCCGTGGCCTACATCGCAGCGGACCCGAGCATCGAGGAAGTGCTGCTGTCGGGCGGCGACCCACTCTCGCTGGCGACCCACAAGCTCGCGGGCCTGACCACCCGGCTCAGGGCGATCCCGCACCTGCGCCGCCTGCGCATCCACACCCGGTTGCCCGTGGTGCTTCCCGAGCGGGTCGACGACGATCTGCTCGCCTGGCTCGGCGGCCTGCCCTGGCCGGTCGCGGTGGTCATCCACGCCAACCACGCCAACGAGCTGGACGCCTCGGTCGCAGGCGCCATCGCGGCGCTGCGCGGCACCGGCGCGACGGTGCTGAACCAGGCGGTGCTCCTGCGCGGGATCAACGACGACATCGAGGCGCTCGCGCGGCTGAGCGAGCGGTCGTTCGAGATCGGCGTCCTGCCCTACTACCTGCACCAGCTCGACCGGGTCGCCGGCGCCGCGCATTTCGAGGTCGACGACGCGACCGCGCGTGCCCTGCACGAGGCGCTGGCCGCGCGCCTGCCGGGCTACCTGGTCCCGCGCCTGGTCCGCGAGGTCGCCGGCGATCCGGGCAAGCGTCCGCTCTGAGGCGGCCCAAGGCCCGCCGCCTCGACTATGCTTTGCGCTGTCCGCCCGACGATGCGGCAGGACGCCATCCAGGTTGCGGCGAAAGGGGCGCCGCGACCGCACCGACGAACGAGTTGCCCGGAGACGGCATGCCGCAGTCCGACACCGTGATACGCCTGCTGCTGGTCGAGGACCGCCTCGACGACGCAGAACGCTTCATCAGCCTGCTCCGCAACGGCGGCATGGCGATCCGCCCGCTGCGCGCCGAATCCAGCGACGAACTCGCGCGCCTGCTGCTCGAGCACCCGGTCGACCTGGTGCTCGCGGCCTGGGCCGGGACGCAGATCCCGTTCCCGCTGCTCATGCAGGTCACCGACGCCTCGGGCAAGGACCTGCCGGTGATCGCCGGCATGGAGTCGCTCGACGAGAACGCGGTGCTCGAGGCGCTGTCGCTCGGTGCGAGGGACGTCGCGCTGCGCGGTCGTCCGGAGCACCTGCGCGCGGTGGTGCGGCGTGCGTTCGAGGGGCTGGCGCGGCGCCGCGACCTGCGTCGGCTGGCGATCGCCCTGCGCGAGAGCGAGCGCCGCTGCGATGCGCTCATCGCCTCCTCGCGCGACCCGATCGCCTACGTCCACGAGGGCATGCACATCCGCGCCAACGACGCCTACCTCGAGATGTTCGGCTACGCCGACTTCGACGAGGTCGAGGGGCTGCCGCTGCTGGACATGGTCGCCCCCTCGCACGCCGGCGAGTTCAAGCAGCTCCTGCGCGGGCTGTCCCGCGGCGAGCCGCCGCCGCGCAGCCTGGAACTGGCCGCGCAGCGTGCCGACGGCTCGAGTTTCGACGCGGTCATGGAGTTCGCCCAGGCGACCTACGAGGGCGAGTCCTGCCTGCAGATCGTGTTCCGCCAGCAGGCGGTCGATGCCGACGTCGCGCGCGAGCTCGACGCGCTGCGCCAGCGCGACCAGGTGACCGGCCTGTACAACCGCGCGCACTTCCTGGCGCTGCTGGAGGATTCGGTGGCCGCCGCCGCCGGCGGCCGTGGCGACCAGGCCCTGCTGCTGATCGAGCCCGACCACTACAGCAACGTGCTCGCCGACATCGGCCTCGCCCATGCCGACGCGCTGCTCGGGGCGCTGGCCGAACGCCTGCGCGGCGCGCTCGACGGGCACAGCCACGCCGCCCGCTTCAGCGACCATGGCTTCGCCGTGCTGTGCACCGAGTGCGACCACCGCCGCAGCGCGGAGGTCGCCGAGCAGCTGCGCCGCGCCTTCGACGGCCACATCGTCGAGGCCGACGACCGTTCGCTGTCGCTGACCGTGAGCATCGGTGGCGTCCAGATCGGCGAGAAGATCGCCACGGTGCAGCAGGTGCTGTCGCGTGCCACGCAGTCGCTGCAGTCGGCCATGCAGGTCGGCGGCAACCGCGCCGAGATCTACGATCCCGGCGCGGTGGACCGCGCCGAGGAGGAGCGCGTGCTGGGCTGGGTCGAGCGCATCCGCCGCGCGCTCGACAACGAAGGCTTCGTGCTGCACTACCAGCCGATCATCAGCCTGCAGGGCGAGCCGGGCGAGCAGTACGAGGTCCTGATCCGCCTGCGCGGCAGCGAGGGCGAGGTGGTCCTGCCCGGCGCGTTCTTCGACATCGCCGAGGAGCACGGCCTGCTCGACGACCTCGACCGCTGGGTCATCTCCCACGCCATCGCCGCCTGCGCCGAGGCCAGGACCCGGCGCCACAGCCCGACCCTGTTCGTGAAGATCACCCAGGCCTCGCTGACCAGGGGCACGCTCCAGGACTTCGTCGCCTCGCAGCTGTCGAAGTACGGCGTCGACGGCGCCCAGCTGGTGTTCGAGATCGCGGAGGCCAAGGCCTTCACCGCGCTCAGGGCGACGCAGGAGTTCCAGACCGCCGTCGCCGCGCTCGGCTGCCGGCTCGCGCTGGAGCAGTTCGGTTCCGGGCTCAATCCGTTCCACCTGCTGACCAACCTCGACCCGGCCTTCCTCAAGATCGACCGCGCGCTGATGCAGGACCTGCCGCGCAACGCCGAATCGCAGCAGCGCCTGCGCACGCTCGCCGAGCAGGCGCGCGAGCACGACAAGAAGGTCATGGCCGAGTTCGTGCAGGACGCGGCGAGCATGTCGGTGCTGTTCGCAGCCGGCGTCGACTACGTCGAGGGCCATTTCCTCGCGGCGGCGGGCCCCCTGATGAACTACGACTTCGGCTGATCCCGGGAAAGTGGCGACACCAGAAAAAAGGCCCGCCGGGAGGCGGGCCTCGTTGCTGCTGGCGGACCGGGAGAAGCGCTAGGACACCACGCCCTGCCGGACCGCGTGTTCGTCCAGCGGCGCGTCGCGCAGGGCCTGGATCCGCTCCGCCAGCGGCGGATGGCTCAGCAGCAGCCGACGCATGCCGTGGGCCACGGCGCCGGAGATGCCGAAGGCCTGGATCTGGTTCGGCAGCGTGCTCTGGCCCTGGTTCTGCGCGAGCCGCTCGAGCGCCGCGATCATCTTGTGGCGTCCCGCCAGGCGCGCGCCGCCGGCGTCGGCACGGAACTCGCGGTGGCGGCTGAACCACATCGCGATCATCGAGGCGAACAGGCCGAACACCATGTCCAGCACGAACACGATCACGTAGTAGAAGAAGCTCGGCCCCGCGTGCTCGCCGTCGCGGCTGCCGCTCAGGAACCCGTCGATGACGCGGCCGACGACCCGTGCCAGGAAGATCACGAACGTGTTGAGCACGCCCTGGACCAGGGCCATGGTGACCATGTCGCCATTGGCGACGTGGCTCACCTCATGCCCCAGCACCGCCTCGGCCTCGTCGCGGCTCATCGAGCGCAGCAGGCCGGTCGACACCGCCACCAGCGCATTGTTGCGGCTGGCGCCGGTCGCGAAGGCGTTGATCTCCGGCGCGTCGTAGACGGCGACCTCGGGCATGCCGATGCCCGCGGCATCCGCCTGCCGGCGCACCGTCTCCACCAGCCACCGTTCCGCCTCGTTGCGCGGCTGCTCGATGACCCTGGCACCGGTCGCCATCTTGGCTGACCACTTCGACATCATCAGCGAGATCAGCGAACCGCCGAACCCGAACACCGCCGCGAACACCAGCAGCCCCGCGCCGCCGTCCAGGCGCACGCCGAAGACGCCCTGCAGCACCGACATCACGATACCCAGCAGCACCAACACCGCGAGGTTGGTGGCCAGGAACAAGGTAATCCGCTTGAACATGTCTCGTACTCTCCCGAGGGACGAACCGGCGATCCGGTCGCCAGCCGAAGATTGGCCGCGATCGGTTAATTTCAAGATCATGCCTGCCGTCCAGCACGCCACGGCCGCGACCGTTCAGACTTCCGCCGGATCCGATGGCTGAGCGCTACCGCGGGCGCTTCGCGCCCTCCCCGACCGGTCCCCTGCACTTCGGATCCCTCGTCGCCGCGCTCGGCAGCTGGGCGCATGCGCGGGCGCACGAGGGCGAGTGGCTGGTCCGCATCGAGGACATCGACCGGCCACGCGAGGTCGCCGGCGCCGCGGACGGGCAGCTGCGCACGCTCGCCGCCTTCGGCCTGGATCCCGACGCGGCGGTGATCCGGCAGAGCCAGCGGCATGCGCTTTATGCGCAGGCGCTCGCGCGCCTCGAGGCGCAGGGCGACGTCTTCGCCTGCCGCTGCAGCCGCAGCGAGCTCGGCGCCAGCGACGGCCTGCACCGCGCCTGCGTCGCGGACGCGCATGCCGAGCGGCCGCCGGCAACGAGGATGCGCGCACCCGCACGCACCATCGGCTTCGTCGATGCGGTACAGGGCGCGGTCGCGCGCCACCTCGCGGAGGAGGACGGCGACTTCGTCGTGCGCCGTGCCGACGGCCACTGGGCCTACCAGCTGGCGGTGGTGGTGGACGACGCTGAGCAGGGCGTGACCCACGTCGTGCGCGGCGCCGACCTCCTCGACTCGACGCCGCGCCAGATCCTGCTGCAGCAGCGCCTGGGCCTGCCGACGCCGCGCTACGCGCACCTGCCGCTGGTCGTCGATGCAGCGGGACGCAAGCTCGGCAAGTCGTTGGCGGCACTGCCCGTCGACCCCGCGGATCCGCGGCCGGCGCTGGCGGCGGCATGGCGGGTGCTGGGCCAGGATCCCGCGGTCTGGGCGCGGCCCGGGCCGTTGCGCGACCTGCTGCGCACGGCGGCGGCGAGGTTCGACATGGCCAGGGTGCCGCCGGGCCCGGTCGCGGCGACGGGAACGGCACCGGCTCCCGCCGGTTCCCCGCCCGGCCCCGGCCTTGGCTAGGATGGCGAGCTTCCCGCAGTCATTCCCGGAGTCGCTCCATGCAGCCTCGCATCGCCCTGGTCACCGGCGGAACCGGCGGAATCGGTACCGCCATCTGCCAGAAGCTGGCGTCGATGGGGCATCGGGTGGTGAGCAATTACCGCGACGAGGCGCGCGCTCGGGCATGGCAGGCCCAGCGCCGGGCCGAGGGGATCGAGGTGGAACTGGTCGAGGGCGACGTCAGCGAAGCGGACGCGTCGGCGGAGATGGTGCGCGAGATCGAGGCGCGCGTCGGGCCGGTGGAGATCCTGGTCAACAATGCCGGCATCACCCGCGACACCACCTTCCACCGCATGCAGGCGCGACAGTGGCAGGAGGTCATCGACACCAACCTCGGCTCGTGCTTCAACGTCACCCGTCCGGTGATCGAGGGCATGCGCGCGCGCGGCTGGGGCCGGATCGTGCAGATCAGCTCGATCAACGGCCAGAAGGGGCAGTACGGCCAGGCCAACTACGCCGCCGCGAAGGCCGGCATGCACGGCTTCACCATCTCCCTGGCACAGGAGAACGCGCGCTTCGGCATCACCGTGAACACGGTCTCGCCCGGCTATATCGCCACCGACATGGTGATGGCGGTGCCCGAGGAAGTGCGGGCGAAGATCGTCGCCCAGATCCCGACCGGGCGGCTGGGTCGGCCGGAGGAGATCGCCTACGCCGTGGCGTTCCTGGTGGCCGAGGAGGCCGCCTGGATCACCGGCACCAACCTGTCGGCCAACGGCGGGCACTACATGGGCTGGTGAGCCGTTTCGCGCAGTTGGCCCGATTCGGGCCCGCCGCGGCCGCCCGGCCGCCGTCGGTGACCGAACGGCCCGCCGCGGCGCAGCATCGGTGCCGACTTCGTAATTACGCCGCAGCGCACCAGGGATGCCCCCGACAGCGCCAGTAGATGGCCCCTAGGTCGTATTGCCCTGCAAAAACAAGGGGTCCATGCTGCGCAGCATTACCCCGACTGCAGAGATGCCGCATGGCACCAAAGTCAGACATCCGAATCATCAAGAAGTACCCCAACCGCCGGCTTTACGACACCGAGATCTCGAGCTACATTACGCTCGAGGACGTGCGCCAGCTGATCGTGGATGGCGAAGCCTTCGAGGTCCGCGATGCCCGCTCCGGCGAGGACCTGACCCGTCCGGTGCTGCTGCAGATCATCGCCGAGCACGAGCAGGACGGGCAGCCGATGCTGAGCACCCAGGTCCTGAGCCAGATCATCCGCTTCTACGGCGACTCGCTGCAGGGCTTCATGGGCAGCTATCTGGAGCGCAGCATGGAACTGTTCCTCGAGCAGCAGCAGCAGTTCCGCAGCCAGCTCAACGCGCTGATGGGGCAGACTCCGTGGAGCATGCTCAACCAGATCACCGAGCGGAACATGGACCTGTGGAAGAACTTCCAGCAGGGCCTGCTCGGCAGCATGAATCCCGGTGCGCAGGCGCGTCCGTCGTCGCATGCGGGCGCCCGGTCCCGGGAGACCGCGGGAACGGCCGGAGGCGACAAGACGCGCGTCCGCTGACATCCGTCGCCACGCGCTACGACGACCGCCCCGCGGCTCCGGCCGCGGGGCGTTTTCGTGCCGGGGAGGCGCGCGTGCCGGCGGCGGATCAGATCCCGCGGACCAGGCGGATGCCCAGGCGCGCGCTGGTCGTGTCCACCGGCACGCCCAGCCGGAACGCCGAACGCGCCTGGTCCGGGCCGCTCGCCCACGAGGCGCCGCGGATCACCCGGCGCGCGCAGCCCGGATTGACCCAGGCGCTGCCGTCGCGCGGCGCGCGCCGGTAGCTGTCGTGCCAGCAGTCCTCGGTCCAGGCCGAGACGTTGCCGATCATGTCGTGCAGGCCGAACGGGTTCGGCGCGAACGTGCGCACGGGCGACGGGCCCCAATAGCCATCGTCGTAGCCGGGCACCGCATTGCCCCAGCCGCGCCGCGAGCTCGACGCATCCCCGTCGCCGGCCAGGTTGCCGAGCACGCGCTGCGGCATGCCCTCGCCCCAGGGATAGGTCGTGGCCGTACCGGCGCGCAGGATGTATTCGTACTCCGCCTCGCTGGGCAGGCGCCAGGTCTCGCCGGTCTGCTGCGACAGCCAGGTGGCGTAGGCCGAGGCGTCGTACCAGGACACGTGCAGCACGGGATCGTCGGCGTCCGCGCGGCGACCGTCGTAGCCGTCGCGCGTGGTGACGCCGCGGCGCTCGGCCATGGCCCCGCCGCGTTCGGTGTAGACCATCGATCGCCCGCTGGACTGCGCGGTGCCGATGTAGCCGGTCGCCTCGGTGAAGCGCCTGAACTCGGCCACGGTGATCGGTGCCGTGGTGACCGCGAAGCCGCGCTCGAAGGCCACGCGGTGGCGGGGTCGCTCGGTGTCGCTGGAGCCCGCCTCGCCTTCGGCGGCGCCCATCATGAAGCTGCCATGGGGCACCACGGTGAGCTCCGGCGCGGTGCCGCCGATCTCCAGCGCGTCCCGGAAGGTCTGTCCTGCGTCGAAGTGGCCGTAGCGCCGCGCCGTCTCGATCCGGCGGCGCAGCGTCTCCACGCCCTGCGCGCGCGTGCTCGCGCGGGCGTAGGCGTCGGCGAGGCGGGCGGCGCGGTCGAGATCGAGCTCCGCGATGGCGGCATCGGCCTGCTCGGAAAGGTCCCGCGCCCGCCGCTGCCGCGCAGCCACCAGGCGCACGCTCGCGTCCTGCACCCGGTTCGAGCCGGGATCGGCGCGATCGGCCTCGGCGAGCAGGCGCTCGGCCAACGGGAAGTCGCCGTCGGCTGCGGCCGCGTTCGCGGCGGCGATCCTGCCCTCGCGGATCCGCTCCACCCCGGCCCGGGCGCCGGCATGCTGCGGCGTACGCGCGAGCACCGCCCGGAACGCGTCGAGGGCGCTGCTCCCGGCGGGCTCGAGGATCCGGCCGGCCTGCAGACGCGCCACGCCGGCGGCGACGCCGCGGGCATCCTCGCGGGCGCGCTCGCGGGCGGCGGCCACGGCGGCCTGCACGCTGCTTCCGACGATACCTCCGGGAATCGCGGCCACCGCGCTGGCCAGATGCTCGACCTCGCGCAGCCCACCGCGCGCCGCCGCGGTCTCGATCCTGGCCTCCAGCTCCTCGGCGATGCGCGCCGCCAGCGCCTGCGCCTCCTCATCGTCCGGCTGGCGCGCGAGCACGGCGAGCACGAGGTCCAACGCCGGCCGGCGTGGCGTCTCCGCTGCGGAAGCGGCGGCCGGTTCGACAGCCGGCGAGGCGTCGGCCGCGGCATCGGCATCGGTACCGGCGGCGTCTTCGCCGGCCGGGTCGGATTCGGATGCGGGTTCGGCCCGGGCATCCGCCGCCGCGTCCGCGGCGGCAGCATCGCCGTCGAGCAGGATCCCCGCGTCGAGCGCCGCCTGTGCATCAGCGAGCGTCTGCTCGATCTCCGTCTCATCGAGGTCGAGCGGCGCCGGCGTCCATCCCGGACCCACCGCGATCCCGGCGGACGGCAGCGGTGCAGCGATCGCTGGCCCGTCCCCGTCGCCGCCTCCCACATCACCGCCTGGAGCGGAATCGCGCGCCGCAGGGGCACGCCCGCCATCGGCAGCATCGCGGTCGCCGCAGCCGGCGACTGCGACCAGCGCGATCAGCAGGCAGAGGAGTCGAAGGCGGGAAATGGCGCGCACACGTGGAGTCGGGAAAGGGCCGCGCCGACGGCGCGGCCTGCCATTGCGGCGGGACGTTAGGCTATCGTCCGGGCCCCCGCAACCAGAAATCTGCCCGTGCATCATTGGATCGACCGACCCGAACTCCTCCAGGACCGCCTCGCCGACTGGCAGGGCCGCGGCCCGGTGGCGCTGGATACCGAATTCGTGCGCGAGCGGACGTGGTATCCGCAGCTGGCCCTGGTCCAGCTCGCGCTGGACGGGGAGATCCTGCTGGTCGATCCGCTCGTGCCCGGCATGACCGGTGTCCTGCGCGACTGGCTGGCCGACACGCGTGCGGCCAAGCTGATGCACAGCGCCAGCGAGGACCTGCAGGCCCTCGCCCACGCCTGCGGCGTGCCGCCGCGTCCGCTGTTCGACACCCAGATCGCCGCGGCGATGACGGGCTTCGGCGCCGGTCTCGGCTACCAGAAGCTGGTCGAGACGATCACCGGCACCGTCCTGGCCAAGGGCGAGACGCGTTCGGACTGGCTCAGGCGCCCGCTTTCGGCGAGCCAGCAGGACTACGCCAGCGACGACGTGCGCTACCTGCATGCCCTGCATGCCGAACTCGCGCAGCGCCTGGATGCGCTCGGTCGCCGGGACTGGCTCGAGCAGGACTGCGGGCGTCTGGTGGCCCAGGCCGAGCAGGACGAGCCCGAGCGCTGGCCGCACCTCGCGGTGCGCAGCGCCCAGGTCCTGGACGTGGAGGCACAGCGCCGCCTGTACCGCCTGCTGCGGTGGCGCGAGGTGCAGGCACGCGCGCTGGACCGGCCGAAGAACTGGATCCTGGACGCCGAACTCGCCGTCACCCTCGCCCGCCGCGCGCCGGCCGACGCGGCGGCGCTGGCGGCGATCCTCGATGCGCATCCCAAGGCGCCGCGGCGCCAGCGCGCTGAGCTGCTGCAGGCGCTCGCGACGCCGCTTGCCGACGAGCAGAGCGAACTCCCGCGCGCGCGCGCGCCCGGCGATCGCGAACGCGCCCGGATGCGCGCCCTGCAGGACGCGGTCGCCGCGGAGGCGCGGCGTCTCGACCTGCCGGAGGGCCTGCTAGCGTCGCGACGCCTGTTGCAGAAGCTCCTGGACGGACGAGGCTGGACCGGTGCGCTCGCCGGCTGGCGCAGGCAGGCGCTCGAACCGCGCCTGGCTCCGCTCCTCGAGGCGCCCTGATCGCCGGAACGGCGCGACACCCGGCGAAGGTCTAGCCAGCTCCGGTCGAAGGTGCGTATACTTCCGCGCCTGCGTGGGGCGGTAGCTCAGCTGGGAGAGCGTCGCGTTCGCAATGCGAAGGTCGGGAGTTCGATCCTCCTCCGCTCCACCACGCTTCGAGGAAAAGGCCAGGGCCGTCGCCCTGGCCTTTTTCGTTCCCGACCGACCCGCCGCAACCGTCCGTCGGAGCGCCACAGCGGCGCATGGTCTGCGCGGCACGCCAGTCCTAAGCTCGCGGGGAGGCTGGAGCCGTGCCGCGCACCGGTCTCGGGGAACCACGCGCCGAACGCGCCGGTGTCCGCATCCAGCGATGCGAGCGACCGGCTGCTGGCACTGACAGGTACCATCGGACGGTGCACGCCCAGCGAGGTCTGCTCCAATGCTGCAATCCTCACCCTCCACCGCTCCCGCGCCGGCCCGGCGCTGGCAGCCGGGTGGCAGCCGCAACCTGGTCCTGGCCCGCGTCGGCGACAAGTCGCTCCATGCCACCTGGCTCAAGCCCGCCCATACCGCGCGCGACTGGGACCTGCACCTGAGCTACTACGGCTCGCGCCTCGGCCCGGTGCCACGCTCCGGGCGCGGGCTGAGCTGGAGCAACGATCCGGAGCGCAGCAAGTTCTACGGGATCAGCGTCGCGCTGGAGCGGGCCGGCATCGACCTCGATGCCTACGACTACATCGCCCTGCCCGACGACGACCTCGTCGCGACCGTGGCGGACTGGAACCTGGGATTCCAGCTCATGCGCAAGCACGATCTCGGCGCGGCGCAGCTCAGCCTCAATCCCTTCAGCTTCTTCGGCCACCTCGACACCGTGCACCGCCCCGGCCTCGAGCTGCGCTACGTCAGCCTGATCGAGCTGATGGCGCCGATCATCCGGGTCGACGTCTTCAAGCGCTGCCTGCCCTACCTCCGCGACCACGACAACATCTGGGCGATGGACCACGTCCTCGCCGCACAGCTGCGCGATACGCCGAGGGCGATGGCGGTGCTCGACGCCGTCAGCGTGCTGCACACCCGCTCGTTCTGGACCGGCCCGCTGTACGCACCGATCCGCGCCGCGGGCACCGACCCGCACAGCGTCGAGCGTCGCTACCTCGAGGCGCACGGCATCGAGCGTGTCGAGCGCAGGACCCTGGGCGCCCTCACCCGCGGCGGGCGCAGTGTCCAGGCGCCATGGTGGGACGACATCTATCTTGCCGGGCCGCGCCTGTGGCGCAAGCTGCGGGCGCTTCGGCGCGTCAAGTCGCTGGCCGACAGCTGCGGCGGACGGATCTTCCTGCGTCGCCAGTATCCCGGCACGCCGGCCCTGGAACTCGACCGGCGCCGGCAGCGTGGGGGCCCGTTCGGCCTGCAGAACCTGACCCGTCGCGCGGACGACCCGCGCTGACGGTCCGCCGCGTCAGCCGACGGAGCGCAGCGTCGCGACCTTGTCCCCGACCCGGCGCACGCCCCGGGTCCACGGCGCATTGCCGCGCTCCCAGAGGTTCTCGAGCACCATCTTGTCGCGCAGCGAGTCCATGCTCTGCCAGAAGCCGGTGTGGCGGTAGGCGCCGAGCTTGCCGCGCTCGATCACCCGGTCCATCGGCTCCTCCTCCCACACCGAGGCGTCGCCGTCGATGAGATCGAAGACCTCCGGTTCGACCACGAAGAACCCGCCGTTGATGAGACCGCCGTCGCCGACCGCCTTCTCGCGGAAGGCGCGCACGCGGTTCGCCGCAGGCCCGTCCTCCGGATTCAGCGCCAGCGCGCCGTAGCGTCCCGGCTGGGTGACCGCGGTGAGCGTGACCCAGTCGCCGGACGCCTCGTGCTGGGCGATCAGGGCAGCGAGGTCGACGTCGGACACGCCGTCGCCGTAGGTCAGCAGGAAGCGTTCGCTGCCGATCACCGAACGCGCCCGCCTGAGCCGCCCGGCGGTCATGGTCTCCAGCCCGGTGTCGAGCACGGTGACGGTCCAGTCCTCGTTGCGGGCCTGCTGCCAGAGCAGCTTTCCGGAGCGCAGGTCGACGGTGAAGTCGCTGTTGATCGCACAGTAGTTGAGGAAGTAGTTCTTGATGAACTCGACCTTGTAGCCGCCCAGGATCACGAAGTCGCGGAAGCCGTAGGCCGCGTAGATCTTCATGATGTGCCAGATGATCGGATGGCCGCCCACCTCCACCATTGGCTTGGGGCGCAGAGCGGTTTCCTCGCTGAGCCGGCTGCCGTAGCCGCCGGCGAAAATCACGACCTTCATGCCGTCTCTCCTTGCAGGTGGGGTTGAGCCGTCGCGGCGGCCGCGACGGGAAACATCAGGTCCTGCTCCGCGCGCAGGCCGTTGACGAGGGCGTCCGGGGCAAGGTCCACGTCCTCGTAGGTCAGCACCTGGTCGCGGGCCACGTCGCGGCGCAGCCGGCAACCTTCCGCCAGGCCCATGGGAAGCAGGCGCTCGCGCCGTGCGGTCGCGTAGTTCTCCGCGATGCCGTAGGTCTTGAAGCCGCCGATGCCGTCGATCGCATCGCCCGCGCGCAGGTCGGTCTTGGCGGTCGCCACCACGTCCACCCGCGGCCCCGCCGCAGGCGCGATGATCACGTCGCGGCACAGCGCGACGCGGGCGATCGAGATCGGGAACTCGAGCGTGGTCAGGTGCCACGCCGTATAGAAGCTGTAGAACGGCCCCTTGCCGAGCTTGCCGAGGTCGAGGAAGAAGCGCTGGTTGTCGTCCTGCGCGCCGGCCAGGACGTAGATGCCCGGGCTTGGCCGCGCCTTGACCACGTAGTCGACGATGCCCCCGAGCGCCTCGACCGCCGCGTGGTCGTACATGTCGACCAGCTCGTCGACGTGGCCGTCGTGGTCGCGGCCGATCATCCCGCGCTGCGACACCTGCAGGCCCACCGCGTTGGCGACGATGGCCTGCTCCGCGGTCATCTTGGTGCCGTCGGCGAAGCTCGCCACCATCGCCGGGGTCTGGTTCCACTGCCTGGCGAAGCCGGCCTGCGTGGCGGGGTTGCGGGTGCGGTCCTGCAGGCCCTTGATGTTGCCGCAGACCAGCGGCCGCAGCCCCATCGTGCGGATGTGGCGGACCAGGTTCATGGTCACCCCGGGCTGGTCGCCGTCGGCACCGCTGAGTATCACCCCGTGCGCATCGGCCCTGGCCTTCAGCAACGGCCCGACGGTGGCGTCCAGCTCCACGTTGAGCGAGACGATGTCCTTGCCGCCCGCGATGCAGGCCAGGGTGACGCGGGCGCCGTACTCGACGTGGCCGGTGCTCTCGACCGCGATGTCGATCGCCGGCGACTCGGCGATCAGCGCGATCTCGGAGGTGACCACGCGCTTGCCGCGGGCGAGCGCGTCGGCGAACGCGGCGTGGGTATGGACCTCGACGATGTCGTCGCGCGCGATGCCGCAGGCGAGGAAGGCCTGGATCGCACGCTCGACGTTGCGGTTGCAGATCGCGGCGAAGCGCAGCACGGGCAGGTGGCGCTCGGCCTGGACGACCATGCCGCGGCCCATGAAGCCGACGCCGTAGAGCCCGACGGCGACGGGGCGGCCGGTGGCGAGACGTCTGCGGATGGCGGTATCGACGATGAGCATGGAACGCCTCCCTGGCGTGGTGTGGCGTGGAAGAAGGGGACCGCTCAGGGCGCTGTGTGGAACTGCGCCAGCCCGAGCGCGTCGGCGTCGAAGTCGGACCAGGCCGCGTCCTTGGCGGAGATCTCCACCGGCGCGCGCGGCCAGCGGATGCCCAGGCGCGGATCGTTCCAGCGCAGGCCGCGCTCGCGGTCGGGCGCGTAACGGTCGCTCACCAGGTACAGCGCCTCGGTGTCGTCCTCGAGCGTGATGAAGCCATGCGCGAACCCGCGCGGCACGTACAGCATGCGGCGGTTCCCGGCACTGAGCTCGACGCCGGCCCACTGCAGGTAGCTGGGCGACCCCGGGCGCAGGTCGACGATGCAGTCCCACAGGCTGCCGCGGATGCAGCGCACCACCTTGACCTCGGCCGCCGGCGGGAGCTGGAAATGCATGCCGCGCAGGGTGCCGGCGCGCACGCTCAGCGAGTTGTTGATCTGCGCGAAGTGGCTGTGCAGGCCCATCGCCGCGAACTCGTCCTCGCAGAACGCGCGGGCGAAGAAGCCGCGATCGTCGCCGCGTCGCTCGAGATCGATGGTGCAGGCGTCCGCCAGCGCGATCGGCTCGAACCTCATGGCAGCCATGGCTCCGCATGCCGCTCGCCCAGGGGCCTCACGCCGCGACCCATCGCAGGTCCTCGCCGAGCTGACCGGCCTGCATCTGCGCGTCGAGCGCACGCAGACGGATGTAGGGCGAGCGGGTGCGGAAGTCGGGATCGTCGAAGCCGATGGCCTTGAGTCCCCGCCACAGGCCGGCGATGGCGTCGGCCAGGCCGATGCGGGGCTGGTGCGCCGGCGCCAGCCGCTGGAACAGCGAGAAGTCCACGCGGTAGGAGCGCCGGTCCGGCGGCGCGGCGGCGTTGACCGTGGTCTCCACGCCCGCGATCGCCTGCGCGACGCCGCGGGCGAGCTCGCTGACCTGGTAGTTCCAGCTGTCCGCGCCGGCGTTGACCGCAAGGTAGCGGCCGCCGTCGGCGGCCTCGCGCGTGATCGCCCATTCGATCGCGCGGGCCATGTCGGCGACATGGATCAGCGGCCGCCAAGGCGTGCCGTCGCTGAGGATGTCGACCCGCCGCGTGGCCATGGCCGATGCCACGAAATCGTTGAGCACCAGATCCAGGCGCGTGCGATCGGAGAAGCCGCAGGCGGTCGCGAAGCGCAGCGCGGTGATGACCATGTCCGGCGCCGACAGCGCCTCGAGCGCATGCTCGGTCTCGATCTTGGAGCGCGCATACGCGGTCAGCGGGTTCAGCGGGTCGCCCTCCGACCGCGGGCCGCCCTCGGCGAAGCCGTAGACCGAGCAGCTCGAAGCGAACACGAAGCGCCCGACGCCGCAGGCGGCGGCAAGTTCGGCGACCCTGACGCTGGCGCGCCAGTTGATCGCCTCGGTCACCGCCTCGAAGCGCGAGCCCATCGGATCGTTGGAGACCGCGGCCAGGTGCACGACCGCGTCGGCGCCCTCGATCATCTCGCGGCTGATGTCGCGCACGTCGGCGTAGATCTGCAGGTCGAGCAGGCGCTCCGGGAAGCCGTCCGCCGACAGGCAGTGCGCGAACAGGCCGCTGTCGATGCCGACGAGCATGGCCTCCGGGAAGCGCTGTCGCAGATGGCGGACCAGCACCGGTCCAACGTAACCCATGTTGCCGGTCACCACGATCTTCATGCGTGCCCTTCCCCGTAGGCGTGAGCCAGACTTGGCAGGCCGGACGATGGGGCAATATTGTGACCGTTGTCACTATTTTAACGACGGGCGGCGCATGCCTTCACAACGCTGCCTGCCGCACACGGTCGACGTACGGGCACCATCACAGGAAGGACGCCGCACCGCCGGCGCCGGGAGGCGAAACCAATGGACCAGGTGGATTGCGTCGTGGTGGGCGCGGGCGTGATCGGACTGGCGGTGGCGCGCCGGCTCGCCCTGGCCGGATCGAGCGTGGTGGTGGTCGAGCGCGAGTCGAGCTTCGGCACCCACACCAGCTCGCGCAACAGCGAGGTCATCCACGCCAGCCTGTATTACCCGCCGGGGTCGCTCAAGGCGCGCCTGTGCATGCGCGGCCGGCAGTTGATCTACGAGTACTGCCGCGCGCACCACGTCGCGCATCGCCGCTGCGGCAAGCTGATCATCGCCACGGAGGCCGGACTCGAACCGGGGCTCGAGAAGATCGCGGCCAGCGCGCATGCGGCCGGCGCCGAGGAGGTGCATCCGATCACCGCCGCGATGCTGCGCGGCATGGAGCCGCGGGTGCGCGCCACCGCGGCGCTGTCCTCGCCGATGACCGGCATCGTCGACAGCCACGGCCTGATGCTGGCCTACCTCGGCGAGGCGCAGGACGCCGGGGCGATGGTCGCCTACCGGACCCGCTTCGAGCGGGCGTGGCCGACGGCGGGCGGCATCGATCTGGAGTTCGCGGACCCTGATGGCGGGCGCATCCGGCTGCGGACGCGGGTGCTGGTCAACTGCGGCGGACTGTTCGCTTCGGAGGTCGCCGACGCGATCGAGGGGCTGGCGGAGCCGGAGCGGCCGCGCACCCGCTACGCGCGCGGCGTCTACTTCACCCTCGCCGGGCGCTCGCCCTGCCGGCACCTGGTCTATCCGCTGCCGGAACCGGGCGGGCTGGGCACGCACCTGACCCTGGACCTCGCCGGCCGCGCCCGCTTCGGCCCCGACGTGGAATGGATCGACGCGCCCGAGTACCTCGTCGACCCGGAGCGCGCCACCTGCTTCCATGCCGCGATCACCCGCTATCTGCCGGACGTGCGCATGGAAGACCTGCTGCCCGGCTATGCGGGGGTGCGTCCCAAGCTCGGCGGGCCGGACGAGCCTGCCGCCGACTTCGTGATCCGCGGGCCCGCCGACCACGGCGTGGCGGGGCTGGTGAACCTGTTCGGCATCGAGTCGCCCGGACTGACCGCGTCGCTGGCCATCGCCGAACACGTCGAGGCGCTGCTCGCCGCGACGGCATGATCCGGTGCGGCGGAGCGCGGCGCCGCACCGGTGCGCATCAGCCGAAGAGCTTGCCCGCGACCTCGGCGATGTGGCGACCCTGGAAGCGCGCGCCGGCGAGCTCGTTCTCGCTCGGCTGGCGCGAACCGTCGCCGGCGGCGATCGTGGTGGCGCCGTAGGGCGCGCCGCCGCTGACCTCGTCCAGCCTGAGCTGGCCCTGGAAGCTGTACGGCAGGCCGACGGTCACCATGCCGAAGTGCATCAGGTTGGTCAGGATCGAGACCAGCGTCGTCTCCTGCCCGCCGTGCTGGCTGGCGGTCGAGGTGAAGGCGCCGCCGACCTTGCCGTTGAGCGCGCCGCGCGCCCACAGGCCGCCGGTCTGGTCGAGGAAGTTCGCCATCTGCGAGGCCATGCGTCCGTAGCGGGTGCCGGTGCCGACGATGATGGCGTCGTACTCCACCAGATCGTCGACCTTCGCGATCGGCGCGGCCTGGTCGAGCTTGTAGTGCGACGCCTTCGCGACCTCCTCGGGCACCAGCTCCGGCACGCGCTTGATGTCGACGCTCGCACCCGCCTCGCGCGCGCCCTCGGCGACGGCGTTGGCCATCGTCTCGATGTGCCCGTAGGCGGAGTAGTAGAGAACCAGAACCTTTGCCATGTGGATGTCGTCCTTCAGGGTGGATGGGAAACGGGGCCGACGCTCAGACGCTGTCGACCAGGACCAGCTCGGCGCCGTCGATCGCGGTGATGCGCAGTTCGTGCTCGTCGCGGATGGCGATGCCGTCGCGGGCCTCGGCGCGGACGCCGTTGACCTCGATCGCGCCGGTCGCCGCGACGAGATAGGCGAAGCGTCCCGCGCCGAGCGTGTAGGTGGCGCTTTCGGCGCGGCCGAGCGTCGCGCCGAGCACGCGGGCGTCGGCGCGGATCGGCAGCGCATCGGCGTCGCCCATGCCGCTGGCCAGCGCCACGAAGCGGCCCGAGCGGTCGTCCTTCGGGAAGGGCCTGCTGCCCCAGGCCGGCTCGCCGCCGCGCTCGGTGGGAATGATCCAGATCTGGAAGATCCGGGTCGTGTGGTCCTCCAGGTTGTACTCGGCGTGCCGGATGCCGGTGCCGGCGCTCATCACCTGGACGTCGCCGGCGACGGTCCGGCCGCGGTTGCCGAGGCTGTCCTGGTGGGTGACCGCGCCCTCGCGGACGTAGGTGACGATCTCCATGTCCGCGTGCGGATGCGGCGGGAAGCCGCTGCGCGCGGAGATGGCGTCGTCGTTCCATACCCGCAGCGCGCCCCAGTGCACCCGCTCCGGATCGTGGTAGCCGGCGAAGGAGAAGTGGTGCCGGGCGTCGAGCCAGCCGTGGTCGGCGGCGCCGAGGGTGGCGAAGGGTCTGCGTTCGATCATGGCCTGCTCCCGACTGTCGCGTGGTGGCGGTGGCGCAAGGATGCGGAGGCCGCGGAAGATTCAAAAGTAGAACAATGGAAACGATCAGTCCCGATTGTGCGCACGGAAATCATCAACGGCATGCAGATCCGTGCGCAGATGCCGGCGCCGTGACATCGCATCCGCAGCTGTCGATACTGCGCGGCCCGCAACGACGCCGCACCGCGCATGACCCAGATCGAGACCCGCATCGCCCAGCAGATCGCCGAGGAGATCGCCGCCCGCCCTGACCAGGTGCGCGCCGCGGTGGCCCTGCTCGACGAGGGTGCGACGGTCCCCTTCATCGCCCGCTACCGCAAGGAGGTCACCGGCGGCCTCGACGACACCCAGCTGCGCCTGCTCGAGGAGCGCCTGGGCTACCGCCGCGAGCTGGAGGATCGCCGCGCCGCGGTGCTGGCCAGCATCGAGGAGCAGGGCAAGCTGACCGATGCATTGCGCGGCGACATCGTCGCGGCCGATACTAAGGCGCGGCTCGAGGACCTCTACCTGCCGTACAAGCCGAAGCGCCGGACCAAGGCGCAGATCGCGCGCGAGGCCGGGCTGGAGCCGCTGGCCTTGGGCCTGCGCGACGACCCTTCGCTGGCGCCCGAGGCCGCCGCGGCCGGCTACGTCGACGCCGGGAAGGGCGTGGCCGACGTCAAGGCCGCGCTCGACGGCGCCCGCGCCATCCTGATCGAGACCATCGCCGAGGACGCCGCGCTCGTCGGCGAGCTGCGCGACTGGCTGTGGAACAAGGGCGAGGTGCAGGCGAAGGTGTTCGACGACAAGCGTGCCGAAGGCGCGAAGTTCGCGGACTACTTCGACCACCACGAGCCCATCGCCCAGATCCCGTCGCATCGCCTGCTTGCCCTGCTGCGCGCGCGCAACGAGGGCATCCTCGCCCTGGAACTGCTGCCCCTGGCGAAGCTGCAGGGCAGCGGCGACGAGGCCCGCGCCGAGGCGGTCAAGGCCGGCCACCTGGAGGCCGAGCAGCGCGTCGCGCTGGCCGCCGGCATCGCCGACCGCGGCCGTCCCGCCGACGCCTGGCTGCGCGAGACGGTGCGCCAGGCCTGGCACTACAAGCTGCACCTGGGCCTCGGCCTCGACCTCTTCCTCCGGGCCCGCGAGGCCGCCGAGGAGGAGGCCATCCGCGTGTTCGGCGACAACCTCAAGGACCTGCTGCTGGCCGCGCCGGCCGGCGCCAGGGCGGTGATGGGCCTCGATCCCGGCCTGCGCACCGGAGTCAAGGTCGCGGTGGTCGACGCCACCGGCAAGCTGGTCGACACCGCCACCATCTACCCGCACGCGCCGCGCAACGACTGGGACCGCTCGATCGCGGAACTCGCCCGGCTCGCGCGGAAGCACGCCGTGCAGCTCGTGGCGATCGGCAACGGCACCGCCTCGCGCGAGACCGACCGCCTCGCCGCCGAGCTGATGAAGCGCCACGCCGAGCTGCACCTGACCCGCATCGTGGTCAGCGAGGCCGGCGCCTCGGTGTACTCGGCGTCCGAGCTCGCGGCGCGCGAGTTCCCCGACCTCGACGTCAGCCTGCGCGGCGCGGTGTCGATCGCCCGGCGCCTGCAGGATCCACTGGCCGAGCTGGTCAAGATCGAGCCCAAGGCGATCGGCGTGGGCCAGTACCAGCACGACGTCAACCAGTCGCGCCTCGCACGCGCGCTGGACGCGCGTGTCGAGGACTGCGTCAACGCGGTCGGGGTCGAGGTCAACACCGCATCGGCCGCCCTGCTCGCCCGCGTCGCCGGCCTGTCCTCGACGGTGGCCGAGAACATCGTGCGCTTCCGCGACGAGCGCGGCGCCTTCCGCAGCCGCAGGGGCCTGCTCGAGGTGCCGCGCCTGGGCGAGAAGACCTTCGAGCAGTGCGCGGGCTTCCTGCGCATCGGCGACGGCGACGATCCGCTCGACGCCTCCTCCGTGCATCCGGAGGCCTACCCGGTGGTCGAACGCATCCTCGCCCGCTGCGGCCGGCCGGTGCGCGAGCTGATCGGCGACGGCGCCTTCCTGCGCGGGCTCGACGCCGGCCAGTTCACCGACGAGCGCTTCGGCCTGCCGACCGTGCGCGACATCCTGAAGGAACTGGAGAAACCCGGCCGCGACCCGCGCCCCGAGTTCAAGGCGGCGAAGTTCGCCGACGGCGTCGAGGACCTCAAGGACCTCGTGCCGGGCATGGTGCTCGAGGGCGTGGTGTCGAACGTCGCCGCCTTCGGCGCCTTCGTCGACCTCGGCGTCCACCAGGACGGGCTGGTGCACGTGTCGGCGCTGTCGGAGAAGTTCGTCAAGGACCCGCGCGAGGTGGTCAAGGCCGGCGACATCGTCAAGGTCAAGGTCATCGACGTCGACATCCCGCGCAAGCGCATCGCGCTGTCGATGCGGCTCGACGATCCGGTCGGCGCCGACGCCGGCCGCGGGCGCGATGGCCGCGGCGCCCGCGATGGCGCACCGCGCCGCGACCAGCCGAAGCCCAGGCGCGACGCGGCATCCTCGGCGCCGCCGCCGAACAACGCCTTCGCCGAGGCCTTCGCACGCGCCCGACGCGGCTGAACGGACGCCGCAGCCGCGCCGCCCCGTGTAGGCGCGGCTGCGCCTCGTGCACACGCCGGCACGTAGCGTCGTTCGCGTCGAACAACAGGAGGACGCATGAGCCGCGCCTTCGTCAAGGAGACCGACGGCGACCTGCCCGGCGATCTGCCGGAACTGCCGGTCAGCCCGCACCCGAACTACGTCACCGCCCGCGGCCTGGAGCTGCTGCGCACGCGCCTCGCCGACGCCGCGCGGCGCCGCGGAGAGCGCGACCTGCCGGCGATCGAACGCGCCCACATCGAGCGCGAGATGCGCTGGCTGCGGGCGCGCATCGAATCGGCCATGGTCGTCACGCCCGGCGGCGGCGCACTCGAGCAGGTGGGCTTCGGCATGCGCGTGGAGATCGCCGACGCCGACGACCGCCGCTTCCGCTATCGCATCGTCGGCGAGGACGAGGCCGATCCCGAGCGCGGCCTGATCAGCCACGTCTCGCCGCTGGCGCGCGCCCTGCTCGGCGCGCGGATCGGGGAGACGCGGGTCTGGCCGCGGCCGGCGGGCGACCTCGAGGTCGAGGTCGTCGCGCTCGATGCCGGCCCCTGAGGCCACCGGCCGCGCGCCGCCTGCGTAGAATGCGCGGCCGGATCGCCCGCACGCCCCCCCTACGCCCTCCCCGCTTCCGACGATGCCCGTCCCCGCTTCTCCGTCCGCATGAGCTTCGACGTCGTCGTGATCGGCGGCGGCGCCGCCGGCCTGATGTGCGCGCTCACCGCCGGACGCCGCGGCCGCCGCGTGCTCGTGCTCGAGCACGCCGAGCGCGTCGGCAAGAAGATCCTCATGTCGGGCGGCGGGCGCTGCAACTTCACCAACCTGCACACGACGCCCGAGAACTTCATCTCGGGCAACCGCCACTTCTGCAAGTCGGCGCTCGCGCGTTTCCGGCCGGCCGACTTCGTCGCCATGGTCGAGGCGCACGGCGTCGCCTACCACGAGAAGGAGCTCGGCCAGCTGTTCTGCGACGTGTCGTCGAAGCTGATCGTGCGCATGCTCGTCGACGAGTGCCGCGACGCCGGGGTCGAGATCCGCACCGGCGTGGCGGTCGGCGGCGTGGCGGCGACGGCGCCGGGGTTCACGGTCGAGGCCGGCGTCCAGACGGTGCATGCCGACAGCCTGGTGGTGGCGACCGGCGGGCTCTCGATCCCGCGGATGGGCGCCACCGGCTTCGGTTTCGACCTGGCGCGCCGCTTCGGCCACGAGGTGCTGCCGCTGCGCGCGGGGCTGGTGCCGCTGACGCTCAGCGGCGCGCCGCTCGAGCGCAACGTCGACCTGCCCGGCGTGGCGCTGCCGGTCGAGGCGCGCGCGAACGGCCGCGCCTTCCGCAACGCCATGCTGTTCACCCACCGCGGCCTGTCGGGGCCGGCGATCCTGCAGATCTCGTCGTACTGGCAGCCCGGCGACGCGCTGGAGGTCGACCTGCTGCCCGACCGCGACGCGCACGCCTGGCTGTGCGAACGCCGCGCGGCATCGCCCGACGCGGAGCTGCGCAGCGTGCTCGCCGAGGCCCTGCCGCGCCGCCTCGCCCAGCGCCTGTGCGAGCACGACCTCGGCGGCTCGCCGCGCATGCGCCGGCTGCAGCCGCGCGACCTCGCGCGCATCGCCGGCGTGCTGTCGGCCTGGCCGGTGGTCGCCAGCGGCACCGAGGGCTACCGCACCGCCGAGGTCACCCTGGGCGGGGTCGACACCGACGGACTCGACTCGCGCACCATGATGTCGCGCCAGGTCGCGGGCCTGTTCTTCATCGGCGAGGTGGTCGACGTGACCGGACACCTCGGCGGCTTCAACTTCCAGTGGGCCTGGGCCTGCGGCCACGCCGCCGGCCTGGCCGCCTGAGGATCCCCGCCTCAGCCGCCCGCGACCGGGCGCAGCGCCTCCAGCGGCTGCGGGCGCGCGAACAGGAAGCCCTGCCCGCGCTGGCAGCCGAGCTGGGCCAGCGTGCTGCACTGGACGGTGGTCTCGATGCCCTCGCCGATCGTCTCCAGCCCGAGCGACTGCGCCAGGGCGAGGATCGCGCGGACCACCGCATGCCCTTCCTGCGCCCCTTCGGCCTGCAGGTCGGCGACGAAGCTGCGGTCGATCTTGATCGCCGCGATCGGGAAGCGCTGCAGGTAGGACAGCGCCGAATAGCCGGTGCCGAAGTCGTCGAGCTGCGTGCGCACGCCGGCGCCGCGCAGCTCGTGGAGCACGGCGCTGACGTTGTGGGTGTCGTCGAGGAGCGCGCCCTCGGTGAGTTCGATGCGCAGGCGCCGCGGGTCGGCGTCGTAGCGCGCGGCGAGCGCCAGCAGGCGCCGCGCCAGGTCGGGCGTATGGAAGTGCCGCGCCGAGACGTTGATGCTCACGTACTGCTGGCCCTCGAGCAGCCGCGGCATGCTGCCGAACACGCTCTCGTAGATCAGCCAGTCGATCTGCTCGATGAGGCCGCTCTCCTCGGCCACCGGCAGGAAGCTGTCGGGCGCGAGCACGCCGAGGATCTCGTGGTTCCAGCGCAGCAGCGCCTCGTAGCCCACGCAGCGCCCGTCGTCGAGCGACACGATCGGCTGGTAGTAGGGCTCGAAGTGGCCCTCGGCGAGCGCGCGGCGCAGGTCGTTCTCGAGGTCGAGCGTACGCAGCGCCTCGTCGTGCAGCGCCTCGTCGAACACCTCGCTGCGGTTGCGGCCCTTGGCCTTGGCCCGGTACATCGCCGCGTCGGCGTCGCGCAGCATCTCCTCGGCGCGCCGGTAGCGGGGGCTGGCCAGGGCGATGCCGACGCTGGCGGCGGTGAACAGCTCCTTCTCGTCGATCTGCATGGGCGCGGTGAGCGCGGCGATGATGCGCTCCGCCACCTCGCGCGCGTCCGCCTCGCCCTCGATCTCGTGGACCAGCACCGCGAACTCGTCGCCGCCCAGCCGGGCGACGACATCGGGCTGGCGCACCGCCGAGACGATGCGCCGCGCCGCATGCTTGAGCACCTCGTCGCCGATCAGGTGGCCGACCGAATCGTTGATGACCTTGAAGCGGTCCAGGTCCAGGAACAGCACCGCGAAGCGCCGCCGCGGATCGTGGCGGAAGGCCGCCATCGCGCCCTGCAGGGTGTCGAACAGGCGCGAGCGGTTGGGCAGCCCGGTCAGGGCGTCGTGTAGCGCGCGATGGGTGAGGAGTTCCTCGGCGCGCAGGCGCTCGGCGATCTGCTGGCGCAGCTCGTCGTTGGCGGCGGCCAGCTCGCGGGTGCGCTCCTCGACCCGCTGCTCCAGCTCGGCGTGGGCCTGCAGCAGATTGTCGCGGGCGCGCTTGCGCTGCATGCCGTTGGCGATGTGCAGCGAGACGAAGGTCAGGAGTTCCTGGTCGCGCTGGCTGAACAGGAAGTCCGGCGAGTAGCTCTGCACGACCAGCGCCCCGACGGTGCGGTCCTCCTGGCGCAGCGGCACGCCCAGCCAGTGCACCGCCGGGGCGCCCGAGGTGCGCACCTCGCCGGCGGCGGTGAGCTCGCCGACCTTGCGCCGGTCGGCGAGCAGGGCCCGCCCGGTGCGCAGCACGTACTCGGTGAGGCCGCGGCCGAGGCTGCGGCGCGGCCGCGCCGGGTCGCGCTCGTCGACGGTATACGGGAACTCGAGGCTGTCGCCGCTCGCGCTGAGCTGCGCGATGAAGAAGTTGCGCGCGTACAGCAGCTCGGCGACCACCGCATGCACCGCGGCATAGAACTCCTCGAGCGACTCCGCCTCGGTCGACAGCTGTGCGATGCGGAACAGCGCCGCCTGCAGGCGCTCGCCGTTCTGGCGCTCGATCACCTCCGATTTCAGCTCCTCGTTGGCGAGCGCCAGTTCCCAGGTCCGCACCGCGACATGGCGCTCCAGATCGGCCTGCTGCTGCTTGCGCTCCAGTGCGGTGAGGATGTGGCGGGCGACGAAGGACAGCAGCGCACGGTCCTCGTCGCTGTAGGACACGCCCGGGTCGTAGCTCTGCACCACGATGGCGCCGCGCACGCCGTCCTCGTCGTGCATCGGCACGCCGAGCCAGTGGTGCGCATGCGGGCCGCGCTCGCCCTGGTCGTGGTCGAGGCCGAGGATCCTGCAGACCTCGGTCGACGAGCCGCGCAGCGCCTGGCCGTGCCGGATCAGGCGCAGGGTGAGGCTGTCGGAGAGGCCGTCCTCGGCGAGCTCCTGCTCCGGGTCGGGGACGAAGGTGTCGACGGTGTCGGCGAAGTACGGGAAGCGCATCGTGCGCCGCTCGGCGTCGTACAGCGCGATGTAGAAGTTCTCCGCGTACATCAGCCCGGCGACGATGCGGTGCAGGCCACGCAGCATGTCGTGCATGTCGAGCCGCGCGCTGGCCATGTCGGCGATCGCGTACAGCGCACGCTGCAGGCGCTCGGCGTTCTCCAGCCGCGAGACGCTGCGAGCCAGCGCCATCCGCTCCAGGAGCGAGCAGCCGAGGGCGCGCGTCCAGCCGATGAAGTCGCTCCAGGCCGCGGCGCCGCCATCGGTGTCCACCGCCAGCAGGAGCCAATGACCGCCGACGGCGCGGCGCCAGGCGACCACGAAGCCGCTGTCGCACTCGACCGGCACGCCGCCGCCGGTGCCGATCTCGCGCGCCGCCAGCGCGCGCAGTTCCGCCGATACCAGCGCGCCGGCGCTGTCCTGGGCGCCGTCGCCCACGCCGCTCATCAGGCACAGGCCGCGGTAGCCGGGACGTCCGTCCAGCAGCGCATCGAGCGCGGAGGCCAGCTGCGCGAGGTCGGATACGGACGCAAGCCCGTCCCAACGTCCGCTGTCCACGCCGCCCTCCACGCTGCGTTGCTCGACCACCGTCGTCCCGTCGATCACGGCACCCCCTGCCTTCACGGCAGTCTAGCAACGCCCTGCGTGCTGCGCCGCAACGCATGCTGCGGCCAGCCACGGACCCGGCGCCCACGGCTGCCCCGTCCGCGGCCGATCACGTAGGCTCGCCGCCATGACCGAGGACCCCAGCGACGAGACCCTCATGCTCGCGTACGCGGAAGGCGTCGCCGGCGCCTTCGACGCGCTCTACCGCCGGCACCGGGGACCGCTGTTCCGCTTCATCCAGCGCAGCCTCGGCGACCGCGAGGCCAGCGAGGAGGTGTTCCAGGACGTGTGGCAGCGGGTCGTGGCCGCGCGCAGCCGCTACCGCACCGACGCCCGGTTCACGACCTGGCTCTACCAGATCGCGCACAACCGGCTCGGCGACCACTGGCGCGCCCGCCGCGTCCGGCCCGGCGCACCCGAGGACGCCGAGACCCGGCTCGGGACGCTCGCCGATGCCAGCACGCCGGACGCCGAACTGGGTGAATTCGAACGCCGACGGCGCCTGCAGATCGCGCTCGCCGAGCTCCCCGCCGAGCAGCGCGAGACGCTGCTGCTGCGCCTCGACCAGTGCCTGTCGCTGGAAGCCATCGCCGCGATCACCGGCGTGGGTGCGGAAACCGCGAAGTCGCGGCTTCGCTACGCCGTCGACAAGCTGCGTGCGAGGCTTGCGCCATGAGCCGCCCCGAGCATGCCCAGCCGCCCCTGCACACTCCGCTGACCCCGGAGGAGCGTTCGCTCGCGGAGACCCTCGCGTCCCTGCCCGACGGCGCCCCTTCGCCGGCGACCGATGCCCGCGTGCTCGAGGCGGCGCGCCGCACCGGGCGACCGGCGGCGCGGCGGCGTGCGCCGTGGGCCGGGCTGGCCACCGCCGCCGTGGCCGTGCTGGCGATCTCCGTGTTCTGGCGGATGCAGGACGAGGCCGCGCCGGCGTCGTCGACGTTCGCCGAATCAGCCGCGCCGCCGCCACCGCCTTCGATCCCGGCATCGGCGGCGCGGGAGACGCTGCGCAGGGCGATCACGGCCGACACCGACGGCGCTGCGGCGACGGAGGCAGCGGCGCCTCGCCCGCACGCCCGATCCCTCGTTCCGCCGGCGCCCGCGGCGAATACGCTGGAGCCGGATCCGGACGCGCTGCGCGTGCCCTCGCCGGCCACGCCGGCGGCCGAGGCGCGGGCCACGACCGCCGCGGTGCCGCCGCCGGCGGGCGCGCCGCGTCCTCCCGCGGCGCCCGCGCGGGCCGCGTTGCCGCCCCCGGCGCTGGATGCACGGCTCGCGCCGATCGACTGGATCGCGCGGATCCGGACGCGCCTGGCCGATGGCGACCGCGCCGGCGCCACCGAGAGCCTGCGCCTGTTCCACGCGCGGCATCCCGAGATCGCGCTGCCCGACGACCTCGAGCCGCTGCTGCGATGAGCCGCCCTGCGCGATCCGCCACGGGAGCGGCGCGGTGACCCTGTCCACCCTCGCCGGCCAGGTGCGCCACGAGCAGGAGATCCGCAGGAGCCGCTTCCTCGCCCACGCCGCGCCGGTCGCATCGGCCGAGGAGGCGGCGGCCTTCATCGCCCGGGTCGGCGCGTCCGATGCCACCCACAACTGCTGGGCCTGGCGCGTCGGCGGGCAGTACCGCTCCAGCGACGACGGCGAACCCGCGGGCACCGCCGGCCGCCCCATCCTCGCCGCGATCGACGGCCAGGGCTGCGACCGCGTGGCGGTGGTGGTCACGCGCTGGTACGGCGGCACCAAGCTCGGCGCCGGCGGCCTGGCCCGCGCCTATGGCGGCACCGCCGCGGAGTGTCTGCGCCTGGCACCGCGCATCGAGCTGCTCGACCTCGCGCGGGTCGAACTGGAGGTCGGCTACGCCGAACTCGCCACGCTGAAGGCGCGACTGCCCGAGCATGCGGCCAGCATCGTCGACGAGCGCTTCGACGCGCTCGGCGTCGCGCTCGCGCTCGAGGTCGCGGTGGCGCACGTGGACGCGCTGCGCGACTGGCACCGCGACCTGACCCGCGGCGCCGGTCGCTTCGAGGTCGACGCCGCGGCCTGAGGCCGCGGATGCGCCCGCAGCATGCAGGCGACCCCGGCTTCGTGCGAAAATCCTCCGGATCACGCCCCCGTAGCTCAGCTGGATAGAGCGTCCCCCTCCTAAGGGGAAGGTCGTGCGTTCGAATCGCGCCGGGGGCGCCATTCGCTTTCCGTCCGTGCCGGCCGCCGCAGCGGCGCACGGACCGGTCGTCGCACAGGAGTCCGCATGACGCATCCCGTCCTCACCGCTCTCGGCATCGAATCCACCGTCTCCGGCACCTACCTCGGCCAGGGCGAGTGGGCCACCACCACCGACGCCGGCAGCATCGCGCACCCCGCGCCCGCCACCGGCGAGGTGCTGGCGACCGTGCACGGTGCGAACCGGGACGACTACGAGACGATCCTGACGCGCGCCCAGGCCGCGTTCGAGGTCTGGCGGACCACGCCGGCGCCGCGTCGCGGCGAGGCGGTGCGCCTGTGCGCCGAGGCGCTGCGCCGGAACAAGGACGCGCTGGGTTCGCTGGTCTCGCTGGAGATGGGCAAGATCAAGCCCGAGGGCGACGGGGAGGTGCAGGAGATGATCGACATCGGCGATTTCGCCGTCGGTCTGTCGCGCCAGCTCTACGGCCTCACCATGCATTCCGAACGCCCCGGCCACCGCATGTACGAGCAGTGGCATCCGGTCGGCCTGGTCGGCATCGTCAGCGCGTTCAACTTTCCGGTCGCGGTATGGAGCTGGAACGCGTTCGTGGCGGCGGTCTGCGGCGACATCTGCATCTGGAAGCCCTCGCCCAAGACCCCGCTGACCTCGATCGCGGTGATCCGCATCTGCAACGAGGCGCTGGCCGACGGCGGTTTCCCCGACCTGTTCTTCCTGCTCAACGAGGCCGGCCAGGGCCTGGACAAGGCGCTGGTCGCCGACACCCGCATCCCGCTGATCAGCTTCACCGGCTCCACTGCCGTGGGCCGCATCGTCGGCGCCGAGGTGGCCAAGCGCATGGGCCGCTCGTTGCTGGAGCTCGGCGGCAACAACGCGATGATCGTCGACGAGACCGCCGACCTGAAGCTCGCGATCCCGGCGATCGTGTTCGGCGCGGTGGGCACCGCCGGCCAGCGCTGCACCTCGACGCGGCGCCTGTTCGTGCACGAGAGCCTGTACGAGGCCATGGTGCAGACGCTCGCCTCCGCCTACGCCCAGGTCGAGTCCAAGATCGGCGATCCGACCGACGCCAACACGCTGATGGGGCCGCTGATCGACCAGAACGCGGTCAGGGGCTACCTCGATGCGGTGGAGAAGGCCAAGGCCGCGGGCGGCACCGTCGTCACCGGCGGCAAGGCGCTCACCGAGCGCAAGGGCAACTTCGTGCTGCCGACCATCATCACCGGCCTCGGCGCCGACGACCCGATCGTGCAGGCCGAGACCTTCGCGCCGATCCTCTACGTGATGCCGTTCAAGACGCTGGACGAGGCCATCGCCATGCAGAACGGCGTGCCGCAGGGGCTGTCCTCGGCGATCTTCACCCAGAACCTCAAGGCGGCCGAGCGCTTCCTGTCCTCCACCGGCTCCGACTGCGGCATCGCCAACGTCAACATCGGCACCTCGGGCGCCGAGATCGGCGGCGCCTTCGGCGGCGAGAAGGACACCGGCGGCGGTCGCGAGTCGGGCTCCGACGCCTGGAAGGTCTACATGCGCCGGCAGACCAACACCATCAACTACTCGGACGCGCTGCCGCTGGCGCAGGGCATCAAGTTCGAGTTCTGACGCGGAGGCCCCCGCCATGTCCACACCCCTGCGACGCACCAGCGGCCTCGCCGTCGCCAGCCTGGTGAGCGGGATCCTCGGCTGGACCATCCTGCCGCTGATCGGCGCGCTGGTGGCGGTGGTCACCGGCCACCTCGCCCGCGGCGAGATCCGGCGCGAGCCCGACCGCTACGAAGGCGACGGGCTCGCCGTGGCCGGCCTGGTGCTGGGCTGGGCGGCGCTGGCGCTGGCCGTGCTCGGCACCCTGGCCGTACTGCTGTTCTTCGGCGGCGTGGCGTGGCTGTCGACGTTCTGAGCGCAGGACGGCCGCCGGCATGAGCAGCAAGGACAGCGTCGGCCGCTTCGACGACCGGGTCGAGGACTACGTCCGCTACCGGCCCGACTATCCGCGGGCGATGGTGGACTGGCTGCTGGAGTCCGGCGCCCTGGCGCCGGGACGGCTCGCCGCCGACGTCGGCGCCGGGACCGGCATCTCCACGCTGATGCTGCTCGAGGCCGGGCTCAAGGCGATCGCGGTGGAGCCGAACGCCGCCATGCGCGCGGCCTGCCTGCGCAGCGTCGGCGGGCACGCGGGCTTCCGCGGCGTCCTCGACGGCCGTGCGGACGCGCTCGGCCTCGATGCCGGCAGCGTCGACCTGGTCGCCGCGGCGCAGGCCTTCCACTGGTTCGAGCGCGCCGCCTTCCGTCGCGAATGCGCGCGCGTGCTGCGCCCCGGCGGCCACGTCGTGGTGTTCTGGAACACGCGCCCGCCCGCCGGCACGCCCTTCCTCGACGGCTACGAGGCGCTGCTGCGCACCCACGGCGACGACTACGCCGGCGTCGCCGCACGCTACGACAGCGACGAGGACCTCCGCGCGTGGCTGGGCGACTGGTTCCTCGACCTGCGCGCGTTTCCGCATCGCCAGCTGCTCGACCGCACGGCGCTGCGCGGCCGCTTCCTGTCCTCGTCCTACGCGCCTGCGCCCGGCCATCCGCGGCACGCGGCGGCGATGCAGGCGCTCAACGCCCTGTTCGACGCCACCGCGACCGACGGTCGCGTCTCCTTCGACTACCTCACGCGCGCCTTCGTCGGCCGGATCCCCGGCCCGGCCGCCTGACACGGAGCCCGCCATGGACACCCCCGAACCCGGCGCCCCCGCGCTCCCGCCCCCGCCGGTGCCGCCCACCCATACCGGTGCGGTCGTCGCCCTGGTCTGCGGGATCCTCGCCTGGGTCGCGCTGCCGCTGGTCTGCGCCGTGGTGGCGGTGGTGGCCGGGCACATGGCGCGCGGCGACATGAAGCGCGCCCCCGGTCGCTGGCAGGGCGACACGCTGGCGGTGATCGGACTGGTGCTCGGCTGGGTGCAGCTGGCCGGGATCGTGCTGGCCGGGCTGGTGGTCGGCGCCCTCTTCCTGCTGGGCGGCGCCGCCATCGTCGCCGGCCTCCTCGCTGCCTGAGCATGTACGGACTCGCCCGCCCCTTCTTCTTCGCCTTCGACGCCGAGACCGCGCACGGCCTCGGCCTGCGCGCGATGGAGGCCGCCTACCGCAGCGGCACCCACGGCCTGCTCGGCGGGCGCCCGCCGTCGCTGGCCACCGCCGCCTTCGGGCTGCAGTTCGACAATCCGGTCGGCCTGGCCGCCGGCATGGACAAGAACGGCGGCTACGTCGACGCGCTGTTCGCGCTCGGCTTCGGCTTCGTCGAGGTCGGCACCGTCACCCCGCGCCCGCAGCCGGGCAACCCGAAGCCGCGCATGTTCCGCCTGCCCGAGCACCAGGCGGTGATCAACCGGCTCGGCTTCAACAACGACGGCGTCGACGCGCTGCTGCGCAACCTCGACCGCGCCCGACGCCCGGGCATGGTCGGCGTCAACATCGGCAAGAACAAGGACACGCCGAACGAGCGCGCCGCCGAGGACTACCTGTTCTGCCTGGAGCGGGTGCACGGCGTGGCCGACTACGTCACCGTCAACATCTCCTCGCCCAACACCGCCGGCCTGCGCGACCTGCAGCAGGAGGAATCGCTCTACGCCCTGCTCTCGACGCTGCGCGAGGCGCGCGACCGCCTCGGCGCCCAGGGCGCACGGCGGGTGCCGCTGCTGGTCAAGCTCGCCCCGGACCTGGACGAGGCCGGCATCGACGGCAGCGCGGCGAGCATCGCCCGCGCCGGCATCGACGGGGTTATCGCCACCAACACCACCCTCGACCGCACGCTGGTCGCCGGCGACCGCCACGCCGCCGAGGCCGGCGGCCTGTCCGGGCGGCCGCTGATGACCCGGTCCACCGCCGTCCTGCGCGCGCTGCGCGAGCGGCTGCCGGCCGCAATCGGCATGATCGGCGTCGGCGGGATCCTCGACGGCACCGACGCCGCGGCCAAGACCGAGGCCGGCGCGCTCCTGGTGCAGTGCTACACCGGTCTGGTCTATCGCGGCCCGGACCTCGTCCGCGAGAGCGTCGAGGCGATCCGCCGCCAACGCGGCGAGCGCGCACCGGCATGAGTTCGAACTCCGGCTACACCCTCGCCCGCGACGCCTCGCTGATCGACCGCAACACCTTCCGCGTCGACACCCGGGCGGCGCTGCTGGTCGAGGTGCAGGCGATCGAGGCCCTGCCGGCCGCGCTCGCCGATCCGGCCGTGGCCGGGCGCGAGCCGGTGCTCATCGGCGCGGGCAGCAACCTGCTGCTGGCCGGCGACATCCCGCTCGCGCTGCGGATCGAGGCCGATGCCACCACCGTCCTCGGGCAGGACGCCTCCGGTACCCGCATCCGCGCCGAGGCCGGCCTGGCCTGGAACGACTTCCTGCGCCAGGTGCTCGCCCGCGGTATCGCCGGGCCGGAGAACATGGCGCTGATCCCGGGCACCATCGGCGCCGCGCCGATTCAGAACATCGGCGCCTACGGCACCGAGATCGGCGAGTTCGTGGAGACGGTGGAGGCCTGGGACCGGCGCGGCGCACGGGTCGTGCGGCTGCCGCGCGAGGCCTGCGCGTTCGGCTACCGCGACAGCGTGTTCAAGCGCGAGGCGGGCCGCTACGTGATCGTCGCGGTCGAGTTCTTCTTCCCCGCCGCCCCCGCGCTGCGCCTGGACTACGCCGGCCTGCGCGAGGAACTGGCGGCGATGGGCGTGGCCACGCCGACCGCCAGCGACGTGGCCGACGCGGTGAGCCGCATCCGCACCCGCAAGCTCCCCGACTGGCGCACGCTCGGCAACGCCGGCAGCTTCTTCAAGAATCCCATCGTCGCCGCGGCGCGCGCGGACGCACTGGCCGCCGCACATCCGGCCATGCCGGTGTATCCGGCCGGCGACGACGCGCGGCGCAAGCTCTCGGCGGCCTGGCTGATCGAGGCCTGCGGCTGGAAGGGTGCACGCCAGGGCGACGCCGGCGTGGCCGCGCAGCACGCGCTGGTGCTGGTGAACCACGGCCATGCCACGGGGCCGGACATCCTCGCCCTGGCCGAGCGCATCGCCGCCTCGGTGGAGGCCCGCTTCGGCGTCGGCCTGGAGCCGGAACCGCGCATCGTCGGCGCGCGCTTCGCGCCGGCCGTCGCGGCATGAACGCCATCGACGACGACGACGGCGCCCGCCGCGACATCCTGCGCGCGGTGGGCCTGATGCTGTGCAGCGCCGGCGCCTTCGCCTGCATGGCGGTCACCATCCGCAAGGCCTCGGCCGAACTGCACCCGTTCGAGATCGCCTTCTTCCGCAACCTGTTCGGCATGGTGTTCGCGCTGCCGCTGCTGGCGCGGCACGGCTGGGGGCTGCTGCGCACCACCAAGCTGCACCTGTACTTCACCCGCTGCCTGATCGGCGTGGTCAGCATGCTGTGCGGGTTCTCGGCGATCGTCTACCTGCCGCTGGCGCAGGCGGTGACCCTGTCCTACTCGACGCCGCTGTTCGTCACCATCGCCGCGGTGCTGGTACTCGGCGAGGTGGTGCGGGCGCGGCGCTGGAGCGCGGTGGCGGCGGGTTTCGTCGGGGTACTGCTGATCGTGCGCCCCGGGACCGAGGGCTTCAGCGCCATGAGCCTGGTCGCGCTCGGCGCGGCGGTGCTGTCGGCGGGCGTGGCCATCGGCATCAAGATCCTGTCGCGCACCGAGAAGTCCGATGCCATCGTGCTCTACACCACCCTGTTCTGGGTGCCGATGTCGCTGGTCCCGGCGCTGTTCGTATGGACCTGGCCGCACGGCTGGACCTGGCTGTGGATCGTCGGCGCCGGCTTCCTCGGCACCCTGGGCCACATGTTCTGGACGCGCGCGCTCAAGCTCGGCGACGCCTCGCTGCTGACCCCGATCAGCTTCGCCCAGGTGCCGATCGTGGCGGTGCTCGGCTGGGCGCTGTTCGGCGAGACGGTCGGCCCGTGGACGGCCCTGGGCGCGCTGGTGATCTTCGGCTCCAACGCCTACATCGCCCACCGCGAGGCCACCCTCGCCCGCCGCGCCGGTCCCGGCACGCGGACGGTCGCCATCGCCGCGGCCGACGCGCCCGCGGCCGACGGCCCCGGACGCGGCACGCAGGCGCCGCCGCGCTGAAGCGGCCGGTCAGGCCGGCGCGTGCTCCGGCCTCGCAGGCCGCGCGCGCCAGCGCGGAAACAGATGCAGTACCTGGTGGACGCCGACCGTCCACACCAGCCCCGCCGCCCAGCCCGCGACGACGTCCGACGGGTAGTGCACGCCCAGGTAGACGCGCGAGAAGCCGACCAGCGCCACCGCCACCACGCCGAGCGCCAGTGCGATCCAGCGCCAGCGCGTCGGCCACGCCAGCAGCACCAGGGCCGCGGCGAGCGTCATCGAGCCCATCGCATGGCCGCTCGGGAAACTGAAGGTCGTTTCCGGCGCGATCGATTCCCACAGGCTCGGCCGCGTGCGCCCGTAGAAGGCCTTGGCGCCCATGTTCAGCAGCGCCGAACCGAGCACGCTGACGGTGAAGAACACGAACGCGCGGATCCGCCGCAGCGCCAGCTGCACGAGCGGGATCGCCACGTCCAGGGGCACCACGCCCCAGGCATAGCCGAACAGGCTGACCAGCACGAAGAAGCGATCCAGGCCCGGCGTCTGCAGGCCCTGCGCCCACAGCAGCAGCGGGTCGTCGAAATCGAAGGCCTCGCCCTCGCGTACCTCCTCGGCGAGCTCGGCGAAGCCCCACAGCGGCACCAGGATCGCCAGGAACAGCACGAGGAGCTGCGGCCAATGGCGACGTCCCACCGAGCCGACGACGCGCGCCACCGCCCGCGCCGCGCGGAGCGCGTCATGCATGGGATCGACCTCCTGCGCCGATCCAGGCGGATCCGGTGGACTCAGCCCTGGCCAGCGGTGGACGCCGGCGCGTCGACCGCCTGCTGCGCGAGGATCTCGTCGCGCAGCGCGCGGCCTGCCTGCTGCAGGTCGTCGTCGCGACGCGCCAGCAGAGCGGCGACGTGCTTGGCGTAGAGGGCATCGGCTTCTCCATTCTCGCCCTGGCGGCGCAACGCCCGGACCAGCGCCCAGGCGCCGCGGGCGAGCCAGACCTCGTCGCTTCCCGCCGCGAGCAGTGAGTCGAATGATCGGCGCAGGTATGCGACCGCAGCGTCGACGTCGCCGACGTCCATCGCGTCCTGCCCGAGCACGGTCAGCGCCTGGCGGGTGAGCGGGTGGCGCTCGCCGAGGACGCGCTGCGCGACCGGCAGCACGTCCTCGAGGAGGCGGCGCGAGGCGGCGATGTCGGCACCCCGCCGGAGCGTGGCGCCGTGGTTGATCGCGATCGACAGCGTGGCCGGATCCTCCGGTCCGAGCAGGCGCGTGCGCGCGTCGAGGACTTCCCGCTCCAGGACGAGCGCCCGCTCGACCTGTCCGGTGCGCGCCAGCAGCGATGCCATGTTCAGCCTGTTGCGCAGCGTGAGCGGCGCCTCCGCGCCCAGTACGCGCGTGGAGGCCGCGATCAGCGCCTCCAGCTCGGCGAGCGCCTCGTCGTCGCGGTCGAGCTCGACCAGCGCAGCCGCCAGCGCGGTCCGGATCTGCAGCGTCCGCGGGTGATCGAGCCCCAGGCGCCGACGCTCGACGTCGAGGATCTCGCCCAGCAGCGCGCGCCCGCCCTCGAAGTCGCTCATCCTCAGACGCAGGAACGCCAGCTCGACGCGACTGGCGAGGGTCGCCGCGTGCCCGGCGCCGAGTATCGCGACGCGACGCGTCGCCACCGCCTCGAGCAGCGGCGCCGCAGCAGCGACATCTCCCGTCTTCGACAGTGCTCGCGCCCGCGCGGCCTCGACCTCCAGCAGCGACGCCTCGTCCAGCGCGGCATGCCGGGCGCGCGCGGCAAGCTCCTCCAGCGCCGCGAGCGCCTCCGGCATCGAACCCGAATCGAGCTGCAGTTCAGCGGCGAGCGTCTCGGCGTGGATGCGCACGGGATCGGCCGGCGCAAGCTCCGTCGCCGCAAGCGCCGCGAGCAGCGATTCGCGCGCTTCCCGGTTGCGGCTACCCACGCCCCACATCGCCTCGGCGCGTCCGGTCTCCGCGCGCAGCACGGCGGCGGCGTCCGCCCCGGCCGCGCGGCGCTGCTCCGCCAGGGCGGCGAAGTCGCGCGCCGCGTCTTCGTAGAGGCCGAAGGTGTGCTCGATCCGGGCCAGCGACTCGGTCAGGTCGGCGCCCACCTCCGGGACATCCGCGAAATCGGATCGGATCGCGGCGTGCGCGCGCGCCAGCAACTGGCGACGCATCAGTTCGCGGGCGATGTCGCTGCCCTGCAGGCGGTCGACAGGATCGGCGGTCGGATCCGCCTCGTGCAGCGTCCGCAGGCCGTCGCGCACGCCCTCGACCAGCTCGGCGCCCATCGCCTCGATGTCCAGGTCCTCCAGCATCGACGCCTGGAACGCGGTGACGCGCTCGAGTTCCTGGCGGCGCGCCTCCACCAGGGCCTTCTGCTCGCGCGCCTCGGCCAGCGCCAGCAGCGAAACGACGAGGCCGCCCACCACCGCCACGCCGACGGTCACGGCGGCGGCCACGGCGAAGCGGTTGCGGTCCAGGAAACGCCGCATCCGATAGGCGGCACCGCCGTTGCGCGCGGCCACCGGTCGCCGCGCCAGCACGCGCGCGATGTCGGCCGCGAACTCCTCCACGCTCCCATAGCGATCGTCGGCAGACGCCGCGGTCGCCCGCGCGCAGATGGCGTCGAGGTCGCCGCGCAGCGCCCGCGACCATGCCGGATCGGTCGCCAGCGCGCTCGGGGACGGCGGCGTGGCCGCGTCCCCGCGCACCCGGGCGCGGGTCCCGCTCAGCAGCTCGATGAGGAGCACGCCGAGCCCATGGACGTCGCTGGTGACGCCCGGCCGCTCGCCGGCGAGCTGCTCGGGGCTGGCGTAGCCGGGCGTGCCGTACGCGGCCTGCCCGTCGCGCGCGCCGGTCAGCCGCGCGATGCCGAAATCCAGCAGCACCGGCTCGCCGTCGGTGCGCACCAGGACGTTGCTCGGCTTGATGTCGCAATGGACGATGAGGCGCTGGTGCGCGGCCTGCACCGCACGGGCGATGCGCAGGAACAGCCCCAGCCGCTCGCCCAGCGACGGCGCGCGGCGCGCGCACCACACATCGACGTGCTCGCCCTCCACGTACTCCATCACCAGGTAGGGATTGCCCGCGGGCGTGGTGCCGCCGTCGTACAGGCGTGCGATGTTGGGGTGCTGCAGGTCGGCGAGGATCTGGCGCTCCACGGCCAGGCGTTCGGCAGCGGCGGCGCCGCGCAGGCCGCGCAGCAGCTTGATCGCGACCCGGTGCCGGTACAGGCGGTCGTCGCGCTCGGCGAGGAACACCGAGCCCATGCCGCCGCGCCCCAGTTCCGTGGTCAGGCGCCACACGCCGACCCGCGCGCCCACCTCGAGTTCGCCGTGGTCGAGCGCGCCGATCAGCGTCCCGATCGGCGTCGCCGCCCGTCCCAGCGCCGCCGTCTGCGCATCGAGCAGCGAGATCACGTCCTCGATGGTGTCGGCATCGGAGCACAGCTCCGACAGGCGCCGCCGCCACGTCTCCGGCGGCGTGTCGCAGACGGCGTCGAACAGCGCGCGGACACCGGGCCGCCCGCTCATGCCACAGTCGCGGCGCGCCGGCCGCTCCAGTCGATCCCCATCGTCCGCCCCTCCCCGGGCCGCGCCGCCTTCGCGGCGCCCGTTCTACGCGTGCCGCGCCCCCGCGCGGCGGATCGCTCACACCGGCGTCGACACCGCCGGGGCGTAGCGCGTGTGCACGTAATCGTCGATCAGCGCCACGAACTCCTGGGCGATGTTGGCGCCCTTGAGCGTCACCGCCTTCTGGCCGTCGATGAAGACCGGCGCCGAGGGGGCCTCGCCGGTACCCGGCAGCGAAATGCCGATGTTGGCGTGGCGCGACTCGCCCGGGCCGTTGACCACGCAGCCCATCACCGCGAGCGTGAGGTTCTCGGCGCCGGGATGGGTGATGCGCCAGGTCGGCATCTTCTCGCGCACGTGGCCCTGCACGGTCTGCGCGAGCTCCTGGAAGAAGGTGCTGGTGGTGCGCCCGCAGCCCGGGCAGGCCGTCACCATCGGGGTGAACGCACGCAGGCCCATGGTCTGCAGCAGTTCCTGCGCGACGACCACCTCCGCGGTCCGCGACTGCCCCGGCTCGGGCGTCAGCGAGATGCGGATGGTGTCGCCGATGCCTTCCTGCAACAGCACGGCGAGCGCCGCGCTGGAGGCGACGATGCCCTTGGAGCCCATGCCGGCCTCGGTCAGGCCCAGGTGCAGGGCGTAGTCGCCGCGCGCGGCCATGTCGCGGTACACCGCGATCAGCTCCTGCACGCCGCTGACCTTGGCCGAGAGCACGATGCGGTCCGCGCCGAGGCCGAGTTCCACCGCGCGGTCGGCCGAATCCAGCGCCGAGCGGATCAGCGCCTCGCGCAGCACGCGGCCGGCGTCCCAGGGCTCGGCGCGCTTCGCGTTCTCGTCCATCAGCGCCGCGGCCAGCGACTGGTCCAGCGAACCCCAGTTGACGCCGATGCGCACCGGCTTGCCGTGCTCGATGGCGAAGCCGATCAGCTCGGCGAACTGGGTGTCCTTCTTCTTGCCGAAGCCGACGTTGCCGGGGTTGATGCGGTACTTCGCCAGCGCCCGTGCCGCGGCCGGTTCCTTCGCCAGGAGCTGGTGGCCGTTGTAGTGGAAATCGCCGATCAGCGGCACGTCGGTGCCCATCAGGTCGAGCTTCTCGCGGATCCGCGGCACCGCGGCCGCGGCCTCCGGCGTGTTGACCGTGATGCGCACCAGTTCGGACCCGGCGCGGGCGAGCTCGGCGACCTGCCTGACGGTGCCGGCGACATCGGCGGTGTCGGTGTTGGTCATCGACTGCACCACCACCGGGGCGTCGCCGCCGACGGTGACGTGGCCGATGCGCACGGCGCGGGCGGCGCGGCGCGGCTGGGGTGCTGCGGTCGAGGTCATCGCGGGCGTGTCGCGCTCTGGGAAACCGGGCGATTTTAGCGCACCGCCCGCCGCGCCCGGCGGATCGCGCGATGCGGTGGTTCAGCCGGCCGGCGCCCGGACACCGCGCTACACTGCCCCGCCGTTCGTGCGCCACCTCCCGTTGAACGCCTTCCCGCCCCGCGACCTGCTCACTCCGAGCCAGCTCAACACGCTCGCCCGCGACCTGCTGGAAGGCAGCTTCCCCGCCGTCACGGTGGAGGGCGAGATCTGCAATCTCTCGCGTCCGGCCTCCGGCCACGTCTATTTCTCCCTGAAGGACGCGCGGGCGCAGGTGCGGTGCGCGCTGTTCCGGCCGAAGAGCCAGTGGCTGCGGTTCGCGCCGGCCAACGGCATGCAGGTGGTCGCCCGCGGCCGGGTGACGCTGTACGAGGCGCGCGGCGACTACCAGCTGATCCTGGATTCGCTCGAGGAGGCCGGCGAAGGCGCCTTGCGGCGCGCGTTCGAGGAGCTCAAGGCGCGACTCGCCGCCGAGGGGCTGTTCGACGAGGCGCGCAAGCGGCCGCTGCCGGCCTGGATCCGCCGGCTCGCGGTGGTGACCTCGCCCGGCGGCGCGGCGGTGCGCGACGTGATGAGCGTGCTGCGCCGGCGCTGTCCTTTGCTGGAGGTCGAGATCCTGCCGGTCACCGTGCAGGGCGCCACCGCCGCCGGCGAGATCGTCGCCGCGCTGGAACAGGCCTATGCCGGCGGGCGCTACGACGCAGTGCTGCTGACCCGCGGCGGCGGTTCGCTGGAGGACCTGTGGGCGTTCAACGACGAGCGCCTCGCCCGCACCCTCGCCGCGGCGACGGTGCCGACGGTCTCCGCGGTCGGGCACGAGATCGACTTCACCCTCGCCGACTACGCCGCCGACCTGCGCGCGGCCACCCCCTCGGCGGCCGCGGAACTGCTGGTGCCGGACCGGCGCGCCCTGCTCGCCACGCTCGAGCGCGATGCCCGGCGTCTGCAGGCGGTGCTGGCCCGCCGCCTGGCCGCCGCCGCCCAGCGCAGCGACCACGCCTGGCTGCGCCTGCGCGCGCAGCGTCCGCATGCGCGGCTGCAGCGCGGCCGGCAGCGCCTGGAGATGCTCGAACGCCGGCTCGAGGCCGTGCGCGAGGCGCCGCTGCGCCGCCGTCGCGAACGCCTCGCCGCGCTGGCGACGCGCCAGGAGGCGGCGATCGCGCGCCAGCTCGAGCGCCGCGGCCTGCGCGTCGCCGGCCTCGCACGCGCGCTGGAGGCGATGAGCCCGCTCGCCGTGCTCGGCCGCGGCTACGGCATCCTCAGCGACGCCGACAGCGGGCGCGTCGTCGCCCGCACCGGCGACGTGCGCGTGGGCCAGGCTCTGCGCGCGCGGCTGGCCGACGGCGGGCTCCGCGTGCGGGTCGAAGGCGTCGACCCGGACTGACCGCGGGAGCCCGCAAGGACGCTGCGTTGCGTCGGCGGGCCGGCGACGGTGACGACCTCTTCGCCCAGCAACGGCGATAGTGGGCGAGGAACCCGCACCGGAACGCGCGCGTGAAAGCATCGGACCTGTTCGTCCGCGCCCTGGAGGCCGAAGGCGTCGAGTACATCTTCGGCGTGCCGGGCGAGGAAAATCTCGACCTCGTCGAATCCCTGCGCACCTCGTCCATCCGCATCCTGCCGACCCGCCACGAACAGGCGGCCGGCTTCATGGCCGCGACCGTCGGCCGCCTCACCGGCCGTCCCGGCGTGTGCCTGTCGACCCTGGGTCCCGGCGCCACCAACCTGGTCACCGCCGCCGCCTACGCCCAGCTCGGGGCGATGCCGATGGTGATGCTGACCGGGCAGAAGCCGATCCGCAGCAGCAAGCAGGGCGCGTTCCAGATCGTCGACGTGGTCGACATGATGCGGCCGCTGACCAAGTACACGCGGCAGATCGTCTCCGCGGCGACGGTGCCGGCCAAGGTCCGCGAGGCCTTTCGCCGCGCGGCCGAGGAACGGCCCGGCGCCGCCCATCTCGAGCTGCCCGAGGACATCGCCCGCGACGACTGCGAGGCGCCGCTCCTGGCCGCCAGCCGCTCGCGGCGCCCGGTCGCCGACCGCAAGGCCATCGCCTGCGCACGCGATGCGCTCGCGCAGGCGCGGCATCCGCTGCTGGTGATCGGCGCCGGCGCCAACCGCAAGACCAGCGCGCGCATGCTGCGGCAGTTCGTCGACACGCTCGGCATTCCCTTCGTCACCACGCAGATGGGCAAGGGTGTGGTCGACGAGCACCACCCGGCCTGGCTGGGCTGCGCCGCGCTGTCGGACGGCGACTTCGTGCACCGCGCGATCGCCGCGGCGGACCTGATCGTGATGGTCGGCCACGACGTGGTGGAGAAGCCGCCGTTCTTCATGCGCGAGGGCCGGCGCACCGTGCTGCACGTCAATTACGTCGGCGCCGAGGTCGACAGCGTCTACTTCCCGCAGATCGAGGTCGTGGGCGACATCGCCAACACCCTGTGGCGGCTGCAGGAGGGCTTCGAGCGGCCCGCGCACTGGGACTTCGCCTTCTTCGACCGCGTGCGCCGGGCGATGGATGCCCAGCTCGGGGAGGGGGCCGACGACGCGCGCTTTCCGATGTATCCGCAGCGCGTGGTCGCCGACATCCGCGCGACCCTCGGCGCCGCGGACATCGCCTGCCTCGACAACGGCATCTACAAGATCTGGTTCGCGCGCAACTACCGCGCCGCCGGGCCGAACACCCTGCTGCTCGACAACGCCCTGGCCACCATGGGCGCCGGCCTGCCATCGGCGATGGCGGCGGCGCTGGTGCATCCGCGGCGGCGCGTGCTGGCGATCTGCGGCGACGGCGGCTTCATGATGAATTCGCAGGAGCTGGAGACCTGCGTGCGGCTCGGGATCGACCTGACCGTCGTGGTCCTGCGCGACGACGCCTACGGGATGATCCGCTGGAAGCAGCAGGAGATGGGCTTCGCCGACCACGCCATGGCGCTCGGCAACCCCGATTTCGTGCGCTACGCCGAGAGCTACGGCGCGCGCGGGCACCGCCCCGACAGCGCCGCGGCATTCGCGCCGCTGCTGGCCGAGTGCCTGGCGCGCCCGGGCGTCGACCTGATCGACCTGCCCGTCGACTACGCCGACAACGGCCGCATCCTCAACCACGACCTCGCCCGCCGCGCCGCGGCGGTCGACTGACCCACGGCCGCTGCCGCGGTGCCCCAAGGAGAGCCTCCATGTCCGACACGCGCTATCCCTACTACCTCGCCAACCGGCCGGTCGCGGCCAACACCGATCTCGAGGTGCGCGACAAGTATTCCGGCGAGGTCGCCGCGCGGGTGGCGATGGGCGATGCCGCCGCGGTGGAGCGCGCGATCGCCGCCGCGGCCGCGGCGGCCGGGCCGATGCGCGAGTTTCCGCCCTACCGGCGCCAGGCCGTGCTCGACCACTGCGTCGCGCGCTTCCGCGAACGCGCCGACGAACTCGCGCACGCGCTGTGCGTGGAGGCCGGCAAGCCGATCAAGGACGCCAGGGGCGAGGTCACCCGCCTGATCGAGACCTTCCGCATCGCCTCCGAGGAAGCGGTGCGCATCGGCGGCGAGACCATGAATCTCGAGATCTCGGCGCGTACCCAGGGCTATCGCGGCTTCTGGAAGCGGGTGCCGCTGGGCCCCTGCAGTTTCATCACGCCGTTCAACTTCCCGCTCAACCTGGTCGCGCACAAGGTCGCGCCGGCGATCGCGGCGGGCTGCCCGTTCGTGCTCAAGCCGGCGGCGAAGACGCCGCTCGGCGCGCTCATCATCGGCGAGATCCTGGCCGAGACCGACCTGCCCGAGGGCGCGTTCTCGATCCTGCCGCTGTCCAACGATGCCGCCGCCCCGTTGATCGAGGACGACCGCATCAAGCTGCTGTCGTTCACCGGCGGCCTGGTCGGCTGGGACTTCAAGGCGCGCGCCGGCAGGAAGAAGGTCACCCTGGAACTCGGCGGCAACGCCGCCTGCATCGTCGACGCCGACCAGGGCGAGCGCCTCGACGCGGTGGTCGAGCGCCTGGTGTTCGGCGCCTTCTACCAGTCCGGGCAGAGCTGCATCAGCGTGCAGCGCATCCTCGTCCACGCGAGCCTCTACCAGGCGCTGCGCGACAGGCTGGTGGCCAAGGTCGGCGACCTCGTCGCCGGCGACCCCAAGGACGAGGACACCTTCATCGGCCCGATGATCGACGAGGATGCGGCCACGCGGCTGGAGGGCTGGATCCATGCTGCCGTCGAGCGCGGCGCGCGGCTCCTGGTGGGCGGCGAGCGGACCGGCAACATGCTCACCGCCGCGGTGCTGGAGGACGTGCCGGGCGACGCCGACCTGGCGAGGAAGGAGGCGTTCGGGCCGGCGGTGATCCTCGAACGCTTCGACGACTTCGAGGACGCGCTGGCGCGGGTCAACGCGTCCGACTTCGGCCTGCAGGCCGGCGTGTTCACCGGCAGCCTCGCGCGCAGCATGCGCGCCTGGGACGTGCTCGACGTGGGCGGCGTGATCGTCAACGACGTGCCCAGCTTCCGCGTCGACAACATGCCCTACGGCGGGGTCAAGGACTCCGGCCTCGGCCGCGAGGGGGTGCGCTTCGCCATCGAGGACATGAGCGAGGTGCGCCTGCTCGTCGTGCGCGACTGAATCCGCCTGTTTTTCCAAGGGAGATCGCCATGCCCCAGCTCCGCGGACTCGGCCGCTCCGGCCTCCACGTCGCTCCGCTCGCCTTCGGCGGCAACGTCTTCGGCTGGACCGCCGACGCGCGCACGTCGTTCCGCCTGCTCGACGCCTTCACCGACGCGGGCTTCAACCTCGTCGATACCGCCGACGTCTACTCGCGCTGGGTCGACGGTCACGAGGGCGGCGAATCCGAACGCGTGCTCGGCGCGTGGTTCGCCCAGGGCGAAGGCCGCCGCGAGCGTGTGGTGCTGGCGACCAAGCTCGGCAAGCCGATGGGCGACGACCGCCGCGGCCTGTCGCCGCGCTACGTGCGCGAGGCGGTCGACGCCTCGCTCAGGCGCCTGCGCACCGACCGCATCGACCTCTACCAGGCCCACGAGGACGACCGCGGGACTCCGCTCGAGGACACCCTCGGCGCCTTCGCCGACCTGATCCGCGAGGGCAAGGTGCGCGCCATCGGCGCCTCCAACTACGATGCGGCGCGCCTGCGCGAGGCGCTGGAGACCAGCGCGCGGCTGGGCCTGCCGCGCTACGAATCCCTGCAGCCGCACTACAACCTCGCCGACCGTGCCGGCTACGAGGCGGGACTCGCCGCGGTGGCGCGCGAGCACGGCATCGGCGTGATCCCCTACTTCGCCCTGGCCGCGGGCTTCCTCACCGGCAAGTACCGCTCGCGGGCCGATCTCGCCGGCCGCGCCCGCGCGGGCATGGTCGAGGCCTATCTCGATGCGCGCGGGACGCGGATCCTCGCGGCCCTGGACACGGTGGCCGCCGCACATGGGGCGACCTCGGCCCAGGTCGCCCTGGCCTGGCTGATCGGCCGCCCCGGCATCACCGCGCCGATCGTCAGCGCCACCAGCCTGGAGCAGCTGGAGGGCACGTTGCAGGCGCCGGACCTGCGCCTCGCCGACGACGAGATCGGGCGCCTCGACGCCGCGTCCGCATGAGGCCCGGCCGGCGCGACCATGCCTTTCGTCATGGGTCGCGCCGGCGTCGACGCGTTAGGCTCGTGTGCTGACTTCCCCTCCACAGGAACCTCCTCGCGATGACCTCACGCCTCGTACTCGCCCTCGCGGTCGCCTCGGCCCTCTCCCTGACCCTGCCCGGCTGCGAAGCGCAGTCCGAGGAGACCGCGGCCGCCACCGGCGCCGCAGCCAGCGGCCAGGACGGCACCTCCGCCGACGCCAGCGCGTCCAATCCCTTCTTCGCCGAGAGCACGCTGCCGCTGCAGTACCCGCCGTTCGACAAGATCAGCGACGCCGACTACGCGCCGGCGTTCGAGCGCGGCATGGCCGAGCACCTGCAGGAAATCCGCGCGATCGCCGACAACGGCGAGGCGCCGACCTTCGAGAACACCATCGTCGCCATGGAGCGCGCGGGCCAGGTGCTCGACCGCGTGTCGACGGTGTTCTTCAGCGTCACCGGCACCGACATCAACGACACCCTGAAGGCGCTGCAGACCGAGATCGCGCCGAAGCTCGCCGCCCACCGCGACGCGGTGCTGCTCGATGACGCCCTCTACGCCCGGGTCAAGGCGCTCTACGACCAGCGCGATTCGCTCGGCCTGGATCCCGAGTCCGCGCGCCTGCTCGAGCGCTACCACACCGACTTCGTCCGCGCCGGCGCCCAGCTCTCCGAGGCCGACAAGGCCAAGCTCAAGGACCTCAACGCCGAGCTGGCGACCCTGCAGACCCAGTTCACCCAGAACGTGCTGAACGAGGTGAACGCCTCGGCCGTCGTCGTCGACGACCGCGCCGAGCTTGAGGGCCTGTCCGAGGCGACGATCAAGGCCGCCGCCGACACCGCCAAGGCCCGCGGCATGGACGGCAAGTACGTCATCACCCTGCTCAACACCACCCAGCAGCCGGTGCTCGACTCGCTGGCCAACCGCGACCTGCGCAAGCGCGTCTTCGAGGCCTCGGTGTCGCGCAACAGCCGCGGCAACGAGTTCGACAACACCGGCGTCGTCTCGCAGATCGCCAAGCTGCGCGCCCAGCGCGCGGCCCTGCTCGGCTTCGACAACCACGCCGACTACCAGCTCGCCGACTCCACCGCCGGTAGCATCGAGGCGGTCAACGCGCGCCTGTCGGAGCTGGCCGCGCCGGCGGTGCGTAACGCGCGCAAGGAAGCCGCCGACCTGCAGGCGATGATCGACGCCGAGGGCGGCGATTTCGAGCTCGCGCCCTGGGACTGGCAGTACTACACCGAGAAGCTGCGCGCCGAGCGCTACGACATCGACGAGGCCGCGCTCAAGCCCTACTTCGAGCTCGACAGCGTGCTGCAGAACGGCGTCTTCTACGCCGCGAACAAGCTCTACGGGCTGACCTTCAAGGAACGCACCGACCTGCCGACCTACAACCCCGACGTGCGCGTGTTCGACGTGTTCGACGCCAACGGCGAGCAGCTGGCGATCTTCACCGCCGACTTCTACGCCCGCGACTCCAAGCGCGGCGGCGCCTGGATGAACTCCTTCGTCAGCCAGTCCGACCTGATGGGCACCAAGCCCATCGTCACCAACAACCTCAACATCAAGAAGCCGTCGGAGGGCGAGCCGACCCTGCTCACCTTCGACGAGGTCACCACGATGTTCCACGAGTTCGGCCATGCGCTGCACGGCATGTTCTCGGACGTGACCTACCCGCGCTTCTCGGGCACCTCGGTGCCGCGCGACTACGTCGAGTTCCCCTCGCAGGTCAACGAGATGTGGGCGACCTGGCCCGAGGTGCTGGCCAACTACGCCAAGCACTACCAGACCGGCGAGGCGATGCCGCAGGAGCTGCTCGACAAGGTGCTGGCCTCGGAGAAGTTCAACCAGGGCTTCGCCACCACCGAATACCTGGGCGCATCGCTGCTCGACCAGGCCTGGCACCAGAAGAGCGCCGACGCGCTGCCGGACGCCGACGGCGTGATGGCGTTCGAGGCCGAGGCGCTGGCCGATGCCGGCGTCGACTACGAGCCGGTGCCCCCGCGCTACCGCACACCCTACTTCTCGCACACCTGGGGCGGCGGCTACTCGGCCGGCTACTACGGCTACATCTGGGCCGAGACGCTGGATGCCGACACGGTCGAGTGGTTCAAGGAGAACGGCGGCCTGAAGCGCGAGAACGGCGACCACTTCCGCAAGACCCTGCTCTCCCAGGGCGGCAGCAAGGACGCGATGCAGCTGTTCCGCGACTTCCGCGGCCGCGACGCCGAGATCGAGCCGCTGCTGGAGCGCCGCGGCCTGAACTGAGACCGGCCCGGGTCCGACCACCGGAGACCGCCGCCCCCCGGGGCGGCGGTTTTTTCGTGTTTGCGGCGACGCAGCAAGCACCGCCTTCACCGCCGCGGGCCGAGCATGAACGACCGCGGCCACGGGAGCCGGCACGGGTTCGACATCCACGATCCCCGGTCCTAAGGTCGCCTTCCCTCCTCCACGGCGCGAGAAGGCCATGACCGATTCCCCCGAACCGACCATCGACCCCAGGTCCGCCCTCCGCGAGCTGGCGATGGACCTGTCCATCCGCTGGGACGCCGGCAACGACGGCATCTGGCGCGCCATCGACGAGGAGCTGTGGGAGATGACCCGCAACCCCTGCCTGGTGCTGAGCGCGTCGAGCCCGGAACGCCTGGAGGCGACCGTCTCCGGCGCCGCCTTCCGGCGCACCATCGCCACCCTCGCCAGTGCCCGCCACGCGCGCGACACCGCGGCGACCTGGTTCCAGACCCGCCACGGCGACGGCCCGCTGCGCCACGTCGCCTACTTCTGCATGGAGTACATGCTGAGCGAGTCGCTGCCGATCTACTCGGGCGGCCTCGGCAACGTCGCCGGCGACCAGCTCGCCGCCGCCAACGACCTCGGCGTGCCGGTCACCGCGGTGGGCCTGCTGTGGCAGCACGGCTACTTCCGCCAGGAGATCACCGCCGCCGGCGAACAGCAGGCGCTGTATCCGGTCAACGACACCCACCACATGCCGATCTGCCCGCTGTACCGGCCCGACGGCAGCATCGTGCGGTTGCCGATCCACCTGCCGGGGGTGACCCTGTGGATCCGCGCGTGGGAGGCGAAGGTGGGCCGCAACCGCCTGCTGCTGCTCGACACCAACGACCCGGCCAATCCGCCGCAGATCCGCCTGATCACCAGCGAGCTCTACGGTGGCGACAGCGAATCGCGGATCCGGCAGGAGATCATCCTCGGCATCGGCGGCTGGCGGCTGCTGCGCGAGGTCGGCATCGTGCCGGACGTGCTCCACCTCAACGAGGGCCACGCCGCCTTCGCCGTGCTCGAGCGCGCGCGCGACCACGTGCGCGAGCACAAGGTGCCGTTCGAGGTCGCGCTCGCGGCGACCCGCGCCGGCAACGTCTTCACCACGCATACTCCGGTCGAGGCCGGCTTCGACCGCTTCGCGCCGGAGCTGGTCGCCAAGTACCTGCGCCGCTACGCCGAACAGGAGCTGCACCTGCCCCTGCCCGCCCTGCTGGCGCTCGGCCGCCGTCATGCCGAGGACGTGGACGAGCCGTTCAACATGGCCTGGCTCGCCACCCGCTGCAGCGGTGGGGTCAATGCGGTGAGCGAGCTCCACGGCGACACCAGCCGCCGCATCTTCACCGACCTGTTCCCGCGCTGGCCGGAGGCCGAGGTTCCGGTCGGGCACGTCACCAACGGCATCCATGTGCCGACCTGGATCTCGCGGGCCGCGCGCCCGCTGTGGGAGAAGGCGCTGGGCGCCGACGCCTGGCGGGCGATGCCCGAACCCGCCGACGTCCGCGGCGACGCCGACCTCTCCGGCACGTCCGACGCCGAGCTGTGGGCGATGCGCAACCAGGCCCGCGGCACCCTGGTCGAGTTCGCGCGCACCCACGTCGCCCGCAGCATCGCCATCCGCGGCGCCAGCATCGAGCAGATGGAGGCCGCCCGGCACCTGTTCGACCCGCAGGTGCTGACGCTCGGCTTCGCGCGGCGCTTCGCCACCTACAAGCGTCCCAACCTGCTGCTGGCCGACCCCGGGCGCCTGCTGCGCATCCTCAACGATCCCGAGCGCCCGGTGCAGCTGATGATCGCCGGCAAGGCGCATCCGGCCGACCGCAAGGGCCAGGCGATGGTGCAGGAGTGGGCCGAGTTCGTGCGCCTGCCCGAGGCGCGCGGCCGCGTCGCCTTCCTCGCCGACTACGACATGCGCGTGGCGCGGCACCTGGTGCAGGGCGTGGACGTGTGGGTCAACACGCCGCGCCGGCCGTGGGAGGCCAGCGGCACCAGCGGCATGAAGGTCCTGGCCAACGGCGGCCTCAACCTCTCGCAGCTCGACGGCTGGTGGGCCGAGGCCTATGCCGCCGACGTCGGCTGGGGCATCGGCGATGGCCAGGAACACGGGCCGGAGTGGGACGCGGCCGATGCCGCCCAGCTCTACGACCTGCTCGAGTCGGAGGTGGTGCCGGAGTTCTACGCGCGCGACGGCGAGGGCCTGCCGCGCGCCTGGCTCGCGCGCATCCGCACCAGCATGTCGCGCCTCACCGCGCACTTCTCCAGCGACCGCACCGTGCGCGAGTACCTGGAGCGCTACTACCTGCCGGCGGCGGTGCGGGTCAGGGCGGACGCCGCCCGCGACCCGGTGCTGCTGTCCGAGCGCCTGCGCAAGACCGAGGGCCTGGCCGCGAACTGGCACGACATCCGCTTCCTCGGCACCAGCGTGCGCACCACCGGGGGCGTGCACCGCGTCGCCGTGGCGCTGTGCGCCGGTGCGGTCGATCCCGCCAGCCTGCGGGTCGAGCTGTACGCCAACCCGCGGGACGGCGCGGCGCCGGAGATCGTGCCGCTGCAGCGCCAGCCGGGCAGCCGCGACATGCGCGAGCTGCACTACTTCGCGGACGTGCCGGCGGACCGGCCGGCGGACCACTACACCGCACGGGTGGTGCCGGCGCTGGCGGACACCGCGGTGCCGCTGGAGGCCCCGCAGATCCTGTGGGCGCGCTGAGGCGTCCTCAGGCCTCCAGGAGCGTCACCGTCTGGCGCAGCGCATGGCTGGCGCCCGGCGCCAGCTCGACCGCCTCCGACTCGCTGTTGGCCGCCTCCACGCAGAGGAAGCGGCGCCAGGCATCCGGCGCGAGGTCGGCGAAGTCGCGCGTCGCCGCCTCGCCCGGGTTCCATACCACCACGTTGCGGCTGCCCCCGGTGCGCACCTCGATGGCGCGCCCCTCGGCGGGGTCGCACAGCACGTAGCGCCCGCCCGCGCCGAGGTAGATGCGGTCGCTGCGGCCGGGATCGCGCGCGTCCGCCAGCGTCCAGTCGCCCTTCTGCACATGGCGGGCGAAGCCGTCGAACTTGTCGAGGTAGTCGAGCCCGTCCAGCCCCTCCACCCGCACCCGCGTCGCATCGCCGACGGCGAAATAGCTGTGCAGGGCCTGGGTGAAGCGCACCGGCACGTCGCCCGCGTTGTACGTCTCCAGGGCCTGCTCGAAGCCCGCGCCGACGCGGATGCGCAGGCGCGCGCGCAGCGGGGTGGCGTCGATGCGCGGCGGCGCGAGCTCCAGCGCCACGCTGCCATCCGCGTCCTGCACCGCGGTGATCAGGCTCCACTGCAGGGTGCGCACCAGGCCGTGCGCCGGCGCGTCGGCGGCCTGTCCCTGGCGACCGAACCAGGGCCAGCACAGCGGCACGCCGCCGCGGATCGGCGCCGGCGGGCGGCGCGTCTGCGGCGACACCCACAGCAGGTCCTGACCGCCCTTCGGCACGAACGACAGCAGCTGCGCGCCGAACAGGCTCAGCACCGCGGTGGACGCGGGCGTCTCGATCCGCAGCGCCGGCATGTCGAGGAAGGTGGTGGGCGTGGGGACGTGGCGGGTGGGCATGTGGGGGCGGTCCGGCAGTCGGGGCCGGCCACGATACCGGGCGCCGACGCAGCCGGGATGACGCGCCCGGCTGGCGGCGCCGCACAGGGCTCGCGGCCACGAACGCGGAAGGCGGCGGCTTCAGCGCGACGCCTGCGGACGCCGCGGCCGGTGCCCTCAGCGCTTCTGGTCCTTGACCGGGCCGGCGGCGTCGTAGTCGTGCAGCGCGCCGCCGCGCATGTTCTCGCGCACGTCCTGGTCGGAGGCCTCGCGTTCGCCGTGCGGCGGCGAGGTGCCCTCGGCGCTGTCGTGCTGCCCGTAGACCTTGTCGGTGCCGCGGGTGTCGCCGTTCTCGTTGAGCGGGCGTCCGCCGTGGGTGCCCGGGCCGGTGCGCTGCACCGCCTCCCGGTCGGCCGGGTCGCCGCCCAGGCCGGCGGCCGGCGTGGAGCCGAGCTCGCGCGCGGCCTCCTGGTCGTCGGCGTCGGCAGCACGGCCGAAACGGTCGAGGTCGCGGTCGTCGTTGGCGACGTCGGTGTCGTCGCGCTGGCGCAGCGGCGCGGCGTGGGTGTCGTGCGGGTCGTTCCTGCGATCGGCGGCCATGGCGTTCTCCGGATGACGAAACTGACGCCGCAAGCCTGCGTCGGACGCCGTCGACGGGCCGCGAACCGCGCACCCGCCCGTTCAGGCCGCGGCCGGCGGGCGTACCCGGAACGCGAGGCTGATCCGCGGTGCGCGTACGGCGGGATCCTTGGGGATGCCGTGGTCGCAGTGCAGCTGGGTGCGCCAGCTCATCAGCAGCAGGCTGCCGGCGGCGAGATCCATGTGCAGGCTGCCGCCCGGCGGGCGTCGCCGACGGATCACCATGCGCCGCGTCTCGCCGAGCGACAGCAGCGCGATCGGCTGGCGCGGGACGAGTTCGTCGAGGGTGTCGTTGTGCGGCGCCACGCTGTCGCGGCCGTCGCGGTACAGATTGATGCCGACATGGGTGAACGGCGCCGAGGCGTGCGCGGCGACCGCGTCGCGCGCCGCGGCGACCGTGGCCGGCAGCGCCGGATCGGCCAGCGCGAAGCCCGCCAGCAGCCGCGGCACGTCGACCTCGCGCCCGTACATGTCGCGCCGCTGCGCGCGCCAGTCGAGCCCGTGCAGCAGCGCCTCGAACCACGCCGTCGCGGTCTCCGCCGCGACGAGCGCGGGCACGTGCAGCACGCGGCCGTCGGCGTCGTCCATCAGCAGTTCCGGGCCGGGGTCGAACAGCAGGGGCTGGCTCATCCCGGGATCCTGCGCCCGTCCCGATGCAGGCGGTGAGACTGCCGCGCCCGGGCGCTCAGCCGGTGCGCAGCGGCCAGTCGCCGACGACGCGGTACTCCGACGCCGCCCCGAGCACGCTGTGGATCAGCACGAAGCGGTCGACCCGCCAGACCAGGGGCGGGATCGGCAGGTCCTCGAGGCGGCGCTGCGCGTCGCGGGCGATGGTGATGTGCGGCACCAGGCGCCTCGGTTCGTACAGGCGTACGCCGGCGCGCAGCAGCGCCTCGCCGAGCGCGCCGTGCAGCGCGCCCAGTGCCGGCGGCGTCCGCGCGCATCCCAGCCACCACGGCACGCTGCGGTTGCCGAAGCTGCCGGCGCGGTCGATGGCGAGGTCGAAGGCGCCGATGTCCAGCGCGGCGACGGCCTCCGAGGCGCGCGCCAGCACCGGTTCGTCCAGCGCCGGACGGTCGCCCAGGAAATGCAGCGTCATGTGGTAGCGGTGCGCGCCGACCCAGCGCGCGCGGTCGCGGTTCTGTGCGCGCAGCGCCGCGGCGCGCTCGGCCAGCGCGGCGCGGACCGCCTCGTCCGGCCACAGCGCGAAGAACAGGCGGTGCGTGTCGCCGGTCGCTGCGGGCGGTTCGAAGCCGGCGAGGCTGCCCTGCGCCGGTGCGCTCATGCCGGCCTCTCCAGCGCCTCCCAGCGCGCGTAGGCGGCGTCGAGGTCGGCCTGCAGCGCTGCGACCTCCGCCGAATGCGCGGCGATGGCCGCGCCGTCGCGCTGGTAGAAGGCCGGCTCGTTCATCTGCGCGGTGAGCTCCGCCATGCGCGCCTCAAGCGCCTCGATCCGCGCCGGCAGGGCCTCCAGCTCGCGTGCGTCCTTGTAGCTGAGCTTGCGCGCTGCGGGCGCGGGCGCGGCGGCGGGCGGGGCGGCCGGCTCCGCCCGCGTCGCGGCGGGCGGCCCGGGATCCGCCGCCGGACGCTGCCGCAGCCAGTCGCTGTAGCCGCCGACGTACTCGCCGACGCGTCCGCCGCCCTCCATCACCAGGGTCGAGGTCACCACGTTGTCGAGGAAGTCGCGGTCGTGGCTGACCAGCAGCAGCGTGCCCGGATACTCGCCGAGGAGTTCCTCGAGCAGCTCCAGAGTCTCGACATCGAGGTCGTTGGTCGGCTCGTCCATCACCAGCAGGTTGGACGGCTGCGCGAACAGCTTGGCCAGCAGCAGGCGGTTGCGCTCGCCGCCGGACAGGCGGGTGATCGGCGCGCGCGCGCGTTCGGGGGTGAACAGGAAGTCCTGCAGGTAGCCGAGCACGTGCTTGCGGCGGCCGCCGACCTCGACGAATTCCCTGCCCTCGGACACGTTGTCCAGCGCGTTCCAGTCCTCGCGCAGGGTCGCGCGGTACTGGTCGAAGTAGGCGATCTGCAGGTTGCTGCCCTGGACGATCTCGCCCGCCAGCGGCGCGAGGTCGCCCAGCAGGCCCTTGAGCAGGGTGGTCTTGCCGCTGCCGTTGGGGCCGATCAGGCCGATGCGATCGCCGCGCATGATCTTCGCGGTGAAGTCGCGGACCAGGATGCGCTCGCCGAAGCCGAGCGTGACCTCCTTCGCCTCGACCACCTTCTTGCCCGAGGCCTCGCCCTGCGCCAGGTCCATGCGCACGTTGCCGGTCTGCTCGCGGCGCGCGCGGCGCTCCACCCGCATCGCCTCGAGCCGGCGCACGCGGCCCTCGTCGCGGGTCCGCCGCGCCTTGATGCCCTGGCGGATCCACACCTCCTCCTGCGCCAGCAGCTTGTCGAAGCGCGCGTTCTCCTGCGCCTCGGCATTGAGCCGCTCCTCGCGCCGGCGCTGGTAGTTGGCCCAGTCGCCGGGCCAGCTGGTGAGCCGGCCGCGGTCGATCTCGACGATCCGCGTGGCCAGCGCACGCAGGAAGCGGCGGTCGTGGGTGATGAAGACCAGGCTGCCCTGCCAGCCCTTGAGGAAGCCCTCGAGCCAGTCGATCGCCTCGATGTCGAGGTGGTTGGTGGGCTCGTCGAGCAGCAGCACGTCCGGCGCCGAGACCAGGGCGCGGGCCAGCAGCACACGGCGCTTCATCCCGCCCGACAGCCGCGCGAAGACGGCCTCGCCGTCGAGCCCGAGCCGTTCCAGGGTCTCGGCGACGCGGCGGTCGGCGTCCCAGCCCCCGGCGGCATCCAGCCTGGCCTGCACCGCGGTCATGGCCTCGGCGTCGAACTCCGCGGCGTGGCTGATGCGGTGGAAGTCGGCGAGCCAGGTGCCGAGTTCGCCGAGGCCCTCGGCGACCACGTCGAACACCGAGCCCGAGGCACCGGCAGGCACCTCCTGCTCCAGGCGGGCGATGCGCACGCCGCCGGCGACGCGGACCTCGCCATCGTCGGGCTTCAGTTCGCCGGCGACCAGGCGCATCAGGGTGGACTTGCCGGCGCCGTTGCGGCCGATCAGGGCGATGCGCTCGCCGGCCTCCACGGTCAGGGACACGTGCTCCAGCAGGAGCGGACCGCCGATGCTGAAATCGACGTCGAGCAGGGAAAGCAGGGACATGCGCGGATTCTACCGGCCGCCGCGCGCCGGCGGCCGACGCGGCGGCGAATCGCCTGGCTCAGGCCGCGCTTGCGGTCCGGCCGCGACGCAGCGGCGCGAGCGCGGCGGCGTCGATCTCCGGCAGCGCCTCCAGCGCCGGGCGCCCGAACCAGTAGCCCTGGAACAGGCGCACACCGAGGTCGTGCAGGGTCACCAGCTCGCCCTCGGTCTCGACGCCCTCGGCCACCACCCGCGAGCCGATCCCGCGCGCGGTCACCAGCACGCCCTCGACGATCGCGCGACGCACCGGGTCGCCGTCGATGCCGCGGACCAGGCCCATGTCCAGCTTCAGCAGCTGCGGCTGGCATTCGGCCAGCAGCCCGAGGCCGGAGAAGCCGGCGCCGAAGTCGTCGATGGCCATGGTGAAGCCGCGCCGCTGGTAGTCGCGCAGGATCGCCAGGGTGTGGTCGAGGTCGCGGATGCGCTCCTGCTCGGTCAGCTCGAACACGATGCGCGACACCGGCAGGCCATAGCGGTCGGCGGCGGCGAGGGTGATGCGGATGCAGGTGGCCGGGTCGTAGACCGCGTTCGGCATCAGGTTGATCGACAGCCGCGTCGCGATCCCGAGGCGGGTGGCGGTGCGGATCGCGGCGACGCGGCAGGTCTGGTCGAAGCCGTAGCGCTGCGCGTCCGCGACCGCCGCCAGCACCTCGCCGGCCGGTTCGCCCGCCGGGCCGCGCACCAGCGCCTCGTAGGCGTAGACCGAGCCGTCCTCGGCGTCGACGATCGGCTGGAACGCCATCCGCACCTCGTGCCGGTAGCGCTCGGCGGCGCGGCAACGGCGACAGCCGAGCTCCTCCGGCACGTCGGCCAGGAATTCGTCGAGAAGCGGGGTCTGCAGCATGGGGATCCTTGCGGTGGAACGGGCGCCGGTGCCGGCGCAGCCTGTTCGTCATCGGCCGCCGGGTGCCGATCTTGACCGATGCGACGCGTCCGCGCGGCGCCATCCGGCGTCCCGGGCATGCGACCGCGGCCCGGGTCCGCGGCGGCGGCGCCCTCACCGCCGCCATGGCCCGCCCGAAAGCTGCGATCATGGCGCATGCTCTCCTTCGCAGACCTCGCGCTCTCGCCGGCGCTGCGCCGCGGCGTCGACGCCGCCGGCTTCACCACACCCACGCCGATCCAGGCCGGCACGCTGCCGGCGATCCTCGACGGCCGCGACCTGATCGCGCAGGCGCCGACCGGCAGCGGCAAGACCGCCGCCTTCGGCCTCGGCCTGCTGCAGCGGCTCGACCCCGCCCTGGTCCGGGTGCAGGCGCTGGTGCTGTGCCCGACCCGCGAACTCGCCGACCAGGTCGCGAAGGAGATCCGGCGCCTGGCCACCGGCATCCCCAACGTCAAGCTGACGCTGCTGACCGGCGGCGTCGCGCTCGGCCCGCAGCTGGCCTCGCTCGAACACGCGCCGCACGTCGTGGTCGGCACGCCAGGGCGCGTGCAGGAGCTGCTGCGCAAGGACGCGCTCGTCCTCGACGGCGTGCGCACCCTGGTCCTCGACGAGGCCGACCGCATGCTCGACATGGGCTTCGAGGCCGCCATCCGCGACATCGTCCGGCGCCTGCCGCGCGACCGCCAGGGCCTGCTGTTCTCGGCGACCTGGCCCGAGGCCATCCGCGGGATGGCGGCGGCCACGCTGCGCGACCCGGTCGAGGTCAGCGCCGAGGGCGTGGTCGACGCGCCGGAGGTCGAGCAGCGCTTCCACGAGGTCGACCTCGCGCTGAAGCCGGCCGCGCTCGCGGGCCTGCTGCTGGAGCATCGCCCCGAGTCGACGGTGGTCTTCTGCAACACCAAGCGCGACGTCGACGACGTCGCCGCGGCGCTCGCGCGCGCCGGCTTCGCCTCGGCGGCGCTGCACGGCGACCTCGAGCAGCGCGACCGTGACGAGGTACTGGTGCGCTTCGCCAACCGCAGCCTGTCGGTGCTGGTCGCCAGCGACGTCGCCGCGCGCGGCCTGGACGTCAAGGAGCTGGCCTGCGTCGTCAACTACGAGCTGCCGAGCGACCCGGACGTCTACGTGCACCGCATCGGCCGCACCGCACGCGCCGGCCGCTCCGGCCTGGTGCTGAACCTGGTCACGCCGCGCGAGATCCAGCGCGCGCATGCGCTGGAGGAGCGCCAGGGCGCGCCGCTGCACTGGGTCCGGGCCACGCCCGCCGGCGCCGCACCGCGCGACGTGCCGCGCGCGCCGATGGCGACGCTGCGCATCGACGCCGGCCGCACCGACAAGCTCCGCCCCGGCGACGTCCTCGGCGCGCTGACCGGCGCGGCGGGCCTCAAGGGCGAGGCCATCGGCAAGATCGACATCTTCCCCACCCGTTCCTATGTCGCCGTGCACCGCGGCAAGGCCGACGCCGCCGCGGCCGCGCTCGGCGCCGACGGCATCAAGGGCCGCCGCTTCCGCATCCGCCGCATCTGACCCGACGCGCCACACCGCCGCCGTAGGAGCGGCTTCAGCCGCGACCCGCGCTGGTCACCCGAGCACCCGCCGTCCGGGCTGAAGCCCCTCCCACAGAAGCCGCTCTCACAGCCAGCCGGACCTCGACGTGACCGATCCCGACGACAGCGCCGTCCTCGCCGCCACCCGCACCTGGCTGGAGCGCGCGGTGATCGGCCTCAACCTCTGCCCGTTCGCACGCGCGCCGCTGGTGCGCGGACGCCTGCGGATGGCGGTGAGCCGGGCGACGGACGAGGACGCCCTGCTCGGCGACCTCGATGCGGAGCTCGCACTGCTGCGCGACGCCGATCCGGAGCGGGTCGAGACCACCCTGCTGATCCACCCTTGCGTGCTGCGCGACTTCGAGGCCTACAACGCCTTCCTCGACATCGCCGACCTGGCGGTGCGCATGCAGGGGCTGGAGGGCGTGGTGCAGGTCGCGAGTTTCCACCCCGACTACCGCTTCGCCGACGCCGCGCCGGACGCGATCGAGAACCACAGCAACCGCTCGCCGCACCCGATCCTGCACCTGCTGCGCGAGTCCTCGGTCGACGCCGCGGTCGCCGCCGTGCCCGACACCGACGCGATCTACGAACGCAACATCCAGACCCTGCGCCGGCTGGGCCACGCCGGCTGGGACGCGCTCTGGGACGGGCCCGCCGACGACGGCAGATGACGCCGCTGCGCGGCTTTGGCAGGATGCGCGGCCCTGCCGGCGGTCCGCCATGCGCCTCAACAAACACATCGCCGAGACCGGCTTCTGCTCGCGCCGCGAGGCCGATCGCCTGATCGCCGCCCGGCGGGTCACGGTCAACGGCCGCCCCGGCGGGATCGGCACCGAGGTCGCCGAGGGCGACGAGGTGCTCCTCGACGGCCGCCCGCTGCCGCTGCGCGAGACGCGCTCGGGGCGACGCCACGTCTACATCGCGCTGAACAAGCCGGTCGGCATCACCTGCACGACCGAGTCCGCGGTCAAGGGCAACATCGTCGACTTCGTCGGCCACGAACGGCGCATCTTCCCGATCGGCCGCCTCGACAAGGACTCCGAGGGGCTGATCCTGATGACCAGCAACGGCGACATCGTCAACGAGATCCTGCGCGCCGAGAACCGGCACGAGAAGGAGTACCTGGTCGCGGTCAACAGGCCGGTGACGCCGGAGTTCCTCACCGGCATGGCGCGCGGCGTGCGCATCCACGACCAGACCACCCTGCCCTGCCGCACCGCACGCCTCGCCAAGTTCGGCTTCCGCATCGTGCTGACCCAGGGGCTGAACCGGCAGATCCGGCTGATGGCAGCGGCCTTCGGCTACCGCGTGACCCAGCTGCGCCGCGTACGCATCGACAACATCCGCCTCGGCGTGCTCAAGCCCGGGCAGTGGCGCAACCTCACCGACCCCGAACTGCGGGCGTTGATTCCCGGTCGCTCGGACTGGTGACGGACGGCGCCCCGCGGCCGGCCCCGTCGCGCGCGGCGGCCGCGAGCCAGGCGTCCAGGTAGAGGACCCGCTCGTCCGCCGGCATCCGCGCGATCGCCTCGGCTGCGGCCCGGAACGCGCTCCAGTCGCGCCCGCCGTGTTCGAACAGGGCGGCGAACGCGGGCACCCAGCGGTCGTAGATGCCGAACGGCGCCAGGGTGGCGTTGTTGAGCCCCTCCGCAAGCCACGCCTCCAGCGCCGGCTGCGGCGCCGAGCTCGCGTGGCGCTGCTGCGCGGCGAACGTCGCGAACGCCTCGCGCTTGCGTGCGCGCATGGCCTCGGTCCGCAGCGGCTGACGGTACAGCGCCCGGAGCCGCGCGCGCAGCGCGAGCACGTCGGCGACGAAGGCGGAACGTGCAGCGCGCACCGCGGGATCGGGCGCCGGCTCGCCACGCGCCGCGCGCCACTCGGCCAGGCCCTGGCGGCCGACGAAGCTGGCGAGCGATTCGTTGAAGCCGGCGTCGTCGCGCACGTAGAGCCACTGGTGCGCGAGCTCGTGGAACAGGGTCTCGATCAGCGCGTCCTGGTCGTCGGCGAGCATGCTGCTGAGCACCGGATCGTCGAACCAGCCGAGCGTGGAGTACGCGGGCACGCCGCCGATCCAGGTCTCCAGTCCCTGCGCCTCGAGCCGGCGTGCGGCGGCGCGCGCACGTCCGCGATCGAAGTAGCCGCGATACGGCACGCAGCCCGCCAGCGGGAAGCACTGCGGCACCGGCTCCACCGAGAACTCCGGCGCCGCGTACACCGCCCAGCTCACGAACGGCCGGTCCAGCGCGACGTAGCCGGTGTAGCTGGCGTTGTCCGGCAGCCCGAGATGCGCGACCGCGAAGCGGCGCGCGGCGAGCACTTCGGCGAGCCGCAGGCGCAGCCCGGGATCGGTCCCGGGCGCGGCGAGCACGCGCTCGATCGGCGTGCGCGCACGGAGCAGGGCCAGCTGCCCGCGGGCGAGATGTCCGTAGTAGCCGAGGGTGCTGCAGCCGCCCAGCGCCAGCAGCCCGATGCACAGCGCGATGCGCGCGGCCGCGGCCGCCATCAGCCCTCGCGCCGCGCGCCCAGCAGGACGAGCAGCGCCTCGGCCGGCATCGGCTTGCCGTAGTACCAGCCCTGGGCGAGCGCGCCGGGCCTGGCCTTGGCGAGGAACTCGGCCTGCGCGAAGGTCTCCACGCCCTCGACCACCAGCCGCGTATCGAGGGTGTCGATCATCGCCAGGATCTGCGGCACGATCGATGCGGTCAGCGCGTCCGAGCCGAGCAGGTGGGTGAATGCGCGGTCGAGCTTGACCGCGTCGAAGTGCAGCCGCGACAGGTAGGAGAGGCTGGAGTAGCCGGTGCCGAAATCGTCGAGATAGATGCGGTGCCCGCGCGCACGCAATGCGGTGATCGTGGCGAGCATGTTGGCGTGGTCCGCGGTCGAGCGTTCGGTCAGCTCGAAGGCGAGTGCCTCCGCCGGCACGCCCGCCACGTCCAGCTGCCGCTGCAGCCAGTCGGGAAAGGTCTCGTCGAGGAAGTCGGCGGCGGCGACGTTGATGCCGACGTGCAGGTCGCCCGTACGCAGCCGCGCGCCCAGTTCGGCCAGGCTGCGGCGCACCACCAGGCGGGTCAGTTCGCCGACGAAGCCGTGCTGCTCGGCGAGCGGCACGAACACGTCCGGCGGCACCGGCCCTTCGTCCGACTCCCACCGTGCCAGCGCCTCGACGCCGACGATCCTGCCGTCCGTGACGTCGACCAGCGGCTGGTAGACCACGTCGATGTCGCCGCGCCGGATCGCCTGGCGCAGCTGCGCCTCCGGCGCGCGGCGGCGACGCAGCCAGGGCACCAGTGCGAGCGCGAAGGCGGCGCCGAGCATGCCGCCGCCCGCCGCCCACGCCAGCCGCACGCCCTGCCCCTGCCCGATCAGCGACGGCGCGGCCGCGGCCGCGGCCACGCACAGCGCGCCGGGCGGCGGGCAGCGGACCTCGTAGAGCATCCCGTTGCGCGAGACGTGGCGACGGTCGAGCACGGTGTCGACGTCGAGGCCGAGGTCGCGGCCGTCGCCCAGCACCATGCGCCGCCGCGCACGGTCGACGATGAGCAGGCTGTAGTCCATGCCTGCGCGGTCCAGCGCACGCACCACGTTGGGATTGATCACCGCGCCGACGTCGCCGATCCGCAGCACCAGCGCGGGCTCGTCGCCCGGCACCAGCGTGGTGGTGCCGACGCTGACCGCCCGCCGCCCCGGGGTGACCAGGTCCGGCGCCGGCATCGGCACCGGCGTGGGGAGCCTTCCGAGCGCGGCGGAGCACACCAGCGCATCGTCGCGGATGCGCCCGACGTCCCGCACCAGCGCGGCGCCGAACAGCAGCGTGCGCATGTGCTGGAGATCCTCGGCGGAACAGGCCTCGCCCGGCGAAGCGGCCACCTCGCGCACCAGCGTCTCGCTCTCGGCGGCGATGCGGCGGCCGAAGACCAGCAGCGTCCCGGCATAGTCGGCAAGGGCTTCGCGGGCGGCTCCGGCGGCCGCGGCGTGGACGAAGAGGACGGTGAGCGCCGCGCCGAAGGCGAAGCCCGCGGCGGCGAGCAGCGCGATCATGTGCTTCGACGTTGCCGATGCGCGACCCGTCATCGTCCTCTTCCGGCCCCGCGGATGAGGCCCCCCTGGTGCCGGATGCTACGCCCCGCCCCGGCAGGCACGCGAGCGGCCGCCGTCCGAGGCGTGAAGCGCGTCTCAGGCGCCCGCGATCTGGATCAGGATCTTGCCGATGTGCGTGCTCGATTCCATGAGCGCATGCGCCTCGTCCGCGCGATGCATCGGATAGGTCGCATGCAGCGGCGGACGGTAGCGTCCCTCGGCGAGCAGCGGCCAGACGTGCTCGAGCAGGGCGGCGGCGATGCCGGCCTTGGCCTCCACGCTCTGCGGGCGCAGCGTCGAGCCGGTCAGGGTCAGGCGCCGGGTCATGATGCGGGCGAGGTCGATCTCCGCCTCGCGGCCTTCCATCGTCGCGATCTGCACCAGCCGGCCCTCGAGCGCCAGCGCGTCCAGGTTCCTGGCCGTGTAGGCGGCGCCGACCATGTCGAGGACGACGTCGACGCCGCGGCCGTCGGTGAGACGGCGCACGGCAGGTTCGAAATCCTCGTCGCGGTAGACGATGGCGTGGTCGGCGCCGAGGCGCAGGCAGGCGGCCGCCTTCTCGCCATTGCCGACGGTGGCGTAGACGGTCGCGCCGAAGGCGCTGGCGAGCTGGATCGCGGTGGTGCCGATCCCGCTGGAGCCGCCGTGCACGAGCAGGGTCTCGCCGGCGCGCAGGCGGCCGCGCTCGAACACGTTGTGCCAGACGGTGAAGGCGTTCTCCGGCACCGCGGCGGCCTCGTCCATGCCGACTCCGTCCGGTACCGGCAGGCAGTGCGCCGCGGGCACCGCGCAGAACTCGGCGTAGCCGCCACCCGGGGTGAGCGCGCAGACGCGGTCGCCCACCGTCCAGCGGTCGACGCCCTCGCCGAGGGCGACCACGGTGCCCGAGATCTCCAGGCCCAGCACCGGCGACGCGCCCGGCGGCGGCGGATACAGGCCCTTGCGCTGCTGCACGTCGGGGCGGTTGACGCCGGCGTAGGCCACCTCGACCAGCACCTCGCCCGCGCGCACCGCGGGCCGCGGCATCTCGGCGATCTGCAGGACGTCGGGATCGCCGCCCTTGCCGTGGGTGATGTAGCGCATGTGCTCTCCTCGAAGATTCGCTTCAGCCGCGCGCCGGCGCGCGGCGTCCCAGCAGGGCCCGGAAGGGTGCCAGCAGCAGCACGGCGATGCCCAGCTTGACCGCGAGATCGCCTGCCGCCCAGCTCGGCCAGGGCAGCGCCGAGCCGGCGAAGGCGATGCTCCAGAACAGCGCGGTGTCGAGCACCGACCCGGCCGCGCTCGAGACCAGCGGCGCGCGCCACCAGCGCCCGGCCCGCAGCCGGTCGAACACGCGGATGTCGAGGAGCTGCGCGGCGATGAAGGCGGTGCACGAGGCCAGCGCGATACGCGGCGTCGCCACCCAGACCGACAGCAGCACCGCGAGCGCGAAGCCGGCCCAGGCGACCCTGCGTGCGGCATCCGGGCCGAAGCGACGGTTGACCACGTCGGTGACCAGGAACGCCGCCGGATAGGTGAAGGCGCCCCAGGTCAGCCAGTCGTTGATCGGGAACTGCACCAGCACGTTGGACGCCAGCACGATGGCGCCCATCGCCAGCACGCCCAGGGCCTGCCTCGCGCGCACCGCCCGCATCAGCGCAGCGTCCCCAGCCATCGCGGACGCACGCGCGCCTGCGCCGCCTGCTCGAAGGCGTGGCCCAGCGCCAGCAGGCGCGCCTCGCTCCATGCCGCGCCGACGAAGGACAGCCCGACCGGCAACCCGCGCACCGCACCCATCGGCACGGTCAGGTGCGGATAGCCGGCGATCGCCGCCGGGTTGCCGATGCCGCCACCGACGTAGCGGTCCTTCAGCACCGGGTCGGTGGGCCAGGCCGGACCCATGGTCGGTGCGACGAGCGCGACGAGGTCGTGCCCGGCCAGCAGCCGGTCGATGCCGCCCGCGGCGATGCGGCGTGCGGCATCGCGATGCGCGAGATAGTCCGGATCGTCGAGGCCCGTCGTCGCCACCGCCTCCTCGAACAGCGACTGCCCGAACGGCGCCAGCTCGACCTCCGCATAAGCGCGGTTGAAGGCGATCACGTCGGCCAGCGACCGCGTCGCCACGCGCTGCGGATCGGTCGAGGCGAGATAGGCGTCGAGCGTGGCCTTGAGCTCGCTCAGCAGGATCGGAAGCTGGTGCGCGTCGAGCGCCGCCTCCTCCGGGAACGCCTCGACCTCGACCAGCACCGCGCCCTGCCCGCGCAGCGTGTCCAGCGCGCGCTCGAACACCGCGTCGGTCGCGGCGTGGAAGCCGGCGGCGCTGCGCAGCACGCCGAGCCGCGCACCGGCGAGCGCATCGGGATCGAGCGCGGCGGCGTAGTCGGTGCGCCGCGCATCGGCCTCGGCGGTGGCCGGATCGGCCGGATCCGAACCCGCCAGCGCGGTGAGCAGCAGCGCGGCGTCGGCGACGCTGCGGGTCATCGGCCCGGCGGTGTCCTGGCTGCTGCTGATCGGCACGATGTGGGTGCGCGGGACCAGGCCCACCGTCGGCTTCAGCCCGACGATGCCGGCGACCGCCGCCGGACAGGTGATCGAGCCGTTCGTCTCGGTGCCCAGCGCGAAGGGCGCGAAGCCCGCCGCCACCGCCGCGCCCGAGCCCGAGGACGAGCCGCAGGGATTGCGGTCGAGCACGTGCGGATTGCGCGTCTGCCCGCCCGTCGCGCTCCAGCCGCTGATCGAGTCGGCGTCGCGGATGTTGGCCCACTCCGAGAGATTGGTCTTGCCGAGGATCACCATGCCCGCGGCGCGCAGCCGCGCCACGACCGGCGCGTCGCGGCCGGCGAGGTTGTCGGCCAGCGCCAGCGATCCGGCGGTGGTCGGCATCGGGTCGCGGCTCTCGATGTTGTCCTTGACCAGCAGCGGCAGGCCGTCGAGCGGACCGCGCGCAGCGCCGGCGGCGCGGCGGGCATCGCTGGCGCGCGCCTGTTCCCGCGCATCGGGATTGGTCGCGATCACCGCGTCGATGCGCGGGTCGAGACGCTCGATGCGTTCCAGTGCGAGGGCGGTGACCCGGTCGGCCCCGGTCGCGCCCGCCTCGAGCCGCTGCGCCAGCGCCGTGCCGTCGAGGGCGAGCGGATCGGCCGGGGCCGCGGCGGCGAGCGGCGCGACGAGCAGGACGAGCGTCGCGAAGGCGGTTCGGATCATGGCGTGCTCCGGCGGGTGGCGAAGCGGAAGGACGATGCGCATCCGCCGGCCGCTCCGCAAGCGCCGCGGCGTCAGGAGCTGCAGGACAGCTGCGAGCAGCCCGCCCTGGTCCGCGCCCAGTCCGGCCGCCGGGCCGCGAACGCCTCCCTTCCCGGCTGCTCGTCGTAGGGGCGGCGCATGACCTCGAGCAGCTCGTGGATGCCGCCCGCGTCGCCCTCGGCGGCGCGGTCGATCGCCTGCTGCGCGAGGTAGTTGCGCAGCACGTAGCGCGGATTCGCCAGGCGCATGCGCTCGCGACGGGCCGCAGCATCGAGCGGATCCTCGCGCAGGCGCGCGGCGTAGCGGTCGAGCCACTCGCGCAGCGCCGGCTCGTGCTTCGCACGCTTGTCGGCGTCGTAGAAGGCGGTTTCCATCGGCGCCAGCGCGGGCGCGTCCGCGTCGAGATCGATCAGGCCGCGGAACCACAGCGTCATGTCGATCTCCGCCGCCTGCATCAGCGCCTGCAGGTCCTTCATCAGCACGCCGTCTGCCTCGCGGAACTCCGCCAGCCCGAGCTTGCGCGCCACGCTGTCGCGCTCGGCCTCGCCGAAGCGCTCGACGTAGCGGTCGAGCCCGGCGTAGAGCGGGTCGTGGCCGGGGAACACCGTCGCCAGCGCGTTGGCGAGCTGGTGCAGGTTCCAGAACGCGATGTTCGGCTGCTGCCCGAAGCGGTAGCGGCGCCGCCCGGCGTCGGTGGTGTTGGGCGTCCAGTCCGGGTCGTAGTCGTCGATCCAGCCGTAGGGGCCGTAGTCGATGGTCTGGCCGAGGATGGACATGTTGTCGGTGTTCATCACGCCGTGGACGAAGCCCACCCGCATCCAGCCGTCGACCATCACCGCGGTGCGCTCGCACACCTCGACGAACCAGTCGCCCCAGCGCGTCTCGTCGGCGAAGCCCAGGTGCGGGAAGTCGCGGCGGATGCAGAACTCGATCAGCGTGCGCAGGAGATCGCCGTCGCCGCGCGAGGCGGGCAGCTCGAAGCTGCCGAAGCGGAGGAACGAGGGCGCGACCCGGCACACGATGGCGCCGGGCTCGGGCTCCGGGCGGCCGTCGTAGAACATGTCGCGGATCACCGTGTCGCCGGTGGCCACCAGGCTCAGCGCGCGCGTGGTCGGGATGCCGAGATGGTGCATCGCCTCGCTGCACAGGAACTCGCGCACCGAGGAGCGCAGCACCGCGCGGCCGTCGGCGGTGCGCGAATACGGCGTCGGTCCCGCGCCCTTGAGCTGCAGTTCCCAGCGCCTGCCGTCGCGACCGAGCGCCTCGCCGAGGCCGATGGCGCGGCCGTCGCCGAGCTGGCCGGCCCAGTTCCCGAACTGGTGCCCGCCGTAGTTCGCGGCGAAGGGCTGCATGCCCGCCGCCAGCGCGTTGCCGCCGAAGATCTCGGCGAAGTGCGGCGAGGCGATGTCGGCATCGGTCAGGCCCAGGGCCTCGGCCATCTCGCGCGAATGCGCGACCAGGCGCGGCGCCGCCACCGGCGTCGGCGCCACCGCCGACCAGGCGGCGCCGTGCACCTGCCGGCGCTGCGGTCCGCGCTCGGGATCGCCCGGCAGCTCGCGGATGAAGGCGTTGTCGAAGGTGAGGTCCAGCATCGGGATGCCCTGTCTGCACGGCCCACCGAGATTGCCCCGCAGTGCGTGCAGTTCAAGGCACGACAGCCGAGGGCCGCGCCGCCGGGATCTTCCGTGGGAGGGGCTTCAGCCCGGACGGCGGTCCGCGTGTCGGCGGTCGCGGCTGAAGCCGCTCCCACACCGAGGGCGCCCGCGGCGGGGACCGTCGACGTGCGGTCGCGGCTGAAGCCGCTCCTACAGGTCGGGTGGCTGGCCCGCGACGCGCTCGACCAGCTCGCGCAGCCGCGCGACTTCGGCCTCCAGCGCCTCGACGCGTGCGTCCAGGGCGCCGCGCGCAGGACCGGACGCGGGAGCGGCCGCGCGCACGGCCTCCACTTCGACGGGGCCGGCGAGCAGGTGCATCCAGCGGTCCTCGCGCTGCCCGGCGCCGCGGCCGACGTTCACCACCAGCGCCGGCTCGCGCGCGGCCAGGCGTTCGAGGCAGTGGCGGGCCTCGTCGAGATCGGACAGCTTCGCGAGCCGCTCGCCGCGTGCGAACAGTTCCGACGCGGTCTGCGCACCGCGCAGCATCAGCACCGCGAGCAGGGCCTGCTGCGCGCGCGTGAGCGAGTAGCCGTCCGCGAAGCGATGCTCCCAGCGCTGCGCACGCGCCCCGTGCACGCCGCGCGCGAGCCCGCGCGTCTCCAGCGAGCGCAACGCATGGCCGACCTCGCCCACGCCCAGTTCCAGCACCGGCTCGCGGTTGCTCTTCTGGTTGCAGGCCAGCTGCACCGCGTTCTCGGTCAGCGGATAGGTCTCGGGCGTGGTCGCCTCCTTCTCCACCAGGCACGCCAGTACGCGCACCTCGCTGCCGCTCAGCACGGCGCTCTCGCTCGCTTCGGCCTCGCTCATGCGCGCGGCTCCTCGCTCGGGTCGGCCGACCATGATGCCCGAACACTGTGACCCGCCGGTGGCGCCCTCGCGCGCTTGCATGCGGCGCGGACGGCTCCACATGCTCGGACATGGCCATGATTCCCTTCTCCGTCCTCGATCTCGCGCCCATCGTCGAAGGTGGCACCGCGAGCGATTCCTTCCGCAACACGCTGGATCTCGCGCAGCACGCCGAGCGCTGGGGGTTCCGCCGCTACTGGCTCGCCGAGCACCACAACATCCCCGGCATCGCCAGCGCCGCCACCGCCGTGGTGATCGCCCACGTCGCCGCCGGCACTTCGACCATCCGCGTCGGCGCCGGCGGCGTGATGCTGCCCAACCACGCGCCGCTGGTGATCGCCGAGCAGTTCGGCACGCTGGCCGCCCTGCACCCGGGACGGATCGACCTCGGCCTCGGCCGCGCGCCGGGCAGCGACCGTCGCACCGCGCACGCCCTGCGCCGCGACCTCGACAGCAGCGCCGAGCAGTTCCCGCAGGACGTGGTGGAGCTGCGCAACTACTTCCGCGAAGCCGTGCCCGGCGGCATCAATGCGGTGCCGGGCGCGGGGCTGGAGGTGCCGATGTGGATCCTCGGGTCCAGCCTGTTCGGCGCCCAGCTCGCTGCGGCGCTGGGCCTGCCCTATGCCTTCGCCTCGCATTTCGCGCCGGACGCGCTCGACCAGGCGCTGGCGGTGTACCGCGCCCGCTACCAGCCGTCGGAGCAGTGGCCGGAGCCCTACGCGATGGCCTGCGTGAACGTCGCCGCGGCCGACAGCGACGCCGAGGCCCGTCGCGTCTTCACCTCGATGCAGCAGTCCTTCGTCAACCTGCGCCGCAACGTGCCGGGCCTGCTGCCACCGCCGGTAGAGCCCGAGGCGCTGGACTGGACGCCGCTGGAACGCCAGGGCGTGGAGCATGCGCTGGCCGAGTCCTTCGTCGGCACCGTCGACACCGTGACCGCGGGCCTGCGCCGCTTCCTCGAGCGCACGCGCGTGGACGAGCTGATGGTCAACGGCCAGATCTTCGATCACGCGGCGCGGCTGCGGTCCTTCGAACTGACCGCGCAGGTGCGCGAGCGCCTGGCGGCGTGAGCCGCGGAAGATCCGGCTGACCTGCGGGACCGGTCGCGGCTGAAGCGGCTCCTATACGGAGCTCGCGTTCGCCCAGACGATGCGCTCGCCGATGCGCACCGTGCGGAAGGCCTCGTCGGCGAGGCTGGCCGCGCGACGGGCATCGGCGAGCAGGCGCGGCGGCTCGTCGAGCGCATCGTCGGCCAGCTCGAAGGTGCCCCAGTGGATGCCGATGCTGCGCCGCGCGCCGACCGCGCGGTGCAGGCGCACCGCCTCGGCCGGATCGATGTGCTGGCCGCGCATGAACCAGCGCGGCGAATACGCGCCGATCGGGATCGCGGCGAGGTCGAAGGGTCCGAGCCGCGCGATCTCGCCCAGGCGCTCGCTCCAGCCGGTGTCGCCGGCGAAGTAGAAGGCGAACGCCGCGCGGCGCACGGTCCAGCCGCACCACAGCGAGCGGTTCGTGTCCCACGGCGTCCGCGCGCTCCAGTGGCGCGCCGGCGCGCAGTCGAAGCGAAGGCCGTGGACTTCGGTCGCGTCCCACCAGTCGAGTTCGTGCACGCTGCGCGCGCCGCGCCGGCGCAGCCAGTCGCCCAGGCCCAGCGGAACCAGGAACGCCGCGTCGGGAAAACGCCGCACCAGGCGCCGGATGCTGTCGTAGTCGAGATGGTCGTAGTGGTTGTGCGAGAGCAGGACCGCGTCGATCGGCGGCAGCGTCGCCACCGTCGCCGCCGGCGGCGTCCGCCGCTGCGGGCCTGCGAAGCGCAGCGGCGAGGCGCGCCCGGACAGTATCGGATCGGTGAGCACCGTGCGCTCGCCGACCCGCAGCAGCACGCTGGCATGCCCCAGCCACCACGCCGCGTCCTCGCCGCCGCCGAAGTCGGCCTGCCCGCACCAGGCGCTACGGAACGCGTCGTAGCCCCCGGCGGGCGGCTTCGGCAGGCCCTGCTCGCGGCGTTCGCGGCGCCAGCGCCGGAGATCGCCGCTGCCGCGCGTGTCGGGGTCCGGATTGCGGAAGCCCTGCGGCGTGTGGTGCGGCTTGTGCGGGTCGTAGTGCGGGTTGCGCCAGGCCATGCGGGTTCCTTCGGGACGATGCGCAGGGTGTCGGCGGCGGCGTCAGCGGGACGTCAGGCGGCGTCGGCTCTCGAAGCTGCGCGGGCGCCCGTCGAGCGGGTCGACGAAGGCCAGCCGCCGGGCCAGCAGGGCCAGCGGGGCGTCGAAGTCGTCGTCGGCGTGCACGCCCAGCTCCGGATACAGGCGATCACCCGCGATCGGCGCACCGAGCGCCGCCATGTGCACGCGGAGCTGGTGCTTGCGGCCCGAGACGGGCTCGAGCGCGTAGCGCCACACGTCGTCCTCGCGCGCCAGCACGTCGATGCGCGTGTGCGCATTCGCGGTGCCCGGCTCCTCGCACATGCGGAAGAACGGCTCGCCCGGCATCAGCCGTGAGCGACGCTCGCACGGGAACGCCAGCCCCGGCAGCGCCGGCGCGAGCGCCTCGTACTGCTTGCGGATGCGGCGTTCGCGGAACAGCGCCTGGTAGGCCGCGCGGCTGTCGCGCGAGGCGGAGAACAGCACCAGTCCCGCGGTCTCGCGGTCGATGCGGTGCAGCGGGACCAGGTCGGCGTTGCCCAGGCGCCGCGTCAGCCGTGCCAGCAGCGTCTCGCGGACGAAGCGGCCGGCCGGCACCACCGGCAGGAAGTGCGGCTTGTCGACCACCACCAGGTGGCGGTCGACGTGCAGGACCTCGGCCTCGAACGGGATCGGCGGCTCGTGCTCGACCTCGCGGAAGTAGTGCACGCGCAGGCCGGCGCTGTGCGCCGCATCCTCGGCGAGCGCCCGGCCCTCGGCGTCGAGCACGCGGCCGCGCCGCATCCGCGCGCGCCAGGTCTCGCGGTCGATGCGCGGGAAGCGCGCGGCCAGGCAGTCGAGCACGGTCGTCCACGGCCCGGGCGGCAGATCGAGGGTGCTGCGGGCGTCTGGCTCGGGCGACTGCATCGCGACGATGGTAGAGCCTTGGCCGGCAACCATGGGCGCAATGCCCGTGACGTCTGGCCCATGAGCCGCCCCCGTCGGCCTGCGACGCTCGGACGCTTTGCCAGGGGATCCACCATGACCCGCCACCTGCTCGCCCTCGCCCTTGCCGCCGCCCTCGCCGGCTGTGGCGCGGACCACGACGCCGCCACGCCCGCCGACGGAAAGGGGGCCGCCGCGACCGCTGCCGGCACCACCGCCGATACCGGCGACGCCGCCGCGCGCCTGCAGACGCTCTACGCGGAGTTCTGGGAGGAGTCGCTCGCCCTGCACCCGCTGCAGGCGACCTTCGTCGGCGACGACCGCTACAACGACCGTCTTCCCGACACCGCCAGCGCCGAGTTCCGCGAGAAGGAGCACGCCTTCCTGACGAAGTGGCTGGAGCGCGCCCGCGCCATCGACAGCAGCGGGCTCGAGGGCCAGGACCGCCTGTCCTACGACATCTTCGTCGAGGAGCTGCAGGACGAACTCGAGGGCGAGCGCTTCCCCGGCTGGCAGCAGCCGCTCAACCAGTTCTACAGCTTCCCCAGCACCTTCGCGATGCTGGGCTCGGGCACCGGTGCGCAGCCGTTCGAAACGGTCGCCGACTACGACGCCTGGCTGTCGCGCGCGGGGCAGCTGCCGGCGCTGTTCGACTCCTCGATCGCCAACATGCGCGAGGGCATGGCCAGCGGCGTGGTGCAGCCGAAGGTGCTGATGGAGAAGACGCTCGACCAGCTCGACGGCCTGATCAAGGACGATCCCACCGAGACCCTGTTCTGGCGCCCGATCGCGGAGATGCCGGAATCGTTCTCCGACGCCGACCGCGAGCGTCTCACCGAGGCCTACCGCAGCCTCGTCGCCGACCGGCTCATGCCCGCCTACCGCGAGCTGCGCGCCTTTGTCGCCGACGAGTACCTGCCCGCCGCGCGCGACAGCGTCGGCCTCGACGCCCTGCCGCAGGGCGCAGAGTGGTACGCGCACAACGTGCGCACCATCACCACCACCGACCTCACGCCCGCGCAGATCCACGACATCGGCCTGGCCGAGGTCGAGCGCATCCACGGCGAGATGCGCGAAGTGATGCGGCAGGTCGGCTTCGAAGGTTCGCTGCAGGACTTCTTCGCCCACGTCACCAGCGATCCGGAGTTCACCTACCCGAGCGAGGACGCGCTGCTGGCCGACTACCGGCAGTTCGAGGACGAGGTGAACCGCGCGGTGCCGCAGCTGTTCTCGCTGACGCCCGAGGCCGGCTTCGAGATCCGGCCGGTGGAGGCCTTCCGCGCGAAGTCCGCCGCCGGCGGCTCCTACATGCGCCCGAGCGAGGACGGCAGCCGCCCGGGCATCTTCTACGTCAACACCTACGACCTGCCCTCGCGCAAGACCTGGGACCGCGACTCCCTGTTCCTGCACGAGGCGATCCCGGGCCACCACTTCCAGATCGCGCTGCAGCAGGAGCTCGACCTGCCGGCGTTCCGCCGCTTCGGCGGGCAGACCGCCTTCATCGAGGGCTGGGGCCTTTACGCCGAGTCGCTGGGCAAGGAACTGGGCGTCTACGACGATCCCTACCACTACTTCGGCCGGCTGCAGGCGGAACTCTGGCGCGCGATCCGCCTGGTCGTCGACACCGGCCTGCACAGCAAGGGCTGGAGCCGCGACCAGGTCATCGCCTACATGAAGGAGAACTCGGCCACCACCGACACCGAGGCGGTGTCGGAGACCGAGCGCTACATGGCGATCCCCGGCCAGGCGCTGGCCTACAAGATCGGCGAGCTCAAGATCAGGGAACTGCGCACCCGCGCCGAGGCCGAACTCGGCGACGCCTTCGACATCCGCGCCTTCCACGCCGAGGTGCTGAAGGACGGCTCGGTGCCGCTGGACGTGCTCGAGGCCAAGATCGGCCGCTGGATCGAGGCGCAGCGCGACGCCGCCGCCTGATCGCCGGCGCCGGTGCGCGGCATGCGCTCCGCACCGGCGCCTGATCGTTTCACCACACCCCCGGGCCTAGTCTCGCGCCAGCGACGCGTGTCGCGAGACCGGGAGGCACCGATGGACCCCATGCTGTTCGACGGCTGGCAGCCGCTGGCGCGCACGGCGCTGGTCGGCGTGCTGGCCTATGCCGGGCTCGTCATCCTGCTGCGGATGTCGGGGGCGCGCACGCTGGCGAAGATGAACGCCTTCGACCTGGTGGTGACGGTCGCGCTCGGCTCGACGCTCGCCACCATCCTGCTGAGCAAGGACGTCAGCCTCGCGCAGGGCCTGCTGGCGTTCGCGCTGCTGGTGGCCATGCAGTTCGCGGTCACCTGGTCGAGCGTGCGCCTGCCCTGGGTGCGGCGCGTGGTGACCGGCGAACCGGTCCTGCTCGTGCACCGCGGCGCCCTCCTGGAGGACGCGATGCGCCGGGCGCGCGTCAACGAGGACGACCTGCGCGCCGCCGTCCGTGCCGCCGGCACCGGCGGCGTCGCCCGGGCCCATGCGGTGGTGCTGGAGACCGACGGCACCTTCAGCGTCATCCCCGCGGACGCGGACGGCGCCGACGATGCGGCGCTGACCGGAGTTCCGCAGGCCGGTCGGGATCGAGAGCGCGATGGCACCGCGCTGCCGCGCGCCAGCACGCACGGCTGACAGGCAACGAGGGTTCGCTGGCCGCCCGCCTTCCGTGAGCGTGCTCGGGCGGCGCGGCCGCAGTGCCGGCAGGCTGCGCGGATCGCCTTCGGGGCGCGTCCGAATGGATCCAGGCGGGCAGGAGGTTCTCAGGGCTCGCGCGGTCGCGGGACCGGCAGCGACCAGCCGTGGCGAATCGCCATGAACCTCAGCCCGAAGCACAGCAGTGCGCCGGCGACCATGCCCGCCGCCGGCGGCAGCGCCAGCCAGGCGCCCAGTACCGCGACCGCCGCCCCCAGCGCGGCGGCCACCGCGTAGAGCTCCGCACGCAGCACCACCGGCACCTGCGCGACCAGCATGTCGCGGGCGATGCCGCCGCCGATGCCCGAAAGCATGCCGAGCAGGACCGCCATCACCGGATGCAGGCCCCAGGCCAGCGCCTTGGTGGCGCCGGCCACCGCGAACAGCGCCAGGCCCGCCGCGTCGAACAGCTGCACCGGGTTGCGCAGCCGCTCGATGTCCTCGTAGCGGAAGAAGGTGATCGCGCCTGCCAGGATCGCCACGCCGAGGTAGCGCCAATCGGCGAAGGCGGCGGGCGGCACCGCGCCGATCAGCACGTCGCGCGCGATCCCACCCGACACCGCGGCCGCGAACGACAGCACCAGCACGCCGAACAGGTCGAGGCGGTGGCGCACGCCGACCGTCGCCCCGCTGATGGCGAAGACGAACGAGCCGACCAGATCCAGGACGACGAGGAAGAGATCCATGGGCGGGCACATGCGGGGCGCGCCAGCATGCCGGCCCCGTCCGCCGCATGCACCCACCAGCCCGGTCCGGGCCCGGGCGAGGCCGCCCCATTCCCCAATCCCCATTCCCCGCTCCCCATCCCCATCCCCCATCCCCCATTCCCTGTTCCCTGTTCCCTGTTCCCCAGTCCCATTCCCGCTTCCCCATCCCCGCTTCCCCATCCCCCACCCCGAGCCCGACACCACAGTCACGCCCGCGCACCCACAGTCGATCGCCCCCGTCCCGCCGAGAGCGCCCGCATGAACGCCGTGGCCCCCGACCTCCTGCGCCGTCGCCTGCTCCAGGGTGCCGGCGGGTCCCTCCTCGCCGCCTCCGCGCTCGGCGCGGCCGGCGCGCAGACGCGGGTGCCCGAGCGCGCCAGCGGGCAGCCGATGCCGGAGCTTGCGCGTCCGCTGCCGGCCGGTCCGCAGCGGCGGCTGGGCTGGGCGGTGGTGGGCCTGGGCAACTTCGCGCTCAACCAGATGCTGCCGTCGTTCGCCGACAGCAAGCACGCCAGGCTGGTGGCGCTGGTCAGCGGCAATCGCGACAAGGCGCGCGAGGTCGCCGGGCACTACGGCGTCGAGGACGACAACATCTACGGCTACGACGACTTCGACCGCATCGCCGAGAACGACGCCATCGACGTGGTCTACATCGTGCTGCCGCCCGCGCTGCATGCCGACTACACCATCCGCGCGCTCGAAGCCGGCAAGCACGTGCTGTGCGAGAAGCCGATGGCGCCGACGGTCGCCGAATGCGACGCGATGATCGAGGCCGCCGACCGCGCCGGGCGCAAGCTGATGATCGCCTACCGCGCGCAGTACCAGGCGCACAACCTGGAGGCGATCCGCATGATCCAGGACGGCGAGCTGGGCGCGCTGAAGTACATCACCTCGGCGCATTCGCGCAACACCAATCCCGAGGAGCCGGCCGACCAGTGGCGGCTGCAGAAGGAGATGGCCGGCGGCGGCTCGCTGTTCGACATCGGCATCTACAGTCTCAACGCCGCGCGCTACCTCTCCGGCGAGGAGCCGGTGCGGATCTCCGCGAGCATCCACTCCGACGCCTCCGACCCGCGCTTCAGGGAGGTCGAGGACCTGGTGCTGTTCCGCCTCGAGTTCCCCAGCGGCGTGATCGCCAACTGCTCCAGCGGGTTCAGCACCGCCAGCATGAACCGCGCCACTGCGGTCGGCGCGGATGCGGTGCTGACCATGGAGCCGGCCACCGACTACTACCGGCACTCGCTGTCGGTGAGTTCGAAGGACGGCACCCGCGAGCTGGGGCTGCGCGAGGACAACCAGTTCGCGCAGGAGATCGACCACCTCTGCGAATGCATCCGCGCGGACACCACGCCGAAGACGCCCGGCGCGGAAGGCCGCCAGGACGTGCGCCTGATGCTTGCGATCTACGAGGCGGCGCGCAGCGGGCGGACGATGCCGTTCGAGTCCGACTACCGCCGCAGCCGCGAGGAGCTGCTGCGCGGCTACGCCATCGTCGAGGCGCTCAAGCAGGCCTGAGGGCGCTCACGGCGCCCACTCCGGCAGGGCCCGCCACAGCGCCTCGCGCATGCGGCGGGTGTGCGAGCCCTGCCAGTAGACGCGGCCGCAGCCGGGACAGCGCCGCACCGGGTCGGGCGAACCCTGCACCGTCGGCGGCACGTGCGCGGCGGCCTCCTCCGCGGTGGCCGCGCGCAGCGGTGCGTTGCAGACCAGGCAGCGGGTGAACAGCTCCGTGGGCGCCGGCAGCGCACAGTGGGCGACGACCTCCGCGAGCTGCTCCAACGGTACGTCGCTGGCGGGGATGAACACCTTCGCCGGCCGCAGGAAGGCGACGAGGTGGCGGTCGCGGGTCAGCAGCACGCGGTCCTCGCACGCGGCGATCGCGACCAGCTCGCGGTCCGGACGCTGCGGTTCGAGCAGGGTGTCGCAGCCGAGCGTCCTGAGCCAGCGCGCGAGCCGGGCGAGCATGGCGTCGGCCAGGAAGGCCGCACCGCCCTGCGCCGGCGGCGACTGCACGTCCCGACCTCGATCCACGCTCCGCTCCTGCGCCGCCGTCGCGGTGGCCCATACTGGGCCGCGGGACGTGGGCCCGGCGTCGATCGCGGGCATGACCTTCCGGCCGTACGGGTCTGCGGGCGTGGCGTTAAGGTGCCGGGTCCGCCCTCAGGTGCCCGCCGATGCCCGACCTGCTCCGCCCCGCCCTCCTCTGCGTGCTCCTCGCCGGGCCCTGCGCGTTTGCCGCAGCGGCCCAGGACGCGCCGTCCGCCCACGCCACGGCGCCCGTCCCCGCCGGCCTCGCCGGGTTCGACGCCTACGTCGCCGGCGTCCAGGAGACCTTCGACGTACCCGGTATCGCGGTCGCGATCATCGATGCGGAGGGCACCGTGCTCGAACGCGGCTGGGGCGTGCGCGAGCTGGGCAAGCCGGCGCCGGTCGACGCGCACACGCTGTTCGCGATCGCCTCCAACACCAAGGCCTTCACCTCGGCGTCCCTGTCGATCCTCGCCGACGAGGGCCGGCTGTCCCTCGACGACCGGGTGATCGACCACCTGCCCTGGTTCCGCATGGCCGATGCCTACGTGACCCGCGAGATGCGCCTGCGCGATCTGCTGGTGCACCACAGCGGCCTCGGCCTCGGCGCCGGCGACCTGCTCTACTGGCCGACCACCAGCTACAGCAACCGCGAGGTGGTCGAGCGCCTCGCCCACGTGCCGCTGGCCGGCGGGTTCCGCGCCGGCTACGCCTACGACAACATCCTCTACGGCGTCGCCCAGCAGGTGATCGAGACGGTCGGCGGGCAGTCCTACGCCGAGTTCCTGCGCACGCGGATCTTCGAGCCGCTGGGCATGGACGAGACCCGCTTCAACGCCGACCACCTGCGCCCCGGCGACGCCGCCGCGACCGGCCACGCCAGGGCCGACTTCACCGACCTCGCCCCGGTCGCGCCGATGACCTGGTCCAACGTCGCCGGCGCCGGCGGCATCTATTCCAGCGTGCACGACCTCGCCACCTGGATGCGCGTGCAGCTCGACGGCGGCGTGATCGAGGGCGAAGGCGACGGCGCCCGCCGTCTCTTCAGCCAGGCGCGGCACGAGGCGATGTGGACCGTGGTCACGCCGCGCGCGATCCGGCCCCCGCAGGTGCCGGCGCTGGCCGCGGCGACGCCGAACTTCCTCGGTTACGGCGAGGGCTGGAACATCTCCGACTACCGCGGGGAGAAGCTGGTCTGGCACACCGGCGGCTGGCCCGGCATGGTCTCGCGGGTGACCCTGGTGCCGTCGAGGAAGATCGGCATCGTCGTGTTGACCAACGCCGAGGCCGGCGCCGCGTTCCAGGCGGTCACCATGCGCGCGCTCGACGCGATGCTGGGTGCGCCGGACACCGACTGGACCGCCGCCTATGCCGCCGGGCTCGGCAGGCAGCAGGAGGAGGCCACGGCCGACTGGGAGCGGCACCTCGCCGCGCGCGATGCGGATTCCGAGCCGTCGCTTCCGCTCGCCGACTACGCCGGCACCTACCGCGATCCCTGGTACGGCGACGTCCGCGTCGAACGCAGCGGCACGGGCCTGGCGATCCGCTTCTCGAAGACCGCCCAGCTCGTCGGCGACCTCGAGCACTGGCAGCACGACACCTTCCTGGTGCGCTGGCGAGACCGCCAGCTCAACGCCGATGCGTTCCTGAGCTTCGCGCTGACGCCCGACGGCGCCATTCGCGAGGCGCGCATGGAACCCGTCTCGCCGCTCACCGACTTCAGCTTCGACTTCCAGGACCTGCGCCTGGCGCCGGTCGGGAGCGGGGACGCCGACGCCGACGCGGGCTGAGCCCGTGCGGCCGCGCCTGCCGGCTCAGCCGAACCGCGGCTGGGCCAGCACGCTCAGGAAGTGCCCGAGGACGCGCGGCTCCAGCAGCAGCATGAACAGCACGCCGTAGATCGCGCCGGCCAGATGCGCGCTGTGGTTGATGTTGTCGCCGCCCTTGCGGTCCATGTAGATGCTGTAGCCGACGTAGAACACGGCGTAGACGATCGCCGGCACCGGCAGGAAGAACACGAAGATCAGCGACCACGGGTCGACCAGGATGAAGGCGAACAGCACCGAGGTCACCGCGCCGGAGGCGCCGAGGCTGCGGTAGTTCGGGTCGGCGCGGTGCTTGAGGTAGCTCGGCAGCGAGGAGACCAGCAGCGCGCTCAGGTAGAACAGCGCGAAGCCTACCGGCCCGATCAGCTGGCCCAGCACCTGCTCCATGATGCGGCCGAAGAAGAACAGCGTGATCATGTTGAACGCGAGGTGGGCGACGTCGGCGTGGATGAAGCCCGAGGTCACCAGGCGGTCGTACTGGTGCGCCTTGCGCACCGCCGGCGGCCACAGGATCAGGCGCGCGATCAGCCGCGGGTTCTTCCAGCCGAGGATGGTCACCGCGCAGGTGACGACGATGATGCCGAGGGTGACGAACATGCGCTGGACGAGGCCCGTAGGAGCGGCCGGCAAGTCTACTGGAGACCGGCCGGCCGCCGCGCCCTCAGCCCGGGCCGCTGCGTTCGCGCGGGCGCGCCTTGCGGTCGGTGAACAGCATCGTCGCCACCAGCACCACGCCGAAGGCCGCCGCCAGCAGGAACAGCGCCAGCGCCAGCGCCGGATAGCCGAACAGGCGGAGGTCGGTGTCGACGCTCATCATCATCGCCGCGCCCACGATCAGCGCCGCGATGATCACGCCCGCGCAGATGCGGTTGGCGATCTTCTGCAGGCTCTCCATGAGGTAGGTCTCCTCGAGCCCGGCCAGGTGCACGCGCAGCCGGTTCTCGGAGAGCAGGTTCAGGATCGAGGACACCCGCCGCGGCATGTCGCGGGTGAGTTCCTGCATCTCCATCATCTCGCTGGCGATCGCCGAGGGCGAGAACGAGCGCATCATGCGTTTGCGCATCACGCTCTGCAGGTGCTGCTCGACCACGCGGCGCACGTTCATCTCGGGGCCGAGCGCGCGCGACACCGCCTCGAGATTGAGCAGGGTCTTGGCCAGCAGGGTCAGCTCCGGCGGCGTGCGCAGGCCGTGCGCCGCGCCCACCCGGGTCAGCTCCATCACCATCCGTCCTTCGGACATGAGATCGGAGTCCGACAGGTTGCAGTACTGCGCGATCAGGCGCCCGGCCTCGCGGATGAACTCGGTCTCGCGGAAGTCCTGCAGCCGCGTGCCGATCGCCATGAACAGCTCTGCGACCTCCTCGCCGCGGTCGTCGACCGCAGCCAGGATCAGCTTGAGCAGGCGGTCGCGCATGCGCGGCGGCACGTGCGCGACCATGCCCAGGTCGAGCAGCGCCAGGGTGTTGTCCTGCATCAGCAGCACGTTGCCGGGATGCGGATCGGCGTGGATCAGGCCGTGCACGAACACCTGGTCCAGGTAGGCCCGCATCAGCGTCTCGGCCAGCCGCTCCAGCGGTTCCTCCATGCGCCTGAGGTCGGCGACGCGGGTGATCTTGGCCCCGTCGAGCAGGTCCATGGTCAGCACCCGCGTGCTGCTCAGGTCCCACACCGGCCTGGGCACGCGCAGCTCGGGATAGCTCTCGAGGTTCTCGGCGAAGCGCGCGAGGTTCTCGGCCTCGATCCGGTAGTCGAGCTCGGCGACCAGGGTCTTGCGGAACTCCGCCACCCAGTCGGCGAAGCGGTAGCGGCGGCCGACATCCGAGACCCGGTCGACCGTGCCCGCCAGGCGCGCCAGCAGCGCGAGGTCGCTGCGGATGATGCCGTCGATGCCGGGCCGCTGGACCTTGACCGCCACCCGCCGCCCACCGCGGAGGGTCGCCGCGTGCACCTGCGCCAGCGAAGCGGCGGCCAGCGGCTTCTCGTCGAACGTCTCGAACGCCTTGCTCAGGCGCACTCCGAGCTCGCTCTCGACCTGCTCGCGGATCGCTTCGAACGGCACCGGGGCGACGTCGTCCTGCATGCGTTCCAGAGCCGCCATGTAGGGCGGCGGCACCAGGTCGGGCCGGGTCGACAGCGACTGCCCGAGCTTGATGAAGGTGGGACCGAGCGCCTCGAGGTCGGCAGCGAGCTGCCCGGGTTCTTCCGGCGCCTGGGCCTCGCCCTCGACGGTCGCGGCCAGGGCCGCGTCGTCGAGGCTCAGGCCGTTGAACAGCCCGGCCTTGCGGTAGCGCATCAGGAGCCGCGCGATGTCGAGGTAGCGGCGCATGCCGCTGGGATTGCCGTTGTCGCTCATGGCGTTCCCCCGGCCATGGAAGGTCCGGTGGAACCGGAGACGGGAGCACGGCGGTGGCCGTGCACGGATCGGGTCGGGCGCATGCGGGCGTCGCGCATCGTTGCTCCAGTGCGCCGGGGTGGGCGGGCGCCGGGCACGATGGCAGCGCACGGGCGAGCGTCCCGTCAACGTCGCCGCGCACTGACGCACCGCCCACGCCCCCCGTCCCAGCATGCGACGTGCCGCCCTCCCCGCGGCGATTTCGACGAGGCAGCCCATGAACAAGCCCCCCGCACCCGGCATCTCCACCGACCACCGCAAGGACCAGAATCCCGGCTACGCCGAAGAGGAGGCGGGCACCAGGGACGAGGCCCAGCAGCCGGCGCCGAAGCCGGCGAAGAACTTCGAGAATCCCGAAGGCGGCGTCGGCGACAAGAAGCCGGAAAGCGGCGCCTGAAGCACCGCGCTCAGCCGAGTGCGCCGAACTCTCCACCCTTCTCAGCGGCCCGCTTCCACGCGGGCCGCTCGCGTATCCGCGCCAGGAACCCGCGCAGGTGCGGGTAGCGCTGGTCGAGGCCGCCGCGGGCGGCCGCGGCCTCCAGCGGGAAGCTCATCTGGATGTCGGCGGCGCTGAAGCGCTCGCCGGCGAACCAGGCCTGCCCGGCCAGCGTGCGTTCCATGAAGTCGAACTGCGCGGACAGCTGCGGGCGGACGAACCCGCCCAGCACCTTGTCGGCGATGCCGCGCGCGATCGGCCGCACCAGCGCCGGCGCCCTGGCCTTGACCTGACCGAACACCAGGGTGAGCAGCAGCGGCGGCATCAGCGAGCCCTCCGCGAAGTGCAGCCAGTAGGTGAAGCGCCGCCCGTCCTCGCTGTCGCGCGGCGGCGCCAGCCGCCCTTCCGTGTCGTAGCGCTGCAGCAGGTACTCGATGATCGCCCCGGACTCGGCGACGACCACGCCGCCGTCCTCCAGCACCGGCGCCTTGCCCAGCGGGTGCACCTGCTTCAGCGACTCGGGCGCGCGCATGTCCTTGCCGCGCCTGTACTCGCGGATCGAATAGTCGAGGCCGAGCTCCTCCAGCAGCCAGACGACGCGCTGCGAGCGCGAGTTGTCGAGGTGATGGACGACGATCATCGGCGGACTCCGCGGCAGGCCAGGGCCGCGCAGGATACGGCGGTGCGGTGATGCGCGGGCGACGGCGCGTCCGGGCCGCACCCGCCCGCACGGGCACGTACCATGGCCGGTCCGTCCCCATCCAGCCCGCCGCCCATGCAGCCACGCACCGTGCTCGCCGCCGCCCTCGCCGCCTCCCTCCTGCTGCCGGTCGCCGCGCCTGCCGCCGATGCGCCGCTGACCACCGTGGCCGAACGCTCCGGATTCCAGCGCACCGGCCGCTACGAGGAGACGATCGCGCTGTGCGAGGCCTTCGCCGCGCGGCATCCCGACGCGGTGCGCTGCGAGCGCTTCGGCACCACCCCCGAGGGCCGGCCGATGCTGGTCCTGGTCGCCAGCCGCAGCGGTGCGCTGACGCCGGAGGCCGCACAGGCGCAGGGCCTGCCGGTCACCCTGATCCAGGGCGGGATCCACGCCGGCGAGATCGACGGCAAGGACGCCGGCTTCCTCGCCCTGCGCCAGCTCCTGGACGGCGAGGCGGCGCCGGGCGCGCTCGGGCGCCAGGTGCTGCTGTTCGTGCCGGTGTTCAACGTCGACGGCCACGAGCGCTTCGCCGCCTGGAACCGCCCGAACCAGCGCGGCCCCGAGGAGATGGGCTGGCGCACGACCGCGCAGAACCTCAACCTCAACCGCGACTACCTCAAGGCCGACGCGCCGGAGATGCAGGCGATGCTGGCCCTGATGCGGCGCTGGGACGTGCTCGCGCTGGTCGACCTGCACGCCACCGATGGCGCCCAGTTCGAGCACGACGTCTCGATCCAGGTCGAGCCGGTGAAATCCGGCGACGTGCCGCTGCGCGAGGTCGGGCGGCAGTTCCGCGACGGTGTCATCGCGGCGCTGCGCGACGAGGGCTCGCTGCCGCTGGACTTCTATCCCTCCTTCGTCGTCGGCGACGACCCGTCCTCGGGCTTCGAGGACGGCGTGCCGACGCCGCGGTTCTCCAACGGCTTCATGGTGCTCGCCAACCGGCTCGGCATGCTGGTGGAGACGCACAGCTGGAAGCCCTACCCAGAGCGCGTGCGCACCACCCGCAACACCATCGTCGCGGTGCTCGAGCTGATGGCCGAGCATGGCGCGCGCTGGCGCCGGGTCGCGCAGGCCGCCGATCGCCGCGCGCAGGCGCTCGCCGGCACCCCGGTGCCGCTGGACTGGGCCGTCGCAGGCCCGGCGCGGACAATCGAATTCCGCGGCTATGCCTACACGCGGACGCCGTCCGACGTCTCGGGCGCGACCATGACCCGCTACGACGAAACGACGCCGCAGGTCTGGCGCGTGCCGCTGCGCACCGCGGTCGAACCCAGCGTCGAGGTGGCAGCGCCGGGGGCGGGCTATGTCGTCCCCGCCGCGCACGCCGCCTGGGTCGGCGAGAAGCTTCGCCACCATGGGGTGATCTTCTCGACCCTGCAGGGCGCGCATCCGCAGGCCGCGACCGAGGTCTTCCGCGCCACTTCGGTGGCGTTCGGCGCGCGTCCGTTCGAGGGCCACCAGCGTGCGACCCTCGCCGGCGGCTGGGCACCCGAGGCCCAGGACGTCGGCGCGGGTGCGCTGTTCGTGCCGATCGCGCAGCCGCGCGCGCGCCTGGCGATGGCCCTGCTGGAACCGCAGGCGCCGGATTCGCTGGCCGCCTGGGGCGAGTTCAACAACGCCTTCGAGCGCAAGGAATACATGGAGGACTACGTGGCCGAGGACGTCGCCCGCGACATGCTGCGCGACCCGGCCGTGCGCCGCGCGTTCGAGGCCAGGCTGCGGGATCCGGGCTTCGCCGCCGACCCGCAGGCGCGGCTCGACTTCTTCTATCGCCGCCACAGCGCCTGGGACGAGCGCCTCGACCTCTATCCCGTGCTCAGGGTCGAGCGGCCGCTCGAGTAAGGGCGCGGGCGCTCACGCCGGCGCGAGGTCCGGCCCGGCGCCGCCACGGTCGCGCCGCCGGCGGCGGGCGAACCAGGCGGCGAAGAAGGCCACCGTCAGCAGCAGTTCGGCGAGGTCGCCGCCGTAGTACATCCACTGCGCCGCGGATTCGAGCTCGGCCCTCCCGACGCCGGTACCGCGCGGGAACCCGTAGCCGTACATGAGCTTGCCGAGGTTCGCGTGCGCGGCGGTGCCGACGAACAGCACCGCCAGCCGCATCGCCGCGCCCGGGCGGTGCGGCGCCGGATCGGGACCGGCGATGGCCCAGGCGAAGAGGTAGCCGGAGACCAGGAAATGGACGTGCAGCAGCACGTGCAGCACCGGGTCGGACATGCCCAGCGCGAACAGCGGCGTGAGGTAGAGCACGTACATGCCGCCGATGTCGAGCAGGAGCGCGGTCAGCGGATGCACCAGCACGCGCAGCGGCGGCGCCCCGAAGAAGCCGACCACCCGCCGCGCCGCGACCGCCGGCAGCGCCCGCAGCAGCAGCGTGCCCGGCGCGCCGAGCACCAGCCCGAGCGGCGCGAACATGCCGAGCACGAGGTGCTGCAGCATGTGGCCGCGCAGGTCGTGGTGCGCCCAGGCCGCGACCGGCCCCGCCATCACCGCGACCACCAGCAGCACGCCGCCGGCGAAGGCCGCCGTCCGCCATCGCGACCAGCGCCCCGCGCGGCGCTCGCGCAGCACCAGCACCAGGTAGCCGCCCAGGGCCAGCAGCGGCACCACGACCAGGAGCACGAACAGCGCCGCGGCCGCGTCCGGCGCCGCGGCGTGCGCGTGCTGGTTCAAGCTCCCCGGCTCCCGCCCGCTTCGCGCCGTACGCGCCGGGCGAGCACCAGGCCGATCGCCAGCAGCACCAGGGCGCCGCCGTTCCAGGCCAGGTCGTAGGGCCACAGCGGCTCGACGTAGCGGACCTGGTGCAGGCGCAGCAGCTTGTGGTCCACCAGGCCGTCGAACAGCTGGAAGCCGCCCGCGCCCAGGAACAGGCCCGCCCAGACCGCGCGCCGCACCAGCATCCCGCGCTGGCGCAGCTCGCCGAGGAGGAAGAAGCCGGCGACCAGAAGGATCAGCTCCGCCGAGTGCAGCAGGCCGTCGGAGAGCAGGCCGATGGCGGGCGTGGAACGGTCGAAGAAGTGGTGCCAGGCCAGGATCTGGTGGAACACGATCTCGTCGACCGCCGCCATCAGCCCCACCCCCAGGACCGCCGCTGCGCGCAGGGTGCGGACGGGGGCATGCGCATCGTTCGGGACGAACGGCTCACCCATGGTGTCGTGGCGGTCCGGCGGAACCGCCAGAGTCGGGCTGTCGTCGTGCAGCCGATGTCGAGGCGACGGCCTCGCCTGCACTGCCGGCGCCGGCGTTCCGCCGCAGCGTCGCCTCGATCCGGTCGGCGGCGGCCGTCGCGCCGTCGGGCGCGGTCATCGCCGCGCCGCGGCGCGCGCGCTTGGCGAAGCCCGGCTCCCTCAGCAGGCTGCGCAGTTCGGCGGCAGCGCGTTCGGCGCCGTAGCGACGCGCCGGCAGCGCCCGCGCCACGCCCAGCGCGGTCAGGCGCGCGGCGTTGTCGGGCTGGTCGAAGCCGTGCGGCACCACCAGCATCGGTCGCGCGGCCTGCAGGGCCCGTGCGCAGGTCCCGATGCCGCCCTGATGCACGAGGACGGCCGCATGCGGGAACACGCGTTCGTAGGGCACCGCATCCACCGCCATCAGGTCGTCGGCACCCGCCGGCACCGCCGCGTGCGCGCCGGCGCCGACCAGCAGCGCCCGCCTGCCGACCGCGCGTGCCGCGCGCACGCTCTCGTGGAAGAAGCGGCCGGCGACCGCGACCGCCGCCGAGCCCAGGGTGAACACCAGCGGCGGCGGTCCGGCGGCGAGGAAGCCGCGCACCGCGTCCGGCATCGGCAGGTCGCTGTCGTACAGCGCGAAGCCGGTGCAGTCGGTGCCCGGCGGCCAGTCCGGCTGCGGCGGCGCGAAGGCCTCGGGAAACAGGGCGAGCACGCCGTCGGGTCCGTGCTGCGCATCGAACAGCGGATTGCCCCGCGGGTTGCGCACCGGCAGGCCGAGGCGTGCCCGGAGCCGGCGCAGCGGCCGCGTCCAGCCCGCGGTGCCGTGCTGCGCGAGCCAGCGCAGCATGTGTCCCTGCGCGCGCGCGGGATGCGTGCCGCGATGCAGCGGCGTGAACGGACCCAGCGGCGGGAACTGGTGCGCCGACAGGAACACCATCGGCGACAGCACCGCCGACATCCACGGTCGCGCCCAGCGCTCGGCCGCGACCTGTCCGGCGAACGCGAGGCTGCTGGTCGCGATCAGCGCCGCCTCGCGCGCGACGGGCTCGATGGCCGCATACGCCGGCCCGGCATCGCGCGCGACCAGGTCGACCAGGAAGCGCGGCCCGCGCAGCGGCGCGAAGGCGTGCTCGACATGGCCGGCGGCCGCCTCCGCGGACAGCGTGCCGGCGGCGACGAAGTCGAGCCCGGCGGCGGCGACGTGCGGCGCGTGCACGGCGTGGCTCGCCACCGTCACCGCATGCCCGCGGGCGGCCAGCGCCCGCCCGACCGCCAGGAACGGAAACAGGTCGCCGAGGGAGCCGACGGTGGCGAACAGGATGCGGGACGGAGGGGCGCCGGCCATGCGACCGAGCCTGCCGGCACCGGCGCCAGCGCCCCGTGAGCGGCTCAGCCCGCGGTCGCGTCCTTGCCGCGCTCCAGCGCCGCGAGCAGCTCGGGCATCGCCAGCGCGCGCTCGACGCTCAGCAGCGCCAGGCCCGAACGCGCCGACTCCGGCAGCTCGCCGGGATCGCCCGCCAGCACCACGGAACCCTCGTAGTGCCGGTAGCGCAGCTCGGTCAGCACGCGCCCCACCGGCAGCAGCTGCATCTCGCTGTCGAGCACGATGGCGTCCGGCGGGCCACCGCCCTCGCCGTCTGCCGGCGGAGCGTCGTCCAGGAACACCAGCGCCGCCGCACCGCTGCGCATCACCGTGCAGCGGTAGTTATGCAGGCGCAGGCCGTCGGCGATGATCGACAGCCGCGATGCCTCCTCGCCCACCACCAGCACGTGACGGCCGGCGCCGTCGAAGGCGCGCTCCTGCGCCGCCGCGGGCAGCACGTTCCTCAGCGGCAGATGGATGTCGAAGCGCGTGCCCATGCCGGGCCGGCTGTGCACGCGCAGCACGCCCTGGTGGTTCTCCACGATCCGGCGGCACGACAGCAGTCCGAGGCCGGTGCCGCCCTCCTTGGTGGTGAAGAACGGGGTGAACAGGCGCGCGCGCACCTCCTCGCTCATGCCCATGCCGGTGTCGATCACCGACAGCCGGACGTACTCGCCCGGAACCGCCGCCTCGTCCTCGAGGATGTCGCCGCGGCCGAGTTCGCTGCGCCCGGCGGCCAGGGTCAGGGTGCCGTCCGGCGGCATGGCCTGGATCGCATTCAGGCAGAGGTTGAGCAGGCACTGCTGCAGCTCGGTCTCGTTGCCGGCGACCGACAGGTCCTCGTCCTCGACCTCGATCTCCAGCGCCATCGTGCGCGGCCGCGTGCCCTGCAGCAGCAGGTCGGTGGCGCGGAACAGCTGCGCGACCACCAGGTGCGGATTGATCTGACGCGCGCCGCGGGCGAACGACAGCATCGACGCGACCATGTCCATCCCGCGCTTGGCGCAGGTCTCGATCATGGTCGCGAACTTCCTGACGCTGGGATCGGTGCCGGCCCGCTCGGCGATCATCGGCGCCGCGATCAGCAGCGGCTGCAGGATGTTGCGCAGGTCGTGCGACAGTCCGCCGGCCAGCAGCGCCAGGCTCTCGTAGCGCTGCGAGCGCACCAGTTCCGATTCGGCCTGGTCGCGCGCACGCTGCTCGGCCGCCTCGATCAGGGCACGCTGGGTCGCGGCGCCGAGCCGCGCCGGCTGGTTCTTGAGGATGTAGTCGGTCGCGCCCTGGCGCAGCGCCTCGATCGCGGTCTCCTCGCCCATCGTCCCCGACACGAACAGGAACGGCATGCGCGGGCTGGCCTCGCGCACGATCGCCAGCGCCGCATGCCCGCTGAAGCCGGGCATGGCGAGGTCGGACAGCACGATGTCCGGCTGGAAGTCGGCCAGCGCCGCGCGCAGGCCCGCCTCGTCCTCGACGCAGCGGACCTCGACGTCGAGCCCGTCCTCGCGCAGCAGATCCGCGATCAGCTCCGCGTCCTGGGGATCGTCCTCCAGGTGCAGGACGCGGATGGTGCCGGGATGGACCTCGAGCAGGCGGCGCATCATGGCCGGGTCAGAGCTCCAGCGGGCTTTCGTTGAGCACGGCCCAGAACTGGCCGAGGGTCTGCACGGCGCGGAAGAACTGGTCGACGTCGACCGGCTTCACCACGTAGGCGTTGACCCCGAGGTCCCAGCTGCGGGCGAGGTCGCTCTCCTCGCGCGAGGAGGACAGGATCACCACCGGGACCTTGCGCAGGTGCGGGTCGTCGCGCATCTGGCGCAGGACCTCGAGGCCGTCCATGCGCGGCATCTTGATATCGAGCAGGACCACCGCCGGCATCTCGTCGCCGCGGTCGGCGAACGCGCCGCGCGAGAACAGCCAGTCCAGCGCTTCGACACCGTCCTCCACATGCACGATCGGGTTGGCCAGGCGCGCCTCGTTCAGCGCGTCGATCGCCATCTCCGCGTCGGCGGGGCTGTCCTCGGCCAGCAGGATGGGACGCAGGATCTTGCTCATAGGGTGCCGGTCTCTCAGGAGTGGGTGGTGTTGCCAGGCAGGGTGAAGCGGAAGGTGGCGCCGGCCTCGGGCGCGGCCTCGGCGTCGATGCGCCCGCCATGGCGGGCGAGGATACGGCGGACGCTGGCGAGGCCGATACCGGTGCCGGGATACTCGCTGGCCTTGTGCAGGCGCTGGAACACGCCGAAGAGCTTGTCGGCGTAGGTCATGTCGAAACCGGCGCCGTTGTCGCGGATGAAGAACTCGTGGCTGCCGTCGTCGCGGCGCGCCGCGCCGATCTCGATCTCGGCGACCTCGCGCCTGGCCGTGTACTTCACCGCGTTGCCCATCAGGTTCTGCCAGACCGCGCGCATCATGTTCTCGTCGCCCATCACCACCGGCAGCGGCTGGATCCGCCAGCGCACGTCGCGCTCGCCGAGGTCGGCCGAGACGATGGCGCGGGTCTCCTCGACCACCGCCTGCATGTCGACCGGTTGCAGCCGCATCGCGCCGCGGCCCAGGCGCGAATAGACCAGCAGGTCGTCGATCAGCGCCGCCATGCGCGCGGCGGAGTCGCCGATCACCCTGAGGTAGTGCGTGGTCTTCTCGTCCGCGTCCTCGCCCAGGTGGCGGCGCAGCTTGTCGGCGAAGCCGCCGACGTGGCGCAGCGGCGCGCGCAGGTCGTGGGAGACGGAATAGCTGAAGGCCTCGAGCTCGCGGTTGACCTCGGTGACCTGGTCGACGCGGCCGGCCAGCTGGCGGTTGAGGTCGCGGACGTCGTCCTCCGCGCGCTTGAGCGCGGTGACGTCGCCGGTGGTGAGCAGGGCGACGCGGTCGGCGCTGTCGGGCAGGCGCATGCGTCGCGCGTTGACCAGCAGCACCCGCTCGGCGCCTTCGGCATTGAGCTGGCGCAGCTCGTAGTCCCAGAGCTCGCGGTCGCGGCCGAGCACGTCGCTCAGGCGCTGCAGCAGGGCGGAATCGAACCAGTTGCCGGCGATGTCGGCCAGCGCTACGCGCTGGTCGCGCGCCACCTCGTCGAGCCCGTAGAACTCGGCGAAGGCGTCGTTGTGCAGGACCACGTCGAGCTGGCCGTCGATCAGCGCGATCGGCTCGCGCGCGGTCTCGAAGATCGCCTGCGCGCGCGCGATCGCCTGCTGCGAGGCGCGCTCCGCGGCCAGGCGATGGCGCAGCTGGCGCTCGGTCAGCATCAGCACGACCGCGAGCAGCGCCAGCTGCAGCAGCATCGCCACGACGTTGATCACGTCGAGTCGCTTGACGTTGCTGGCCGCGGCCGCCTCCCGCTGCTGCAGCTTCGCCTCCTCGTCGCGGAGCAGGCTCTCGGCCAGCGGGCGGAACGGGAACTCCTGCACCGCGGTGATCATGGCCACGTCCGCCGCGGCGATGTCGCCCGCCTCGATCGCCACGACCGCCTCGTCGATCAGGCGCAGGCGCGCCTGCAGCATGCTGCGCAGCTCGCCGACCCGGACCTGCTGGTTGGAATCGTCGCGGGTCAGCAGGGCCACGCGCTGCAGGCCTTCGAGGACGCTGTCGCGGTTCTGGGCAATCGTCGCCCTGTCGAGCGTGTCGAGCAGGCCGAGGCGGTAGCGGTAGACCACGGCCTCGCTGTCGCGGATCCCGTAGAGGAGGTCGTTGAGCGCGCTGCGCACCTCGCTGGTGTGCGCGACCCACTCGGACGAGGCCAGCGCGCGGTCGGTCTCCTGCCGACTGAGCCAGAACGGGACGGTGACGATCAGGATCACCGCGGCGGCGAGCAGGCCGAGCCGCAACCGGAAACCGTCTTGTGCCACCGAGACCGCCATTCGCCTCCCCGTACTCCCAGTCCGTCCACGCAAGCGCGCCGGGCTGCCCCGGCGTAACCGGACGAGTATGACACGAGGCGGCAGCGTCGGCGCCAGACGCAGGACCGTGCACGGCCTTAACACATCCGCGGCTACCCTCGGGCGCTTTGCCCCACCCGGAACGCACCGAACCATGAGCATCCATCCCCGCGCCGGCCAGCTGCCGCAGGCTTCCGACCTGGTCGATCTCGACGAGCTGGAGAAGGCGTACTACGCGGTCACTCCCGATGCCGCGCGCGCCGAGCAGCAGATCGCCTTCGGCACCTCCGGGCACCGCGGCTCGTCGCTGCGCGCGAGCTTCAACGAGGCGCACATCCTCGCGGTGACCCAGGCGGTGTGCGACTACCGGCGCCAGCAGGGGATCGACGGGCCGCTCTACATCGGCCGCGACACCCACGCCCTCTCCGGGCCGGCGCTGCGCAGCGCGGTCGAGGTGCTGGTCGCCAACGAGGTCGAGGTCCGCGTGGACGGCGGCAGCGCCTACACGCCGACGCCCGCGGTCTCGCACGCCATCCTGGTGCACAACCGCGGCCGCCGCGGCGGCCTCGCCGACGGCATCGTGATCACGCCCTCGCACAATCCGCCCGCCGACGGCGGCTTCAAGTACGACCCGACCACCGGCGGCCCGGCCGAAGCCGAAGCGACCAAGGCGATCCAGGCGCGCGCCAACGCCCTGATCGCCCAAGGGTTGCGCGAGGTCCGGCGCACGCCCTGGGAGCGCGCGCAGGCGGGCCTGGTGCGGCACGACGTCCTCGGCGCCTACGTCGAGGACCTGGGCGCGCTGATCGACATGGACGCAATCCGCGGCGCCGGCCTGAAGCTCGGCGTCGACCCGCTCGGCGGCGCCGGCATCGACTACTGGCCGCGCATCGCCGAACGCTACGGACTCGACCTGACGGTGACCGATGCCACCGTCGACGGCACCTTCCGCTTCATGCCGCTGGACTGGGACGGCAAGATCCGGATGGACCCCTCGTCCAGGCACGCCATGGCGCAGCTGCTCGAGCTGCGCGACCGCTTCGACGTCGCCTTTGGCTGCGACACCGACCACGACCGCCACGGCATCGTCGCTCCGAGCGTGGGCCTCCTGCCCTCCAACCACTTCCTCGCCGTGTGCGTCGACTACCTGTTCCGCGAGCGCGGGCAGTGGCGCGAGGCGGTCGGCATCGGCAAGACCGCGGTGTCGAGCGCGATGATCGACCGCGTCGCCGCCGACCTCGGCCGCGGCGTGGTGGAGGTGCCGGCGGGCTTCAAGTGGTTCGTCGGCGGCCTGCTGGACGGCAGCCTCGGCTTCGCCGGCGAGGAGAGCGCCGGCGCGACCCTGCTGCGCCGCGACGGCGGCGTGTGGACGACCGACAAGGACGGCATCGCGCTGGGCCTGCTGGCGGCGGAGATCACCGCGCGCCGCGGCCGCGATCCCGGCGAGGTCTATGCCGGCATCGAGGAGTGCCTCGGCCGCGCGCACTATGCACGCATCGACGCGCCGGCCTCGGCGGCCGAGCGTGCCGCGATCGGGAAGCTGTCCAGCGACGCCGTCACCGCGGGCGAGCTGGCCGGCGACACCATCGAGTCGGTACTGACCCATGCGCCGGGCAACGACGCGGCGCTGGGCGGGATCAAGGTGTCGAGCGCCCACGGCTGGTTCGCCGCGCGGCCCTCGGGCACCGAGGACATCTACAAGATCTACGCCGAGAGCTTCCGCGACGCCGCGCACCTGGCGCGGATCCAGGAGGAAGCCAGGGCCATCGTCGGCGCCGCGATCGGCGCGGCCTGAGCCGGCATCGCCGGCGCCCGCCACGGGCGCCGGCGCTTGCATCGCTCCGGCGCCGCCCCCACCCTCCGCGTCCCGTTCCTGCGCGGATCCTCGCGTGACCGACACTGCATCCGAGGCGCGCGCCGAAGCGCCGCGCCGCGGCCGACGCCGCCGTCCCGACACCGACGCGCCCAAGGGCCGCGTCTCCGCCTACCGCCGGCTGCTGCCCTACGCGCGCCGGCACCGCGCCCTGATCGCGGGCTGGCTGGCGTTCCTGGCGCTGTCCTCGGCGGCGACGCTGGGGCTGCCGGTGGCGGCGCGCTTCATGATCGACCGCGGCTTCGGCCAGACCGACCCTGCCCTGCTCAACGCGGGCTTCGTCGCGCTGTTCGCGGTCGCCTGCCTGCTCGCCTTCGCCGGCGCGGCGCGCTACTTCTGCGTGACCCTGCTCGGCGAGCGCGTCGCCGCCGACGTGCGCACCGACCTCTACGACCACCTGCTGCATCTCGACCAGGCCTTCTACGAAGGCACCCGCTCGGGCGAGCTGGTCTCGCGGCTGTCGGCCGACACCGAACGCGTGCAGAGCATGGTCGGCTCGACCCTGTCGCTGGCGCTGCGCTCGGGCGTGACCCTGATCGGCTCCGGCGTGATGCTGCTGGTGACCAGCCCCGCGCTGGCGGGCCTGACCGCGCTGGTGATCCCGGCGGTGATCCTGCCGATCGTGATCATGGGCCGCCGCGTGGAGCGGCTGTCGCGCGAGAGCCAGGACCGCGTCGCCGACGCCACCGCCGTGGCCTCGGAGTCGCTCGGCGCCATCCACACGGTGCAGGCCTATTCGCGCGAGGAGCGGGAAAGCGCCCGCTATCTCGGTGCGGTGCGCGATTCGCTGCGCACCGCGCTGCGCCGCATCCGCATGACCGCGGTGCTGACCGCCATCGTGATCCTGCTGTCGTTCGGCGCGATCACGCTGGTGCTGTGGGCCGGCGCGCACAAGGTGCTCGACGGCAGCATGGACGCCGGCGTGCTCGGCCAGTTCGTGCTGTACGCGGTGATCGCGGCCGGATCGGTGGGCGGGCTGTCGGAGGTGTGGGGCGAGATCCTGCGCACCGCCGGTGCGCTCGGGCGCATCGGCGAGCTGATGGACGCGCAGCCGGCGATCCGTTCGCCGGCCGCGCCGGAGCCGCTGCCGCGGCCGGTGCGCGGTGCGCTGGCGTTCGAGGACGTGCGCTTCTTCTACCCCACGCGGCCGGACACGCCGGCCTTGGCCGACTTCGACCTGGCGGTCCGCCCCGGCGAGACGGTGGCCCTGGTGGGACCGTCGGGCGCCGGCAAGTCGACGGTATTCCAGCTCCTGCTGCGCTTCCACGACCCGGCCGGCGGCCGCGTCACCCTCGACGGCATCGACCTGCGCGCGCTCGCCCTGCCCGAGTTGCGCGGCGCGTTCGCGCTGGTGCCGCAGGACCCGATCCTGTTCGGCGCCTCCGCCGCCGAGAACCTGCGCTTCGGTCGGACCGACGCCAGCGACGCCGACATGCACGCCGCCGCCCGTGCCGCCGCCGCGGAGGAGTTCATCCAGGCCATGCCGGAAGGCTATGCGACCTCGCTCGGCGAACGCGGCGTGCGCCTGTCCGGCGGCCAGCAGCAGCGCCTGGCGATCGCGAGGGCGATCCTGCGCGATGCGCCGGTGCTGCTGCTCGACGAGGCCACCAGCGCCCTCGACGCGCAGAGCGAGCGCCTGGTCCAGCAGGCCCTCGACGGCCTGATGCAGGGCCGCACCACCCTCGTCATCGCGCACCGCCTGGCGACGGTCAAGCGCGCCGACCGGATCGTGGTGATGGACCGCGGCCGCATCGTCGCCCAGGGCCGGCACGAGGAACTCGTCGCCGCCGGCGGCCTCTACGCCGACCTCGCCCGCCTGCAGTTCTCGACCTGAGGCCGTGCGGAAGGGAGCGATCCGCGCCTGCGCTTCCGCTCCCTCCCCCTGGCCGGGGTCGATCGCGATGCGGCAGGCGCAGCCCGCCTGTCAGCGTCCCTGCGCCGCCCAGCCCGCCAGCACCTTGTCGAGCGTCAGCGGGAACTCGCGGATGCGCACGCCGCTGGCGTTGTAGACGGCGTTGGCCACCGCCGCGCCGGCGCCGCAGATGCCGAGTTCGCCGATGCCCTTGGCGCCGAGCGCGTTGACGATGTCGTCGTGCTCCTCGAGGAAGATCGCCTCCACCTCGGGCGCGTCGGCATGCACCGGGATGTGGTATTCGGCGAGGTCGCGGTTGACGTAGGCGCCGCTGCGCGCGTCGACGAAGGTCTCCTCGGTCAGCGCCGAGCCGATGCCCCACACCAGCCCGCCCAGCGCCTGCGAGCGCGCGGTCTTGGGATTGAGGATGCGCCCGGCCGCGAACACGCCGAGCATGCGCCGCAACCGGATCTCGCCGGTATCGGCATCGACCGCCACTTCGGCGAAGTGCGCGCCGAAGGTCTGCTGGTCGTAGTCCTGGGACACGTCGCCGGGCTCGATCCGGCCCTGTCCGTCGACGCCCGCCGCCGCCTGCCGCGCGAGCAGGCGGACCAGCTCCTCGCGCCTGCCGGCGGCTTCGATCCAGCCGCCGGCGAAACGTGCGGAACTGCGCGCGCCGGCGTCGACCCCGAACAGGGCCGAATGCGCATCGCCCGCCGCCAGATCGAGCAGCTGCCGGCGCACGTCGAGGCAGGCGCGGTGCAGCGCGTTGCCCGCGCTGGCCGCGCCGACCGAGCCGCCGGAGCCCGAGGCCTTGGGGAAGTCGGTGTCGCCCATCTCGATCCGCACCGCGGCCGGATCCAGCCCCAGCGCGTCGGCGGCGATCTGGGTCAGGATCGTGTAGGTGCCGGTGCCGATGTCGGTCATCGCCTGGCGCGCGACCAGCCGCCCACCGGCGTCCAGGTGCACGCTGGCGCTGGAGGCCATCAGCATGTTCGGACGGATCGCGGACGCCATGCCGTAGCCGATCAGGCTGCGTCCCTCGCGACGCGAGGCCGGCGTGCGCGGGCGCTGGTCCCAGCCGAAGCGGCGCGCGCCCTCGTCCAGGCATTCCACCAGATGCCGGCTGCTGAAGGGCTTGCCCTTCTCCGGGTGCACGTCGGTGTCGTTGCGCCGGCGCAGTTCGAGCGGATCCATGCCCAGCTTCTCGGCGAGCTCGTCCATCGCGCACTCGAGCGTCAGCATGCCGATCGCCTCGCCCGGCGCGCGCATCGAATCCGACATCGGCAGGTCCAGCCGCACCAGCCGCAGGCGCGTGCTGCGGTTCGCCGCGGCGTAGAGCGCGCGCGTGCAGGTGACGGTCGGCTCGATGTGGTCGTCGAACCAGGCGGTCTGCTGCCAGCTGGTGTGGCCGATGCCGGTGAGGCGCCCGTCCGCGTCGGCGGCCAGGCGCAGGCGCTGCACCGACTCGTTGCGATGGGTGCAGTTGTGGAAGGTCTGCTGCCGGCTCAGCGCGGTCTTGACCGGACGCCCGAGCCGGCGTGCCGCGACGGCCGACAGGATGGCGTCGCACTCGGTGGTGAGCTTGCCGCCGAAGCCGCCGCCGATGTAGCGGGCGACGATGCGCACCTGCTCCTTCGACATGCGCAGGGTGTCGGCCACGCTGGTGCGGCCCTCGGCCAGCATCTGGTGGGCGACGTGGAGGGTGAGGCGTTCGCCGTCCCAGGCCGCGAGCGTCGCGTGCGGCTCCATCGCGTTGTGGTGCTGGTAGGGCGTGGTGTAGGTGACGTCGACCACGTGCGCGGCCGCGGCGCAGGCGGCGTCGAGGTCGCCGATCTCCGAATCGGGCAGGCCACCGCCCTCGAAGCCCTCGTCGCGATGCGGCTCGACCCGGGTGTCCAGGTCGGCCTTCTCCACCTCGTACTCGACCCGCACCAGGAACGCGGCCGCCCGCGCCTGCTCGAAGCTCTCGGCGACCACGAAGGCGACCGGGTCGCCCCAGTGCCGCACCTGGGTGCCCTGCAGGTAGGGGCGCGGCCGGCTCAGGCGGCTCTTGGCCACGCGCGGGCCGAACGGCGCCAGCTCGGGCGCGTTCTCGTGGGTCAGGACCAGGACCACGCCCGGCGCGCGCTCCGCCGCGGAAGTATCGATGCGGCGGATGCGGCCACGGGCGACGGTGGCGCCGACGACGTAGCCGTAGGCGGTCTCGCCGCTCCCGGCGAACTCGTAGGCGTAGGGCGCGCGACCGGCGACCTTGAGCGGCCCGTCGACGCGATCGAGGGCGCGGCCAATCTGCGCATCGCCGGCCAGCCCGGGCGTCACCTCGCGAAGCCGCGCGTTCATGCCGCACCCGCCTCGATGCCGGCGGCATCGGCGAGCGTGCGTGCCAGCGTGCGCCGCGCCAGCGGGATCTTGAAGTCGTTCCCGCCCTGCCCGCGCGCAGGCTCGAGCTCGGCCTCGGCCGCGGCCAGGAAGGCGTCGTGGCTCGCGGGCCGGCCGACGATCGCCTTCTCCGCGCGGTGCGCGCGCCACGGCTTGTGCGCGACGCCACCGAGCGCGATGCGGGCGTCGCGCACGGTGTCCCCGTCCAGGTCCAGCGCCACCGCGACCGACACCAGGGCGAAGGCATAGGAGGCGCGGTCGCGCACCTTGCGGTAGCGCTGGCGCGGGCCCGGCGGCGCGGGCAGGTGCACGGCCACGATCAGTTCGCCCTCCTCGAGCACGGTCTCGCGGTGGGGCGTGTCGCCCGGCAGGCGGTGCAGCTCGTCGATGGCGATGCGGCGGCCGCCACCGTCGGGGCGCAGGGTCTCGATCTGCGCATCCAGCGCGTTCAGCGCCACCGCCATGTCGGAAGGATGGGTGGCGATGCAATGCGCGCTCGCACCGAGGATGGCGTGGATGCGGTTGACGCCGCCGATCGCGCCGCAGCCGCTGCCCGGCTCGCGCTTGTTGCAGGGCGCGGCGACGTCGTAGAAGTAGTAGCAGCGCGTGCGCTGCAGCAGGTTGCCGCCGGTCGAGGCCTTGTTGCGCAGCTGCCCAGACGCACCGGCCAGCAGGGCCTCCGCCAGCAGCGGCCAGCGCTGGCGCACGCGCATGTCGGCGGCGAGGTCGCTGTTGCGCACCTGCGCGCCGATGCGCAGGCCGCCGTCCTCGCCGTCCTCGATGCGGTCCAGCGGCAGGCGGCTGATGTCGACCAGGTGCGGCGGCGTCTCGATCTGCAGCTTCATCAGGTCGAGCAGGTTGGTGCCGCCGGCGATGAAGCGCCCGCCGGGATGCGCCTGCAGCGCGGCCACCGCGCCGCGCGCGTCCGCGGCGCGGTCGTAGGAGAACGGCCTCATCGCACGCCCTCCCCGTCCGCCACCTCGCGGATCGCGCCGAGGATGTTGGTGTAGGCCGCGCAGCGGCAGAGGTTGCCGCTCATGCGCTCGCGGATCTCGTCGTCGCTGAGCTGCGGCCGCGTCGCGACATCGGCGCTGGCATGGCTCGGCCAGCCGGCGCGGACCTCGTCGAGCATCCCGACCGCCGAGCAGATCTGCCCGGGCGTGCAGTAGCCGCACTGGAAGCCGTCGTGCTTCACGAACGCCGCCTGCATCGGATGCAGCGCCTCCGGTTCGCCCAGGCCCTCGATGGTGGTGATGGCGTCGCCCTCGTGCATCACCGCCAGGGTCAGGCAGGCGTTGATGCGGCGGCCGTCGATCAGCACCGTGCAGGCGCCGCACTGGCCGTGGTCGCAGCCCTTCTTGCTCCCGGTCAGGCGCAGGTGCTCGCGCAGGGCGTCGAGCAGCGAGGTGCGGGTGTCGAGGTCGAGCGCGTGCTCGCTGCCGTTGACGTTGAGGCGGATGCGGCGCTGGTGGAGGGACGCGCTGGCGGCGTCCGTCCGCGCATCGGAGCTGGCGGTGGACATGGCTTGCACCTGAGGGGGCGACGCCAGCGATGCTCTACCCGCCGCCGTGTGCTCCATGTGTGCCGCGCCAGCGCTCGAGGTCCTCGGGCGTGTCGATGTCGACGTGGATGCCCGGGTCGTCGACCTCGACCCGCAGCACGTGGTGCCCGGCGTCGCGCAGCACACTGCGCAGGCCGGCGTCGCCGTCGAGGCGCCTCGCCATGCCGATGGCGCTGCGCCCGAGCAGCACCGGATTGCCCGGCGCGCCGGCGTGCACCGGGATCGCGGCGATCCTCTCCTCGCGGTCGGCCTCGTAAGCCTCGCGCAGGCGGCGGTAGGTCTCCTCCTGCACGCTGGGCATGTCGGCGAGGACCACGAAGGCCTGGTCGATGTCCTCGCGCAGCGCGTCCAGGCCACGGCGCAGCGATCCGGCCAGGCCCGCCTCGGGCGTGGGATTGGCGATGCGCTGCAGGTGTGGACACGGCAGGTCGAGATCGCTGGTGCCCGCCGCCTCGCTGGTGACCAGCACGACCTGGTCGAGCCCGAGGTCGCGCAGCGGGCGCATGGCCTGCTCCAGCAGGCTGCTGCCGTCGGCGGACAGCAGCAGCTTGCGTCCGTCCATGCGCCGCGACAGCCCCGCTGCGAGGACCACCGCCGCGGTGCCGCGCAGCGCGTTCATCCCGCCCGTTCCCGCGACACCCGCACGACGTCGGCCAGGATCGACAGCGCGATCTCCATCGGCGTCGCCGCGCCGATCGGCAGGCCCACCGGCGCGTGCAGGCGCACGATGTCGTGGGCCTCGACCCCCGCCGCCTCCAGCCGTGCGACGCGCTCGTCGCGGCGGCTGCGGCTGCCGAGCGCGCCGACGTAGAAGGCGTCCGAGCGCAGGGCGTCGACCAGGACCGGCTCGTCCAGCGAGAGGTCGTGGGTACAGACCACCACCGCCGTCCATGCGTCCGGCGGGTGCCGCGACAGCGCGGAGTCCGCGGTGTCGCGCGCATAGCCGATGTCCAGGTCCGGCGGCGGCGCCTCCGGCCCGTTGGGCCGGATCAGGAGCACCTCGTAGCCGCTGCTCCGGGCGAGCCCGGCCAGGGCCAGGGCGACCGCATCGCCGCCGACCAGGACCAGGCGCGTGGCCGGCACGAACGGGACGCACCAGCCGACGCCGGCGGCGTCGCCCCGGCTCTCGTCCTCGTCGGCACCGGCGCCGGCATCGAGCACCGAAACCGCCGGATCCACGAGGCAGAACCGCGACACGCCGTCGTCGGCCACGCCCCAGATCGCCGGCCGGCGAGTGCGCGTGGCATCCGACAGCAGGCGCATGTCGGCATCCTCGGGGCCGACCCGGCGCAGGTCCACCTCGATCCGGGAACCGCAGGCGAGCTGGATGTCGACGAAGGGACTGCCGCGGCCGAACACCAGCCGCTGCGCGGCGCCGCTTTCGAGCGTCGGCCGCGCCAGCGCGGCGACCGCGGCCTCGACGCAGCCGCCGGACACCGCGCCGAAGCTGCGGCCGTCGGCGCGGATCAGCATCTGCGCGCCGACCGGGCGCGGCGTCGGGCCGCTGGCATGGACGAGGGTCGCGACCGCGCAGGACTCGCCGTCGCGCAGGGCGTCGAACAGATGGGGACGCACGTCGTCGACGAGCGCGCCGACCGGCCACTGCGGCCAGGCGGCGGGGACCTCGGCGGTCGCTCGCGGCAACGCGACGGTCGGCGCCTGCAGCGCCTCTTCTGGGGGCATCGGGTCTGGAACTCCGGGGGAACGGACGGCGCGTCGCGCCTGCGCGACGACCTTACCGCGTCATGCTCCCCCCGGCGCCGTGACGGACCCGTCCAGCGGCGCCCGGCGCTGCGTCAGTGTGTTCCGGGAGCGGCCGCGGCGCCAATGACCGCGGCGCCCGCGACCGGGCCCGGCACTGCGTCCGCGGCGACGGGAGCCGGCGTCGGCGCATCATCGGCGGGCGCGAGCCCGGGCACGACGCCTGCCTCCTCCCCCACCGCCGGCGGCGCATCCGCGGCGATGCCGAAGGCACCGTCGGCCGCGGCCTCTTCGGCCAGGCTGTTCATCACGATGATGCTGATCCGGCGGTTGGTCGGGCTGCGCGGGTCGACCTTGTCGAACAGTACCGACGAGCCCAGTCCGACCACGCGCGCCATCTTCTCGTCCGGCATCCCGCCGCCGCGCAGCGCACGCCGCGCGGCATTGGCGCGGTCGGCCGAGAGCTCCCAGTTGGTGTAGCCGTCCTGGCTGCCCTGGTAGGGCGTGGCATCGGTGTGCCCGGACAGGCTGACACGGTTCGGCACCGCGTCCAGCGACTCGACCAGGTCGTTCAGGATCGCCGAGGCGTAGGGCTTCAGGTTGGCGCTGCCGGAGTCGAACATCGGCCGGTTGAGCTTGTCGATGATCTGGATGCGCAGGCCTTCCGGGGTGATGTCGAGCAGCAGCTGGTCCTTGAATGGCGCCATCGCCTGGCTGGCCGCGATCGCCGCCTCGATCTCCTGCTTGAGGTCCTCCATCCTCGCCTTCTCGGCCGCCTGCGCCAGGCGCTTCGCATCGGCGCCGTCGATGGCCTTGGCGCCGATGTCGGGGCCCATGCCCGACGGCAGGTCCATCGCGCCGCTGGTGCGGATGACGTCGTTGGCGGCGCCGCCGTCGCCGATCGAGCCGGCCGCCGGCACCAGGCTCTGGCCCTGGATGGGGCTCGGATTGCGGAAGTACTCCGAGATCGCCGCCTTCTGCTCCTTGGTCGCCGCGCCCAGCAGCCACATCACCATGAAGAAGGCCATCATCGCGGTCACGAAGTCCGCGTAGGCCACTTTCCAGGCGCCGCCGTGGTGTCCGCCGGCGACCTTCTTGACCCGGCGGATGACGATGGTGGGTTCGGCCTCCACCTCAGGCCGCCTTGCGCTGGCCGCGCAGGTGGGTCTCGAGGTCGGCGAACGACGGGCGCACGTCGGAGAACAGCAGCTTGCGCGCGAACTCCACCGAGATCGTCGGCGGATAGCCGCGCACGCTGCAGACGAAGGCCATCTTCACGATCTCGAAGGCCTTGCCCTCCTCGTGCGCGTGGTGGGCCATCGCCGCGGCCAGCGGACTGGCGAAGCCGTAGGCCAGGAGGATGCCGAGGAAGGTGCCGACCAGCGCCGCGCCGACGTGCGCGCCGATCGCCGCGGTGTCGCCGCCGTCGAGCGAGCCCATGGTGATGACGATGCCCAGCACCGCGGCGACGATGCCGAAGCCGGGCAGGCCGTCGGACAGCGTCTGCACCGCGTGCGCCGGCTCGGCGGCCTCCTTCTGGTGGGTTTCCAGCTCGATGTCGAGCAGCTGCTCGAGCTCGTGCGGATTCATGCTGCCGGCCACGATCAGGCGCAGGCAGTCGGTGGTGAATTCCATCAGGTGGGTGTCCGCCTGCACCTTGGGGTACTTGGCGAACAGCGGGCTGGAATCGGGCTTCTCGATGTCGGCCTCGACCGCGATCAGGCCCTCCTTGCGCATCTTGGAAAGCACGTCGTAGACCATCGACAGGATGTCGACGAAGTCCTCGCGCTTGTACTTGGCGCCCTTGAGCAGGTGCGGAATGCTCGAAAGCACGGCCTTGACCGTCTTCATCGGATTGGCCGCGATGAAGGCACCGAGCGCGGCGCCGCCGATGATGACCAGCTCGTAGGGCTGCCACAGCGCGGCGAGGTGGCCGTGGGACATGACGTAGCCGCCGAGGACGCTGGCGATCACGACGACGAAACCGATGATGAGGAGCATGGAGCTGGCGCCGCTGCGGAAGGGGTCGCCTGGGTTATCGGCCGGAGTCCGCCGGAGGTTTAGCGCCGCGACACCGTTTTCACGCCGCGCCTGCATGGGCGGAGCGGGATCGCCCGGCCCGCCTTGAGCGGCCCGCGCCGGGTGGCCACAATCGCCGACCTTTCCTTTGGCGCCCGCGCATGTCCATCCTGTTCCGGCTCGTCGCGATCCTCGAGATCGCAGGCGGCTTCTACGGCCTCGCCACCGCCTGCAAGCGGCTGCTGCTGGGTGGCTTCGGCGGCAGCGGCGCGCTGCTGCTGGTCGTCGGCCTGGTGCTGTCGGCGCTGGCGCTGGTGGCAGGGGTCATGCTGATGGAGAACCAGGCCCAGGGCGCACGCCTGTCGCGCATCGTCCAGGCGCTGCAGATCCCGCTGATCGGCACCCCCTGGCTCAGCTACGCCTGGCATGTCGGCGCCACCGTTCCGCTGAGCATCGCCTTCGGCCGTTCAGTCAGCGCCGATCTCGACTGGGCGATCCCCTCCGCAGGCTGGCGCTTCGCGCTGGCCGGCCCGTCGACGGTGCACCTGGGCGTGAACCTGCTCGCCCTCACGCTGTGGCTGGTGCTGCGCTTCGCGCGGCGCTGATCCGGCGATCGCTCAGCGCAGCCCGGGCTCGAAGCGCGCCACCAGGTCCCAGGCATCGCCGCGGAAGCGCTGCCGCACGCGGGTGACCGCCTGCTCGCCGCGCCAGGTGCCGCGCTCGAGCACCAGGCAGGCGGTGCCCGGTTCGACCTCGAGCAGCGCGGCCGCGTCCGCGTCCGCGCTGGCCGCGCTGATGCGGTGCTCGGCGCGCGTCCACGGCACCCGCTGCAGCAGCCAGCTTCCGGGCGGCTCGCTGTCGAAGGTCGCCGTCGCCGCCTCCGGCACCGCGGCCACCGCGACCAGCCGGTCCTCCAGCGCGATCGGGCGGCCGTCGGCCAGGTGCAGGCCCTGCAGCGCGAGCAGCCTGCCCGCGCCCGCCAGTTCGAGCTCCTGCGCGTCGCGCCGGCGCGGCGCGCGCAGCCGGCGGGCGACCAGACGGAAGCCATAGCGCCAGCCGCGCGAGGCGACTTCGTGGGCGATGTCGGGAATCGCCAGGGCCACCGATTCGATGTGCGGATGCGGCGTGGCGACGAAGGAACCCGCGCCGCGCCTGCGCACGACCGCGCCCGCGTCGGCGAGCAGGCTCAGCGCCTTGTTGACGGTCATGCGGGAGCAGCCGTAGCGCGCCATCAGCGCGTGCTCGGGCGGCACCCGGTGCCCCGGCGGCCATTCGCCGCTGCGGATGCGCGCCTCGATGTCGCCGCGGATGCGCTGGTGCAGGCTGGTCGCCACGTCAGTCCCGCAGCAGCCCGGCGACGGCCGCGGTGAAGCGCGCGGCGACGGCGTCGCGGTTGCGATGGCGCCCGTCGGCGACCACCCGCCGACCGCGCCGCCACACCGTGCGCACCGCCCCGCCACGCGCGGCGAACACCAGGCTGTCGAGCAGCGCATCGCCGTCGCGCGCGGCGAGCGCGGGATGCGCGGCGTCGAGTTCGACCAGGTCCGCCGCCGCGCCCACGGCCAGCCCCGCGGACGCGCCCAGCGCCTGCGCCCCGCCGGCGAGCGCGCCGGCGTAGAGGAAGCGCCCGCTCGATCCGCGGCCGTCCGGCACCAGCACGTTGCGCGCCCGCGCCGCCAGCCGCTGCCCGTACTCGAGCAGGCGCAGTTCCTCGGCGGCGTCGATCAGCACGTTCGAATCCGAACCGACGCCGAAGCGGCCGCCCGCCGCGACGAAGTCGCGCATCGGGAACAATCCGTCGCCGAGGTTGGCTTCGGTGATCGGGCACAGCCCGGCGACCGCGCCGCTCGCCGCCAGCCGCGCACACTCGCCGGCGTCCATGTGGGTGGCGTGCACCAGGCACCAGCGCGGGCCGATCTCGGCGTGGTCGAGCAGCCACGCGACCGGGCGCTGGCCCGACCATGCCACGCAGTCCTCGACTTCCTTCACCTGCTCGGCAATGTGGATGTGCACCGGGCCCGCGGCCAGCGGCAGCAGCGCGCCGAGTTCCTCCGGCGTGACCGCACGCAGGCTGTGCGGGGCGAGGCCGAGCACGGCGTCCGGCAGCGCCCGCAGCGCCGTCGCGCTGGCCTCGAGCAGGGCGGAGAAGCCGTCGACGTCGTGCACCAGGCGCCGCTGCGCCGGCGACGGCGGGGCTCCGCCGAAGCCGGCATGGGCGTAGAACACCGGCAGCAGGGTCAGGCCGATGCCGGTGTCCTGCGCCGCCGCGGCCAGGCGTGCCGCCATTTCGGCGCGGTCGGCGTAGGGCCGGCCATCGGAGTCGTGGTGCAGGTAATGGAACTCGCCCACGCGGGTGAAGCCGGATTCGAGCATCTCGACGTAGGCCATCGCCGCGATCGCCTGCATGCGCTCCGGGTCGAGCCGGGCCAGGAAGCGGTACATCAGCTCGCGCCAGGTCCAGAAGCTGTCGCCGCGGCCGCCACCGTGCTCGGCCAGGCCGGCCATGCCGCGCTGGAAGGCGTGGCTGTGCAGGTTGCCGAGCCCGGGCAGCGCGATCGCGAGACGCTCGGCGCGCGCGTCCGCTGTCGCGCCGGCTTCCACGCGCACGATCCTGCCGTCGCGCGCCTCCAGCGCCACGTCGCGCGCCCAGCCCTCCGGCAGCAGCGCACGCTCGAGGTGGAAGCGCTGGATCTCGGGATCGGACATGGGGCTCCTCGTGCTGGACAGGCCGGGCCGGACGCGCCCAGTATTGTATAGACAATCGACGCCTGCACCGCCGCGCGCGGTGCTCCCGGAGCCCGCATGAGCGACACCCTCACCCTCGTCCCCGGCCAGGTGCGCCTGGCGCAGTGGCGCGCCGTCCACGCCGGCGCCGGCGCCCGTCTGGATCCCGCGGCCTATGCCGCGGTGGAGGCCAGCGCGGCCACTGTGCAGGCGATCGTGGCGCGCGGCGAGCCGGTCTACGGGATCAATACCGGCTTCGGCAAGCTCGCCAGCGTGCGCATCGCCGCCGGGGATCTCGCCGCGCTCCAGCGCAACATCGTGCTCTCGCACGCCGCCGGCGTCGGCGAGCCGACGCCCGCGCCGGTGGTGCGGCTGATGCTCGCGCTCAAGCTCACCAGCCTCGCCCAGGGCGCCTCGGGCGTGGCAACAGAGACGCTGCGCCTGCTCGAGGCCCTGCTCGCCCACGACGTGCTGCCGCTGGTCCCGGCGCAGGGCTCGGTCGGCGCCTCGGGCGACCTCGCGCCGCTGGCGCACCTGGCCTGCACCCTGATCGGCGCCGGCGAGGCCTTCCACCGCGGCGAGCGCCTGCCCGCGGGCGAGGCGCTGGCGCGCGCCGGGCTGGCACCGCTCACGCTCGGGCCCAAGGAGGGCCTGGCCCTGCTCAACGGTACCCAGTTCTCCACCGCCTGCGCGCTGGCCGGGCTGTTCGCGATCGAGGACGTGTTCCAGGCCGCGCTGGTCACCGGCGCGCTGTCGACCGAAGCCGCCAAGGGCTCCGACACGCCGTTCGACCCGCGCATCCATGCCCTGCGCCGGCAGCCCGGGCAGATCGAGGTGGCCGCCGCGCTGCGCGCACTGATGACCGGCTCGGCGATCCGCGAATCGCACCGCACCGACGACGTGCGCGTGCAGGATCCCTACTGCCTGCGCTGCCAGCCGCAGGTCATGGGCGCGGCGCTCGACGTCATCCGCCAGGCCGCCACTACGCTTGCGACCGAGGCCAACGGCGTCTCCGACAACCCGCTGGTATTCACCGACAGCGGCGAGGCCCTGTCCGGCGGCAACTTCCACGCCGAGCCGGTGGCCTTCGCCGCCGACATGCTGGCGCTCGCCGTCTGCGAGATCGGCTCGATCTCGGAGCGGCGCACGGCGATGCTGGTCGACCCGGCGATGTCCGCCCTGCCCGCCTTCCTGACCCCGGACCCGGGCCTCAACTCGGGCTTCATGATCCCGCAGGTCACCGCCGCCGCGCTGGTCTCGGAAAACAAGCAGCGCGCGCATCCGGCGAGCGTCGATTCGATCCCGACCTCGGCCAACCAGGAGGACCACGTGTCCATGGCCGCGCACGGCGCGCGCCGGCTGCTGGCGATGGCCGAGAACGCGGCCAACGTGGTCGCGATCGAGCTGCTCGCCGCGGTCCAGGGCTGCGACTTCCACGCGCCGCTGCGCTCCAGCGAGGCGCTGGAAGCGGTGCGCCACCGCCTGCGCGAGGCGGTGCCGCGCCTCGACGACGACCGCTTCTTCCACCCCGACATGGCGCAGGCCGCGGCGCTGGTGCGTGCCGGCGCACTGCCGCGCGCGGCCGGCATCGGCCTGCCCGCCGTCGATCCCGAACTCGCCTGAAGCCGGAGGCCGCATGACCCGCACCGATCCGTCCCGCCGCATCCGCGCCCCGCGCGGCAGCGCCCTCACCGCAAGGAGCTGGCTGACCGAGGCGCCGCTGCGCATGCTGATGAACAACCTCGACCCCGAGGTCGCCGAGCGGCCCGAGGACCTGGTCGTCTACGGCGGCATCGGCCGCGCCGCGCGAGACTGGGAGAGCTTCGACCGCATCGTCGCCACGCTCGCGCGCATGGACGACGACCAGACCCTGCTGGTGCAGTCGGGCAAGCCGGTGGGCGTGTTCCGCACCCACGTCGACGCCCCGCGCGTGCTGATCGCCAACTCCAACCTGGTGCCGGCCTGGGCCAACTGGGAGCACTTCCACGCGCTCGACCGCCAGGGCCTGATGATGTACGGGCAGATGACCGCGGGCTCGTGGATCTACATCGGCTCGCAGGGCATCGTGCAGGGCACCTACGAAACCTTCGTCGAGATGGGCCGCCAGCACTACGGCGGCGACCTCGGCGGGCGCTGGATCCTCACCGCCGGCCTCGGCGGCATGGGCGGCGCACAGCCGCTTGCCGCGGTCATGGCCGGCGCATCCATGCTCGCCATCGAATGCCAGCAGAGCCGCATCGACATGCGCCTGAAGACGCGCTACGTCGACGAGCAGGCGAGCGACCTCGACGACGCGCTGGCGCGCATCGCGCGCTGCACGCAGGCCGGCGAGGCGAGGTCGATCGCCCTGCTCGGCAACGCCGCCGAGATCCTGCCCGAGCTGGTGCGCCGCGGGGTGCGCCCGGACGCGCTCACCGACCAGACCTCGGCCCACGATCCGGTGCACGGCTACCTGCCCGCCGGCTGGAGCGTGGAACGGTGGCAGCGCGAACAGGCGGCCGACCCGGATGCCGTACGCGACGCGGCGAAGGCGTCCATGCGCGTGCACGTCGAGGCGATGCTGGCGATGCATGCGCAAGGCGTGCCGACGGTCGACTACGGCAACAACATCCGGCAGATGGCCCACGACGCCGGCTGCGCCGACGCCTTCGCCTTCCCCGGCTTCGTGCCGGCCTACGTGCGCCCGCTGTTCTGCCGCGGCGTGGGCCCGTTCCGCTGGGTGGCGCTGTCGGGCGACCCGGAGGACATCGCGAAGACCGATGCCAAGGTCAAGGAACTGATCCCCGACGATCCGCACCTGCACCGCTGGCTGGACATGGCCGCCGAGCGCATCGCCTTCCAGGGCCTGCCGGCGCGGATCTGCTGGGTCGGCCTGGGCCTGCGCGACCGGCTCGGCCTCGCCTTCAACGAGATGGTGCGCAAGGGCGAGCTCAAGGCGCCGGTGGTGATCGGCCGCGACCATCTCGATTCCGGCTCGGTCGCCTCGCCCAACCGCGAGACGGAGGCGATGCGCGACGGCTCCGACGCGGTCTCCGACTGGCCGCTGCTCAACGCCATGCTCAACGTCGCCGGCGGCGCGACCTGGGTTTCGCTGCACCACGGTGGCGGCGTCGGCATGGGCTACTCGCAGCATTCCGGCGTGGTCGTCGTCTGCGACGGCAGCGAGGCCGCCGACCGCCGCATCGCCCGCGTCCTGTGGAACGACCCCGCCACCGGCGTCATGCGCCACGCCGATGCCGGCTACGACATCGCCATCGACTGCGCCCGCGAAAGGGGCCTCGACCTGCCGATGCTCTGACCGCCACGCCCCGCCGTAGGAGCGGCTTCAGCCGCGACGGGATGCGGGTTAGGCGTTGGGGGGCTTCGGGCCTGGGGCTCGGAGATCGGGTTAGACTCGAGGCTCGGGCTTGCGTCCCGGGCCTTGAACTCTGGGCCTTCGGAGCCTCAACCTTGACTGGGCTCGGGGATCTGAGCCCGGGGCGGGTTAGCGCGCTGTCCACTTCTGTGGGAGGGGCTTCAGCCCCCGACAGCTCCGCCTGCCGCGCAGTCGGGGCTAAAGCCCCTCCCACAAGAGAGCGCGTCGGAACAAGGTCCTCGCACATCGACGTGTCGCGGCTGAAGCCGCTCCTACGGTTTGAGCTCCGATCAGCTGTCCTGCAGCGACGGACGGCTGAGGCTTGGAGCCGGGAACTTCGAATCCTCGCCCTTGGCTCGGGCTCGGACGTCCGGGCCTCGTGCGAATCCGCGCGCTGTCCACTTCTGTGGGAGGGGCTTCAGCCCCGACAGCTCAGCCTGCCGCGCGGTCGGGGCTGAAGCCCCTCCCACAGAGGAGCGCCTCGCGACAGCGGCCCTTGCATTCGGCGCTGGCCCCGGCCATCGCCCCTCGCTCGTCGCCCCACGCCCTTCGCCCTTCGCCCTTCGCGATGCAGCCCGGCGCCGAAGGGTTGCAATGACCGATGGCAGTTCGGCGCACGCGCAGGCGCCGCTACGGTGCCGCAGCCGGATCGACCGGCCCACCCGGACCACGCCGATGTCCACCGTCCGCCTGCTGGCGTTCCTGACCGTCCTGCCCCTGGCCCCGGCGCTGGCCATCGAGGTCGATGGGCGCATCGATCCCGACGAATGGTCCGGCGCGCGGCACGTCACCGACTTCCGCAAGACCCAGCCGCTCAACGGCGAGCCGGGTTCGCTGCCGACGGAAGCCTGGATCCTCGCTACGCCGGACGGGCTGGCGATCGCCTTCCGCAACGTGCAGCCGGCCAGCGTTCCGCGGACCCGCCAGCGCGTGCAGCGCGACTTCGACGAGCAGGTCGACCGGGTGAACCTGATGGTCGACTTCGACGGCGACGGGCGCACCGCCTACAACTTCACGGTGAGCTCCACCGACGACATCTACGACGCGATCATCAGCAACGAGTCGAGCTTCAACGACGACTGGGACGGCGACTGGCGGCATGCGGTCGCCGAGGACGCCGACGGCTGGTCGGTCGAGATGCTGGTGCCCTGGCACATCGCGCCCATGCGCGGCGCCGAGGGCGAACTGCGCACGCTCGGCCTGTACCTGGACCGCGTCGTCGGCGCCACCGGCGAGCGCATGGCCTGGCCGCTGGCGAGCTACGAGCGCCCGCGCTTCGTCTCCGAGTTCGCGCCGGTCGAGCTGCGCAAGTACAGCCAGTCGCTGCTGGCGATCACGCCCTACGCCTCGGCGCTGTACGACAAGGTCGACGGCAGCGGCGAGACCAAGTTCGGCGGCGACGTGTTCTGGAAGCCCAACGGCCAGTTCCAGCTCACCGCCACGGTCAATCCGGACTTCGGGCAGGTCGAGAGCGACGACCTGGTGGTGAACTTCGATGCCACCGAGATCTTCTTCAGCGACAAGCGCCCGTTCTTCACCGAGAACCAGGGCCTGTTCGAATTCACCACGCCCTCCGACTACAGTCAGCTCCTCTACACGCGCCGCATCGGCGGCCCGGCCGACGACGGCAGCGGCGCGGCCGACATCGATGCCGCGCTCAAGCTCAACGGCAGCTTCGGGGCGACCAAGTACGGCGTGTTCAGTGCCGAGGAGGCCGGCGAAGCCGGTCGCAGCTTCCAGGCGCTGCGCCTGGTGCGCGACTTTCCGACGCAGAACCTGGGCCTGATGGCGACGCACGTCGACCGCCCGTTCCTGGACCGCGAGGCGACGGTCGTCGGCATCGACCACGACTGGCGCCCGACGCCGCGCTGGAACGTGCGCACGCGCCTCATCGGCAGCGACATCCGCGACGACGGCGCCACCGCCCGCGACACCGGCGCCACCGTCTGGGCCGACTACGAGATGGACCGCGGCTGGCGCCAGCAGTGGATCGCCATGCACTTCGGCGACGAGCTCGAACTCAACGACGCCGGCTACCTGGCGCGCAACAGCACCAACTACGCGCACTGGCAGGTGCAGCGCCGCTTCACCGAGCTGCCCGCCGACTCGCGCTACGCCGCCAAGGACTGGCGCTGGCGCGTCTCCGGCAACTACAACGACCACGGCGAACGCCTCAACCACCAGTTCCGCATCAGCCGCGACAGCCAGCTCCGCAACGGCAGCAGCGAGTACGCGCAGATCAACGTCAACAGCGCGCGCGTCGACGACCTGCTCACCCGCGGCAACGGTCCGGTGCGGCTGCCGCCGAGCTTCGGCGCGTATGTCGAGTACAGCCGGCCGCGCAAGGGCGACTGGGCGCACGAGCTGGAGGCCGAACTCTACGGCGGCGGCCTCGCCGGCAACGACCGTCTCGGCTACAGCCTGGCCTATACGCCGCTGTACTTCGTCAGCGACGCGCTCAACGTCTACCTCGGCGGCTATCTGGAGCACACGCCGTCGTGGCTGGTCTGGCAGCGCGACACCCTGATCGGCGAGTACGACGCGCGCGAGGCGCATATCGATGCCGGATTCACCTGGCTCCTCGGCCGGCGCCAGGAGCTGCGGCTCAAGCTGCAGGCGATCGCGCTGGAGGGCGAGCTGCGCCAGGCTTATCGCATCGCGCCCGACGGCGAGGCGCTGGCGAGCGCCGAGACGGTGGACGATCTCAGCGTGCGCACCCTCGGCGTCCAGCTCCGCTACCGCTACGAGCTCGCGCCGCTGTCGTTCCTGTACGTGGTCTACGGCCGCGGCGGCTATGCCGAGGACCCCTACGCCGACCAGGGCACCGGCGCCCTGCTGGGCGACGCCTTCGACCTGCGCGACGACGAGCAGCTCCTGGTCAAGCTGAGCTACCGCTTCGAGATCTAGTGCAGCGCGGCCGGGTCCAGCCGCGCGAGCTTGTCCGGATTGCGCATGACGAAGATGTCACCGAGCCGGCCGTCGGCGTCGTAGCCGAACGACACCGCCGCGGTGATGCCGCCGCCATCCCGGACCAGGAGGCCACGACCGCCGTTGAGGGCCACCTCCTCGATCGCCGCCCCCGCCCACCACACGTGCAGGCCCGCCTCGACGAAGCGCAGCACCTCGGCAGGCCCGCGCATGATCCTGCGCGTGGCCGAGACCTTGCCGCCGCCGTCCGCGGACAGGCGCACGTCCGCGGCGAGCAGCCGCGCCAGGCGGGACGTGGAGCCGGTCGCGACGGCCTCGCCGAAGGCGTCGAGCAGGCGCCGCTGCCGGTCCGGCGGGGTCACCTGGCGCACCTTCCCGCGCTCGATGTGGCCCCGCGCGCGCGCCACCAGCTGGCGGCAGGCCGGCTCCTGCAGGCCGAGCGTGCGGGCGACGTCCGGATACGGCATGTCGAAGATCTCGTACAGCAGGTAGGCCGCCCGCTCCTTCGGGGTCAGGCGCTGCAACGCGAGCAGGAAGGCGGTGGTCAGGGACGCGGCCATGGCGACATCCTCGCCTGCGTCCGCCGCGGTCTGCACCGGCTCCGGCAGCCACGGCCCCACGTAGTCCACCCGCGCGCGGTCGCCCGCACGCAACATGTCCAGGCAATGCCGGGTGCAGACGGTGGTGAGCCAGGCGGCGGGATTGGCGACCGCCTCGCGCTCGTCCGCCTGCCATTTCAGGAACGTGTCCTGCACCGCATCCTCGGCATCCGCATGCGAGCCCAGGATGCGATAGGCCAGCCCCAGCAGCCGCGGCCGGACGGCCTCGAAAGCCTGGAGCTGGCCGGGCCGGCGCTCGTCGGTGCCTGATACCTGCTTCATCGCCTCCTCCGCGCCGGTCGCCTTCCCAGACGACGTCCCGGACATGTACTTCGTGACAGCCGCCGGCGCGAGGTGTCCCGGCGGCCGGCCCAGCATCCGTGCGGGCTGAGCCGCGCGCTCGTGGTTTCGTGCGCGATCCGTCCGCAGCGTCAGGGTCCCATCGTGCTGCGGATCCACCGGGCGCACAGGATCGAAAGCCGGACAGTCCATCGGAAGCTGCGGCGCCGATGCTCCCACGCGGGGAGCCGGTCAATGCGAGAACAGCACCGGGATCGGCGCCTGCAGGTACAGCGTCCGGGTTGCGCCGCCGAAGACGAGCTCGGCGAGACGCGAGCGGCCATGGCCGCCAGCGACGATCAGGTCGGCGCCGATGCGCAGCGCATGCTCGAGGATCGCCTCGCCGGCCTCCCGGTCGCCCCGGGGCTCCACCAGGTGCCGCGCGGCCACGCCGTGCCGTGCGAGCAGCGGCAGCACGGACGCCGCCTCGACATCCGCGAAACGGGCGGTGCCGGCCGCGCCCTCCGCGAGGGTGAGCACGTGGACCGCCCGCGCCACCGCCAGCAGCGGCAGAGCGTCGTGCAGCGCACGCGTCGCCTCGCGTGTCGGCGTCCAGGCCAGCACGACCGTCCCATAGCGGCGGTCGGTCCTTGCGGTGGAGGGAATCACGAGCACCGGTCGGCCGGACTCCAGCAGGATCATGCCGAACGCCGCGCTCTCGCCCGCGGTCGGCTGCAGCGGGCGACCCATGACCACGAGGTCGGCCACCTGTGCATGTTCGACCGCCTGCCGTGCCGGCGAGGCCCAGCGGGCGTCGCCGACCACGACCTTGCAGGGCGGCCGATGTCCCTCCAGCAGGCGGCGCACGTCCTCGGCCAGCGCCTCGGCGCCGGCGCGGGCCGCCAGGTCGGATGCCTCGTCGGGTCCGGCCGGCATGAACTCCCAGCCGAAGGCCCGGGCCCGGCCGACATCCATTCCTACCAGCACGCGCAGCTCCGCCCCGAGCTGGGCGGTAAGCGCGCATGCGGCCTGCAGGGGCGCGGCCTCGGCCTCGCCCCGCAGCAACGGCACCAGGATCGATCTGTACATGGCCACTCCTCCGTCCCCGCCTCCGGCGTGCGTCGGCCTGCGGGCTCAGTGCGAGAACAGCACCGGGATGTGCGCGCCGAACAGCAGCTCGCGGGTCATCCCGCCCATCGCCCATTCGCGCAGCTTCGAGTGACCGTAGCCGCCGACCACCAGCAGGTCGGCATGGACCCTGCGGACGTGGTCGAGCAGGACGGCGCTGGCGTCGCGATGCCCGGCGGCGTAGCTCACCACGTCCACCTTCAGCCCATGGCGCGCGAGGTGGGTGGCGATCTCCGCCCCCGGCTCGTCGCCCTCGCCACCGGCGCCGTCCATGGGGTCGACCATCACCACGTCGACCTGCGCCGCGGTGCGCAGCAGCGGCAGGGCGTCGTGCAGGGCGCGCGTCGCGTCCGGCGTCGGGCGCCAGCCGACCACCGCGCGCCGCGACGGCACCGGCACCTTGCAGCGCGACGGCACCACCAGCACCGGGCGTCCCGACTCGAGCAGCAGTGCGCCGAAGTAGGCGCGCGTGGTCTCCGCCTCGGCCGTGTCGCCATGGGCACCGGCCAGCACGCTGAGGTCGCCGTACTGCGCGCACTGCGCGGCCATGCCCAGCGGGCCCTGCAGCGGCGCCTCGACCAGCCGCACCTCGTGCGAAACCGTGGAGGTGCGCAGCCGTTCGCGCAGCGCCTCGGCGTTGCGCCGGCCCTGCTCGCGGAGCTTTTCGTAGATGTTGCCGAGCGAGATCTCGGACACGAAACCCCAGGGCCCGACCGTCGGCAGCGGCAGGTTGAGCATCTCCAGCACCGTCAGGTGGGCCTGGTGGTGGGTGGCGAGATCGAGCGCGACGTCCAGCGCATCGCTGTCCGCCGCGGTCGACGTCATCGGAACGACGATGTCCCTGATCATCTCCAGCCTCCAACGCGGTTGCGGTGGAGGCATTGGACCGGGTCCCCGCGCTGGCGGCATTGATCCTGATCAACAGGGCGACGGCGACGGACGACACCCGGCGCCAGTCAGTCCAGGTCGTGGATGCTCCCGATCTTCCGGGTCCTGGCGTTCAGGACCCTGCCGTCGCCCAGCCAGGCCCAGACGTCGCCGGCGGGCGTCTTCCAGACCAGGTCGAGCTTCCTGTCGCCGCTGAGGTCGCCGGTGGTGAGCAGGGAGGCACCCGGCAGCGTGGCGACGCTCGCATTGCGCCTGGTGACCTTCATTCCGCTCACGGTCCAGAACGCGGCACGGTTGCGCGACGCGTTCACGACGAGGATGTCGTCCTTGCCGTCGCCCGTCACATCGCCCGCTCCGGCGACGGTGTAGCCGCTGGCCGGCTTCTCGCCCAGCTCGCCGTTCCTCGCGGAGAGCGTCCTGCCGTCGCCGAGCCAGATGCGGAGCGTCGTGTTCGGCCGCTGCCACAGCACATCGAGCTTGCCGTCGCCATTGAAGTCGCCGTGCGCGACCAGGGTATAGGCCGCGTTGTAGGCCACGCTGGCGTTCTTCCTGCGGATGCGGGTCCCGTCCATCAGCCAGGTCATGTAGCGCTTGCGCAGCGGATTGACGAACAGGATGTCGTCCTTGCCGTCGCCATCGACATCGCCGACGCCGCCGACATGCCATCCTTCCCAGCTTCCGGCCTTGCCGAGACCGGCGTAGCCGATACCGGCGATGCCGCCGCGGGTCCTGCCCGCGAACAGCTCGCCGCTGGCGGACTGCCAGAGAAGATCGACGCGTCCGTCGCCGTCCAGGTCGCCGGAGCCGACGAGACGCCAGCTCCCGTTCACGCTTTCGCCCGCAAGGCGCGCACGCCGGTCGGTTCCCACCATCAACCAGGCGTGGAGCGTGGCCGCGTCGTTGTCTGCGAAGACCAGGTCGTCCTTGTTCTGCTCGTTGACCCGTCCGGAAACGGTCTGCAGGCCGCCGATGGCAACTTTCGTTGAACGGAACGCGGCGGCGATCGGGATCGTCCGTGCCAGAGCCCTCGCGGCGTCGGCGGTGGCCGCGTTCCCGCAGGGCAGGTTCATCGCGCCGCACTTCAGCAGCGGGTTGGTGAACATGAGCACCGAATCGGTGCCTTCCAGTCCGTAATTCATGACGTCGTGGAAGTTCCCGGCCACCGATTCGTAGCCATTGGCGTACGGGTAGATGCCCCCTTCGTCCGCGTTGTGGTTGAGGCCCAGGTTGTGCCCGATCTCATGGGCCAGGGTGTCGTCGCTGCAGCCGGTTCCCCAACCGTTCGAGTCCCAGACCCAGCCGTCCGCGACGGTGGAATACGCACCGCCACTCAGTTCGCCATTGGTGGTCCGCCAGTTGCCCAGGCCGCAGATCCCGCTGTTGGCCGTGAACTTCACCACGAGGCTCACGAGATCGCCGCCGTAGGTCTCGCGTGCATCGCGGATCGGCCGCAGGCTGGAATGCGTGCCGCTGGTCAGGTCGTCGAACGACCTGTCGACGGCATGGTCGTCGGCGTAGTTCACCTGGATGGCCTTGACCAGGCGGATGCGGCCATCGACGCCGGTGTTCTCCAGGACCTGGTTGGCCATCTCGACCAGGAAGCTGAGACGCGTAGCGCCGGCAGCGCTGCCGCCCAGGCCGTCGGCGAGCGATTTGCTGTAGCCGGCGACGAGGTCGAGGGTCTTGGCCTCGGCGGCCGTCGCCGCAACCGTCGCTGCGGCGACGGCCTGCTCCGCCGTACGGAGCGCCAGGGCATCTGCGGCCTGTGCGGCGAAGCCCGAGGCCTCGACTGCGTCGTCGCCCCAGGCAGGGGTGTCGAAGCGCGCGCTGTCGATCACCGCCACGTAGGTCGCACCCGCTCGCGTGGTCAGCTTCAGCGTCGATCCGTCGGGGCGTGGTATCGAGCCGAACACGGCGGTCGGACCGAAGGTGAAGACGGCCTTGCGGCGCGGATCCATGCTTTCGACGTGTCCGATCCAGCTCCAGTTGCCGTCGGCGCTTTCGCTGCGGCGGTCGTAGCGGATGGCCAGTTGCTGACCATCCGGAGTGATGAAGTGCAGGATTCCCCCTACCGTCGCTGCGATGGCGTGGGCCTCGCTGACGGCGACGGGATGTAGCGTGACGGGGCCTTCCTCGCGGGTGGGGCCTGCATATCGCACCAGATCACCTCGATCCGGGCCCGTCGCGATGCCGGTGCCTGCGGCATCCAGGCGCGACGGCGCCACGGGCATGAGCGATGCCGACGTGCTCCGTCCCTGCACCCGCTCCACCGTCCCGGAAGGCTGCGATGCCGGGCCCGCAGCCGTGGGTTCGGGACCAGAGGCGGATCCCCCGTGCGCGAACCAAGCGGCACCTGCCATGCCCGCAACTGCGAGCGCGACGACCTTCTTCATTGTTCTGAGTCCCTGGAGGGTTGAGCCGGGCCGATCCGGCGGCGCCGCCGACCGCGTCGCAGCGGCAGCAGTGCCCGGGGTATCGGTCCGACGGCAGGAACCTTGAGCTGCCGGCGGCGCGCGATTGTGCCAGCGCCGAGGGCCTGCTGGGCAATCCTGCCGCCCGGGTGTCCGCAGGTAACGGGGGCTCAACCCGGGGAGGCGAGCGCGTAGGGCTCGGCACCCATCGGCTCGAGGTCTCCTGGCCGGCGGCGGGCGCCGAGGACCATCTCGGAGGTCCAGTGGGTCAGCAGCGTGCTGTAGGCGCGACGGTGCGTCACGTTGCTGAGGGCGTGGTCTGCGCCCTCGATCACGCGGTAGGTCATCGAGCGCGCGCGGCGAAAGGCGCCGATGTAGCTGACGATGTTCGGGTGCGGGACGAGGCGGTCGTGCTCGGACTCCACGATCAGCACGTCGCCCTCGAACTGGGTGCAGGCGCCCAACGCGCGGTTGTCCTCCGGCGGCACGACCTGGCTGCGGTAGAGGTCGAGGTCGGCGCGGTCGAGGCTGCCCTTCGGCGTCTCCCAGTGCTCGTCGCGATAAAGCGCCGGCACGCGCAGCGCCAGCCAGCGCACGGGACGCAGCGCGGTGAGGATGGACGCGAGATATCCGCCGTAGCTCGAGCCCACGACCGCGATCGCCGACCTGTCCACCTCGGGATGGCAGGCCAGCCGGTCGTAGGCGGCGAGCACGTCGTTGAGGTTGTGCTCGCGCGTGGTGTCCGCGCGCAGGCCCTCGAGGTCGCCGTGCCCGCGCATGTCGAAGGTCAGGCAGATGCAGCCCAGCGCGGCGATCTCCTTGGCGCGGATCAGGTCGCGCTTCTGGCTGCCGTTCCAGCCGTGCACGAAGAGCAGGCCGGGCATCCGCGTCGAGGGCGCGGCGATGGTGGCCGCCAGGTGCTGGTCGTCGACGTGGATCGCGGTGGGACTGCTACGCATCTCGAACCTCCTCGCAGAGCGTGTACTTGCGGATCCGTCCGGCCCTGGGATCCTCCATGTCGAGCAGCAGGTCGGCGCCGGCCGGAGGCGTCTCGTGCTCGCCGTAGATCTCGATGCACTCGCTGCGCACCGCCGCGAGCGCCGGGTCGGCAGCGAAGGCCTCGAGCGCGACCAGTTCGGCCGGGGTGGCCCCGCCCAGTCGCCACGACTGTTCCAGCACCCCGGAGCGCCAGCGGCCACGGCCGTCGCGACCCTGCGCGACATCGTAGTTGCTGCGCGACAGGAGCAGTCCCGGGTAGGCGGCGAGCGCTGCGTCCTCGTAGGTCCGCGCCTGGCGGATGGCGGTGCGTTCGGCCGTCTCGAGGTCGCGCTCCAGCAGGCGATCGAAGCCGCCGCGCACCACCGTCAGGCGCGTGCCGCCGTAGACCTCCTGGCCGAAGTTGTTGGTGGTCAGCCGCTGGGTGCCGTGGTAGCTGGCGACGAGCCCGCCGACGCGCACCTGGCCGACGCTGCAGGTCACCACCTCCTCCAGGTTCTCCTCCAGCACCAGCCCGCCACAGGCCAGGCTCGCGGTGGCGAGATGCATGAGCGCGACCTCGACCTGGTCCATGTCCGTGGCGACGACCTGGCCGAGGCCGCCACGGGCATGTACCGGCTTCAGCCGCAGCGGGCCGAGCTCGAACAGCCGCTGCGCCGCGATGCGGGCGTCGTCGGCATCGAACACGGTGTAGCCGCGCAGCACCGCATCCGCGGCGCGGGCGGCGAACAGCCGCGACCATCCGGCCGGTGCCGCGGCCTCCGCCGCCACCAGCGGCTGGGTGATCGCCTTGGTCGCGACGAAGGACACGGGCGCGACGCCGCCGAACAGGTCGTGCGCGTCGCGCACGCCGAGCGAGGCGGCGAAGTCGGTGCCGACCAGGGTGTCGGTCGGCACCAGGTAGACCGGGCCGCTCGCGCGCAGCGCCGGCTGGTGGGCACCAGCGAATTCCAGGCCCTTGAGGCCTGCGATGCGGCGTGCCAGGCGCATGCAGCTCTCGATCTCGTACTCGCACTCGAGCTCGCTGCCCTCCACCTGGTACACCGCCACCACGCCGCCGCGGTCCGCGGTCGACCACGCCTGCCGCGCCGTCTCATGCATGTCCGTGTGTGCTCCTGTCCGGGTCGCGCGGCGCATCCTCCGGGCGCGCCGCCCGACGAGTGCGCTTCCGCACCTTGTCGATCTCCCCTGCGGCCGCGACGCTAGCCATGCCCGGATGACGCCGGTGTCACGCGCGGAAGGCGTCCCGGTACGCGCGCTGCGCCCCCGTCCGCACCCGGCGCGACGGGTGCAGTGCGCCACCACCGCGCACTCGCCCCCACCAGCGGGGCAGCGTCGCCTCGATTCCATGCCGCAGGCGGCTGACGGATGGAGTTGATGCCGTACCGACGTCCCTGAACCCCCGTCACGGGCCGGCCACGCCGCGGCGGGCGTGATCGCGATTCCCCGATGCGGCCGCTGCTGTGCGGTCCACCTGCCAGCGGAGTTCCCATGTTCCCCGTGCCGAACCGCCTCGCGATCGCGCTCGCCCTCGCCGCCGCGCCGTCGCCGATCCTTGCCCAGCAGGACGAGACCACGCGCGTGAGCACCCAGGCGCACGTGGTGATGCCCGCCAAGACGGATGCGACGCCGGCGCGGATCCGGTCGCTGCAGGTCCCGGACGGCTTCCGCATCGCGCCCTTCGCCACCGGGCTCAAGAACGCGCGGATCCTGGCGGTCTCGCCCGAGGGCCGGGTCTACCTGAGCCGGCGCGACGAGGGCGACGTGCTGCTGCTGGAGGACCGCGACGGCGACGGCCGCGCGGACGGCGAGCCGCGCACGGTCGCCCGGCGGCCCGGCGCCCACGGCATCGCCATCCACGACGGCAGGTTCTACCTCGCCACGGTGAAGGAGCTGTTCGTCGCCGAGATCCAGCCGGACGGCGGCCTCGGCGAGCTGCGCATGCTGATCGACGACCTGCCCGACGGCGGTCAGCACGCCAATCGCGTCCTCGCCTTCGGCCCGGACGGGCAGATCTATTACAGCGCCGGCTCGACCTGCAACGCCTGCAACGAGACCAACCCGGAGAACGCGACGCTCCTGCGCATCTCGCCCGACGGCAAGAGCCGCACCATCTTCGCCAGCGGCCTGCGCAACACCATCGGCTACGACTGGAATCCCGAGACCGGCGAGCTGTGGGGCATGGACCAGGGCATCGACTTCCTCGGCGACGACGCGCAGCCGGAGGAACTCAACCGCATCGTCCAGGGCAAGCAGTACGGGTGGCCGCACGTCCACGGCGACGGCCGGATCACGCCATGGACCACGCCAGCCGGCGACATCGCCAAGCAGCAGTGGAGGTCGATGAGCGAGCCCATGGCGATGGGCTACACCGCGCATGCCGCGGCGATGCAGATGGTCTTCTACCCCGGCGGCGACTTCCCCGCGGAATACGAGGGCGATGCCTTCGTCACCATGCGCGGCTCGTGGAACCGGCAGCCGCCGTCGGGTTACGAGCTGGTGCGCCTGCGCTTCGACGACCAGGGCCGCCCGCAGGGGTTCGAGCCCTTCGTCACCGGCTTCGTCGCCGACGACGGCAGCAGCCACTTCGCGCGGCCGGTGGGCCTGGCCGTCGCCGGCGACGGCGCGCTGCTCATGAGCGACGATGCCAACGGCGTGATCTACCGGATCAGCCACGAAGACGGCGACGCCGGCGCCGCCGCGGACCGTGCCGGCCGCGCCCGCGACGACGGCGAGGTGCCGGCCGGGCCGATGCAGGACCAGGCCAGGCGGGGCAGCGGCGTCCCTGTCGCGATCGAGCGCGATGCGCTGGCGACGGAGGGCAGCCTGCGGGTGTCCTCGCCCGACCTCGGCTCCGGCGCGGCGATCCCCACCCGCTTCAGCGAGTATGGCGAAGGCCTTTCGCCGGCACTGCGCTGGTCGCCGGTCGAGGGCGCGGCGTCCTATCTCGTCATCGTCGAGGATCCCGATGCGCGGCCGACCACGCCATTCGTGCACTGGGTCGCCTGGAACATCCCCGGCGACCTCAGCGAACTGCCGCAGGGCCTGCAGGAACAGGCCCGGCTGACGGATCCCGAGGGGGTCCTGCAGGGGCGCACCAGCCGCGGGTCGACCGGATGGTTCGGTCCGCGCCCGCCGGTCGGCGATCCGCCGCACCACTACCACTTCCAGGTCTTCGCGCTGGACACCCGGCTCGATCTCCAGCCCGGTGCCGACCGCGACACCGTGCTTGCCGCCGCCGAAGGCCACGTCATCGCTGCCGGTGAACTGGTGGGCACCTACCAGCAGCAGACCCCACCGACGAAGTGACCCCGCCCGCACCGCATCAGGAGCACGCCATGAGCAAGCAGAACGGAACACCGCCCTCGGTCACCGACGACAGCCACGCGCAGCGGGAGTACCCGCACTCCTCCGGCGACCGCAACACGCAGATGACGAAGAAGCCGCGCAAGGAGACCTTCCAGGGCGGCACCCAGCGCCAGCCGAACATCGACGCCCCGAACCAGGAAAAGAAGAAGTAGAACCGGCCCGCGCCGGCCGGGCAGCACCCGGTCGATGCCGCATCGCAACAGACTCCGGCGCCCACACACGTCAGAAGCCCGGCATCGGGCTGTGTAGTGGCGGCGGAAAAGCACTCTCCGGGTGCGCCGCTACGGGCCGTGCGTCGGCGTGCTCGCCGGACGTCGGCGTCCTCGTCGTTCGTCGCCACGATGCTGCATCGCAGCACATTCCTGTATCGAAGTTGCGTCCCTGTGGAACGTGCCGCGCGTCACATGCGCGGAGGCGGCCGACTGTGCCCGAAGTCGTGTTGACAGCGCTGTCAGCAACGCATTCAATGCCGCCGAATCCGCGCTGAACGTCAGTAGTCGGCGCTCATAGAAACGTCAGAAACAACATTCCGGGATGTCCGGGGAGGGAGCACCATGAAGCACCTGCAGTCCGTTCCACAGAAGCGGCTCTTGACGTCCGCACTGCTGCTGGCACTCGCGCATCCGGCCATGGCCCAGGTCGCGCAGCAGGACACCGAGCGCAACGAGCAGACGGTCGACCCGGCGCAGGGCGCCCAGGTCCAGACCTCGGCCTCGCCCACCACGCTCGACGCGATCACCGTCACCGGTATCCGCGGCAGCCTCACCTCGTCGATGAACCTCAAGCGCGATGCGCAGGGCATCGTCGACGGCATCGTCGCCGAGGACATCGGCAAGTTTCCCGACACCAATCTTGCCGAGAGCCTGCAGCGCATCAGCGGCGTGTCGATCGACCGCTCGCTCGGCGAAGGCTCCAAGGTCACCGTCCGCGGCGTCGGCCCCGACTTCAACCTGGTGCTGTTGAACGGCCGCCAGATGCCGGCCTCCAACCTCGGCGGCGGCGGCGCCGAGGTGTCGGCTTCGCGCGCGTTCGATTTCGCCAACCTCGCCTCGGAGGCGATCTCCGAGATCCAGGTGTACAAGAGCGCCCGCGCCAGCACGCCGGCCGGCGGTATCGGCGCCACGCTCAACATCCTCACCGCGCGGCCGCTCGACAACCCGGGCCTGCACGCCAACGTCGGCGTCAAGGCGGTGCACGACACCTCCTACGACAACGTGCCCGAGTCGATCGAAGGCGATTCGGTGACCCCCGAGATCTCCGGCATCTTCAGCAACACCTATGCCGACGGGAAGTTCGGCGTGTCGCTGACCGGCAGCTACCAGGAACGCGACTTCGGCTTCAGCCAGGCCTCGGTGGCCAATGGCTGGGCCAAGTTCCAGGGCCCGTTCCCGACCGAGGGCAGCGAGGTCACGAACCCGCCCGAGGCCGGCGACATCTACTCGCGTCCGCAGAACACCGGCTACAGCGTCAACAGCGTGCAGCGCCAGCGCACCAACGGCCAGCTGACCCTGCAGTACGCCCCAACCGAGCGCGTCACCACCACGCTCGACTACACCTACGCCGAGAACAAGATCCAGCAGCAGCGCAGCGAACTGTCGGTCTGGTTCAACTGGGGCCCGGGCGAGACTGCATGGACGGATGGCCCGGTCGCCGCTCCGAACTACTACTCCGAATACATTCCCTCCGCCACCGGCGACGTCGCCATGGGCGGCGCCCAGATCGCTACCGTGAACGAGCTCGATTCGCTCGGCTTCAACGTCGAGTGGGAGGTCACCGACTCGCTGGACCTCGAGTTCGACTACCACGACTCCACGGCCGAGTCGCGCCCGGACAGCCCGTACGGTTCGGCGGGCGTACTGAGCGCGGCGGCGTTCGTCCGCGGCAACACCGGCGTCGACTACAGCGGCGATCTGCCGATCGTGAACTACGACCTCCCGTCCGGCGTCAGCGAGCTGTCGCCGTCGCAGGCGCTGGTCACCGGCTCGGTGTTCCACAACACCTATACCCGCTCGGACATCGAGCAGAGCCAGCTCAAGGGCCGCTTCGAGTTCGGCGACTATTCGGGCCTCGACTTCGGCGTAGCGTTCACCGAGGTCGATAACCGCACTGCGCACGGCTATATGCAGCGCGACACCTGGGGCGGCGTCGGCACCCCGGACGACTACGACGATTCGATCTGGACGATCGACGACATGTCGCAGTACTTCGATGCGTTCTCCGGCCACGACGATCCGAACTTCAGCAGCCGCTTCCTGGTCTTCGACTTCGACGCCCTGCGCGATCGCGCTGTCGAGCTGACCGGGCGCGACGACTGGTACCGCGCGCCGGACACGTTTACCGAGGATCTGCGTACCAACGAGAAGTCGCGCAGCGCGTTCCTGCAGTACACGACGACCTTCGACTGGCAGATGCCGCTGCACGTCGCCGCCGGCATGCGCTACGAACAGACCGACGTCACCTCGTCGGCACTCGTTCCGACCGCCACCGGCATCGAATGGGGTTCGGCCAACGAGCTGAACGTGGTCTACGGGGATGCGTCGTTCACCGAACTCGAGGGCGACTACGACTACTGGCTTCCGAACCTCGACCTCAGCCTCGACATCACCGACCAGCTCGTCCTACGCGGTAGCGCCGGGCGCACCATCGGCCGCCCCGGCTGGCGCGACATCCAGGGTGGCCAGACCCTGGCCCAGATCGTCCGCGTCGACGGCGGCGACGGTAGCCAGGGCAATCCCGGCCTCGAGCCGCTGCTGTCGGACAACTACGACCTGTCGCTGGAGTGGTACTACGGCGAAGGCAGCTACGTGTCGGTCGGCTACTTCCGCAAGAACATCGACAACTATGTCGGGGTCACGCAGATCCAGGACACGCCGTTCAACCTGAACACCCCGGTCGGCGGCGACTACTGGAACGCAGCGCTGGCGTCCGGCTGCCTCGAGTCCGACCGGGTCTGCATCCGCAACTACATCCTCCGGAATTTCGACGGCCAGCCTGGCGTCGACTACACCGGCGACAACGCCAACGGCGAGGCCACCGGCATCATCACGGGCCAGCCCGGCGACCCGATCGCGAACTTCGACATCACCGTCCCCGCCAACCAGCAGTCCGCCTCGCTCGACGGCTGGGAGTTCAACGTCCAGCACGTGTTCGGCGACAGCGGCTTCGGCCTGTCGGCGAACTACACCATCGTCGACTCCGGCCTGGTCTACGACAACGAGGACATCGGCGAGCAGTTCGCGCTGGAGGGCCTGAGCGATTCGGCCAACCTGGTCGGCTTCTACGACAAGGGGCCGTGGCAGGTGCGCCTGGCCTACAACTGGCGCGACGAATTCCTCTCCGGCCGCTTCGACGGCCAGGGCCCGAACCCGGCGTACACCGAGGAATACGGCCAGCTCGACGCCAACGTCAGCTACCAGTTCAACGACCGTCTCACCCTGGCGCTCGAAGGCATCAACCTGACCGACGAGACGATCCGCGTGCACGGGCGTCACGAGAACCAGGTGCTGTGGGCCACGCAGAACGGCCCGCGCTACATGGTCGGCCTGCGCTACAAGTTCTTCTGATGCATCGTGGCAGACGCCGTGCGGCCTTGCGGTCGCGCGGCGGGAGCGGCCGCCGGATCCGCGGCGGCCGTATCCTTGCGGGTCGCGTCCATGCGCAGGTGGTCTCGCCCGCCCGCGCATCGACGCACCCTGCGATCCTCCGCCAGGCATCGAGATGACCCGACCCGCCCTGCTCAACAACGTCGACCACAGGAATCTGCGGATCGACACCGCCCGCAGCGCCGCGCTGGGCGACGCGGTGATGTCCGCGCCGACCTACCCGGCCGAGTTCCGGAACGTGCAGGCGCACTACCCCATCGTCTTCCGCAGGACGCCGCAGGCCTTCGAGCCGGTGGCGCTGTTCGGCCTGCGCCAGGGCGAGAACGTGTTCCTCGACGGCACGCGCTGGGATGCGACCTACGTCCCGCTCGCGATCGAACGCCAGCCGTTCCTGATCGGCGTCGGCGATGGCGGCGCGCCGATGATGCACATCGACCTCGACAGTCCCCGCGTCGGCGGCGACCACGGCGAGGCGCTGTTCCGCGAGCACGGCGGCAGCACCGACTTCCTCGAACGCATGCAGTCGGTCCTGCTGGCCCTGCACGAAGGCCTCGCGGCCAACGCCGCCTTCGTCGACGCCCTGCAGCGCCACGAGCTGCTCGAGTCCTGCGTGCTCGACGCCCAGCTCGACGACGGCACCGAACTCCGCCTCGCCGGCTTCCACGCCATCGCCGAGGAGCGCCTGCGCGAGCTGGCCCCGGAGGCGCTCGTCGAACTGCACCGCACGGGGCACCTGCAGCCGATCTACATGGCCGTCGCGTCGGTGTCGCGCTTCCGCGACCTGATCGACCGCACCAACCGTCGCCATGCTGCCCGGCGCTGAACCCATCCGCGAACTCGCGCATGCCGGTCCGGATGCGCTGTCCGACGACCTGCTGCGTTCGGCCGAGCCGGTCGTCCTGCGCGGACTGGTCGCGCACTGGCCGATGGCGCGGGCCGGCGGCGAGTCGGCCGAGGCCGCGGTCGCCTACCTGCAGCGTTTCGCGCGGCCCGGCGCCGCCCCCGTGGTCGCGACCGTGGGCCCGCCGACGATCGACGGCCGCTTCGGCTACAACACCGACCTCAGCGCGTTCAACTTCCGCCAGGAAAAGGTGCCGCTGCCGGTGGCGCTGAAGACCCTGCTCAAGTACCTCGACGAGGCCGCGCCGCCGGCCATCTATGTCGGCTCGACCACCATCGACACCTGGTTGCCCGGCTTCCGTGGCGAGAACGACCTCGACCTCGGCGGCCGCGACCCGCTCGCCAGCATCTGGATCGGCAACCGCACGCGGATCTCGGCGCACCAGGACGTGCCGGACAACCTCGCCTGCGTGGTCGCCGGACGGCGTCGGGTGACCCTGTTCCCGCCGGACCAGCTCGCGAATCTCTACGTCGGGCCGTTGGACTTCACCCCCGCAGGGCAGCCGATCAGCCTGGTGGATTTCGCCGCGCCCGACCTCGAGCGCTTCCCGCGGTTCGCCGAGGCCATGCGCCACGCGCGGACCGCCGAGCTCGGTCCCGGCGACGCGGTGCTGATCCCCAGCATGTGGTGGCACCACATGGAGGCACTGGCGGGCTTCAACGTGCTGGTCAACTACTGGTGGCGGCAGGCGCCGGCGTGGATGGACACGCCGATGAACGCACTGATGCTGGCGATCATGAGCGTGCGCGACCTCCCGCCCGAGCAGCGCGCGACATGGCAGGAGGTGTTCCGCCACTACGTGTTCGAGCCCGGCGAGGCGATGGCCGACCACATCCCCGGCCCCGCGCGCCGCGCGCTGGCCACCCCGATGGACGAGACCCGCGCCCGCGAGCTGCGCGCGCGTCTCCTGCAGCGACTCAACCGCTGAGGACGCGGACGTGGAACAGACCCCGATCAGGCGGATCGTGATCGCCGGCGGCGGGACCGCCGGCTGGATGACGGCGGCGGCGCTGGCGCGGACGCTCGGCAAGATCCTCGACATCACCCTGGTCGAGTCCGAGGAGATCGGCACGGTCGGCGTGGGCGAATCGACCATCCCGACCATCGTCACCTACCACCGCCTGCTCGAGATCAACGAGCAGGCCTTCATGGCCGCCACCAACGCGACCTTCAAGCTCGGCATCAGCTTCGAGAACTGGCGCGACGTCGGCGAGGACTACATCCACTCCTTCGGCGTCACCGGCAAGGACCACTGGACCGCCGGCTTCCAGCACTTCTGGCTGAAAGGCCGCGAGCGCGGCCTGGCGACCGAGTTCGGCGACTACTGCCTGGAACTCCGCGCCGCGCAGGAGAACCGGTTCGCGCACCTGCCCAAGCAGGGCATGAACTACGCCTTCCACATCGACGCCAGCGTCTATGCGAGGTTCCTGCGCGACTTCTCCGAGCGCTACGGCGTCAGGCGCGTGGAGGGCCGCATCGCCGAGGTGCGGGCCGACCGCGACGCAGGCCGCATCCGCTCGCTCAGGCTCGCCTCCGGCGACGAGATCGAAGGCGACCTCTTCATCGACTGCACCGGCTTCCGCGCGCTGCTGATCGGGCAGGCGCTCGGCGTCGGCGTGGAGGACTGGTCGCACTGGCTGCACTGCGACAGCGCGGTGGCAGTGCAGACCGAGGCGGTCGGCCCGGCGGTGCCCTACACCCGGGTCGTGGCGCACGGCGCCGGCTGGCGCTGGCGCATCCCGCTGCAGCACCGCATCGGCAACGGCATCGTGTTCGGCAGCCGCTTCATGGACGACGACACCGCCACGCGCACGCTGCTCGAGCAGATCGAGGGCAGCCCGCTCGCCGAGCCGCGCCTGATCCGCTTCAAGCCCTGCCAGCGCCACCAGGCCTGGTCCGGCAACTGCGTCGCGATCGGCCTGTCCAGCGGCTTCCTGGAGCCGCTCGAATCCACCAGCATCCACCTGATCCAGCGCGGCATCCTGCGCCTGCTGCAGATGTTCCCGGGCAACGGCATCAGCCCGGCCGACGTCGCCGAGTACAACCGCCAGGTGGCGGGCGAGGTCGAGCACATCCGCGACTTCCTGATCCTGCACTACCACGTGACCCGCCGTGCCGACACGCCGTTCTGGCGTACCTGCCGCGAGATGGAGATCCCGGCGTCGCTGCGCCACCGCATCGATCTCTTCCGCGAGACCGGCCGTGTCTTCCGCGCACCGGGCGAACTCTTCACCGAGAGTTCGTGGACGCAGGTGATGCTCGGCCAGGGCCTGGTGCCGGAGCAGCGCCACCCGGTCGCCGACCTGATGGGCGACCAGGAGCTCGGCGGCTTCCTCAACGGCATCCGTGCCGGGATCGAACGCACCCTCGCCCAGCTTCCGCCGCACCAGACCTACGTCGAGCAGTACTGCGCCGCCGCGCGCCCGACGCCGTAGCACGCGGTGCCGCGCGGCCTGGAGCCGCACGGCATCGGACACCCACCGTCGACCTTCCCCGGTCGACACGCCAACCCTGGAGATGCATGTGAACCCCGTGCGCCCCACCCTGCTCCACGCCAGCCTGATCGCCGCCCTCGCCCTCGGCGCCTCCGCCGTCCACGCCCGGCAGGACGGAGCCCCGCTGAAGGACTGGCCGCGCATCCAGAGCGCCGTCGCCACCGACGCGGACATCGAGAAGGAGGTCGCCCGCATCCTCGCCGGGATGACGCTCGAGCAGAAGGTCGGGCAGATGACCCAGCCGGAGATCAAGTCGATCACCCCGGAGGAGGTCCGCCGCCACCACATCGGCTCGGTGCTCAACGGCGGCGGTTCGTGGCCCGGGATGGAGAAGCGCGCTTCCGTGCAGGACTGGGTGGAACTGGCCGACGCCTACTACGAGGCGTCGATGTCGACCGACGCGAAGACGCCGGTGCCGATCATCTGGGGCACCGACGCGATGCACGGCCACAGCAACGTGTTCGGCGCGACGCTGTTCCCGCACAACATCGGCCTGGGCGCCGCGCACGATCCGGCGCTGATCCGCGAGATCGCCCGCGCCACCGCGCACGCCACGCGTGCGACCGGCATCACCTGGGTGTTCGCGCCCACCGTCGCCGTCGCCCAGGATCCGCGCTGGGGCCGCACCTACGAGAGCTACTCGGCCAGCGGGGAACTGGTGCACGACTACGCCGTCGCCGCCGTCCAGGGCCTGCAGGACACGCTCGGCAGCGAGGGCAGCGTGGTCGCCACCGCCAAGCATTTCATCGGCGACGGTGCCACCGACCAGGGCCGCGACCAGGGCAACGCGCTGGTGTCGAAGGCCGAGATGATCAACGTCCACGGCCAGGGCTACTTCGGCGCGCTCGAGGCTGGTGCGCAGACGGTGATGGCGTCCTTCAGCAGCTGGCACGACGAGGAAGGCGGCGTCGACTACGGCAAGATGCACGGCGCCGGGCCGCTGCTCACCGGCGCGCTCAAGGAGAAGATGGGCTTCGACGGTTTCGTGGTCTCCGACTGGAACGGCATCGGCCAGCTCCCCGGCTGCACCGACTCGAGCTGCGCGCAGGCGATCAACGCGGGCATCGACATGGTGATGGTGCCCGATGCCTGGAAGGCCTTCATCGACAACACCGTGCGCCAGGTGCGCAGCGGCGAGATTCCCGAAGCGCGCATCGACGATGCGGTCAGCCGCATCCTGCGCGTCAAGCTGCGCGCCGGGTTGTTCGAGCACAAGCCCTCCGACAGCCGCTACGCCGGCGACGAGGAGGCCCTGCGCCATCCCGAACTCGCCCGCCGCGCGGTGCGCGAGTCGCTGGTGCTGATGAAGAACGCCGACGCCGCCCTGCCGCTGAAGGCGGGCCAGCGCGTGCTGGTGGTCGGCAAGAGCGCCGACAGCCTCTCCAACATGGCCGGCGGCTGGTCGCTGACCTGGCAGGGCACCGACAACACCAACGACGACTATCCGCACGGCACCAGCCTGCTCGATGCCCTGCGCAAGCGCCTGGGCCCCGACCACGTGGTCTTCAGCGAGACCGGCAAGGACGTCGAGGCGCGGGAGTTCGACGCAGTCGTGGCGGTGATCGGCGAGACCCCCTATGCCGAGGGCATCGGCGACATCATGTCGTCGGACACGCTGACCCACAGCCAGCGCCATCCCGAGGACCTCGCCGTGCTCGAGGCCGCCGCGGCCACCGGAAAGCCGGTCGTCACCGTGTTCCTGTCCGGCCGGCCGCTCTACACCAACGACCTGATCAACCTCTCCGATGCCTTCGTCGCCGCGTGGCTGCCGGGTACCGAGGGCGAAGGTGTGACCGATGTGCTGTTCGCCAGCGCCGGCGGCGCGCTCGACGCCAGCGGCCGGGTCGCCGCACCGATGGCCGCGGGCGATGCGTCGCTCGACTTCCGCGGCCGCCTGACCTTCCCCTGGCCCGGCACCCCGTGCTGGAAGCCGGGCGAGCAGGCGCAGTTCGCGCCGGGCTACGGCCTGAGCTACGCGCAGCCGGCCCGCCTCGGCGAGCTGCCGGTGTCGGATGTCGAGGCCTGCGGCGAAGCCACCGCGCTGCCGATCTTCCGCGGCTCCGACGCTCCGACCTTCACCATGCACCTGGCCGCGGGCAGCGAGATGCGCGCGCTGGGCAACGACCTCAACGCCACCGTGCGCTGGCCGGAGGCCGAGCCCGCCGTCGAGGTCCGCACCGTGCAGGTCAACGTGCAGCAGGACGCCAAGGAGGTCACCTGGCTGAAGCCGGCCCGCGTGTTCTCGCGCAGCGCCTCGCGCGACAACCTCAATGCCATGGCGGCCTCCGACGCCGCGCTGCAGTTCGACATGAAGCTGGTGCACGCCCCGGAGTCCGAAGTGATCCTGGCGATGGAATGCGGCCAGGACTGCGCCGCTGGCATCGATCTCGCCCCCGCGATCGCCGACATGCAGGCCGGGCAGAAGCGCACGGTCACGGTGCCGCTGTCGTGCTTCGCCGAGCGCGGACTCAAGCTCGACAGCGTCAACGTGCCCTTCAGCGTCGAGGCCGATGCACCGTTCGCCGCCGCCTTCACCGACATCCGCATCGCGGTCGACGCCGCGAACGAGTCCGGCGCGATCGACTGCGGGACGCTGGCGCAGTGACGGCACGCGCGCGCCGGGTCGCAGCGGGCGGGGCGCTGGCGTTCGCGTCGATGCTCCTCGCGGCCGTCCCGGCACGTGCCGACGGCTTCGCCTGGCCCGGCGGCGCCAGGGCCGCCGTCAGCCTCGCCTACGACGACGCCCTGCCCTCGCAGCTCGACCATGCCATCCCGGCGCTCGACCGCGCCGGGCTTCGCGCCAGCTTCTATCTCACCCTCGCCAGCGACACCGTCGCCACGCGCCTGCCCGAATGGCGCGCCGCCGCCGCGCGCGGCCATGAGCTCGGCAACCACACGCTCTTCCACCAGTGCTCGGCCAGCGCGCCGGAGCGCGACTGGGTGACGCCCGACGTCGACCTCGACCGCATCACCATCGCGCAGATGGCGGCGCAGGTGCGGCTCGCCAACGTGATGCTGCACGCGATCGACGGCCGCGATGCACGCACCCTCACCGTGCCCTGCGGCGACGCCGTCGCCGCCGATGGCAGCTACCTGCCCCAGGTGCGCGCGGAATTCGTCGCCATCAAGTACGGCCGCGGCGCGGTCGCGCCGGACATGGACTCGCTCGATCCCTGGGCGGTCACCATCGAGGCGCCGGTGGGCGCGAGCGGCGCCGACCTGATCGCCCTGGTCGACGCCGCCGTCGCCCGCGGCACCATGCTCAACCTGACCTTCCACGGCATCGGCGGCGACCATCTCGGCGTGTCGACCGAGGCCCACGAGCAGCTCCTCGCCCACCTCGCCGCCCATCGCGACAGCATCTGGACCGACACCTTCCTCGCGATCATGCGCCACGTCAGGACCGAACAGGCCGCGCCCGCGCCCTAGGCGGCCCGCCCTGTCCCCTGGCCGGAAGTCGGAATGAGGGCGGGCGCAACGCGCGCGGACGTGTCGGACCGGCACCGGCTCCCCGGCTGACGGCAGGACGCCGGCATGTCGGGCATCCCCCGATAGGCAGCCCGCACCACGATGTGGCACATCTCTCCGTCTGCCATGGACGGATGCCACTTTGGGGGCGTGGATGGCCACCTTCATTCCAGGACGGAACACCTGCCTGCCGCGCATGACCGCGGGCGAGCGCCGGTTCGCGCTGCGGCTCGAGGAGAAGCTCGAGGACGACTACCTCGTCTGGTACGACCTGCCGGTCGGGCCCAGGCGCCGGCAGCCGGACTTCGTGCTCCTGCATCCCAACCGCGGCCTGCTGGTGCTCGAGGTCAAGGACTGGAAGCTCGAGACCCTGCACCACATCGACAGGGCCTCCGCGCGCATCGCCACCGAGCGCGGCCTGGTCAGCGTCGCCAACCCGCTCGCCCAGGCCCGCGCCTATGCGCTCGAACTGAAGACGGCGCTCGAGCGCGACCCCGCCCTGCGCCACCTCTCCGACCACCGCCACGCCGGCAAGCTGATGGTGCCGATCGGCCACGGCGTGGTGCTGACCCACATCACCCGCGCCCAGTTCGATGCCCATGGGCTCGAGCACGTGCTTCCGCCCGACTGCGTCGTCTGCCGCGACGAGATGCTCGAATCCACCGACGCCGAGGAGTTCCAGGAGCGCCTGTGGACGATGTTCGACGCCTACTTCTGGCAGGCGCTGACGCTCCCGCAGATCGACCGCATCCGCTGGCACCTGTTCCCGGAGATCCGGGTGACATCGCCGGTGCAGGACGACATCTTCGGTAGCGACCAGTCCGGCAACGACGCGATCGGGGTGCCCGACCTGGTCCGTGTCATGGACCTGCAGCAGGAACAGCTCGCGCGCTCGCTCGGCGACGGCCATCGCGTCATCCATGGCGTCGCCGGCAGCGGCAAGACCATGATCCTCGGCTACCGTTGCCTGCACCTCGCCCAGGCGAGCCAGCGGCCGATCCTGGTGCTCTGCTACAACCGCACGCTCGCCGCGCGCCTGGCCCAGCTCATCGATGCCCGCGGCCTGCAGGCCAAGGTCAGCGTGCGCACCTTCCACGCCTGGTGCGGCGACATGCTGCGCACCTACGCCGTGCGCGGCCCGGCGCGGCCGGCGAAGCCGGACGGGGCCTTCTTCGCCGCCCAGGTGCAGGCCGTGATCGACGGCGTCGACGCCGGCGCCATCCCGCCCGGCCAGTACGGCGCGGTGCTGGTCGACGAAGGCCACGACTTCGAGCCCGAATGGCTGCAGCTGGTCGCCCGCATGGTGGACCCGGCGACCAACTCGCTGCTGCTGCTCTACGACGACGCCCAGTCCATCTACGCCGCGCCGAAGCGGAAGAAGTTCACCTTCGCCAGCGTCGGCATCCAGGCCCAGGGGCGCACCACCATCCTGCGGCTCAACTACCGCAACACGCAGGAGATCCTGGCGCTGGCCAAGGCCTTCGCCGGCGACGCCCTGGCCGGCACCGAGGGCGACGAGGACTCGCCGCACGTCGTCCCGCCCGAGAGCGCCGGCCGCCGCGGCCCGCCGCCCGAGGTGATCGAGTGCGCCTCGCCGCGCCATGAGGCCCAGCTCGTCGCCCAGCGCATCGCCGACGCCCTGGCGTCCGGCCAGCATCCGAACGACATCGCCGTGCTCTACCGCAACCACTGGACCCATGGCGTACTGGTGGAGACCGAACTGACCCGGCTGGGCGTGCCCTGGCGCAGCGCCAGCACTCCGCGCGGCAAGAGCACCCTCTTCGACGGCCCGCCCGCCGTGAAGCTGGTGACCCTGCATTCCAGCAAAGGCCTGGAGTTCGACTCCGTGTTCCTGCTGGGCCTGGGCGACCCGCCCCGCGAGCCCACCGACGCCACGACCGAGGCGCGGCTGGTCTATGTCGGGATGACGCGCGCGATGGGGAGGCTGGTGGTGACGCGCACCAACGGCGGAGCGGCTGCCCCGGCGGGCACGAACTCCGCGACCGCGCCGGGATGCAGGCGGCGTGCGACCGAGGGATCCATGGAGGGGATGGCATGAGCGCGCCATCCCGTACGGATTCGAGGGCCTCTCGCCTGCCGCACAGGTGGGTTGTGGTGGGCATCTGCCTCCACTTGATCGCGTTGATCACCTCCCTCGGCGCCTTGGCGCTCGCACCTCGCGCGCCCTCCCCGATCCTGCTGTCGGTCGGCGGGCTCCTGGGCTCGTGGAATCGCATGCATGGCGGTCGCCGTGCTTTCAGCGTTCTGACTTCGGTGCCGCGCGAGATGACGAGCGCCGCCTACTCCGCCTCGCGCATCCACTCACGACGCTACACAATCCGGTCCGTTGCGATGCGCGGATCGGCCGGGCGTGGCCCTCACCGATGCACGCTCCCCATCGTCGCATCCGGGTAGCGATTGCCGGAGGCCGCCTGCGGCGGGAACACGGCGTCGATACGCGACAGCTCCTCGGGCGTCAGCGCGAGCTCGAGGGCGGCGAGGTTCTCCTCCAGATAGGCGATGCGCTTGGTGCCGGGAATCGGGACCAGGTCCTGGCCCTGCGCCAGCACCCAGGCCAGGGCGAGCTGGCCGGGCGTGCAGCCGCGTGCCTGCGCAAGCTCGCGGACCTGCTCGACCAGGGCGAGATTGCGGCCGAAGTTGGCGCCCTGGAAGCGGGGGCTGTTGCGGCGGTAGTCGTCCGGCTCGAAGTCGTCGGGCGTGCGGATCGCGCCGGTGAGGAAGCCGCGCCCGAGCGGCGAGTACGGCACGAAGCCGATGCCGAGCTCGCGCACGGTGGCGAGCACGCCGTTGTCCTCCGGGTCGCGCGACCACAGCGAGTACTCGGTCTGCACCGCGGTCAGCGCATGCACCGCGTGCGCGCGGCGGATGGTCTCCGGCGCCGCCTCCGAGAGGCCGATATGGCGCACCTTGCCCGCCTCCACCAGGCGCGCCATCGCACCGACCGTGTCCTCGATCGGCACGTTCGGGTCGACGCGATGCTGGTAGTAGAGATCGATGTGCGCCACGCCCAGGCGGCGCAGGCTCGCCTCGCAGGCGGCGACGACATACTCGGGTCGGCCGTCGATGCCGCGCACGGACGGATCGGAGGGATCCATGCGGATGCCGAACTTCGTCGCGAGGAACACACGGTCGCGGCGATCGGCGATGGCCTTCCCCACGAGCACCTCGTTGGTGTGCGGGCCGTACATGTCCGCGGTGTCGAGCAGGCTGACGCCGCGCTCGAGCGCGCGATGGATCACCGCGATCGACGCGGCATCTTCGCCGCGCCCGCCGTAGAAGGCGCTCATGCCCATGCAGCCGAGGCCGAGGGCGGAGACGGCGGGGCCGTTGCGGCCGAGAGTGCGGGTCTGCATGGCTGACTCCTTGCGGCGATGGAGGAAGGGAGGACGCCACGCGACGATCTATCCAGGACGCGCCGCCGGCGACCACGGATCATGACTCCGGTGCGGTGACGGCGCGGCCAAGTCGTCCCGCATCATCCCGGCCCCGCTGCGTCCCCATGCACGGCCGCAGCGCCCCCGACCGCGGCGGCGCGGCTGGGCTCCAGGAGCATGTCGGGCGCGGTCGTCCGCGGCCCGGCGTCGCCCGGCAGTACCGCCTCGAATCCGCAGACCCGCGACGAGAGCCGGTGCCGGGGAGGGGGTGGCGGGCCGCGGCGGAAGCTCCAGCCCACCCTGCCTGTGCCGCCACCTCGTGACGCCAGGCTCCGCGGCTGTGATTCCGTCGATGCGACGGCGCCGGAGCAGCGAGGCCGGCGTCCTGCCGCGGGTATCGAGCCGGAGATGGATGACGCCCGGGGGACCAGGGCCGCGATCGCGGTCGCGGCACCGACGGCGGACACGACCGCGACGAACGAGCACACCGCCTCGCCGGTGCGCTCGCCGGAGCCTCTGGCAGGCGGACGCGGGCGCGCCGGGCTGGGGCGGCCGGGCGCCGTGCCCCGACAGCGTGTCGGGAACGTCCCGACAGGCGACCATCACCTTCGTCACATGGCGCACGGCGACGCGCCGCGCATGCTTTGCGGCTTACGCGGGCGCCGGCGCAGCCCTCGCAGTGATGCGCCAGCCGGTGCCTTCCCCGCACCCCGGGTCCCCTTTCCCCAACGCCCGTGCCCGGCGCCCGCGTCCCCTCCTCCGCCTCTCCAGCCTGCACGGCCCGCGGCATCCGGAGGCGAGCCTGCACGGCGCCATCGCAGTGGACATCGGAAGCTCCAGCGCCGCATCCGCGGCCACTGGAACGGAGACGGCTCGATGGCGCGCAGCGTCCGCACCCAGGACTTTCCGCTGGCCCAGGTCCGGCGCTGGCTCGAGCCGGGTGCGGTGGTGCTGATCTCCTCGCGCTGGCAGGGCCGCGACAACATCATGACCGCCGGTTGGCACACGGTCATGGACTTCACCCCGTCCCTGGTCGGCTGCGTGATCGCCCAGGGCAACCACAGCCACGCAATGATCCGCGACAGCCGCCAGTGCGTGATCAACCTGCCGACCACGGCGCTGACCGAGGCGGTGGTCGGCATCGGCAACAGCACCGGCGCCGAGGTCGACAAGTTCCGGACCTTCGGTCTCACGCCCGCGCCGGCGACCCGGGTCGAGGCGCCGCTGATCGGCGAGTGCCACGCCCAGTTCGAGTGCGTGCTGCACGACGACGCCCTGGTCGCGCGTTACGGCTTCTTCGTGTTCGAGGTGGTCGCGGCGCACGTCGCCGTCTCGCCGCAGCGCCCGGAGACCCTGCACTACCGCGGCGGCGGCGAGTTCATGCTGCCGGGCCGCTACGTGTCGCGGAAGGCGAAGTTCACCAAGGTGTCGTGACAGCGAGGGATCGGCGATGCTCGAAGGCGGTTGCTACTGCGGCGCGGTGCGCTACGCGACAGAGGACGAGCCGCGCAATCCGACCGTCTGCCACTGCACGGACTGCCGCCGCGTTGCCGGTGCGGCCTCGGTGGCCTGGTTCAGCGTGCGGCGCTCGGCCCTGCGGTGGACGGCGGCGGAACCTGCGAGCTTCCGCTCCAGTCCGGCAGTCGAGCGGACGTTCTGCGGGACCTGCGGCACCTGCCTGACCTGGTGGGGCCGCGACGAGGCGGCGTGGATCGACATCACCATCGCCAGCCTCGACGACCCGGACCGCGTGCCGCCGCAGGATCACACCTTCGTCGGGGAGCGCACCGACTGGGACGTCATCGGCGACGGCCTGCCCCGCTTCGAGCGCACGCGGCACGGTTAGGGCGTGTGCGGCGGACGCCGACCGGTACGGCAGAGGTCCGCCGGCTGCCGCGCGCGCCAGGGCGGGGCGGGCGCGTGCCGGCGGCGGCGCGGGCCGCGGTCCTAGCGCACGTAGCTGGCGCCGTTGATGTCGAGCACCGCGCCGGTCATCGAGGGCGGGGCCGCGAGCGCGGCGAAGGCGGCGACCTCGGCGACCTCGGTCGGATCGGCGACGCGCCCGAGCGGGATGTCGGCCAGCAGCCTGTCGCCGCCGCGGCTGGCCATGTAGTCGTCGGCCATGCCGGTCATGGTGAAGCCCGGGCAGATCGCGAACGCCAGCACGCCCTGCGCGGCATGTCCGCGCGCGATGGTCTTGGTCATCGCCACCATGCCCGCCTTGGAGGCCGCATAGTGCCAGTGGGCGGGGCTGTCGCCGCGATGGGCGGCGCGACTGGCGACGTTGACGATGCGGCCTCCGCCCTGCCCCGCGAACTGCCGCACCGCGTGTCGGCAGAGTTCGGCACTGGCGCTGAGGTTGACCTGCAGCGTGCGCGCCCAGCGCGCCGACCATTCTGCATCGGGCAGGTCGATCGGCGCGGCCTCGAAGATGCCGGCGTTGTTGATCAGCACGTCCACCCGGCCCCCGAGCCGTTCGTTGGCGTTCGCCCACAGCCGTGCCGGCGTGGCCGGGTCGGCGAGGTCGCCGTCGGCACTTCCGGTGGCGACAAGGCGCACGTCCTCGCGCTGCAGGCGCCTGGCGATGGCCGCGCCGATGCCGCGCGTGCCGCCGGTCAGGAGGATGTGGATGGGCATGGCCGCTCCCGGGGTCGAGAAGCCCCGCATTAGAGCGGTGTCCGGCGGATGCGGGCAACGCCCCGGTGGCGTCGCTTCAGCCGACATGCTCCTCGCGGAACACGCGGCGCACCACCTTCCCGATCGTCAGACCCTGGGCCAGGATCGAGAACACCACCACCATGTAGGTCAGCGCGACCACGATGTCGCGCTCCGGGCCGGCCGGCAGCGACAGCGCGAGCGCCACCGAGATGCCGCCGCGCAGGCCGCCCCAGGTGAGGATGCGCCACGACCCCCTGGGCAGGCGGAAGCGCTCGCCGAGCAGGCGGATCGGCAGGCCGACGGTCGCAAGCCGCGCGGTCAGCGTCAGCGCGATCACCGCCAGCCCGGTCAGCAGCAGTTCGCCGGAGAAGGCGATGAGGATCACCTCCAGCCCGATCAGCACGAACAGCACCGCGTTGAGGATCTCGTCGACCAGCTCCCAGAACATGTCGATGTGGCGACGCGTGGTGTCCGACATCGCCCGCGCCCGTCCCTGATTGCCGACGATCAGCCCCACCACCACCATCGCCAGCGGTCCGGAGACGTGCAGGTGGCTGGCGAGCGCGTAGCCGCCGATCACCGCCGCCAGCGTGATCAGCACCTCCTCCTGGTAGGAATCGATGCGCCTGAGCATCTGGTAGGTGACGAAGCCGATCGCCAGCCCCAGGGCGATACCGCCGCCGGCCTCCTCGAGCAGCAGCAGACCGCCCTCCGCCGCGCCCGGAACGTGACCGCCGGCCACCACCGCCAGCAGCAGCGAGAACACCACCACGCCGACGCCGTCGTTGAACAGCGACTCGCCGGCGATCACCAGCTCCACGCTGTGCGGCGCCCCGGCCGAGCGCAGGATGCCCATGACCGCGATCGGGTCGGTGGGCGAGATCAGCGCGCCGAAGATGAGGCAGTAGGCCAGCGGCAGGCCGATCGAGAACAGCGACAGCACGCTCCACAGCGCGAAGCCGACGACCAGGGTCGAGGCCACCGTGCCGACCACCGCAAGCAGGCCGATCTGCCAGCGGTAGGCACGCAGCTGGCTGAGGTCGATGTGCAGCGCGCCGGCGAACAGCAGCAGCGAGAGCATCCCCTCCATCAGCACGTCGGAGAAGTCGATCTCGCGCAGCAGCGACTCCTCGTAGCTGCGCAGCATGCCGAAGCCCAGCGCGTCCAGGCCGATCGCCAGCAGCGACAGCACCAGGGCGATGCCCATCACCCCGATCACCGACGGCAGCCCGACGAAGCGCCGGTTGAGGTAGGCCACGACCGCAGTGATGCAGAGGAAGACGGCGGCGAGGTCGAGCATCGGCGGTTCTCCAGCGGGCGGCGCGCACGGGACACGCATTGTGGCCCAGCATCGGGGCGCGTCGGCTATGCTTCGGACCCTGCCGCGTCGCCGGCGCCGCATCGTCACGGTCCAGGCCTTGAGACTCGGACGACTCCAGATCCGCCTGCTCCCGCGCGACGCCGGACGCGCACCGGGCGAGCCGCATGCCGCCCGCCTCGCCTTCCGCTGCAACGTCTGCGGACAGACGCAGGAACAGCCGGTCGCCGCCCTCGAGCGCGAGCGCCCCTCCTGTGCAGGATGCGGCTCCAACGTGCGCTTCCGCTCGCTGGTCGCTGCGCTCTCGGAGCGCCTGTTCGGGCGCAGCGTCGCGGCGGTCGACTTCCCGCAGCGCAAGGACCTCGCCGGCATCGGCATGACCGACTGGTCCGGCTACCGCGACATCCTCGGGCTGAAGTTCGACTACCGCAGCACCTACCTGCACAAGCCGCCCCGGCTCGACATCCTCGCTCCCGCCGAAGCCGACCTCGGCGCCCACGACTTCCTGTTGTCCAGCGACGTGTTCGAACACGTGCTCGCGCCGGTGCAGCGCGCCTTCGACAATGCCTGGCGCCTGCTGAAGCCCGGCGGCGTGTTCGTGATGACCGTGCCCTACTGCGTCGGCGCGCCGACGCGCGAGCATTTCGGGGAGATGACGTCGTTCGCCATCGAGGATGGGCCGGAGGGTCGCGTGCTTCGGGCCGCCTACGCCGATGGCGGCACGCGCAACTTCTCCGACCTGGTCTTCCACGGCGGCGACGGCACCACCCTGGAGATGCGCGTGTTCGGCCTGGCCGATCTCATCGGCCATTTCGAGCGCGCGGGCTTCGACGACATCCGTGTCCACGACGCACCCGACTACGACCACGGCATCCTCCACCACGGCGCGCCCTGCGTGCCGATCTCCGCCCGCCGACCCTGACCGGCCCTTCCCGTCCGCGGCGCCAGCGGCCGCGCATGCGGCACCGGACGTGATCGACCCGCGCGGATGAGGCAGACTTGCCGCCCGTTCCCACCGGGCACCGCCGCAGCGGGCCGGTCGATCCACCGGCATCGCCCGCGGGAGCGCGAATCGCTGGAGGGGTCATTCCGATGCACGAGCGCGATGCCGGCGCCGATCAGCTGCCGAGCGAGGCCTACCGATTCCTGGTCGACGCGGTCGCAGACTATGCGATCTACATGCTCGATCCCGGCGGCCGGGTGATCAGCTGGAACACCGGAGCCGAGCGCATCAAGGGCTACGCCCGCGACGAGATCCTCGGCCAGCACTTCTCCCGCTTCTTCACCGAGCCTGACCGGGCCGCGGGGCGGCCGCAGCAGGCGATCGAGGCGGCCCTCGGCAGCGGCCACCATCACGACGAGGGCTGGCGCCTGCGCAAGGACGGCTCCCGGTTCTGGGCGCTGACGGTGCTCGAGGTCGTCCACGACGACGACGGCAGGCTCGTCGGGCTGGCCAAGATCACCCGCGACATGTCGCAGCAGCGCGCGCTGCAGCAGGCGCTGGTCGACAGCGAGCGGGCGTTCCGCCTGCTGGTCGAAGGCGTCACCGACTACGCGATCTACATGCTGGACCCGCACGGCCGCATCAACAGCTGGAACACCGGCGCCGAGCGCATCAAGGGCTACGTCGGCGACGAGGTGATCGGCGCGCACTTCTCCATGTTCTACACCCCCGAGGATCGCGACGCCGGGCATCCGCAGCGCAACCTGCGCCTGGCCCTGGAGCAGGGCCGCTACGAGGCCGAAGGGTGGCGCGTGCGCAAGGACGGCAGGCGCTTCTGGGCCAACGTCGTCATCGACCCGATCCGCGCGCCGGGCGGTGGCCACGTCGGCTTCGCCAAGGTCACCCGCGACATCACCGAGCGCCGCGAAGCCCAGCAGCGCCTGGACGAGGTGCGCGAACAGCTGCAGCAGGCGCAGAAGCTCGAGGCGATCGGCCAGCTCACCGGCGGCGTCGCGCACGACTTCAACAACCTGCTGACCATCATCCGCGGCGCCGCCGACCTCGCCGGCCGCTTCGACTGCGACGAGCGCGTGCGCCGGCAGATCGACGTCATCGCCAGCGCCGCCGAACAGGGCGCGGCGATCACCCGCCAGCTGCTGTCCTTCGCCCGCCGGCAGCCCCTGCACACCGCGCCGGTCTCGCCCGCCGAGCTGGTGCGGCGCATCCTGCCCCTGCTGCGCCAGCCCCTGCGCCGCGGGATCACGCTCGGCAGCGAGATCGCGGACGACCTGCCCGAGATCGAGATCGACGCCCACCAGCTCGAGCTGGCCCTGCTCAACCTCGTCATCAACGCCCGCGACGCGATCCGCGGCGACGGCGAGGTGCGCATCGACGTCCGCCGCCTCCGACTGGACGGCGGGTTCGATGGCCTCGTCGGCGAGTTCATCGCCTTCGCGGTGCGCGACACCGGCAGCGGCATCCCTCCGGAGCTGCGTGCGCGCGTGTTCGAGCCGTTCTTCACCACCAAGCAGTTCGGCAAGGGCACGGGGCTGGGCCTCAGCCAGGCCTACGGCTTCGCCAGGCAGTCCGGCGGCACCGTGCGCATCGACTCCGAGCCGGGCGCCGGCACCACGGTGGCCATCCTGCTGCCCGCGGTGCCGCCGCGGGACCGCGGCCGCGACCCGGCGCCGGCACCTCCGGCATCTCCGGCGCGCCACGTGCTGCTGGTCGAGGACGACACCGACCTCGCCGCGATCGCCGCCGCCATGCTCGAGATGATGGGCTTCGAGGTGACCACCGCGCACGGCGCCGACGAGGCGCAGCGCGCGATGGCGGCGATGCCGCGGATCGACCTGCTGTTCTCCGACATCGTGATGCCGGGCGGCATGAACGGCATCGAGCTCGCCAACCACGCGCGCCGCCGCCTGCCCGAGCTGCCGATCCTGCTCACCTCCGGCTTCAGCACGATGCGCGACGACGGGCCCGCGCACTACCCGATCCTGGACAAGCCCTACACCTACGAGCGCCTGGAGCGGGCGCTGCGCGACGCGGTGGGCACCGCCGTCGACTGAGCGGCACCGGACGGTCCCGCGCGGATGCCGGTCCGCGTCTGCCGCTGCCAGCGCGGCGAGGCAGTACCGCCGGGGCCGTGCGCGCGCCGGCATCGACGCGCGCCGGGGTTGGAGCTGCATGCCGGGCCGCATGCGCGGGAGTCGGTGCGGCCGCGGAGCGGGCTACGCCGCGACCTCGACGAGCGGCCGCGCGACGGCGCACGTGAGGCGTCGCGACGCGACGCGCATGGCCCCACCCTCCGACGCGCGGCGTGCCGCGCCCGCGACATCGGGCCGGGCAGGCTGTCGCCATGACCGCCACGAGCGCATCGACCGACGGCCAGCGCCGCCGCGGCCGCCTGGTGGAATGGAGCGGCGAGCGCGGCACCGGCTTCATCCGCTGCGAGGGCGGTGACCAGCGGCTCTTCGTGCACATCCGCGCCTTCCCGCGCGGCGCTCGTCCGCAGGTCGGCGACGCGCTGGATTTCGCGATCGCCATGGGCGAGCACGGGCCCCATGCCGTCGCGGTCCGCTTCGCCACTCCGGCGGCGTGCGGCGCGCGACCGCGACCGGCGCCGGGTGGACGGCGGCACTCGCGCCCGCGGCGTCGGTACGTTGCGGCAGTGGTGGCCCTGCTGCTTGCCCTGCTGGGCTTCGCGCTGTGGCGCTGCCTGCAGCCGCCGCCCGCGGCGGCATCGCCGGAAGCCGCCTCGGCGCTTCAGCCGCAGCGCGCACCGACGTTCGCCGCTCCCGGGTTCCGGCGGAGGCAGGATGCGTTGCGGCCGCATGCGCTCCTGCGCGGAAGCGCGGCTCCGTCCCGTGCACGTCCAGGATGGCCGGCGCGCCGGAGTCGGCGACGGCATTCCCTGCGGGATGCCGCACCACGGTCGAGCCGACGCACGATGCGCCGGGGGTGACCCCAGGGCGCGGCTGCGGTAGCTTCCATTCGCGCCGCACGACACCGCGCCGCCGGCCTGGGGAGGCCGGCACGGCACGGGCGCTGCGCCGACCGGCCGCCGTCGCGGCCGCGCGGGAGGGACCGCACCGTATCAATCGCCCGGCTCCGGCCGGCGCCACGCCGAGGGGAACCACGTCATGACTGCCGCTTTCGCTTCCACATCCGCCCGTGCCGCCCTGCGCACGACGTTCGCCGCCTGCGTCGCCGCCGGCATGCTCGCCGCCTGCTCCAGCGGTCCGGAACCGCGCGCCGAGGTGGCCGCGCCGGCACCGCAGGTCGCCGCACCGCCGGCCGAGCCCCGCATCCTGCAGCTCGCGGCGAACCCGCGCGGCGAACTGCTGCGCGACGGCGCCCCGCTCGTGGCCGACGACCTGCGCCGCCAGGCCCGCTCCGAGGAACGGGATTTCGACAGGATCGAGATCCAGCTGCCGGAGTCCACCTCGATCGCGACCGTCGTCAGCGTCTGCTCGCAGATCGAGGGCATGGCCGTCGACACCTCGCTGTATGCGATGCGCGACGGGCGCCGCGCCCCCGTCGACTGCGGGCGCTGACGGCCTCGACTGCATCCGGTGCGCCTGCATCCGGGCGCGCCGGATGCAGGGCGTCCACCGCGCCTGCACCCTGGCGATGACAGGGTCGTGCTCCCTCCGGGAGCGCGTCATGGCCACCACACCCAGCATCGACAGCTGCATTGCCGCGTGCACCGCGTGCCAGCGCATCTGCATCGAGACCGTCGGGCACTGCCTCGCACGGGGCGGCGCGTACGCCGAACCGAAGCACGTGAACCTGCTGCTGGCCTGCGCCGACATCTGCGCGACCAGCGCCAACACCATGCTGCGCGACGTCGAGCTGCACACCGCGACCTGCGCCGCCTGCGCGCAGCTCTGCGGCGCCTGCGCCTCGGCCTGCGAGGGGATGGACGACGACGAGGCGATGCCGCGCTGCGCCGAAGCCTGCCGTCGCTGCGAGAGCGAATGCGCCGCGATGAGCGGCGAGTGATCCCGCTCCGGATCGACCCGGCACCGCCGGCTGTCATCGTCGGGCTGCGCCGCGCGCGACCTCGACCGCGTTGACCGATCCGCCTCGAGCGGGTTCAATCGCCGCCGCCTGCCGCTCGGACGACGCGGATCGGCAGGAGGGCATGCAGGAAGGGAGGCGTCCCGACGACGTCCCTGCTGCCATCGGTCCGTCGCAGCCAGCTGCCATGACACGACCCGATCGCCTCGCTCCGCCACCCGGCGGAGCGTCCGCGCGCGCGTCCTGCGGCATCCGGACGGGCACACACCCATCGCGTCCAAGCCAACGACAAGAAGGAAATCGAATGAACTGGTACGTCTCCGTCCTCAAGCAGTACGCGACCTTCTCCGGGCGCGCGCGGCGCACGGAATACTGGATGTACACCCTGATCAACCTGCTGATCCTGTTCGGGCTCATGGTGGTCGACGCGCTCATCGGCACCTCCGGCGGCATCGGCGTGCTGTCGCTGATCTACTCGCTCGCGGTGATGCTGCCGGGGATCGCGGTCACCGTGCGCCGCCTGCACGACACCGGCCGCAGCGGCTGGTGGGTCCTCATCGCCCTGGTGCCGGTGGCCGGCATCGTGCTGCTGGTCTTCATGTGCCTCGAGGGCGAGGCCGGCAGCAACGACTACGGCGTCGATCCGAAGCTCGCCGCGGCCTGATCGCGCAGCGCGCTCCACGGCCGTGGCATCGCCCGATGCCACGGCCGTTCTCGTTCCGGGTGCGCCTTTGCCCCGCCGTCGCGCGCGCACCGCCACGCTGGCCGCCCGCTCCCACGGCACCGCGACATGCAGCGCGACATCCGCACCAGCGCCCGCGGGCGCGACTACGAGATCCGTCTCCACCTGCCCCAGGCCGCCGCGCCCGAGGCCGGCTTCGCCGCGATCTGGCTGCTCGACGCCAACACCGACTGGGCCGCGATGCAGCAGGCGCTGCGCGAGGACGGCGCTGCCGATGTCGCGATCGTCGGCGTCGGCTGGCCGGTCGAGGGCAAGGACCAGGACCTGCGGCGGCGCGACTTCACCCTGCCCGCCCGCCATGCGCCGCCGGCGCCCCACGGCGGCGGCGAGTGGCACGTCGACGGCGACTGCGATGCCTTCCTCGCCTTCCTGGTCGACGAGCTGCGGCCCGCGCTCCTGCGCGCGCATCCGCTCGACCCCGCGCGCCAGGTGCTGCTCGGCCACTCGCTGGGCGGGCTGTTCGCGTTGCACACGCTGATGCGCAGGCCGCGCGCCTTCGCGGGGGTGGTCGCGGCCAGCCCTTCGATCTGGTGGGACCAGGCGGCGATCCTGGACGCGGCGGAGGCGCACGACTGGAGCCGGGCGCAGGCGACGCGCCTCGCCCTGCTGGTCGGCGCCGAGGAACAGACGGCGGGCCCGGAGAAACCGCCGGAGATCGAGGGCGAGGCGCGGGCGGCCACGCTGGGCATGCGGCACATGGTCGACAACGCGGCCGCGCTCGCCGCCCTGCTCCAGGCGCGCGGGATCGCGCCCGGTTTCGGGGTGCTCGAAGGCGAGACCCACGCTTCGGTCGTGGTGCCGGCGGCGCAGGCCGCGCTCGCCATGGCGCGGGCGCTGCCGGTCGACGGCATCTGAGACGCTGCCTATCGCATCGGCCGCCTGCGATTCACCGAAAGGCGGCGTGCCGACACCGCGCCTTGATCTCCCCCTCCCTAGCGTCGGACGGACCCTTCCGACCGCCCAGGACGCGACGCGACATGGCCACCTCGAAGAAGACCTCAGCCAAGACCACCTCAGCCAAGGCCTCCGCCCGCAACACCGACAGCGCGCCCGCCAGCCCGCCGCCGGGCGGCCTCGACGACCTCGCCGCCCGCCAGGCCGCCGACACCCAGACCACCTCGGCCGGCATCCCGCACAACGCCAACAAGAAGGCCGAGCACGGGCTCGCCAACGCCAAGGCGCCGCCCGAGGGCCAGCACGTCGAGCCGCCCTCCGACCTGCCGACCGCGAGCTCGCTGAGCGAGGGCAACGTCTCGCCCAAGACCGGTCCGGCGGTCGCGGCCGGCGTCAACCGCACGGTGGAACCGCTGGACCGGGTGCGGGTGAACTCCGATGGCGAACGCCTCACCACCAACCAGGGCGTGCCGGTCGCCGACAACCAGAACTCGCTCAAGGCCGGGCTGCGCGGCCCGGCGCTGCTGAAGGATTTCATCCTCCGCGAGAAGATCACCCACTTCGACCACGAGCGCATCCCGGAGCGCATCGTGCACGCGCGCGGTTCCGGCGCGCACGGCTACTTCGAGGCCTACGAGTCGCTGGCCGACATCACCCGCGCCGCGCCGTTCCAGGAGAAGGGCAAGATCACCCCGGTGTTCGTGCGCTTCTCCACCGTCGCCGGCGAGCGCGGCTCCAAGGACACCGCCCGCGACGTGCGCGGCTTCGCGGTCAAGTTCTACACCGACGAGGGCAACTGGGACCTGGTCGGCAACAACATTCCGGTGTTCTTCATCCAGGACGCGATGAAGTTCCCCGACCTGATCCACTCGGTGAAGCCCGAGCCGCACCACGCGATGCCGCAGGCCGCCTCCGCGCACGACACCTTCTGGGACTTCGCCTCGCTGATGCCGGAGATCGCGCACATGCTGATGTGGGTGATGTCCGACCGCGCCATTCCGCGCAGCTACCGCACGATGCAGGGCTTCGGCGTGCACACCTTCCGCTTCGTCAACGCCGCGGGCGAATCGTGCTTCGTCAAGTTCCACTGGAACCCGAAGCTCGGCACGCACTCGCTGGTGTGGGACGAGGCGGTCAAGATCGCCGGCGCCGACCCCGACTACAACCGCCGCGACCTGTGGGAGGCGATCGAGGCCGGCGAGTATCCCGAGTGGGAGCTCTGCGTGCAGACCTTCACCGAGGCCGACGCCGACAGGTGGAGCTTCGACGTGCTGGATGCGACCAAGCTCGTGCCCGAGGAGCTAGTGCCGCTGCGCCCGGTCGGGCGGATGGTGCTCAACCGCAACCCCGACAACTTCTTCGCCGAGACCGAGCAGGTCGCCTTCTGCGCGGCGCACGTCGTGCCCGGCATCGACTTCACCAACGATCCGCTGCTGGCCGGGCGCATCCATTCCTACGTCGACACCCAGATCTCGCGCCTGGGCGGGCCGAACTTCCACGAGATCCCGATCAACGCGCCGGTCGCGCCGGTGCACAACAACCAGCGCGACGGCATGCACCGGCAGGCGATCAACCGCGGCCGCGTCGCCTACGAGCCCAATTCGCTGGGCGGCGGCTGCCCGTTCCAGGCGGGCAAGGCCGGCTTCGTCTCCTTTCCCGAGCCGGTGCAGCAGGACGAGGTGCGCGGCAAGCCGGAGAAGTTCGCCGAGCACTACAACCAGGCGACCCTGTTCTACGACAGCCAGACGCCGGCGGAGCAGAACCACATCATCGCCGCCTTCCGCTTCGAGCTCAGCAAGGTGACGGTGCCGGCCATCCGCGAGCGCATGCTGTCGATGCTGCGCAACGTGTCCGAAGCGCTCGCGCAGGGCGTGGCCGAGGGCCTGGGCATGCGGCTCCCCGAGCCGATGCCGCGCGCGCTCGACAACCCGCCGCAGCCGGAGGTCGCGACGTCGCCGGCGCTGTCGCTGATGTTCCGCCCCGGCGAGGGCGGCATCCGCACGCGCAAGATCGCGATCCTCGTCGCCAACGGCATCGCCGGCGCGCCGATCGCCGACCTGCAGGCGACCCTGCTCGCGCAGGGTGCGATCCCGCGCCTGATGGCCGCCCGCATCGGCCCGGTCGAGACCAGCGACGGCACGCCGCTCGAGGCGGACGTCTCCACCGAGAACGAGCCGGGCGTGCTGTTCGACGCCCTGGTCCTGCCGGACGGCGACGCCGTGGTGCAGGCGCTCGCTGCGGACGGCCACACCGACGAGCACATCCGCGACCAGTACCGCCACGGCAAGACCCTCCTCGCGCTCGGCGCCTCGGTGCGCCTGCTCGAGCAGGCCGGGGTGCCGAAGGACGGCAGCGATCCGGGTGTGATCGTGCTCGAGGCGGGCGTGAGCGACTGGAGCCGCTTCATCGAGGCGGTGGGGAAGCACCGCCACTTCGAGCGCGAAACCGATCCGCCGCTGGTGTGAGCCCGCTCGCGCCTGGATGCCGATGGCGGCGGCGCCGCGCACGCGGTCGCCGCCGGTCGAGGGCGCGGCACGTGGGCCATCGCCCGTGTCCGCATTGAGGCGCTACGGCAATCGCCATGGCGACAGCGGCGTGCGCGCCTGGGCCGTGGTCCCCGACGGGATCGCGGTCGAGTTCCGTGGCGGCGGCGTCTACGTCTATACGCACGAGAGCGCCGGCGCCGCTGCCGTCACCGAGATGCGGGCGCTCGCCGAGGCCGGCCGCGGCCTGAGCAGCTACATCAGCCGACACGTCAGCGAGGCCTACGCGGCGGTCCACCCGGACCGCCGCGCCTGGCGCGCGGCCGTCCGCTCGTAGGAGGTGGTGAAGCGGGACTGGGGAATCGGGAATCGGGACCTGGGACGGCGCGGGCTCGGGCGAGTCTGCTGAGCCCTGGGTGGTCGGCGATGTGGGGCTGAAGCCCCTCCAACAGGTGCCTCGCCATCCAGCGTGTCGCGGCTGAAGCCGCTCCTACAGGGGGCGCGACGGGTGCCGTGCCGGGCTTCGGGTCCCCCGCTCCCATTCCCCATTCCCCATTCCCCCGCTCCCGCATCCCGCTTCGCCAGCATCGGTGCCGCACCGACGTCGGGGCTGAAGCCCCTCCCACAGGAGCGCTCGCCACCCGGGCGCGTGGTCGCGGCTGAAGCCGCTCCTACGGGGAACGGGACGGGGTGTCGTGCCGGGCTTCGGGTCCCGATTCCCGATTCCCGGTTCCCGCTCCATCGCTACCGCTGTCTCGGCGATGTCGGGGCTGAAGCCCCTCCCACAGGTGCCTCGCCATCCAGCGTGTCGCGGCTGAAGCCGCTCCTACGGGGGAATGGGACGGGGTGACGTGCTGGGCTTCGGGTCCCGATTCCCGATTCCCGATTCCCGGTTCCCGCTTCATCGCAACCGCCGTCTCGCCACGGTCGGGGCTGAAGCCCCTCCTACAGGCGCCACGCCTACGGGGTGGGCTCGGGACGGCGGATGCGGTCGGGGACGGGCTCGGACTGCAGGTCCTGGCGGACGGCCTCGACGCCGTCGGGGGCATCGGGGTGCGGGTTCCAGCCACCGCCGAGGGCGACGTAGAGGGCGATCTGCGCCAGGGCCAGCGCGCGCTCGGTGTCGAGCAGCTGGCGGCGCGCGTCGAGCAGGCCATTCTGCGCGTCCAGCACGTCGGCGAGGTTGGCGAGCCCGACCTCGTAGGTCCGCCGCGCCATCCGCCAGGCGGTCTGCGCCCGTTCCCGCGTCTCGCGCCGGGCGGCGAGCTGGGCGCGGCGCGCGTCGAGCTGGGCGCTGGCGACCTCGACGTCCTCCAGCGCGCCGGCCAGCGCCTGGCGCAGGGCGACGTAGCCGCTGTCGGCCTGCGCGTCGGCCAGGTCGATGGCGGCGCGGCGGGCGCCGAAGTCGAACCAGGGCACGCTCACCTGCCCGGACAGCGACTTCAGGTCGGAGGCGGCGGAGAACTCGCCGAGGCCGAGCCCGGTGCGCCCGAGGGCGGCGCTGAGGCCGATCTTGGGGAACAGGTCGCGCCGGCTCGCCAGGGCCTGCAGTTCGGCGGCCTCCAGCCCGGCGGCGGCGGCGATCACGTCGGGACGGCGCCGCAGCAGGTCGACCGGCTGCCCGCGCGGAACCACCGCGTCGGCCAGCGGCACCCTGCCCTCGTCCGCCAGGCGCGCGCGCACCGTGCCGGGCGGGCGGTCGATCAGGGTGTCGAGGGCGAAGGTCGCCTGCGCGAGGGAGGCGTCGATGTCGCCCAGGCTGGCCTCGATGCCGGCCCGCTGCGCGGCCGCGGCCTCGACGTCGAGGCGGGTGACTTCGCCGAGGCGGAAGCGCGCATCCGCCACGCGCTCCAGTTCGCGCGCGACCTCGATGCTCTCGATGAGGATCGCGCGCTGCGCGATCAGCGCGCGCGCCTGCACGTAGCCCTGGGCGAGGTTGGACGCCACCGCCAGCCGGGTCGCGACCAGCTGCGCCTGCGCCGAGCCGAGCTGGGTGCGACCGGCCTCGGCGCGCAGGCGGTTGGCGCCGAACAGGTCGATCTCCCACTCCGCCTGCAGGGCGAGCTGCCACATGTCGAAGTTGACCTCGTCCTCCTCGAAGCCGAACTGCTGCCCGATCGCGCTGTCGGCGAGGCGCTCGGTGTCGATGAACTGGCGGCTGCCCTGCCCGGCCACGTCCAGCCGCGGGTACAGCGCCGAGCGCGCCTGGCGCAGCTGCGCGCGCGCGAGGCGGATGTCGGCCAGCGCCGACTGCACGTCGAGATTGCGCGCCAGTGCGGTGCGGACGAGCTCGGTCAGCGGCGGGTCGTCGAAGGCCTGCCACCAGTCGGCGAGCGCCGCCGGATCGCGCGCGTCCGCCGCGCCCGGCGCGGCGGTGAAGTAGCGATCCGGCAGCGGCGGCAGCTCGCGCACCGGCGGCGTGCTGCAGGCGGCGAGCGCGACGGCGGCCGCCGCCGCGAATGCGGTGACGCGCCTCATGCCCGCGCCTCCGCGGTCTCGTCGCCGTGCACCCGGAAGAACAGCGCGTACAGGCAGGGCACCACCACCAGGGTCAGCACGGTGGCGAACGCGAGGCCGCCCATGATCGTCACCGCCATCGAGGCGAACAGCGCGTCGAACAGCAGCGGCACCATGCCCAGCACCGTGGTGCCGGCGGCCATGGTCACCGGCACCAGGCGGCTGGTGGTGGCCTCCACGACCGCGGTATGCCGCGGCACGCCCTCGTCGATCTGGCGGTCGATCTCCTCGACCAGGACGATCGCGTTCTTCAGCAGCAGGCCGGTCAGGCTCAGCAGGCCGAGCAGCGCGACGAAGCCGAACGGCTGCCCGCTGACCGCCAGGCCGATGGTGACGCCGCAGATCGCCATCGGCACCACCAGCCAGATCACCACCGGCTGCCTGACGCGGGCGAACAGCAGCACGGTCACCAGCAGCATGCCCAGATACGGCAGCGCCAGCGTGCTCATGAGCGCGCTCTGCGCATCGCCGGATTCCTCGTACTCGCCGCCCCACTGCATGCTGTAGCCCGGCGGTAGCTGCATCGCCTCGATCTCCTCCTTGATGCGCCTGTGCGCCTCGTTCGCCTGCAGGCCCACCGCCGGCTCGCCGCGGACGGCGATGGTGCGTTCGCGGTCGCGGCGGTGGATCAGGGCCTCCTGCTGGACGGCCTCGACGCCGTCGGCGACCTGCGCCAGCGGCACGTAGCGCTGCGCGCCGGAACTCCACACCAGCCGTCGCGGCAGTTCGTCGGCGTCGGCGCGTTCGGCGTCGGGGGCGCGCAGCATCAGCGGGCGCTGCTCGTCGCCATCGCGCAGCACCGAGACCTGCACGCCGGCGGTGGCCATCGCCAGCGCCTGCGCGACGTCCTGGCGGCTCATGCCGGCGTCGGCCATGCGCCGCAGGTCGAGCTGCGGGCGCAGCACGATCTCGCGCTGGCGCCAGTCGTCGCGCACGTTCACCAGGCCACCGTCGGCCTTCATGATCCGCTGCGCCTGCGCGGACAGGCGCCGCAGCTCCTCGTACGACGGGCCGCTGAAACGCGCCTCGACGCGCGCCTCGGGATTGGAGCCGAACACCACCCGCTCGCCGTGCAGCTGCAGGTCGGGGAAGCGCTCCGGCGCCTCGGTGTTGAAGCGGTCGAGGATGTCCTCCAGCACGTCCGCCTCCTCGACCAGCACGATGATCTGGCCGTACGACGGCTCCGGAGTCTCCGGGGCATAGGTCAGCATGAAGCGCGACGCGCCCTGGCCGACGAAGCTCACCCGGTGCTGGATCTCCGGGAAGGTCTCGCGCACGTAGTCCTCGACCCGCGCCAGCGCGTCGGAGGTGGCGCGGATGTCACTGCCCTGGCGGGTCTCGACGTCGATGAAGGCCATCGGCGTCGACGACGGCGGGAAGAACGACTGCGGCAGGAAGCCGAAGCCCACCACGCACAGCACGGTCAGCAGCGCCGCCGCGCCGACGGTCAGCCCGCGGTGCGCGAGGCTGCGGCCGACGATGCCGCGGAAGCGATCGTAGATGCGCCCCTGATACGGCGATTCCGCGCCGCCGTCGCGGTCCTCGCCGTCCCCGTCCCCGTCCCCGTCCTCGCGCCGCTGGTCGCCGGTCACCAGCCAGCGGTAGCCGAACAGCGGCACCACGCTCACCGCCAGCACCCAGCTCAGCAGGAGCGAGATCAGGATCACCATGAACAGCGAGAACATGAACTCGCCCGTGGTGTCCTGCGACAGGCCGATGCCGGCGAAGGCGAGGATGCCGATGATGGTCGCGCCCAGCAGCGACCACTGCGTCAACCGCACCGACTCGCTCGCCGCGCGCAGCGCCGACATGCCCTGGCGCAGGCGCACCTGCATGCCGTCGCAGATCACCACCGCGTTGTCCACCAGCATGCCCATGGCGATGATCAGCGCCGCCAGCGAGACCCGCTCGAGCTCGAGGCCGAGCATGTACATCGCCAGCAGCGTGCCGCCGACGGTGAGCAGCAGGATCGCGCCGATGATCACGCCCGCGCGCCAGCCCATCACCAGGCACAGCACGGCGATGACGATGGCCAGCGACTCGCCGACGTTGAGCGCGAAGCCCGAGACCGCCTCGTCGACCACCTGCGGCTGCTGGTAGATCGGATGCAGCTCGACGCCCAGCGGGATCCGGCCCTCGAACTGCTTCAGCGCGCGGTCGACGTTGGCGCCGACGTCGACGATGTTCACCGACGGCAGCCCGGCGATGCCGATGGTGATCGCCTCCCTGCCGTCCCAGCGGATGAGCTGGTTCGGACGCTCGACCGGTTCGCGGCTGACCGTGGCGATGTCGCCGAGCACCACGCGCGATTCGCCGCGGCCGACCGGCAGCTGGCGGATCGCCTCGATCGAGTCGTAGGCGCCGGTCGGACTGACGCGCAGGAACAGGTCGCCGCTGCGCAGGCCGCCGGCGTAGAGCTCGCGGTCGGCGTCGCCGATGGCGCCGGCGATCTCCTCCGGCGCGATGCGCAGCGCCGCCAGCCGCGCCTGCGGGATCGAGATCACGAACTGCTCGTCGACCGCGCCGGCGATCTCGACCTGGCCGACGCCGTCGACCGTGATCAGGCCACGGCGCAGGTCCTTGGCGACCTCGTTGAGCTCGCTGCGGGTCAGGCCGTCGCCGGTCAGCGCGTAGTAGATGCCGTAGACGTCGCTGAAGTCGTCGTTGACCGTCGACGGCTGCGCGCCCGGCGGCAGCTGGCCCTGCGCATCGTTGATCTTGCGCCGCAGCTCGTCCCAGATCTGCGGGATGTCCTCGCTGCGGAAGCTGTCGCGGATCTCGATGCGCATCTCGGAGTAGCCGGCCATCGACTGGGTCCGCACCTCCTTGAGCTGCGCCATCTGCTGCACGGCGCCCTCCAGCACGTCGCTGACCTCGGTCTCGACCTCCTCGGCGCTGGCACCGGGGTAGATCGTGGTCACGATCGCCTCCTTGATCGTGAACTCGGGATCCTCCAGGCGTTCGATGTTGAAGTAGGCGAACAGGCCGCCGACGAGGCAGACCAGGACCAGCAGCCAGACGTTGACCGGGTGGCGGATCGAGTAGCGCGCGATGTCCATGCGCGGTCAGTCCCGCATCCGCGGCTCGACCTGCTGCCCCTCGTGCAGCATGCGCGCGCCGGCCACGACCACGCGCGCGTCGGCATCGAGATCGCCTCCGACCAGCGCCGCGCCCTCGTCGACCTGCACCAGCTCGACCGCGACCGGATGCGCGCTGCCGTCGGCGGCGACGGTCCAGACCACCGACCGGCCGCCCTCGTCGGTCAGCACCGCCGCCAGCGGCACGCGGGCACGGCCGGGACCGAGCTCCGGCGGGTTCGGATCCGGGATCGACACCCGCACCGCCATGCCGGGCAGCAGGTTGACGCCCTCCGGCGGCACGCCGCGCAGCACCAGACGGTAGGTGCGCGACTGCTGCTCGGGGACGGTGGCGTGCTCGTGGTAGCGCAGCTCCATCGCCGGCTGGCCCTCGGCCGCGAGCACGCGTCCGGTCGCAGCGAGGCCGGCGTCGAAGTCGAGTCGCGCCGCGTCGGTTTCCGGCACGTCGACCGCGATCTCCACGATCCCGCTGTCCTGCATGGTGAAGATCGGCTGCCCGGCCTGCACCACCACGCCCTCCTCGACCTCGCTGCGGGCGACGCGGCCGTCGTAGGGCGCCTCCAGGCGGGTGTAGGCGACCTGGCGCTCGGCCTGTTCGCGCGCCGCGCGCGCCGAGGCGAGCTGCGCCTGCGACTGTTCGAGCGCGGCCGGCGAGAGGATGCCCTCCTCCTCGAGCTGGCTGCGGCGGGCGAAGTCGGCCGCCGCGGTGCGTTCGTTGACCATGGCCTCGCGCAGCCGCACGCGGTAGTCGGTGTCGTCGAGCTCGGCGAGCAGCTCGCCGCGCTCGACGTCCTCGCCGTCGCGGACATGGATCGTCTCCACGCGACCGCTCACCTGGAACGAAAGCTGCGTGCCCTCCGCCGCCTCGACCCGCCCTGAATAGTCCAGCGTCTGCCGCTGGCTGCGCGCGGTCTGCGGGTGCTCGACGACGACCGGGCGCGGCCCCTGCGGCGGCGGCGGCTCGCCGCCGCAGGCGAGGAGAGCCAGACACAGCGCCACGCTTCCCCCGCAACGGCCATGCGCGGCACGGAAGCGCCACGCGCGGGCGTGGTGCCGCGGCAGGGAGTGGCTGCGCTGCATCGGATCTCCATCGGGACGCGGACAAAGTCCGCAGGTGTAGCGGCCGCGGCATCAGCGGGCGGTGAACGTACGCCGGCGTGCGGTCGGTGACGCGGCCTTGCCGCCGCCCCCGCTCCAATGGGTGCCGGACATCGCACAGGGGAACCGCATGGCCGCGGCCTCGGACCATCGCGTCTTCATCGAGCGGATCGTGATCGCGCTCGCGCTCGTGGCGCTGGCGCTGGTGCTGTGGACGCTGTCGAGTCTGCTGATCCTGGTGTTCGCCGCCATCGTGGTCGCGATCGTGCTGAACGCGCTCGCAGGCCCCCTCGCGCGGCACACGCGGCTGTCCGAGGGCGTCGCCCTGGTGCTGGTGGTGGTGGCGCTCGGCGTCGCGCTGGTGGCCGCCGGCTGGGCCTTCGGCGCACAGCTCGGGCGCGAGCTGCGCACCCTGCAGGACACCCTTCCCGCGGCCTGGGCCGCGCTGCAGCAGCGGCTGGCGCAGTCGGATCTCGGCTCGGCCCTGCAGGATTCGGTCGGCGGCCTCGGCGATGCCGTGTCGGAAGTGGTCTCGCGCGCGGGCACCCTGGCCATGTCGTTCGGCGGCGGCATCGCCAATCTGCTGGTGGTGCTGGTCGGCGCGGTCTACCTCGCGGCGCAGCCGTGCGTGCACCGGCGGCCGAGGCGCTCGCCGACAGCGGCCGCGCGCTGCGGCTGTGGCTGGGCGGGCAGGCCGTCGCCATGCTGGCGGTCGGGGTGCTGACCGGGCTGGGCCTGTGGGCGCTGGGCGTGCCCGCCGCGCTGGGCCTGGCGATCATCGCGACGCTGCTGGATTTCGTCCCCCTGGTCGGGCCGATCGCCGCCGCGGTGCCCGCGATCCTGCTCGCGCTCACCGTCGACCCGCGCACCGGCCTGCTCACCACGCTGCTGTATCTCGTGGTCCAGCAGATCGAGGGCAACCTGCTGCAGCCCCTGGTGCAGCAGCGCGCGGTCGAACTGCCGCCCGCCCTGCTGCTGTTCGCCCTGATCGGCGCCGGCCTGCTGTTCGGCGTGCTCGGCGTGCTGCTCGCCGCGCCGCTGACGGTCGTGATCTTCGTGCTGGTCAAGCGCCTGTACGTGCGCGAGACGCTCGGCGAGGACACCGACGTGCCCGGGGAAGCGTCGTGAGCCGCTGCGCCGTCGCCCGCCTGGACGCGCTGCCCGAGCACCACGGCACCCGCGTGCGCATCGGCGACACCGAGGTCCTGCTGCTGCGCCGCGGCGATGCCGTGTTCGCCTACCAGGCGGACTGTCCCCACGCCGGCGCACCGCTGGAAGGCGGAGCCGTCTGCGCAGGGCGCCTGGTGTGTCCGTGGCACAAGGCGCAGTTCCGGATCGAGGACGGCGGCCTGTGCGAACCGGCGGCGCTCGACGGACTGCGCCGGTACGACGTCGAGGTCCGCGATGGCCTCGTCCACCTCGACCCCACGCCGCGTGCGGCGGCGACCGTGCATGCGCGCCGCGGCGGCGACGCGCGCCGCTTCGCGATCGTCGGCGGCGGCACCGCGGGCACCGCCGCAGCAGCGGCGCTGCGCGAGTTCGGTTTCGCGGGCCGGATCGTGATCGTCGAGCGCGAGCGCGCCGCTCCCTACGACCGCACCGTGCTGTCGAAATTCGTTCCCGCCGGCGCGATGGCGCCGGACGACGTCCCGCCGATCCGCGAGCACGCCTGGTTCGCGGCGCACGACATCGAGCGGATCGAGGCCGAGGTGGTGGCCGTGGACGCGGCGGCGCGCGAGATCGCGCTGGCCGACGGCCGCCGCATCGACTACGACGCCGCCCTCCTCGCCACCGGGGCGACCCCGGTCAACCTCGACCTGCCCGGCGCGCATCTGTCCGGCGTGCATACCCTGCGCAGCCGCGACGATGCGGCGGCGCTGCTGCGCGATGCCGCGCCGGGCCGGCGCGCAGTGGTGATCGGCGACAGCTTCATCGGCATGGAATGCGCCTCGGCGCTGACCGAGCGCGGGCTCGGGGTCACCGTCGTCGGCCGCCATCCGCTGCCCTTCGCGCGCCAGTTCGGCGAGGAGGTCGCAGCGGCGATCAAGGGCCTCCACGGCGCGCACGGCGTGCGCTTCCTGACCGGGGCGGAGCCGGTGGCGTTCGAGGGCTGCGGCCGCGTCGAACGCGTGTGCCTCGCCGACGGCGGCGAGGCGCTCGCCGACCTGGTCGTGGTCGGCATCGGCGTGCGGCCGGCGACCGCCCTGCTGCGCGGGGTGGCGCTGGCCGAGGACGGCGGCGTCCCGGTCGACGCCGGCCTCTGCGCGGCCCCGGGCCTGTACGCCGCCGGGGACATCGCGCGCTTCCCGCTGCCCGGCCATGGCGCGCTGCGCATCGAGCACTGGCGCCTGGCCGAGCAGCACGGGCGGCTCGCGGCGCGCAACATGCTCGATCCGGAGCGGCCGCGTGCGTACGAGGCGGTGCCGTTCTTCTGGACCCAGCACTTCGGCAAGCGCTACGACTATCTCGGCCACGCCCGGAACTGGGACGGGGTGGAGATCCACGGCGACCTCGCCGAGCACCGCTTCGTCGCCCTGCTGCACCGCGACGGCGCCGTCGTCGCCGCCGTCGGCTGCCAGCGCGAGCGCGTCACCGCGGCATTGGTCCGGGCGATGCGCGACCGCCTCGACCTCGCGACCGCGCGGCACCTGATCGCGCATTACGGCTGAGCGGCCGCGGCGCGTCGATGCACGCGCCGCGCCGCCCGAGCCGCCTCACTCGGTCTCGTACAGCGGCTGCCCGTTGGCCGCGCTCAGGCCACCGTCGACCGGGACGATCGCGCCGTTGACGAAGCCGGCATCGTCGCTGGCCAGGAACAGCACCACCTTCGCCACGTCCTCCGGCTCGCCGTAGCGGTTCATCGGGATGCGGTCGGTGAAGGCGTCGACCGTCTTCGCGTCGGAGACGATGTCGGTGGTCATCCCGGTCCGGGTGAGCGATGGCGCCACCGCGTTGACGCGCACGCCCTCACGGCCGTGGTCGATCGCCATCGCGCGGGTGAGGTTCACGATCGCGCCCTTGTTGGCGTTGTAGGCGGCCATGCCGACATCGCCGCCGAGCCCCGACACCGAGGCCGTGTTGACGATGCAGCCCCTGCTCCTGCGCAGGTGCGGCAGCGCGGCCTTGGCGCCGAAGAACATGCCGTCGACATTGGTCGCCATCGCGCGATGCCAGTCGGCGGCGCTGGTATCGGCGATCGTGCCCTCCACCAGGATCCCGGCGTTGTTGTGGATCACGTCGAGCCGGCCGAAGCGCTCGACCGCGGCCCCGACCAGCGCCTCGACGTCCTCCTGCTTCGATACGTCCGTGGTGCGGGCGAGCGTGCGCTCCGCCGGCAGCCCCTTGGCGACCTCCTCGAGGGCGCCGGCGTCGATGTCCGCCAGCACCACCCTGGCGCCCTCGGCGGAAAAGCGCTCCGCGGTCGCCCTGCCGATGCCGGACGCCGCGCCGGTGACGATCACCACCTTGTCGTTGAACCGCATGAGCCTGTCCTCCTGGCTGTTGCTACGACGCGCCCGCGCTCGGCCGACGCTGGAGCCGCCCATGCTGGGCGGAGCGGCTCCAAGGCCAGGTGACGGAACCGGGGGTGCGGAGTCCGGGGGCTTACTCCACGGGCGCCGGACGCCGCGCGAAGGCGTGGCCGAAGTCGCGGTCCAGGTGCGTCTCGGCGCGGTTGCGGAAGCCGAACAGGTAGACCAGCAGCGAGACCGCGATGCAGGCGGTGACGTACCAGAAGAACCAGGATTCGTGGCCGATGCGCTTGAGCCACAGCGCCACCGTCGGCGCGGTGCCGCCGAATACCGCATTGGCGATCGCGTACGGCAGGCCCACGCCGAGCGCGCGCACGTTCGAGGGGAACAGCTCGGCCTTCACGATGGCGTTGATCGAGGTGTAGCCGGCGACGATCACCAGCGCCGCCAGCATCAGCGCGAAGGCGGCCAGCAGCGACTGCGTTCCGGCGAGCGTGCCCAGGATCGGCACCGTGCCGAGGGTCCCGGCGATGCCGAAGAACACCAGCAGCGGCTTGCGCCCGATGCGGTCCGACAGCGCGCCGTAGAGCGGCTGCAGCACGATGAACACCAGCAGCGCGAGGAAGTTGACCACCGCCACGTCGGGCTTGGCGAAGCCGACGGTGTTGACCATGAACTGCTGCATGTAGGTGGTGTAGGTGTAGAAGGCGACGGTGCCGCCAAGGGTCAGCCCCAGCACCATGAAGAAGGCCCGCGGATAGCGGAACAGCAGCGCGAGCGAGCCGTCGCGAAGCGTGCGGCCGCGGCGGTCGGTCAGCGTGTCGACCGTCGCCTGCGGCTTGCTCTCGGCCATGCCGCGGCGCAGCCACAGCACCGTGAGCGCGCCCACCGCGCCGACGGCGAAGGCGATGCGCCAGCCCCAGGCGCTCATCTGCGCCTCGTCGAGCACCTGCTGCAGCGCGATCTGCAGGCCGAGGGCGAGGAGCTGGCCGGCGATCAGGGTCACGTACTGGAAGCTCGAATAGAAGCCGCGCCGCGAGGGCGTGGCGACCTCCGAGAGATAGGTCGCCGAGGTGCCGTACTCGCCGCCCACCGACAGGCCCTGCAACAGGCGCGCCAGGACCAGCAGCACCGGTGCGCCGATGCCGATCGAGGCGTAGGTCGGCGCGAAGGTGATGATCAGCGAGCCCGCGCCCATCATCAGCACGCTGAGGGTCAGCGCGGCGCGGCGGCCGTGGCGGTCGGCGAAGCGGCCGAAGAACCAGCCGCCGATCGGCCGCATCAGGAAGCCGACGCTGAACACCGCGAAGGTCTCCAGCAGGCGCGAGGAATCGTCCTCCGCGAAGAACGACCTCGCGAAGTAGACCGCGAAGGCCGAATAGGCATACCAGTCGTACCACTCGATCAGGTTGCCGAGCGACCCCCGTACCACGTTGCCGGCCACGCCGGGCTGCTTGCTCATCGCTGCTCCTTTCCGGATGACGGCCGCCGGGGCGATCCCGCGACCGATGCCTCCTCCGCCCCCGGCGCCAGCGACGCCAGGAACGCCTCGATCAGCCCGCCACGGTAGCGCGTGCGATGCAGGATCAGCCACAGGCGCCGGCGCAGGTCGAGGAAGGGCGTCGGCAGCACCGCGAGCCGTCCGACCCGGACCGCATCGGCCACCGCCACCGCCGGCAGGCAGGCGATGCCGAGTCCGGCGGCGACCGCCTGCTTGATCGCCTCGACCTGGTCGAGCTCCATCGCGATCTTCCCCGGCGGCAACTGCGCCAGCGCGCGTTCGGCCTGGATGCGGGTGGCCGAGCCCGGCTCGCGTACGATCCAGCGCGCGTCGGCGAACAGCTCCGCGCGCAGCCGTCGCCGCCGCGCCAGCGGATGCGCCACCGCCGCGCAGACGACCAGCGCGTCGTCGCGCCAGGGCCGCAGCTCGAGTTCGGGATGCGACACCGGGCCCTCCACGCAGCCGAGGTCGAGCTCGTGCGCGAGCACCGCGGCGGCGATGGCGTCGGTGTTGCCGACCCGGAGCTGCAGCGCCACCTGCGGATGCGCGGCGGCGAAGGCGCCGAGCAGTTCACCGATACGATAGTTGCCGACGGTGTTGCTCGTGCCCAGGCGCAGCGTGCCGGCGAGGGTCGCCGGGCGGTCGCCGGCGCGTCGCACCAGCTCCTGCATGCGTTCCAGGACCTCCTGCGCCAGCGGCAGCAGCTCGCGCCCGCGCGCGTTGAGCCGCAGTCGCCCGCGCTCGCGGTCGAACAGCGGTGCAGCGAGCAGGCGCTCGAGCTCGGCCAGGGCCATGCTCGCCGCCGGCTGGGTCAGGTGCAGCTGCTCCGCCCCGGCGCGCACGCTGCCGCCGCGCGCCACCGCGACGAACACCTCGAGCTGGCGCGGGGTGATCGCGATCATCAGCCGATCTTATTCATCGACTAAGCCATTTCAAAGCGACTTATCGGGATGCGGCACCTAGGATCTTCCGCGTGTCTCCACGCCGGTCCGTCATGTCCGCTTCCGCACCCGTCGCCGCCGATCCGCCTGCCCCGCCGCGCTGGCCGGGGCTGGCACTCGCCTCGGCAGTGGCGCTCGTCGCGCTCGGCCTCGGCCATCTGTTCCCGCTCGTCGGCGGACCGGTGTTCGGCATCCTGCTCGGCATCGCGGTCGCCACGCTGCGCCGGGCGAACGCCGCCCTGCGTCCGGGCATCGCCTTCGCCGCGCGCAACGTGCTGCAGTGGGCGATCGTCGCGCTCGGGCTCAACGTCGGGCTCGGGCAGGTGGCGCGCACCGGGCTCGATTCGCTGTCGGTGACCCTGGTCACCACCACCGCGGCCTTCGCCGCCGCGCTGCTGCTCGGCCGGCTGCTGCGGGTGCCGAACATGCTGGTCGCGCTGATCGGCATCGGCACCGCGATCTGCGGCGGCTCGGCGATCGCCGCGGTGGCGCCGATCCTGCGCCCGGACGAGCACGAGACGGCCTACGCGCTGTCGACCATCTTCCTGTTCAACCTGGCCGCGGTGCTGCTGTTCCCGGCGCTCGGCCACCTGCTCGACCTGTCGCAGCTCGGCTTCGGCCTGTGGGCCGGGACGGCGATCAACGACACCTCGTCGGTGGTGGCCGCCGCCTACGGCTACGGCGCCCGGGCCGGCGACCACGCCACCATCGTCAAGCTCACCCGCGCCACGCTGATCGTTCCGGTCTGCCTGGTGGCGGCCGGTGTCATGGCATGGCGGCAGCGCCGCGCCGGCGGCGGGGGCTTCCGCCTGTCGCGGGTGGTGCCGTGGTTCATCGTGTGGTTCGTGGCCGCCTCGGCGCTGCGCAGCCTCGGGCTGGTGCCGGCGGCGTGGACGCCGGGCATCCACCTGCTCGCCGAGGTGCTGATCGTGATCGGCCTGACCGCGGTCGGCCTGTCCTCCGACCTGCGCCGCATGGCGGCCGCAGGACACCGCCCCATCCTGCTGGGCCTGGGCACCTGGGTCGCGGTGGCCGCCAGCGGCCTGGCGGTGCAGTTCGCCACCGGCCAGATCTGATCACGCGCTCTCCGGGGCGAGCAGGAAGGCAGCGCCGAATGGCGGCAGGCGCAGGCGGTCGCCATCGAGCTCCACCTCCGGCGACACCCCGGCGCACAGCGTGTAGGACGCCGCCGCGTCGTGCAGGCGGCCGAGCGCGAGCGCGGCCGGCTCCGGGCCGAAGTTGTAGGCGCACAGGATCCGCCCGCGCCCGTCGCCGCGCTCCAGCGCCAGCACCTCGCCCTGCACGTCGAAGAGCGTCGTCTCGCCGCCGCGCAGCGCCGGCGTGTCGCGACGCCAGCACAGCATCCGCCGGTAGTCGGCGAGCAGCGAATGCGGATCGGCGTCCTGCCGCGACACCGCGAGCGCGAGGTGCTCGGCCGGCATCGGCAGCCACGGCCGGCGCGCGCTGGTGAAGCCACCGTTGGGCACCTCGTCGGTCCACGGCATCGGCGTGCGACAGCCGTCGCGGCCGAGGATGTGCGGATAGTTGGCGATGCCGTAGGGATCGCGCATGTCCTCCAGCGCGAGCTGGGCCTGCGGCAGGCCGAGCTCGTCGCCCTGGTAGATGCAGCAGGCACCCGGGAGGCCGACCAGGAGCGCCGCCAGCAGCGCGTCCAGGCGGCGCTCCAGCGCCTCCTCGCGGCGGCCGTGCGCGGCCCAGCGCCCCTTGAGACGGGGAAAGTCGTGGGTGCCGAAGGTCCAGCACAGCCGGTTGTGCGGGAACAGCTCGAGGCTGCGCGCGAGCAGGTCGTGCAGGCCGGCGGCGGTGAAGGGCTCGTCGCTGACCAGGGCCGCGTTGTAGGCGAGGTGCAGGCGGCCGTCGGCGACGTAGCCGGCGGCGTCGCGCAGCGCGTCCTCGGCCGAGGAGATCTCGCCCAGCAGCAGCGTGCCCGGATAGGCGTCGGCCATCGCGCGCAGCTCGCCGAGCAGCTCCAGCGTCTCCGGCCGGCACACGGTGCCGCGGTTGATCCAGTCGAAATAGGGATCGCTGCGCCCCGCCCCGGCCGGCCGCGGTGCGTCGGCGGGGCGCGCGGGGTTGTCGGCGAGGCTGCGGTCGTGGGCGTAGAAGTTGACGACGTCGAGGCGGAAGCCGTCCACGCCGCGCTCGAGCCAGAAGCGCCCGGTCTCGATCAGCGCGGCGCGCACCTCGGGGTTGTACCAGTTGAGGTCGGGCTGCGATTCGAGGAAGTTGTGCAGGTAGTACTGGCGGCGGGTCTCGTCGAACTGCCAGGCGCTGCCGCCGAAGGTCGCGCGCCAGTTGTTGGGCGGGCCGCCGTCGGCGGCGGGGTCGGCCCACACGTACCAGTCCGCCTTCGGATTGCTGCGGTCGCGGCGGCTCTCCACGAACCAGGGATGCCGGTCGGAGGTGTGGTTCCAGACCTGGTCCATCAGCACCCTGAGGCCGAGCGCATGCGCCTCGGCGACCAGCGCGTCGAACGCGGCCAGGTCGCCGAACATCGGCTCGATGTCGCAGTAGTCGCTGACGTCGTAGCCGAAGTCCTTCATCGGCGAGCGCACGAACGGGCTGATCCACACCGCGTCCGCGCCGAGCGCCGCGGCATGGCCCAGGCGCTCGCGGATGCCGCCGAGGTCGCCGACGCCGTCGCCGTCGGAATCCATGAAGCTGCGCGGATAGATCTGGTAGATGACGGCGTCGCGGCGCCAGTCGCGCAGGGATGCGTCGCTCACGATGCGCAGGCCTCCGCCTTGCCCGGGGCGTCCGGCACCGACACCTCGGCATCGGCCAGCAGCACGCCCCAGGGTTCGAGTTCCAGGGTATCGGCGAGCACGTCGCGCTGGCCGTAACCCAGCCCCTGCGCCGGGCACAGCGGCCCGTAGGCACGCAGGTCCACCGTCACCGGCCGTTCGGAGATGTTGAAGATCGCCAGCAGGCGCTGCTCGGTCTCCTCGCGCAGCAGGCCGAACAGCTCGTCGCCCAGGTCGAGCACGCGGGTCGTACCCATCTGCAGCGCCGGTTGGGTCAGGCGCCAGCGCAGCAGGGCGCGCCAATGGTTGAGGATGGACCCGGGATTGGACTGCTGCGTGGCGACGCTGCACTCGCGGTGCGCCTGCGGGATCGGCAGCCACGGCGCGTCGCCGGCGGTGAAGCCGCACTGCGGCCCGTCGTCCCACGGCATCGGGGTACGCGAGCCGTCGCGGCCGTTGAGCCGCGGATACATGGCTTTGCCGAAGGGGTCCTTGAGCTTCTCCGGCGGGATGTCCTCGGGGATGCGCGCCTCGCCGAGGCCCAGCTCGTCGCCCTGCCACAGGCAGAACGCGCCGGGCAGCACCAGCAGCAGCGCCGCCATCATCCGGTAGAAAGCCGGTGGATAATGCTCGTCGGCCGCATTCCACTGCGAATGCAGGCGGCCGAAGTCGTGGTTGCCGACGATCCAGCAGGCCCCTTTGTCGCCGAACGCGCCCAACGCGCGCCGCACCACCTCGCGCAGCTTGCCTGCGCTCATGCGCTCCTTGAACAGCAGCGCGCCATGGTAGGCCAGGTGCAGGCGGTCGTCGCCGGCGGTGTAGTCGGCCGCGGTGCGGATGGAGTCGTCGGCCTCGATCACCTCGCCCAGCAGCATCACGCCAGGGTAGGCGTCCACGAGTTCGCGCAGCGGCGCCAGCAGTTCGAGCGTCTCCGGGCGGCAGAAGCTGTTGGTGAACATCTGCTCGGCGAGCGGGTTGTCCAGCGAGATGCCGTCCGGCGGCGGGCCCTGCCTGTCGCGCGGCGGGTTGTCGGCAAGCTCCGGGTCGTGGCAGAAGAAGTTCACCGCGTCCAGGCGCATGCCGTCGATGCCGGCATCGAGCCAGAACTTCGCGCGTTCCAGCACCGCGGCGCGCACCTCCTCGTTGAACCAGTTGAGGTCGGGCTGGCTCTTGAGGAAGTTGGCGAAGTAGTACTGTCCGCGCGCCTCCTCCCAGTGCCAGCCGGATTCGCCGGAGAAGGACGACAGCCAGTTGTTCGGCGGCCCGCCGTCGGGACCGGGGTCTGCCCACACGTACCAGTCCGCCCTGGGGTTGTCGCGGCTCGAGCGACTCTCGACGAACCAGCGGTGCTGGTCGGAGGTGTGGTTCCAGACCATGTCCAGCACCACGCGCAGGCCCCGACCGTGGGCCAGGTCGAGAAGACGCTGGAAGTCGCCCATGCTGCCGAACAGGGGCGAGACGTGGCGCATGCCGGTGACGTCATAGCCGAGGTCGTCCATCGGCGAGTCGAAGATCGGCGTCAGCCAGATCGCGTCGACGCCCAGCGAGCCGATGTAGTCGAGCCGCTCGATGATGCCCTGCAGGTCGCCGATGCCGTCGCCGTCGCTGTCCTGGAAGCTCCACGGCGTGATCTGGTAGATGACCGCGCTGTCCCACCATTCGCCCTTGCGCCGACGGCTGTCGGCCGGACCGAGAATCGATGCGCGGCGGTTGATCACCGTGTCGCGCCACCAGGGCCTGGCCTTCTCGCTCATCGCTGGATCGTCTCCTGTCGTTGCGCGTGTCGACTACGCACTCTAGGTGGGAGGAAGTGATCGTCGATTGAAGCGCGGGGGAAGCCGCCGCGTTGCAGCGACGGCAACGCTGCATCGCGACCGGCAGCGGCACCGCCGCTTTATACTGCGGTGCAACATGAGCAGCGAGCAGTCCCCCGTGCAGCCCTCCGCCGACGCTTCTTCAAACCGCAGCCGCACCGGCCTGTCGGAGTTCGCGCTCGCGGTCGGCGGCTTCGGCATCGGCACCGGCGAGTTCGCGATCATGGGCCTGCTGCCCGACGTGGCCACCGACCTGGGGGTCAGCGTGCCCACCGCCGGCCACGTGATCAGCAGCTATGCGCTCGGCGTGGTGGTCGGCGCGCCGGTGCTGGCGGTGCTCGGCGCCTCGTTCCCGCGACGCACGGTGCTGCTGGTGCTGATGGCCCTGTTCGCGCTGGGCAACCTCGCCAGCGCGCTGGCGCAGGACTACGGCCAGCTGATGCTGTTCCGCTTCCTCGCCGGGCTCCCGCACGGGGCGTACTTCGGCGTCGCCTCGCTGATCGCCGCGGGCATGGTGGCGCCGAACCGGCGCGCAGCCGCGATCGGCCGGGTGATGCTGGGCCTGACCATCGCCGTGCTCGTCGGCACGCCGCTGGCGACCTGGTTCGGGCAGGGCCTGGGCTGGCGCGCCGCCTTCGCCATCGTCGGCGCGATCGCGGCGGCGACCGTGGTGCTGGTGCGCGTCTTCGTCCCGTTCGAGGCCGCACGCGCCGGCGCCAACCCGCTGCGCGAGCTCGACGCCCTGCGCCGCGGCCAGGTGTGGCTGACGCTGGCGATCGGCGCGGTCGGCTTCGGCGGCATGTTCGCGGTCTTCAGCTACATCACCCCCACGCTGACCGAGACCGCCGGAGTCCCGCCGCACCTGGTCCCCTTCGTGCTGTCGGTGTTCGGCGCCGGCATGATCCTGGGCAACGTCGTCGGCGGCCGGCTCGCCGACCACGCCCTGCTGCCGACCATCGGCGGGGTGCTGCTGTGGAGCGCGCTGGTGCTCGGCGCCTTCGTGTGGACCTCGCAGCATCCCTGGACCGCGGTGGCGACGGTGCTGCTGGTCGGTACCGGCGGCGCCCTGGTGCCGGCGCTGCAGATCCGGCTGATGGACGTCGCCGCGGAGGCGCAGACGCTCGCCGCGGCGCTGAACCACTCGGCGTTCAACGTCGCCAACGCGCTCGGCGCCTGGCTGGGCGGACTGACCATCAGCGCCGGCTTCGGCTGGAACTCGACCGGCTGGGTCGGCGCCCTGCTCGCCCTCGGCGGGCTGCTGGTGTTCGCCCTGGCGTGGTCGCTCGAGCGTCGTCGCGCACAGCCCTGCGCGCAGGCCGCCTGAGGCGGACGCCGCCGCGCTCCGTATCATCCGCGGCATGGCGAAACTCCTGCTCGACCTGCGCCACGTCCCGGGGGACGAGGCCGACGACGTCCGCGTATTCCTCGACGCAGCCGGGATCGGCTACTACGAGACCCGGCCGAACCGCTGGGGCATCACCGCGGGCGGGATCTGGATCGCCGACGACGGCGAGCATCCTCGCGCGCGCGAACTGATGGATGCCTACCAGGCCACGCGGCGCGAGCGCGCCCGCGCCGAATACGCCGCCGCGCGCAGCGAAGGCCGCCTGCCCGGCCTCGGCGCGCAGTTCCGCGACGACCCACTGCGCGTGGTCGGCATCCTCGCGGCGATCGCCTTCGTTGCCGGTCTGGCGGCGCTGCCCTACTTCCTCCTGCGCTGAGCAAGGACATCCGCTGTACGGCGCGGGTGGCTGCGGCATCATGGGCCTCCCGACGCCGGCGCGCGTCCGCGAGCCTCTCCCGTGCACGGCAACGACAACGAACTCATGCAGGTGGTCATCCTGCTCGCCGCCGGCGTGGTCGCGGTGACCCTGTTCCGGCGCCTGCGCCTGGGCTCGGTGCTGGGCTACCTCGCCGCGGGCGTGCTGGTCGGGCCGTCGGTGCTGGGCGTGGTGTCGGAGCCGCAGGCGATCCTGCACGTCGCCGAGCTCGGCGTGGTCCTGCTGCTGTTCGTGATCGGTCTGGAGATGGATCCGGATCGGCTGTGGGCGCTGCGCCGGCAGATCTTCGGCCTCGGCGTGGCCCAGGTCGGCATCTGCGGCGCCCTGCTGAGCGGCGTCGGCCTGCTGTTCGGGCTGCCGGGGCCGGTGGCCTTCGTCGCGGCGATGGGCTTCGTGCTGTCGTCGACCGCGATCGTCGCCCAGATCATGGAGGAACGCGGTTCGACGGCGAAGCCGCACGGCCAGCGCGTGGTCTCGATCCTGCTGCTGGAGGACCTCGCCATCGTGCCGCTGCTCGCGGTGGTCGCCTTCATCGGCCCCTACGACACCGGCGACCACGGCTCGCGGCTGGTCGACATCGCCATCGCCGTGGGCGCCCTGGCCGGCCTGGTCGCCGCCGGGATCTGGCTGCTCAATCCGCTGTTCCGGCTGCTGGCGGCCTCGCGCGCGCGCGAGGTGATGACCGCGGCGGCGCTGCTGGTGGTGCTCGGCGCCGCGCTGCTGCTGGAGATGGGCGGGCTGTCGATGGCGCTGGGCGCCTTCGTCGCCGGGGTGCTGCTGTCGACCTCCTCCTTCCGGCACCAGCTCGAGGCCGACATCGAGCCCTTCCGCGGCCTGCTGCTCGGCCTGTTCTTCCTGAGCGTCGGCATGGCTCTCGACCTGTCGATCGTGCTGGCGCACTGGGCGACGGTGCTGGCGTCGGTGGCCGTCTACATGGCGGTGAAGTCGGCGGCGATCTACGCCATCGCGCGCGCCACCGGGCGCAGCCATGTCGAGGGCCTGTTCCGTGCGGCGCTGATGGCGCAGGGCGGCGAATTCGCCTTCGTGCTGTACTCGGCGGCGCAGGATGCCGGCGTCGTCGACGGCGAGACCAACGGCGTCCTCAGCGCCACCGTGATCCTGTCGATGGTGGCCACGCCGTTCCTGGTCATGCTGATGAGCCGCCTGGTGCGCCGGCACAAGGCCAAGGCGCCGGCGAGCATGGACGGCGTCGAGAGCGCGCGCGGCCTCGACGGCAACGTGCTCATGATCGGCTTCGGCCGCTTCGGCCAGGTCGCCAGCCAGCAGCTGCTGGCGCGCGGCCTGCGCATCTCCATCCTCGACATCGACACCGAGATGATCCGCAGCGCCGAGGAGTTCGGGTTCAAGGTCTACTTCGGCGACGGCCGCAGGCTCGACGTGCTGGAGGCATCGGGCGCGGCCTCCGCCGACGTGCTGTGCATCTGCGTGGATTCGCCGCAGACCACCGACCGCATCGTCGCGCTCGCCCGGCACGCCTTCCCGAGCACCCGGATCATGGCCCGCGCCTTCGACCGCGAGCACGCGGTCAAGCTGATCGACGCGGGTGTCGAATACCAGGTGCGCGAGACCTTCGAATCGGCGATGGCCTTCGGCCATGCCGCGCTGCTCCTGCTGCAGGTGCCGCCGGGCGAGGCGCGCGAGATCAACGACGACATCCGCCGCCGCGACCAGCAGCGCCTGCAGCTCGAACTCGCCGCCGGCGACTCGCGGGCCGGGATCCCGCTGATGTTCGGCAACGTCGACCGCCCCCGGCCGCGCCCCACGCCCCTGCTGCCGGCCCGCCGCGACCCGCTCGAGGGCGACGGGGCGGCGCCACAGGGACGCGACGGCGCCTCGGTCCGGCGCGGCCTGGCCGCCACGTCGTCAAACGCGCGCGAGGCGCGCGCGGACGCGGACGCACGGCGCGAGCATTCCACCGCGGGCGACGACGATGCGCGCTGATCCGGCCCGCCGCAGGCGCCACGCATGCCGCTCCTGATCCTGCTCCTGGTTCCGCTCGGGCTGGTCGTCGCCTGGCTCGCCCTGCTGCCGCTCGGCCTGGCGCTGCGCTACCGCGCCGGCCGCATGCGCCGCGTGCTCCGCCGCTGGGAAGTGCGCCTCAACGTCGGCGTGCTGCTGGTCGCCGCGGCGCTGGCGCTGGCGAGCGCGGGCATCGCCCAGCTGTGGCTCGCGCACGCGCTGCCGAGCCTGCTCACCGGCCTGGCCTGCGGCGCGCTGCTGGCCTGGCCCGGGCTCGCCCTGACCCGGTTCGAGCGCCAGGACTACACCGTGCGCTACACGCCGCATGCCGGCATCGCGCTGGCCCTGACCCTGCTGTTCGCGCTGCGGATCGGCTACGGGTTCTGGCAGCTCTGGGGCGGCGCGCCGCGTCCGGCCGAGGGCGGCACGCTGGCGCTCGTCGCCGGGGCGCCGACGGCGCTGGTGGCGGGCCTGCTGATCGGCTACCACCTCGGCTACCAGACCGGCCTGCTGCGGCGCCTGCCGCGCCGGCTTCCGCGCATGCGCGACGGCGACCGCGACCGCGTCGTCGGCTGAGCTTCACGCCGCCGCGGCGCCGCGGCCCGAGACTCGCCGCTTTCCACAGGAGACGCCCATGCGCTGGAGGACCGGCAGGACCAGCACCCACGTCCAGGACCGCCGCGGGCGCGGCGGCGGTCTGCGCCTGGGCGGCGGCCTCGGCATCGGCGGCATCGTCGTGGTGCTGCTGATAGGCATGCTGATGGGCGGCGACCCGCTGCAGATGCTGGCCATGCTCGGCGACGGCGGCGGTGCGCCGGCGGACACGCAGGCTCCGGCACCGGGCGCGCCCGACCGCGACCTCGCCTTCGTCAACGCCATCGTGGCCGACACCGAGAGCACCTGGGGCGCGCTGTTCGCGCGTGCCGGGCAGACCTACGCACCGCCGGAGATGGTGCTGTTCTCGGGCTCGGTGTCCTCCGGCTGCGGCAGCGCCACGGCGGCGGTCGGACCGTTCTACTGCCCCGCCGACCGCACGGTCTACCTCGACACCGGATTCTTCGACGAGATGCGCCAGCGCCTGGGCGGCGGCGGCGACTTCGCCGAGGCCTACGTGATCGCCCACGAGGTCGGCCACCACGTGCAGACGCTGACCGGCAGCACCGCCGAGGTCGACCGCCAGCGCGCCGCGGGCCGCGACGTGGCCGGAGCGAGCGGCCCGCTGGTGCGCCAGGAACTGCAGGCGGACTGCCTCGCCGGCGTGTGGGCGCACCACGCCCAGCGCAGCAACCACTGGCTGGAGCCGGGCGACCTGGAGCGGGCGATGGACACCGCCGCGGCGATCGGCGACGACCGCCTGCAGCGCCAGTCGCGCGGCACGGTCACCCCGGACAGCTTCAGCCACGGCACCTCCGAGCAGCGCACGCGCTGGTTCCGCGCCGGCTTCGACAGCGGTGCGCTGGCGCGCTGCGATACCTTCGCCAGCGGGGCGCTGTAGGCCTCCGAGGGCCCGGGCCCCGACACGGCCCGGGCCGCCCGGTCGCGGCTGAAGCCGCTCCTGCGGCAGTTCCGATCAGTCGGGCACGGCGTCGAAGCGGCCGGCCTGGTAGTCGCGGACCGCTTCGCGGATCTCCTCGGCCGTGTTCATCACGAAGGGACCGTGGGCGACGATGGGTTCGGCGAAGGGCTCCGCATGGCCGAACAGCACGCTGGCCTCGCCCTGCGCGTGCAGTTCGACCTCGTCGGCGCCGTCGTCGAGCGCGACCAGGTGATGCGGGCGCACCGGCGTGCCGCCGACGTGCAGCGCGCCGCGCACCACGTACAGGAACACGGTGTGCGTGCGCGGCGCCGGCAGGACGACGCGGCCGCCTTCGCGCAGCTCGACCACGGCCATGGCGACGTCGACCAGCGGCTTCACCGGTCCGCTGATGTCGTGGAAGCGGCCCGACACCAGCCGCACGCAGACGCGACCGTCGTCGGCGTCGACCGCCGGGATGTCCTCGCGCTGCAGCCCGACGTAGCGCGGGGCGGTCATCTTCAGCCGTGCCGGCAGGTTGACCCAGAGCTGCAGGATCTCCAGCGGACCACCGCCACGGCGGAAGGCCTCCGGCGACAGCTCGGCATGCACCAGACCGCGGCCCGCTGTCATCCACTGCACGCCGCCGGCATCGATGACGCTCTCGTGGCCGCCGCTGTCGGAGTGCGCCAGCGCGCCGGCGAGGATGAAGGTCACAGTCTCGAAGCCGCGGTGCGGATGCGGGCCGAACGGCAGGCCGCGGTTGTCCGGCGGGTAGACCTGCGGGCCGTGGTGGTTGAGGAACAGGAAGGGATCGAGATGCGGCAGCCCCGGCCCGGGCAGCGGGCGCCGCGTGACCAGGTCGGCGATGTCGTCGCGGTGGGCTGGATGCTGGGCGATGACGCGGCGGTAGGGCATGGCGGGCGGCGGCGGAGCGACAGGTCCTACAGGATGCCGCCCACGGTGCCAGCGCCCAACCGCGGCGCTGCAACGGTGCGGGACGCGCATGCGCCGCGGGCGCGAGCGCCGGCGCGGCGGGCGATGCAGGCTCCTGCGGGAGGGGCTTCAGCCCCGATCCCGCTGCGCCTCGAGCGGGGCGATCGCGGCTGAAGCCGCTCCCACAGGGGACGTGGCAACGCCGCGCTCGACGTCCCGGGTGCCGGTTCCCGCATCGCCACCACCGCCTTTCCCACCATCGCCGCATGCGAGAATCCGCGGCCATGAAACCACTGCTCGCGGCGCTCGTCGCCCTCTCGCTCGCGGCCTGCGCCGCCTCGCCCTCGCCCCGTACCGCGTCCGATCCCGTGTCCGCCCCGTTGCGCATCGCGACCTACAACACCTCGCTCAACGACGACCGGGCCGACGGCCTGGTGCGGCGGCTCGAGGCCGGCGACGACAGGGCGCGCGACATCGCCGCGGTGATCCAGCGCGTGCGCCCGGACATCGTGCTGCTCAACGAGTTCGACTACGACGATGCGCATCGCGCGGCGGACCTGTTCGCCGCGGACTATCTCGCGCGCGGCCAGCACGGCCAGGCGCCGATCCGTTATGCGTACCGCTACCTGGCCCCGGTCAACACCGGCGTGCCCAGCGGCATGGACCTCGACCGCAACGGCCGCGCCGAGGGCCCCAACGACGCCTGGGGCTTCGGCCGGCACCCCGGCCAGTACGGGATGCTGGTGCTCTCGCGCTTCCCGATCGACGCCGCGCAGGCGCGCACGTTCCGGCTGCTGCCGTGGAGCGCGATGCCGGATGCGCTGGCCCCGGTCGACCCGGCGACCGGGCAGGCCTGGTATCCGCCGCAGGTGTGGTCGCGCCTGCGGCTGTCCTCGAAGTCGCACTGGGACCTGCCGATCGACACCCCGCAGGGTCGCCTGCACCTGCTGGCCGCGCATCCCACGCCGCCGGTGTTCGACGGCCCCGAGGACCGCAACGGCGCGCGCAACCACGACGAGATCCGGTTCTGGGCCGAGTACGTCGGCACCGGCGCGCGCGACTGGATCGTCGACGACGCCGGCCGCCGCGGCGGTCTCGGCGCCGATGCGGCCTTCGTCATCGTCGGCGACTACAACGCCGATCCGGTGGACGGCGACAGCACCCGCGGCGCGATCCTGCAGCTCCTCGAGCATCCGCGCGTGCTCGACTACCCGGCGCCGTCGAGCGCCGGCGCGGTCCAGGCCGCGGCCCGCGACGGCGGCGCCAACCTCGCCCACCGCGGCGACGCCGCGCATGACACCGGCAACTTCGGCCCGCAGGGCGGCAACCTCCGCGTCGACTACGTCCTGCCCTCCGCCGGCACCCGCGTGCTCGACGGCGGCGTGTTCTGGCCGGCCGCCGGTGACACCGGCCATGCCTGGACCCGGGCCAGCGACCACCATCTGGTGTGGGTGGAGGTGGTGCTGGGTGAAGCGGGAATAGGGAATAGGGAATAGGGAAGGAGCGCATGCGTTGGCCGGAGCTCCGTGGCTCCGGCGTGCGACGCTCCAGGCAATGGGAGGCAGCTACCGAAGGTGCAGGACGTAACGATCCGTCGTCCTCACCCTTCCCGATTCCCCATTCCCCGTTCCCGCTCTTCCCCCGGTCACGCCCCCTGCCCCCAGTTCATCTCCAGCCCGCCGTCGATCACCACGCTCTGGCCGGTGATGTAGTCGGCGTCGTCGGAGGCGAGGTAGACGGCGAGCCTTGCGACCTCCTCCGGCCTGCCCGGGCGCTTCCAGGGGATGTTGGGGAGCTCGCGGGCGCGGGTGTCGGGGTCGTCGAGGCGCTTCTGGGTCATCGGCGTGGCGATCATGCCCGGCGCGATGGCGTTGACGTTGATCCGGTGCGGCGCGGCCTCGAGGGCGACGCTGCGGGTGAAGGTGAGCATGCCGCCCTTGGCCGCGCCGTAGTCGGCGGAGCCGGGGCTGGGGATGGAGTCGTGCACCGAGGTGATGTTGACGATGCGCCCGCCGCCGCCGGCCTCGATCCGGCGCCTGAGGAAGGCGCGGGTGCAGAAGAACGGGCCGTAGAGATCGGTGCGCACGACCTTGTCGAACTGTTCGCTCGACATCTCCGCGACCGGCGTCCCGCCGGAGCCCATGCCGGCGTTGTTGACCAGGATGTCGGGCAGGCCCAGCACCTCCTGCGCATTGGCGAAGGCGTCGTCGACGGCGGCCTCCTCGCGGACGTCGAGCTGCAGCACGAAGGCCCGACGCCCGGCCGCCTCGATGCGCCGGCGGGTCTCGTCCGCGCCCTCGCGGTCGCTGTGGTAGGTGATGGCCACATCGGCCCCGGCCTCGGCCAGGGCCACCGCGATGGCCTGGCCGATGCCCGAATCGGCGCCGGTGACGAAGGCGGTCTTGTCCTTGAGCTGCATGGGAATGTCTCGGGTTGGCCGCTGCGCCGGCCCGACCGCTGACGGCGCGTGCACGGGGAGCGCGATGCTGGCGCGGGCGCCGTCGGGCGCGCGTGATCCGCGCCGTCCTTCAGCCGCCGGCAGCGGCCGCGTCGGCGAGGCGCAGGGTGCGCACCATCGCCTGCAGGCGCGCGATCGCCTCCTCGCGGCTGAACGGTGCCGCGCGCGGCGGCTCGTACACCTCGGGATTGGTGCCGGCGACAACCAGGTCGATCGCGTAGCAGACACGGTCGCGCACGGTGCGGTAGGCGCGCACGAAACGGTAGTGGTTCATGCCGGAGTCGCCGGCGTCGAAGCGCACGAAGTCGATGCCATTGATCGCGACGTCCGCCCGCGTCTGCGGCATTGCCGCATCGGGCGATTCGCCGCAGGTGGCGAGGGCGCGGTTGTCGCGGCTGCTGCCGATGCGGAGCTCGGCGCGGGTGATGTCGTCGGAACCGGGCAGCACCAGGGCAACCAGCGGCTGGCCCGGCACGTCGTCCGGCGCATAGGCCTTCCACCGTCCCGGCCCGAAATAGCCGCCGTCGAAGCGATGCTCGATGCGCACGCCGGGCGGGTGCTCCAATGAGATCCCGTCCTGCGCGAAGGTCACCGTGTCCGGAGCCGTCGCCGTCGACGTTGCGGCACGTGGCGCGTCCTCGGCGGCATGCCGGCAGCCGCTGGCGGCGAGGATCAGGACCAGCGCGGTGACGAGGCGGGACGACGCGGAAGCGCGGGACATGCCGCCAGCCTCGGTGGCCGCGCGTGGCGGCCGCGTCGGCGCGGCATCAAGGCTTCGTCGAGACGAGCCCCGTGCGCAGCGGCCACGCCGCGGCCAGCACGGCGAGGAAGGCGCCGTAGGCGACCAGGCTGGCGAGGACCTGCTTCCAGATCGCACCGGCGTCTGGATGCAGGGCGCCGAGGCGATAGCTCCAGTGATTCGCTACCACGCTGGCGACCGCCGCCAGCGACAGTGCGGCGATGTCGAAGGCCCGGCGGCGGGCGGCGCGCCGCGGCGGTCGCGGATAGCGCCAGAACAGCAGCCCCAGCACCAGGAACCACGGCAGGAACAGCACCACGGCGAGGTTGAGTTCGGCGAAGGAGGACATGGCGGACGGCGACGGCGGGAGACGGGCATTGTCGCGGCGGCGCACGCCCGCCTGCGGTGCAGACGGCCGCAGCGGACTGCGGTGCAGATCGCCCTGCCCGGCCACGCCGCGACCGGCCGCGGCTGCGCTAGAGTTGCCGGCCGCGCGATCCGGAGAGCCGCAACTGAAGCGCTACGAGCTGCTGGCCGACGACATCGCCCGTTCGATCGCGCAGGGCGTGCTGCGCCCGGGCGAGCGCCTGCCCTCGGTGCGGCAAACCAGCCAGCGCCGCTCGGTCAGCCCGTCGACGGTGTTCCAGGCCTACTACCTGCTCGAGGCGCGCGGGCTGGTGCGTCCGCGCGACCGCTCCGGCTACTACGTGGCGAACGAAGTGGCGGCGCTGCTGCCGGAGCTCGACACCGCCTCGCGCCCGACCGGCGACGTCGGCGATCTCGACGTCAGCGCGCGCGTGTTCGAGATCCTGGAGTCCACCCGCCAGCGCGAGGTCGTGCCGCTCGGCTCGGCCTTCCCGAGTCCGCTGCTGTTCCCGCTCGATGCCCTCGCACGCGCGCAGGCCACGGCGACGCGGACGCTCGATCCCTGGGCCAGCGTCGACGACCTCACCCCGGGCAACGCCGAGCTGCGGCGGCTGATCGCGCGGCGCTACCTCGCCGACGGGATCGAGCTCGACGTCGCCGAGATCGTCATCACCAACGGCGCGCTGGAGGCGCTGAACCTGTGCCTGGCGGCGGTGACCCGGCCGGGCGACACGGTGCTGGTGGAATCGCCCACCTTCTACGCCGCGCTGCAGGCGCTCGAGCGCAACGGGCTGCGCGCGGTGCAGGTGCCGACGCACCCGCGCGACGGCATCGATCCCGTCGCGCTGGAGGCGGCGGTCGAGCGCCACCGGCCGCGCGCCTGCTGGATCATGAGCTGCTTCCAGAACCCGCTCGGCAGCCTCATGCCCGAGGCCTCGCGGCGCGCGCTCGCCGCGCTGCTGGCGCGCCACGGGATCCCGCTGATCGAGGACGACGTCTACGGCGAGCTGTACTTCGACGAGCGCCGGCCGCTGCCGGCCAAGGCCTTCGATGCCGACGGCGGGGTCCTGCACTGCGGCTCGTTCTCCAAGAGCCTGGCGCCGGGCTACCGGATCGGCTGGGTCGCCGCCGGGCGCCATGCCCGCAGCGTGGCGCGACTCAAGCTGTCGACCAGCCTGGCGACATCGGCGCCCGGCCAGGCCGCGCTCGCGCACTACCTGCAGCAACCGGGCTACGACCGCCACCTGCGCCGCCTGCGGCACACCCTCGCCCTGCAGCAGACCGCGTTCGCGCAGGCGATCGCGCGCCACTTCCCGCCCGGGACGCGGGCGACGCGGCCGCGGGGCGGCTACTTCATGTGGCTGGAGCTGGATCCGCGGGTCGATGCCCTGCGCCTGCACCGCCAGGCCCTGGACGCGGGCATCAGCATTGCGCCGGGGCCGATCTTTTCCGCCCGCCAGGAATTCCGGAACTGCGTGCGGCTCAACTACGGACACATCTGGGACGCGCGCACCGAGGCCGCGCTGCGCACCCTGGGCGAACTGGTACGGGCGCAGGCGGGCTGATCAGCCGCCCACCCCGTGCGGCTGCACGATGCCGGTGAGGATGCCCAGGCCGACCAGGGCGATCAGCGCCACCGACAGCGCGATGCGCCAGGTCAGCGCGCGCAGCGTGCGACCGGTCGTGCCGCGGTCGGCGATCATGTAGTAGAGGCCGGCGCCGAGGTTCCACAGGATCAGGGCGAACATGGCGAGGATGAAGGCGGTTTTCATGGCGACGGAGCCGTGCGTGGACCGTCGCGCAGTCTCCGCCGACGGCGGCGCGGGGACCGGATCAGTTGCGCCCGCGCGCAGCCGGATCAGACCCGGCGCCTCCTGGGCCGACGTTATGGTTCCTGCCGCCGTCGCCGCACGGCTGCGATAATCGCCAGCCGCCGCCCGCGGTGGATGCGTCCGTCCCGTCGAAGAGTCCTTCGTGATCCGAACCCTGATCGCCCTGCTCGCGCTCGCCACCGGCGCCGGCCTCGCCGCGCCCGCCGCCGCGCAGTCGCCCGATATCGGCGAGCGCCTCGAAGGCTGCGCCGCCTGCCACGGCGAGCGCGGCGAGGGCGTCGGCGGCACCGTCTACTACCCGCACCTGGCGGGCAAGCCGGCGGGCTATCTCTTCGAGCAGCTGCGCGGCTTCCGCGACGGGCGCCGGCACTTTCCGCCGATGACCTACCTGGTCCAGTACATGGACGACGCCTGGCTGCGCGAGATCTCCGGCTTCTATGCCGCACAGCCGGTGCCGCGCGCGCTGCCGCATGCGGAGGCCGCGCCGATGACGGCGACGCAGCAGGCGCGCGCACGCATCCTCGTGCGCGAGGGCGATCCGGACCGCGACATCCCGCCCTGCAGCGCCTGCCATGGCGAGACGCTCGAAGGCCTGGAGCCGGGCGTCCCGGCCATCGTCGGCCTGCCCGCGGACTACGTGATCGCGCAGATGGGCAGCTGGCGAACCGGCCTGCGCCAGGGCGCACCGCCGGACTGCATGGCGACGGTTGCGAACAGGCTCTCGCTCGCCGACATCACCCTGATCGCGCAGTGGCTCTCGCGCCAGCCGCACGCCGCCGACGCACGGCCGGCGCCGGCCGCCAGCTTCGAACCGCCGCTGGCCTGCGGCAGCCTCTCGCACGCGGAGACGGCGCGATGAGGCCGCTGCTCACACGCCTGCGCTGGGCGGCGCTGGCCCTGGTGCCGCTGGCGATCCTGCTGGCGGTGGCGGCGGCCTTCCTGTTCATGCGCCAGGGCGGACTGGAGCCGCTGCGGGTCCCGGACGGCGGCGCGACCGCCATCGCTGCCGAGCCGGCGCTGGTCGAGCGCGGCGCCTATCTCGCCCGCCTCGGCAACTGCCTGACCTGCCACACCACCCGCGGCGGCACGCCCTATGCCGGCGGCCGCGGCTTCGCCACGCCCTGGGGCACGCTGTACTCGAGCAACCTCACGCCGGATGCCGCAACCGGCCTCGGCGACTGGTCGCTGGATCAGTTCCGCCACGCCATGCGCCACGGCGTGACCGAGGAGGCCGGCTTCCTCTACCCCGCCTTCCCGTTCGCCAACTTCGCGCTCCTCACCGACCCGGACCTCGAGGCGCTCTACGCCTTCCTGCGCACGCAGGCGCCGGTGCGCGCGCCGCAGCGGCCGGACACGCTGGCGTTCCCGGCCGGCAGCCGCGGCGCGATCCTGGCCTGGCGCATGCTGTTCCACCGGCCCCGAGCGCCGTTCGAGCCGCGCCCCGACCGCTCCGCGGCCTGGAACCGCGGCCGCTACCTCGTCGACGGCGTCGGCCACTGCGACATGTGCCACGGCGAGCGCGGCGCGTTCGGATCGCTGCCCGCGGACCGCTACATGGCCGGCGGGCGCATCCCGGGCGAGGGCTGGTATGCGCCGCCGCTCGGACGGCAGGCTCTGGCGCGCTACGGGGTGGACGAGCTGGCGCAGTTCCTTCGCACCGGCGTGTCGCCGCACGGCGCGGCCTACGGGCCCATGGCGGAGGTGGTCTACAGCAGCCTGCGCGCCCTGACGCCGGAGGACGCGCAGGCGATGGCGGTGTACCTGAAGGACATCCCGGACCGCCCGCGCACCGCCTACGCCGGCATCGTCGGCGGCACCCGCGCCGGCGAACTGGCCGCGGACGGGCGGAGGCTGTACGCACGGCACTGCGCCGAGTGCCACGGCGCCGACGGCCGCGGCCGCGGGCTCGACTACCCGCCGCTGGCCGGGAACCCGTCCCTGGCCGAGGGCCATCCGGTGAACACGGTGCGGATGGTGCTCTACGGCGGCGTACCGCCGGTCACCGCAGGCAACCCGCGCCCCTACTCGATGCCCCCGTTCGCCCACCAGCTCTCCGATGCCGAGGTCGCCGCGGTGGTGACCTACGTCCGCCAGGCCTGGGGCAACCGCGGCGGCGCGGTGTCGCCGGACCAGATCGAGGACCTGCGCGGGCTGCCGCTGCAGTAGCGGCGCTCAGTCCTCGAGGACGCGCATGCCCTTGCGCACCGCCGGGCGCGCGCCGACCTCCTCCAGCCAGCGTGCCGTCGCCGGGCGTCGCTCGAACGGCGCCGACAGCGCCTCGGCAAGCATCGTCCCGGCGGCCTGCATCCACGGATAGGCGGCGATGTCGGCGATGCCGTAGTCGTCGCCGCCGAGGTAGCGGCTGTCGGCCAGGCGCCGCTCGAGCACGTCGAGCAGGCGGTTGGCCTCGTCGGTGAAGCGATCGACCGCCAGCGGCGCCTTCTCCTTCGAGCGCACGGCGAAGAAGCCCAGCTGGCCGAGCATCGGGCCCAGTCCGCCGATCTGCCAGTGCAGCCACTGCAGGGCGACGTAGCGCGCCGCGCCGGCACCCGGCAGCAGCGCCCCGGTCTTCTCGGCGAGATAGGTCAGGATCGCGCCGCTCTCGAAGATCGCCACCTCGCCGCCGGGACCGTCGTCGTCGACGATGGCCGGGATCTTGTTGTTGGGCGAGATGGCGAGGAACCCCGGCGCGAACTGCGCGTCGGCGCCGATGTCGACCGGATGCACGCGGTACTCGAGCCCGAGCTCCTCCAGCGCGATCGGCACCTTGCGGCCGTTGGGCGTCTTCCAGGTGTAGAGGTCGATCATCGGCGGCTCCTGGCGGTGGCGGGACGACGATGCTGGCGCGCGCCGGCTCCTCGCTGCGTGAGCGGACCTCCGGCGCCATGGCTCGCGCGATGTTGATGGCCTTGGAGCTAGCCTCGCCGGCTCATGCCGCAGCGACGAAAGGAGATCCCATGTCCGCATCCGCACCGGCCCGGCGCAACCGCCGCATCGTGCTGGCGAAGCGCCCGGAGGGCGCGCCGCAGACCGACGACTTCCGCCTGGAGGAGGCGCCGCTGCCGGAGCCGCGCGAGGGCCAGGTCCTGCTGCGCACGCTGTTCCTGTCGCTCGATCCCTACATGCGCGGGCGCATGAACGCGGGCCGCTCGTACGCGAAGCCGGTCGAGGTCGGCGCCGTGATGGAAGGCGGCACCGTGGCCGAGGTGGTGGCCTCGGAGGCCGCCGAACTGCAGCCGGGCGACCTGGTGCTGGCGCACGGCGGCTGGCAGGCGTTCTCGCTGGCGCGCCCCGAGCACCTGCGCCGGCTCGATCCCGACCTCGCGCCGCCCTCCACCGCGCTCGGCGTACTGGGGATGCCCGGCTTCACCGCCTACAGCGGGCTCAAGGTGATCGGCAAGCCGCGCGAGGGCGAGACCTTGGTGGTCGCCGCGGCGACCGGCCCGGTCGGCTCCGCGGTCGGCCAGATCGCGAGGATCCTCGGCCTGCGCGCGGTCGGCATCGCCGGCGGCGAGCGCAAGTGCCGGGCGCTGACCGAGGAGTTCGGCTTCGATGCCGCCGTCGACCACCGCGCCGACGACTTCCCCGAGCGCCTGCGCGCAGCCTGCCCCGACGGCGTCGACATCTACTTCGAGAACGTCGGCGGTCCGGTGCTGGAGGCGGTGCTGCCGCTCCTCAACGACCACGCGCGGATCCCGGTGTGCGGGCTGGTCTCGCAGTACAACGCGAGCTCGCCGCCGCCCGGGCCGGATCGCTCGCCGGCGCTGATGGGGGCGATCCTGACCCGCCAGCTCACCGTGCGCGGCTTCATCCAGACCCAGTTCGTCGATGCCCTGCAGGAGCCCTTCCTCAAGGAGATGGGCGCCTGGGTCCGCGAGGGCCGCGTGCGCTATCGCGAGGACATCGTCGACGGGCTGGAGAATGCGCCCGAGGCCTTCATCGGCATGCTCGGCGGGGCCAACTTCGGCAAGCAGCTGGTGCGCGTGGCCGAACCGATGGGCACGACGCGCGCCGCCGGTTAGGGCGCCGGCGCCCGGGCGCCCCCCTCTTCCGGGGGGCCGTCGGCCGCCGTCGCCTCCGCCAGGTAGCCGCCGTGCACGAACCCCTGCACCCCGCCCGCCCGCACGCGCAGCCACGGAGCGCGGTCGGTCGCGGCGAGCACGCGCAGCCGCGCGCCCCGCTCCAGCCGCTCGCGCACGGCGCCGTCGTCGCCCGGCGCGGCACGCAGGTTGAGGGCGGAGGCGTCGACGCGAGCCTCAGGCCACGCCGGCGGCTCGATCGGCTCGAAGGCTTCCTGCGGAGGCGCCGCCAGGCTCGGCAGCGGGTCGATCGAACCTCGGCCGCGGCGGTAGATCCCGAAATGCAGGTGCGGTGGCGTGCCCTGCGCATTGCCGCTGCTGCCGACCCCGCCCAGCACCTCGCCCTGCTCCACCCGCGCCGCGGGCTCGATCGCGACCTCGTCCAGGTGCGCGTAGTAGTAGCTCAGCCCGGAGCCGGCGCGCAGCCACACCGTGCGCCCGCCCAGGTCCGACTGCCGCTGCATCGCCACGCCCTGCTCCGCGGCCAGCACCGGGGTGCCGCGCTCGGCGAACACGTCGATGCCCTCGTGGATGCGCCCGCCCGGACGCGGGTCGCCGTAGACGCCGCCGATGTCGTAGCGCGCCGCGCCCTCCACCGGGAACATCGCGCGCCCGCCGCGCGACAGCTGGAGGGTGTAGCCGGCGCCGGCGCCGGGATCGGCCTGCACCAGCGCGGCGTGCACGCCCTCCTCGACGCGGCGCGCCGCGCCGGCCGGCACGCTGTCGCCGAGCCGCCGCCAGGTGGCCCCGTCGAGCCGGTAGAGCTCGGCCAGCGGAGGCGCAGCGGGCTGCCCGTGTACCTGCAGCCGGATGCGTCCGACCTGCCCCGGCGGCACCTCGATCCGCAGCGCGACGGCCTCGCCTGGCTGCAGCCGGCCGCGTTCGGCATAGGCATCGCCCGGGGCCGTCGGCGCCTGCGCCAGCGCCTCCTCGGCGGCGGCGGTCCAGGCCGCGCGCGCAGCCTCGTCCTCGATCCGCGCGAGGCGCCGCTCGCGCTCGCTGCGCGTCCACGGCAGGGCGGCGGGCGCCTGCGACACGCCCTCGCCGTTCCCGCCGCGCGGCCCGCAGCCGGCGACTGCCGTCAGCACGCACAGCGCCGCCAGGACGATGCGGAAGCCGCGGCGGGCGGGGGCAGACCTGGTCATGACGCGCCACCGCCTGCCGTGCCGGTCAGTGCTGCGGCCGTGTCGGACCGTAGCCCGCGCCGGTCCGCGCGATCGCCTCGCCGATGAAGTCGAGGTCCTGCGAGTCCAGCACGCGGATGGCCGCGTCGATCCAGCCGTCGACCTGTTCCGCATTGCGCGCGCCGACGATGGCCCCGGTCACGCCCGGCCACGCCAGCGTCCACGCGCAGGCGATGCTCGCCGTGCTCGTGGCGTGCTTGGCGGCGACGTCGCCGAGCGCCTCGGCCAGCGCCAGGTTCCGCGCGAGGCCGTCGCCCCTGAAATCGTCGGACTGCGAGCGCCAGTCGTCCGCCGGCAGCGACGCCGCGCGCTCGGCACTGAAGGCGCCGGTGAGCAGGCCCGACTGCATCGGGCTGTAGACGATGACGCCGGTCCCATGCGCCGCACACCACGGCAGCACCGATTCCGCCGCCCCGCGCCGGATCGCCGAGAACGGCGGCTGCAGGCTGTCGACATGGCCGAGCCTCGCGGCCGCCTCCAGTTGTCCGGCGTCGTGGTTGGAGAGGCCGACCGCGCGCAGCTTGCCGGCCTGCTTCAGGTCGAGCAGGGCCTGCCAGTACTCCTCCAGCGGCGTGCCGTCCTGCGCCGGCCAGTGCATCTGGTAGAGGTCGATGCAGTCGGTGCGCAGCCGCCGCAACGAGGCCTCGACCTCGCGCTGCAGGCTGTCGGGCGCGCCGACCAGGCGCGGCGCTGCGGCGCGGTCGTTCTCGTCCCAGACCAGGCCGCCCTTGGTGAACACGAACGGCCGCTCGCTCTTCGGGATGTCGGCCAGCGCCCGCGCCACGACCTCCTCGGAATGACCGAGGCCGTAGATGGCCGCGGTGTCGATCCAGTTGACCCCGAGGTCGACGGCGCGGCGGATGGCGGCGATCGAATCGGCGTCGTCCTGCGCGCCCCAGCCGTGCGACCAGCCGCTGCCCCCGATCGCCCAGGCGCCGAAGCCCACGCGGGTCAGCGCCATGCCGGTGCGGCCGAGCGGACGGGTGGGGAATGCGGATGCGGTGCTGGCCATGGACGGCTCCTGACGTGACGAGCCGCCACCCTAGTGGCGCGCGCCTGAAGATCGCATGTGGATCGGCACCACACGCCCGCGACACGCCCGGTTCACCGCGACGTGATCGCGACCGCGCTGTCATGCATGGCCGATGCTGCCTACGATGACGCGATGACCGAACCCCGCCGTCACTTCTCGATGCTCCGCGGCTTCTGCCTCGCGGACTGGTTCACCCTCGGCAACGCCGCCTGCGGCACCGCCGCGGTGCTCGCCGTGCTGTGGTCGATGTCGCACGCCAGCAGCCACGGGCTGATGGCGGCGGTGGCGCTGATCCCGCTGGCGCTGGTGTTCGACGTGCTCGACGGCCGCATCGCGCGCTGGCGGCACGAGGATTCGCCGCTCGGCCGCGAACTGGATTCGCTGGCCGACGTGATCTCCTTCGGCGTCGCCCCCGCTGCGCTGGCCTGGGGCGCCGGCATGGACGGCGGCTGGGATGCGGCGATCCTGGTCTACTTCGTGTGCTGCGGCGTGAGCCGGCTGGCGCGCTACAACGTCAGCGCCGCAGCGCTGTCGGCCGAGAGCGGAAAGGTGACCTACTTCGAGGGCACGCCGATCCCGAGCAGCACCTTCCTCGTGCTGCTCCTCGGCGTGGCCATCGGCGGCGGCCGCTGGGGCGAGGCGATCTGGCTCGGCGCCCTGCAGCTCGGCCCCTGGCAGTGGCATCCGCTGAGCCTGCTGTTCGCGGTCTCCGGCTCGCTGATGATCAGCAAGACCATCCGGATCCCGAAGCCGTAGTGCGTCGCGCACCGTCGCCCCCACGGGGCGCGAGCGTGCTCTTCGCTGCGAGCGGCTTCAGCCGCGACGTCTTCCGTGGGAGGGGCTTCAGCCCGCCCCGCGCCCGCATCGGAGCCCGAGGCGCAGGTCGCGGCTGAAGCCGCTCCTTGTATCTCGACAGCGCCCCGATGAAGGGGCACTGTCCCCGACCGATCATCGGGGGAGGGTGGGACGCCCGAGCCGCTCCTGAAGCCATCGAGCTTGCATCGTAGA